>NZ_CP086253.1:2400000-3600000 GCF_003382565.3 Pectobacterium aquaticum
CATTTCTGGGGAATGATAGGGAGATCGGCAAGCGACCAGCGGGCATAGCGCGCATCATAAACATCCGGCTGCGCCTGCTCCAGCAGGTGCCCCACGCACCACGTCACAACATCATTCTGGCCGCAGGCAATAAAGCCATCGCCGCGTCGATGCGGTTTGGGTAACACGTCTGCAATCGCCCGCGCAAGGCTGGGCTTTTCGGCAATAAAAAGTCGCATTATTCACCATCAAGCAGACTGGGCATTTCCCGCGTAACTCGCGGGAAAGCACGCTGTAAAACAGGGTGGAAATCGATATTATTCAAGAGATGACGATCAGAAGTAGTGAACAAACGCATCGGTATCAAGCGGCGTGACCGTGGTCGATGCTTTGAGCACGGGTGTTCCCAGATAGAGGAAACCGACAATTTCATCCTGCTCACGGCAGTTGAACGCTTCACGCACCAGCGTATTATGCGTCCAGGCGCCGCTACGCCAGATACCATTAAAGCCCTGCGCCAATGCCGCCATCTGCATGGCCTGAACCGCACAGCCTGCGGAGACAATTTGCTCCCAAAGCGGGACTTTCGGGTTCTCTTCGCAATGCGCAACAACGGTGATAATCAGCGGTGCGCGATAAGGTGCCTGACGCGCTTTCTCGATACCGGCTTCGTCCAACCCTTCCTGCTGCGCTGCACGGGTCAGTAGCGAACTAAAACGATCCAAGCCGTCATTTTCGATCATAAAAAAGCGCCACGGCTGCATGGCACCATGATCCGGCGCACGCATACCGGCGTGGATAATGTTATTCAATGCGTCACCCGTCGGTGCGGGTGCGGTCAGGCGCGAGGCCGAACGACGATTCAATAGCAATTCAAGAGCATCCATCGCACATCTCCTGTCTGGCAATATAATTTCTGCGGTACAACTCAGTTCTACGGCAAGCCACTTCTACAGTAGAAATGACGGTACGGCAACGTTGCGCGCCACGTTAGCACAAGTAGAAGTTTTGTTACAAGATAACCCCTGACAGGGCGTGCTTCTGCGGCGATTTAATGCTGACTTTTTACTGTCCGCTCATTAGGATACTATCACTCCTTGTGCTTCATCACTTGCCAGAGGGCGAGTTGAAGGACGTAGGGCACACGCTGTTTACCCGTTCATGGAGATATCATGCGCACATTGTGGCGAATTTTTAGCGGATTTTTTAAGTGGACATGGCGTCTGCTTAATTTTATCAGAGAATTTATTCTCAATATTTTCCTTATTGCTCTGATTTTAGTGGGTGTTGGGATCTACTCACAGGTAAAAACGACGCCGGAAGCGGCCACTAAGGGTGCGCTGCTGGTCGATCTGACGGGCGTGGTCGTTGATCAACCCACCGTTAACAACAAACTGCGTCAATTAGGACGCGAATTCTTCGGCGCATCGAACAATCGTCGCCAGGAGAACTCACTGTTCGATATCGTCGACAGTATTCGTCAGGCAAAGAGTGACGACAACATCACGGGAATGGTGCTGGATCTCAGCGACTTTACCGGTGCCGACCAACCGTCTCTGCAATACATCGGTAAAGCGCTGCGCGAATTCCGCGATAGCGGCAAGCCTATTTATGCGGTCGGCGACAGCTACAACCAGTCTCAATACTATTTGGCCAGTTTTGCCAATACGGTGTCATTGACGCCACAAGGCAGTGTTGATCTGCACGGTTTCGCGACCAACAATCTCTATTTCAAGTCCATGTTGGACAAGCTGAAAGTGACCACCAATATCTTCCGCGTGGGAACCTATAAATCAGCCGTTGAGCCGTATCTGCGTGACGATATGTCACCTGCTGCGCGTGATGCCGATGGCCGTTGGATCAATGCTCTGTGGCAGCAGTATTTAAATACCGTTTCCGCTAACCGCCAGATTACGCCTCAGCAGCTCTTCCCAGGTGCAACCAACATCCTTGCAGGCTTGCAGGCCGTTCAGGGCGACACCGCACGCTATGCGCTGGATAACAAGCTGGTCGATGAAGTGGCATCACGTTCCGTGACCGAGCAATCGCTGGTTAAAGCATTCGGCTGGAATAGCCAGAAGAACAACTTTAATTTCATCAGCATTTACGACTACACCATCAAACCGCCGGTGCAAAATAACAACCAGATTGCGGTTGTATTTGCCAATGGCGCCATCATTGATGGCCCGGAAACGCCAGGAATGGTCGGCGGTGATACCACGGCGGCACAAATCCGCGCCGCGCGCCTCGATCCCAAAGTCAAAGCACTGGTACTGCGCGTCAATAGCCCGGGCGGTAGCGTCACCGCGTCGGAGCTGATCCGCTCAGAGCTGATGGCGCTCCGTTTGGCAGGTAAACCAATCGTGGTCTCCATGGGCGGTATGGCAGCATCGGGCGGCTACTGGATCGCTACGCCAGCGAACGCAATCATCTCCAGCGCCAGTACGCTGACCGGTTCTATCGGTATTTTTGGCGTGATTACCACGTTCGAAGAGTCGCTGGAAAGCCTTGGCGTCCACACGGATGGCGTTGCCACTTCTCCGCTGGCCGATCTGTCAATCACGAAATCGCTGCCGCCTGAATTCTCGCAGATGATGCAGTTAAGTATCGAACGCGGTTATAAGAACTTCATTGATATCGTAGCGCAGGCGCGTAAGAAAACGCCTGAGCAAATCGATCAGATCGCGCAAGGTCACGTCTGGATCGGTAGCGACGCGAAAGAAAATGGTTTGGTCGATCAGATCGGCGATTTTGATGATGCCGTGAAGAAAGCGGCTGAGTTGGCAAAACTGGGGCAATATCAGTTGAACTGGTATGCCGAACAGCCAGGTCTGCTCGACACGATGCTGAATCAGGTGAACGCTTCCGTTTATGCCCTGCTGCCCGTTGCCGTCCAGTCTATGCTGCCAGCACCGGTCGCGCAGTTGGCGGAAGTGGTCCGGTCACAGCCGTCCATCATGAATAACCTGAACGACCCGCAGAACCGATACGCATTTTGCCTCACCTGCGGAGAAGTCCGGTAGCGTTTACATTGGTCGCGATATGTACCCTAAATAATTCGAGTTGTGTGAAGGAAACCAACGCACAAACAACTTGAAGTATGACGGGCCTGGCCCGGTAATAGTCATTACTTATGATGATATTACCGGGCTATTTTTCCCTCTATACTTGATTTTTAATCCTGACTCACACCACCATGCGAAAGAAATCCATTTACGTCGCCTACACGGGCGGCACCATCGGTATGCAGCGATCAGCCAATGGCTATGTTCCGGTATCCGGTCATTTACAGCAGCAGTTGGCAAACATGCCGGAATTCCACCGTGAAGAGATGCCGTCGTTCACGATTCATGAATATGACCCGCTGATCGATTCGTCTGATATGACGCCAGCGGATTGGCAATCCATCGCGGACGATATTCAAAACCACTATGATGATTACGACGGTTTCGTGATTCTGCATGGTACTGACACGATGGCGTTCACCGCCTCTGCGCTCTCGTTTATGCTGGAAAATCTTGCCAAACCGGTTATCGTGACAGGGTCACAAATTCCGTTAGCGGAATTGCGCTCGGACGGCCAGACCAACCTGCTGAACGCACTGTACGTTGCGGCTAATCATCCGATTAATGAAGTCGCCCTCTTCTTCAATAACAAACTGCTGCGCGGCAACCGCACCACCAAAGCTCACGCGGACGGCTTTGATGCCTTCGCTTCCCCCAACTATCCGCCGCTGCTGGAAGCCGGTATCCATATTCGTCGGCTGGCGCCCACCGTGGAATGTAGCAACTGTCCGCCGTTGAAAGTGCATCACATTACGCCGCAGCCTATCGGGGTGATTACGATTTACCCCGGCATTTCTGCCGATGTCATCAGCAATTTCCTCCGTCAGCCAGTAAAAGCGCTTATCCTGCGCTCCTATGGCGTTGGCAACGCACCGCAAAGCCCCGGGCTGCTGCATGAATTACGTGAAGCCTCTGCTCGCGGCATTGTGGTCGTTAACCTGACGCAGTGTATTTCTGGGCGCGTTAACATGGGCGGCTATGCGACAGGCAATGCGCTGGCGCATGCAGGCGTTATCAGTGGCTTTGACATGACGGTCGAAGCCGCATTGACCAAGTTGCATTACTTACTGAGCCAGCAAGATCTAAGCACCGATGACATTCGCCAGTTGATGCAGCAAAACCTGCACGGGGAATTGAGCGATAAAGACTGAGTCAATCACGGAGTCGTAATGAAAAAAGCATTGCTATTAGTTGATCTGCAAAATGATTTTTGTCCCGGTGGCGCATTGCACGTTCACGAAGGCGACCGCGTCATTGAGGTGGCTAACCGCGCTATTGAAGCCTGCGTCGCCGCTGGCGTTCCAGTGATTGCCAGTCAGGATTGGCACCCCGCTAATCACGGCAGTTTTGCGGTTAATGCAAATACCACGATCGGAGAACTCGGTGAGTTAAACGGTTGGCCGCAGATCTGGTGGCCGGTTCACTGTGTGCAGGGAACAACCGGCGCTGATTTTCATCCAGCACTGAATCAATCAGCCATTCAGTGGGTAGTGCGAAAAGGAACCCAGCCGGAGATCGATAGCTATAGCGCTTTTTTCGATAACGGACATCGGGTGAAAACCGAATTGGATGCGTGGCTACAC
The DNA here is from genome assembly GCF_003382565.3 of Pectobacterium aquaticum. Lineage (NCBI taxonomy): Bacteria > Pseudomonadati > Pseudomonadota > Gammaproteobacteria > Enterobacterales > Pectobacteriaceae > Pectobacterium > Pectobacterium aquaticum. The sequence continues at coordinate 2,404,628 of NZ_CP086253.1, forward strand.
GCCAATCACATCACCCATTTGATTATTCTGGGGCTGGCGACCGATTATTGCGTCAAGTTCAGCGTGCTGGATGCCATTGCGCTGGGCTATCACACCGAAGTCTTGGTGGATGGCTGTCGTGGCGTAAATCTTTCGTCAGATGACAGTGAATCCGCATTACTGGAAATGACGCAACGTGGGGCGATACTGACGGATATGGCGCAGTTTCTTACTACGTTGTCTGCCACCCACTAACGCTACGGCTACTGACAACGGGAACAGCGGCAGCCGTTGCGGCTGCCTGCTTATGTTTTACGCGTTGGGTTTCAGCGTAATAATGGCGTCAGCGATGTTAAACTCGCGCTTCAGCTCTTGCTTACTCTTCATCACAATTTCGCCATCAGTGCCAATCGTCATGTGCTCAGCCTGTTCGTTATGGCGAGCCTGCCACATCATCACCATTTGCAGGCAGTTTTCTTTCTGTTCAGCCGTCAACGCGACACCGTCTGGCCATTTGCCCAGCTCCACCGCCGTGACTAACCGTTGGTAAATTTCTGGCGTCATAGCGTCGATCAGATCATTGAGTTCCATATCCGGTTTCTGCTCCGAGAAAGGTCAGATTTATTCTTACTGGGTTTCTGTGCTAACAGCGTTTTTAGTAGCTGAATCGTTTAAAGCAAGCTATCATCTAGTTTATCGCCGTCGCACCTATCACAGACAGATTACCCGTCAACGCGTTCGCCATCAACGTCGTCGATGAAACTCAGTGAAGCCGAATTCACGCAGTAGCGTTCGCCCGTGGTTTTCGGGCCATCAGGGAAAACGTGCCCCAGATGCGCATCACATTGCCCGCAGCGGATCTCAATACGGCGCATATTGTGTGAATCATCTTCCAGATAGCGAATCGCCTCTGAGGAAACAGGCTGATCGAAGCTTGGCCAGCCACAGCCGGAGTCGTATTTACTGTCGGAATAAAACAGCGGAGCCTGGCAGCACAGGCAGTGATAAGCGCCAGTGCGCTTGTTATGCAGCAATTTGCCTGAAAATGCAGGTTCCGTACCACGTTGCTGGGTGACATAGCGCTGCATCTCTGTCAATTCAGTATTGTCGGATGGGGTACGCGAAGCAGAGTCGTTAGTCATAGGAAGTCTCACAGCGAGTGTTATCAATTCAATTAATCATTGATTATAACAAAAAATTAACAACCTGACAGACCGTTCTGGCCTAATATTAGGAATGTTATTAGCATCAATATTTAATTGTGATGCGAATCACATATTGAGATCACACAGGCTTTATATGATGCATTTCACCCTCATATCAGGCTTAGATGTTACTTAGTTACAGGGTCGAGCGGTTTTCGCACAAAGTTTGGTCATAGGTTTGACTTACAGCAACTATTGACACGATTCCGCTTGACGCTCAGCAAGGTTTTTGTAATTTTACAACCAACCTTTTATTCACAAACCAATAGCTGGTGGAATATATGACTATCAAAGTAGGTATCAACGGTTTTGGCCGTATCGGCCGTATTGTTTTTCGCGCTGCGCAAGAGCGTTCTGACATTGAGATCGTTGCAATCAACGACCTGTTAGATGCTGATTACATGGCGTATATGCTGAAGTACGACTCAACTCATGGTCGTTTCGACGGCACCGTTGAAGTTAAAGATGGCCACCTGGTTGTTAACGGCAAAACCATTCGTGTTACCGCAGAGCGCGATCCTGCAAATCTGAAGTGGAACGAAGTCAACGTGGATGTTGTTGCTGAAGCAACTGGCCTGTTCCTGACTGACGAGACTGCACGTAAACACATCGCTGCTGGTGCGAAGAAAGTCGTTCTGACTGGTCCATCTAAAGATGACACCCCAATGTTCGTTATGGGCGTAAACCACAAAACTTACGCTGGTCAGGAAATCGTTTCTAACGCATCTTGCACCACCAACTGCTTGGCTCCGCTGGCAAAAGTCATCAACGACAACTTCGGTATCGTTGAAGCACTGATGACCACCGTTCACGCAACCACTGCAACGCAGAAAACGGTTGATGGCCCGTCTCACAAAGACTGGCGCGGCGGCCGCGGCGCAGCACAGAACATCATCCCATCTTCTACCGGTGCTGCTAAAGCAGTAGGTAAAGTGATTCCTGAGCTGAACGGCAAACTGACTGGTATGGCGTTCCGCGTTCCTACCCCGAACGTTTCTGTTGTTGACCTGACTGCACGTCTGGAAAAACCTGCTTCTTACAAAGAAATTTGTGCGGCAATCAAAGCCGCTTCTGAAGGCGAGCTGAAAGGCGTTCTGGGTTACACCGAAGACGAAGTCGTTTCTACCGATTTCAACGGTGAAAAACTGACTTCCGTATTCGATGCTAAAGCTGGTATCGCTCTGAGCGACAACTTCGTGAAACTGGTTTCCTGGTACGATAACGAAACTGGTTATTCAAACAAAGTTCTGGATCTGATCGCTCACATCTCTAAATAAGCGTCAGCGATGATTCTGTGAAAAAAGGGCGACGTGATGTCGCCCTTTTTTATTGTTTATTGCAGATTTCTTTTTACCACGAAAAACAATCAAAAAAAGGCACTATCATGCATAACACAATGTTCTCACTCCCCGTCACGAAACAAATTAGCGCCACCCTCACCCAGCGTCAGTTGGACCAATTACCCATCATTGTCGTTGATCACCCTGAAGTTCGCGCGGCAGTCGCATTACAAGGTGCGCATCTGCTCAGTTGGCAGCCAACAAACGAAGAGCCGGTGCTCTGGCTGAGCGACAATACGCCTTTTACTCATCACGTTGCGATTCGCGGCGGTGTCCCGATCTGTTTCCCTTGGTTTGGCCCTTTCGCCGATCCTAATCACGGTTTTGCCCGTCTGCTGCCGTGGGAATTTACCGCCCACAGCGAAGATGAACACGGCGTACAGCTCACGTTCACGCTGCAAGACAATGAAGAAACGCGCAAGAGCTGGCCGCATGCGTTCACGCTCATCGCCCGCTTCAAGCTGGGTAAGGAATGTGGCATTGAACTGGAAGCGCATGGTGATTACAGCATTACCAGCGCGCTGCATACCTATTTCAATATCGGCGATATCAGCAATATCCGCATTGCTGGCCTGGGTGAGTCTTTCATTGATAAGGTGGATCAGGGCAAGCTGACAACGCAGCAAGGCGATCTGGTCTTTACCGACCGTACAGACCGCATTTATACCCAGCCGCAGGACACCAGTGTGGTACATGACGCGGTGCTGAAACGTGCTATCGAAGTGCACCATACGCACCATAGCGATGTAGTGTCATGGAACCCCGGTGCTGAGCTCTCTCGTACGATTAGCGATATGCCAGATGAGGGATATAAAACGTTCGTGTGTGTGGAAACCGCGCGAATTAATCAACCGTTTGTCGCCTCCGCCAAGGCGCCGGCTCGTTTGGCAACGGTTATCCGCATAAAGAAATAACCACCGCTGTAATTAGCTATATGGGTGTATGGCGAAACCGCTATACACCTCTTCTGCAAATCCTTTCCTTCCGCTACACCACATCCAAATGCTGTTTACGCGTCGGCGGTGGAAAGGTCTGATCCAACTGCCCGAGATCGTCCTCAGACAACACCACGTCCAGCGCTTTCGCATTTTCCTGCACATGCTTTACAGAACTGGCTTTTGGAATAGCGATCACGCCCGGCTGGCGAATCACCCACGCCAGTAAAAGTTGAGCAGGCGTGATGTTATGTTCACGCGCAATGCGGTTCACCACCGGATGTGAGAATAATCCCTCACGCAAGCGCCCTGCCTGCGCCAGCGGGCAATACGCCATCACCGGAAGCTGCTGTTGCTGACACCACGGTAACAAATCAAACTCAATGCCGCGCGAGGCCAAATGGTAAAGCACCTGATTAGTCATGCAGCGCTGTCCGCCATTTAGCGACCACAGCTCCTGCATATCCTCAAGATCGAGATTGGAGACGCCCCACTGGCCGATTTTTCCCGCCTGCTGTAATCGCTCCATCGCTGCGATCGTATCCACTAACGGGATGCCACCACGCCAGTGCAGCAAATACAGGTCAATGTGCTCGGTTTGCAGTCGCTTCAGGCTGCGTTCACACGCTTGTATCGCCTTTTCGCCTCCCGCATTGTGCGGATAGACTTTCGACACCAGATACACGCTATCACGGCGGCCACGTATCGCTTCACCGACGACGTCCTCCGCCCTGCCTTCCGCATACATTTCGGCCGTATCAATCAGCGTTAACCCAAGATCGATACCCGTTTGCAGCGCCGTCACTTCCTGCGCTTTCATTCGGGCATCTTCGCCCATGTACCACGTTCCCTGACCGATCGCCAGTACGCGTGTGTCATCTGGAAAACGAATCGCTTTTGCCACGCGTTCCTCCCTGTTTGTCGTCAACGTAACCAGTTTACCCTCAACCTAACATGGCATTCGGCGCACCATAAATGTGCAAATGGGGTGATATCACCCCATTATTGTACGGCAGATGCACTATGCTTACGAAGAGCATTAAAAGCGCTCATGAAAAGCATCAGAAGCGATAGCTGACGCCCGCGCTCATTAAGATGCTGTGGTTACTATCAACGATGGGGCTGTCTTTCATTTCGTCAGACAAACGCGTGTAACGACCCACGGCCCAGGCGCTCCAGCTTTGGTTAATTTGATAACCCGCGCTCAGTTCAAGATACGGGGCCCAGCCATCACCAGGGCTATACTGGTTAAAGCCAGAACGAGCGGACTCCTGTGCGCTAACACCGTAGTAATACTGGTTCATGTTTTCACTGAACCAAGAGGCACCGATACCAGGGGTGATACTCAGATCACCCATTGAGAAGCGGTAAAGGTAGGCGGTATCCCATATGAAACCGTTGCTGTAATCCAGCGTATCCCCTGCCAACACGGTACGAATTTCACCCCAGTCGGCGGTATGACGATAAGCTGCACCCGCCATCAGCGTACCGCGGCGTTTGTCCAACTGCTTCATACGCAGATCGTCACTATCTCCCGGTTTAAACCCTAAAGGCAGGTAGTACGCCGTTAAAGAGAAACGATTTGCGCCGTCATTCCACAGGTAGTATCCACCACCCAGCCCGCGGAAATAAAAACTTTCACTTTCATAATTCAGTACAGGAAGCGGATAAACATCATTATCAACACCACGGTACACAGACGTTGAACCCGCAGCGCCAAGGCCCAGCGAGACATCTGCGGCATAGGCTGAAGGCAGGAGCACAGCACCAGAAACCAGTGCGGCCAGCATACATAGTTGAGGTTTTTTCACAGTTTTCTATTTCCTATTACAGATAAATATCATGAAACATGATAGGCCAATTAAACACGTTCGTGCCCAGGTTATATAAAAATAACATTAACGAATACCCTAACTATTCGATAGGTTTTACGTGCGCTAACGTCGGTAATAGGCCGAGTTCTTAAGGCTGAGCGCCTATTCCCTATAATGTTACACGGATTTTCCTGAAAGTGAGTCCTTGAAATATCTTAAAAATACGTCTGTGGACTAGAGGAAATTTTACGGATGCAAACTACGCTTTAATACAGAAGGTGACGTCTTCCTGACCAGCAGGAATGAATAAAATCACGACGCCCTGACGCGACAAGTTGGCATAAGGGTTGCTGGACTCAGGAGATTTCTTCTTTCGGAGGGCAATACATTAATAGGCATATATTCCACACGCTCTCTTAATCTGTGCTAATCGACGAAGGACGGGCATCGCTATGAATATATTTGATCACTACCGCCAGCGCTACGACGCTGCCAAGGACGAAGAGTTCACTCTGCAGGAATTCCTTACTATCTGTCAGCAGGATCGCAACGCTTATGCGAACGCAGCTGAACGATTGTTAACGGCTATCGGTGAGCCTGTAATGGTGGATACCGCCCAAGAATCACGAATGTCGCGCCTATTCTCAAACCGGGTGATTGCTCGCTACCCTGCTTTTGAAGAATTTTACGGTATGGAAGAGGCTATCGAACAGATTGTCTCTTACCTGAAACATGCTGCGCAGGGACTGGAAGAGAAGAAACAAATTCTGTATCTGTTGGGGCCGGTCGGCGGCGGGAAATCCTCTCTGGCCGAACGCCTGAAAGCGCTAATGCAGCGCGTACCGATTTACATCCTCAGTGCCAACGGCGAACGCAGCCCGGTGAATGACCATCCGCTCTGCCTGTTCAACCCGCAGGAAGATGCCGCGATACTCGAGAAAGAGTATGCCATTCCACGGCGCTACCTCGGCACCATCATGTCACCGTGGGCAGCCAAGCGCCTTCAGGACTTTGGCGGTGACATCACCAAGTTCAGAGTAGTCAAAGTGTGGCCATCAATTCTGGCGCAAATTGGGATCGCGAAGACCGAGCCTGGCGATGAAAACAATCAGGACATTTCAGCGCTGGTCGGTAAAGTCGACATCCGCAAGCTGGAGCATTTTGCCCAGAACGATCCCGATGCCTACGGTTATTCCGGCGCACTGTGCCGCGCGAACCAGGGCATTATGGAGTTCGTCGAGATGTTCAAAGCGCCGATCAAGGTGCTCCATCCACTGCTGACCGCAACACAGGAAGGCAACTATAACGGGACGGAAGGCATTGCCGCCCTGCCGTTCAACGGTATTATTCTGGCGCACTCCAATGAATCTGAGTGGGTGCAATTCCGTAACAACAAGAACAATGAAGCGTTTCTTGACCGCGTGTATATCGTGAAGGTGCCGTATTGCCTGCGCGTATCCGAAGAAGTCAAAATCTACGACAAATTGCTGGATCACAGCGAGCTGACACATGCCCCTTGCGCGCCCGGCACGCTGGAAACGCTGGCCCGCTTCTCCATTCTGTCACGCCTGAAAGATCCGGAAAACTCCAGCATCTACTCCAAGATGCGGGTGTACGACGGGGAAAGCCTGAAAGATACCGATCCGAAGGCGAAGTCCTATCAGGAGTATCGCGACTACGCAGGCGTAGATGAGGGAATGAACGGCCTGTCGACCCGCTTTGCGTTCAAGATTCTGTCGCGCGTCTTTAACTTCGATCACAGCGAAGTCGCGGCCAACCCAGTACACCTGTTCTACGTACTGGAACAGCAGATCGAGCGTGAGCAATTCCCGCAGGAGTTGGCAGAGAAGTATCTGGAGCACCTGAAAGGGTATCTGACGCCGAAGTATGCCGAATTTATCGGTAAAGAGATCCAGACCGCCTATCTCGAATCCTATTCCGAATACGGCCAGAACATTTTTGACCGTTATGTTACCTATGCGGATTTCTGGATTCAGGATCAGGAGTACCGTGATCCAGATACTGGTCAGCTGTTTGACCGCGAATCGTTAAACGCCGAGCTGGAAAAGATCGAGAAGCCTGCGGGCATCAGCAACCCTAAAGACTTCCGTAACGAGATCGTCAACTTTGTCCTGCGCGCCCGAGCCAGCAATAGCGGCCGAAATCCAAACTGGACCAGCTACGAGAAGCTGCGCACGGTCATTGAGAAGAAGATGTTCTCCAATACGGAAGAGCTGCTGCCTGTGATTTCGTTTAATACCAAAACCTCAACGGATGAACAGAAGAAACATGATGACTTCGTCGATCGCATGATGGAGAAAGGCTACACTCGGAAACAGGTGCGTTTGCTGTGCGAATGGTATCTGCGAGTGAGGAAGTCATCATAATGACGCACGATGCTGGCAACAGCGTTTGGGGGAAACATGGCCTATTTTATTGACCGACGACTGAACGGCAAAAACAAAAGCACGGTGAACCGCCAACGCTTTCTGCGCCGCTATAAGTCGCAAATAAAACAGTCGATTTCCGAGGCCATTAATAAGCGTTCGGTGACCGACATCGAAAGCGGGGAGTCGGTGTCGATCCCCAATGCAGACATCAACGAACCGATGTTCCATCAGGGCCGTGGAGGACGCCGCCACCGCGTCCACCCGGGCAACGATCACTTTGTACAGAATGACAAAATCGAGCGGCCACAAGGAGGTGGCGGCGGTGGTTCCGGTCAGGGGGATGCCAGTAAAGATGGCGAAGGCGAGGATGAATTTGTCTTTCAGATCTCCAAAGACGAATATCTGGACCTGCTGTTTGAAGATCTGGCGCTGCCGAATCTGAAGAAAACCCAGCATCGGCAAATGAACGAGTACAAAACGCACCGCGCTGGGTACACCGCTAACGGCGTTCCTGCCAATATCAGCGTGGTACGTTCGCTGCAAAACTCGCTGGCACGCCGTATGGCGATGACAGCGGGGAAACGACGCACGCTGCATGAACTGGAAGAGACGCTGGAACAGCTGGCGCATACCGAACCTGCACAATTGCTGGAAGAGGAACGGCTGCGGCAGGAAATTACCGAACTGCGCCAGAAAATCGCCCGCGTGCCGTTTATCGATACGTTTGACCTGCGCTACAGGAACTACGAGCGTCGGGCTGAGCCGTCGAGCCAAGCGGTGATGTTCTGTTTGATGGACGTGTCTGGTTCGATGGATCAGGCGACAAAAGACATGGCGAAGCGCTTTTATATTCTGCTGTATCTGTTCCTCAGCCGAAATTATAAAAACGTCGACGTCGTCTACATTCGCCACCATACGCAGGCGAAAGAGGTTGATGAACAGGAGTTCTTCTACTCTCAGGAAACCGGCGGCACCATTGTCTCCAGTGCATTAAAGCTGATGGAGGAAGTGGTTCGCGAGCGTTACGATCCGTCGCAGTGGAATATCTACGCGGCACAAGCCTCGGATGGTGATAACTGGGCTGATGACTCCCCGCTGTGTCACCAGATTCTGGCGAATCAGCTTCTGCCGATGGTCCGTTACTATAGCTACATTGAAATCACCCGGCGTTCGCACCAGACGCTCTGGCGCGAATATGAAGCACTGCGCGATAGGTTCGATAATTTCGCTATGCAGCATATCCGCGATCAGGATGATATTTACCCTGTCTTCCGTGAGCTTTTCCGTAAACAAACGGTAGGACATTAACTCCCTCTCAGTCGGCCAGCTATCGGTTAATGATTAATCGTTAGCTGGCTGATTTTCTCTTTCCAGAGTTGAAATCACTACCTCATCGTGACATTGTCACAAAGATAACGCTTTCTTTCCGCCAGTGTGCGCATTACCCTGTCGAACCCATAAAACATAGATTTCTGTTTTTGTTATGCAACGATTTGTTCTGATTTTACTGACTCTGGTTCTACTCGGCCCTCTGGGCATCGACATCTATTTACCGCTTATTCCCGCCATCGCCGTGGCGCTGAACAGCCCAGAATCGCTGATTCAGTCCACCGTCGCACTGTTTATTCTGATCATGGGATTAGGCCAACTTCTGGCGGGGCCGCTGGTCGATAAGTACGGTCGACGCCCAATGGCGCTGGCTGGTGTGATTATCTATCTCATCGGCGCGGTCATGGCTGCGCTGGCGACCAGCGCCACGCTGTTCATCCTCTCACGCCTTTTTCAGGGATTAGCCGTCTGCTGTACCGCCGTCGCCATTTTCAGCAGCGTGCGTGACAAACTGAACGGTGACGATGCCGCCAGAACCTATGGCTTTCTTAACGGCACGCTGAACATTGTGCCAGCGCTGGCGCCGCTATTCGGTGGGCTTTTGGCCGAGGCCTTCGGTTGGCGGGCCCCTTTCTGGTTCCTCTCGGGTTACAGCATTCTGGTACTGGCACTCGTCATCCGCTTCCTTCCCGAAACGCGACCAGATTCAACGTTGCCCGTACACGGCTTGCCGCTGCGCCAATACGCACGTCTGTTATCCGATCGCCACTTTCTTGGGTTCGCCTCAGTCAACGCGGGCGCGATGGGGATGGCGTTAACCTATGTCACCTTCTCTCCTGTAGTGTTGATGAATGAGGCCCAGCTCACGCCGCTTGAGTTTTCGATTGCCTTTGGCGTAAACGGTTTTTGGATCATGCTGGTCAGCTTCTTTGCGAATCGCATTATTCGCAAAGTCGGCCGGCCACGCTGTCTGGCTATCGGTAGCCTGCTGATGGGTACGGGTTTTCTTTCGCTGCTTAGCGGTGTCGTTCTCTTACCGGAAGCGATGCAAAACACCTGGCCAACCTACATGCTGCCTGTCGCGCTGGCCTGTGCTGGTCTGGCATTTTTGATCGGGCCGTCCACCAGCTATGCGCTGGAGCCTTATTCCAATGAGGCGGGGATTGCGTCGGCGATGGTAGGATTTGTGCAGATGGCGGGCGGCGCGGCGCTGGGCCTGATTGCTATGGCCATTCCTCTGCCGTCAAAAATCTCACTAGCGCTGGTCATGCTCTGTGCCGCCCTGCTAGCGATACGCGCCCGCCTGCTTACGCGGCACCACAAGAGCAGCATTACATCACTGCCCCGCACGTAGTTCAAAACTAAGTAGTTCTAAACCTAAGTAGTTCTAAACCTAAGTAGTTAAAACCTAACGAGCATACCTTTCCACGGACAAATCATCGGCTTCAATCTCCGGTGATTTGTTCGACAGCATATCCGCCAGCAATTTCCCCGATCCACAGGCCATTGTCCAGCCCAACGTGCCGTGCCCCGTATTCAGGTACAGATTTTTCAGCGGTGAGCGACCCACCAGCGGCGTGCCATCTGGCGTCATCGGACGTAATCCCGTCCAGAAGGTTGCTTGCTCAATCGGGCCGCAATGAGGATAGAGATCGCGCACCACCATTTCCAGCGTTTCACGGCGCTTGGGATTCAGCTCGGTGTTGAAGCCCACGACTTCAGCCATTCCACCAACGCGGATACGACGATCAAAGCGGGTAATCGCTATTTTATAGGTTTCATCCAGCACGGTAGAAACCGGTGCCGAGGCGTCATCTGCTAGCGGGATCGTCAGCGAATAGCCCTTCAGCGGATAAACCGGAATATCAAACCACTGACGCAGTAATCCGGTGGAATAGGAACCGCAGGCCATCACATAGGCATCTGCCACGATGATTTCGTCGTCGCACTGCACGCCCGTGACGCTCTGCCCTTCAACCCGCAACTGACGAACGTTACGCCCCAGTTTAAAGGTGACACCAGCATCGGTAGCCATCGCCGCCAGTTGACGAGTGAACAGTTGGCAGTCGCCCGTCTCATCATGCGGTAAACGCAGCCCGCCGGTCAGTTTTCCCGCTACGTTCGCCAACGCAGGCTCAACCGAGGCCAGCTCATGACGCGTCAACAGTTGATACGGTACGCCAGCCTCTTCCAGCACGGCGATATCACGTATCGCATTTTCATACTGCTGCTCAGTGCGGAACAGTTGCAGCGTTCCACCTTGCCGACCTTCGTACTGGATGCCGGTATCCTGCCGCAGCGCTTGCAAACAGTCGCGGCTGTATTCCGCCAGACGCACCATCCGCGCTTTATTGGTTTTATAGTGGCGTGCATCGCAGTTGATCAACATTTGCCACATCCAGCACAGCTGTGCAGCCGTAAAGTCCGGCCGGATGGCCAGCGGCGCATGGCGCTGAAACATCCACTTTATCGCTTTCAGCGGTATGCCCGGCGCAGCCCAAGGCGCGGCGTAGCCAGGAGAAATTTGTCCGGCATTCCCGGCGCTGGTTTCCAACGCGGGCTCCGGCTGTCTGTCGATCACGGTAACATCATGCCCTGCCTGCGCAAGATACCAGGCGGTACTTACGCCAACGACGCCACTTCCCAGAATCACAACCCGCATGCTACCGCTCTCCCTTTCTCTCCGTTAAAGACCGTTTAATCTGCTAGAAAACTATTTATTTAATGGAACAAAACACTAGGTAACAGGTAAAACTGAAGACTACTCTAGCATTTGGGAAGGAATTGTCACCCGCCTCGGCGATAACATTTATCTATTGTTATCTCTTCGATCCGTTGCTTCTCCATTGGGATCGTAACGAAATAACTGTGAAATCATTCACAAAATACGTATTCGTTTTTTAGCTGAAAAACAGAATAAAAGTAAAAAAGGGGAAAATGTTAAAGTCCAAGTTAATTAATAAGTTAGTTAGATTGCTTATTTTTAAATCGTGATAATCATCACAGCAATTGAATCAACAACATCACTGTCAAGACACTCAAGCCCGTAGTTAAATACAAATTTGCGACATTCATCAAAAAAACGCCTTATCAGTTTAATAACATTGTGTTCACACGGTGGTTATTCATATTTCCAGAGGGCGACGATGAAAATTGGATTAGTCATTAGCGGCGGCGACGTTAGCGGAATAAATAACTTCATCTTTCAGGTGAATAGAATGACTGCCTCTGACATCATCATTTTCGATGGTGGAATTAATGGCCTTATCGATAACTGTTGCAAAGTGCTCACTCGCCGCGATTTAGTGGATTATTCCCTCTCAGCAATGCCCCTGATTACTTCAGGGAGAAAAACCGGAAAGTGTCGAAAAACAGACTATGAGCACATCGTCAAAAACATTCAAAAACAAAAACTCGACGCGCTCATTATGGCTGGAGGAGATGGCTCATTCCAATTTCTAAAAAAACTCAGCCACTATGGTATTCATTGCTATGGCGTAGGAATGACGATTGATAATGATATCTCAGGGAACAGCTATACGATCGGTTTTTCTACCGCCTGTGAGCAGGTAATGAGTGAAGTAGAGAAATTGCGAAATACAGGCCGTGGACTACAAGGTCGGGTATTCATGATTGAATTACTCGGCGGGTATTGTGGCGAATTAACCTTGCAGGCGGCATTAAAGAGCAACGCAGATATCGCACTCATTCCAGAATCACCGTGGGATATTGAACAATTATCACAATGTATTCGGGAGAAAATCGCGGAACAAAACAGCGTAATCATTTTATGCTCTGAAGGTTATACCCATGAGTATACTCCTGGCTTTCAGGGCGCTATCGACACCATTATCAAGAAACTAGAGCATAAGATTGGCATCCGTATCCGAAAAACCATTTTGGGATATGGTTTACGAAATGGCGCGCCCACCGGGGAAGAAATTATTCAGGGCACCCTGTTAGCAGAAGAAGTGGTTCGGTGCATTAATACCGGACTAACCAATAAAATCATCATTATCAATAATAACAACAAAGCCATTCCTATCGACCTGGAGGATTCCGAACGACGTTTGGTTGATGTCGACAGTCACTTTTATAAGCTCGCGAAAGCCCATCACCTTATATGAGGCCATGATTATGTTGAAAGTACTTTGCGTTTGCGGTTGTGGATTAGGTTCCAGTTTCGCTATCGAAATGAGTGCGAAATCCGTACTAAAAAAATTAGGTATTGATGCAGAAATAAATCACACCACGATTTCAGAGGCCTCTGCCTTCAATTATGACGTCATCCTAACCCAGAAAATATTTGCTGACATCCTGAATAGTGATGCCAGTGAAGATGAGAAAAAAAGAATCATCATTCTTAATAAATTGACCGACAAAGATGAAATAGAAGAAAAAATTTTAGCGTATATCCAGGCTCATCAATAGCATGAGGTGAAAAATGAACACCGTTATCAATTTCATTGTGAAAGATTTATTAGGCCAGGCATCCATACTCATCGCACTGATCGCCATGATCGGATTGATTTTACAGAAGAAGTCAGTAGGAAAAATTGCAGAGGGAACCTTCAAGACGCTGCTGGGTTTCCTCATCATGATGGCAGGGATTAACATCATCGTTGATACCCTGACTTATTTGAACAACATATTTACCCAAGGCTTTGGCATGAAAGGCTACATCACCGATGTCGCCGCCATCGCCGGGTTGGCCAACCGCGAACTTGGGTCAGAAGTCGCGTTGACGCTCATGGTGATCTTTGCCGTTAACATCCTTATTGCACGCATTACTCCCTTTAAATATATCTTCCTAACGGGACAGGCTCTGCTGTGGATGGCAACCATCGGCACCGTGATCGGCTATAAATCAGGCTTGACCGGCGCGACACTGATCTTAACCGGAGGCATATTTGGCGGCATTATGGCCGTGCTGATGCCCGCGCTGGCGCAGCCGATTGTCCGTAAAATCACGAATTCCGATGATGTTGCACTGGGGCATTTTTGTACCATCGGGTATCTGGTTCAGGCCGCCGTCGCGCGGTTAGTCGGTAAAAACTCCAAATCCACGGAAGATTTAACGCTGCCTGATAATTTCAAATTCCTGCAGGATACCTACCTGTCGATGGCCGTCGTCATGGTGCCGATGTACCTCATCCCTGCCGTGGCAGCGGGACCGACCTACATCGCGCAGTACGCCAACGGCGTCAATTATCTGATGTATTCCTTCATGCAGTCCATGCAGTTTGTCGCAGGCGTTTTCGTTCTCTACAGCGGTGTCCGTCTGCTGCTTAATGAGCTGGTTCCCGCATTTCGAGGTATCGCCATGCGGCTGGTTCCTAACGCCAAACCCGCGTTGGATTGCCCGGTGCTCTTCCCCTATGCGCCCAACGCCGTGATTGTGGGCTTCCTCGCCACCACCGTCGGTTCCATTCTGGGAATGCTGATCTTCCCAATGTTTGGATTGGCGATGATTTTGCCAGGTTTACTGACCAACTTCTTTGCGGGCGGCACAGCCGGTATTTTCGGTAACGCCATGGGAGGACGGCGTGGCGCAGTCATCGGCGGCGTGGTTCATGGTCTTTTTATTACGCTCTTGCCCGCTATTCTGGTGCCATTACTGGAAGTCTTCGGATTTACTGGCGTCACCTTCAGTGATTCCGATGTCATCGGCACCGGCCTGATATTAGGACATGCCTTCCAGCAAGATTGGTTATTTGTCGCCGCCTTTGTCGCGTTCGTTGCCTTCATTGCTTTTATTGCGAACCGAAAACTCTCGCAATAGCGTATTGGCCTGTCGTCATTATGCAAATAGCTTAAGGAGTCACTATGTTTTCTCTACTCAAACGCTTTTTATCCCCTGGTCCCTCTTCCGACCATCGCGATAATACGGATGACAATCGCGTCAGGGAAATTGAGGAAGAATTAGCAGAGCTTGAATCTCGGTTAGCACAAGATCCGGGTCATAGTGAAACGCAAAAAATGCTAATGATTAAATACAATCAGGCCATTCAACTATTTTCTTCTCATCCTGACTATCGGGAGCGCGTTGATCGTATTTTTATTCAGATAGATGAACTCAGAAATACCATTCGGAAAAATATATGAGGATTTATGAGCATAAAAAATTTCCTTTTGCAGCATGATTGCATTCAACTCGGCGTAATATGTGAGACATGGGAAGACGCTATTTATTGCGCCGCGCAACCGTTAATTCGCGCAGAATGTATCACAAAGCACTATCCTATCGCGGTGATAGAAAACACGAAGGAATTCGGCCCTTATTATGTATTTGATGAAGGCATCGCTATTCCCCATGCACGCCCTGAATGTGGCGTTCGGGAGAATTGTTTTAGTTTACTGACGTTACAGACGCCGCTCTCTATTCAGGGCAGTGAACCGGTGGATATTTTAATTATGTTCGGCGGCATTAACAGTGATGCGCATATTACGGAAGGTATCGCCTCAATCGTCAATCTATTAGAAAAGGACGACATGCTCTCTCGTATTCGAAATGCCACTACGGCAGATGATATTGTCGGAGTATTATGAAAAAGCTTATTTTAGTAAATGGTATTCCCGCATCAGGGAAAAGCACGGTAGCACGTATTATTGCGGATGAATTGAGTTTCCCTCGGTTAAGCCTTGATGAAATAAAAGAGCCGTTCATGATGCAGTTCTGCGATGCCATTGATAGAACGTTAAACAGAAAACTGGGAGTCGCCGCCTATCAGGCCATGTTTAATATCGTTAGACAAGCTCCTGAAAATAGCATTCTGATTCTTGATGCTTGGTTCGGTTTTCGCGAAAGATCCGTATTACAGGACTACCTGGCCTCGTGTGGCATCAACCATACGATTGAAATATGGAATGCCATCTCATCCGATCGGGTAGCGGCGCGATATCAAGCCAGAGCTAATGAAAGAATAAAAGGCCATCCCGGCAACGAGTATCTGCCGGAATTAATTTCACTCGCGCATCAGGCGCAGCCGATGGGTATGGGGAAATGTTACACGGTTGATCAGGATAAGGAAATTAATCATCAGGAATTAATTCAATGGATCAAAACACACCTAGATTAATCGCTTATTTATATTGCTTTTTATGAGGGTAATGATTATGAACACCATGACAACAGCTGAACACCGAGGGTATCAATTAATTTGTAACTCAACAGGCGCTATGATGGTTATTGCCTGCGATCAACGTGGCGGTATGCGAACATTATTAGCACCGACATCAGAAGCACAGGCCGCGATTACCAATGAAACATTAGGAAAAACAAAATATGACATCACTCGCTATCTGGCGGCTGAGGCAGGCTGTGTACTGGTTGATCCGATCTGCGCCATACCGGGTCTTATAGACGAAAAGATTTTGCCCCGCGATACCGGCCTGCTCATCGGGCTTGACGCGTCAGGGTGGGAAACAACGCCAGAAGGCTACCGCATCTCCACAATGGTTGAAGGCGTAACGGCACGTAAAGTGCGTGAATGGGGTGCCACCGGCGGAAAAATCATGATCTACCTTCGCCCAGATAGACCTGACGCCAATACCCGTAACCTTGCCACACTCCGTACCGTGATTCAGGACTTTGCACAGGAAGATTTACTGCTTGTCGTTGAGTTTCTGACCTACCCTCTGGAAAATGAATCTCGCGACGCCTATACCCGCCTCTTGCCCGAACTCATTCCGGCAGGCTGCCAGGCTTGTATCGAGCAAGGCGCAAAAGTCTTGAAGATTCCTTATCCTGGATCGGATGAGGCCTGTGCACGCGTGACTGCACTCTGCGGCGACATTCCCTGGGCCGTCCTGTCTGCCGGCGTCGATCACGCCACCTTTCTCCCTCAGGTAGAGAGCGCGTTGAAAAATGGCGCCTCTGGCGTGATTGCCGGACGCTCTCTGTGGAAGGATTGCATCTCGCTCGATCGCAACGTATCTAAAGAGAAGCTGTCTACGATTGCCGTTTCCCGTCTCAACGATATTCAGGCGCTGTTAAAACGGTATCAACACCGCTAGTTCAGGTGGCATTTCGCGCTCTCTCTGGGAGAGCGCATTTCCCTATCAGCATTTCCCTATCAATAAACAGCGTAATACCGATTTCTTTTTTCTCTTCTCAGCGACCTTTTTCCATCAAACACGCTCAATTCGTCAATTGCCGCGTTGCCAAAGCTCAGCTATAACTAAATGAACAACGATGATTTTTTGACAGGAGCCAGCGGGAAGGCAGTAAACGAGATCTCACGTACAGACTTGTTATGTTAGGGGGCGCGCTGATGGCTATATCGACGGATAATCAGGTAAAAAAAACACTTCGCCTGAGTGATGGACCGGACTGGACGTTTGAGTTATTGCAGGTTTACCTTGATGAGATTGATCGGGTGGCGAAGCTGTACCGTCTGGCGACCTATCCTCATCAGATTGAAGTCATCACTTCAGAACAAATGATGGACGCCTATTCCAGCATAGGCATGCCGATCAACTATGCCCACTGGTCGTTCGGGAAGAAATTTATCGAAACCGAACAGCGTTACAAACACGGGCAGCAGGGGCTGGCATACGAAATCGTCATTAACTCCGATCCCTGTATCGCGTATTTGATGGAAGAAAACACGCTGCCAATGCAGGCGCTGGTGATGGCGCATGCCTGCTACGGGCACAACTCATTCTTCAAAGGTAACTACCTGTTCCGCAGTTGGACCGATGCCAGCTCCATCGTCGATTACCTGCTGTTTGCCCGGCAGTATATCGCGCAATGCGAAGAGCGTTATGGCGTGGACGAGGTGGAACGCCTGTTAGATTCCTGCCATGCGCTGATGAATTACGGCGTTGACCGCTATAAGCGTCCGCAGAAGATTTCGCTCGAAGAGGAAAAGTCCCGCCAGAAAAGCCGTGAGGCCTACCTGCAAAGTCAGGTTAACGATCTCTGGAAAACATTACCGCGTCGCGAACAGGGTGCCGCACCAGAACAAGCCAGACGTTTTCCTCAAGAGCCACAGGAAAACCTGCTCTATTTTATGGAGAAAAATGCGCCGCTGCTGGAGCCCTGGCAGCGTGAAGTTCTGCGTATCGTGCGGAAAGTCAGCCAGTATTTCTATCCGCAGAAGCAGACTCAGGTGATGAATGAAGGCTGGGCCACGTTCTGGCACTACACCATTCTGAACCATCTCTATGATGAAGGTCGGGTCACCGAGCGCTTCATGCTGGAGTTCCTGCATAGCCATACCAATGTGATCTATCAGCCGCCGTACAATAGCCCTTACTACAACGGGATTAACCCGTATGCGCTGGGCTTCGCGATGTTTCAGGACATCAAACGTATTTGTCAGTCACCGACCGACGAAGACCGCTACTGGTTCCCCGATATCGCGGGTAAAGACTGGCTCGATACGCTGCATTTTGCGATGCAGAACTTCAAGGACGAGAGTTTCATCAGCCAGTTCCTGTCGCCGAAATTGATGCGTGATTTCCGGCTGTTTACGGTTCTGGACGACGATCGCAATAATTATCTGGAAATTGCCGCGATTCACGACGAAGAAGGCTATCGTTTGATCCGACAAGAGCTCTCCGCCCAGTACAACCTGAGCCATCTGGAACCGAACATTCAGGTCTGGAACGTGGATTTGCGCGGTAATCGGGCGCTGACGCTGCGCTATGTTCCGCATAATCGCGCACCGCTGGATAAAAGTAGCCAGGAAGTGTTGAAGCACGTCCACCGCCTGTGGGGATTTGACGTCTATCTGGAGCAGGCTAACACGGATGGCAGCATCGAATTGATTGAACGCTGCCCGCCGCGTAACGGGACTACATCCACATAACGGAACTCGGTTCGCAGGTCAGCGACACGACCAAAGACAAAGGGGATTCAGGCAACAACCTGAATCCCCTTTTCACAATGAAACTGCGGTATGAGCCTTAGCGGCGTACTTCTGCGATATCCCGCGGGATAGCACTCTGCATACTGTGCCAGATCGCTCCGCTTTCTTTACCGTAATGTCTGACGACATCCATCACCTGATCGTAGCGCTCTTCGCTACGCAACGCTTCCAACCGACCGTAAAAATCCACCGCCAGCTTGCGGGCTTCCGGATTGGAAAAATAATAACGCCCTACGCGAATATACAGCCCTTTCAGGCCGTTCAGGATCAGACCATAAATCGGATTGCCAGAGGCAAAGGCCAAACCACGGAACACGTTGTAGTCAAGCTGCGCAAAAGCTTCTGCGCTATCGTCTACCGCACTTGCCTGAGTTAATACCTCACGCACTTTTTCCGGGTTATGGCGTAACGCCGTCCGAATAAAAATAGCAGCGATGTTGGTGCGCACGGCCAGCAGGTTATCGATCAGTTGCGGCACGCTATCGTGATCGAGTCGCGCCAGCGTTTCCAGAATATTGAGCCCGGAGGTTTCCCAAAAATTGTTAATCTTTGTGGGTTTCCCGTGCTGTATCGTCAGCCAGCCATCGCGGGCCAGGCGCTGAAGGACTTCACGCAGGGTCGTACGGGTCACGCCAATCAGTTCGGAAAGCTCTCTTTCCGCGGGCAAAATAGAGCCAGGAGGAAAGCGGTTATTCCATATACTTTCGATAATGTATTCTTCCGCGAATCCAGCCGGACTTTGCGCCTTTATAACCATGTGTTTGATAATCCGTAGCGGTGATTGCCGAAAAAAGCTAAGTCATAATACCAGACGAAAGAATCATGATATAGCGCCGCACTCGGGCACCGAACCCTTTCAATGAAAAATTGTGACTGCAAACCGCTCTCTCGCGGCGTAAAACAGTAGACTTCTGCCCGTTTGTAAAGTTTTTACGATATGATAAAAACCATCAAACTATTCTAACGAATAAGGATTCCTCTTCCATTATGATCGGCATGCCCCTTCACCGCGCGCTGTTAAAAAATTTCCTGGGATACGCGCCAGACTGGTACAAACTGACTATTTTTTGCTTTTTGCTGATTAATCCGCTGCTGTTCTATTTTGTCAGCCCGTTTTGGGCCGGTTGGTTACTCGTTGTGGAGTTTATTTTTACGCTAGGCATGGCGCTGAAGTGTTACCCGCTACAGCCTGGCGGCCTGCTAGCACTACAGGCCATCCTCATCGGTATGACCAGCCCGCAGCAGGTCTGGCATGAGGTCACGGGGAATATTGAAGTCCTCATGCTGCTGGTGTTTATGGTGGCAGGCATCTACTTCATGAAGCAACTGCTGCTCTTTGTGTTTACCAAATTGTTGCTGCGCATCCATTCCAAGACGCTGCTTTCGCTTGCGTTCTGTATCGCCGCTGCCTTTCTTTCCGCGTTCCTTGATGCGCTGACCGTGATTGCCGTTGTTATCAGCGTCGCTATCGGGTTTTATGGTATTTATCACCGCTTCGCTTCCCAACAGGGTGAAGACGAGGCCGATATCAGCGATGACAGCACGCTAAGCAGCGAGGAGCATCATCGTACGTTGGAACAATTCCGGGCATTCTTGCGCAGTCTGCTCATGCACGCTGGTGTCGGTACGGCATTGGGCGGCGTGATGACGATGGTTGGCGAACCTCAGAACCTGATTATCGCGAAAAGCGCCGGCTGGGATTTCGTCAGCTTCTTCCTGCACATGTCACCCGTGACCGTCCCGGTGTTTATTTGCGGTATCCTGACCTGCGTGCTGGTTGAGCGTTTTAAACTCTTCGGCTATGGCGTAGTTCTGCCAGACAACGTGCGTCGCGTGCTTGAAGATTACGATCGGGACATGACAGAAAAGCGCACGCCGCAGGATAAAACGCGTTTACTCGTGCAGGCGGTGATTGGCATCTGGCTCATCATCGCGCTGGCGTTTCATCTAGCTGAGGTCGGGTTAATTGGCCTTTCTGTAATTATTATGGCGACGACGTTCTGCGGCGTGACTGAAGAACATGCGATTGGTAAAGCGTTTCAGGATGCCATGCCGTTTACCGCATTGCTGACAGTTTTCTTTGCCATCGTCGCCGTCATTATCGATCAGCACCTATTTTCACCGATTATCCATTACGTCCTGCAATCTTCTGAAAGTGCGCAACTGACGCAGTTTTATCTGTTCAACGGCCTGCTCTCATCGATATCGGATAATGTCTTCGTTGGTTCGGTTTACATTAACGAAGCGCGCAGTGCCTTTGAGAACGGCCATATATCGCTTTCTCAGTTCGAGTTGCTCGCCGTGGCAATCAATACCGGCACCAATCTGCCTTCTGTCGCAACACCGAATGGGCAAGCCGCGTTTCTGTTCTTGCTGACATCCTCCCTGGCACCACTGATTCGTTTATCTTACGGACGCATGGTGGTGATGGCGCTGCCCTACACGATTGTGATGACGCTGGTCGGGTTGTTTTGTATTGAGTTCACGCTGGTACCGTTTACTGACTTTTTGATAAATAATCACTGGATTTCTTTGCCAGATTTGACCATATCGGGCAGTCACTCATAATCACGATCGTGTATAGTAATCGCGGCAGCGACAATTTCGGCCTTGATGATGTTATCAATACCCTTTTCGCCGCCGCAGAATGACAGAAAAGCATCAAATAAACATATCGTTACGTTTTGCACAGTGAAATGATGGCAGTGAAGTCAGAACGGTTTACACTGCTGCTTTAATCATGTTTAGCATGGAATATTTTTATGTTGCGATTTCTTAATCGTTGCTCACGCGGGCGTGGTGCGTGGCTGCTGCTAGCGTTTACTGCTTTAGTGCTGGAATTGACCGCGCTCTATTTTCAGCATGTGATGTTATTAAAACCGTGCGTGCTGTGTATCTATCAGCGCTGTGCGCTGTGGGGCGTGTTCGCGGCAGGTATTGTTGGTGCTATCGCGCCATCAACGGCGTTGCGTTACCCAGCCATCGCGCTATGGATATACAGTTCTTACGAAGGGGTCCGACTGGCATGGAAACACACGGATATTTTGTTAAATCCGTCGCCGTTTACCACCTGTGATTTCTTTGTCAGCTTCCCGTCATGGCTGCCTTTGGACAAATGGCTTCCGGCCATTTTCAATGCGACAGGTGATTGCTCAGTACGTCAGTGGGAATTCCTTTCCATGGAAATGCCACAATGGCTGCTTGGCATCTTCGCCGCTTATCTGTTGGTTGCAGTGCTGGTCTTAATCGCTCAGCCTTTCCGACCTAAGCGTCGCGACCTCTTCAGCCGCTGATCATATACCCTAAATAATTCGAGTTTCAGGACAAACGTAAACGTTTGAACAACGCAAGGCGTTGGCCCGTTAGGGCGAGGCTTATTTATAAGCCTTGTAACGCGGCAAGTGAAGAAATCCCGATGAGCTTACTCAGGTAAGTGATTCGGGTGACTGACAAACCAGCCGGAGGCTGGTTTGAACGCTGCTTGCAGCGGCCCCAAAGGGGCGAGGCACACGCAAGTGTGCCGAGTAGCGTAGCCAACGCACATGCAACTTGAAGTATGACGGGTATAGACCGAAAAGCCCGACGAAAGTCGGGCTTTTGGTAACTGTTTCTACGCTTACAGGCTTGTGCCACCTCTCACGGCTGTGGTCTGTAGATATCGCGATAATGGCCTAATCTTTCGTTAAAAAAAGGCCTTTTTTCCTGCGGGATTCTTCGTGATATTTCATCTGCATCGATCTTTTTTGCCTGACTTTCCATAAAAGCGATAGTGGAAGCCGCAAAATCGGTATACTGCTCACTGTACTCAAGAATAATTTTCTCAAAGTTAATCACATGCTCTCCCTCCTGCTGGTTACGTGGCTCTAAAATTATACAACACGCTGGCGATTGCATAGCGGAAACACTTGCTATTCCTTCTGTAGCTCATCAGAAACCAGTAAAACTTATTGCTTCCTAATACATTTCTACACACGATGAGAAAAAATGCTTAGAAAAAACAATAAATAAGTATTTCAGTCAAACTGTGTGACGAAAGTCATTATTTTACAATTTGGATTCAGACTTATTGGCTGACGGCTCATCGCCTAAAGGAAGATCAACACCATGCCGGGGCAACATTGTATCGAGCGCTTTATCAATTCCTTTTCGTGCTACTGCAGTAGGTTCATCGCTAAGTAGCGCAAAGCCGCCAACAATTATGACCGTCGTCACCACGGTTGCCAGAAGACCTGGAACGCCAGAAACCAGCCAGCGGCCCACTTTTTTCCCGAAGCCTGGCTTTTGTAGATGATCGCTATAATCTGAAGCGCGCTCACCCCATTTTAACCAAATGTCCTGTTCAAGTTTTTTAATGCGATCGGCGTAAGAAAGATCGACTCGATTACTTACTCTCGTTGTCAGCTCATCAACCATAGCCTGAGCTTTGTCACGGTAAGACTGCAAACGACCGGGGGATATAACAATGTGGTCATGAAACTGTTGCAGCTCTTTTTCTATCTGAGCTTCACTGAGCCCAAGCTCCTGCCGAGATTTAACCGCAAGTTCGTCTTTATCACCTTTATACATGGCATAGGCAATAAGCTGTTCTGGATCATTGGGGTCTTTTACAAGTTCTGAAAACACCCATCTCTTTGGTTGCTGAGACATTTTTCTTCCTGAAAACAAAAACGCCCCAATAAGGGGCGAAGTCCATGTGAAATGACGAAGTTACCCTTTTCGTACCTTGTTAAAGGCATCCTTGAATATTTCACGTCCCTGAGCCTGAGATAATACAGCACCTGTTGAACCACTTTTTACAACAGAATTAGCTGATGAAGTTATTCGTTGTGCTGCCACATCCGCAACTGCGGATCTGGAAATATTGCGAATTTCTTCAGGGCTGAGAGTTGGCATGCGATATACATTGCTCATTTTTCAACTCCTTTTAAACCTGTCACAAGTTTATCAAATGATAAAGAATTCGCATCTTTTTTATTCTATTAGTGAGTAATCAAACACTATCGCGCCCATTCCGGCTTATTCAGGATATGGTCCTGCCAGTCCACCACCTCACTCTCACGCACGGCGATATGACGCACGGAGATGCGCTCACGGTGCATGGCCGTTTTATTACCGCAGACCAGCGGGTGCCACTGCGGTAAATCTTCACGTTCATGAATCAGGCGATAAGCACAGGTCGCGGGTAGCCAGTTAAACGTCAGCAGGTTTTCACGCGTCAGCTTAATGCAGTCCGGCTCGTACTCGAAGCGTTTCTCATAGTTACGACACTGGCAGCTTTTAATATTCAGTTGATTACAGGCGACGTTAGTAAAGTAGATCTCCTCCGTATCCTCATCAATCAATTTATGCAAACAGCACTGACCGCAGCCATCGCACAGCGACTCCCATTCATCGTCAGACATCTCAGACAACGTTTTTTGCTGCCAAAAAGGGCGTTCAGTCATGTCTCTTCCCGTTACCTTAGTTGTTAAATCGATAGCGTTGTAAATAAAGATGCGTGATTCTGGCAGGCGCAGCGGGGAAATGTTGCTGCCCGTCTTCAACACGGGCAGCCAGAGGCGTTAGATAATACGCGTACTTAACGTCCGGTCATTGACCGTAATCGTCAGCATATCGCCAGACAGGATCGGACCGACCCCTTTTGGCGTACCCGTTAAAATAATATCGCCCGCGCGCAGCGTAAAGAAACGGCTCATGTAAGCAATCAGCGGCAGAATCGGCGTAATCATATCACGCGTGTTGCCCTGCTGGCGCACTTCATCATTCACTTTTACACCCAGATCGGTTTGCTGCGGATCGCCAAACTCGGCAACCGGAATGAAACCGGAGATCGGGCAAGAACCATCGAACGCTTTGGCTTTCTCCCACGGTTGCCCCGCCTTTTTAAAGTCGGACTGCAAATCACGCAGCGTCAGATCCAGTGCCACACCATAGCCCGCAATCGCCCGAGCGACGCGTTCTTCATTCGCCTGCTTTAACGGCGTACCGATCAGTACAGCCAGCTCAACTTCGTGGTGAACCGAACCCAGATTTTTGGGAATGGCAACGGGCTGGCGTAAGTCACACAGTGCGGTTTCAGGCTTGATGAATAAAACGGGCTCGCTCGGGGTCGCATTTCCCATTTCTTTGATGTGTTCTGAGTAGTTACTTCCTACGCAAACGACTTTATTTACTGGAAAATCAAGCAGCGCGCCCTGCCAGTCTCTGTGTTGATACATGGGTATTCTCCTGCCCTGTCTGTTGGATTATCGCTGCTTTCGTGGCACAGAACACGGCCAAAAGGAAAACAGCTATATAAGAACACGATGGTGCAAAACCATCGTTATATCATCGTAACGGGGGTTACCCCAATAGATTTCAGGCGAGCAAGGCAGGGGATCCGATGAGGGAGAAACGAAGTCCTATCCCATCAAAAAATCGAATCAATTAAATTGTGGCGGGATAAAGTTCAAAAGATGAATATTTATCGCGCGGAATATCCTGCAAATGGCTGAGATATTCCACGCCAAATTATGTTTTCGGCTTTATCTGAAAATGCACTTTGGTATTATTTTTTTACATTTATACCGGCGTGGTTAATAAGCTCTCGACCGGTGGAGGAACTTGCAGATAAAAACCCTGCTCCTGTAGCGCAAATTTCACTTTTTCTATATCGGCATTCGCCAGTTTTTTACGCCCATCCAGCGGTAAAAGCATGGACAAGTGCGGCGTGCCAAAACTTCTCATTAATTCTTCTGGCACGCGTGAGAAATCGTCTTTTTTTTCAACATAAAGATAGGTCTGATCGCGTTTAGCACTTCGATAGATCACACAAAACATTTTTTTTACTCTATTTGATGGGAATGCCATCTTGCCTGTATATAATTGTGACTATAACATGCTTACAGCGCTCTGGAATATCATGCCTTAAATGTTACTCTAGGGATTAAAAGATGCTGAAACTGAGTCAGGATAGATGTCACAAACGCCAATAGAGCTAAAAGGCAGCAGCTTTACCTTATCGGTTGTTCATTTGCATGATTCCCAACCCGAGGTAATTTACCAGGCACTACAGGAAAAAATAGAGCAAGCGCCTGCTTTCCTGAAAAATGCCCCCGTTGTCATTAATGTTGCTGCATTAACAGCGGAAACCGACTGGATAAAATTACAGCAGGCGATTTCATCAACCGGCCTGCATGTCGTTGGCGTCAGCGGATGCACCGACGACGTATTAAAGAAAACTATTGTGCAGGCAGGGCTTCCCCTTCTGAGCGAAGGTAAAGTACAACGCCGGGTCGTCGAGCCCGTCGCCGCCGTTCCTGCCGCAGTGAAAACGAAAGTCATCAACACCCCCGTTCGATCCGGCCAACAAATTTACGCTCGGAACTGTGACTTAATCGTCATAAGCAGCGTGAGCGCGGGTGCTGAGGTGATTGCCGATGGCAATATTCATATTTATGGCATGATGCGCGGCCGAGCCCTCGCAGGCGTTTCTGGCGATGTTCATAGCCAGATATTCTGTACGCATCTGGCCGCAGAACTGGTCTCAATTGCTGGCCGTTACTGGCTAAGCGACCAAATTCCTGAACCGTATTTTGGGCAGCCAGCACGGATTAATCTGAACCAGCTGGACAATGTTTTAACGATAAAACCTCTAGACTAGAATCTCCCAAGGAAACATTTATGGCACGCATCATTGTTGTTACATCGGGTAAAGGGGGCGTTGGCAAGACCACATCAAGCGCAGCCATTGCTACCGGTTTAGCCCAGAAAGGAAAAAAAACGGTTGTCATCGATTTTGACATTGGTCTGCGTAACCTCGACCTGATCATGGGATGCGAGCGTCGCGTAGTGTATGACTTTGTCAATGTTATTCAAGGTGATGCCACGCTGAATCAGGCACTGATCAAAGATAAGAGAACCGATAATCTCTACATTCTGCCAGCATCACAAACACGTGATAAAGATGCGTTAACGCATGAAGGCGTAGAGAAAGTGCTCAACGATCTGGGTGAGATGGAATTCGATTTTATCGTGTGTGATTCACCCGCGGGGATTGAAACCGGTGCGTTGATGGCACTCTATTTCGCAGATGAAGCGATTATCACCACCAACCCGGAAGTCTCTTCTGTTCGCGACTCCGACCGTATTCTGGGTATTCTGTCTTCTAAATCACGTCGTGCCGAGCGTTCTGAAGATCCAATCAAAGAGCATTTGCTATTGACGCGCTACAACCCAGGTCGGGTGAGCCGTGGCGATATGCTGAGTATGGAAGACGTTCTTGATATCCTGCGGATCCCGCTGGTTGGCGTAATTCCAGAAGACCAATCCGTACTCCGTGCTTCTAACCAAGGTGAACCCGTGATTCTCGATACTGAAGCCGATGCTGGTAAGGCTTACGCAGACACCGTTGAACGTCTGCTTGGCGAAGAGCGTCCTTTCCGTTTTGTTGAAGAAGAGAAGAAGGGTTTCCTTAAACGACTTTTTGGGGGATAAATTATGGCTTTACTGGACTTCTTTCTGTCCCGCAAAAAAACGACAGCCAATATTGCCAAGGAACGGCTGCAAATTATTGTCGCGGAGCGACGCCGGGGAGATAGCGAACCCCATTATCTGCCGCAATTAAAGCGAGATATTCTTGAGGTTATCTGTCGATATGTACAGATTGATCCTGAGATGGTGACCGTTCAGCTTGAGCAAAAAGGAGATGATATTTCCGTGCTTGAGTTGAACGTTACCTTACCGGAAGCGGAAGAAACGCCTAAATGATTTTTCTGCTGTAGTATCCCCTGCTTTTACGCAGGGGATATCTATTCCCGTCTTACATCAAATTAAGTGCATTTCATTTCGCAATAAACTGTATATTCAGCCAGTATTTTGTTTCTTGTTGTATTTTTTCACCGTATTCTTATCACCCTATTTGCTGCTTTTCTCATGATTGCTTCATCACAGCAAATAAGGCGTATTGATAAGACGTATTTACCGATGATTAATAATCTTGCACAATTTCACGCAGTTCATCACCATATAACTGGCCGCGCCAGCCAGACAACATTTCCGGCATTCCCGTATCTTGCCCGCTTAATTTCCAGTGCCAATTCAGCAGACGATTAATTTGGCGACGTGAGGCCAATAGCTCGGCGGATAATCCACTCTGTTCGCTCACACGCTGCACCAGTGCTTTAATATCTTTAAACACTTTTTTATAGCTGGGATAGTCGATCAAATTATTCACCGGCGGTGGGCAATCCGCATCAGCAATACCGTCCGTCTGTGCAACACAGTCCAGCAGTGTTTTGCCGTGGTAGCGGATTTCAGGGCCGCTCAGCCCCAGCGAACTCAGTTCACCCAGCGACGTCGGCAGACAACGCGCCACCTGCAACAGATTCTCTTCACGAACGACAAAATTCACCGCGCTGTCTCGCTCACGAGCTTTACGCAAACGCCACTCGGCCAGACGCTGAAGGCAAGCCAGATTCCGGCCACGCAGTTGCCAGGCGTTGCCAAATTCGCGATAGGCCAGCGCAGGTGCCAGGATATCCTGTTTACGCTGACACAGCAGGAGACATTCATCCAGCGCCGCGTTCATCCACCCTGCTGCTTGCGTATCAGCCACCAGTTGAATGGCCATCGGCAACAAATAGAACACATCGGCAGCAGCGTAATCACACTGTTTTTCGCTCAGCGGACGTGCAAGCCAGTCCGTTCTCGACTCACTTTTATCCAGCGTCACGCCCATGTAGTCGGCCACTAGCGCAGCAAAACCATACGAGAGCGGCTTACCTAAAAATGCGGCCAGAATCTGTGTATCGATGAAAGGCGTAGGCAGTGTTCCAAACGCATTGAGAAACACTTCCAGATCTTCACTGCTCGCATGCAGGAATTTAGTGACCTGTTCGTCACGCAGTAACGCCTGAAAGGGTGCCCAGTCGGTAATCGTTAGCGGGTCGATGAGTGAAAGCTGTTCGCCGTCATACAATTGAATCAACCCTAATTGCGGATAATACGTGCGGGTTCTGACGAACTCCGTGTCCAATGCCACCTGCGGAAAGCGTCGCGCCTGGGTGCAAACCTGTTGTAACCCAATGTCGGAAGTGATCAACTGATAATTCAAAACGTCATTCTCTTGGTTGTTTTTACTTTACGGTTCTGGGTCAAATCCGTATCGCCGTAAAAAAGAACGCCGGATAAACCGGCGTGAAAACATCATATCGCGTCCTGCCTCTCTCTGGCAGTCGTTTTTCGTAGAAAATCGTCAGGCGGCAGCATCTTTCTTTGCCGTTTTCTCACCGCGTAACTCGCGCCGCAGAATTTTCCCCACGTTAGATTTCGGCAAATCGTCGCAGAATTCGATCTCTTTAGGCACTTTGTAGCCAGTAAGGTTACGTCGGCAGTGAGTAATGAGTTCCTCTTTCGTTAACGCGTTGTCGCGTCTGACGACAAAGGCTTTGACTGCTTCACCGGAGACCTCATTCTCCACCCCAACCACCGCGGATTCAGACACGTTGGGATGACGGCTGATCACATCTTCAATTTCGGTCGGATAGACGTTAAAGCCGGAAACCAGAATCATGTCTTTCTTACGGTCGATGACTCGCAGGAATCCCTCATCATCGGACGTGACAATATCACCCGTTGCCAGCCAGCCATCTTTTAACACTTCATCCGTAGCGGCAGGCTGCTGCCAGTACCCTAACATCACCTGCGGCCCACGCACCCACAGCTCACCGGATTCCCCCGGACCTGCGTCGTTACCATTATCATCAATGATTCTGACATCCGTTGATGGCATCGGTAGCCCAATACTGCCGCTGTAATGCTTCAGATCGTACGGGTTGCCCGATACGACCGGAGAACTCTCTGTCAACCCGTAGCCTTCGAGCAGATGTTTACCGGTCAATTTTTCCCAGCGCTCGGCCACCGACTGCTGTACTGACGCGCCGCCTCCCGCGGACAGCCGCAGTGCCGAAAAATCCAATTCGTGGAATTCTTTATTGTTGAGCAACGCGTTAAATAACGTATTCACGCCAGTGATTGCGGTAAATGGATACTGTTTCAGCTCTTTCACCACCGCTGGAATATCGCGGGGGTTAGTAATCAGGAGATTCTTCCCACCGAGTTCAAAGAACAGCAGCCCATTCACCATCAACGCATAGATGTGATACAGCGGGAGTGCGGTCACTACCAGTTCAGTTCCTTCACGCAAAACAGCACCGTATGCGCCTTTACACTGCTCAAGATTCGCCAACATATTGCGGTGTGTGAGCATGGCGCCTTTAGCGACGCCCGTGGTACCGCCGGTATATTGCAGAAATGCCAAATCGGAGTTGATCATATCGGGACGAATATACTGCTGGCGGCGCCCTTCCTGCAAAACACGACGAAATGATATCGCATCCGGCAGATGGTATTTAGGCACCAGCCGCTTAATGTACTTCACCACGAAGTTGACCAACGTCCCTTTTGCCGTAGAGAGCTGGTCACCCATGCGGGTCAGGATGACGTGCTTCACTGCCGTGTTATGGACAATTTTTTCCAACGTATGCGCAAAGTTAGATACGATAACAATCGTACTGGCGCCGCTGTCTTTTAGCTGATGTTCCAGCTCACGCGGCGTATACAGTGGGTTAACGTTGACAACCACCATACCCGCACGCAACACGCCAAATAGCGCAACGGGATATTGCAGCAAATTGGGCATCATCAATGCTACGCGATCGCCTTTCTGCAATTTAAGCTGATTTTGCAAATAGGCCGCAAATGCTCGGCTCCGCTCTTCCAACTTGCGAAACGTCATCACTTCACCCATGTTGACGAACGCGGGCCGATCGGCATAGCGCTTCACGCCATTTTCAAACATGTCAATCAACGACGAATAGCGATCCGGATCGATTTCCGCCGGCACATCCGCCGGATAGCGTGATAACCAAATTTTTTCCAAGACGTCACTCCCGAGATATTTTTTTAGTGGCATCGTTGTCACCCTCAGAGGCTTATCGTTATTAACATTATTTTAACCCGACCTACCAGTTAACGAACAAACAATGTTCAGGTTGCGAGAACGATCACTAATTTATTCTTTATTCAAAAAAAATCAGGCAACCTGCGTCGCCTGATTTCTTCACACCGAACTAAATAATTTTAGAATCTACCCCATAGGGCGTTATTGGCGCAGTCAGTTTGGACACGGACAGCGCGGAAAAACCGGAGCGTACACGTAGTACGTGAGGATTTTGAGCACTGCCCAGGTTCAAAATGACAAGTAAAATAGCCCTACTCTTATTCTGTCACGACATTCTCAATCCGTGCCGGACCAGGCCAACTGCCGTCAAATCCCCACCCTGAGCCCCAGCCGTAGCCGTAACCTGCTCGCCATCCCCACGGGCCATAGCCATAGCCGCCGGGTGGTGTTATCAGACGCTGTACGACATTCCAGCGTTTGTAGCCTTGCGCGTCGATCACAACATAACGATAGGGTTTATCACCAATAGCGCCCTGTTCGGTGCCGACAATTGGCCCGACAACGGTGACCAGTTGATCTTTAAAATCGACAGGTTCCAGAAAGCGATTCACATAGGCGATAAAGCGCCCTTCTGACGGCATATCCAGCAGCGGTTTCGCGCCGCTATCCAGCGGCATGCTGGCAATTTCCAACCGCGTTTTATTCGCTTCATTGCGGATGCTAACCACCCGTCCGCCAAAACGTGATTCCTGACCGATATAAATCTGCGGCGCATTCATCACACGCACCAAATCGTCCTGCGGCGTTGGCGACGTGCCTTTAATGGCATCCGGCACCGTGACACAGCCAGAAAGCAGCAGCGCTGTCGCAACCACTATACAGAAGCGTGTTTTTTTCTGATTTATACGCATTTTTTTCATGTGCACAACCATGACACAATCTCCGTCTCAGATATCTGATAGTTAGACTGCTTAGCATCAAATAAGTTGCTGTTTATACACGTCATACTTCAAGCCTGACAGGCATTCGGACTACTCGCGTCCGGGCAATTTCTTCCAGGTCACTTCATTACGCAGGTAGCGCGGTTGCGCATTTTCAACGCTGACCGCTTTTCCTGCCTGCCAGAGCTGACAGGCCAACGGCAGCATGTCCTGCGCCTGCGGCAGCAGCACGTCACCCTTCGCTAATACCAGTGAGGAATGGCTGACCAGTTCAGGATAGGTTTCCCATCCGGTGCCTACCGTGGCCCATTCACCTGACAGCGCGGCAGTTAACACCTGCACCTGTTCAGGTTGCAATACGGCCTCCTCAGACTCGCCCTGCCAGCTACCGTCAGCGTTACGCTGATAGCAGCCCCAGTACACTTCACCCATCCGCGCATCAATGGCCGCCAGCACCTGCGTTGCCTGCGTTAGACGGAAAGCTCCCTGTGCCATCGTCGCCAGTGACGAGATGCCAAGCAGCGGTAAATCCGCTCCCAGCGCCAGCCCTTGGGCAATACCGATGCCAATTCGCACGCCGGTAAAACTTCCCGGTCCCTGACCAAAGGCCAGCGCATCAAGATCCTTGAGCGTCAGGCCGCTGTCGGCCAACACCTGCTGAACCATCGGCAGAATACGTTGTGTGTGTTCACGGGGACAAATTTCGAACAGAGAATGAATTTCACCTTCATTCCAGAGCGCGACGGAACAGGCTTCCGTTGCGGTATCAAGCGCTAGAATTCGCGTAGACATGCCAACCTCAGGCAGGATAAATAAATCTTAATGGACCGTATCATAGCATAAGCCCCTGTCGTGCCGCAGCCCTTCCCACCACCAGTCAGAACCATGCAGCAATCACCAGTTGGGAATTATGTGTTACTCGTCAGGAAAGTAATCGCCTGCTCAATATCGCGAGTACGCGGCGTCGGCGGCAGGCTGTTAAGGAACACGGCACCATACGGACGCATCACCAGTCGATTATCGCAAATCACAATCACACCGCGATCCTCAACGTCACGGATGAGGCGGCCCACGCCTTGCTTCAGGGTAATCACCGCATCAGGAACCTGCACATCGTCGAAAGGCTCGCCGCCACGCAGGCGGCAGTCTTCAATACGCGCCTTCAGCAGCGGATCGTCCGGCGAGGTAAATGGCAGTTTATCGATAATGACGCAGGAGAGCGTATCGCCACGCACATCCACGCCTTCCCAGAAGCTACTGGTCGCCACCAGCAAGGCATTACCTGCCGCCACAAACTGCGACAGCAATTGCGCCTTGCCAGTTTCACCCTGTAACAGCACCGGTAGCGTCAGCGTGGCGCGGAATTCGGCTGCCAAATCGCGCATCATCTGATGCGAGGTACACAGCATAAAGCAGCGTCCCTGATTCGCCTCAATCAACGGCCGCAGCATCGCCGCCAGCCTTTTCGCCGCACCGGGACGATTGGTTTCCGGCAAATTGCGGGGGACGCAGAGCAGCGCCTGATTGGCATAATCAAACGGGCTGGGTAACAGGAGCGTGTTCGCGTTATCCAGCCCCAGCCTATCGGTGAAGTGGAAAAGTTGATCGTTAACAGACAGGGTCGCGGAGGTAAACACCCAGGCCGCAGGCTTCTCTTTTATCAGTTCACGAAAGCGATCGGAGACGGACAGCGGCGTCAGCGCCAACACGAAATGACGTGAATTACATTCATACCAGTAGCTGTAACCCGGTAACTGCACGTCTTTCAGCCGTTTCAGGCGGTTGCGATAGAGCGTGGCGCGCTCAAAAGCGGCATCCAGCAACGCTGAACGCCCGAGCGACAGTTTCGCGACGTCGTAACACAGCTCCAGCGCATCATCCAGCAGCACCAACGCACGCTGAAGCGACGGCTGTTCGAGTACATCACGCAGATTACCGCGAAACCCCGGATCGCCGAGCGCCAGCCGAAAATCCTGCGTACTCTGCGTCAGGCGATCGGCACTTTTTTGCAATTGAGAAGCGTCACGCACTTCGGTGCGGTAAGCAATGATGATGTCTTTCGCCAGATCCAGCAGTTGGCGGCTGGAAAGCTGCTGGCCAAAATATTGGCTGGCGATATCGGGAATCTGGTGGGCTTCATCGAAAATGACGACGTCACTTTCTGGGATCAGCTCGGCAAAACCGCTCTCCTTCACCACCATATCGGCCAGATAGAGATGATGGTTGACCACCACGATGTCGGCATCCATCGCTTTACGCCGCGCTTTCACCACGAAGCACTCTTTATAGTGCGGACAGTCGCTGCCCAGACAGTTATCGTTGGTGCTGGTCACTAACGGCCAGATCGCGCTGTCTTCTGCCACGCCTGAACAGGTCGTGACATCGCCTTCCGTCGTTTCCGACGACCAGCCACGCAGCCGAACCAGCTCGCTCAGCGTTTCACCGGGTAAATCACCGCCGCCGAGCGATTGCTGTTCAAGCCGTTCCAGACAGAGGTAGTTCGAGCGACCTTTCAGCAGCGCTACTTTGCCTTTGTACTTCAGCGCTTGCGCGATCGTCGGTAAATCGCGGCTATAGAGCTGATCCT
This sequence comes from Pectobacterium aquaticum, assembly GCF_003382565.3. NCBI lineage: Bacteria > Pseudomonadati > Pseudomonadota > Gammaproteobacteria > Enterobacterales > Pectobacteriaceae > Pectobacterium > Pectobacterium aquaticum. The sequence goes on from NZ_CP086253.1 coordinate 2,438,964, forward strand.
GTAGCGCTTTCGAACCGGTTGAAATGATGACTTTTTTATCTGAACGCAGGGCGGGCGCAAGGTAGGCATAGGTTTTACCAGTTCCGGTTCCCGCTTCCACCACTAGCGCTGTTTTATCGTCGATGGCCCGCATGACGGCCTGCGCCATCTGCCGCTGTGGTTCACGCGGCTTGAAGCCGGTGATCGCTTTGGCCAGCACGCCGTCATTAGCAAAATCATCAATTACACGATCGTTCGTCACGCCTGCTCTCTTGTTCAAGGGAATGCTTTTACTCGTCATACTTCAAGTTGCGTGTGCGTTGGCTGCGCTCGATCACCCGAATCACTTACCTGAGTAAGCTCATCGGGATTCCCTCGCTTGCCGCCGTCCTGAAACTTGAATTATTTAGAGTAAATTTGTAAGCCGCTAACCGTTTCAGGTCGTGGCAAAATATCGCGCTGATTATGCCAAGAGTCACCCGACGCTACCACCTTAAATCAGGAAAGCGTGCCGCAACCTGCTGTGTTAGGCTTGGCGGCTGGTATTGATGTCATTATTTTAACTATTCCCACCATTTTTAATTATCCTCACAATGGAGACCCCCCACCTCATGGCAATCACACGAATGAATCCTGAAGCCCGCTGGTCAGACGCCGTCATCCACAACAACACGCTCTATTACACCAGCGTGCCAGAAAATCTGGATGATGACGCACAGGCGCAAACGGAAAACGCGCTGGCCGCGTTAGATGCGATTCTGAAACAGGCGGGAACGGATAAGAGCAAACTGTTGGACGTGACGATTTTTCTCGTCGATGCGGATGATTTTTCTGCAATGAACGCCGCGTGGGATGCCTGGGTCGTGCCAGGCAGCGCGCCTGTGCGCTGCACCGTGCAGGCTAAGCTGATGCACCCGAAATTCAAAGTCGAAATCAAAGCGATTGCGGCAATATAAGCTATCGTCTTAGATAATCTGAAGAGGAAGAAAGGTGGTTACTGCTCTTCCTCTTCTTCCCCATCGTCAAAATCGTGCTCTTCGTCGCTGTCATTAAATTCGTCATCCTCTTCGTCAAACATCATCGCGACGGTGTCACCTTGATGATTCTGACGGATCTCCGCAGCAACCAGTGCTATCGCCTGGCCGCTGCTCATGCCCTCAGACATGAGTTCCTGAATACGCTCTACGGCATCTTGTTGCTGCTTGTGCGTCAGCGCGGGCATACCTGCAATCATGATATTTTCCTAGTTGGTAAATTCGCCTGTATCATCGCACGCCCGCTTCGGCATACACCAGCATTTCCGCTTTGTGGTACGCTGTGGTCAGTAAAATCGACACGCTATCGACACAACCACACAGTGAACACAACACGAAAAACATGACTGCCGCCAATACGACTCACGTACCTAACGCAAGCGATTCAACCACCGCAACGGGCTCCGCCGTTATCTATCACGCGCTGCCTTACTACCCGACGGTGCTGCTCGATCGCTTTGCGCCCTTTTCCCAACAGCCGTGGGCGATGTTGCTGCATTCCGGGTTTGCCGATCATCCGCATAATCGCTTCGATATTATGGTCGCTGACCCGCGAGTTACGCTTTGCACACGCGGAGGCAAAACGGAAATCATACGTGACGGCGTCACGAATACCGTAGAAGGCGATCCGTTTACCTTATTGCAAGAGCAGCTTGATTCACTCGCGTTGCCCGCGGAAACACATCCTGATTTCCCTTTTCAGGGGGGCGCACTTGGCCTGTTCGGCTATGATCTGGGGCGTCAGATTGAAACGCTGCCCGCACAGGCCGAGCAAGATATCGATTTGCCGGATATGGCGGTGGGTCTATACGACTGGGCGCTGGTTGCCGACCACCATCGGCAGACGTTAACGCTGATCGTACATCATTCCCTTCAGGCAAAGCTCGACGGGCTAGCGACTCCGCCCGTTAACGCCCCAAAAGCCGATTTCAGCCTTACCAGTAGTTGGCAGCCGAATATGTCACGCGAGGCGTACGGCGAAAAATTCCGCAAAATACAGGACTACCTTTTGGCGGGAGACTGCTATCAGGTCAATCTGGCACAGCGTTTTTCCGCGACTTACGATGGTGATGAATGGCAGGCATTTTTACGATTGTCAGCGGGCAATAAAGCGCCCTTTTCCGCTTTTCTGCGCCTGCCGGAAAATGCCGTCATCAGTGTATCGCCGGAACGTTTTCTCTGGCTGGAAAATCACCGCATTCAAACGCGCCCGATTAAAGGCACACTGCCGCGTCTCGCCCACCCGAATGCCGATAAACAACAGGCGGTGCGGCTCGCTAATTCGGAAAAAGATCGCTCAGAAAACCTGATGATTGTCGATCTTCTGCGTAACGACATCGGTCGCGTCGCGGTACCGGGCAGCGTCCGCGTGCCGGAACTGTTCGTCGTCGAACCTTTCCCCGCCGTGCACCATCTGGTCAGCACCATTGAAGCACAGCTACCGGATGATTGCCCTGCAACCACGCTATTACGCGCCTGTTTCCCCGGCGGCTCAATTACCGGCGCACCCAAAATCCGCGCCATGCAGATTATTGAAGAACTGGAACCCCAGCGCCGCAATGCCTACTGCGGCAGCGTCGGCTACATCAGCCTGTGCGGCACTATGGATACTAATATCACCATCAGGACGTTACTCACCGAACGCGGCAGAATTTACTGCTGTGCGGGCGGCGGCATCGTCGCCGACAGTCAGGAACAGGCTGAATATCAGGAAACGTTTGATAAAGTGGGTCGCATCCTTCCACTGCTGGATGGATCCCAGACAATTCAGGTACCGAATAAATGAGTGAGATCGCCTTGCCACCAACGGCTTTTGCGCTGAACGACTTTATTACGCGCTTTCAGTTACAGCTTCCGCCATCGCTGCGGCCTGTGCACCAGTTGCGTCAGGCTGCGGTTCTGGTGCCGATTATTTGTCACTCTACCCCCACGCTGTTATTGACCCGACGTTCTGCTTATCTCCGTAAACATGCTGGACAAGTCGCATTCCCCGGCGGTGTAGCAGACAATACGGATCGCTCAATCATCGAAACGGCGCTGCGTGAAGCACAGGAAGAAGTGGCTATCCCACCGGAAAATGTAAAGGTTTTGGGCGTTCTCCCACCGTTGGATAGTGCCAGCGGTTTTCAAGTCACGCCTGTCGTCGGACTGATAGACGCACATACGCGCTTTCATCCCAATGAAGCTGAAGTCGCCGAGCTGTTTGAAATGCCACTGGATGAGGCTTTTGCGTTAACACGCTATTACCCGCTGGATATTAAGTACAAACAGCAGCAGCACAGGGTTTATCTCTCTTGGTATCAGCAACAATTTGTTTGGGGGCTGACTGCCGCTATCATCCACCAGCTCGCCTTACAGATTTCCGACAGGCCCTAGGCTCAAGGCCGCGTTCAGCGGCTTTTAGCTCACCACTTCTTTTCTTTCACTAAATATCCTTATTTAAAACGAGGATTTTACGATTAAAAAGCATCCGCTTATATCATTTACAATGACTTAGATCGTATTTAGGATAAGTTAAATTATGTGATGACATAAGTTTATTTCATGCGAAAAAGAAAACCATACGACATATTCCACACTACAATAGCGCGATTTGACGAGTTTTATTCTAATCTTGGGGTATATATCCACTAGAATTCAGGTCATGTCTCGCTGAAACCGAAATCATTAGATAATTCGCAGCATAACTATCTGATTATGATGAAGGAACCGGATGCAGGCGGTCGGGTAATAAGAGTGGGTACGACCCTGAGTCTTTGAGGAGTTTCGCGTGATAAGCGTTTTCGACATGTTTAAGATCGGTATTGGCCCCTCTAGCTCTCATACGGTTGGACCGATGAAAGCCGGTAAGCAATTTGTCGATGAATTGATCACCCAGGATCGGCTAACCGCCACCACGCGCATTGCCGTCGATGTGTATGGCTCGCTGTCGCTGACGGGTAAAGGCCACCATACGGATATCGCTATCATTATGGGTCTGGCGGGCAACATGCCGGATACCGTTGATATTGATACCATTCCCAGTTTCATCCGCGATGTTGAGCAACGCGAACGCCTGCTGCTGGCTAACGGGCAGCACGAGGTCGATTTCCCACGCGAAGGCGGTATGGTTTTCCGCAGTGAAAATCTGCCGCTGCACGAAAACGGCATGACTATCACTGCCTTTGCCGGCAATAAAGAAATTTATAGCAAAACCTATTATTCCATCGGCGGTGGCTTCATCGTTGATGCAGAGAATTTTGGCAAAGACAGCCCCACTGATGTATGCGTTCCCTATACGTTCAATTCCGCCAAAGAGATGCTGGATCACTGCAAACAGAGTGGCCTGTCGCTTTCTGGGATGGTGATGCGTAACGAGCTGGCGCTGCACAGCCGTCAGGACATTGACGCTTACTTTGCCGATATCTGGCAGACAATGCGTGCCTGTATCGATCGCGGCATGAACACCGAAGGTGTTTTACCCGGCCCGTTACGCGTGCCAAGGCGTGCCTCTGCGCTGCGCCGTATGCTGGTGTCTTCCGATAAGTTGTCCAACGACCCGATGAACGTGGTGGATTGGGTCAATATGTTCGCGCTGGCGGTGAATGAAGAGAACGCCGCAGGTGGCCGAGTGGTTACCGCGCCAACGAACGGCGCATGCGGCATCGTCCCGGCTGTCCTTGCTTATTACGACCACTTCATCGAGCCCGTTAGCCCGACCATTTATATTCGTTACTTCCTCGCAGCAGGCGCGGTAGGCATTCTGTACAAAATGAACGCTTCCATCTCCGGTGCTGAGGTAGGCTGTCAGGGTGAAGTGGGCGTCGCCTGCTCCATGGCCGCCGCTGGACTGGCAGAGCTGATGGGTGCAAGCCCGGAGCAGGTTTGCGTCGCCGCTGAGATCGGCATGGAACACAATCTGGGCTTAACCTGCGATCCGGTCGCTGGCCAAGTACAGGTTCCGTGCATCGAACGTAACGCGATTGCTTCCGTTAAGGCGATTAACGCCGCCCGTATGGCGACACGCCGCACCAGCGAAGCACGCGTCTCACTGGATAAGGTGATTGAAACCATGTACGAAACGGGTAAAGACATGAACGCTAAATACCGCGAAACCTCACGGGGCGGACTGGCGATCAAAGTACAGTGTGATTAAAAAGCCGTGTGATTAGCCCGCACCCCTTCGCTTTTTCTTTCCACCGATTAAAAAGCCCCGCCACATTGGCGGGGCTTCATTTTGTCATCTACTTACGCAGAACGGCTTACGCGTCTTCATCCTCTTCCCGATCGATGATGCGTTCTACACGCACCAGTTCAATACGGTATTCGGACACCTCGATGATATGGAAGCGCAGGTTGTACAACTCGATGATGGCACCGACTTTCGGGAACTCATCACTATGTGCCAACAGCATCCCCGCCAGTGAAGCGTACTCTTCCTTCGGATCAACCAGCTCGCTGCTATCCACCACCTGTTGCAACGCGTGTAGATCCGTTCCGCCTTTCACCAACCAGCCTTCGCCGTCTGGGATGATATCCAGCGTTTCGTCTTCATCCGGGAACTCACCCGCAATCGCTTCCAGCACGTCCAGTGGCGTGACCAACCCTTGCACTACGCCAAATTCGTTGGCGATGATGACCAGGCTACCTTTCGCACGACGCAGAACGGGCAGCAGGTTAATCACATCCAGCGTTTCCGGCACGACGATTGGCGGGTTAGCCGCAGCAAAGCTTTCCACATCGGTCTGCGTTTCCAGCGCCACCAGCAGATCCTTGGCACGAACGACGCCGATAAGCTCATCCAGCGAGCCACGACAGATTGGGAACAGGCTGTGAGGCGTATCGAGCAATTGCATACGGATCTGTTCGACAGAACTTGCACTATCTACCCAGGAAATTTCAGTACGCGGCGTCATCACGCTGCGCAGCGAACGCGAGGCTAACGTCAGCACACCGCTGATCATATTGCGCTCTTCTTCAGCGAATTCCTCTGTAGTGAGTTTCTTCTGCGCTTCATCCGCATCCACGTCGTCCGTGTTTTTCCGTGAGCCCATCAAGCGCAAAATAGCCTCTGCGGTACGTTCACGCAAAGGACGGTGCGACTGGTGCTTCATAAAGTTATGACGGGCAATTTGGTTAAACATTTCGATCAGGATAGAGAAACCAATCGCAGCGTACAGATAGCCTTTCGGGATGTGGAAGCCAAGACCTTCCGCCATCAGGCTCAGACCAATCATCAGCAAGAAGCTGAGACACAGAACAACCACCGTTGGGTGCTGGTTGACGAAGTTGGTCAATGGTTTAGAGGCAATTAGCATGACGCCCATTGCGATGATCACCGCCGTCATCATGACGCCCAGATTATCCACCATGCCTACCGCGGTAATCACAGCATCCAGAGAGAACACGGCATCCAGCACGACGATCTGTGCCACAACAGCCCAAAAACTGGCATGAGCGCGATTGCCGTTGCCGTCGTGCGTTTTATTCTCTAGACGTTCATGTAGCTCCATCGTGGCTTTGAACAAGAGGAACACACCGCCGAACAGCAAAATCAGGTCACGGCCCGAGAAACTGAAATCACCAACGCTAAACAGCGGACGCGTCAGTGTGACCATCCAGGAAATCAAAGACAACAGCCCCAGACGCATTAACAGCGCCAAGCTTAAACCGATAATGCGGGCTTTATCTCGCTGTTTGGGGGGTAATTTATCCGCCAAAATGGCGATAAACACCAAATTGTCGATACCCAGAACAATTTCCAGAACCACCAGCGTCAATAAACCTGCCCAGATTGAAGGATCTAGCAAAAATTCCATGTCAGACTCCAGAAAATGAACGAGCAGATGACATCAATGCATGAGCCGCATTGAATGGTAATAAAAAGAGTTGGTGTGAATCAGAGAGATTCTGAATGGGGTCTGAGTGACCAGCTGAGTACAGAAAACCGCCAGCATTAGCGGGAAAACAGAGAACGTTTTGTCGGTGACAGTCCATGGGAAGGGCTGATGCCCGGTGCTCCTAAGCAATTTAAGGGACGTTTACTCTAACAGGTTGTTACCAATTTTCACAAAGAATTTCTTAGACCAGATTCGCATTGATAACACGCCTAAATTTTCCCATTCAGCGCCCTTTTAGCCCTTGGTTTAACTGGTCAGCATTAGAGCATCATCACACTATTTATTTTTTCGATAAGTAAAATAAATCTGTCAGTCACGATTTCTCGCCTGACAACCTGGAGGAATACACTGAATGTCATGAATCCACGGTAAAATTTTTTCTTGCAGCCATACTAATACCGCGACGGTTAACGTTCAGTTTGTGAACGCTGACTCGGTTCCTGACACATTGACTCTTTTTTGATCGTGAACGTGAGGAGGTAGCAAGTGAGTATTGCCATCATGTTATGCACTCACGGCGCCACTGCGGGACCGCTGTTAAAGACAGCAGAAATGATTCTTGGCGAGCAAAGTAATGTCGCCTGGATTGATTTTGTTCCTGGAGAAAACGCCGAAACATTGATAGAAAAATATCAGGAAAAGCTCACGCAGTTAGACACATCACAAGGCGTGCTGTTTCTCGTTGATACCTGGGGCGGCAGCCCATTCAACGCCGCCAGCCGCCTCGTCACCCACAAAGAAAACCATGATGTTATCGCTGGCGTGAATATTCCCATGCTAGCGGAAACCTTTATGGCTCGGGATGATAATCCGTCCTTTTCCGATCTGGTTTCTATTGCATTGGAAGCCGGCAGAGATGGCGTAAAAGCGCTAAAACATCAGGAAGCCGCCAAAGCCACGTCCCCTTCTTCTCCACCGCCCCCAAAAACCAACGCCATCCCCACACCGGCAGGACCCGGCGAACACATGAAGATTGGGCTGGCTCGTATCGACGACCGTCTGATCCATGGTCAGGTCGCCACCCGCTGGACGAAAGAAACCAATGTTTCGCGCATTATTGTTGTCAGCGATGAAGTCGCCGCCGATCACGTGCGTAAAACGTTGCTGACTCAGGTCGCGCCGCCGGGCGTTACCGCGCACGTCGTGGATGTGGCAAAAGCCGTTCGTGTTTATGACAACCCGAAATATGCCGCCGACCGCGTGATGCTGTTGTTCACCAATCCGACGGATGTATTAACGCTGATCGAAAATGGCGTAAATATCACCTCGGTCAATATTGGTGGGATGGCATTCAAACAGGGGAAAACGCAGGTCAATAATGCCGTCTCTATCGATGAAAAGGATATTGCGGCATTCCGTGAATTAGATAAACGCGGTATTGAATTGGAGGTTCGTAAAGTATCAACCGATTCCCAGATTAAAATGATGGACTTGATTAACAAAATGCCGCGTTGATACCTATCGTGCTACGACGGTTATTAACGCTACTGTCACCATCAATAATAGTTTTATAGACCTGACGATTTTCAAGATAGGTATTTATGTCGATATTAAAAAGCTTTACGTCGATATTGAAAACTTTACGTTGACCTTGAAAAACAACGGGGATGGCGATTTATTTTTACTCAGACACATTTTATAGGAGAAGTACGATGGAAATTACCACACTTCAAATTGTGCTGATATTTCTCGTCGCATGTGTTTCGGGGATGGGTTCGATTCTTGATGAATTCCAGTTCCACCGTCCACTCGTCGCTTGTACGCTGATTGGCGCAGTATTAGGTGATTTAAAAACTGGGATCATTATTGGCGGTACGCTTGAAATGATCGCGTTAGGCTGGATGAACATCGGTGCAGCTGTAGCACCCGATGCGGCGCTGGCGTCCATTATCTCAACCATTCTGGTTATTGCTGGCGGTCAGGGGATCGGCGCCGGGATTGCTCTGGCCATTCCGCTCGCTGCCGCTGGGCAAGTCTTAACCATCATTGTTCGTACCATCACGGTTGCGTTCCAGCATGCGGCAGACAGCGCGGCAGAGCGAGGTAATCTGACGGCTATCAGTTGGATTCACGTTTCTGCCTTGCTGCTTCAAGCCATGCGTATCGCGATTCCTGCGGTAATCGTTGCCGTTTCCGTTGGCACCGACGCCGTTCATGCGCTGCTGAACTCCATCCCAGACGTTGTCACTAACGGCTTGAATATCGCCGGTGGGATGATCGTCGTCGTCGGTTACGCGATGGTCATCAACATGATGCGCGCGGGTTACCTGATGCCGTTCTTCTATCTTGGTTTCGTTACCGCCGCCTTCACTGAGTTCAATCTGGTGGCGCTGGGCGTAATCGGTATTGTGATGGCGGTGCTGTATATCCAACTCAGCCCGAAATATAACAAGGTTCAAGGCCAGCCTGTTTCATCAGGCAACAACAACCTTGATAACGAACTGGATTAACAGGAGTGAGAAAAATGGTCGAAAATACGAATGTTAAAAAACTCACTGACGGCGACATCCGCGCGGTGTTTATCCGTTCCAACCTGTTTCAAGGCTCCTGGAACTTTGAACGTATGCAGGCGCTTGGCTTCTGTTTTTCCATGGTGCCAGTGATTCGTCGTCTTTATCCTGAAAATTCAGAAGAGCGTAAACAAGCAATCAAGCGCCATCTGGAGTTCTTCAATACGCAGCCTTTTGTTGCCGCTCCGATACTCGGCGTAACGATGGCGATGGAGGAGCAACGCGCGAACGGCGCGCCCATTGACGATGCAGCAATAAACGGCCTGAAAGTCGGGCTGATGGGGCCACTGGCTGGCGTCGGCGACCCGATCTTCTGGGGTACCGCCCGTCCGGTATTCGCTGCGCTAGGCGCAGGGATTGCCATGAGCGGCAGCCTGTTGGGGCCAGTGCTCTTTTTCGTCCTGTTTAACCTGGTTCGCCTGCTGGTGCGTTACTATGGCGTCGCCTACGGCTACCGCAAAGGGATCGATATCGTCAGCGACATGGGCGGTGGTTTCCTGCAAAAAATGACCGAAGCAGCCTCTATCCTCGGCCTGTTCGTCATGGGGGCATTGGTCAATAAATGGACTCACGTCAACATCCCGATGGTGGTGTCGACAGTGACGAATCAGAGCGGGGAAACCACAGTGACCACCGTTCAATCCATCCTTGACCAGCTTATGCCGGGGCTCGTTCCACTACTGCTGACGTTCGGCTGTATGTGGCTGTTACGGCGCAAGGTAAATGCGCTGTGGCTGATTATGGGCTTCTTCGCTATTGGTATCTTCGGGTACTGGATCGGTCTGCTCGGCGTGTAATGTTCAATGGCCGGGTGCCAATACGCCCGGCCATTTTTATTCACGGACACAAATAGTTAACGGACAAGGGTAATACGGATGACGATGACGGATATCACTCTGGTGGTGTTAATTGCATTAGCACTGGTTTATGCCATCTACGATGAGTTCATCATGGACAAACGCAAAGGGAAAACACACCTCCTCGTCCCGCTGAAGCGGATTAACCGGCTCGATACGCTGATTTTTATCGGCTTAGTCGGCATTCTTATTTATCAGAATGTGATGAGCAATGGTGCCATTATCACCACCTATCTTTTGATTTCGCTGGCCTTCATGGCGTGCTATCTCGCTTATATTCGCCGCCCCAAACTGGTTTTTAAATCAACCGGGTTCTTTTATGCGAATATATTCATTCCTTATATCAGAATTAAAAATATGAATTTATCTGAGGATGGCGTATTAGTTATCGAACTTGAGAAACGTCGATTATTGATACAGGTTGAACAGCTCGACGATTTAGAGAGAATATATAAATTTATGATTGAAAATCAATGAGATAAGCTTACCTTTAAATTATTTAAAATAACGTTGGCTATACACCTCATGTTTAGATGGTATTTTAACCACAATAACTCTGTCGTTATTTTATACGATGCCTCATTACCAACGAACAAATGAAAATAATTATCAATTGCATTATTAACACGTAAAACTTTTAGTGTTGTTTGCACCATAAATAATATGGTAAGGTTGCGCCGTCATTGGGGAGTAGCCGATTTCTGATTAGTCATTATTCATAGTCACTCGTCAGAAATGCTCGTATCAACATACTCGTTCTATCTCCATATTATCGGGGCATAAACGTGGTGCGGGCGGCCAAGCGTGATTGGCAGGCGAGACCATAGACACGTGGCATCATCATTCGGGTTGGGGATGATCTGCGTGTATATGGTTAATCGTCCAGCCGAGGCTACTTAAAATGAACATGTCAGCAACACTTATCCTAGCATTGGGTATGTCAATGGATGCCTTCGCCGCGTCAATCGGTAAAGGTGCCGTCCTGCATAATCCCCGTTTCCGCGATGCCATTCGTACTGGCCTCATTTTTGGTGTTATCGAAGCTATCACCCCGCTCATCGGCTGGGCACTCGGTTTTTTTGCCAGCCAATATATTCTCGAATGGGATCACTGGGTTGCCTTTACGCTGTTACTGATTCTGGGTGGCCGCATGATCGTTGAGGGGCTCAAGGGTTCTTCGGACTGCCGCTGCGAAAAAGTCAAAAATCATAGTCTGGCACTGCTAGTTTGTACCGCGGTTGCCACCAGCCTGGATGCCATGGCAATTGGCGTCGGTTTAGCTTTTCTTCAGGTCAATATTTTCCATACCGCCATGGTCATTGGCTGTGCCACCATGATTATGGTAACGCTCGGAATGATGATTGGCCGCTATATCGGCCCGATTCTCGGCAAAAAAGCAGAAGTTATGGGCGGGCTGGTTCTGATTGGTATCGGCTGCAATATCCTGTACGAACACCTCGGCTACGCCGCCTGATATACCCGTCATACTTCAGATCAACGGGCAGCCCGACTATCGCGCTGCCCGTTTTTATTCTTCTTGATTACGCAACTACCGCGTCGCTATCAACACGCTGATGCAAGCGGACAATAAAGTCCGTTTCACAACTAAACGCGGTGGCCGCCTGCAGCCGCTCGCTGACGTCTGGCGTTGCCCGCCAGGCAAAAGGCGTCATTTGCAATAGCGCCGCAGCCTCACTCCCAGATAGCGGCATCGGATACGCGAGCGTTTGCTGATCCATAAGCTGAAAGCCTGCGAGCACTTCATCTTTGCTCGGATGTAATAACACCTCATCGTAGACTTCTGCTTTCAGTTGATAAAGATGTCGTGGCCCCGGAGATACCGTCACCACCCAACCGCCAATCTTAACGGTGCGCTGTAATTCCGCGTCATTACACGGCGCATAGATCTTTACCACAGCATCAAGGGATTGGTCCTGAAAAGGCAGCCGCTGGCTGGAGGCGACGCAAAACTCAACGTTGTCATACCGCTTTGCCGCCCGCTGAATCGCCGCCTTGGAAACATCCAGCCCGTATATCGTCATCGTTTTGCGCGATGTAAGACGATGAGCAAACTCTGCGGTGTAATACCCTTCGCCACAGCCGATATCCAGCAGCGCCACAGCGCCATCCGCCACAATACGATCAACGTGCTGCGCAACGGCGTCGCGCAGCGGTTGATAGTGACCAGCGTCCAGAAAGCTGCGCCGCGCCTGCATCATTTCAGCGCTATCGCCAGGCTGTTTTGAACGCTTAAACTGTACTGGCAGCAGATTGACGTACCCTTCTTTCGCACAGTCAAAGCTATGTTTACCACACGTCCATTGCCGCGGGTGTCGCTCCAGAGGTAACTGGCATAGCGGACACTGATAACTCATCGGCACATTTTCCTCATTAACAACGTCTGAATTGCATTATGGGTGTAGATAAAAGTATCACGGGTGCAGATAAAACGCAGACAACAAAAAACCCGCACCATGGCGGGTTTTGCAACAGAGCTGTAAAATTACAGCGCAGTGACGTTTACTGCAGAAGGACCTTTCTGGCCATCCTGAATTTCGAATTCTACGTTCTGGCCTTCAGCCAGAGTTTTGAAGCCGTTGCCTTGAATTGCAGAGAAGTGTACGAATACATCTTTGCTGCCGTCAGCAGGAGTGATGAAACCAAAGCCTTTAGACTCATTGAACCACTTAACCTGACCTTTAATCTTTGCCATTTCAAATATTTCCTTTAATTGTTTAAACCGCCAAAAAGGCGTTATACAGACAAACCAAAGTCGTTACTGCTTGAGGCACTAAGATAAGGATCGGCAGAGAAGCAGCATGCAACGCTAAAGGTTGAACTTAAGTCTTCTTTACTGAAAATGCCATTCATATACAGAACTGTACCTCGTTTTACCCAGAAGCGTTATTACACACTATGTAAACGATGGCAAGGGCTTTTTTATCAGTCGTGGACATGCCGCACAAATTCGCGTCATCCTTGATTCATTAATACACGATAATGCCCGCTGACGCCTATATTCACAGGCGGCATCTAACACAGAACAATAAGCGCATTTCAGATTCTATTATGCAAAAAAATACGCGACAGCTCTCGCATTTTTGGCAAAGAGGCATCAGCAATCATAACAAAAAGCTATAATTGGCGCTCTGCTATGAAAGAATATTGACCATTAACAAAAAAGCGTGCCCAACTACAGTCACGCTTATATCAATGTTTAAAATCGATTGCCATTTTATGCTATCTGTATCTTTTGCATTAATATATTACATAATAGAAATTATTTATAACCTAACATTTCGTCACGTTAGGAATTAACTGCTTTGAACCAGCAGCACTAATAATACCACCAAAAAAGTCAATAAGACTAAACTTGCCAGTTTCCAACGTCGCTCTGATTTTGTGCTCATATCACTTACAGTCCTTTTGTATCCAATAGAGACATCTCTCACATTCTTTATGGTTTATCGGCAGTCGTCGGCATTTTCTTAAGGATGCATCAGATTTATCTCTTCTTTTGGCGTAAATTTCACCATGCGTATCGCGATGTATAGTCGCGCAACAGTTCACTACCGTTACCGTTAGACTTTCGTGGTAACCTTAAGTACGATTCATTAAATTAAAGCAACATTTCTGTTACCAAAGGAGCATGATGCGTTCCTTACCCGCGCAAGCGCGTGCTATGTGCCTGCGAACAGTGACTTATTGTGTCATGAGACCCCCTCCACTATTCATTCTCCGCGCTTTTCTGCCTCTTGACTTAAATGATATTGATAATTATTCTCAAGTAATGTTTTCACGGTTTGTAAGGATATCCGCATGATTGGTTTTCACACTCATTTACCTGCCCTACTCCATCGCATCGCGCTACCGTGCGCTCTACTGCTTTTAGTCAGCACCTCCGCTCAGGCGGTTGAAAAGCTTAAAGTCATCACGACCTTTACCATCATTCAGGATATCGCACAAAATATCGCAGGTGATGCCGCGACGGTTGAGTCCATTACTAAACCCGGTGCGGAGATTCATGATTATCAACCGACACCGCGTGATATTGTTAAAACACAGTCTGCACAGTTGGTGCTGTGGAACGGCATGAATCTCGAACGCTGGTTTACGCGCTTTTTCGAGAACGTAAAAAATGTGCCTGCCGTTGTCGTGACGGAAGGTATCACGCCGCTTCCTATCCGCGAAGGTGCCTATAATGGCAACCCAAACCCGCATGCCTGGATGTCCCCTTCCAATGCATTAATCTATATCGAAAATATCCGCAAAGGTCTGGTGCAGGCCGATCCTGCCAATGCAGAGACGTATAACCGTAACGCCAAAGCTTATGCAGAAAAAATTAAGGCTCTCGACGCGCCGCTGCGCGAGCGTCTTGCCCGTATCCCAGAACAGCAACGCTGGTTAGTCACCAGTGAAGGTGCCTTCAGCTATCTGGCGAAGGATTATCAGTTCAATGAAGTCTATCTCTGGCCAATCAATGCTGACGAACAAGGTTCGCCGCAGCAGGTGCGTCGGGTTATTGATACTGTGCGAGAGAAGGCTATCCCTGTCGTATTCAGCGAAAGCACCATTTCTGATAAGCCAGCAAAGCAGGTCAGCAAAGAAACCGGGGCGAAATATGGCGGCGTGCTGTATGTTGATTCGCTGTCTACAGAGAAAGGTCCTGTACCGACCTATATCGACCTGTTACAAGTGACGGTGGAAACCATCGCTAAAGGATTTAATCAATGAGTAGTGATCGAGCAGTACAGTCATTAGACGTCAATGATGTTTCGGTTACTTACAGCAACGGGCATCAGGCTATTCGCCATGCTTCTTTTTCCCTAACCGGTGGAACGATTTGCGCCTTGGTTGGTGTCAACGGCAGCGGAAAATCGACGTTGTTCAAAAGCATTATGGGGTTGGTCAAACCAACCTCAGGGCAGGTATTGCTCAACCAGCAACCGATCTACCAAGCACTGAAACAAAATCGGGTTGCCTATGTTCCACAAACGGAAGACGTAGACTGGAATTTCCCCGTTTTGGTTTCCGACGTAGTCATGATGGGCCGCTACGGGAGGATGAATTTCCTGCGCATCCCCAGCAAACAAGACCGCGCTATTGTGGCGGAATCGCTGGAGCGCGTCGGGCTCTCGACACTGCAACATCGCCAGATCGGTGAACTGTCCGGTGGACAGAAAAAGCGCGTCTTTCTGGCACGGGCGCTGGCTCAACAAGGCAGCGTGTTGCTGCTGGATGAGCCTTTCACCGGCGTAGACGTTAAAACAGAGAACGCGATTATCGACCTGCTCCGCACCTTGCGCGATGAAGGGCATTTGATTCTGGTGGCAACCCATAACCTCGGTAGCGTGCCTGAGTTTTGTGACAACGTTATCTTGGTCAATCGTACCGTTTTAGCCGCAGGGCCGACGCACAGCACCTTTACCCAAAGCAATTTGGAGAAAACGTTTGGGGGTGTTCTGCGACACATCAACCTCGGAGGTTCTCATCTTCACGATGATGACGATGTCCGCTCGGTGACCGTATTAACAGACGATGAGCGTCCGGCCGTGTTCTATGGGTCGACCAAGAGCGATCCTCCTGCGTCACGCGTGATACCGGAGGAGAAACAGCCCTGATGATCGATATCCTGTTGCAGCCATTCAGCTATAACTACATGGTCAAGGCGATCTGGGTCAGCGCGATTGTCGGCGGCGTGTGTGCTTTTCTTTCGGCGTACCTGATGCTGAAAGGCTGGTCGTTGATGGGCGATGCGCTCTCCCACTCTGTCGTCCCCGGTGTCGCAGGAGCCTATGCTCTGGGCCTGCCCTACGCGGCGGGTGCATTTTTTACCGGCATGCTCGCCGCACTGGCAATGACCCTGATTCGTCACATTACCCGATTGCGCGAAGATGCGATTATCGGCTTTATTTTCTCAACGTTTTTCGCTGTCGGCCTGCTGATTATTTCACTCAACCCGACATCGGTTAACGTGCAGTCCATCATTTTCGGCAATATTTTAGGCATCGCCGACGAAGATGTCCTGCAAGTTGAAATCATTATCGGCGTGACGTTCGTGATTCTCTGCCTGCTGTGGAAGGATCTGTTGGCCGTGTTCTTTGATGAGAACCATGCCCGCTCGATCGGTCTTTCCCCACTGAAGCTGAAAATTCTGTTCTTTACGCTGCTGAGTGCCTGTACGGTCGCGGCACTGCAAACTGTCGGCGCAATTTTGGTGATTGCGATGGTGATTACGCCCGGTGCCACCGCTTATCTGCTCACCGATCGATTTGGTCGTCTGGTTGTGATTTCTATTGCACTGGGTGCGATCACCAGCGCGGTTGGAGCGTACCTGAGTTTCTTCCTCGATGGCGCAACCGGTGGCGTGATTGTCACGTTGCAAACCGTCGTCTTCCTGTTGGCATTTGTCTTTGCACCCAAGCATGGGTTGCTGGCCTCGCGCCGCCTGCGGTTACGCGATCAATCAGGAGATGCATTATGACGCTCATTAGCTGGCTCATCGATCCCCTGTCTTACCCGTTTATGCAGCGTGCGCTACTTGCCGCCGTCGTCACCGGTACGGTCTGCGCCGTGCTGTCGTGCTATCTGGTGCTGAAAGGCTGGTCGCTAATGGGGGATGCCATTTCCCATGCCGTGCTGCCCGGTATCGTTGTTGCGTTCTTACTGGGGATCCCGTTGGTCATCGGCGCTTTCGTTTCCGGTATTTTTTGTGCGGTCGCGACGGGATACGTGAAAGAACACAGCCGGGTCAAAGAAGACACGGTAATGGGGATCATCTTTTCTGGCATGTTCGCGCTGGGGCTCGTGATGTTTGCTCGCATCGATACCGATCAGCACCTGAATCATATTCTGTTTGGTAACGTGCTGGGCATCACTCAGCAAGAGCTAACGCAAATATTATTGATTGCTGGAGTGACGCTGGCCGTTATTTTATTGAAACGGCGAGATTTCATGCTGTACTGCTTCGATCCCAATCATGCCCGCGTTATCGGCCTGCCCGTTAAGCTGCTGCACTACGGATTGCTGAGCCTGTTGGCAATGACCATCGTTGCATCATTACAGGCCGTCGGCGTTATTCTGGTGATCGCGATGCTGATTGCACCGGGCATTATTGCCTTCATGGTCTGTAAGCGCTTTGAACGGATGGTTATCGTCGCCACGCTGGTTTCCGTCATTTCCTGTATTGCTGGCACCCTGATCAGCTTCTACATCGATGGTGCCACAGGTCCTTGCATCGTCATCGTTCAGGCACTGTTTTTCGCGCTGTCGCTCACCTACCACCAGCTTAAACAACGTCGTCAGGCCGCATCTCAGTCTGTCACCAACGCGCTGTAATCCTCCAGCCCTCAGCTTTTTAGCATGACGTAACCGGAAAATAACCGTCGGTTACGTCATCAATCCGCTATTTCATTACCTTATCTAACGGATTGAGCGTCATCCTAACCCCGCTATTTTTAATTCCGACTATACTTGTTTCTCATTATCTCGGCCTATCGGTTATCACTGTGCGATAGATTCCATTTTTATTGTGCTCAATGGGTTATCGTAAACGAATCACCCCCAGTGAACAGCAGAGTATCTGGCAACATCAACGGGAGGATGACCTTATGTGGCAAGCTATCAGCCGACTTTTGGAAGAACATCACGGTACTGCGGATATTCAGGAGCGTCGAGAACTATCCGGTGGTGAAATACATCCAGCCTGGTACGTCCGCTACGGTGAGCATGACGTCTTCGTAAAATGCGATAGTCGTGAAATGCTGGCCAAATTCACGGCTGAAGCCGATCAACTTCACTTGCTGAGCCGCAGCAATACGGTGCGTGTACCTGCCGTCTATGGTGTCGGTAGCTCACGCGATAACAGTTTCCTGCTGCTGCAATATCTGCCCGTCAAACCGTTGGATGCACACAGCGCCTGGTGCCTGGGTGAACAGTTAGCACGCCTGCATCAATGGAGCGACCAGCCACAATTTGGGCTGGATTTTGATAACGACCTCTCAACAACGCCTCAGCCAAACAGCTGGCAGCGACGCTGGGTGACCTTTTTTGCTGAACAGCGTATTGGTTGGCAGTTACAGTTAGCGGCAGAAAAAGGGATGCATTTTGGTCACATTGAAACACTGATCGCACGCGTTGAGGAACGTCTGGCAGGACATCAACCCCAGCCGTCGCTCTTGCACGGTGACCTATGGCCAGATAATTGTGCGAATAGTCAGGATGGCGCTTATCTGTTCGATCCGGCCTGCTATTGGGGAGACAGAGAATGTGATTTAGCGATGCTGCCGCGCTATCCTTCCCTGCCCGTGCAAATTTATGATGGTTACCAGAGCGTGTGGCCGCTGGATAAAGGGTTCATCGAGCGTCAGCCCATTTACCAGATTTATTATCTACTTAACCGAGCCAATCTTTTCGGCGGCAAACACATTGTTGAGGCACAACAGCTCATTGAGCGGCAGCTTTTAATCTAAGGCGAAATGGTTGCACTGATATGAAGAGCTTGATCTAAGGTGAGAAGAATACCGCGTCTGGCGCAACGGCTGCGCCAGACCGTTAATCAGACTGGCAACCCTAATAAACGTAACACCAGATAGCCAATACCCGCGATAATCACCGGCAGGATATAAAGCGGAAAGAATTGCACAAAAATCGTGTGTCCAGGAACAATAACACGTGATTCCAGCGTTTCACGCGTGTTCCCACCATCACCTTTCATTTTTTCCAGAATCAGTTGATCTTCAATACCTTCCTTAATAGCCTTCGCCTGACGAGACATCCGGGCACCCGAAACCTGCAAAGCCAGGCCAATAAAAATCAGGATGTAGATCAACCAAAACATCAGCGTCGCCCCACTGAAAAAACGCGTAAAATCAGGTACCGGCGAGTTGTACCAAAAAATATTCAGGAAAGGCGTATTAAAGCGCACCATGTCGACCATCAGGTGCACAAAATCCAGGAGAACAGCATCAATACCCTGTTTTTTCTGGGTATACGCGTAGAGATAATTAGCCAGCGAGACGAAGGTTGAAAGCAGCGCGGGGATAAAAAGGATCCATCCGGCAATGCGTTTAACGACGGCAATTCGGCCAGCCTGTTGATACGTCATGAGAACCCCTTCTTAGCGACGCAACATCGGTAATGTATCGTTTTAGTACGACGGGTAGCCTACTGTAACTTTACGCGCAGTCAACACTTTATCTCCCGCATAGCCAGAGTCGTACCCTGCAACTCGACTTATTAGGGTATAGTTTATCCGTAAACTTTCTTTTCTTTTGCTGACGGAGCCAGTGGTATGTCCTTTGATTCTTCTATACGCGCGGCGATTTTCGATATGGATGGGCTGCTGATTGATTCAGAACCGTTGTGGGACAAAGCCGAACTGGAGGTTATCGCCTCGCTTGGCGTCGATATTTCACGACGAGACTCCATGAAAGATACTCTGGGTTTACGCATCGATATGGTGGTCGAACTCTGGTATCAACGCTCCCCTTGGACGACACCTGCCCGAGACGAGGTTGTCCGCCGTATTGTCGATCGTGCGATGGAGCTCGTTGCTGAACAGCGTCCCCTCCTGCCCGGCGTCGAACATGCACTGCAACTGTGCCGTGAACAGAATCTCAAAATTGGACTGGCTTCCGCTTCGCCGCTCCGCATGCAGCAGCAGGTGCTGCGAATGTTTAACCTGGAAAACTACTTTGATGTCTTAATGTCAGCCGAAACACTGCCATATAGCAAGCCTCATCCAGAAGTGTATTTGAATGCAGCAAACGGACTCGGCGTTCCTCCGACACAGTGTGTGACGCTGGAAGATTCGGTGAACGGCATGATCGCAACCAAGGCGGCACGCATGCGTTCAATCGTTATTCCACAGGCTGAGTTTCGCGATGACGCACGCTGGGCGCTGGCCGATTATAAGCTGGATTCTCTGGATCAGCTTGCTACTGAGCATTTAGCCTGAGAATTTTGGTGTAGGAATTAGGAACAACGAAGTAAAAGAATAGAAAGCAACCATCGCAGGATATGACGAAAGCGTGGCCAGTCTATTGGCTGACCACGTGTTGAGGCATTATAGGAAATCCGCTCGCTTAGGCGAGAAAGCATCGATCAGTACGCTGCCATCTTCCAGCGAGACCACACCGTGCATCTCGTTTTTCACCGCCAGATAGGCGTCGCCGGTTTTCAGGATACGTTTTTCACCTTCGATCACGACCTCAAAGCTGCCAGCGGCAACATAAGCAATCTGATCGTGGATTTCATGGAAGTGCGGCGTACCAATTGCACCTTTATCAAAGTGCACGTAAACCATCATCAGCTCATCGCTCCAGGTCATGATTTTACGTTTAATGCCACCGCCCAACTCTTCCCATGGCGTTTCATCATCAATAAAGTATCTTCTCATCATCCTCTCTCCTCTAACGCTTTTATTGCCCATACCTTTTTATTGCGTCAACAAACCGTGCACGACCGACAACAAGGGTATGGCTATGGATTGCGACATTTTAGCCACATCAGTACCAGAAGAAACATAAAATAAGCAAAACCATGACGGCCCTCAAGAAATAAATAAAACATTATTTCATTTTTATTGAATTCGCATCCCATCCAAACTATCATCCCGCATAACAAGAAAGAACCGGGCAGGTTGAGGAGCAGGTGACGTTGTCACTGCCACGCAGCATCATCTGTTTCGCCCGGCGCTTTCACCAAGAACGGTTAGTCATGAAATGGCCGTTTTTCACATGATGGGCAGCAGCAGGCAACGCGTCATTGAGTAATAAAAAACGAGCGGGCGGTGATTTCACCGATCTGGTCGATGCATTCCGGTGTTAGCACCAGACGCTACACCTTTATCTGGGGCATGGTTGGCGAGAATCACGTTTTCGGTGACATGGGTCACGTCAAGGTTAGCGAGTTACGTTAATCGCTTTCAACCGGAATTACCGGTGTTCCCTACAGTAACAGCTAACGACTAAGTATTTTGTCGCTTATAGAGAGATTACAGATATGATTTTAAATTCTTTTGATTTGCAAGGTAAAGTTGCTCTGATCACGGGTTGTGATACGGGTTTGGGTCAGGGCATGGCTATCGGTCTGGCACAAGCAGGTTGTGATATCGTCGGCGTCAACATCGTTGAACCGAAAGATACTATCGAAAAAGTCACCGCACTGGGACGCCGCTTCCTCAGCCTGACCGCCGACATGAGCAATGTCTCTGGTCATGCTGAACTGGTAGAGAAAGCCGTTGCTGAATTTGGTCACGTTGACATTCTGGTCAACAACGCCGGTATCATCCGTCGTGAAGATGCGATTGAGTTCAGCGAGAAAAACTGGGACGACGTAATGAACCTAAACATTAAGAGCGTTTTCTTTATGTCTCAGGCCGTTGCTCGCCAGTTCATCAAGCAAGGTAAAGGCGGTAAGATCATCAATATCGCTTCTATGCTGTCCTTCCAGGGTGGTATCCGTGTACCTTCTTATACCGCATCAAAAAGCGCCGTTATGGGCGTAACCCGTCTGATGGCGAACGAGTGGGCAAAACACGGAATCAACGTCAACGCCATTGCACCGGGATATATGGCGACCAACAATACCCAGCAACTGCGCGCCGATGAAGAACGCAGCAAAGAAATTCTGGATCGTATCCCAGCTGGCCGTTGGGGTTTGCCACAGGATCTGATGGGTCCATCCGTCTTCCTGGCATCCAGCGCATCTGACTACATCAATGGTTATACGATTGCCGTTGATGGTGGCTGGCTGGCTCGCTAAGGGAAATTTTTCTTAGCAGCATTTCGCCAACCTACGATAAAAAGCACAATTCCGGTTGTGCTTTTTATTTGTTTTTCAAGTTGTTATTTCGATTTTCATGATTCTTTCTCCTGTCAAAATCCTTTCTTAAAAAAAAATCAAAACAACGTTCCGACTTTGATCACACTTTCGATATTGCGTGCATGACGGCAAGGTTAATAGCGCAATATAATCAATCAAAACAGTGTTTCTATTTATAAGGAACTGTTCACACGGTTCCATAAGAAGGTACTCCATGAGTATTTTTGAAAACTTATACACCAGCAGGAAATCGCAGCTCGACGAATGGGTTGCAGCACTTGATAGCCACATTGCCTGCGTTCAGGATAAAGGCCGCAGCCAAAGTCAGCCGACGTTATTATTGGCTGACGGTTTTGATGTGGAAAATTATGCACCTGCGATGTGGCAATTCCCAGATGGGCATAGTGCACCTATTTCTAATTTTGCCAGCCAGCAAAATTGGCTAAGAACGCTGTGTGCCATGAGCGTCGTTACGGGTAATGAGCGTTACCAGCAGTACGCTATCGCACAAAGCGAATATTTCTTGGATCATTTCGTTGATGATAATAGCGGCCTGTTTTTCTGGGGCGGTCACCGCTTTATTAACTTGGATACGCTGGCAGGTGAAGGGCCAGAATCCAAAGCTCAGGTGCATGAATTAAAACACCACCTGCCCTATTACGCGTTGTTGCATCGTGTTAATGCGGAAAAGACGCTGAATTTCTTTCAGGGTTTCTGGAACGCGCACGTTGAAGACTGGGATTCACTGGACCTAGGTCGTCATGGTGATTACAGCAAAAAACGCGATCCAAACGTTTTCCTGCATGCACGCCATGATGTCGTCGATCCGACACAGTGGCCTGTTCTGCCATTAACGAAAGGGCTAACTTTTGTTAATGCTGGCACAGACCTGATTTACGCCGCTTTCAAATACGCAGAATACACGGGCGATAGCCACGCCGCAGCGTGGGGTAAGCATCTTTATCGCCAATACGTTCTGGCACGCAACCCAGAAACTGGTATGCCCGTGTATCAGTTCAGTTCACCACAGCAGCGCCAACCGGTGCCGGAAGACGACAATCAGACGCAGTCTTGGTTTGGCGATCGCGCTCAGCGCCAGTTTGGCCCAGAGTTCGGTGAAATCGCGCGCGAAGCCAATGTGCTGTTCCGTGATATGCGCCCACTGCTGATTGATAACCCACTGGCAATGCTGGATATCCTCCGCACACAGCCTGATGCAGACATGCTGGACTGGGTTATCTCTGGACTAAAAAATTATTATCAATACGCCTACGATGTGGCCAGCAACACGTTGCGCCCAATGTGGAACAACGGCCAGGACATGACAGGCTACCGTTTTAAACGCGATGGCTATTACGGCAAAGCGGGAACGGAATTAAAACCGTTTGCATTAGAAGGTGATTATTTATTACCGCTGGTTCGTGCTTATCGTCTGAGTGGCGATGAGGACCTGTACGCTCTGGTTAACACCATGCTGACGCGGCTGAACAAAGAAGACATTCAGCATATCGCCAGCCCAGTACTTTTGTTGACCGTTATTGAACTGGCTGAGCACAAACAATCAGAATCCTGGGCACATTACGCCGCGCAGTTGGCTGGCGTTCTGTTTGAACAACATTTCCATCGTGGTTTGTTCGTTCGCTCCGCACAGCATCGTTATGTTCGTCTGGATGATACCTATCCGCTGGCTTTACTGACTTTCGTTGCCGCTTGTCGCAACAAATTAAACGATATCCCGCCGTATCTGACACAAGGTGGATATGTTCACGGTGATTTTCACGTTAACGGGGAAAATAGAATTGTTTATGACGTGGAATTAATTTATCCAGAGTTATTAACAGCTTAATTTTATGTTTTTTTTAATGGTTCACAATTAATCAATAGGTAAGCATTATGAATGAAAACAGAATGCTGGGGTTAGCCTATATCTCCCCCTATATTATAGGGCTGATAATTTTTACCGCTTTCCCCTTTGTTTCGTCATTTATCCTCAGTTTTACTGAGTATGACTTGATCAATCCACCTGAATTTACGGGGCTAGAAAACTATCACCGTATGTTCCTGGAGGATGATCTCTTTTGGAAATCCATGGGTGTCACCTTTGCCTATGTATTTCTGACCATTCCATTGAAATTAATCTTCGCATTGTTAATTGCGTTTGTACTTAATTTCAAATTACGTGGTATCGGTTTCTTCCGTACTGCTTACTATGTGCCTTCTATTCTAGGCAGCAGCGTGGCCATTGCCGTTCTGTGGCGTGCACTGTTCGCTATCGATGGCTTGTTAAACAGCTTCCTCGGCGTATTTGGCTTTGACGCCATCAACTGGCTGGGCGAGCCGTCGCTGGCACTGATGTCGGTAACGCTGTTGCGCGTATGGCAGTTCGGTTCCGCCATGGTTATCTTCCTGGCTGCATTGCAGAACGTTCCGCAATCTCAGTATGAAGCGGCGATGATCGACGGTGCATCCAAATGGCAAATGTTCCTGAAAGTAACGGTACCATTAATTACGCCAGTTATTTTCTTTAACTTTATCATGCAGACCACCCAGGCGTTCCAAGAGTTTACGGCACCTTACGTCATCACTGGCGGTGGTCCAACACACTACACCTACCTGTTCTCGCTCTATATCTATGATACGGCATTCAAGTATTTTGATATGGGCTACGGTGCTGCATTGGCATGGGTTCTGTTCCTGGTTGTTGCGGTATTTGCGTCTATCTCCTTTAAGTCGTCAAAATACTGGGTGTTCTACTCCGCTGATAAAGGAGGAAAAAATGGCTGACATGCATTCAAACCTGACTACAGCACAAGAAGTTGCTGCTGCAGAAGTACGCCGCACACTGCGTAAAGAAAAATTCAGTGCCGCGATCCGTTACGTGATACTGCTGTTCGTTGGTTTACTGATGCTTTATCCACTGGCGTGGATGTTCTCAGCGTCGTTCAAGCCGAATCATGAGATTTTCACCACGTTGGGTCTGTGGCCTGCTCACGCCACCTGGGACGGTTTCGTTAACGGTTGGAAAACCGGTACGGAATACAATTTCGGTCACTACATGATTAACACGTTCCAGTACGTGATTCCGAAAGTGGTTCTGACCGTCATTTCCTCGGTGATTGTGGCTTATGGCTTCGCTCGCTTTGACATTCCGTGGAAGAATTTCTGGTTTGCTACGCTGATTGCCACCATGCTGTTGCCAAGCACCGTGTTGCTGATTCCGCAGTACCTCATGTTCCGTGAAATGGGCATGTTGAACAGCTATCTGCCACTGTATTTGCCAGTAGCGTTTGCAACACAAGGGTTCTTTGTGTTCATGCTGATCCAGTTCCTGCGTGGTGTACCGCGTGATATGGAAGAAGCCGCCCAGATTGATGGCTGTAACTCCTTCCAGGTACTGTGGTATGTGGTCGTGCCGATTCTGAAACCAGCCATCATCTCTGTTGCGCTGTTCCAGTTCATGTGGTCAATGAATGACTTTATCGGTCCGCTGATTTATGTCTATAGCGTGGATAAATATCCGATTGCGCTGGCGCTGAAAATGTCTATCGACGTGACTGAAGGCGCTCCGTGGAATGAAATCCTGGCCATGTCCAGCATCTCCATTCTGCCATCCATTATTGTTTTCTTCCTGGCACAGCGTTACTTCGTACAAGGTGTGACCAGCAGCGGAATTAAAGGTTAATAGAGGATTTATCATGGCTGAAGTTATTTTCAAAAAGCTGGAAAAAGTATACAGCAACGGTTTCAAAGCGGTTCACGGCATCGACCTGACCATTAAAGACGGTGAATTCATGGTTATCGTCGGCCCATCTGGCTGTGCGAAATCCACTACGCTGCGTATGCTGGCGGGTCTGGAAACCATCAGCGGCGGTGAAGTCCGTATCGGTGAGCGCGTTGTTAACAATCTGGCGCCGAAAGAGCGTGGGATTGCCATGGTGTTCCAGAACTACGCCCTCTACCCTCACATGACGGTAAAAGAGAATCTGGCGTTTGGTCTGAAGCTGAGCAAACTGCCTAAAGAGCAAATTGAAGCGCAGGTCGCCGAAGCGGCCAAAATTCTGGAGCTGGAAGAACTGATGGATCGTCTGCCACGCCAACTGTCTGGTGGTCAGGCACAGCGTGTGGCCGTAGGCCGCGCCATCGTTAAAAAACCAGATGTGTTCCTGTTTGACGAACCGTTGTCTAACTTGGATGCCAAGCTGCGTGCGTCCATGCGTATCCGTATTTCTGACCTGCATAAGCAGTTGAAGAAAAGCGGCAAAGCGGCGACAAGCGTATATGTTACCCACGATCAGACTGAAGCCATGACCATGGGTGACCGTATCTGCGTGATGAAACTCGGTCACATCATGCAGGTCGATACGCCGGATAACCTGTACCACTTCCCTGTCAACATGTTCGTTGCTGGTTTCATTGGCTCACCAGAAATGAACATCAAGCCATGTAAACTGGTCGACAAAGATGGTCAGGTTGGCGTTGTGGTGGGTAACAACGCGCTGGTGTTAAACAGTGAGAAGCAAGACAAAGTCCGCAGCTATATCGGACAAGACGTCTTCTTCGGTGTTCGCCCAGACTATGTTTCCGTGTCAGATACGCCATTTGAAGGCAACCATTCTCAAGGTGAGTTGGTTCGCGTAGAAAACATGGGCCACGAATTCTTTATGTACATTAAAGTCGATGGCTTTGAATTAACCAGCCGCATTCCTTATGACGAAGGTCGGCTGATTATCGAGAAAGGACTGCATCGTCCGGTATATTTCCAGTTCGACATGGAAAAATGCCATATTTTTGATGCAAAAACAGAAAAAAATATCTCTCTTTAACAGGAGTAGTAACCGATGAAAAAAGCGATCCTACACACGTTAATAGCTTCATCTCTGGCATTAGTGGCAATGCCTTCTTTAGCCGCTGATAATGTTGAATTGAGAATGTCCTGGTGGGGCGGCAACAGCCGTCACCAGCAGACACTCAAAGCGATTGAAGAGTTCCATAAGCTGCATCCAAACATCACCGTGAAAGCGGAATACACCGGATGGGATGGTCACCTGTCTCGCCTGACAACACAAATTGCCGGTAACACCGAGCCAGATGTGATGCAGACCAATTGGAACTGGCTGCCGATTTTCTCTAAAAACGGCGATGGTTTTTACGATCTGAACAAGGTTAAAGATTCTCTGGATCTGACCCAGTTTGAGTCAAAAGAACTGCAAAACACCACAGTCGAAGGGAAACTGAACGGTATTCCTATTTCCGTTACGGCTCGCGTGTTCTATTTCAACACCGAAAGCTGGAAAAAAGCCGGTCTGGAATACCCGAAAACGTGGGACGAGCTGCTGAACGCCGGTAAAGTGTTCAAAGAAAAACTGGGCGACCAATACTACCCTATCGTATTGGAACACCAGGATTCTCTGGCTCTGCTAAATTCTTATATGGTTCAGAAGTACAACATTCCAGCGATTGATGTAAAAGGTCAGAAATTCGCCTACACCGATGCGCAATGGGTTGAATTCTTTGGCATGTATAAGAAACTGATCGACAGCCATGTCATGCCTGATGCGAAGTACTATGCCTCTTTCGGTAAGAGCAACATGTATGAAATGAAGCCATGGATCAGCGGCGAGTGGTCTGGTACTTACATGTGGAACTCCACTATTACTAAGTACTCTGACAACCTGCAACCACCCGCAAAACTGGCATTGGGTAACTATCCGATGCTGCCTGGTGCGAAAGATGCCGGCTTGTTCTTCAAACCTGCACAGATGCTGTCTATCGGTAAGTCAACCAAGCATCCTAAAGAATCTGCTCAGTTGATCAACTTCCTGCTGAACAGCAAAGAAGGTGCGCAGGCTCTGGGTCTGGAACGTGGTGTACCGTTGAGTAAAGCCGCTGTGGCTCAGTTGACTGCAGATGGCGTGATCAAAGATGATGCACCAGCCGTTGCTGGGTTGAAACTGGCGCTGTCGCTGCCACATGACGTTGCCGTTGCCCCTTATTTCGACGATCCACAAATCGTTTCTCTGTTTGGTGATACCATCCAGTCTATCGATTACGGTCAGAAATCGGTGGAAGACGCAGCGAAATACTTCCAGCGTCAATCAGATCGTATTCTGAAACGTGCAATGAAGTAATGTTGCACACCTTTTAGACGCTTATTCATCCCTGCCGTACTGACGGCAGGGATTTTTCATTTAAATTAAAACAACCGCCCTATCCAATTCGATCTCCTTCACAATTTGAAACCCCATTTTACTTTTTGTTACCCAAGACGATCTCGATCACAGAACGTAATTTAATAATAAATAGAATAGAACTTGTCCCAAAAAGAGTAACGCGTCTTTCGAAATAAAGCATTAGAACCATCCTAACCAATAGGGAATATAACGATGAAAGTTAAATTACTAGCTCTGGCAGTTACCTCATTAATTAGTGTGAATGCAATGGCGGTGACTATCGATTACCGTCATGAAATGAAAGATACGCCAAAAAATGATCACCGCGATCGTTTGTCAATATCACACCGTTTTGATAACGGCTTTGGCCTTTCTGCCGAAGCAAAATGGCGTCAGGCAAATAACGACAACACGCCGAATAAACCATTTAATGAAACCGTCAGCAATGGTACAGAAGTGGTTGCCAGCTATGTGTATAAAATTAACAAAACCTTCCAAGTTGAACCAGGTTTCTCTTTAGATTCAAGCTCTACTTCTAACAACTACCGTCCTTATTTGCGTGGGCGTGCGGCAGTTACTGATGATTTCTCTGTTTCTTTCCGCTATCGCCCATACTATTTAAGAAACAGTGGACTTAATATTGGAAAAGCAAACAGTGATCCTTCCGTTGAAAAAGGTTACAATTTAACAACTGTATTAAGTTATAAATTCCTGAAAGATTTTCAAGTTGATTATGAGTTAGATTATAAAAAAGCAACTAAAGCTGGAAAAACACTCTACGACAACGATAATGATAATTTCGATCATGACGTAAAACTTTCTTATAAATGGGATAAAAACTGGAAACCATATACGGCTGTAGGTAACGTAGCTGAGGATGGAAAAACAGATCGCCGTCAGACTCGTTTCCGTGTTGGTGTGCAATACAGCTTCTAATAACGGCCTTGTTATTTAAATAAGCGTCATTAGTTGGCAAAAGGGATGTTAGTGTTAATTGATTAGTCAACGGTATCTTATCATTAACATCCCTTTATTATGATGTCCGTCGTAGGTTAAATTAGTTACGTTTCGTTGTTACCTGTGGCGTTGTTATATGTAATTTAGTTACATGCGCTTTAGCTGTTGAAATGGCTGTGTCTGATTTACCCTCTTCGTGTATGAATGTTATTTCTTTATTAAAGTTTGCGGTTCAGGGTGGTCATTTTTTCTCCGATGTGATGGCTACCCTATTTTTTACCATCGCCCAACGATTTCCCCCTCATTCCCTTTGTCAGGTGATCTATCATGATTGTTCGTTCTCTGCTTGTCGGAGCCATTATGATGTCGGTAAATGGATTAAGTTACGCCCAACCTGTTTTCCCTGTCTGGCCACACGGTGAAGCGCTGGGTGCCTCTTCTTCAATGGTACAGCAGCAAGTGGTCGATCGCAGCAAAGATCCCTCTCTTCCCGATCGGGCAGCAACCGGCATTCGCAGCCCCGAAATTACCGTTTACCCAGCAGAGAAGCCCAATGGCATGGCGTTACTCATCACGCCCGGCGGTTCTTATCAGCGCGTCGTGTTGGATAAGGAAGGTAGCGATCTGGCACCGTTCTTTAATCAACAGGGCTATACCCTTTTCGTGATGACCTATCGCATGCCAGGTGAAGGCCATAAAGAAGGTGCTGACGCCCCGTTAGCCGATGCCCAGCGAGCCATAAGAACCTTGAGAGCCAATGCCGAGAAATGGCACATTAACCCACAGCGTATCGGCATTATGGGATTCTCCGCTGGTGGTCATGTCGCTGCCAGCCTGGGAACCCGATTCGCCCAGTCTGTTTACCCAGCGACGGATGCCATTGATAGCGTAAGCGCACGCCCTGATTTCATGGTGCTGATGTATCCCGTGATTTCGATGCAGGCGGACATTGCGCACGCCGGTTCGCGCAAGCAGCTAATCGGTGAGCAGCCGACGGAAGCACAGGTAGTACGCTATTCGCCAGAGAAACAGGTTACCGCTCAGACGCCCCCAACGTTTCTGGTGCATGCCGTTGACGATCCATCAGTGTCGGTTGATAACAGCCTGGTGATGTTCAGCGCGCTGCGGGAAAAGCAGATTCCCGTCGAAATGCATCTGTTTGAGAAAGGGAAACACGGTTTCGGCCTACGCGGCACCAAAGGACTTCCTGCGGCAGCCTGGCCTCAGTTGCTGGACAATTGGCTGCGTGTTTTACCGATAAGCAACGAACAGCCGAAATAAATCATTACGCCGTCACCGCTTCCGCAGGCAAGGATAATCTCTTATACTGTATAAAATAACAGTTTCATTTGAGAAATTTCATGACTGCGGAAGGACACCTGCTGTTTTCTGTTGCCTGCGCGATTCTGGCTAAAAAAGTTGAGCTCTCGTCTGCGCTGGCTACCGGAGACTGGTGGCACATTATTCCCGGTGCACTCCTTACCGCGCTGCTGCCCGATATCGATCACCCCAAATCCGTCCTCGGGCAGCGCCTGAAATGGCTTTCTTCACCGATTGCTCGCCTCTTTGGCCATCGCGGGTTTACGCACAGCCTCCTTGCTATCGCCGCGGGTATTTTCTTTATTCAGACGCGCTTGCCGCCAGACTGGCCAATTCCGACTGATGCTTACCATGCCATGATCGTCGGTTATCTGAGCCATATTCTCGCAGATATGCTGACGCCATCGGGCGTCCCTCTGCTGTGGCCCTGTCGCTGGCGTTTCCGTTTGCCAATTTTAAACAGCCAAAAAGGCAATCAGTTGGAACGCTTTCTGTGTCTTGCCTGTATCGGCTTTTCGCTGTATCAGCCACAAAAGAATCTGGACTGCTGCACCTACGAACAGTCATTTCGCTTTTTACGGTCAGCGCAAACCTACCTCTTTCAATACGTGAAATAACCACGTTACCTGGCGTAATACCCTAAATAATTCGAGTTGCAGGAAGGCGGCAAGAGAAGGAATCCCGATGAGCTTACTCAGGTAAGTGATTCGGGTGAGTGAGCGTAGCCAACGTACATGTAACTTGAAGTATGACGGGTATAGACATATCTCTGTAACATGATGGAAAAAGACCTGCTATCCTGTGCGCGTTTGTTATTTTTCATCGCAAAAAATCACGCTACCTCCGCCGATCTCCATTACCGCGTGAGATCGTGGGCAGCGTGACGCGATTCACTGATAGGGAGCAAAGCCGGATGAATTTTCCGCTACTCATAAATATTCTGCTATTTGTCGCATTACTGCTCGGATTAGGTTACGCCAGCCGTAACCCATCCTGGAGTCTGGCAAAAAAAGTGTTGCTGGGGCTGGTTGTCGGGGTGCTATTTGGTCTGGCACTGCATCTGATTTATGGTGGCGACAACCCAGTTGTTAAGCAATCCATCTCATGGTTTAACATCGTCGGTAATGGCTATGTGCAACTGTTACAGATGATCGTCATGCCGCTGGTCTTTATTTCCATCCTCAATTCCGTTGCCAAACTGCATAACGCCTCGTCATTAGGGAAAATCAGCGTATTGACGCTGTCCACTCTACTCATCACCACACTGATTTCCGCGTTGGTCGGCGTTTTTGTAACCAATCTGTTTGGTCTAACTGCAACCGGACTGGTGCAGGGCGCCCAGGAAACCGCGCGATTAACCGCGATTGAAAGCAACTATGCGGGTAAAGTTGCTGACCTTAACGTGCCTCAGCTTATCCTGTCATTCATTCCTAAAAACCCATTTGCTGAGCTGACGGGTGCCAATCCGACGTCTATCATCAGCGTCGTCGTCTTCGCCGCGTTCCTTGGCGTTGCGGCGTTGCAGTTGCTGAAAGATGACGCAGTAAAAGGCGAACGCGTTTTAACCGCCATTGACACACTGCAATCCTGGGTGATGAAGCTCGTCCGACTGGTGATGAAGTTGACCCCGTATGGCGTCATGGCGCTGATGACCAAAATGGTCGCCAGCTCTAACCTGCAAGACATCCTCAAGCTGGGCAGCTTCGTTGTCGCGTCCTATCTGGGTCTGGCGATTATGTTCGGCGTCCATGCGCTGATTCTGTCGTTCACAGGCATCAATCCAGCTCGTTTTTATCGCAAAGTCTGGCCGGTACTGACGTTCGCGTTTACCAGTCGTTCCAGCGCAGCGACAATTCCACTTAGCATTGAGGCGCAAACGCGCCGCATTGGTGTACCGCAATCTATCGCCAGCTTTGCGGCGTCTTTCGGCACGACAATCGGTCAGAATGGCTGTGCAGGGCTTTATCCAGCAATGCTGGCCGTGATGGTCGCGCCAACGGTCGGCATCAACCCGCTGGATCCTGTTTGGATCGCGACGCTGGTCGGTATCGTCACCATCAGTTCTGCCGGCGTAGCCGGTGTGGGTGGCGGCGCCACCTTTGCCGCATTAATCGTTCTGCCTGCGATGGGGCTGCCGGTAACGCTGGTCGCACTGCTCATTTCCATTGAGCCGCTTATCGATATGGGCCGTACCGCGCTTAACGTCAGCGGCTCCATGACGGCCGGTACCGTCACCAGCCAGTTAATGAAGCAGACGGACAAAACGGTTTTTAACGCGCAGGATGACGCTGAGTTGACGCACCGCTAAGCCACGCTTGCTGGACAAAAGAAAACGCCGACGGGTGATGCTGTCGGCGTTTTTTTATGACGGACATCCTTGTCCGTCACCCTACGGGCCGTTGCTACGCAACGTTGAAAAACGTTCCCTACGTTTTTTTATGACGCTTTAGTGATAACGATTTCGTCTAATTACGTTACTTAGCGCTGTGGATTGGTGTCATAAGCTTGGCAGCTCTGAAAACCTTTATTGAGAACATAACCCGTGTCGTTGTAGCTCACGAAATAATTCTGCGCGGTGCCATCGCGGTTTTTCAGCAGGTAATCGCTACAGGTGCCTTTGGCATTCACCAGACGTTTTTCCACTCCGCTACCAGCGAGTTGATGAACCTGCTGCTTCGTCATTCCCACTTTTACATCTTTCACCACAGGTTCGTTGACATAGCTTTCTGCCTTGTTATAAGCCGAACATCCCGCGAGCATGACAGCACCTGCTGCCGCAATACATACCAGTAATCTGTTATTCTTCATTTCATCACCTCATTATTAATGGGTCACCCTAAGGCTAGTTGGCGGCGCCCCCTTTTTCAAATCATAACGCAGGGATGTAACCTATTGGCCGATAGTCGAAAACGGGTTATCTATAGGGAAAATGACTACCTGACAGCTTGTTCTTTTTCTTCACGCCGATTCGTTTTACACTCAGGGTATCGTAATAATTCTTTTGCAGTATCAATAAGTTCAGGAGAGGATGGCATGTCATTACAAAACGACATTATCACTGCGTT
This sequence comes from Pectobacterium aquaticum, assembly GCF_003382565.3. Lineage (NCBI taxonomy): Bacteria > Pseudomonadati > Pseudomonadota > Gammaproteobacteria > Enterobacterales > Pectobacteriaceae > Pectobacterium > Pectobacterium aquaticum. The sequence continues at coordinate 2,472,561 of NZ_CP086253.1, forward strand.
GGGAGTGAAAAGCAGTATCGATCCAGCACAGGAAATCCGTGTTAGCGTTGATTTTTTAAAGAATTATCTGAATGCTCATCCGTTCGTTACGTCGTTAGTTTTGGGCATCAGCGGTGGTCAGGACTCTACGCTGACCGGTAAACTGTGCCAGACGGCTATCACGGAATTACGCAATGAGACCGGAAATTCTCGCTATCAGTTCATCGCCGTTCGGCTGCCTTACGGCGTGCAGGCGGATGAAGCCGATTGTCAGGATGCCATCGCTTTTATCCAACCGGACCGCGTATTAACCGTCAACATCAAGCCCGCCATTGAGGCCAGTGAAGCCACCTTGCGCGCCATTGGCGTGGAGCTTTCCGATTTTGTAAAAGGCAATGAAAAAGCAAGAGAACGCATGAAAGCGCAGTACAGCATCGCGGGCATGAATGCTGGGCTCGTCGTCGGCACCGATCATGCAGCAGAGGCGGTAACCGGCTTTTTCACCAAATACGGTGATGGCGGTACCGATATCAACCCGATTTTCCGGTTGAACAAGCGTCAGGGTAAAGCGCTGCTGCACGAGCTCGGCTGCCCTTCACATCTTTATACCAAAGCCCCCACCGCCGATCTGGAAGAAGACCGTCCCTCCCTCCCCGATGAGGTCGCGCTGGGTGTGACCTATGAAAAGATCGACGACTATCTGGAAGGCAAACAGATCGAGGCTAACGATGCGGCCATTATCGAAAACTGGTATCGCAAAACCGAACACAAGCGTCGTCCGCCGATTACCGTTTTTGATGACTTCTGGCGATAAGTCATCCCGATGAGCAAACCGGGCGTGGATAACTTCGTCCGGTTTGTTTTTTGATTTTTTCTGTACAGATTTCATAATCAGGTATGAATATGACGCCACAGCGCGCCACGCTCACGGGCCTACTGGCGATCGTTTTATGGAGTACATCCGTTGGGCTTATTCGCAGCCTGACCGAAGCGCTCGGCCCCATCGGCGGAGCAGCGATGATTTACTCCACCAGCACGCTATGTCTACTGGCCTTTTATGGTCTTCCCCGCATTAAAACGCTGCCAAGAATCTATTTGTTCGCGGGCGGTGCGCTGTTTGTCTGCTACGAGATATTTCTGTCGCTGTCTATCGGGCTAGCGAATAGCCGCATGCAGGCGATGGAAATCGGGATGATTAACTATTTGTGGCCCAGCCTGACCATTCTTTTTTCTCTTTTTATCAATCAGCAGAAAAGTCATTCTCTACTCTGGCCTGGCCTCGCGCTATCACTGGGTGGCATCGTGTGGATGATGAAAGGAGAAAGCGACTGGACACCAGAACGGCTGTGGAACAATGTTCTTGCTAACCCGCTGGCCTACGGTCTGGCGTTTTCTGCAGCCTTGACCTGGGCGCTCTACTGCAATATCACTAAACGTTACGGGCAGGGAAAAAGTGGCGTCTCGCTGTTCTTTTTCATCGCCGCACTCGTGCTATGGATTCAGTATTCCTTCAGTGCCGAAGGTGCAATTTCATTAACTTTGCCGAGATCGCTGCAACTGCTCTTTATGGGCGCCTCAACCGCGCTGGCCTATTCCGCCTGGAATGCTGGGATTCAGCATGGCAACCTGACGTTGCTGGCAACTGCCTCTTATTTCACGCCCGTGCTTTCCACACTATTGGCCGCGCTTTGGCTCAACATCACGCCCGCCATTTCATTCTGGCAAGGCGTCGCAATGGTCACGGCAGGTTCACTGCTTTGCTGGTATGCGACACGCTCATCCCCGAGCTGACAGGTTGGTTCGGTCAGGCCTGATTGCTATCTCCCTCGGCGAGGGTTCTCCTCGCCTTTTTCCCTCTGCTTTCCTGCATAGATGTGACTTCAGAGGTTTCCCTCGCAATAAATTGCATTTAAAATATATCTATTATGGTTTTATCAGGACAGGACGCACATGGCGAGAAAACCCCTGGGAAAATACCGACAGCGGGAGATCCGTACCGTTGGATTGATGATCGAGCTGTATGAAAAGCATCATCCTGAAACCGACGATAACGCGCAGTATAAAGATTTATTCAACTACGCCATCAAGCGTCTGGAACGCTGCCAGTTCGGTGAAGATAAACCCGCGTGTAAGCATTGCCCCATTCACTGCTATCAACCCGCCAGACGTGAGGCGATAAAATCGATTATGCGCTGGTCGGGGCCACGGATGTTGTTACGCCACCCGATTCTGGCAATACGCCATTTAATTGACGATCATCGGCCAGTACCGGATTATCCGAAAAAAGAGACCGCGCCAAAAGTGTCAACCGGGCGGGCAACCCGTTTAGCCTCGCAACATACGGCACCAGCGGATACCGACGCGACGTTGAAATAGATAATATGAAGACGAATTAAGATAGGAAAAGGCCGCTTGCGCGGCCTTTTTGGGTGACTCTGTTACTCTTTGGGAGAGGCGTTCTCTACCCTGCTTTTTAGCTTTTGCCCCGGACGGAACGTGACCACACGGCGCGCCGTAATCGGAATATCTTCGCCAGTTTTTGGGTTACGTCCCGGACGTTGGTTCTTGTCTCGCAAATCAAAATTGCCAAAACCTGACAACTTGACCTGCTCGCCATTTTCCAAAGCGCGACGAACTTCTTCAAAAAACAGCTCGACTAGCTCTTTGGCATCCCGTTTGCTCAGCCCGAGCTTCTCAAACAGGTATTCTGACATTTCAGCTTTAGTAAGCGCCATAGGTTCAATCCCTCAAGGATGCTTGGAATCGCTGTTTTAATGCTGCTACGCATTCTGCAACGGTAGCGGCAATTTCCTCTTCTGCCAGTGTACGCGTGGTATCTTGCAGGGTCAGACTGATAGCCAGACTCTTATAACCTTCCGCTACGCCCTTCCCTCGGTACACGTCGAATAAGTTTACGCCAACTAACTGATTTGCGCCAACTTTCTTACACTCGGCCAAAATATCGCCCGCAGGGACATTTTCAGCGACCACAACGGCGATATCGCGACGGTTCGCCGGGAAGCGGGAAATCTCGTTCGCCTCAGGCAATACGCGGTCTGCGACCTTATCCCACAACAATTCGAACACCACGGTGCGCCCGTTAAGATCCAACTTGCGCTCCAGTTCTGGGTGAATAACGCCAATAAATCCAATGCGTTCTCCGCACAGATAAATAGCAGCACTTTGTCCTGGATGCAATGCCGGATTATTTTCGGCCTTGAACTCAACTTCAGACAACTTGCCCGTCAATGCCAGTACCGCTTCCAAATCGCCTTTTAAATCATAGAAGTCAACGGCCTGACGCGCCAGATCCCAATGCTCTTCATAACGCGTGCCAGTAATCACACCCGCCAGCATCAGATCCTGACGAATACCCAGGTCAGCACGGGTGTCCGGTACAAAACGAAGACCGCTTTCAAACAGGCGCAGGCGGCTTTGTTGACGGTTTTGGTTATACACCGCAGCACTCAGCAAGCCACTCCACAGCGATAAACGCATCACCGACATCTCTGCGGAAATCGGGCTCGGCAGACTCAGCGATGCTTCATTAGGGTGGATGAGTCCCTGAATTTTCGGGTCAACAAAACTGTAAGTAATTGCTTCCTGATAGCCGTGATCGACTAATAATGTCTTCACGCGCTTCAATGACAGTGACGCTTCGCGATGCGAGGTCATGATCAAGGGGGCCTGAGTCGGAATATTCGGAATGTTGTTGTAGCCGTAAATACGCGCGACTTCTTCAACCAGATCTTCTTCAATTTCCATGTCGAAGCGCCAGCTCGGTGCCGTCGCCTGCCAACCTGCATCGGTTTTCGCGACGTTACAACCCAAACGTTGCAGAATATCGCTCACCTGCTCATCCGCAATCACATGGCCAATCAGACGATCCAGCTTCTCACGGCGCAGCGTAATCGTTGCGCGAGTTGGTAAATCTGCCTCGCTAGTCACATCAACGACCGGACCTGCTTCACCACCACAGATATCAATCAGCAGTCGAGTCGCGCGTTCAATGGCTTTGTGCTGTAACGCTGGATCGACACCACGCTCGTAGCGGTGAGACGCATCAGTGTGCAAACCGTGACGACGTGCGCGTCCAGTAATCGACAGGGGATTGAAATAAGCGCATTCCAGCAGAACGTTTTGCGTTTCTTCATTGACGCCAGAATGCTCGCCACCAAAGATACCGCCCATCGCCAGCGCATTCTGCTGGTCAGCGATAACCAGCGTATCCGCGTTCAGCTTCGCTTCGTTACCATCCAACAGCGTCAGGGTTTCGCCCTCTTTCGCCATACGCACGATAATACCGCCGCTGAGACGGTCAAGATCGAACGCGTGCATTGGTTGACCGAGCTCCAGCAGAACGTAGTTAGTCACGTCCACCACCGGATCGATAGAACGAATACCACAGCGGCGCAGTTTTTCACGCATCCACAGCGGCGTTGCCGCCTTAACATTGATGCCTTTCACCACACGGCCTAAGTAACGTGGGCATGCCTGCGGCGCATCGACCTGAATCGGGAAAGTATCCTGAATCGTTGCGGTAACGGGCTCAATAGTCGGTTCATTCAACGTCAGTTGATTCAACACGGCGACATCACGCGCCACACCGATAATGCCTAAGCAATCAGCACGGTTCGGCGTCACGCTGATTTCAATCGCGTTGTCATCCAGCTTCAGGTACTCACGAATATCCGTGCCAATCGGCGCATCGACTGGCAGCTCGATGATGCCATCATGATCGTCGGAAATGCCCAACTCGGAAAATGAGCACAGCATGCCTTCAGACGGCTCGCCACGCAGCTTGGCGGCTTTGATTTTAAAATCGCCCGGCAGCACGGCACCGACCGTTGCCACGGCCACTTTCAGACCCTGACGGCAGTTCGGCGCGCCACAGACGATATCCAGCAGGCGCTCACCGCCTACATTGACTTTCGTCACACGCAGTTTGTCTGCGTTCGGGTGTTGCCCACATTCGACGACTTCACCGACAACCACACCGTGGAATGCGCCAGCAACAGGCTCAACGCCATCCACTTCCAACCCTGCCATCGTGATCTGTTCAGATAGCGTTTCACTGTCAACCGCCGGATTTACCCACTCGCGTAACCAGAGTTCACTGAATTTCATGATGTATACCCGCCTTACTTAAACTGTTTGAGGAAACGCAGATCGTTTTCGAAGAATGCACGCAGATCGGTCACGCCATAGCGCAGCATCGTCAGACGCTCCATGCCCATACCGAACGCGAAGCCGGAATACACTTCAGGGTCGATACCGACATTACGCAGGACATTCGGGTGCACCATACCGCAGCCCAAGACTTCCAGCCATTTGCCGTTTTTCCCCATCACATCCACTTCAGCAGACGGTTCAGTAAACGGGAAATAAGACGGACGGAAGCGAACCTGCAAATCTTCCTCAAAGAAATTACGCAGGAAATCATGCAACGTGCCTTTCAGGTTGGTGAAGCTGATGTCTTTATCGACGATCAACCCTTCCATCTGATGGAACATCGGCGTGTGGGTCTGATCGTAATCGTTACGATAAACACGGCCCGGCGCGATGATACGGATAGGCGGTTGCTGCTTTTCCATGGTACGAATCTGAACGCCAGACGTCTGTGTACGCAGCAGGCGTGTAGCATCAAACCAGAACGTGTCGTGGTCAGCACGCGCAGGGTGATGCCCTGGAATATTCAGCGCATCAAAGTTGTGATAGTCGTCCTCGATTTCTGGCCCGGTTACGACGGAAAAACCCAGCTCGCCGAAAAAGGTTTCGATGCGATCTATGGTACGCGTCACCGGATGCAAGCCACCATTTTCAATGGTGCGGCCCGGCAGGGAGACATCGATGGTTTCTTGCGCCAGACGTGCATTTAGCTCAGCGGATTCCAGCATGTGCTTACGGGCATTCAGCGCGTCCTGAACGTCTTGCTTAGCCTGGTTAATGACAGCACCAGCCGCAGGGCGCTCTTCAGCCGGCAACTCGCGCAGCGAGGTCATCTGAAGGGTTAAGTGACCTTTTTTGCCCAGATATTCGACACGCACATTTTCCAGTGCGGCAACATCCTGAGCCTCTTCTATAGCTGTTCTGGCTTTGGCAACCAGCTCTGCGAGATGTGGCATTGTGTTCCTCTTTTTCTGCCTATGTGGCCAACGGTCATGATTGAAGAATGTCGTTTTACTCAAAACGATAAATGTTACTAAAAACAAGAGTAAAAACCGATTATTGTAAACAAAAAAGCCTCCCTATGGGGAGGCTTAAGCGCTACTTTTCGTTTCTTTTCTTACGCGCAAAGCCCCCTGAATTCAGGCGCTAAAGTAAAAAAAGAAACGGAAAATAGCAGCGTTCATACTTGCGTTACCTTGTCTTGTAAATAAGAAAAAATAAACCTGTAGCGCTCGACGAAAAGAGGGAGCCAAAGCTCCCTCTCTCAACTGACTTACGCCAGTGCTGCTTTCGCTTTTTCGACCAGCGCGCTGAACGCTAACTTATCGAATACTGCGATATCAGCCAGAATCTTACGGTCAATTTCAACAGAGGCTTTTTTCAGGCCGTTGATGAATTTGCTGTAAGACAAGCCGTTTTGACGAGCTGCCGCATTGATACGTGCAATCCACAGCTGGCGGAATTGACGTTTACGTTGACGACGGTCGCGGTAAGCGTATTGACCAGCTTTGATTACTGCCTGGAAGGCAACACGATAAACACGCGAACGGGCACCGTAGTAACCTTTCGCTTGTTTCAATATTTTCTTGTGACGTGCACGGGCAACTACACCACGTTTTACGCGAGCCATATGCTCTCTCCTAAAGTCTTATTCTGAATTAAAAAAAGGTTACTTATGCGTACGGCAGACATGCGATAACAAGACCCAGATCCCCTTTGGAGACCAGACCTTTTGGACGCAGGTGACGTTTACGCTTAGTTGACTTTTTGGTCAGAATATGACGCAGGTTAGCATGCTTACGCTTAAAACCACCGCTTGCGGTTTTTTTAAAGCGTTTAGCGGCGCCACGTACTGTTTTGATCTTTGGCATTGTTATTTCCACTTCGCATTGTTAATAAAACGAATCAGATAAGGCGAACAACGCTGTACAACACAGAGGTTGTACAGCCTTGCTACTTGAATGCCTTACTGTTTCTTCTTCGGTGCTAGCACCATGATCATCTGGCGGCCTTCGATCTTCGATGGGAAGGATTCGACAACTGCCAGTTCACTCAGATCGTCACGAACGCGGTTAAGCACTTCCATACCAATCTGTTGGTGCGCCATTTCACGACCGCGGAAACGCAGTGTGATTTTAGCTTTGTCACCATCTTCAAGAAAGCGAATCAGGTTGCGTAGTTTGACCTGATAGTCGCCATCATCGGTACCAGGTCGGAATTTGATTTCCTTGACCTGAATAACTTTTTGTTTTTTCTTCTGTTCCTTTGTGGCCTTACTCTTCTCATAAAGGAACTTGCCGTAATCCATAATTCGGCAAACCGGCGGCTCGGCGTTCGGACTGATTTCGACTAAATCAACACCTGCTTCTTCGGCTTTTTCTAATGCTTCATTTAGACTTACGATGCCCAGCTGTTCGCCTTCGACGCCTGATAGGCGTACCTCGTGTGCGCGAATCTCTCTGTTGATGCGATTAGGACGCGCCGGTTGAACTCGTTTTCCGCCTTTAATACTTATACCTCCAATTGATGAAGACTACGGCTGCGAATCTCTTGTTGCAGCTTACTGATGACTTCACTGACGTCAAGGCTCCCCAGGTCTTTACCACGACGAGTACGGACAGCAACTTTTCCTGCCTCGACCTCTTTGTCGCCACAAACCAGCATATAGGGAACACGTCGTAAAGTGTGTTCGCGGATTTTAAAGCCTATCTTCTCATTTCTCAAGTCTGCTTTTACACGAATGCCCGCTTCTTGCAGTTTTCGGGTCAATTCGTTGACATAATCAGACTGGCTATCAGTGATATTTATAATCACCGCTTGAACTGGGGCTAACCAGGTCGGGAAGAAACCGGCGAATTCTTCGGTCAGAATACCGATGAAACGCTCCATTGATCCCAAAATAGCCCGGTGAATCATCACCGGAACCTGACGCTCGTTGCTTTCGCCAACGTAAGACGCGTTCAGACGGCCCGGTAATGAAAAGTCGAGTTGCACCGTACCACACTGCCACGCACGATCCAAACAGTCATGCAGGGTAAATTCAATTTTTGGGCCGTAGAACGCCCCTTCACCCGGCTGATAGGCGAATTCGATGTTGTTTTCAGTCAACGCGGCGGCCAAGTCGGCTTCAGCGCGATCCCACATCTCATCGCTACCAATACGTTTTTCAGGACGCGTAGACAGTTTCACCACGATTTTTTCAAAACCGAAGGTGCTGTACATGTCATACACCATCTTGATGCAACTGTTCACTTCATCACGAACCTGCTCTTCCGTACAGAAGATGTGTGCATCGTCCTGAGTGAAGCCACGCACGCGCATTAAGCCATGCAGAGAGCCAGACGGTTCATTACGGTGACAGCTACCGAACTCAGCCATACGCAGCGGCAGATCGCGGTATGATTTCAATCCCTGATTGAAAATCTGTACATGACCTGGGCAGTTCATTGGCTTGATGCAGTATTCACGGTTTTCTGATGACGTCGTGAACATCGCTTCTTTGTAGTTTTCCCAGTGACCGGTTTTTTCCCACATCACGCGATCCATCATGAATGGACCTTTTACTTCCTGATACTGGTACGACTTCAGCTTCATGCGTACAAATGCTTCCAGCTCGCGGAAGATCGTCCAGCCGTCGTTGTGCCAGAACACCATACCTGGCGCTTCTTCCTGCATATGGTACAGATCAAGCTGTTTGCCGATCTTGCGGTGGTCGCGCTTAGACGCTTCTTCAAGACGTTGCAGGTAAGAAGCCAGTTGCTTTTTATCTGCCCATGCAGTGCCGTAAATGCGTTGCAGCATTTTGTTTTTGCTGTCGCCACGCCAGTAAGCGCCGGACGTTTTCTGCAATTTGAAATGGTGGCAGAAACGCATATTCGGTACGTGCGGACCACGGCACATATCGATGTATTCTTCATGGTGATACAGACCCGGACGATCGTCACGACTGATGTTCTCATCCAGAATCGCTATTTTGTAGGTCTCGCCGCGTGCAGCGAAGGCATCGCGCGCTTCCTGCCAACTGACTTTTTTCTTAATGACGTCATAGTCAGTGTCGGCAAGCTCGTGCATACGCTTTTCGAGCAGCTCAATATCTTCCTGAGTCAGGGTACGGTCGATATCAACGTCATAGTAAAAACCGTTATCGATAACGGGACCAATCGCCATTTGGGTATCTGGCCACAGTTGCTTAATCGCATGACCCAGTAGATGCGCACAGGAGTGACGAATAATTTCCAGACCGGCTTCATCTTTAGCGGTGATGATGGCTAACTGTGCATCAGTATCGATCTTATCGGTAGCGTCAACCAGCTCGCCATTGACACGTCCTGCGATACAGGCTTTTGCCAGACCGGGACCAATATCGAGTGCAACATCGAGGGGAGAAACGGCGTGGTCGTAATGACGCTGACTTCCATCAGGAAGAGTGATAACTGGCATTATAATTCCCTTATTTACAGTGGTGAGCCACACGAAAGCTCACATGCAAAAAATCGTATATCAATTGAAAATCGAAAGTGTTAACCCTGCTATTTCTCTTTACTCTGTGAAATATATACACATGATGCGAACACTAAAGGTGCGCATTAGCGTGACATGGATAACGTCGGGGCAATAATACACTTTATAACTTACGTGTTAAAGCCGGATGGGTAGCCTGTTCATCTTTGCATCGTGATGCACAGGCTACGGAGGAGGTTACGGTGTCTGCACAGACTTCAGCGATGCATTATTTTTGCGGGAGAATCGGAAGCCAAACCAAATAACGGCAATCCAGAACGGAATTAAGATGACCGAAATACGAATCCCCGGAGACAACAGCATAATCACCAGAATCCCCGCCAGAAACGCCAAGCACAGGTAGTTACCCCACGGATACCAGAAGGCTTTGAACGCAGGAACAATGCCCTTCTCTATCATCGCCTGACGAAAACGCAGGTGCGCAAAGCAGATCATGATCCAGTTAATCACCAGCGTTGAAACCACCAGCGCCATCAACAGTTCAAAGGCTTTGCCTGGCATCAGATAGTTGATCGCTACACCGAACGATGTCGCTAATGCGGACAGCACGATAGAACGAACAGGGACACCACGTGCGTTGACCTTCGCAAGAGATTTTGGCGCATTTCCCTGTTTTGCCAAACCGTACAGCATCCGGCTATTGCAGTACACACCGCTGTTGTAAACCGATAACGCTGCCGTGAGTACCACGATGTTAAGTACGTTTGCCACTATATTGCTATTCAGCGCCTGGAAAATCAGAACAAACGGACTCCCGCCATCGACAACCTTTCCCCACGGATAAAGCGATAACAAAATAGACAGCGCGCCAATATAGAAAATCAGGATGCGATAGACCACCTGATTGGTCGCCTGCGGAATAGAACGCTTCGGGTCGGCCGCCTCGGCAGCGGTAATCCCCACCAATTCCAGACCGCCGAATGAAAACATGATCACCGCCATCGCCATGATCAATCCGCTTGCGCCATTCGGCATGAATCCACCGTGGATCCATAAGTTACGCACCGTTGCCGTTTCACCACCATTGCCACTCAGCAGCAGCCAACTACCGAAGACAATCATCCCAACGATGGCAAGCACTTTGATAAGGGCAAACCAGAATTCTGTTTCCCCAAACATCCGCACATTGACCAGATTGATAAGGTTGATCAGCACGAAGAATATTGCGGCGGACAGCCAGGTTGGCGTTTCAGGCCACCAGTATTGGATATAAATCCCCACGGCCGTCAGCTCAGCCATCCCGACCAGAATAAACATCGCCCAGTAGTTCCAGCCAGCCAGAAAGCCCGCAAAATCGCCCCAATACTTATAGGCAAAATGGCTAAACGAACCCGCTACCGGCTCTTCCACCACCATCTCACCCAGTTGTCGCATAATCAGAAACGCAATCATTCCAGCAATCGCATAGCCCAATAAAACGGACGGCCCTGCCATTTGGATAGTCTGCGATATCCCTAAAAACAATCCGGTACCAATCGCGCCACCCAGCGCAATCAGTTGAATATGTCGGTTCTTTAACCCTCGTTTTAAAACCAATTCCTGTTGATCAGTTGCTATGTTGTTTTGAGCATTTGCCATGTTGTTTTTGTGCTTCCTGTAAAGCCTTCTTCATTTTATAACAATGCCCGCTCACGCCATCAGCATGAAGAATGACGTAAGCAGGCAAAGGGATAGGTGTTTTACGCGTTACACAGTGATTGAGCCATTAACGTTCCGGGATGACACTTTTAAACGTTAACTCCACATCATCACGATCGCGCTCAGCGGCAAGCGCCTCAGGCTCACTTTTCTCTGCATTCTGGGGCAGCAATTTTTTCAATAACGTTAACTGCTGGCGTTGCTGCTCTACGATCTCCTGCAGCAATTTCACTTGCTCATTCGCTCTGACACTCGCCCGATTAACAAAAAACCAGACCAGCGCGGCCAGCAGCACAATCAGCAAGACAAAAACCACTTCTAATATGTTCACAACGACTCCGCTTATAACCACTTATGACAGGTACCTGTGAGCTATCTTACCACCGTGGCATAGCCAAGTTCGATACCCAACCCTATCCGTTATCCACATCGTGTGGATGCGCATCGCTATCGTATTGGTGTAAAAATAAAAAAAAGCCTGTCAGCAAGGACAGGCTCTGGCATTGATAGGGAATATCAGAAAGGGTAATCGTGGTAGCCCATTTGCTCAGAGATATTTCTGGCTGCGGTGTGCAGCATAGCGACATATTCGTGTTTATTATCTTCTGAAAAACGAATCGTTGGGAAAGAAATACTAAGACCCGCAATCACTACGCCAAAGCGATCAAATACGGGCACAGCGATACAACGCAGCCCTTCTTCTTGCTCTTCGTTGTCTTCTCCGTAGCCTTGCTCACGCACGACATCCAATTGATTGAGAAGATCTTCAGCAGTACAGAGTGTGTGTGGCGTGCTGCGCGTGTATTCGACAGTTGATAAAATCTCTTCCACTTCACCGCGATCACGCCAAGCCAACAGCACTTTACCAATTGCGGTACTGTGCAGCGGATTACGGCGACCGATACGCGAATACATACGCAGGTTATACATCGAATCAATCTTGTGGATATAAACGATGCCGTCTTCATCCAACGCGCCAAGGTGGATCGTTTCCCGCGTTAGCGCAGACAACTCACGCATCTGTATATCCGCACTGCGGATTAAATCTACGTTCTGCAATGCCTTTGCCCCAAGTTCAAACAACTTGAGCGTCAGCGAATATTTCTCTGATTCACCTTCCTGCGCAACATAGCCCAGGGATTTCATCGTCTGCAAGAAGCGGTAAACGGTACTCTTGGACATCATGACGCGCTGAGAAAGTTCGGTAATACCAATTTCTCTCTCTTCACCTAATGCCTGTAAAATACCAAAAACCTTTAAAACGGACGACACGGAATCGGGTTGTTTATCTAAATCTGCACTAGCCATTTTTGTGGTTACCCTACTCAGGTTTTTTTGTTTTAAAAAAAATAGAACAATGGTTTTAGTATAAAGGGAACGCTTTGATTATGGCAATGGAGCAATAACGATAATCAAGTTAAGCTTGAGAAATAACCGCGTCAGAGACTTAATAAAATAATATGTAAGAAAATATTTTAAAATAATCCGCGCCATAAAATGTGACGCGGATTTATTAGTATTATTAATGCCAGACTGAATCAGGAACCTTCGCCAGATACAGCGCAGGTTTTCCATCTACGTCAGAAGTAAACAGAACTTGTTTATTATCCGGCGTAAAGGAAGGATGTGGGTGAGTAACCTGACGGTCACCTTCCAACACCTCCCAAGAGGTATTGTGCTGTGCAATGCGATGTTCTTTGCCAGTTTTCAGGTTGAAAACATACAGGAACGGATCGTTCTCAATTTTGTAGCCGCCATCATCCTGCACGTCGACTGGTGCATCGGAACCATCGCCCACCAGCAGCGTACCGTCATAGTTACTCATCAGGTGAGAACACGGCGGCATGACGCGCAGTTGACGATCTTCCAGCGTAACGGGATCGATGCTGCGGATGTAGCGATTGGTATCGTCTTTAAGGTAAGAGACGTAAATCATCGCTGAACCATCTGGAACCCAGAATTCGTGAGTGCAGCTTTCGCCTTCCGCATGCTCTTTGACTTTACGCATGTTGGTGCCATCTTCGTTGATGAACCACATACGGGCATCAACCAAGTCATGCGGACCTTCGTGGCAGAACGCAACCGTGTTGTCATCACCAGGACGATAGATTGGGTGACCCAGCCACTGATTTTCCTGAAGAATAGTCTCTGCTTCCCCCGTGACTAAATCGACACGAATCAGACGACAGCATGGATTAGTGAAGTAGAATTCCTGGAATTTTTTCCAATCGGTCAATGGCTTCCAGTCTTCTTTTTTGATCTCAATACCGACCATTTTAGTGCAATCAGAGTTGGCAACCCAGGTGCCGTAGCCGACCCAATCGTCAGGCACCTGATAAATCGTTTTCTCTTCCAGCGTAGCCAGATCGACACGCATCAGATTGCGGGTATTTTTAACGTAATACAGTGCATCGTCATTAGGAGACAGGAAGCCACCGAAAGTGTTGTCGCCTTTCCCTTCCGTCAACTGCGTGGCGCTCTGCTCTTTTAAATCGAGCAGATAGTAATTCCACGGGCCATCAAACGCAGCGCCAAACAGCAACTTGCTGCCGTCATTGAAGAAACACTTCTGGTAGAAATAGTTACGATGGCAGATAACATCGGGCGGGGTTAAGCGCACAACTTCGGTGCCGGTTGCTGAATCCTGATAGGTATGAAACGTTAGGGGGATCTTGTTACCTTTGGCCATCCGTAAATCCTTAGAACTTATCATGAAGAATCTGACGCCACACGCGGATACTCTTCGATAACCTGACATTTCGTTCGCCCAATAAATCGGTCATCCCGACATCGGTTGTCCAAAAATCAGGCCACCAATCTCATGCGAGACGCCTGTTATATCGGCATTATAGAAACAATGTTTCATTTTTCCGTGATCGTGGTTTTATTTTATAAAACATTCTTCCTATTTTCACCACCTGTTTCAGATCGAATGAAAACATTCGGGCGGAGAAAACGCAGGATCGATGAGCCAATAAATGCAGAAATAACAAAGGCCCGTGTGGGCCTTTGGGAAGGTGTGTTGTGAATTATTTCAGGTATTCGCCGGAGCGCAGTGCTTCGATTCGTTTATCCAACGGCGGGTGTGACATGAACAGTTCGCTGAAGGATTTCGATTTTCCGTTAATGCAGAAAGCCATCATGCTGCTCTCTTCCTGCGGCTCATAGCTGGTCTTCAGGCGCTGCAGTGCAGCGATCATTTTCTCACGCCCCACCAGCTTAGCTGAACCGGCGTCCGCATGGAATTCACGGTAGCGTGAGAACCACATGGTGATGATGCTGGCAAGAATACCAAACACCAGTTCCAGCGCGGTGGCGACAGCAAAGTAAACCAGCGGGTTACCGTTACTGCTTTCACCTTCGTCACGGTTGCCGGACAGGAAACCGGAAACGACTTGTGCGATGAGACGAGAGATAAAGATAACAAAGGTGTTGACGATCCCCTGAACCAACGTCATGGTCACCATGTCGCCATTTGCGATGTGGCTAATCTCATGCGCAATAACGGCTTCCGCTTCGTCACGGCTCATATTTTGCAGTAAACCAGTACTCACGGCCACCAGCGACGCATCACGACGAGCCCCCGTCGCGAACGCATTGATGTCCGGCGCATGGTAGATTGCCACCTGTGGCATCGCGATACCAGCTTGCTGTGACTGTGAACGAACCGTTTCCATCAGCCAGCGTTCAGTTTCGTTACGTGGTTGTTCAATGACTTCACCGCCAACGGACCGTAACGCCATCCATTTAGACATCAGCAGTGAAACAAACGCACCGCCAAAGCCAAACAGCCCAGCCATAATCATTAAGCCCTGGACACTGCTGGACTGAATTCCCGTCAGGCTGAGTACCAGCCCGAAAACCAACATCACCGCCAGGTTGGTGATCAGGAAAAGCGCAATACGCATCATAAAGGTCTAATTTCCTCTTGCAGAAAGATAAAGTTTGCAACACCTACATCGTATGGGTTGCCGTGGCATTTTCAAGCATTCTTAACTTTTCAGTGACTAAATCCACATAACTTTACACTTTTCAAAAGGAAAACAGCGTCCAGCCTGAACTTGCTTACTCAGTACAATATTCGATTAGCTCTGCACGTGTGCCATATCCGTACGCATTGAGGCCTCAACGGGTTGATGTTTAGGTGGTTTAACCCACAGGGTAATCAGTAGCGAGATGACTGACATAATGATGATGGCCATAAAGGTGGCTTGGAAACCGCCCAACTGCGCGGCGATAAACGAACCAGATAATGCACCGATACCGAATCCCTGATAAATCACGCCGTAGTTTTTGCTGTGATTTTTCAGACCGAAGAAGTCACCAACAATCGCCGGGAACACCGTGATATTGCCACCAAAGCAGAAGGCAATGGCGCTGACACAGGTAAAGAACAGAAGCGGATTAAGCGGCAGGAATGTCATCACTGACACCGCCAGAATAGTCACGAACAGGGTAAAACTGATCACCCGCATACGTCCGACATTATCGGAAAGCGCGCCAAGCACAATTCGTCCAACGGTATTAAAAATCGCAATCGCAGACACGGCATTGGCCGCCATTGCCATATCCATTCCGGCCATTTGCACGCCGATATCTTTCACAATGCCAATCAAATACAGGCCGCTCATGCACGCGGTGAAGAAGATAATAAACAGCAAATACGATTCTTTGGTCGCCAACATTTCAGCCAGCGAGAAATCACGCGCCTGCCCCTTAACCGCAGCCTGTTGAACCGGTACTGCAGCAGGTTCTTTCAGTAGTGAGCTACCAACCAAAACCATCGCCATGACAATAATGCCCCAGTAGAAAAAGGCTTCTGACACACCGACTTCCGCAATCAAAAAGCTGTTGACGTATTTGAACAGCAGGCTTCCGGTACCAAAGGCGCCAACAGAAATTCCTGCAATCAACCCTTTCCGGTTAGGGAACCATTTGATCAGATTGGACAGCGTCGTGATGTATGCGGTGCCGTCCGCAAAACCGACAACAACGCCCATCAGCAGATAAATCAGCGTCAAAGACGGGCTTACTGCACTCGCCATCAGCCCCGCGCCCAGCGCGATACCAGCGATCATCGTTAAGCGGCGCAGACCAATACGTTCCTGAAATTTACCGGCAAACAGCGTGGCAAAGGCCAGACAGAAACTGGTGATGGAAAACGTCGTCGCCACAGAGCTCAGCGTCCAGCCGAATTTGTCCACCAGCGGCTGGTTGAATAAACTCCAGGTGTAAATCGTGCCGAGTCCCATTTGGGTGATGATAGTACCGAGGACAATCAATCCCCGGTTAACAGGTGTGGTATTCATGGGCTTTCCCCTACATCAAAAATTGGTCCGATTCACTCGGCACGCTAAAAAATATAAGCTGATGTGGAGAAGAGAAAATCCATCAAAACACTGTCAGCTTATGGGCTGAGGCCAGTATACAAGCGGGCTGACAGTGGTTGTTCGAATGGGGAATGAGATGCCTGAAACGCGGAATGAAATGCCGTTAAAGACGCATCAATGACCTGAACGCCTTTATCTTGCTTCGGCTTACCGGGACTTCAAAATCCAGCTCGTTCAATCGCAGAATATAGGTATTGTTAAACCACGGCACAATTTCACGGATTTTCGTCAGGTTGACGCAGTAAGAGCGATGGCAACGGAAGAAGTACTCTTCCGGCAAGCGACTGCAAAACTCCGTAATATTCATCGGCATGATGAATTCTTCACGCCGAGTATAAACCAGCGTGACCTTTTCCTGCGCAGCCGCATAGTAGATATTGTTAATGTCCGTGACGATAATCCGTTCGTCTTTCATCAGGTTAATAGTGTGCTGCGCACTTCTCGGGGCACTCGCCTGCGCGCCCGTTTCGACAGCCGGTGCTATTTGCCGCTGCTGCCAGGTTGTTTCCAGTTTACGCAGCATCGTGATGATGCGTGATTCATGATACGGTTTGAGAATGTAATCGAAGGCTTCGACTTCAAACGCCTCAACCGCATGTTCTTTGTACGCCGTAATAAAAATGATGTAAGGTTTATGCGCGAATTTGCTGATATTTTGCGCCAGCCAGACGCCATCTAACGAGGGGATATTGATATCCAAAAAGATCGCATCGACGTCGTTATGTTGCAGATATTTCAGTACATCCAGCCCGTCATCAAATGTCGCCGCAATCGTAATATCACTGTGCTGCTTGATGAGGTAACTCAGCTCTTGCTGCGCGAGGAACTCATCCTCAACAATAATGGCTTTCATGGGTTGCCTCCTGTTTGTTCAGCAGCAGAATATCTCGGTTGTGGCACCTGAATGGCATCCGGCAACGCCGACGGGGTTTTATCTTCTCGTGGAATGTAGAAATAAATTTCGGTCCCCGGTTCCAGTCGGCGAATATGCAGCCCATCGCCATAGAGCAAACGGACCCGGTGATGGACATTCAGCAAGCCAATTCTATTCCCTGGCAATTCATTGCGCGCGACGCGATCCATCGTTTCCTGACTGATACCATTACCCGTATCTTTTACCGCGACTAGTAGCTTATCGCTCTGCTCCTTCACGGACAGCACCACGGTTCCTTTGCCTCTGCAAGGCTGGATACCGTGCACAATCGCGTTTTCTACCAGCGGCTGAATTAACAAGCTGGGGATTTTGTACGCTAAATCGTCGTCGATATCGTAAATCACCGTTAACTTGGCTCCGAACCGCGCCTGCTCAATCGCGATATAATCCTGAATTTGGTATAGCTCTTTCTTTATATCGATCAGCGCATCGTCGTTGAGTTCGAGGTTATAGCGCAAATAGCGAGACAGATTGATCACCAGTTGGCGCGCGGTATCGGGATTAATACGAATAGATGAGGAAATCGCATTCAGCGCATTAAAAAGAAAGTGCGGATTGATCTTACTTTGCAGCGCTCTCAGTTCCGCTTTATTTGCCATATCACGCAGTTGCTCGGTGCGGGACACTTCAATTTGCGTTGACATGATTTGCGATAAACCGACAGCCATCACGCGTAATGAATAGGTAATTTTATGCGCATGGCGATAATAAATTTTCAGCGTGCCGGTCACCTGCCCATGCTCCCACAGCGGGATGACAATCATCGAATGGATTTCCGGCGTCAGATGCTGTTCATCATTATTTTTAATGATGATTTTCCCGTCATGAATCGCCTGTTGCGTCATTGGGCTAATAATATCGTGTCCGATATTATATTTTTTTTCCCCAATCCCCACATACGCCTGAATGTGCTGCGTGTTCGTTATTGCCACTGCATCTGCATTAATTTCAGTCCGAATGATCCTACAGATGGCCGTCAATGAATCGCTGTTAATATTGCGGAAATACGGCAGTGTCTTGTGTGCGATATCCAGCGCGAGTTTGGCCTGCCTAGCGGCAATGACCTCTTTTTCATTCGCCACGCTTTGCACCAGCAGGACGATCAGGCCGATACACACGGAGCCAAGAATCATCGGCACCGCAATCTTTGAGACAATATCCAGCCCCAACTCAATCGGCGTCGCCCATGCCACAACCAGCAGCATGGTTAACGACTCACACAGCATGCCGCCCAGAATACCGATGCTCCACTGCTGTTCTTTTTTGACTTTCTTATTGATGTAGCCAGAAGTGATACCGGCGATGATGCTGGTAATCAGGCAAGGTACGGAGGTGATACCATCAATATCAATGAGATAACGGTGTGCCCCCGCAATGATGCCAGTTGCAATGCCTACCCAAGGACCGAAGAGAATACCGCCGGACATCACGGCAATCACACGCACGTTGACGAGCGACCCTTCAACATTAATGCCGGAATACGTACCAAACAGCGCAAACAGCGAAAAGATGGCCGTCACCGTCACCCGCTCTCCAGGCGAGTGCTGCTCTTTTTGCAGTAATTGCCGGAACTGACGCGTTCTTGTCAGGAAAAACAGACAAATCAGCATCAGCGCGGCGCGGTCGAAGACCGCAAGGAGCATTTCAAATATTTCGTGCACGGGACATCCGGTACAGGGTTACGAGCCAGAACTATAGAAAAAATGTGATCCAGATTCCACTTTTTAGTCTGTGAACCGTGTGGAGAGCGCAAAGTATGAAAGCCAGCGGATGCTGGTTTTCGGTAGGACAGGATAGTAAAAACGCTGTTCGTCTACCTTGCTTACACGTCTATTGGCTTATTCAGTTTCAGCAACTGGGTAAATTCCTCCGCAGGCATCGGATGTCCAAACAGATATCCCTGCGCTTCCTCACACCCTTTACCCCGCAGACGCTCGCTCTGCTCTAAGGTTTCCACACCCTCTGCAATCACACCCAGACCGAAACTTTTCCCGAGATACAGGATCGCTCGGACAATCGCCGCATCCGGCGGAGACTCGCACATGGTTCGGACAAACGTTTGATCGATCTTCAGCCGAGTCACCGGGTAGTTTTTAAGCATGCTGAGCGACGCATAGCCCGTTCCATAATCATCAAAGGCAATACCGATTCCTGCTTCACGCAACGTATTTAACGGCTGCAACATACTTTCATCATACCGCAGGATGATATTCTCCGTGATTTCCAGCTCCAGAGAACGGGGTTGTAACCCAGTACGCGCAAGAACATCCATAATCTTTTGCGCCAACATACCGGTACGAAACTGCGCGCTGAAAAGATTAATGCTGATACGAAAATAGCTGTCACTCGCCTGACACCATTCTGCCGCCTGCCTGCATGCCGTTTCGACGATCCAATCCCCGACACGTTCTGCCCATGGGCCGTTTTCCAGTGCAGTAAGAAACGCGGCTGGGCTAAGCACCCCTCTTTCTGGGTGACGCCAGCGCAGCAGCGCCTCCGCCCCAACAATCTCATTCGTCGCCAGTTTGACCTGTGGTTGATAGAACATCTCAAACTCATGCTGCTCGTAAGCGCGCACAAATTCTAACTGGAAAGCATGCTTAGCTTGAAAGACCTCAAGTAGTTCTCGCGTAAAAAAGCGGTAGCAGTTTCGACCTTCAGACTTCGCCTGATACAGCGCTAAATCCGCGCTTGTCAACAGATCCTGCACGGTCAATCCATATTCTGGGTACAGCACCGCACCAATGCTGGCACTAATATTGATTTGATGATCGTCAATAATCATCGCCCGCGAAATTTCATGAATAATTTGCTCTGCGATTTTGCCTGCGACCTTTTTGTCACTCAGACCAGGAAAAAGCAGCGCAAATTCATCACCGCCCATTCTCGCCACAACATCACCGGAGCGAACCGTGGCTTTTATTTTTTTGGCGACATGCACCAGAATATTATCGCCGCAGGAATGCCCCAGACTGTCATTCACATCTTTGAATCCATCCAAATCGACCATCATGATACAAACCGCAGGTTCATTCTTTAGCGCGGTTTCCAGGCTGGATTTCAGCAACGTCCGGTTTGCCAACCCAGTTAACGGGTCCAGATGCGCCAGCAAAAACAGCCGTTCTTCATTTCGCCGCCGTTCTGTAATGTCACGCAATATCGCGCCATAGTTAATATTATCGTTGTCTTCCCACATAGAAACCGATAATTCGACTGGAACCAGACTACCGCCTTTAGCTTGTACGTTGAGCTCCAGCGTTACGCCTTTCATCAGCGAATCCCGATCGGTGACCAAGTGGTTAAGCTGCACGACAAAGGCATCGGGCACGATGGTATTAATACTGCGGCCAATAATCTCCTCGTCAGTATATTCCAGCATGTGTTCCGCTGCGGTATTCCAGAAGGTGATCATCCCCTTCTCATTAACGCACAAAATGGTATCAGGCGAGGTATTGGCAATATTTTCAAAACGCACCTGACTGGCTTTCCGCGCCAGTTCCAAACGTCGCATTTCCAGCTTATCCATCACTAATGAAGCCAGATCCTGCAAATTGTGCTCATCACGTTTGGTGAATGCCGTTCTGGGTTTCAAATCGATAATGCACAAGGTGCCGATGGCATGCCCAGACAACGTAATGAGTGGAATGCCAGCATAAAAACGAAGGTAGGGAACGCCCACAACCAGCGGATTATTTTTAAAACGCGCATCCTTAAGGGCATCGGGCACGACCATGATCTTTTTCTTTAGGATCGTATGGGCACAAAAAGAGATATCGCGAGACGTTTCGCAAAAAGGAACGCCTACGCTGGCAGCAAACAGTTGGTGTTCAGCCTCTACTAGCGACACCAATACGATAGGCACGCTGAAGATGTTAGCGGCCAGACTAATCAGGTTACTCAGACCTGGATCAAATAATACGTTCTTAATGCCATACTCACGAAGAGCAGCAAGACGTTTGTCTTCATCTTTGCTTATTGGGGCACGACTCATGGGTTCCCCCTCCCATCGTATTAATGTTCATATTAGACAAAAATTTAGCGATAAATCCAAAATATTGCAGCAATGATAAGAGCAGCAGGCCAACGTTAGCAAACTCAGGCCCTTCTCTTGCCAAGAGTCAAGACGTATGGTAACTGAGTATTGAGTATGGCAAAAGATCCAGACTCTATCCTCCATGCAAATCATGAATAACAACAAGTAGAAGCATGAATTAAGATAATAGATGAAACGCGAAATAGAAAGATACCGCCGCACTCACAACGTTGAGCGATAAGGCCAGAAAAGAAAGGAGAAGGGTTGGTATATTCAAGTACTTCGACCGGATAACGGCAACCTATTATCAAGTTATTAACAGAATATAACCAACCAGAGAATAATCAGGCGGGGAAATAGGTTATTGAATGCTCAGGTGTATCATTTTTTGCTCGAATCACGACATCCCAAATCCCTGTATAAGGCACCGTTAAATACACTTCGCCTTCCGCATGACGGCAAATAGAGTCCTGCGTAGCACTATTCTCTTCAGTCATGGTTTCCTGTTCACCATTGCTCATTTGCACTTCAAATGTATTAGTACACCGGACAATTACCGTATCACCACCAAACAGACTTAAACACGTGCGAATTACAGACATACATCCTCCGCGACACGCAGTCATGCGCATGCTTAATGAAACGAATTTATTGATTATATTTCCCACAACGGGATGCCCATAAAAGCAAAATGCATACGGCCAGATTGTGATTTAGATCAAGTGACCCACATGTTTAAAGCAAATCAGGGGGAGGAATAAGACGATACTATGACTGCCTGATACTTATTAGGATTCTTGATAATCGAGCGATAGCGCTTAGGGATGCCGACGTTATCTCATCCTGCCACACAGGATTAGCGCCACAAGATAACAACTTAAATCGTATTTCAAGTTGTATTTATGTGCAATTATTACACGTACCAATGACGAACGGCGGTGGCTTTTTTTAAACAAGATTCATACCCGCTTGATAAATGACAACCTAGGTTGTACATTGATCAGATGAAAACGACACTTGCAGAACGATTAAAGACCGCCAGAACTGCACAAGGGCTTAGTCAAAAAGCACTTGGCGACATGATTGGCGTATCTCAGGCCGCCATACAGAAGATCGAGGTGGGGAAAGCGTCGCAGACAACCAAGATTGTTGAGCTTTCCAATGCACTACATGTTCGCCCTGAATGGTTGGCAAACGGCGAAGATCCAATGCGTAGCAGCGAAGTCACTCGCTCGCTTCAGGAACCCAGCATTCCGCCAAAATCCGAATGGGGCACCGTATCAGCTTGGGATAGCACGACAGAACTATCAGAGGACGAGGTGGAAGTGCCCTTTTTAAAGGATATTGAGTTTGCCTGCGGCGACGGACGCATTCAAAGTGAGGATTACAACGGCTTTAAGCTCCGTTTCTCTAAAGCTACGCTGCGTAAGGTGGGGGCAAATACGGACGGTTCAGGCGTTCTTTGCTTCCCGGCTGCGGGTGACAGTATGGAACCCATCATTCCTGATGGAACCACCGTTGCGGTTGATACTAACAACAAACGCATCATTGATGGAAAGCTGTACGCCATCGCTCAGGAAGGCGGCGGCAACGACAAACTAAAACGAATCAAACAACTTTACCGCAAGCCGGGCGGTCTTCTCGTGATCCATAGCTTCAATCGCGAGACTGACGAAGAAGCCTACGAATCTGACGTCGAGATCATTGGCCGCGTGTTCTGGTATTCGGTGCTGCTGTAACACTAAATTAGCGGTATCCCGCGCTATAGCGCTCTCTTTTCTCTCATCAAAGCCGGCGGACCAATACGGACGCCGGCTTGTTTGATCAATACATGTTTTGCCAATAAAAGGGCTACCAGTAACCGCTTTACCAATAAACGTTTCAGCGCTAAAAAACGTTTACCCCCGCCCAAGTAACCTTACCTACGCGCAACAATTTTATACAATCCTCATGCTATTGTTTCATCAACCCTTGTTGATGTTGTGTTATTCATCCTGTCAATGTTGTTCCTTTCCCGCCCTGTGGCGGGATTTTTTGCCCCTCATCTGGCCTTTTTTGCGTGTAGCCTCGCGGGTTGTCATTTCTTTTTACAACCAAAAACAACTCAAATTAAAACTAAAGATGTTGACATAAAAACAACTATAGTTTTAAAATAGACACATGACAGCAGGGCATCCCTGCAAAGGTAACAACTCAGTTTTCACGTCAGTAACAACACACATAACAATAGGGTGATTTATGACTGAACCACAATTTCGCAGTAAAGGTCCTGAGCTTCTGGTCGAACTTTCTCAACACGTTGCCGATACGGTCAAAAACGTCACGGAGTTAGATCCACAAACCGCCGAGCTGGTCGGCAATGCCGTTGCCAAACATATGATGACCGTATGGGGCGGACAGAACGTTTATTTCCCGATGGGAATCTCCTGGCGCGCATCTCAACGCGATCTTCAAATCTATGAAGAGTTTGACGGGCGCAATCACAGCGCTCTGGCTAAAAAATATAATGTCTCACTGCAATGGATTTATAAAATTGTCAGAACGATGCGAAAAGAGGAACTACAGGCAAAACAGCATACCCAGGCATAATGCAAAAAATCATGAATTAAACTCTCAGGCGCTAATTAAAAGAAAACAATAAAAAAGATGATTTAATAATAACTATAATCTTTGCTTTTAATAAAAATGACCTAAATCATAAGAATTGTGCAAATGTAGCAAGGTATTCCTATACGCTGACGTCGGGCAACATACGCAATTTGAAGCATAAAAGATATATTCAAGATAATACCGTCTGGTAATTAATAGAATGGGTACGTTTGCGTATCCATTCTTTTTTATATCTCTCATTTTGCTCTTAGAAAAATCGTCCTTCTGCACTCTTGTCTCTCTTCTTATTCAAATCAATCAGCTAAAAAAACCACAAACATGCATTTACAATGCACAAATCAATTTTTAACCATTCCGAGCGTGATAACGTTGCCCCACAATCCCTTCGGTGTATTGAAGGCGCCGAGTGAAAAAAATAAATGGGGGCAATTGAGAGCAATGAGCGAGAAAGCAAGAAAGCGGTGGCAACGCCGCCCCGGAACCACTGGCGGTAAACTTCCCTGGAATGACTGGCGCAACGCCCTAACCTGGCGCAGAGCAACACAGATTCTGCTATTGGCGATCAACGTTTATATCGGTATCACCTTCTATTTTTGGGTACGCCACTTTGAAACTGGCGGCACGAGCCTTTATATGTCAAGGCCGGGCGGTATTGAGGGCTGGTTGCCAATTGCCGGATTGATGAACGTGAAACTCACGTGGGAAACGGGTAATTTTCCCCCTATCCACCTTGCGTCAATGCTATTACTTCTCGCATTTATTCTCACCAGCCTGTTACTGAAAAAATCGTTCTGCTCCTGGCTATGCCCTATCGGCACGATTTCCGAGTGGGTAGGTGCATTGGGGAAAAAAATAGTTGGACGTCAATTCATTCTTCCGAAGTGGCTGGATATTCCGCTGCGTAGCCTGAAATATCTATTATTAAGCTTTTTCCTCTATGTCGCCTTATCGATGCCAGCACAAGGCATTTATATGTTCCTGATGTCGCCTTACGGCTTAATCGCCGACGTCAAAATGCTCGGCTTCTTCCGCAATATCGGCACCATCACGTTAGTCTGCGTTTTTCTTTTTACGTTTGTCAGCCTGTTCGTCCGCCATTTTTGGTGCCGCTACCTTTGTCCCTACGGTGCACTCATGGGGGTATTTTCGCTGCTGTCGCCTTTCAAGATTCGCCGCAACGCCACCCGTTGTATCGATTGCGGCAAGTGCGCCAAGGTCTGCCCGTCTAACATTCCGGTAGATAAACTGATTCAGGTGAGAACAGCGGAATGCACGGCCTGCATGACCTGCGTCGAATCCTGCCCGGTGGCCTCAACGCTCCATTTTTCGCTGATGAAGCCCTCAGGCTCGCAGGAAAAAGGCAGCGAAACAACTAAACCGCTATGGCGACAAACTGCATTGTCCGGTATCACGATGACGCTACTGGTGCTCGGTATCCTTTTCGGCATGATCGGCTTTGCGATGTACATCGGCGGCTGGGACAGCCCGATTCCCGAACACATGTATTTCCGGCTCATTCCCGACTCACAAAGTATTGGTCATCCATAAAGAAAAAGGGGCCAAATTGGCCCCTGATGTTCATCTGCGCTGAATAGCAGATTACATATTATCGATGATGTCCTGCGCAAACTCGCTACATTTCCGTAGCTTAGCGCCTTCCATCAGACGTTCGAAATCGTAAGTCACGGTCTTGTTCTTGATCGCGCCTTCAACGCCCTTAACAATCAGGTCAGCCGCTTCGAACCATTGCAGGTGACGCAGCATCATTTCAGCAGACAGAATCACGGAACCTGGGTTCACTTTGTCCTGACCCGCATATTTAGGTGCAGTACCGTGCGTGGCTTCAAACAGTGCGCATTCGTCACCGATGTTCGCGCCTGGGGCAATACCGATACCGCCAACCTGTGCTGCCAATGCATCGGAAATGTAATCACCGTTCAGGTTCATGCAGGCGATCACATCGTATTCAGCAGGGCGCAGCAGGATTTGTTGCAGGAATGCATCGGCGATCACGTCTTTTACCACGATCTCTTTGCCGGTGTTCGGGTTCTTGATTTTCACCCATGGGCCGCCATCGATCAGCTCACCGCCGAATTCTTCACGCGCCAACTGGTATCCCCAGTCTTTGAACGCGCCTTCGGTGAATTTCATGATGTTGCCTTTGTGCACCAGCGTGACGGAATCACGGTCGTTGGTAATCGCGTATTCGATAGCAGCGCGAACCAAGCGTTTGGTACCCTCTTCGGAACACGGCTTAATACCGATACCACACTGCTCAGGGAAACGGATTTTGTTAACGCCCATTTCTTCACGCAGGAATTTAATCACTTTGTCTGCTTCAGCAGAACCTGCTTTCCACTCGATACCTGCATAGATGTCTTCGGCGTTTTCACGGAAGATCACCATGTCGGTCAGTTCAGGCTGTTTAACCGGGCTAGGTGTACCTTCGTAGTAGCGTACCGGACGCAGGCAAACATACAGATCCAACTGTTGGCGCAGTGCAACGTTCAGAGAACGAATACCACCACCGACTGGCGTTGTCAGCGGGCCCTTAATCGCCACACGGTATTCACGGATCAAATCCAGTGTTTCTTCTGGCAGCCAGACATCTTTACCGTAGACCTGCGTGGATTTTTCACCGGTATAGATTTCCATCCAAGAAATCGCGCGCTTGCCCTGATAGGCTTTCTTCACAGCGGCGTCAACGACGTTGATCATGGCAGGCGTGACATCGATACCGATGCCGTCGCCTTCGATAAACGGAATGACCGGGTTGTTTGGAACAACCAGTTTGCCTTGAGCGTCAACCGTGATTTTCTGACCTTCTGTCGGTACAACTACTTTGCTTTCCATTAACCTCTCCTTCGAGCGCAATTTTGTTAATGACTTGTAAGATGCGTGTCAATACTACTTGAATATTTAGCCCGCGCCAATCGCAAACCATTTGAGTATAATGCTTTTGTTATCCGCGACTATAAAGATGATGAATAAATTCTCTGTTAAAAATCACAAAGTTAAACGATTCAGCTCACAGCCAGCAAGAAAAAGGCAGCCAGACAACGCGCCGCGCCGCATCGTTTTGTTCAATAAACCTTTCGATGTCTTGCCGCAATTCACTGATGAAGCTGGCCGCCGGACGCTGAAAGATTATATTCCGATTAGCGGTATTTATGCCGCCGGGCGTCTGGATCGCGACAGCGAAGGCCTGATGATTCTCACCAATGACGGCAAACTTCAGGCTCGACTGACCCAACCGACGCAAAAAACGGCCAAAATTTACTATGTTCAGGTCGAAGGTATTCCTGACGACGCCGCATTGACGCGCTTTCGTACGGGTTTAGATCTGAATGACTGCAAAACACTGCCCGCCGGTGCGGAGATCGTACCGGAACCCAGTTGGCTGTGGCCGCGTAATCCCCCTATCCGCGAGCGTAAAAGCATTCCCGACTGCTGGTTAAAAATCACGCTACATGAAGGCCGTAATCGGCAAGTCCGGCGTATGACGGCAAATATCGGGTATCCTACCTTGCGTCTGATTCGATACGGCATGGCCAATCAGACCGTAGAAAACCTGTTACCTGGAGAATGGAAGGAGATAATGGATGTTTAAACCCCATGTGACAGTCGCCTGTGTGGTACAGGCCGAAAACCATTTTCTGGTCGTCGAAGAGTTAATTAACGATAAATTATTGTGGAACCAGCCCGCGGGCCATCTGGAAGCCAACGAGACACTGATTCAGGCTGCAAGCCGTGAGCTGTGGGAAGAAACGGGCATTCAGGCTACACCACAGAGTTTCTTGCGTCTGCACCAATGGATCGCGCCCGACAGCACGCCATTTTTACGCTTTTGCTTCGCGCTCGATCTGCCTACGCGGGTCGCAACCCAGCCGCACGACAGTGATATCGAATGCTGCCGCTGGCTGACCGCCGAGGAAATTCTGCATTCGCGTCAGCTTCGTTCACCACTGGTGGCCGAAAGTATTCGCTGCTATCAGCAGCAAGAACGCTATCCGTTAACCGTATTGGGCGCGTTCAATTGGCCATTTTAGGCATCTTGCTATTCCTGCTGTGAACGGACTTCACCACCGCACGGCAGGAATAGCGATGCAGCCCTCAGTTCAACATGCTAAAATATTCCGCTTGTTTTTCGCATCAATGCGTCAGTAAATTTCAGTTCGTGAGACTTCCATGTCAGATAACAGCCAGAAAAAAGTGATTGTCGGTATGTCCGGCGGTGTTGATTCCTCCGTTTCCGCTTACCTGTTACAGCAACAGGGCTATCATGTTGAAGGCCTGTTCATGAAGAACTGGGAAGAGGATGATGACACGGAATATTGCTCAGCGGCCACCGATCTTGCCGATGCGCAGGCCGTTTGCGACAAGCTGGGTATCGAACTCCATACCGTCAACTTTGCCGCTGAATATTGGGACAACGTGTTTGAACTCTTCCTTGAAGAATACAAAGCGGGCCGTACCCCCAACCCCGATATCCTGTGCAATAAAGAAATCAAATTCAAAGCCTTCCTGGAATTCGCCGCTGAGGATCTCGGGGCAGACTACATCGCGACAGGCCACTATGTCCGTCGTCACGACGTTGACGGCAAAAGCCGTTTGCTGCGCGGCATGGACGGCAACAAAGACCAGAGCTATTTTCTTTATACGCTGAGCCACGAACAGATCGCACAGAGCCTGTTTCCGGTCGGTGAGCTGGAAAAACCGCAGGTACGTAAAATTGCCGAAGCGCTTGAACTGGCAACCGCGAAGAAAAAAGACTCGACCGGTATTTGTTTCATCGGTGAGCGCAAATTCACCGATTTTCTGGCGCGCTACCTGCCCGCACAGCCGGGTCCGATTCTGTCCGTCGACGACAATAAACCGATGGGACAGCATCAAGGGCTGATGTACCACACGCTGGGGCAGCGCAAAGGTCTGGGTATTGGCGGCGTCAAAGACGGCGGCGAAGACCCTTGGTACGTGGTAGATAAAGATGTCGCCAACAATATTCTGTATGTCGCGCAGGGTCACGAACACCCTCGCCTGATGTCGTACGGTTTAATCGCACAGCAGTTACACTGGGTCGATCGTCAGCCTCTCACCGCTGAATTACGTTGTACGGTGAAAACACGTTATCGTCAGGCGGATATCCCCTGCACCGTCACGCCACTGGCCGACGATCGCATCACCGTGCGTTTTGATGAGCCTGTCGCAGCCGTGACTCCGGGCCAATCCGCCGTCTTTTATCTGGACGACGTTTGCCTTGGCGGCGGTATCATTGAAGAACGCTTACAGGAGTAACCGTGGCTAAGAACTATTATGAAATTACGCTGGCGCTAGCGGGCATTTGCCAATCGGCGTATGTAGTCCAGCAACTGGCCCATACCGGTAGCTGTAATAACGATGTGCTGCATACCTCGCTGAACAGCGTGTTAAATCTCAATCCGGCGTCTACGCTGGCCGTTTACGGTAATGACGAGCAGAACCTGAAAGTTGGGCTGGAAACGCTGTTAGGCATTCTGAACACCAGCAGTAATAAAGGCGCGGGCGCGGAATTATCACGCTATGCTTTCAGCCTGATTGCGCTAGAGCGCAAACTGAAAGCGAAACCCGCCGCGCTTGACGAATTGGGCAAACGCATCGGGCAGTTGGAGCGCCAACTGGAGCATTTTGACCTGCTCTCCGAGACGATTGTGAGCGCGCTAGCGGCGATTTACGTGGATGTCATCAGTACGCTTGGGCCACGTATTCAGGTTATCGGTTCACCGGACGTGCTGAAAAACAGCCAGGTGCAGGCTAAAGTGCGTGCCGCGCTGCTGGCCGGTATACGTTCTGCGGTACTCTGGCAGCAAATTGGCGGCGGGCGCTTACAGCTGATGTTCTCACGCGGCCAGTTGGTAAAAGAAGCGAAACAGATATTGGCGCGTTGTTCATCCGTTTGATGCTATTGTTGCCGCTATCCTTGGTGCTGCTGGTGTGATTCACGCCAGCGTCACTAACCCGTTGCAGTTATTGAAACGGCTTGTTATTGAAATCGCCGTTCTTATTGAAATTAATCGTTATTGAAACCAATCTCAGGAGTTGCTTGCGATGGAATTATCCTCACTGACCGCCGTTTCCCCAATTGATGGACGCTACGGCGATAAAGTCAGCACGTTGCGCACCATTTTCAGCGAATTCGGTTTGCTGAAATTCCGTGTGCAGGTTGAAGTACGTTGGCTGCAAAAACTGGCAGCCTGTGCAGAGATCCAGGAAGTTCCTGCATTTGACGCTGACGCAAACGCTTTCCTTGATAAAATTGTCGCCGAATTCAGTGAAGAAGATGCGGCCCGCATTAAAACCATCGAGCGCACGACCAACCACGACGTGAAAGCCGTTGAGTACTTCCTGAAAGAGAAAGTTGCCGCTATTCCGGCGCTGCACGCCGTCAACGAATTCATCCACTTCGCCTGTACGTCAGAAGACATCAACAACCTGTCTCATGCACTGATGCTGGATACCGCTCGCCGCGACGTGATCCTGCCGCACTGGCGTCAAATCATTGATGCGCTGAAAACGCTGGCGCAGGAATATCGCGATATCCCGCTGCTTTCCCGTACACACGGCCAGCCCGCTACGCCGTCCACTATCGGTAAAGAGTTTGCTAACGTGGCTTACCGTATGGATCGCCAATATCGCCAGCTGCAACAGGTTGAGATTCTGGGCAAGATTAATGGTGCCGTTGGCAACTATAACGCCCATCTGGTTGCCTACCCAGAAGTGGATTGGCACCAGTTCAGTGAAAGCTTTGTTACCTCGCTAGGCATCAACTGGAACCCGTACACCACGCAGATCGAACCGCACGATTACATCGCCGAGCTGTTTGACTGCATCGCGCGTTTCAACACGATTTTGATCGATTTTGACCGTGATATTTGGGGCTACATTGCCCTGAATCACTTCAAGCAGAAAACCATTGCGGGCGAAATCGGTTCTTCCACCATGCCGCATAAAGTGAACCCAATTGACTTCGAAAACTCGGAAGGCAACCTGGGTCTGGCGAACGCCGTTCTGGGGCATCTGGCTAGCAAACTGCCAGTTTCCCGTTGGCAGCGTGACCTCACCGACTCTACCGTGCTGCGCAATCTGGGCGTCGGCGTGGGCTATGCGCTGATTGCGTATCAGGCCACGATGAAAGGCATCAGCAAACTGGAAGTGAATCGCGATCGTCTGGCTGACGAACTGGATCACAACTGGGAAGTGTTGGCAGAGCCAATCCAAACCGTGATGCGTCGCTACGGCATTGAAAAGCCATACGAGAAGCTGAAAGAGCTGACGCGTGGCAAACGCGTTGATGCTGCCGGTATTCAGGAATTTATCGATGGCCTGGCGTTGCCAGAAGCGGAAAAAACGCGCCTGAAGGCGATGACGCCAGCCAACTATATCGGCCGTGCTATCGCGATGGTCGATGACCTGAAATAACCGTTCTCAAACCCGATCGCAATCCCTCTCTGGCGGGCGCCCTGCCCGCCAGTTAGCTGCCGCACCATACTCTAAATAATTCGAGTTTCAGGTAGGCGGCAAGGGAAGGACAAATTCGTCGGGAACGAATTTGACCAGCCAAAGGCTGGCCTTCGGTGAGAGACAGGATGTCTCTCATTTCATCCCGATGAGCTTACTCAGGTAAGTGATTCGGGTGACTGACTGAAGCCAACACACATGCAACTCGAAGTATGACGAGTATGACCATTTCCAGCCTGTTTATACCCGGTTTACCCTCCCTGTGGATAATTTAACAAATCAAATAAATACCGTTCGCTGCGTATAATGTTGATACGCGGAAGAGACATACATGAAAGACATGGCCATAGCCGTATTTCGATAAACATGGCCATTTCTATTCGACAGAGGATATAGCGATGCGAATTCTGGTCGTTGAAGATAATGCATTATTGCGCCACCATTTAACCGTTCAGATGAACGAAATGGGGCACCAGGTTGACGCCGCATCTGACGCCAAAGAAGCGGATTATTTTCTGCATGAGAATATGCCAGACATCGCCATTGTCGACCTTGGGTTGCCCGATGAAGACGGCATGAGCATGATCCGTCGCTGGCGCGCCCATCAGGTCAAGCTCCCGATTCTGGTGCTGACCGCCCGTGAAGGCTGGCAGGACAAAGTGGCGGTGCTGGAAGCCGGTGCGGACGATTACGTCACCAAGCCGTTCCATATGGAAGAGGTCGTAGCGCGTTTGCAGGCACTGATGCGGCGCAACAGCGGGCTGGCATCGCAAGTCATCAGCCTGCCGCCCTTTGAGATCGACTTATCGCGTCGTGAACTGGTGATCCACGGATCGCCTATCAAGCTCACCGCGTTTGAATACACCATTATCGAGACATTGATTCGCAACAAAGGAAAAGTCGTCAGCAAAGAGTCGTTGATGTTGCAGCTGTACCCCGATGCAGAACTGCGGGAAAGTCATACCATCGACGTGTTGATGGGGCGGTTACGCAAGAAAATTCAGCAAGCAGAAGCCCCGGATGTGATCACTACCGTACGCGGACAAGGATATCGCTTTGATATTGATATCCCTTCAGGCTCAGCATGAGCGATAAGAAACCGCCCTTCTCGCTGCGTATTCGTTTTTTACTCGCGACAGCGGCCATCGTGCTGGCGCTGTCGCTCGCCTATGGCGTCGTCGCCATTATCGGTTACAGCGTCAACTTTGATAAAACCTCATTCCGTTTGCTGCGCGGCGAAAGTAACCTCTACTACAGCCTTGCGCAGTGGCGCGATAACCAACTGAATATCGTCACGCCGTCCGACGTTGACATCAATTTTCCCACACTGGTGTTGATATACGACGTGCATGGCAACGTGTTATGGCGAGAAAAACACGTTCCCGAGCTGGAAGCGCTAATCAAGCCGGAATGGTTGAACAAGACAGCCTATCACGAGCTAGATACCGACACCGATACCAGCAGCGCGGTATTAACGGGCAATACCTTATTGCTGAGCAGCCTGCGAGCGCTGAACGGCGCGCAGAGTAATGCGTTAACGCACTCCATCGCCGTGAACGTTTACCCGAAGACCGAACATCTCCCTTCCATCACGATTGTTGTCGTCGATCGCATCCCGCAGGAACTCCAACAGCAAGACGTGGTGTGGGAATGGTTCAGCTATGTGTTGATCGCCAACCTTCTGCTGGTGCTTCCCCTGCTTTGGCTGGGCGCTCACTGGAGCCTGCGTCCTATTCAGCATCTGGTAAAACAGATCGCCGAGCTGGAAAAAGGCACGCGCGATCAACTGGATGAAAATTCGCCGCGCGAGTTGTTCAGTCTGGTGAAAAACCTAAATATCCTGCTGAATAACGAACGCCAGCGCTACCATAAATACCGCACAACGCTCACCGACCTCACCCACAGTTTGAAAACACCATTGGCGGTTTTACAGACCACGTTACGTGCACTGCGAACCGGCAAAGAGATCACTATCGATCAGGCTGAACCTATTATGCTGTCGCAGATCAGCCGTATCTCGCAGCAGATTGGTTATTACTTGCATCGCGCCAGCGTGCGTTCTGAACATAATCTGCTGATACGCGAAGTGCACTCGGTTCCGGCGCTGCTGGACGGTTTATGTTCCGCGTTAAATAAGGTGTATCAGCGCAAGGGCGTGGTGTTGACGCTCGATATTCCGCCCGAGCTGACCTTCGTCGGTGAGAAAAATGATTTCATGGAAGTGCTGGGCAATATTCTTGATAACGCCTGTAAATACTGTCTGGAATTTGTCGAAATTAGCGTGCAATACTCCGATCACAAACTGCATCTGATCATTGATGATGATGGCCCCGGCATCCACGAAAGCAAGCGCGAAATGATTTTCCTGCGTGGGCAACGCGCCGACCGTATGCGTCCCGGACAAGGTATCGGCCTTGCCGTTGCGGTCGAAATTATTGAACAGTATCAGGGGGAGATCCTCATCAGCGACAGCGTACTGGGCGGTGCCCGGGTCGAAGCTATTTTCTCCCGCCAGAACCTGAACCAGAATGAGGGGTGAAAGGCAGTACAGCGCGCGATGCTTCCGCTATACTTATCGCCAATATACTGATTGTTTTAAAATACTGATTATTTCAAGAAAAATCATGTCTTCAAGAACAGTCATTTCCTCAAAAAAACACGCTTCTGGAAAACGGTATGAACTATCAGCTCAATCTCGACTGGCAGGATTTTTTAGCGAACTACTGGCAAAAACGTCCGCTCCTGATTAAAGGCGGTT
This sequence comes from Pectobacterium aquaticum, assembly GCF_003382565.3. NCBI lineage: Bacteria > Pseudomonadati > Pseudomonadota > Gammaproteobacteria > Enterobacterales > Pectobacteriaceae > Pectobacterium > Pectobacterium aquaticum. The sequence continues at coordinate 2,507,087 of NZ_CP086253.1, forward strand.
TCACGCATTTTATCGACCCCATTTCACCTGACGAACTCGCCGGTTTAGCGTTGGAAAATGAGGTTGATAGCCGTCTGGTCAGCCATCAAAACGGCCGCTGGCAGGTAAGCCACGGTCCTTTCGAGAGCTACGATCATCTGGGAGAAACTAACTGGTCGCTGTTGGTGCAGGCCGTCGATCACTGGCATGAACCCTCTTCTGCCTTGATGCAGCCCTTTCGACAACTGCCGGACTGGCGCACCGATGATTTGATGATTTCATTTTCCGTTCCCGGCGGTGGCGTAGGACCACATCTGGATCAGTATGATGTTTTCATTATTCAGGGAACGGGACGTCGCCGCTGGCGCATCGGTGAAAAAATCCCGATGAAGCAGCACTGTCCGCATCCCGACCTGCTGCAGGTCGATCCGTTTGACGCCATTATTGATGAAGAGCTGGAACCGGGCGATATCGTCTATATTCCGCCGGGCTTCCCGCACGAAGGCTACTCGCTGGAGAATTCGCTGAACTACTCAGTAGGGTTCCGTGCACCGAATGCTCGCGAGTTGGTGAGCGGCTTTGCGGATTATGTACTTTCCCGCGAACTCGGCAGCTATCGCTATAGCGATCCCGAGATCCCCTCCCGCGATCATATCGCCAGCGTACTACCGCAAGAGTTGGATGCGCTGCAAAAAATGATGCTGGAGCTGGTGCAGCAGCCGGAGCATTTCCAGAACTGGTTTGGCGAATTTATTTCCCAGTCCCGTCACGAGCTCGATCTCTCACCGCCGGAGCCACCTTATCAGGCAGGCGAAGTGTATGAATATCTGCAACAGGGTGAACCACTGCGTCGTTTAGGCGGCCTGCGGGTCATCTGCGTTGGAGATAGCTGCTTCGTTAACGGGGAAAAAGTGAACAGTACGCACAAGGCGGCGCTGTTTGCGCTGGCTGAGCACCCTACTATTGGTGCAGAACGGCTAGGCGACGCGCTGGAAGATCCCTCTTTCCTCGCACAGCTCACGGTGTTGATCAACAGTGGTTACTGGTACTTCGCGGATTAAGACCAATCTTGAATACGGGTTAGTACAAAGATAAGGCGGGAATGTCCCGCCTTATTCATCTATGGAAAATGGAAACACTTACGGCTTCGCGCGCAGCGCCGTCAGTTCAGCAATACGCATAATCACAGATACCGCCTTTTCCATGCCTTCTAACGTGACAAATTCGTGTTTGCCATGATAGTTGTAGCCGCCGGTAAACAGATTCGGGCACGGTAGCCCTTGAAATGACAAGTGTGCGCCGTCGGTGCCGCCACGAATCGGCTTCATATTCGGCTCAATGCCACAATCCCGCATCGCCTGCTGCGCCAACGCGATAATGTGCGGATGCTGCTCAACCTGCTCACGCATGTTGTAATAGGTATCGGTAATCGTGACTTCAATATAGCAATCTGGGTGCAGCCCCGCACCGACCTTTTCCGCAATATCCAGCATCGTCTGTTTACGCTGTTCAAAGCCGTTGCGGTCAAAATCACGCACGATGTAATGCAAATCTGCGCGTTCCACAGATCCTTTCATGGTGTGAAGATGGTAGAACCCTTGATAGCCTTCCGTCTGCTCCGGCGATTGACTCTCCGGCACCTGCTGGTGATAGCGCGAGGCCAGCGTCAGCGCGTTCACCATCACGCCTTTGGCGCTACCGGGATGCACATTGTTGCCCACGATTTTCACCTGAACCGACGCGGCATTAAAATTCTCATACTCCAGCTCGCCGACACCGCCGCCGTCTACGGTATAGGCCCACTGTGCGTTAAACGCTGTGACATCAAAAAACTGCGCGCCCTTGCCAATTTCTTCATCAGGCGTAAAGGCAATACGAATATCGCCGTGCGGTAGCTGGCTTGTCTTCATACGCACTAGCGCGGTCATAATTTCTGCGATCCCCGCTTTATCATCCGCGCCCAGCAACGTTTTGCCATCGGTCGTAATCAGCGTGTGTCCCAGTAGCTGGTGCAGCACCGGGAACATCACGGGTGACAGCACTTCATCCCCCATGCCCAGAGCAATATCACCACCGCGGTAGTTTTCTAGAATCTGCGGATTCACATTCTTGCCGCTAAAATCCGGTGACGTATCCATATGCGAAATAAAGCCGATGGCCGGAACGGGCCAGGCAACGTTTGCCGGAAGCGTCGCCATCAGGCAGCCCTGCTTGCTCAGTACAACTTGCTCAAATCCCAGTTCGAGCAGTTCCTGCTGCAACGCACGCGCCAGTTTCAACTGACCGTCGGTGCTCGGCACCTGCCGAACGCCGGATTTAGACTGTGTATCGAACGAAACGTAATTCAAAAATCTGTCGAGTAATTTATCCATCTTATTTATGTCCGCTGAACCCTGAAAGGCATTATGGATAGGGCTACCCCGGTAGATATTGCGTCAGGTCAGTTTTTTCCCGATTTAACACACTGCCAGACCAGAGGTCAGGCCAAAAAGCGGCGGTGGCGTCACGAAGAATGCCTAAATCAGGTAACAATAGGGAAACATTTGCGCTAATTCAGTGACTGAATCACCACCAATCGTTCGCCCACCAGCCCGCTGAGCAGCGGCACGTTTGTATTTCAAAGCTACGCCCTGTTTCCTCATCTCAGCGAGTTTGAGAATGTGGCATTCGGCCTGCGCATGCAGAAAACACCCGCCGCAGAGATTACACCACGCGTGACTGAGGCGCTGAAAATGGTGCCGTTGGAAGAGCTTGGCGACGGCATGCAGGCGGAAGGCATGGCCGTTATCGCAACGTTCTGCTGTCTGCTGCTCGGCTATCCGTTTGCCTTTAATTCTGGCGCGCTTACCGAAAAAAACTCAGCCGCTGCTGCTGTTTCTACTGATTGTGCCGTTTTGGACCAACTCACTAATCCGCAATTACGGGCTGAAAATTTTTCTGAGTACACGCGGCCATCTGAATGAATTTCTGCTCCGGCCAATGCCAAAAACGTTGACGGCGCGATGAAACTGATCGACTTCCTGCTGCGCCCAGAAGTAGCGGCACAGGTCGAGGAAACCATCGCGAAAGGCGAATGGCAGAACGATGTCGGCAGCGCCAGCACACTGTATGAAACCTACTTCCAGCAGCTAAAAGCCGGTCGTTAATCGCGCACGCTGTCACGACGTTACGACGTTACGACGTTACGACGGCTTCTCTTATGGGAAGCCGTTTTTCACATCACCTAGCAAGCTATAACAGCTAAACCTATCAAATTGACAGCCAAAAGCATTATCCTGACGGCATTAGGAAAATAATTACGCTCCGCTTCTTCTATAATGATTCAACACCCACTGGAATCACGATAAGGAGCACCACTATGCTGCAACTCTCCAGCCACAGTTTTCAGGACGGCGACACTATCTCAGGCGAATTTGCGTTTGCCGTACCGCGTCTGGCCGAAGCCTGCGGGTATAAATCCTCAGCGCGTTTTTCCGAACGGTTTAAAAACCGTTTTGGCTGTTCGCCAACCCAGATTCGTTAATCGTCATCTACAGCACCGCGCTTTCATCCCAAAACGCTCAACGTAAGTTAAAAAAACGCCCTGTTGGATAAACCAGACAGGGCGTTTAATTATCGGAACGATTTTAGCGAATTACTCTTTTTCTTCCTGTGCCAAATCGTTAGCAATTTTCACCGTTTCATCCAGATAAGGATCGGGTGCCTGATAATCTTTCGGCAGATCTTCCAGCGATTTGAGCGGTTTTTTACCTTCTCTCGCCAGTCGATCATTCACCCGCTTCAGACGCATCGCTTCATCATCGTCATTCTCTTTCTCGCGCTGAGCCAGATTGAGCGACACGAGGTTGCGCTTATCCTTAAGCTCGTTGTAGCGGGCAATATCTTGCGCGACATACTGGAATTCAGGATCTTTGGCGATACGCTCCTGATGATGTTCATTCAGTTTGCTAATCAGCGCCTTCAGATCGCCGCTATTCGTGTAGTTAGCCGCTTTGATGCTGTCCCACGGTAACGCATTGTCTTCAAATTTCTCACCGGTATCGACCGTTTCCGTGCCGGTTGGCATCATCACGTCAGGCGTCACACCTTTCATCTGCGTACTGCCGCCGTCAATACGATAGAACTTCTGAATCGTGTATTGCACGGAACCCAGCGCTGGCCAGTCAGGGCGCAGCATCTGATCGTAAATCCGATTCAGCGAGCGATACTGCTGCACGGTGCCTTTACCAAACGTCGGTTCACCCACGATCAAGGCGCGGCCATAATCCTGCATTGCCGCCGCGAAGATCTCGGAAGCGGAAGCACTGAAGCGATCTACCAGCACCACCAGCGGGCCTTTGTAATACACAATACCGTCGGTGTCGCTGTCTTCACGCACTTTGCCATTATTATCGCGTACCTGAACCACTGGGCCGCCTGGGATAAACAGACCAGAAAGTCCTACCGCTTCAGTGAGCGCGCCGCCGCCGTTCGTACGTAAATCAATCACAATGCTGCTGACGTTCTGTTTTTCCAGCTTCTGAAGCTGAACCTTCACGTCATCCGTCAGGCCGACATAGAAACCGGGGATGTCCAGCACGCCGACTTTATCTTTACCGACCGTCTTGACGGACATTTTCACCGCGCGGTCTTCAAGGCGAATGCGTTCACGCGTCAGCGTGACAATGCGGGTTTTCGTCCCCTTTCCAGCAGGCAAGATTTCCAGACGTACCTTACTGCCTTTCGGCCCTTTAATCAGCGCAACGACATCATCCAGACGCCAGCCGATAACATCCACCATCGGTTTGCCGTTTTGGCCTACGCCAACCACGCGGTCACCAACGGTAATGTTTTTGCTTTTCGCTGCCGGGCCACCGGGCACCATGGAATTGATCATGGTGTAGTCGTCATCCATCTGCAGCACCGCACCAATCCCTTCGAGCGACAGGCTCATTTCGGTATTGAATTGCTCAGTGTTACGCGGTGACAGGTAGCTGGTGTGCGGGTCAATTTCACGCGCAAAGGCGTTCATGACGAGTTGGAAAACATCTTCGCTATTGCTCTGCGCCAGACGGCGAATGGCAAACTGGTAACGCTTGGTCAGCGTCTCTTTGATGTCTTTATCATCTTTACCGGTCAGTTTCAGGCTGAGCCAGTCATATTTTACCTTGGCATCCCACAGACGATTAAGTTCACCTGCGTTCTGCGGCCAAGGGGCTTTGCTGCGATCGAGCTCAAACGTCTCATTACCCGTTAGATCGACCGGTTTATCTAGCAGCGACAGTGCATATTGAAAACGCTCAAACCGACGCTTCTGTGCCAGATTGTACAACGCGTACGGAATATCTAGTTGACCGGATTTCAGCGCGTCGCCCAACTGGGATTTTTGCCCAGAAAATTGGGCCACATCAGAGGCCAAGAGCACGTTGTGGCTGTAGTCCAGCATGTTGAGATAGCGGTTAAAAATTTTCTCAGAGAACTGCGCGTCCAGCATAAACTGGCGATAGTGCGAACGCAGGAAACGTGAGGCCACCCTGTCGCTAACGGTAGCATGTTGAGGCTCCTGATGTAGCTGAGGGATCTGCTCAACACGCGTAATGTTTTCATTTGCAAAACTAGAGCCCGCCAGCAGTAAGCCTGCAATGGCGGTTATTCTAACTAAGTTGTTCATGCCCAGGTTGGCCTCCGTATCAGAACTGCAAGTGTTCTGCGCGTACAATCATTGCCAATCCAGAAGCCAATTGTACTCTGACTTCGCCTTTGGCAATTTCAAGCACGGTGGCATCCATGGCGTCTTTGCCGGCTCTGACTTTGATTTCCTGACCGATTTGCAGTTTGGAAACATCCGTAACCGCTACCCGTTGAGGCTCATTGCTGGCAGGCTTTGCCTGACGAGATTGAGCATTAGCGGATTGCTGAGAAGAGGACTGCGATTGGCCGGAAGAAGGCTGACGTGGATTACGCGGTGCGTTGTTTCTGTTTTGGGATGCATTGTTTTGGGATGCATTGTTTTGGGATGCACGGTTTTGAGAGGCATTGTTTGAAGCATCACGGCGCGGCGCACGTTTCTGAGCGGGACGAGGAGTACGCGCTGCTTCTGCCGATTCCCCGGCTGCTTCACGTTTTTTCGCCTGTTGCTCTGCACGCTGAGCCTGAACTCGCGCTTTCGCTTCTTCCAATTGCTTACGAGCATGATCGACATGCTGCTGTTCCAACTCACCGCATGGGTTACCATCCAGATCCACACGTTGGGCACCCAATTTTACACCGTACAGATACCGCCAGCTTGAGGTGTAAAGACGCAGCGCAGAGCGTAATTGCGTCTTACTGACGTTATCGGACTCCGGAACACGCTCAACAAGATCCTGAAAAATACCGATCTTTAACGGACGAGTATCACCTTCAATGGTGAAACAAAGTGGGAACCGCTCTGCCAAAAAGGCAATGACTTCTTTACTACTGTTCAACTTAGGTTGATTTTCCATGAAATTTCCTGATTACAACGGGTTTGCCAACCGGCGCAGGCATGAACAGGCGTCATTATAATGACGCCATCGGCAATTGCCACGTTAACCTTGCTTCAACGTGAGAGAATTGATGAATGTCATCACATCGCTCGCTTCCAGTTGAGCACAAAGTACGCTCACCACCGCCTTCAGCCCTTCTTCATCATCCGCGTCAAAACGCTGATAAAGGGGACTGTCAATATCCAGAACGCCAATCGGTTGCCCGTTAACGACAAGCGGTAGCACAATTTCAGCGTTACTCGCGGCATCACAGGCGATATGACCAGGGAACGCATGGACATCATCCACACGCTGAATGCGATTTTCAGCTATCGCCGCACCGCATACACCTTTGCCAACCGGAATACGCACACAGGCAACCTTGCCCTGAAACGGTCCCAGGAAAAGCGTGTCGTTATCCAACAGGTAAAAACCTGTCCAGTTAACCCCATCCAAACGCTCAAACAGCAGCGCACTACTGTTTGATAAAATCGTAATAAAACGGTTTTCATCCGCGATAAGCGATGACATGTCGCGAATGAGGTCCTGATAAAATTCTTGTTTGTTCATACTTGCTTATTCATAAAGTATATCGTTGTCTTTTCAAAACAGTGCGAACCATTCCCGCACAGACTGCATTAGCATCGGTTACAGAATGCCATAAGATTAGCGCCTTCGCGCGAAGAATCATCCGCTTTACTGTAACGCTGTCGTGCATATCGTGCTATTTCCACCTGTAAAATAATATCGGGCAGAGATCAGAGCCTTATTATGAATTTATCATTCCGTGAGCCTTCAGTTACACTAAATAGCGGTGAATACGTTATCTATCGTGAATATAACAGGACTTAACACCTTTTACTGGATCGCAGGAAAGATGAAAATACAGAGTATAGCCAGCCCTGCGCCGTTTCCTTCTCCCCGGCCACCGTTAACCGATGGCGCAAAAAGTACCGTACCTGCGATCGAACGCTATCATCGCTGCCCTGAATGCGATGCCTTTTTTGCGCTTCCGCCATTGAAGCAAACTCAGACGGCGAGCTGTCCGCGCTGCGATGCCAAAGTCAGTTCAGGCCGAGATTGGAGCATTTCTCGGCTGACTGCGATGGCCGTTGCCATGCTGGTACTGATGCCGTTCGCCTTCACTGAACCGTTGATCAGTATTCGGCTGCTGGGCGTCACCATCAATGCCAGCCTGTTTGAAGGCATTTGGCAAATCACCCGTCAAGGTCATCCGCTCACGGCGAGTATGGTCGCCTTCTGTACCGTTGGCGCACCGCTCACGCTGGTTTTTTCTCTGTTATACCTGTTCTTTGCTCCCCGCATCGGGATGAATCTGCGGCCCATCCTGCTCATGTTGCAACGGCTAAAAGAATGGATGATGCTGGATATCTATCTGGTCGGCATGGCCGTTGCCGCAATCAAAGTCCGTGAATTCGCGGATGTTCAGGCGGGAATCGGGCTGGTCGCCTTTCTGGCGCTGATGATCTTAAGCCTGTTGACGCTGATTCACTTAAATACCGACCAGCTTTGGCAGCGGTTTTATCCGCGCATGAGACCCTTGATTTCGCCGGATCGCTACCGAGTCTGCCTTTCCTGCCATTTCACCAGTTCACCCGACAACCGAGGGCGCTGCCCCCGTTGCCATATTCCACTTCGCTTGCGTCAGCGACAAAGTCTGCAAAAATCCTGGGCAGCGCTCATTGCCTCTATCGTTTTACTGTTCCCCGCCAACCTGTTGCCCATATCGATTATTTATGTCAACGGTGCGCGTACGGAGGACACGATTTTTTCCGGTATTCTTTCGCTTGCGTCAGGCAATGTTCCGATCGCGCTGGTGGTCTTTATCGCCAGTATTCTGGTGCCGTTTACTAAAGTTATTGTGCTGTTCGGGCTGCTGGTGAGTATCCATCTTCGCTCAGAAGGCAACATAATGATGCGCATGAAGATGCTGCGCGTTATCCGTTGGATCGGTCGCTGGTCCATGCTCGATTTATTTGTGATTGCTCTGACGATGTCGCTCGTCAACCGCGATCAATTACTCGCTTTCACCATGGGGCCTGCTGCCTTTTACTTTGGCGCAGCGGTGATTCTCACTATCCTTGCTGTTGAATGGCTGGATAGCCGACTGATGTGGGATAACACTGATGTGGAATAACAATGCAAGATAATACGCCAGGGACACCAACTGAAGCTACCGTGAAGAACAAGCGTCGCCTGTCGCCGTTTTGGCTGCTGCCGCTGATTGCGTTGATGATTGCCGGCTGGCTAATTTACACCAATCAGCAGGAGCGCGGTGCAACGGTCACTATCGATTTTGTCTCCGCTGACGGCATTGTCGCTGGGCGTACCCCCGTACGCTACCAGGGCGTCGAAGTCGGCACCGTGCAAAATATCAAACTGAGTGAAGACTTGCGTACCATTCAGGTCGAAGCCAGTATCAAAAGCGATATGAAGGAAGCGTTGCGCAGCGGCACGCAGTTCTGGCTGGTTACCCCGAAAGCCTCTCTCGCTGGGGTGTCAGGGCTGGATGCGCTGGTGGGCGGTAACTACATCGGGATGATGCCCGGTTCTGGCGAGCCGCAAGAGCACTTTTCCGCGCTGGATACGCAGCCCAAATACCGCGTGAATACTGGGGAACTGCTGATTCATCTTCATGCCGACGATCTCGGCTCACTGAATACCGGTTCGCTGGTTTACTACCGTAAAATTCCAGTAGGGAAAGTCTACGATTACACGGTTTCTCAGGATCGCCGCGGTGTGATGATTGACGTGCTAGTTGAACGCCGCTTTACCCATCTGGTGAAGAAAAATAGTCGCTTCTGGAACGTGTCCGGCTTTAATGCCGACATCAGCGTCAGCGGCGCAAAAATTGAGATGGAAAATCTGGCGGCGTTGGTTAACGGCGCGATCGCGTTCGATTCGCCGGAAGAGAGCGAGAATGCGGGTGCCGAACAATCCTATCGCCTCTATCCCGACCTGGCACAGAGCCAGCGCGGTGTGAAAATCACGCTGAATTTGCCTTCCGGCGACAGCCTATCCGAAGGCCGCACCCCGCTGATGTATCAGGGGTTGGAAGTCGGCTCGCTAAATAAAATCACGTTGAGCCCAGACAACGGCAAGGTCAGCGGAGAGCTCATCATCGATCCTTCCGTGGTTTCGCTGATGCGGGAAGGCACGCGTATCGAACTCAGCAAGCCCCAGCTTTCACTCAGTGACCTGAATGTCTCACGTCTGCTGAGCGGCCCAACGCTGACGCTCATCCCCGGTGAAGGCGAACCGCGTCAGCATTTTGACGTACTGGATAGCGGGCAACAACAGCTCACCCAGCCCGGCGCGCTTTCCATTCAGCTCACGGCTGCACAAAGCTATGGCATTGATAGCGGCCAACCCGTGCTGCTGCACGGTGTCCAAGTCGGTCAGGTCGTCAAACGTACGCTGGACGAACAAGGTGTCAGCTTCCTTTTGGTGATCGAGCCGCGATATCGCCAGCTATTACACCGCGACAGCAAATTCATCGTGAACAGCCGTGTGAATGTGAAGATGGGGCTGGATGGGATTCAAGTGCTGGGTGCCAGCGCGCAAGAATGGGTCAGCGGTGGTATTCAGGTTTTACCGGGCAGCAAAGGTGACGTTCAGGCGCGTTACCCGCTGTTCAGCGATCTCGAAAAAGCCGAGGAAGGCATTCGCGGTGCCACGCCGTCCCCGACTCTCACCTTAGTGACCGACAGCCTGCCGGATATTCAGGACGGCTCCATCGTGCTGTACCGTAAATTTCAGGTAGGCGAAATCATGCGGGTGCGACCGAAGGCGGATACCTTTGAGGTTGACGTTTATATTCGTCCCGAACACCGCAAGTTACTGACGGAAAACAGCGTGTTCTGGGCAGAAGGAGGTGCCCGAGTGCAGTTGAATACGTCGGGCCTGACCGTGCAGGCTTCTCCGCTGAACCGAGCGCTTAAAGGGGCGATCAGTTTTGATAATCTGGAAGGTGCACCGGAAATTAAAAGCGGCAAACGCGTCCTCTACAACAACGAAACGGCGGCGCGCGCCGTGGGGAGCCGCATTATTCTGCGCACCTACGATGCCAGCAAACTCGCGCCGGGCATGCCGATCCGCTATCTGGGAATCGATATCGGTCAGTTGGATTCGCTGAAGTTGTCCGAGCAGCGTAATGAAGTGCTGGTGCAGGCTGTCCTCTACCCTGAATATGTGCGTAATTTCGCCCGTTCCGGGACGCGTTTTTCCGTCGTCACGCCAGAGATTTCCGCTGCCGGTGTGAATCATCTGGAGACACTATTCCAGCCTTATATCAACGTCGAACCGGGTAACGGCAGCGTAACGCGGAATTTTGAGCTGCAGCAGGCCACCATCTCTGATTCTCGCTATCAGGACGGCTTGAATATCAGCGTTGATGCACCGGAAGCCGGCGCGTTGCAGGTTGGTACGCCGGTGCTGTTCCGCGGCATTGAAGTCGGTACGGTAACCGGGCTGTCGCTGGGCACGCTTTCCGACCGTATCGCCGTGTCGCTGCGCATCAGCAAACGCTATCAGCATCTGGTGCGCGACAATTCCGTCTTCTGGCTGGCTTCGGGTTACAATTTGGAATTCGGCCTGACGGGGGGCGTCATCAAGAGCGGAACCTTCCAGCAGTTCATTCGCGGCGGTATCGCGTTTGCCACACCGCCCAGTACGCCGCTCGCCCCCAAAGCACAGGAAGGAAAGCATTTCCTGCTGAGGAACGAAGAGCCTAAAGAGTGGCGGCAATGGGGTACAGCGATTCCGACACCGAATAATTAACGCTATCACCTGACAGGGCAGCGATCGTTGCCCTGTCGTTTTCACGCGTCGCTTTGCCGTTTTCACATGATGTATGAAGGATCCGTGCTACACTTTGCCGCTTCTTCCCCTCGTTTTACTGAATAACCTGTACGGAACCACGCCGTGGCAAAATTTACCCCAGCCAACCTGCCTGCTGAATTTCTCGACACCATGCGGGACATCATGCCTTCATCGCTTTCGATGGAGGATTTTATTGCCGCCTGCCAGCGTCCGCTGCGTCGGAGCATCCGCGTTAATACGTTAAAAATTAGTGTCGATGCCTTTCTTCAGCTCGTGCAACCCTATGGCTGGCAGCTTGAGCCGATTCCCTGGTGTCAGGAAGGTTTCTGGCTGCTGAATGCAGAAGAAGAAAATACGCGGCTAGGCAATACGTTGGAGCACCTGAGCGGACTGTTTTATATTCAGGAAGCCAGCTCCATGCTCCCCGTCAGCGCCCTGTTCCATCGTGACGATGCGCTGGAAACGGTCTTGGACGTCGCGGCTGCGCCGGGCTCCAAGACGACGCAGATTGCGGCGAGACTGAATAATGAAGGGGCTATCGTCGCCAATGAGTATTCAGCCAGCCGAGTAAAAGTATTGCATGCCAACATCAGCCGCTGCGGCGTCAGTAATACCGCGATTACACACTTCGACGGACGGGTTTTCGGCGCGGCGCTGCCGGAATATTTTGATGCGATTCTGCTGGATGCCCCATGTTCGGGTGAAGGCGTAGTGCGTAAGGATCCAGCGGCGATGAGCCACTGGTCACACGAGAGCATTACCGATATTGCTGCCACACAGCGCGACCTGATTCTGAGCGCGTTCCATGCTCTGAAGCCCGGCGGCGTGATGATTTACTCTACCTGTACGCTGAATAGGCACGAAAACCAGCAGGTCTGCCATTGGCTACAGGCGCAATTTTCTGATGCATGCGAATTTGAATCGTTACACGATCTCTTCGCCGACGCCGAACGCGCCACAACGGAAGAAGGCTTCCTGCACGTCTTCCCACAGATTTATGACAGCGAAGGCTTCTTTGTTGCCCGTTTACGGAAAACCGCCAGCGTGCCGCCCCTGCCGCGTCCGGGTTATAAAGTCGGTAAATTTCCATTTTCTCCGGTTGCCCCCAAAGAGGCTGCATTACTCGCACAGGCAGCAGGTAAACAGGGTATTCACTGGGATGAGGCGTTACTTCAACTGTGGCAGCGTGATAGCGAAATCTGGATCTTCCCTGCGGCGTTAACTTCCGCTTTTGGCAATATCAAATTCTCACGTATTGGCATTAAGCTTGCTGAACGCTTCCCTAAAGGTTTCCGCTGGCAGCATGAAGCGGTTGTCGCGCTGGCCGATCCGAATGCAGACAATGCCTACGCGCTGACCGATCGCATCGCCTGCGAGTGGTTTCAAGGTAAAGACAGCTATCCGGAACCGCTTCCTGCTGCGGATGAGCTGATTTTAACCTACCAGAACACACCTGTCGGTCTGGCAAAACGCATCAGCAGCCGGATAAAAAACAGCCTGCCGCGCGACTTAGTGCGGGATGGCGCAGCCTCCGCTCAGCCTCTTTCTAAAGAATAAATGCGGTTTCTACATCAGGTGGCGATAAAACCACCTGATGAACCGCCCATTCTCCCTTTCCTCACTGATTTTCATCTACAATTATCCTGACAGAAGAAAATCGGTAATGTCTGGAGAGCGACATGTTTGCGTTAGTGATATTTGTTTGTTATCTCGGGCATGGCTGTGACGACTTGGTCGTCGGTGCCTACAACACCGAAGCGCAATGTCTGCAAGCGATGGATGAACAGCGCCTGCGTCGCGCAGGTTGCTTCCCCATTGAAGAGTATATTGATGGCTTCTGGATCCCCGCCCAGGAGTACGCTGATTTTTAGTTTTCCCGCCTGAGTATTCTCATCGACACACGCCAAAACCGCGCATGCCAAAATGAAAGTGATTAGCGTGTGCGGCGTTATATTCCGGCCCCAGCGAGTTACCAAAAAAGCACACTGAATTTTAGAGGAATTATGTTCATTCGCTATACAGCAATTAATGAAGCTGAGTGCTTACGGGTTGATGAGGAATAAAGCAATATAGGCTGCTGGGTTCTGAATATAAAATGCAGCACGCGGCGATGAGATATAAAAACAAAAACCCCCAGCTTTACGCTAGGGGTTTTCAGTGCTTTTCTTGACCGCTCCGGTTAAACCATCATCGCTATCGCAAGAGAAGCATTAATTCATTTGGCTTTATTGTAGCGCGACCTTTTACAGTGCGACAACGTTGCCAGCTGATGGACCTTTCTGACCATTTTCAATGGTGAACTCAACCTTTTGGCCTTCGTCCAGCGTTTTGAAATCGTTGCTCTGAATAGCAGAGAAATGTACGAATACATCTTTGCTGCCGTTGTCAGGAGTAATGAAACCAAAACCTTTACCAGCGTCAAACCATTTTACTAAACCAGTCATTTTATTAGACATAGAAATTACCTTAATTTTATAGCGCCTTCCGGCAAATAGGGCCTGTGCACAGAATTTAATTAGCAACAATAAGGAGGCTCAAAAGAAGGGATATCTATGGATAACACTTTGAAATGAGAACTGCTTTACTAAACTGCTTTTTACGTCTGCGAATCAAACCGACGAGCCATTAACTCATGTATCAATATCTTTAGCAAGTATTTATTAAAAAAAACCTTTAAAAGGCTCGTAGAAACGAAATTCGTCTCGTCTCAACATCTTAATTGACAAAAATCGCCAACCGATAGATCAGAAAAACAGCGCCATATGAGGTTCCACCCGTACTATTTTATGAGTGCATACAAAGTACAGAGTAAGCCAAAGGCATCGAAGGCTAGATGCATTATTTCTCATATTGATTTTTTGAAGCAAAAAAAGACTGAATACGATTCCTGTATTCAGTCTAGGGAAATGGCTCTTGGGAGAGCCGTGCGCTAAAAGTTGGCATTTATACAAGCTGTGCTAGCCCTGTAGACTTAAGCTTAGCCAACTCCCCCGCGTTTTCCAGCCTTAGTCTATTCGCAATTATCACAAATGGAACAGGTTTCACACTTTACTTTAACCACAAAGAAGCAATTATTTAACATCAATAAGTAAATCAATTACTTCATGATTTAGTGTCTGGCTGACACAGTTGCTCAGCACGTTCGATAAATGGCTGGAGGCTTTTTTTCTGTCCAGGATGTTTAGGGTCGTCTAGCCAGATGACGTCTATCGGCTGCGCACTCACCTGTCCAGATTTCATTTGCGCAATAGCAACATCGTTTAGCGGATATTGCATCAACGTACCGGTATGTAAGGCGTACAGCGCATTACCAGGACGGCAAATCAGTTGAACTTCTTCACGCGTGAAAGCCCAGCGATCTCCGTATTCAAACCGGCTGATATTTGCCAGTTTAGCGGCAGCAAAAGCATTCACTGAAAGTGAGGCAAGCACGACAGATAGCAAAAATTTCTTCATCATGGTATTCCCGACATGGCGTATTCAGACAATGATGTGTGTGAGTTTTTCGGCCTTATCCGGATCAGAGAAAGACAGCCTCAAACCTTATAAAACAGAAAGTTGTATATTACGACTGACGAGATCATAACGACAGCGAAAGGTGAAGTCGAGTGCGGATTTCAGGAATAATATTGGTCGTTTGGTACGGGCAGAAAGGTCGTTCGGGAGGGGAAAAGGCGAGATAAGGAGAATATTATCCCGCGTCATTCAACTAGTCATTGGCCGACAGAAGCGTCGCTTGTCATTAGGTTGACGGTGCTGCCGCAGACATTTTTTTCAGATCCTGATCGATGAAGAACAGGCCGCCTTCGCTGGCTTTGACTAACGCAAGTTTGTCCAGAATAGAACGGAACAGTTTCTCTTCTTCGTGCTGCTCAGCAACGTACCATTGCAGGAAGTTAAATGTGGAGTAATCCTGCAGCGCCATCGCCTCATGTGCCAGCTCATTAATTTTTGCTGTAATGAGCTGTTCGTGTTCATAGGTCAGCTTGAAGACATCAGCCAGTGAATCAAAATCAATCGGAGGTGCAGCAATCGCGCCTAATACAGGCAGGCTTCCGGTGTCGTCCAGATAGTCAAACAGGCGCTGCATGTGCTGCATTTCTTCCTGAGAATGCGTCTTCAGGAAGCTGGATGCGCCTTCAAAACCTTTGTCACCGCACCATGCACTCATTTGCAGATACAAATTCGCGGAATAAAACTCCAGATTAAGTTGCTCATTCAGCTTCTGAATCATTTCTTTTTTTAACATGCTAACTCCCTATTTTCCCGGCAGGTGAAATTATTTAGGGCATTATGCCTGAAAAAATAAAATAAAAAACACTTTATTAACATTGATAATTAATTAACAAAAATAATAATTAAATCAACAACATGAGATAATGTTATTGATATTTATTATCACTTAACCCTCAAGGTAAATATATTATTGCGAATCGTTTTTATTATCAAAAAATAACAACCGCGAGAGATATCATTTATGACGCTTTGGTATTAAAAATGATTCCCATTTCGTAGTGAGAATAATAAACATCCACATGATAAGGTGAACACTTGCCATTTCTCTGTCACTACTTTACCGTGACACGCATCAGTCTGTGGCCAATAGGCAGGAGAAAATGGTATGGGATACAATCTGGCAGAATTGTCCAAAGAAGATATGGATAAAATTAACGTGGACTTGGCGGCGTCAGGCGTTGCCTTCAAAGAACGTTACAATATGCCGGTCATACCAGAGGTCGTTGAGAGAGAGCAACCCGAGCACTTGCGTAACTACTTTCGCGAACGCGTGATGTTTTACCGCCAGCGGTCGCTACAGTTCTCTCGTTTACCCTACGAACCCAAGTCTAAATAGCAATTCCCCTCTAAAGCTGCCTTGCCGTGGAAAACATCCCTTTCCACGGGTTACATTCTTACACAGCAAAAACGATTTTCTGCTTGCATATCGGCCCGCACAAGAGGTTAATGGAGTAGCAACCTACCCTTTTATCACACGAGGCAAGATATGAGTAAAGGTTTGGATAGCAAAAAGAACAGTAAGAAGAAGCCACTAAAAACGGCAGCCGAAAAACGTGCCGATAAAAAGGCGAAGAAACCACAGGCTGATATTACCTGAGATGTAATGTGACCTAAGTAATGAGCCATGCCGATCGGGTAAACCCCAAAATGGGTTTACCCTCATAATCACAGTTGTTATCTCTTATTCGCGCGCATCCTCAACCATTTCAAGCACCATCAGCAGAAAAGCATATTCCAACGCAATATCATCGTACCGTTTGAAACGACCGGATTTTCCGCCGTGCCCCGCATCCATATCGGTGTATAGCAGCACCAAACGATCGTCTATTTTGACTTCCCGCAATTTCGCCACCCACTTCGCAGGTTCCCAATACTGAACCTGAGAGTCGTGTAACCCGGTAGTCACCAGCAAATGCGGATAGCGTTGCGCGGTAATTCCATCATAGGGGCTATATTGCTTGATATAGTCATAATAGATTTTTTCATTCGGATCGCCCCACTCGTCATACTCGCCGGTCGTCAACGGGATAGACTCATCCAGCATTGTCGTCAGCACATCAACGAAGGGAACCTGGGCAACAACGCCCTTAAATAGATCGGGAGCCATGTTCACTACCGCGCCCATCAATAGTCCACCCGCACTGCCCCCCATCGCGAACATCTTATCCCTGTCACCATAACCTTTTTCTATCAATGCCTGAGACACATCGATGAAGTCGGTGAAGGAATGCATTTTATTGAGCAGGCGACCATCGTCGTACCACTGTTGACCTAGCTCACCGCCACCGCGTATATGCGTTAAGGCAAAGACGAACCCTCTGTCCAGCAAGCTCAGACGGCTAACGCTAAAATCGGGATCCATACTATGGCTATAAGCGCCATAGCCATAGACCAGTATCGGGTTCTTACCAGGGCTGAAATGGTCGCGATGATAAACGAGGGAAACAGGCACATCGACGCCATCTCGAACCGTGATCCACAAGCGTTCGCTCCGGTAATTGTCTGGGGAGAAATCCTTCACTTCGGCTTGTTTAAGTAACTGCTGTTCCCCCGTATCCAGATTCAATTCATACAGCGTACTAGGCGTTGTCATTGATGAATAGCCATACCGCATCAATGCCGTTTCTGGCGTAGGGTTGTACGACAGCCACGTCACATAGCTCGCATCATTAAAGGTGATCGCTTTTTCTTCCTGTGTATGCCAGTGAATCTGGCGTAAGCGGGTCAAACCGCGTTCCCTTTCTTCAACCACCAGCCAATCACGGAAAAGCTCAAAGCTCTCCAGCACACGGTTTTCACATGGTGCAATCAGCGTTTCCAGCGTTTGTTCATCGGGCTTATCTGAACGGTAGAGGCCAAAATTTTTACCTTCTCGATTGGAGCGCAGATAAAACTTATCCTGATAGTGATCGATGCCATATTCATGATCTTTTCGACGTGGAATGCCTACCTGCGGCACCGCGTCCGGGCGCGTAGCGTCAAGCAATAGCACCTCGCTCGTCGTGGTGCTACTGAGATAAATGGTGATGTAGTGCTCTGATGTCGTTTTACTCAGGCTAACGTAATAGGTATCGTCTTTCTCTTCATAGACCAGCTCATCCAACGCCGGATCGCTCCCCAGACGGTGGCGATAGACCTGATACGGCAACAGCGTTTTCTCATGTTTGCGCACGTAATACAGAACTGTTGAATCCGCCGACCATTCTGCCCCTGCGGTTACATTTTCGATCACATCCGGTAGCCATTCGCCGCTGTTCAGATCGCGAAAACGAAGCGTGTACTGTCGACGGGATAAAAAGTCCTCCGAGAGCGCCAGCAGCGTGTTATCAGGGCTAACCTCAAGCGTGCCGAGACTATAAAACTCATGCCCTTCCGCACGTTGATTCCCATCCAGCAGCGTTTCCCATGCGTCTGTTGCCTGCTCAGGTTGACGCAGATAGATGGCATACTCTTTACCCTGCTCATAGCGACTTTGGTAGCAATAGCCTTTTCTGACATACGGCACAGACATATCCGTCGACGGAATCCGTTTGACCATTTCGTCATACAGTGACCGTTTGCGTGCGTCATGAGGTGCCATGACGGCTTTGCTATAGGCATTTTCCTGCTTCAGATAGTCCAACACCTGCGGATCGGTACGCTGGTCATCACGCAGCCAGTAATAATTGTCGATGCGCGTATCGCCATGTGTACTTAGTGCATGGGGTCTTTTTTCAGCTTGAGGTGTCTTCATGGCGTCGGATCTCGTTGTCTTGACATAAAATTTTCGTATTGCAAGAAGAGTGGCACGATTGCCCGGCAATGCCAAGCCACGTCCTTATCTCTTGGTGCGCTTTTGCGCATCGCCTTCCACTGCATGCCCTCTTTAATGCGCACGCAAACGTTTTCGTTTATACTGCGGCCATTTTTCACAACCCGATCAGGTATAAGGTTATGTTAACGATTGGAACCGCCCTGCGTGCGGATGCCACACGAGTGATGCTGCTTGGCTCCGGTGAATTAGGCAAAGAAGTGGCGATTGAGTGTCAGCGCTTGGGAATCGAAGTGATTGCGGTCGATCGCTATGCCGATGCCCCCGCCATGCAGGTTGCGCATCGTAGCCACGTCATCAACATGTTGGATGGCGATGCATTAAAAGCGTTGGTTGAAGCCGAACGTCCTGATTACATCGTGCCGGAAATCGAAGCCATCGCAACTGACATGCTGGTGACGCTGGAAAAGCAGGGTCACCATGTTGTTCCTTGTGCCGAAGCGACGCGCCTGACAATGAATCGCGAAGGTATCCGTCGTCTGGCCGCTGAAACGCTCGGCGTTCCCACTTCCACCTACCGTTTTGCCGACAGCGAAGAGAACTTTCGTCAGGCAGTAGAGGCGATTGGTTACCCTTGTATTGTTAAGCCGGTTATGAGTTCCTCTGGCAAAGGGCAAAGCCTTATTCGCTCTGCTGAGCAGTTAGATCAGGCGTGGCACTATGCCCAGCAGGGTGGACGAGCAGGCGGCGGACGCGTCATCGTGGAAGGGCTGGTTAATTTTGATTTTGAGATCACCTTACTGACGATCCATGCGGTTGACGGCATTCATTTCTGTGCGCCAATCGGTCATCGACAGGAAGACGGCGACTACCGTGAATCCTGGCAACCACAGCAGATGAGCGCGCTGGCACAGGAACGCGCACAGAAGATGGCCAGCGATGTCGTGAAAGCGCTCGGCGGCTATGGCCTGTTCGGCGTTGAGCTGTTCGTCTGCGGCGATGAGGTTATTTTCAGTGAAGTCTCCCCTCGCCCGCACGATACCGGCATGGTGACGATGATTTCTCAGGATCTGTCCGAGTTTGCACTGCACGTGCGTGCTTTCCTGGGGCTGCCCATTGGCGCAGTTCGTCAGTATGGCGCATCGGCTTCCGCCGTGATTTTACCGGAACTGGATAGCAACAACGTGCGTTATCAGGGGCTGGAAAGCGCACTGCTGCCTCATACGCAAATTCGTCTGTTTGGTAAACCGGATATCAGCGGCAAGCGCCGTATGGGTGTCGCGTTAGCCAGTGCGGAAACCACGGATGATGCCGTAGCCATCGCCAAGCGCGTTGCAGCGGGCGTAAAAATCAGCGGCTGATACCGTTCTATTGCTGACGGGTGAAATCAGACATCACTGACGACAGATAAATTGCACGACATAAAAAAAGGCCACTCGCAGTGAGTGGCCTTCGTCATTCAGTCACGAGCAAACTTACGCTTTTGCACCCGCAACGGCTTCACGTGCCAGTTCCGTAATACGCGCGAAGTCACCGCTTTCCAGCGCGTCGTTCGGCACCAGCCAGGAGCCACCCACGCACAGCACGCTTTTCAGCGCCAGATAGTCGCGGTAGTTATTCGGCGTAATACCACCGGTTGGGCAAAAACGGATCTGAGCAAACGGACCTGCGATCGCCTGAAGCGCTTTCACACCGCCATTAGCTTCCGCTGGGAAGAATTTGAACTCACGCAGGCCGTAATCCATACCCAGCATCAGTTCAGATACGGTGCTGATACCCGGGATCAACGGGATATTGCCTTCCGTTGCGGCTTTCAGCAGCGGCTCAGTCAGGCCTGGGCTGATGGCAAACTGCGCACCGGCCTCAACGACCGCAGCCAGTTGCTCAGGGTTTGTTACCGTACCCGCGCCCACGATGGCTTCCGGTACTTCTTTCGCAATCGCGCGAATCGCTTCGATGGCGCAGTCGGTACGCAATGTCAGTTCCAGAACGCGAACGCCGCCCGCGACTAACGCTTTTGCCATCGGCACCGCGTGTTCCAGTTTGTTGACCACAATCACAGGAACAACGGGACCCGTTGTCAAAATCTGTTCCGCGCTCGTTTTCCAGTTTTTCATCAAAAGTTATCTCCAGTCATGCCCGAAGGCATCATTAATTATATAGCGCGCCCCTGCCACAGGGATCTGCGTCGCCGCAGATGTCCGACCGCACCGTGAGCCATACATTAAAAACTGTGCGAGGCCGACCGTCCTCGGCCAGCCCCCCATTACTGACGTATTATCAAAAAATTACTCAAACTCATTCCAGGAACGGCCATCGCGGGTAATCATCGCCACGGATGCCACCGGCCCCCAGCTTCCTGCCTGATACGGCTTCGGTGCATCGTTGTCCATCGACCACGCATCCATGATGGAATCCACCCACTTCCAGGCTTCTTCCACTTCATCACGACGGACAAACAGCGCCTGAATCCCACGCATGGTTTCCAGCAGCAGACGCTCGTAAGCATCCGCTAAATGCTGCTGATTAAAGGTTTCCGAGAAGCTCAGATCCAGTTTTACCGTTTGCAGGCGGTGTTTGTGCTCTAACCCCGGGATTTTGTTCAGAATCTGAATTTCCACACCTTCATCCGGCTGCAAGCGAATGATCAGCTTGTTCTGCGGCAACTGCTGGTAGGAATCATGGAACAGGTTCAGCGCTGGGTTTTTAAAGTACACGACGACTTCTGAACATTTGGTCGGCAGACGTTTACCCGTACGCAGGTAGAACGGCACGCCAGACCAGCGCCAGTCGTCAATATCAACGCGAATCGAAACGAAGGTTTCCGTACTACTGCTTTTGTTCGCGCCCTCTTCTTCCAGATAGCCAGGCACTTTATGTCCCTGAACAAAACCCGCCGTGTATTGGCCGCGTACCGTCGTTTCATGCACGTTGGAGCGATCGATACGACGCAGTGAACGCAGCACTTTCACTTTTTCATCACGGATGCGGTCTGTCGTCAAATCAGACGGCGGCGACATCGCAATCATCGTCAAAATTTGTAACAGGTGGTTCTGGATCATATCGCGCATCTGGCCGGCTTTATCAAAATAGCCCCAGCGCCCTTCAATCCCAACTTCCTCGGCTACCGTGATCTGCACATGGTCGATCGTCCGGTTGTCCCAGTTTGAGGAGAACAGGGAGTTGGCAAAACGCAGCGCCAGCAGGTTCAGAACGGTTTCTTTACCCAGATAGTGGTCGATACGGTAAACCTGACACTCGTTAAAGAATTCCGCGACCTGATCGTTAATGACGCGAGAAGACGCCAGATCGGTCCCAAGCGGTTTTTCCATTACCACGCGCGCGGGCTCTTTATTCAGCCCTGCGGTTCCCAACCCTTTGCAGATCGCACCGAATGTACTCGGCGGCATGGCAAAATAGTTGATAGTAGTCCGGTTTTTCTGGTCAAGCATCTTGCCCAGTTTGTTGAACGCTTTGGTGTCTTCCACATCAAGATTGCAGAAATCCAGCCGACTGCTTAGCGTTTCCCACAACTTATCGTCGATGGCTTCTTTCATAAAGGTGTCAAGCGCTTCGCGCACGACGCGGGTATACTCCGCTTTATCCCAATCCGCACGGCCCACCCCGATAATTCTGGTGTTCGCATGGATGTGACCTGCTTTTTCCAACTGGTAAAGGGAAGGCAGCAATTTACGGCGTGCCAGATCGCCCTTAGCACCGAAAATAACCAGATCGCACGCTTGGGCTGTTGAAGTTACCGCCATGTTCATCTCCTCGTTGCAGGATGCTGTAATTTTATTACAGCGATAATGTACTCTTTTTGACTACAGCCAGTAAACCCATCATAAAAATGCCAAATAATGGTCGGCATTGACTGAAAATCATGCATAAATCGGTCTGTGCAGTGGCTGAAGTCACTTATGCATTCGCCCTAAAACGAAATTTTTCGTCGTTTCTGACAGTCGATTACTTTTCTGAAAGTTAGACACATGTCATGTTCTGGCAAAAAAAGGACCTAACTTAGCCTGTTGCCCTCTGCCAACCACTACAGGGTCGTAGTATATTTTCACGACGTGCATTTTTTCACGTAATGCATGCCAGTGTACCTTTAGTTGGAATTGGAAAAAACTTACATGGCCCTTGTCGTATGAATATGCTGGAAAAAATCCAGAGTCACTTAGAACTCTTGAGCAAATCAGAAAGAAAAGTTGCTGAAGTGATACTGAGCACTCCGCAGACGGCCATTCACTCCAGCATCGCAACCTTAGCCAAAATGGCCGATGTCAGCGAACCAACGGTTAATCGTTTTTGTCGCCGCCTTGAAACTAAAGGTTTTCCCGATTTTAAACTACATCTGGCGCAAAGTCTGGCAAACGGTACACCGTATGTGAACCGTAACGTTGAAGAAGATGACAGCGTTGACGCCTATACCAGTAAAATTTTTGAATCCGCCATGGCTGGTCTAGAGCAGGTTAAATCCAGCCTGGATGTCACCGCCGTGAACCGCGCCGTGGATTTGCTGACGCAGGCGAAGAAAATCTCTTTCTTTGGTCTGGGTGCTTCCGCTGCGGTCGCACACGATGCGATGAACAAATTTTTCCGCTTCAATATCCCCGTTGTCTATTTCGATGACATCGTTATGCAGCGCATGAGCTGTATGAATTCCAGCGACGGTGACGTCGTGGTATTGATATCCCACACAGGCAGAACCAAAAGTCTGGTCGACATGGCGCAGTTGGCACGCGAAAACGACGCGACCGTTATCGCCATTACCTCGGACGGCACGCCGCTGGCGCGTGAGGCGTCGTTGGCCTTGCGGCTTGATGTGCCTGAAGATACCGATGTTTATATGCCGATGGTGTCCCGCATCGCTCAGTTGACGCTGATCGACGTTCTGGCGACGGGCTTCACGCTACGCCGCGGGGAAAAATTTCGTGATAACCTGAAACGGGTCAAAGAGGCCCTGCGTGAGTCACGCTTTGATAAAGACGAGCGATTGATTAACCCCTTCAGGTGATAGATAAGTTTTACGTTATGCTTTGTTTTTTAGCTATATTTTGTACCCTAAATAATTCGAGTTTCAGGCAGGCGGCAAGCGAGGGAGTCCCGATGAGCTTACTCAAGTAAGTGATTCGGGTGACAAATCTGCCGGGAGCAGATTTGAACGCTGCTTGCGGCGGCCCTTAAGGGCGAGGCCCACGACGGGCCGAGTATTTAAGCGCAGTCAACGCACATGAAACTTGAAGTATGACGGGTAATGGAAAATGAGCGGTATCATCAACCTGTTTCATCTTGATATGGTCAGAGACTACGGGCATGGAAAGATGGCAGGGATTACCTGTACAGTATGATAATCAGACTCAACACGATGTTCGGATAACGCAGGTGAAATAGTTTTGTTGTAAAGTGACATTTTGCACCGTTATTCGACGCTTAATCGCAACACTACAGCTTCACAAGTGAACGGAGTTATACATGTCCAGACGGCTCAGAAGAACCAAGATTGTCACCACCCTGGGGCCCGCTACCGACCGTGATAATAATCTCGAAAAGATTATCAGTGCGGGCGCGAACGTAGTACGAATGAATTTCTCTCACGGCACAGCAGAAGATCATCAATTACGTGCCAACAAAGTTCGTGAAATTGCGGCTAAATTAGGCCGCCACGTTGCCATTCTTGGCGATCTGCAGGGTCCAAAGATTCGTGTTTCTACCTTCAAAGAAGGGAAAATTTTCCTGAATATCGGCGACAAATTCTTGCTGGATGCCGATTTAGCGAAAGGCGAAGGCGATAAAGAAAAAGTCGGGATCGATTACAAAGGCTTGCCAAGCGATGTAGTGCCTGGCGACATCTTGTTACTGGATGACGGTCGGGTACAGTTGAAAGTCCTTCAGGTTGAAGGTCTGAAAGTTTACACCGAGGTCACCGTTGGTGGGCCCCTGTCTAACAACAAGGGCATCAATAAACTCGGTGGTGGTCTGTCTGCCGAAGCCCTGACGGAAAAAGATAAAGCCGACATTATTACCGCCGCAAAAATTGGCGTCGACTATCTGGCGGTCTCTTTCCCGCGTACTGGTGAAGACCTCAACTACGCACGTCGACTCGCACGCGATGCAGGCTGTAACGCTAAGATCGTATCAAAAGTGGAACGTGCCGAAGCTGTCTGCTCAGACGCCGCTATGGATGACATAATTCTGGCTTCCGATGTGGTGATGGTCGCGAGGGGCGATCTGGGCGTTGAAATCGGCGACCCAGAGCTGGTAGGGATTCAGAAGAAGTTGATCCGTCGCGCTCGTCAACTGAACCGTGCGGTCATTACCGCCACGCAGATGATGGAATCGATGATCACCAACCCGATGCCAACGCGCGCCGAGGTGATGGACGTCGCCAACGCCGTGCTGGATGGTACCGATGCCGTGATGCTGTCAGCAGAAACCGCTGCGGGCCAGTATCCGGCTGAAACCGTTGCGGCGATGGCGAAAGTGTGTTTAGGCGCGGAGAAAATCCCAAGCATCAACGTCTCCAAGCACCGCCTTGACGTGCAGTTTGATAACACGGAAGAATCCATCGCGATGTCTTCCATGTACGCCGCCAACCACCTGAAAGGGGTTACCGCGCTGATCGCCATGACGGAATCTGGCCGTACCGCCCTGATGATGTCCCGTATCAGTTCCGGTCTGCCGATTTTCGCGATGTCTCGTCATGAGCACACGCTGAACCTGACCGCGCTGTATCGTGGCGTTACTCCCGTGCATTTCGACAGCTACACGGACGGCGTTGCTGCCGCCAATGATGCAGTGATCCTGCTGCGTGACAAAGGGTTCCTGATGTCTGGGGATCTGGTCATCGTCACACAAGGTGACATCATGGGTACTGTGGGCACCACCAACACGATCCGTATCCTGCGCGTGGAATAATCAGTACCATAACCGCTCTGCTGCTGAGGTGGCGGACGGTTCATACCAGCAAAAAGCCGGACGATTTCTCGTCCGGCTTTTTTATCTATGCGGCCTATCAGCCCGCTCTTATCTACCGTATAAGCTAATTACGGTATAAATCATCCCGACAGTACGGTTCAATCTCACCCGGTTTGCGGGTTTTCAACAGCTTCAGAATCCAGGTGTACTGCTCAGGGTTCGGTTTGACCAGAATTTCCACTTCTTCATTCATACGCCGCGCAATATATACGTCATCCGCATCCGCTAGATCGTCCATCGGTGGGCGAATAAACACATCCAGACAACCGTCTTTAGCGTTATACACCGGGAACAGCGGCACGATATCCGCACGACACACTTTCATCAGCCGTCCGACGGCAGGCAGCGTTGCCTTATAGGTCGCAAAAAAGTCAACGAATTCGCTGTGCTCAGCGCCGTGATCCTGATCGGGCAAGTAATAACCCCAGCACCCAGAGCGTACAGAGCTGATAAACGGCTTAATACCGTCGTTGCGAGCATGAATGCGGCCACCAAAACGACGGCGTAACCGATTCCACCAGTAGTCCACCAGCGCATTCTTCTGGTTGTGGAACATGGCAGCCATACGCTGACCGCGCGAGGTCAGCAACATCGCGGGGATATCAACCCCCCACCCGTGCGGAACCAGAAAAATCACGTTCTTCTCTTGTTCCTTAATACGATCCAGAATGTCTTCGCCATGCCAGCGAACATATTTCTCGATTTTCTTCGGGTTCCGAATTCCTACTTCCACCATCATAATCATCGACTGAGGGGCTGTCGCAAACATGTCATCGATGATAGCTTCGCGCTGTGCTTCCGTTAATTCCGGCATGCAGTACAGCAGATTAATGCGGGCACGGCGGCGTGCGCCTTTTGATATTCTCCCGACAAAACGCCCTAACCCACCCAGCACCGGATTTCTTAATCGCGCAGGAACATAGGCAGCGAGCGCCATCACACCAACGCCTAACCAAACCCCCCAATAACGCGGATGAAAAAAGGCGCGTTGAAACTGGGGAACAAATTCAGCGTTCGATTTTTTTTCTTTTTCCATGCCTAAACTCTTCAGATCAATCAATAAACATAATCATCATTGCCGCTCGGCGTTTAGCAACACCAACGACAGTTACGCAAAAACACGCCAGCTCGATAATAAAAAATCAGGAACCTGTGTTCTATCAAATGTTCTATAAATGAAAATGCCGGCAGCAAGCCCCACCGGCATAACATGCAATCAATATCTATCCTAAATAATTCAAGTTGCATGAAGGCGGCAACCGCATGAATCCCCAGGAGCTTACACAAGTAAGTGACTGGGGTGAGTAAGGGCGGCCAACGCACAAGCAGCTTGAAGTATGACGGATATCATTAATCAAACTTAAGCTGCGGTACCACTTCCTTAACCTGCGCAAGATAATCACGACGCTCTTTACCCGCCAGCCCTTCAGAACGCGGCAGTTTAGCCGTTAACGGGTTTACTGCCTGCTGGTTGATCCAGAATTCGTAGTGCAGATGCGGGCCAGTGGAACGACCGGTGTTGCCAGACAACCCGATGCGATCGCCACGTTTCACTTTCTGCCCCGGTTTAACCAGGATGCGATGCATATGCATATAGCGCGTGGTGTACTGACGACCGTGGCGGATGGCCACATAGTTCCCCGCCGCACCGCTACGTTTCGCAATTACGACTTCCCCATCCCCAACTGCCAGAACCGGTGATCCGACCGGCATAGCAAAGTCGACACCTTTATGCGGCGCGACGCGCCCTGTGACTGGGTTCAGACGACGTGGATTAAAGCTGGAGGAAATGCGGAATTGTTTCATGGTTGGGAAACGCATAAAGCCACGCGTCAAACCGGAACCTTCACGATCGTAGAATTTACCGTCTTCTGCACGAATCGCGTAATAATCTTTGCCTCCGGTATTCAAACGGACGCCGACCAACTCGCTCTGCTCGCTTTTACCCTCGAGCATTTCGCGGGACATCAAGACAGAGAAGGTATCGTCTTTGCGTAATTTACGGAAATCCAGTTGCCATTGCAGCGCTTTGATCACGTCCCGCACTTCTGTGCTGGTCAAACCGGCATTTTTTGCACTGCTAACAAAGCTACCACCGACACGGCCATTCAGGACACTATTGCGCCATTCGCCTTTCAGCGTCTCAATACGCTCTTTAAAATCGTTACCCGCGCGCTCATAAATGCGTGTTTCACGGCGGGACATCTGCCAAGTCAAACTTTGCAGGTCGCCGTTTTCTGCTAAAGCCCATGAAATTTGCTGACCGACTTTCAGGTTCCGCAAATCTTTATTCTGCTCTGCAAGCTGGGTGATATCTGCAATATCAATACCGTACTGCGTCAAAATGCTGCTTAAGGTATCTCCCGTAGAGACCACGTACTCATGTATGTCACCTTCATCGGCACCCTTATCATCCAGCTCATCTTGTGGAATATCATCATCCGGCGAGGGTTGGTCTATCGGTTCACTGGCTTCAGGTGTCAACGTACGTAGCTGGCTGGTTTCCAGATCGACATCTTTCACAATAACAGGAGCATCATCGACAACAGGAGCATCATCGACGTGGGGATAAACAAAAGGCCGCCAAACGGCAACAGCCAATGTCACAACGGTAAGCGACCCCAGCATGACACGATGGGGCCGAGGTAAGCTGTTATACGCCAGAGCGATAGTTCGGACTATCTGCTGCACTTATTCGTATCCTCATGATTTTTCCTCCAGGCAGCTCACATACTGGTTTGATAGCTGCAACAAGAAATCGGCATAGCTATCTCTACCCAGTGCAATATTGCTTCCCAATGGATCGAGCACACTCGAGCGCACGTCGGTTCCCTTGGCAACAGCATTAATAACGGCTGGCCTGAATTGTGGTTCAGCAAAAACGCATACGGCTCTGTGCTCAACCAACTGTGTTCGTATTTGGTGTAAACGCTGTGCTCCGGGTTGGATTTCGGGGTTAATCGTGAAGTAACCCAACGGGCTTAACCCGTAATGTTTCTCAAAATAGCCATAGGCATCATGGAACACGAAATACCCTTTACCCCGTACAGGCGCCAGCATCTTAGCAATTTTTTCATCTGCCTGCCCGATTTTATCCGTGAAATAAAGCAGATTCGCGTCTAGTTTGTCCTTATTCTGAGGCATAAGTTCCAATAATTTTGCATGAATGGCTATAGCCGCCTGTTTTGTCATCTCCGGCGACAGCCAAATGTGCATATTGTACTCACCATGATGGTGACCATCGTCGCCGTCATCATGGGCGGCATGGCGATGATCGTGGCCTTTTTCATGGTCATCATGCACCTGTTCATGGTCATTTTCATGATCGTGTCCAGCCTCTTTTTCCAGCTCAGATTTAATCGCGGGGAGCGCGGAAAGCGCGATTTGCTTTTCAGGTGAGACTTTCGCTAACGGCTTTCCGAGAAAGGCTTCCATTTCCGGCCCAACCCAAATCACCAGTTCAGCAGACTGTAAACGCTGGACATCAGACGGACGCAAGGCATAATCGTGGGGCGACGCGCCATCAGGTAACAAAATCTCAGTGGGCGTCAGCCCATCGGCAATCGCCGACGCAATGAATCCCAAAGGACGAATTGACGTAATGACCGCAGCGGATGCCGTGCTAATTGATATCCCGCTTGCGAGTAGCGCACTGGCAAAAAACACACTTTTTAACCATTTTTTTTGCTGAGTAGATTTTTTTTGTTGAATAGATTGCTGCATGAAAGTCGATCCCATCGATTTTTATGGTGTTATTTGTTATATTATAACGTCACATGAGTTATGCAAACCGAATTCTATGTCCACATTGGTATCACTTAATAATATTTCAGTTACATTTGGCAGCCGCAAGATTCTGTCAGATATCTCTCTTACCTTGCAGGCAGGTCGAATTCTGACGCTACTTGGGCCGAATGGCGCAGGGAAATCGACGCTGGTGCGCGTGGTATTAGGTCTACTGTCGCCCACCTCCGGCTCGCTGGTACGGGATCCCGCGCTGCGTATCGGCTACGTTCCGCAGAAGCTGCATCTGGATACCACCCTGCCCTTGACCGTCAGCCGTTTTATGCAACTGCGCCCCAGCGTGAAAAAGCAGGATATTTTACCGGCGCTCAAGCGGGTTCAGGCTGCACATCTGCTGGAACAGCCGATGCAGAAACTTTCCGGTGGCGAAACCCAACGCGTCCTGCTGGCTCGTGCACTGCTCAATCAGCCCCAACTGCTGGTACTCGATGAGCCGACGCAGGGTGTCGACGTCAATGGGCAACTGGCGCTGTACGATCTCATTAACCAATTGCGGCAAGAATTCCACTGCGGCGTGCTGATGGTGTCGCACGATCTGCATTTGGTGATGGCGAAAACCGATGAAGTTCTCTGCCTTAATCAACATGTTTGCTGCTCCGGCACACCTGAAGTGGTTTCACTTCATCCTGAGTTTTTAGCGATGTTCGGCCACCGCGGCGTGGAGCAATTGGCAATTTATCGCCATCATCATAATCATCGTCACGATCTACAGGGACGTATCATTCTGAAAAGACAAGGTGGAAACGACGCATGATAGAACTGTTGTTTCCCGGTTGGCTGGCGGGGATGTTGCTGGCGATTGCGGCTGGCCCGCTCGGCTCATTTGTCGTCTGGCGACGGATGTCTTACTTCGGTGACACGCTGGCGCACGCATCTTTACTCGGCGTCGCCTTCGGTCTGCTGCTGAACATCAACCTGTTTGCTGCCGTCATCGCCGTAACGCTCATTCTGGCGTTGGGACTTGTCTGGCTGGAGCGACGCCCCTATCTGGCTATCGATACGTTACTCGGCATCATGGCACACAGCGCTCTGTCGCTTGGGTTGGTGGTCGTCAGCTTGATGAATAACGTGCGCGTGGACTTGATGGCTTACCTGTTTGGTGATTTGCTCTCCGTCACAACAGAGGATCTGTGGGTGATCGCCGCTGGCGTCATCGTTGTGGTGGCCATTATGTGCTGGCAATGGCGCGCACTACTTTCTATGACGATCAGCCCAGAGCTGGCGCACGTGGATGGCGTGAAGCTACAGCGCACCAAGCTGCTCTTGATGCTGACCACCGCGTTAACGATTGGTATCGCCATGAAATTTGTGGGTGCGCTGATCATTACATCACTGCTGATTATTCCCGCCGCTAGCGCCAGACGCTTCGCACGGACGCCGGAACAAATGGCAAGCATCGCGATTATTATAGGAATGATTGCCGTAACGGGAGGTTTGGCATTTTCAGCTGGTTACAATACGCCCGCGGGGCCGTCTGTGGTGCTGTGCGCATCGCTGCTGTTTATTGTCAGTCTGATTAAGCGACAACGCGCCTAACCTATCAATCACTCAATAGTACAAAAACTCAATAGCAAAAAGCCCTTCCGGACACGTGATTCAGAAGGGCTTTATATTTTGAAGGCTGCTCGATCCGCGTTTATTGCCGGTTAGCCATTATCTGGAATGTACATTGTGCTTGGCGGAAAATGCGGTCCGCAGCGGAAGAAAGATGACAGATATCGGCTCACATTTATAAAAGACTGCCACACGAAACATTCCCATAAGAGATTTAGATACAATGAGTTACGGCTTACAACGTAGCGATAGCATACTGGGTGACGAGCTGTCGTCATCCCAGCGAAACATAAAAAAGGTGTTCACATGAGTTCCTTATATCAATCGATGATTGCCGCTATCGAACAATCGATTAAGGCATGATCATTCCCGAAGTGATTATGCACCAGTTAGCACCGCTGGTTTCCGCCTCAGACTCGCTGCCTGCCATTCTTCTGTCTGTGTTGCTGTGCCAGCTTTTCTGGTTTTCGGGGATCCACGGTTCGCTGATTGTCACGGGCACCATGAATCCATTCTGGATGACCAATCTAGCCGTAAATCAGGCTGTGCTGGCAGCGGGTGACGTCTTACCACATATTATTTCTTAGGCGATACGCTTTTCACCCGTTAACCTAAATCTTCACGCGTTAAGCCAAAATGTCGATACGCATGCTGCGTCGCCATGCGACCGCGCGGCGTACGCTGAATGAACCCTTGCTGAATCAGAAACGGCTCCAGCACGTCTTCAATCGTTTCTCGCTCTTCACCAATCGCTGCCGCTAAATTGTCCAAACCAACGGGGCCACCCATGAATTTATCGATGATCGCCAACAGCAGCTTACGATCCATGTAGTCAAAGCCTTCGGTATCTACCGCCAGCATATCCAGTGCCTGTGTCGCCACATCACCGGTAATCGCCCCTTCTGACTTAACTTCGGAGAAATCACGCACCCGTCGCAATAATCGGTTAGCAATACGCGGCGTCCCCCGCGCGCGCCGCGCCACTTCAAGCGCACCCTCAGATGTCAGATCCAGCCCTAAACACTGTGCGCTGCGACGCACGATATACTGTAAATCCGCCACATTATAAAATTCCAGGCGCTGCACAATACCAAAGCGATCACGCAGCGGCGAGGTTAAAGACCCCGCACGCGTCGTTGCGCCAATCAATGTGAAAGGAGGAAGATCGAGTTTAATTGAGCGGGCAGCAGGCCCTTCACCGATCATGATATCCAACTGATAATCTTCCATCGCCGGATACAGCACTTCTTCCACCACAGGTGACAGGCGATGGATTTCATCGATGAACAGCACATCATGCGGTTCGAGATTGGTCAACAGTGCGGCAAGGTCACCTGCTTTTTCCAGCACCGGGCCCGACGTCGTGCGCATATTCACGCCCATCTCGTTAGCAACAATATTCGCCAGCGTCGTTTTACCCAGACCAGGAGGACCAAAAATGAGCAGATGATCCAGCGCATCCCCGCGCTTACGGGCCGCCTGGATGAAAATTTCCATCTGCTCACGCACCTGCGGCTGCCCTACATATTCGGTCAGCAGCTTAGGTCGCATCGCGCGGTCGAGAAATTCTTCTTCAGGAACGGCGTCAGCGGAAATCAAACGATCGGCTTCTATCATGAATACCTCACAGCGCCGCGCGCAGTGCATCCCTAATCAAGGTTTCACAGTCAGCATCGGGACGCGAAATCTTGGAAATCATGCGGCTGGCTTCCTGTGGTTTATAGCCCAGCGCAACCAGTGCAGCGGCGGCTTCCGCCTCAGGCTCGCCGACTCGGCTGTCTGCGGCAGCGGGTGAAGCCAGCGGAATATCGCTGACTGGATTAAATAGATCGCCACTCAAGCCTTTGAAGCGATCTTTCATTTCAACAACCAATCTTTCCGCCGTTTTCTTACCGACGCCCGGTAGTTTAATCAATGCACCGATTTCTTCACGCTCAACCGCGCTGACAAACTGCGTCGCGGACATCCCCGAAAGAATTGCCAGGGCCAGCTTCGGCCCGACGCCATTCACTTTGATCAGTTCACGGAACAGCGCCCTCTCCTGCTTATCATTAAAACCGAACAGCAGTTGCGCATCTTCGCGGACAACAAAATGGGTAAAGATGATCGCTTCCCGATTGAGCTCAGGGAGTTCGTAAAAGCACGTCATCGGCATATGAACTTCGTAACCCACGCCGTTAGCTTCTATCAGCACCTGCGGCGGCTGTTTTTCCAGAATAATGCCTCTGAGACGACCTATCACGTTGCGCTTCCTTTTACGTAGGGAAAGAATGGCTTGAAGTATGACGACTATATAACATAAAAAAGGCTGGATGAATATCCAGCCTCCTGTTTCAGCGCAGTCTTCCTGCCAGCGGGTTCACTTTCACCGCCGCGGTTCGCAGCAGGCTTTGGCTAAAGTGGCAGTGAGTAATGGCAATCGCCAGCGCGTCGGCGGCATCCGCCTGCGGGCTGGCCGGCAGTTTCAGCAGTGAGCGAACCATATGTTGCACCTGCTTTTTATCCGCCGCGCCCGTTCCTACTACTGTTTGTTTCACCAGCCGTGCCGCGTATTCAAACACGGGCAGATCCTGATTCACACCGGCAACGATAGCCACACCGCGTGCCTGCCCTAGCTTCAAGGCTGAATCTGGGTTTTTCGCCATGAAAACCTGCTCAATCGCCATACAGTCTGGGCGAAATTGCGTAATGATTTCACTGACGCCAGCGTAAATCAGCTTAAGCCGTGTGGGCATATCATCCACCACGGTACGGATACAGCCACTGCCGAGGTACGTCAGATGACGCCCCTGCTGACGGATAATGCCATAACCCGTCACGCGCGAACCGGGGTCGATACCTACTATTATTGTCATCGTGCTACGATTGCCATGGTGCCGATTCGCCCGTGTGGATAGCTGTTGCTACGTTGCATTACCGACCAGCCATTACAGCAGTTCAGCCACCTCATCGGAGATCTCACCGTTGTGGTAAACCTCCTGAACATCGTCGCAATCTTCCAGCATGTCGATCAGACGCATCAATTTCGGTGCCGTTTCTGCATCCATATCCGCCTTGGTGGATGGAATCATCGATACTTCAGCCGATTCCGCTTTCAGGCCAGCCGCGTCTAACGCATCCTTCACATCACCGAACGTTTCCCACGGCGTGAAGACGTCAATTGCACCGTCGTCGTACGTCACGACATCATCAGCACCGGCTTCCAGCGCGGCATCCATCACTGCATCTTCATCCAGACCCGGCGCGTAAGAAATGACGCCTTTCTTGGTGAAGAGGTACGAAACAGAGCCATCGGTACCCAGGTTGCCGCCGGTTTTCGTAAACGCGTGGCGCACTTCGGAAACGGTACGGTTACGGTTGTCACTCAGGCATTCCACCATGACGGCCGTGCCGCCTGGGCCATAGCCTTCATAAATGATGGTTTCCATGTTGGCATCATCGTCACCGCCGACGCCACGGGCAATCGCGCGGTTCAACGTATCGCGCGTCATGTTGTTGGACAGAGCTTTATCGATCGCGGCGCGCAGACGTGGGTTAGAACCCGGATCGCCACCACCCAGACGGGCGGCGGTGACCAACTCGCGGATAATCTTGGTAAAGATTTTACCGCGTTTGGCGTCCTGTGCTGCTTTACGATGCTTTGTGTTAGCCCACTTACTATGACCTGCCATAAAAATCTCCGAAAAAAGCCTGTTCAGGCCGGATAAATAACAAATTCCTCAATCGCCTGCCGGTTGCTCCAGGACTTGGTCAACTGCGCCGCGTGGGGCACATCTAGCCACTGGTAAGCAAGATGCTCGGATAATTGCACCTCGCGCTCAGCAGGTAACGCCAGACAAAACCAGTGTTCGGTATTGTGCGTGACCCCCGGCGCATAGCGACGTCTCAAATGAGCAAATAGCTCAAACTCAATACAGCGTTGACAGTCAAAGAGTGGTAACGCTTCTGCGGATATATCAATGTTAACTTCTTCTTTGACTTCACGCTGTGCGGCATACGGCGCACTTTCCCCTTCTTCTATACTGCCAGTTACCGACTGCCAGAATTCAGGGTCGTCACGCCGTTGCAACATCAGCACCCGTCCGGTGTCACGGGCATAGATCACCACCAGAACCGAAACGGGTCGCTTGTATACCATCTTATTCGTTCTCGGATTTTCCATCCTGAGCCGTTTTCCCTTTCACGACTACCGCAATCGCAAGCTCTTCCAGCGAAGCCGAGTTAGCAAAACTTGGCGCTTCCGTCATCAGACACGCAGCTGCCGTCGTTTTCGGGAAGGCGATCACGTCACGAATGTTATCGGTGCCCGTCAGTAACATCACCAGACGGTCAAGACCAAACGCCAGACCCGCGTGCGGCGGCGTACCATATTTCAGCGCGTCCAGCAGGAAGCCAAATTTCTCACGCTGTTCTTGTTCGGTAATACCCAGAATGCTGAACACGGTTTGCTGCATTTCACCACGGTGAATACGCACGGAACCGCCGCCCACTTCATAACCGTTAATGACCATGTCATAGGCGTTGGCGATCGCCGAAACCGGGTTAACCGCCAATTCGGAAGGCAGCATGTCACGCGGTGCGGTAAACGGATGGTGCATCGCAGCCAGCCCGCCTTCGCCATCTTCCTCAAACATAGGGAAATCGATGACCCACAGCGGTTCCCAGCTATCGTCTTTCGTCAGATTCAAATCGCGACCCAGCTTGAGACGCAGCGCCCCCAGTGCATCGGTCACCACTTTCGCGCTGTCTGCACCAAAGAACAGGATGTCGCCATCTTGTGCCGCAGTACGATCCAACAGCGCAGACAGGATGTCTTCATTCAGGAATTTCGCGACAGGGCTTTGAACGCCTTCCAAACCTTTGGCGCGCTCGTTGACCTTAATGTAAGCCAAGCCTTTCGCACCATAGATTTCAATAAACTTGCCGTATTCATCAATCTGCTTACGACTCAGTTGTGCACCGCTCGGAACACGGATAGCGGCAACGCGGCCTTTAGCATCGTTTGCTGGGCCGGAGAAGACTTTGAATTCAATGTCTTTAACCAGATCGGCAACGTCGACTAGTTCCAGCGGATTACGCAAATCTGGCTTGTCGGAACCGAAACGGCGCATCGCTTCTGCGAACGTCATGATCGGGAAATCGCCCAGATCGACACCTTTCACGTCCTGCCACAGTTCACGCACCAGCTTCTCCATCACTTCACGCACCTGTGGCGCGGTCATGAAAGAGGTTTCCACATCGATCTGGGTAAATTCTGGCTGCCTGTCGGCACGCAGGTCTTCGTCACGGAAGCATTTGACGATCTGATAGTAGCGGTCAAAGCCGGACATCATCAGCAGCTGTTTGAACAGCTGTGGGGACTGCGGCAGCGCATAAAATTTGCCTTTATGTACGCGGCTCGGCACCAGATAGTCACGCGCGCCTTCCGGCGTCGCTTTCGTCAACATCGGGGTTTCGATGTCCAAGAAGCCGTGGTCGTCCATAAAACGACGCACAAAACTGGTGATACGGGCACGCGTTTTCAGGCGCTGCGCCATTTCAGGACGGCGCAAATCCAG
Organism: Pectobacterium aquaticum; assembly: GCF_003382565.3. Taxonomy (NCBI): domain Bacteria; kingdom Pseudomonadati; phylum Pseudomonadota; class Gammaproteobacteria; order Enterobacterales; family Pectobacteriaceae; genus Pectobacterium; species Pectobacterium aquaticum. Next base: position 2,543,554 of record NZ_CP086253.1, read on the forward strand.
ATAGCGGAATTTGAGACGCGCTTCTTCGGTATTGGTTTGGTTGGAGTCCAACGGCAGCGCTTCAGAACGGTTAACGATCGTCAGTGCGTTGGCAAAAATCTCGACTTCGCCCGTCGCCATATCTTTGTTGATTTGGCTTTCTGGACGGGCACGGACGACACCGGTAAGTTGGATGCAGAACTCGTTACGCAACTCGGATGCCAGTTTAAATGCGTCCTGACGATCCGGGTCAAAAAACACCTGAACCAGCCCTTCGCGGTCACGCATATCAATAAAAATCAAACCACCCAGATCGCGGCGGCGGTTAACCCAACCGCACAATGTCACTTCCTGGCCCACATGGGACGAATTCAACTGCCCGCAATAATTAGTACGCATCACGATGTCCTTTTACTCATCCGCCAGCTCACACGTTTTCACGGTAGATCACTTTTCACGGTAAATCACAGTGCAAAAACAGTGGCATTTTCGCTGCACGGCATGGTTTTTCTGGGTTACTGTCCGATGAAAAAAGGCGGTTATTATAAAGGATATTCGCCCGAACGATAAGCATGAAGGTAACGCTCTGCGACGCTGCCGCCTACTCTTTTTACGAAATTTCCTTTCCGGTTAACGGAATGTTCACTAATCGAGGCAGAGTTGTTGCAAAACCGATCTTCCCTTGCATGCCTCTTTCAATGTGAAGGACAATACCACCGAGAGCGTTGCTCTGTGGATTTATGAACAGCAAGAGTGGGAAGTGCTTGAGCAGTTTTTAACCCAGTTGGGTGCCGATGAGGAAAATGGCTTTGGCATGATCATGGAAGCCGCACTGTGGGCGGACGAGATTTTATAAACGATGTCTCCCAGTTCACTCGCACTGCCCCGACAATTACGCGATAATGCTCGGCATTCTATTGATGGCGACGACATGATGTATATCGGATTACCACAATGGCAGCATCCCGCCTGGAGTCGGTTGGGCTTAAACGACCTTGCCGACTACAGCCGCTATTTTACCTGTGTTGAAGGTAATACGACCTTTTATGCGTTACCTTCACGCGAGGTTGTCGAGCGCTGGCGTGATATGACGCATGATGACTTTCGCTTTTGTTTCAAGTTTCCCTCAGCGATCAGCCATAAAGCCGCCTTGCAGAACTGTGCTAGCGATGTCGGACTTTTTTATCAATGCCTTGAACCGATTGCACACCGTATCGGACAACTCTGGCTGCAACTTCCCGCGACTTTCAGCCCTGCGCAGTTGCCCGTGCTGTGGCGATTTCTTGATGCTTTGCCGCAGGAATTTAGCTACGGTGTGGAAGTCCGCCACCCGCTGTTTTTTGCCAAAGGCGATGAAGAACGCGCGCTGAATCAGGGGCTACAGCAGCGCAGAATTAACCGCGTGATCCTCGACAGCCGCCCGGTTCACCATGCCGCACCAGAGAGCGCTGCGATGCGTGAAGCCCAGCGGAAGAAGCCTCGCGTGCCGGTTCACGCTGTGCTGACGGCCACGCAGCCGCTGATTCGCTTTATCGGCAGTGAAAAGCAGGAAGAAAATCTTCGTTGGTTCGAGTCATGGCGTAACAAGCTGCCGCAGTGGCGTGAGGCAAATCCCTTCTTCTTTATCCATACACCAGATATCGGTGATGCCCCACCGTTGGCGCAGCAGCTTTGGCCCTTGCTCGCCGAAATCGACCCGACCTTTCCGCCCCCGCCGGATTGGCCACAGCAGGCAACGCTCTTTTGATATATCCGCTGATACCTCTGCCACTGGCATGTGTTAGCCCGTTTGGTTATAAACAATTTTGCAACGCAACGCATTTCCGCTAAAAAAATCGGCCTTTACAGGCGACAGTTGCGTTAGGTAAAGCTATTATTCTGCAAGCCGTTTTCGGTTAGGTTACGGAGTAAAACATGGTAAGTGCGCTCTATATCGTGCTTGGCGCAATCTTGTTGATAAAGCTGTCTATTGATGTTGTGAAACTCAGAATGCAGTATCGCGTGGCGTATGGAGACGGCGGGTTTTATGAATTGCAAACGGCGATCCGGGTACATGGCAATGCGGTGGAATACATTCCGATTGCGGCGATTCTGCTGGTGCTGATGGAAATGAACGGCGCCCTTATCATCATGATCCACTTCTGCGGTATTTTATTGATTACTGGGCGTCTAGCGCACTATTATGGACTTCGGCATCGCGAATTCCGCTGGCGACGTTCCGGTATGTCGGCAACCTACGCCTCACTCATTCTGATGATTGCAGCAAACCTCTATTATCTTCCCTGGGATCTGGTTTTCACGCTGTACTGATGGCGTGAGACAAAAACTATCACCGCCTCTCTCGGGCGCACAGACATTATGCGTCCGGGAATCAAAAACCGTGTCCACACCCTACGTCTACACCATGTGAAAGGTGAAGACCACGGTGTATTCTGCTAGAATGCGCGCCTCTTTATTACTCTCAGTGCACTTTCCGCCATGCCAAACCGCGATATGCTTTTCTCTGTGCCAATTGCCAATTTAGGCGACTGGACATTCGACGAACGCGTTGCCGACGTCTTCCCCGATATGATCCAACGTTCCGTGCCCGGCTATTCCAACATCATCTCGATGATTGGCATGCTGGCAGAACGCTTCGTCCGCCCGGATAGCCACGTTTACGATCTAGGATGCTCGCTGGGCGCCGCCACGTTGTCTATGCGACGTAATATTCATGTCCCAGATTGCAAAATTATCGCGGTAGACAATTCTCCGGCAATGGTGAAGCGCTGCCGCAGCCACATTGACGCTTTCCGTTCCGATACCCCCGTTGAGATTATAGAAGCCGATATCCTGAATATTGATATCGAAAATGCATCTATGGTGGTGCTGAACTTTACCCTTCAGTTTCTGGAACCTTCCCAGCGTCAGGTGCTCATCAAGCGTATTTATCAGGGATTGAATCCCGGCGGCGTGCTCGTGCTCTCAGAGAAATTCAATTTTGCGGACAAAGACGTCGGTGAATTGCTGTTCAACATGCATCTCGATTTCAAACGGGCAAATGGCTACAGCGAGTTAGAAATCAGTCAGAAGCGCAGCATGCTGGAAAACGTCATGCTGACCGATTCAGTAGAAACCCATAAAGCTCGACTGGCAGATGCCGGTTTTGAGCACAGCGAAATTTGGTTTCAGTGTTTTAATTTTGGTTCGTTATTAGCCGTGAAAGCAGAGGAAAAGGCGTGATCGATTTCGGCAATTTTTATCAACAAATCGCAAAAGGCCCGCTCAGCCACTGGCTTAACACGCTGCCTTCACAGCTCAGTAGTTGGCAGCAAGAATCGTTGCACGGTAAGTTCAAACTCTGGTTTAACTCGCTGGAACACCTCCCGTCGTTAACGCCAACGTCCCTGGATTTGAACGACAGCGTCACGGCACGTATGGAACCCGATATTTCCGTCGGCCAGCGTGAAGGCATTGAAAAGCTGCTACGTAACCTGATGCCCTGGCGTAAAGGCCCTTTTTCGCTTTACGGCGTGGATATCAACACGGAATGGCGTTCTGACTGGAAATGGCAGCGCGTTCTGCCGCATATCAGCCCACTGAAGAATCGCCTGATTCTGGATGTAGGCTGCGGCAGCGGCTATCACCTGTGGCGGATGGTCGGCGAAGGCGCCACGATGGCAGTTGGCATCGATCCTATGCAGTTGTTCTTATGCCAGTTTGAAGCTGTGCGTAAGCTACTCGGCGACGATCAGCGTGCGCACGTTCTGCCGCTCGGTATTGAGCAACTCCCCGAACTTGCTGCGTTTGACACCGTGTTTTCTATGGGCGTGCTGTACCACCGCCGTTCCCCACTCGATCACCTGTGGCAATTGAAGAATCAGTTGGTGGCGGGTGGCGAACTGGTGCTGGAAACGCTGGTCATTGACGGCGATGAAAATCAGGTGCTGGTACCGGGAGAACGCTACGCGCAAATGCGCAATGTGTATTTCATCCCTTCCGCCGCAGCCTTGACAACATGGCTTGAGAAATGCGGCTTTGTTGATGTCCGCGTCGTCGATATCTGCACCACGACAACGCAGGAACAGCGCCGGACAGACTGGATGATCACGGAATCACTGGCTGAATTCCTCGATCCTGACGATCCGACGAAAACGGTGGAAGGTTACCCCGCACCAGTACGTGCCGTATTGGTTGCACGTAAACCCGGTATCTACCAGCCCTAAATTACTGCGCTAGACAAAAAAAACCCCAGCAACACGCTGGGGCTTGGTACTTGCCATGCACACCAGATGGTATGCGGCGCGGCAAAATTGAAAAGTGCCGATGTGGTGTTATATAACAACGCTGTTTATCTAGCCTACATCGTGAAATGCCTTACATCAGGATACGTACTGAATTTCACGATCTGGGCTGACAGCCCGCTTCATGGCTTCCACCACATCACCATCCACGCAATACTGGCTAAATTCATCTAATTCCGTCTCAGAACACATCGATACGCCAATTTTGCGATAGCGCATCGGAGAAGGTGTCCACTGGCCTGCCGAGCTGTGTAGTTCTCGGATGCCAGCCTGCTGAAATTTGTGTACGTTAGTCAAGCGCACGCCGGAACCCGCCATAATAATTGGACCGCGACTGGCCTGTGTTAGTTCACGTAATAACCGCAACCCATTTTCCGCCGTCTGCTGCTGCCCAGAAGTCAATATGCGCGATACGCCAAGTTCAGTAAGCTGTTCCAGTGCAATGTATGGGTTCAGGCACATATCGAATGCGCGATGAAAAGTCACCGCCATCCCTTGAGCCACCGCCATGATTTCGCGCATTTTGGGCAAATCAATATGCCCTTCCTGATTGAGTGCGCCGACAACAACGCCGGGAAACCCCATCTCACGAATCTGCTCAATGTCGTATTTGATAGCAGCAAATTCCATCGCGCTGTAGCAAAAATCGCCCCCTCGCGGACGCACAATCGGGTGAACAGGAATCGCGACTTTTTCGCGCGCACCACGCAGCACACCATAGGATGGCGTTAACCCGCCTTCTCGCTGTCCTGCACAGAGCTCAATCCTGTCAGCCCCAGACTGCGCTGCTGTTATCGCACAATCAACGCTATAACAGCATACTTCCAGTTTCGTCATCGCTGCTCCTCCATGTAAACTCCCAGACCACTTTTCTTAATTATCGAAAAATCGACGAATTATCACGTCGATTAAAGTAATAACTATGGCATTCGCATTCATATCGTGAGGAGACAGGAGTCACAATGAACGCGATACAGTGCCGAAATAAACATGACATAAACCACAGTTTTATTAATCTGTTCTATACCCGTCATACTTCAAATTGCAGGTGCGTTGGCTGCGTTCACTCACCCGAATCACTTACCTGAGTAAGCTCATCGGGATTCCCTCGCTTGCCGCCTTCCTGAAACTCGAATTATTTAGGGTATACAGTAAAAGAAAACGGCATGAATAACGTGACACTCCGTTTTATCTTCCAGCCAGTGTTATCTTTCTGATTACGCTACGTACGAGCCATACGTTATTTTTATAGCGTCGACATTTCGCTTGCGACAACATCGCGTATATCACATGGATGAAATTTTATTGTCACTTTCCCGTTGGTTACCGCCAGCGTAGGATTAGAAATTCGCTCTTTTTCGCCTTGCGGAGAACTGAATTTAAGCTTGATGCTCGGCGTACGCAGCGCATCATCAGACAAGCAGGCTAGCGCACGCTGGTGCAGCGTTTCTGCTTCCCCGGGCAGCACAAGTTCCACATGCTCCCATCCTTCATGCGGATAATGCTTTTTCCCCGGCCACGGTAGCTCGATACAGGTAATCTGCCAGGGGCCGACCGTGAGTGCATTCTCCAGAATAAACAAGCAGATTGTGCGGCCATTGATCTGGTTTTCAGACAGCAGGCGGCCAGCCTTTAGCAGCACCGCTTTCCATGATTCAGCCGTCGTATTCTGATGGCAACGCAACGAAATATGGTCAGCATGAAATGCGCCTAAATCCAGCTGTAGCACATCGGCCAATTCCTGTAGCGCTTGCTCGAATCGCGCTAAATCCGTTATCAAATCATCGGGTAACATATCGGGCAACACTCCTCGCGGCATCTCACATTATCAATCACCATTTGCACAGTGAGAATATCACACCCGTGACGCATCCTAATTAAATTCTATTTTTCTCCATGTACATTTATTTACACCTTCATTACGTGAAACGCATTAAATGCAAAGAAAAGGTAATAATACTGTTTGATTAATAAACGAAAATATTTTTTACCAAGTGTAAGCTTCAATACTTCTTGCAATCTATTCTGGGAGGAATCTTAAATAATACGCGCCCCATTGAACGCCGAAAAGAAAACGTATAAATTAAGAAAACAAATAATAACGCAGAGATATCACCATGGTTTTACTCATTATATCCATCGCACTTATCGCTATTGCGGCATATGCTATTTTTCGTCATTTTAAAACCAGAGACTCACATAAAATTGGTGTAAATAGTCGGTCGAAAAAACGTTAAGATCGCGATTGGATTTATTTTTATTCTACCTAAAACTATTTTTTCTTTTTTTTGTCGTGTTCTCCTTATCCTTTTTTCATCTCGTTCCCCTCTTTAACTCCCGCCATGTCGGGTATTTTTTCGCCTGAACATCCCGTTGCCTCGCCCCGTCTGCTGACGAGGAAAGGCAAATATGGTATAAGCAAGGCTTAATTTTTTATTTAAGGTAAACCGGTGAATATTCAGGCTCTTCTCTCCGAAAAAGTCAGCCAGGCGTTAACCGCCGCGGGCGCGCCAGCAGACAGCGAAGCTCAGATTCGTCAGTCGGCAAAAGCACAGTTTGGTGATTATCAGGCCAATGGCGTTATGGCCGTGGCAAAAAAACTGGGCATGCCGCCGCGACAATTGGCCGAAAAAGTCGTCCAACTTTTGGCGCTGGAGGGCATTGCGGAAAAAACAGAAATCGCAGGCCCCGGATTTATTAATATTTTTCTCGATAAGCAGTGGGTTGCGAGCCAGGTTGAGAACGCCCTGAATGCACCAAAACTGGGTTTAACCCCAGTTGAACCTCAAACGATCGTGATTGACTACTCTGCCCCTAACGTCGCGAAGGAAATGCACGTCGGTCACCTGCGCTCAACCATCATTGGTGATGCAGCGGCACGTACGCTGGAGTTTCTCGGCCACAACGTGATTCGTGCCAACCACGTTGGCGACTGGGGTACGCAGTTCGGCATGCTGATCGCCTACCTTGAAAAAATGCAAAACGAAAGCGCCAACGAGATGGATTTGTCCGATCTTGAAGCGTTCTATCGTGAAGCGAAAAAACACTACGATGAAGATGCCGATTTCGCCGAACGCGCGCGCGCTTACGTGGTGAAATTGCAGGGTGGTGATGAATATTGCCGTCAGATGTGGCGCAAGCTCGTCGATATCACCATGACGCAGAACCAGATCAACTATGAACGCCTCAACGTCACGCTGACCAAACAGGATGTTATGGGTGAAAGCCTGTATAACAGCATGCTGCCGGGCATCGTTGCTGACCTGAAAGCAAAAGGTCTTGCGGTTGAGAGCGAAGGCGCAACGGTCGTTTTCCTTGATGAATATAAAAATAAAGAAGGCGAACCGATGGGTGTCATCATCCAGAAAAAGGATGGCGGCTACCTCTATACCACAACGGACATCGCCTGCGCCAAATACCGTTATGAAACCCTGAACGCCGATCGCGTACTTTACTATATCGATTCCCGCCAACATCAACATTTGATGCAGGCCTGGACCATCGTGCGTAAAGCCGGCTATGTGCCTGATTCTGTCAGCCTCGAACACCACATGTTCGGCATGATGCTGGGCAAAGACGGTAAGCCATTCAAAACGCGTGCAGGCGGAACGATCAAACTGTCTGAGCTGTTGGATGAAGCCTACGATCGCGCCCTGAAGCTCATCGCAGAGAAAAACCCACAGATGGAAAGCGATGAGTTAACCGCGCTGGCGAAAGTGGTTTCTATCGGCGCGATCAAATACGCCGACCTGTCGAAGAGCCGCACGACGGACTACGTTTTCGATTGGGACAACATGCTGGCGTTTGAAGGCAATACCGCGCCTTACATGCAATACGCCTATACCCGCGTCGCGTCTATTTTCAAGCGTGCAGCTATACAAGAAGACAGCTTAACACAGCAGATTACGCTGAACGATGAGCGCGAATTTGCGCTTGCCACGCGTCTGCTGCAATTTGAAGAAACCATCACCTCCGTCGCCCGTGAAGGCACGCCACATGTGATGTGTAGCTATCTGTACGATCTGGCGGGTCTGTTCTCTGGTTTCTACGAGCACTGTCCGATTCTTAATGCCGAAAGTGACGACGTGCGTCAAAGCCGTCTGAGACTGGCGCTGCTGACGGCGAAAACGTTGAAGCAAGGTCTGGATACGCTGGGCATCGAAACCGTCGAGAAGATGTAATTCTCCATCGACTGAAAACTTATCTATCGATTGAAAGCAAAAACGCCATTGGTGGCAAACCAATGGCGTTTTTTTATGACGAACATCTTTGTCCGTCACCCCGAGGGGCGTTGCTGTGCAAGGTTGAAAAACGTTCCCTACGTTTTTTTATTCCGCAATGGCATAACGTTGTCACACGCTACGGCGGGCGAAATCTCGAGGACGGAATCCCAGCAGCGCCAGCGTGGCAAAATAGGAACCCGCCCCTGCGACCACGACCAGCAGCAAACGCAGAATGCGCATCGTCATATTGCCGTCATCCCACGCAGGCATCCACCACAGCATACACAGTAAAACCAGCGACATCACAATAACGGCAGCCAGCAGGCGAACCAGAAAACCCCGCCAACCCGGCAGCGGCTGGAAAATATCCTGCTTACGCAGTTGCCAATACAGCAGTCCGGCATTCAGGCAGGAAGCCAGACCGATAGACAACGCCAGACCGGCATGTTGTAGAGGACCGATAAAGATCAGGTTCATCACTTGCGTCAGGATCAGCGTGACTATCGCTATTTTTACCGGCGTCTTGATATCCTGCCGAGAATAAAAACCGGGCACGAGTACTTTGACGACAATCAGTCCCATCAGCCCCACTGAATAAGCAATCAGCGCCCGCTGGGTCATCAGCGCATCAAAGGCGCTAAATTTGCCGTACTGGAACAGCGACACCGTTAAGGGCTTAGCCAAAATGCCTAATGCCACCGCACTCGGCAGCGCCAACAGGAAACACAGGCGGAGCCCCCAATCCATCAGACGGGAGTATTCGTCATGATTGCCACTGGCAAAACTCTTCGCCAGCGATGGGAGCAGGATCGTCCCTAACGCCACGCCCAGTACACCGGAAGGAAACTCCATCAGGCGGTCGGCGTAATACATCCATGACACCGCCCCTTCGCTGAGGAAGGACGCGAAAATGGTGTTGATGATGAGCGAAATCTGGCTCACCGAGACACCCAGAACCGCAGGCCCCATCAGTTTCATCACTCGCCAAACGCTCGGGTCACGCCACTTCAAGCGCGGCAATACCAGCATGCCAATCTTTTTCAGATGCGGTAACTGATAGCCGAGTTGCAGTAAACCGCCAACCAAAACCGCCCAAGCCAGCGCCATCACCGGTGGGTTAAAATACGGGGCGGCAAACAGCGAGAAGCCAATCATGCTGACGTTAAGTAATGTCGGAGCAAACGCGGGCACCGAAAAACGGTTCCAGGTATTTAACACCGAACCGACCATCGAGGTCAGCGAGATCAGCAAGATGTAGGGAAATGTGACTCTTAATAGATCCGAAGTGAGTTCAAAGCGCTCTGGCGTCGCGGCAAAACCGGGCGCGGTCACCATGATGACCCAGGGTGCGGCGACCATCCCCGCCACGGTGACTAACGCCAGAATCAGCGTCAGCATGCCGGAAACATAGGCAAGGAAGGTTCGCGTGGCCTCGTCGCCCTGCTGGCTTTTATATTCGGCCAGAATCGGCACAAAAGCCTGTGAAAATGCGCCTTCTGCAAAAATTCGCCGGAGCAGGTTAGGCAGTTTGAACGCCACAAAGAAGGCGTCCGTCGCCATACCTGCACCAAAAATACGGGCGACGATCGCATCGCGCACAAAGCCTAAAACGCGCGATAACATGGTCATGGAACTGACGGCAGCCAGTGATTTAAGTAGATTCATCCGATTATGTTCTGAACGGTTCAGGACCGATTATTAACCCGTTGAGGTTATCCTGATTACGAGGTGCGACTAGTCTACGCATTGCGCGTGTAATAGCTACCGCACATTGTCATAACCGTCGAACTTTTCAGCTTTTTCTCAGCAATTGTTCAATCATGCGCTGGGACAGCAATGCCTGGTTACCAGATGTTTCCGCTGGTTTCCGTTGTTCAATGGCTGTGATGAAATGCTGTACCGCACCGACAAACGGTAGTGCTGACAAATCCGCTGCGTCTTTTGCCAATCGGGAGAAAACGCGCCAACCAGTTCCCAGCGTTCAGCCTGACTGAGAATCGGCAAATAGGCTTTCTGCGCGATGGATCCCAGCCCAACGACGCCGATACGAGGACGTCGGGTCAAACCGCTATTCTCTGGAACACTTTCCGCAGACGTAAACAGAGGTTTCATAACTGATTTTATACCTGGGACAGATTCATTACGCTAACAGCGCGGCAAGCTGACGTTTGAGTTCAGCGACCTCTTTTTCTAACGCTTCAACCCGCTCGGCCAGCGGTGAATGATCACTTTCGCTGTCCGCTTCGGGAGCGACAATCTCACTGACCTCGCCGCTGAAAAGATGCTGATAGCGGCTTTCTCGTTTCCCTGCTTCACGCGCCAACCGGACGACAAATGGCCCATCCTCACGCTGTTGCAACTGTTCAAGGGTAGACTCGGCTTCACCAACATCTGAAAATTCATACAATCGGGCCGCACGCGTACGCAACTCGCCCGGCGTCTGTGGGCCGCGCAGCAGCAGCGTCGTCACCAGTGCCACTTCGGCAGGCGAGAGTTTCAGGTCACCAAATTCAGAATTGCAAAAACGATGTTCATACTTCACCACTCGATTACCAAACCCGCTGAGCGTGCGCAGGAAATGCTTCTTCACGAGTAAATCCAGCGTTTGCTGAACCTCGCTGTCGCTCAGTTCCATCACGGGTTCGCGGTTGGTTTTTTGATTACAGGCCGTGGTGATGCCATTTAACGACATCGGGTATTGATCTGGCGTAGTGATCTGCTTTTCCAGCATGCAACCCATCACGCGGGCTTCACGAGCATCCAATTGGTATTTCATCATTTTTCCTTAACGCGGAGACTTCCACTCGGCGTTGGTCAGCGCGGTTAATACATGATCCTGCCATTTGCCATCAATGAGCAGATAATTCTTCGCATAGCCTTCACGCTCAAACCCCAAACGTGTCAGTAATCCCCCGCTACGCTGGTTATGCGGCATATAGTTAGCCATGATGCGATGCATATGCTGCTGACGTTGCATATAACGTATTGCTGGCTGCAACGCTTCATACATCAGTCCCTGCCCCTGCCATTTTTGGCCGAGTGAATAGCCCAGATAGCAGGCGTGAAAGGATCCCCGCAGCACGTTGCTGAAATTCGCCACGCCGTATACTTCGTTTTCATTCTGATCCAACAAAAGGAAGTAATAGGCGCTGCCCTGTTTATGCATATCGTTAATCACGCTCAGACGCGCTTGCCAGCCTGATGGATAGCAATGGCTGGCGTCTCTCACGGGTTCCCACGGCTTAAGAAAATCACGGTTTTCAGAATAGTATTCGGCCAGACGCCATGCATCGCGTTCATGGGCCAGACGCACCACCAGCCTGTCAGTTGTCAATTGCACTCTTGCTGGCGTTGAACGGTAGCCAAACATTTTTCCCCCTGCCTCTCCATGTTATCGATAAGTAAAATTCATCGCTGCTGAAAAAATGACTATTCTGCACAAGCAGAAAATATCGGTATTTCCGATAATCCTTACTATAACCACATAAATTCATAGACGTAAAATCCCCGTCGTCGAGTTATTGCGCAGTTGAGTCAGGAAAGGCATTTTTTCTCGCCGAAATGCTACTCGGATAACGTTAAATCGATAAAAAAATATTATCCAACAATAGGCTATACCAAAGTCGAATTAGAGTACAAAATAGTCACGTCTGTTATTTTCCTCCTTTCTTTGTTGTGGTGAAACATGCCTCTGATGTCGCAAGCTCGGAGCTTGGGTAAATATTTTTTATTACTCGATAATATGCTGGTAGTTTTGGGATTCTTCGTTGTCTTCCCCCTTATTTCCATTCGTTTTGTCGACGATCTCGGCTGGGCCGCATTATTGGTCGGTATCGCATTGGGATTGCGCCAGTTTATTCAGCAAGGGCTCGGTATTTTCGGCGGAGCCATTGCTGACCGTTTTGGTGCTAAACCGATGATTATCACCGGGATGCTGCTACGCGCCTCCGGTTTTGTGTTCATGGCGATTGCCGACGAGCCCTGGCTGCTCTGGCTGTCCTGTGCGTTGTCCGGTTTGGGTGGCACGCTATTCGATCCGCCGCGTACCGCACTGGTCATCAAGTTAATTCGTCCGCAGGAACGCGGTCGTTTTTATTCTCTGCTAATGATGCAGGACAGTGCTGGCGCCGTTATCGGTGCCCTCATTGGTAGCTGGCTGCTCCAGTATGATTTTGAGATCGTCTGCTGGGCGGGCGCGGTCATCTTTGTGCTTGCCGCTGCACTCAATGCCTGGCTGCTGCCAGCCTATCGCATCTCGACGGTCAAGACGCCAATACTGGAAGGTCTGACGCGTGTCATTCGAGACCGCCGTTTCCTGATGTATGTGTTAACGCTGACGGGCTACTACATGTTGGCCGTGCAGGTTCTGTTGATGTTGCCCATTATGGTCAACGAGCTCGCCGGAACGCCGTCTGCGGTGAAATGGATGTACGCCATTGAAGCGGGACTATCGCTAACGCTGCTGTACCCTATCGCACGCTGGAGCGAGAAGCGCTTCCGGCTGGAACAACGCCTGATGGCAGGGCTTTTCATTATGTCCGTCAGTATGTTCCCGATCGGAATGACAACGGAACTGCAAACACTGCTGCTGCTTATCAGCCTGTTTTATGTAGGGTCGATTATTGCCGAACCTGCGCGTGAAACCTTAAGCGCTTCGCTGGCGGACGCCAGAGCCAGAGGCAGCTACATGGGGTTCAGCCGACTTGGGTTGGCGCTCGGTGGCGCAATTGGTTACAGCGGCGGCGGCTGGCTATTCGATACCGGACACGCGCTGAATCAACCGGAACTGCCGTGGTTCATGCTCGGCACCATCGGGTTTCTGACGTTAGCCGCACTGTATTGGCAGTTCAATCAACGCCGCATTGAACCCGCGATGCTGGGTGGTCATTAATCTGAATTTTACCGACGCGTTTGATCTCGTCGGTTATGACGATCGGCATTTACGCCCCTGTCCTTACTCTCAGCAGTCCGAAATCTAACCGTTTAGTTTTACTCCGCCGCTTCGTTCTGAAGCGGTATTACCTGCCATTTCAGTGCTATCCTATTGTTTACCCTGCGCATCAGGCGCACGCTGCCCTGTGGAATCGTATCGATTGTTCACATACAGAGATCGTTCATGTGAATAGACTACCGTAGTAATGAATTGTGCGCGTAAATAGCACCAAGAGGTCAGAATAATGAAAAAATCAGGATGGATGGCAACGGCCGCAGTGCTGCTTGCTTTTACACTCAGCGGCTGTAATAAACTCACGCAATACACGCTCAGTGAGCAAGAAGTGAATGAGTACCTGCAAAAACACAACGATTATCAGAAACAGTTGGGTGTGCCTGGCGTGGTAGATGCCCATATCGTGTTGACCGAACTATCTAGCCAGATTGGTCGGGCAGAGCCGGGGAAAGTTACCCTGACGGGCAATGCGAAGGTCGATATTTCGTCTCTGTTGGGCAATCAGGCTGCCGACATGAAGCTGACGCTGAAAGCACAGCCGGTATTTGATAAAACGCAGGGCGCGATTTACCTGAAAGACATGGAACTGGTTGATTACACCGTACAGCCGGAAAAAATGCAGACGGTAATGAAAACGCTAAGTCCGTATCTTAATCAATCGCTAAAAAGCTATTTTGACCAAAAGCCAGCTTACGTGCTGAATGCGGATAAGAGCACAACGGAGTCGATGGCGAAGAAGATGGCGAAAGGCATCGAAATCAAACCCGGCCAGATCGTTATCCTGTTTACTGACTAACGCTGACTCGCCGATAGCATACTCAATGTTTGCTATCGGCATCGTCGGTCTACCGTATCACTCTTCGGCTCCAGATTCAGCGTCTTCGTCGCTTTCGCCCAGCTCATCCCGCATGGCTTCCAGCGCTTCGCGGCACACTATCGCTAGTGTGCGATAAAATGCGGTAGTGGCGTGGCTTTCCACCTTCCCGAGAAAACGATCGCTCCACGGTAAAAGATACTCATCGAACAGGGTAATCTGTGCGGCCGTTTCGTCTTCTTGTGCCTGATCTTCCAGCCATGACGCGGCAAGTAATAAGCTACCAAAATGACCAACCACACCACCGTCATTTAACGGCATGCCGCGCTGTTGTAAAAAGGTACGAATTTCCGCGTCATCAGCATCGCTTTCATAGGATGAACGCAGCGGTGAAACCGCGCCGTTTTCACTATCGAACAACGCCTGATAATCCGCCGCCATTGCAGGCAAATCCAGCCCTTTTTGCAAACGAGCCAACAACGCATCCTGCTCTAACGGCCAGTGCTGCGCCAGTTTCCCCTCTTTAATCAGGGTGAATAGCGGCGTCAGCAAAGGATCCTGCGGCTGGCGATAAAACAGTGTGCCCAATAGGCGGCACACAATAGAAAACTCGTTCATTCATAATCCTAGTTATTTTTAAGTGACAATGCATTGAAGTGAGATTGCTTTAAGTGACAGCGTCACAAATCAGCAAGTTCAGCGATAGCCGGCATTCCACGCTGTTCGAGGAAATCCAACACGCGCCGAGGGCTTACGTTTAATATCCGATCCTGCGGGAAATTCACTTCCCGCAAAATGCGTTCGCAGTGGGTAAAGTCTCCCAGAGAAAAGGCAATATGGGAATCGGAACCTAAAGAAAGTAACCCACCCGCGTCACGAACGGCTTCCGCAATCGCCCGACAGTTTGGCTCACTGCCTTGGCGTGAATGCATGAAAGAAGAGTTATTCAGCTCCAGCGCAACGTTGTATTTCGCCGCGGTTTCCGCAATCGCGCGGATATCGACGGGAAATTTCGGGTTTCCAGGGTGGCTAATGATATGCGCGTCGCCACGTGACATGGTCGCGATCATCGCCGTAGTATGCGTGTCTTTATCCTGTGGTGGAAAAACCGGCTCGTGAAAGCCCGCGATAATTACATCCACTTGACCCAACATCGGTCCGGTGCAGTCGATATCGCCCTCAATGTTTTTAATATTCGCTTCGATACCGCGCAGAATACCAACACCATCAACCAGACGCGGCCAGACGCGCATATTCATAAAGTGCCAATAATGCGGTGCATCCGCCATATCTGGGCCATGATCGGTAATAGCAAACAGGCGGATATTCTTCTGCTGTGCTTCGACGATGTAGTCATGCAGGGTACTGTAAGCATGTGTGCTGGCAACGGTGTGCATATGTAAATCGACGGGATACATAGGTTCTCCTGGGTCAACGTTTGCGAGTCAGCATACCATTTTCAGGGCTATTCCGCAGCCAGCGACCGAAATCACAACACATGACTAACACAAATGAAACATCAACGTTTGTTATAGAGCAGGAGAATGCACGAGGCCAAGAACGAAAAACGGCGAGCAAAGCAACAAATTGCGTTAACTTTAGCTAATTGCGCGCATTGAATGCAGAAGTTTGTTGACGCTGCTCGGCAATTTCCCTACATTAGCGCCGTCCGCTGTTATGTGATACAGCGAGGCCACGGTGAGGTGTCCGAGAGGCTGAAGGAGCACGCCTGGAAAGTGTGTATACGTGAAAACGTATCAAGGGTTCGAATCCCTTCCTCACCGCCATATATTTAACAAAATCAATAAGTTATCTATAAGATTTGGTTTTGTCCTGCATAAAACAATACATAAAAAGTTCGCTCCGGCGGACTTTTTTGTTTGTGAAATCCGGCATCCTCCTCATTAAGCTCGTTTTTCCTGCACCAACTTCCCAACAGACAGATAAAAAAGCTCAGTGTTCCCTCTTGTTCTAACGGTCATGATATTATTCTAAAAACATCATTTACTGCATTAGCGCAAGCTCTGCTCCAGCCAATCGGCTAGTTCCTGCAATTCGTTTTGCTGTTCGGGGAACGTCGTAATCAGTGCCTGACACGCGGCCGCCAAGGCTTCCGGGCGATATGCTGTTCCCTGTAATGCGGAGGCGAGTGCTTCTAACGGCGCGGGATTCAGACTATCGGTATAAATCTGGGCACGGACGATCACGCCGCGCTCCACATCGAAATGTAATTCAACGCCGCCCCAGATAAAGCGGTTATCCAGTAAATGCGAGAAATCCGGCGCCTGACCGAAGTTCCACTCCCAGCTACTTTGACGCGCAAACTGTTCGCTGAATCCGGGTAGATTCGGGTAAGCAGAAGGCGAAATGATTTCCGGTGCGCACTGTTCGCCGAAATAATCAAAGAAGGCCTGCGTCACCGCCTGACTAATGATCTGGTGATCGACAGAGGGCAGCAATTCCACCAGATTGGCGACGCGGGAACGCACGGACGTAATTCCTTTTGCCTGTAGCTTCTTAACGTCTGGGTTCAAATAATCGGCTAAGCGGCTGAGATCGGCATTCAACAGCAGCGTGCCATGATGAAAGCCGCGATCTTTAGTTTCGCGATAGGCAGAACCGGACACCTTGCGCACGCCGTCCGTGGTTTCCACCACCAGATCGTTACGACCCGAGGCGCTAGCCTTTAACCCCAGCAAACTGAGTGCATCCAGCACAATCTGTGTTGAGACGCTTTTGTCGTATTCCGGCTTGCCCGCCATGAAGGTAAAGCAGGTATTACCGAGATCGTGGAAGACCGCCCCACCGCCGCTGCTGCGTCGTGCCAGCTTGATGCCATCTTCTTCCATCCGCCGCGTATTGCACTCTTTCCACGGGTTCTGGGCGCGCCCAATGACTACAGTTTCCGCATTGCGCCATAAAAATAGTACCCGTTGCGTGGTGGGCATCTGGCGAAAGATACACTCCTCAACGGCCAGATTAAACCAGGGATCGTAAGAGTCAGAGATGAGTAAACGCAGAGAGGACATGAGTGGATAGCTCCATGCTGTCAACAAAACAAAATAAGGAAGGAATCAGATGCGGCGGGCCTGCCAGTACGCCCGTTTCCAGTACACGTTATCCAGCGACGAGCGGATGACACCCTGACTGGTGGAGGCATGAATAAACTGGTCGTCTTTGTCATAAATGCCGACGTGCAGCTCACTGCTGCCGCTGCCCGTTTTGAAAAAGACCAAATCACCCGGTAACAGGTTATCGCGGTCAACGCGCTCACCCAGTTCGGTTTGTGCTTCCGTGGTGCGCGGCAACTGCATGCCAAACTTATCGCGAAACGTCAGGTAGACGAAGCCGGAACAATCGACGCCGTTACGATCCAATCCGCCATAGCGATAAGGTGTTCTGTACCATTGCCCCAGTTGGTCGTTTAGCTGTTCCATCACCATAATCGAATCGCTCAGACGCGAATTCGGCGGCGGATTGTGCCGACTACTGCTACAGCCGACCAACATCAGGCTGGCGAGGAGCAAACCATATCGTAGGAGCAAACCAGATCGTAAACGTATCATGCGCGATTACCATAAAACCGCAGAGGCCATCGTCCTCTAGCGTTTGAAAATGCTAGGTATTGGATTAATTTAGCGTTTAATCGGGGTCACTGGCAAGTAAAGGCGATTTTTCCTATTTTCTAACGACGTCATTTTCTGGCAACAGTCAGGCGCTGCGGGTGATGATCCAGTTTCGGCCATCGACCACGTGCCGCTGAAACGTGACACCGAACACAGGAGACAGCACGTCTGGCAGCATGACATCCGTCGTTTTGCCCTGTGCTACCAGCGTCCCTGCCGACAGCAGCCACACGCGATCCGCATGGTGGGCGCTGTGGTTCAGATCGTGTGCGCAAACCACGACGGCAATCCCCAAACGACAGAGTTCACTCAGCAACGCATCCAGTGCCACCTGCTGCGCCACATCCAGACTGTTAGTTGGTTCATCCAGCAACAGCAAACGCGCGTGCGGATTGATCGTCGGCCAAATCTGCAACAGCGCCGCCACCAACCGAACGCGCTGCCACTCGCCTCCCGACAACTGCGTAAGCGGGCGCGCTAGCTTGTCGGTTAACATCAGGCGTTCTGCCAGAAAATGCACCACCTTTTCGACCGCGTCTTCCTGAGCCAGCGGCGGTTGATGCCGTTGCCAATACTGGAATACCGGCATCAGCGCCAGCGGTGGTTGCTGCTGTGCCAGATAGGCGCGCCGCACGGCCAGATCCGCTGCCGTATACTGCGACAGCGGCGTACCGGCCAGCCAGACGTCACCTTCCCCCGCCAGTAAGCCAGCCGCTCTTGCCAGCAGGGTACTCTTTCCTGCGCCGTTCGGACCGATGATGTGCAGCAACTCACCACGACGACACTCCGCGCTCGTCGGTGACAAACGCGGCAAAACGCTGGCCTGCAACATCTGTAATACTGGGGAAACCTGCTGCGTCACTTATTTTGCCAGCGCCTCTTCGATCGCATTCACGATGGCGTCATGGTCTGGTGCCATATCCGGCGCAAAACGCTCAATCACCAGCCCTTCACGATCCACCAGGAATTTTTCGAAGTTCCACAGGATGTCTTCTGGATTCTTGGGCTTACGGCCTTTATTGACTAAACGCGCAAAAAAGTCACTTTTCCAGGTTCCATTGGCTTCCGGTTGCTGACGAATCAACAACTGGTACAGCGGGTGACGGTTCTCGCCATTCACTTCAATTTTGCTGAACATCGGGAACTGAACGCCAAACGTCCCACGGCAGAATTCCTGAATTTCTTCTTCCGAGCCCGGTTCCTGCCCTGCAAATTCATTGGAGGGGAATCCCAGCACGACCAGACCTTTGTCGCGATAGGTTTCGTAGAGTTTTTCCAATGCGTCATATTGTTTAGTCAGGCCGCATTGAGAGGCGACATTGACGACTAAAGCCACCTGCCCTTTAAACGCTTCAAACGTTGTTGCTTTCCCGTCGATGGTGGTCAGCGGAATAGTATAGATTTCAGTGCTCATCGTTTTGCTCCCTTCAGTGATCAACAAGAGTGGATAGAACAAGACATCTCGCTACAGTCGATTGCGTAATAGTAGCCAGATAAACCACGGCGATCCCAGCGTAGCGGTAACCACGCCTATCGGCAACTCCGCTGAGCTTAGCGCAACGCGCGCGACCGTATCCGCCAGTAGCAGCACGCTGCCGCCAGCCAACGCACATCCGGTCAATAAATAGCGCTGATCGGTCAGCCCGCACAGCCGTAACATGTGCGGGATCACCAGACCAATAAAGGCGATGATACCGGCCAGCGCCACGCTCAGGCCGACCTGTACGCCCATCACCAACACGAGAACGGTACGCCAGCGATAGACTGGGATACCTAACTGACGCGCCTGAATCTCACCCAGCGTCAGCCCATTTAACACCGCCCCCTGACGACTCAACCACAGCAACAGCGGCAAGAGTGTCAACATCAACCAGCCGTGTCGCCAGTCAATACCGCTGAAGCCGCCCATCATCCAATACATCAACTGGCGTAAATCGAGGCTGGTACTGAAATAGACGGCCCAGGTCATCACCGCGCTACAGATAATCCCGAGCGCAATGCCGATGAGTAATAAACGGGTATTGGAGATATGCCGACGGGCAAAATGGAGTAACAGAAAGGTAATCAGCAGCGCGCCAGCAATCGCGCTCAGGCTTAACATCCAGACGGGCAACAATCCCTGCCCCAGCAGTACCGTCAGCACTAAGGCCACGCCTGCGCCGTTTGCCACGCCCAGCAGCCCCGGTTCCGCCAGCGGATTATCAAAGACTGCCTGCATCACGGTGCCCGACATTGCCAGACTGGCACCCACCAGCATCACGGCCAGCGTTCTGGGCAAACGCAGTTGCCAGACAAAGAGTTGTTGAGCCTCATCCAGCCAGGCCGTCGGCCAAATCCAACGCTCCCCGGCGCACAGGCTGACGATCAGCGTGAGTGTGAGAAACGCCAACAGCAGTGCCAGACTCCGGCGATCGCGTCTGCACTGCTGTTGTTTTAGCTGGCTGTAATAAGGTAACGGCATCACGTACTTTAGCGGGATATCACCCAGCGGTAATTAAGTATTGTCATGTATGTTAAACGATTTCGCTTACCTTACACGCATTTTCCTTATTACCGCAGCACGGTCAAAACGCCATAGTGCCGCATACCGCCCTTATTTGGTACTGCATACGGCAATATAGTTAAGCTGGTTCCGATTGCGGCGGAAGGTATGAAACATGTTGAAGAACATGCCGCAGTTTTCTTTCTTCAGCGCATTTTTTACGATGCGCGCCGCACCCGCTAGCCCTTCATCATAAATCAGCCCCTGTGGCGTCAGCAGTGTCATTGCGCCGTTATCGTAACTGACCTTGCTAAAACCGCATTCCTGAAACAGCATCACCCAGCGCTCACGCAGCATTGGCTGGGCATGCACATTGATCGCTTTGTGCATCTGTTCCACCGCCTGCAAGGCTCCGGTATCCTTCTCGGAAAGCAGCATGATGTCATGGGTAATCAGGCGGCCGCCCGGTTTCAGCACGCGATAATATTCGGCAATAATGCGGCTCTTGGCCTTGTCGGCATACATCGTCAGCATGGCCTCATTAATCACCACGTCAAAGTGATTATCGGGAAACGGCAGCTCCAGCGCATTCGCCTGCATAATCGTGACCTGTGAGGCTAAACCGTTCGCTGCCACATTTTCTTGCGCCTTCTGTAGCGCGACTTTATCCATATCCGCGCCGATAACCTGACAGCCAAAACGACGCGCAATTTCCATCGCCGTGGTGCCCATATTGCAGGCGACTTCCAAGACTACGCTGTCCTGCCGGAACCCAGCCTGACTGAGCAGCCACTCGGTTGCCCTTCTGCCGCCAGGACGCAGGCGTTTTTTCCCCAATCGGGCTAAAAATTTATGTCCTGCTTCATGATCGCTCATACTCTGTTCTCCAATTCAGCGTGCCGTGATTTTGCTTGCCGAATTCATGCAAGTGATTATTATTTTCATTTACTAGCTTGATGGTAATACCAGCCTCCGAGAGGGCAAATGACATTTGTCAAAAAAGCGCTATCGCCCGATGAATACGGCGAAGTGCTGTTTCAGCATGAGTGGATGCACGGTGAACCCAGCGACGTGGTGTGTGAGCTACTGGCCAAAAGCGAGCGTCTGTTTTTCCGGCAGGATGACATTCTGTTTCGCGAAGGCGACAAAATGCAGCACTGTTTGCTGGTTGAAACAGGAAAATTGCAGGCCTTTCGCCATACCTATGGCGGCGATGAGAAGATTTTCGGGCAGTTTGAACGCGGAGAATTTGTCGCTATTGCCGCTGTATTTATGGATCACGGTCGCTTCCCGATGAATATTCGCGCGCAGAGCGATGGCCACACGCTGATGATCCCACGGCAGGATATTCACCAGTTTTGCTTGCAGCGCCCAGAGCTGGCACTGCGTTTGCTCAACTATCTGGGCAAAAAACTCTACTCGACGATCAACCAAATCGACTGGCTGACGTCCAGCTCCGCGCCACAGCGTCTGGCAGATTACCTGCTGCGCCAGCACCATATTCAGCAAACTCAGCATCTGACATTACCGGTGAGCCGAGGCCAGCTTGCGACGTCATTAGGAATGCGCAGTGAAACGCTAAGCAGGCTAATGTCAGACTGGAAGCGGCAAGGCCACATTACCTATCGGAGTCATCAAGTGGAATTGTGCGATCTGAATTATCTAAAAGAACTGGCTGCCGAAGCCCGGCGGACATTCTGATCGATCTAAGCCTTTGTCGATTCAGGCATGGCAAGCGGATAGAAAAACGGTAGTTATTATACTCTAAATAATTCAAGTTTCAGGAAGGCGGCAAGGGAAAGAATCCCGATGAGCTTACTCAAATAAGTGATTCGGGTGAGTGAACGCGGCCAACGCGCATGCAACTTGAAGTATGACGAGTATATATTTTTTGACAATTGTCATTCCCGCATCATCGGATTATCAACTACGCTTAGCTGACATTGATGAGAGTGATTTACATATGTTAATAATTCTCATTAACACATTTGTCTTTCATAAGACATCGTGAGGGTAACGCTATGCTGGGATTTTTCCGACGAACCTTATCTTTTCATGGAACACGGTCATTTCATGGAGCACGGACACCGCATCCGCAAGCGGACTCGCCGACAGAAACCGTTTCGCATACTCACTGTAGCGAGAGTGAATATTGTTTCTTTAACCACGCCGCGATGTTGCCATTCGATCAGCTTGACGAATGTTGCTGCGGCAACGATCGGCAAGAGAAAACGCCATCTTTACATGATTCATGACGTTTTCATTTTTGCTGACGCCTAGAACTTGATACTTTTGCCACGCGTCATCCAGGCAGCGACAAACTCGGGCACCACAGCGCTAGCGGGGCCGTACATTTTTTCATCAAACTGGCTTTCTACCTGGCTGGGCTCCAGATTCAGTTCTAGCGTGTAGGCACCGTGCGAATGAGCCTCATGGACAAAACCCGCGGCAGGATAGACATGTCCCGATGTGCCAATCGCAATAAAATAATCGGCCTGCGACAGCGCATGGTAAATCTTGTCCATGTGCAGCGGCATTTCACCAAACCACACCACATGCGGGCGTAACGGCGCGGGAAATTGACAGCAGTGGCAGCGTTCACCGACGGCAAGATCGTCTGTCCACTCAAAAATTTGCCCACTTTGGCTACAGCGGATTTTCAGTAGCTCACCGTGCATATGAATCACGCGCTGGCTGCCAGCACGTTCATGCAGGTTATCGATGTTTTGTGTAATCAGCAGGAAATTGTCTTCCAGCATCGCTTCCAGATTCGCCAACGCCAGATGTGCGGCGTTGGGCACAATTTCCGGCTGCTGTAGCTGACGACGACGGGCATTATAAAACGCCTGCACCAGCTCGGGGTTACGCTGAAAGCCTTCCGGCGTCGCAACATCCTCAACACGGTGCTCTTCCCACAAACCATCGGCTGCACGAAAGGTACGGATGCCCGATTCCGCTGAAATACCGGCGCCCGTCAGTATCACCACGCGCGGTTTTTTCACTTCGCTTGCTGCCAGATAGTCACGATGGAAAATACGCGCACGAAGACGCTGTTGCCGCATACGCTTTCCCTTATGAAAACGCCCTAATCGTTGACGCGTATACATACTTTCTCCAACTAGTTATCCATTAAATGTAGCAACGCCGCGCCACGGACACCGCCCGCATCGCCATAACGCGCTTTCTCTATGCGTGGCAGTTTCGCAATTGGTAAAAGTCGTGAAGGAAGGCGCGTCGGCAGAATTTGGTAAATCTCATCAAAATTCGACAGTCCACCGCCCAACACCAAGAGGTGCGGATCGAACAGGGTCAGCAGATTGCCCAAACAGGCCGCCAGCAAATCCATAAAGCGATCGACAAATTCCATCGCCTTTTCTTCTCCGCCACGATAGTGCCGGATAATCGTCACGGCAGGCAGCGCTTCACCATACAGATGCTCGTACAGCCATTCAAAACCACGGCCGGAAATATAATTCTCGATACAGCCTAATTGACCGCAGCCGCACTTCACGCGGGGAATATCCACGCCGATGATATCCAGCGCGTCGGACGGCAGGCGGAGATGGCCGAACTCGCCCGTGATACCGTTACGCCCGTCAACCGGACGTCCGTTAATCACCAGACCACCGCCTAACCCCGTGCCTAAAATCATGCCCAGCACGATAGGATAGGAACGAAACTCCACATCCCAGGCTTCCGACAACACAAAACAGTTAGCATCGTTACTGATGCGAACATCTCGCTGCAAACGCTGCGACAAATCCGTACGCAGCGGTTTTCCCATCGTCGCAGGCAGGTTAGCGGTGAAGAGTGCACCGTCGTTACCTGTCTCCATGCCCGGTACGCCGAGACCGACTTTCCCCTGCATACCAACCTGAGCATCGGCTTCATGCACCAAATTGACCAGCGTCGTGAGTAGGTCATCATAATTATTGCGCGGCGTCGGCACCCGCTTTTGCCACACCTTGTTCAACGCCGCGTCGAACACGCCCAGCTCAATTTTCGTGCCGCCCATGTCAAAACCGTAGTACATGAGTGCTCCTTAGGGTGTGATCGTTTTCCCACGCGATAGGGACTATCCCCGTCATCTCTCAAGCCGCATGTGCGTTGGCTTACTGTCCGCTCAACACGCGGGCAGGATCAATCCGGCTGGCGCGCCGCGCCGGATACCAACTGGCAATCAAACTCAGCACCAGCGACGTGCCCAATACGATAAAGACGTCCAGCAGATGCAATTCTGACGGCAGGAAATCGATAAAATAGATATCTCCGGACAGCAGTTTATGGCCGATGAGTGCCTCAATACCGCGAATAATCGGCGTCAGTTGCAAGGTCACAATTACACCGATCACCGCGCCTATCACGCTACCCAACAGCCCAGCCAATAGCCCGTACCAAATAAAGATAGCCCGAATCAACCCATCTGGGGCTCCCAGCGTACGCAAGACCGCAATGTCGCTACTTTTATCTTTTACCGCCATCACCAGCGTTGACACAATATTAAAACAGGCCACGCCAATCACTAGAATCATCGCCAGATACATGATGGTTCTCACCATCTGAATGTCCCGATACATATAACCATAGGTGCCAATCCAACTGCGAATAGTGACATAAGCATTCGTGACTTCTCCCGCATCGCGCACCAGTTTATTGGCGGAAAACACGTCATTGGCTTTGATGGCGATCCCCGTTACGCTCTGCCCCATGTCCAGATATTGCTGGGCATCCACCAACGGAATCAACGCTAAGCCGTGATCGAGCTGGCCGCTCAGTTGTAAAATACCACTGACGTGCAACCGGATGCGTTTCGGCTGCATCAGCTTCATTTCTGGGTCGCTGTTCGGGATCATCACTGTGACCCAGTCGCCTTCCGCCACATTCAGCGCTTTTGCCACACCTTGCCCAATGATGACCTGCTGTTCTCCCGCACGGAACCGCTGCCAGGCGTCATTAAGCACATAGTTGGGCAGCGCGCTAAGACGTTTCTCCTGCTGTGGATCGACGCCTTTTACCTGAACCGCCTGAAGTTTGGCGCCGTTCTCCAGCAGCCCAGTGAAATTGATATAAGGTGCCGCGGCCGCCACACCGGGCACTTGTTCTATTTTCGGAAGAATGCCCTGCCAGCCGTCGAAAGGCTGATTGACTGGTGCGATCTCGCCGTGCGGAACCACAGCCAAAATGCGGTTGTTCAGTTCGCGCTCAAAGCCATTCATCGCGCTCAGGCCAAGAATCAACACCGCCACGCCGAGGGCAATCCCGAGCGTTGAAATGACCGAAATCAGCGAAACCATGCCGCCACGCCGACGACCGCGGCTAAAGCGCAGGCCAATCAGCAACGAGAGCGGAGGAAATCTCATTGCCGCGCTCCTATCAGGGTCAGTTCCTGCTGCAACTGACCGTCGCGCATTTCCAGTTGGCGGTTCAGTCGGCTAGCCAATTGCAGGTCATGCGTCACCACCAGAAAGGCAGTGCCCTGCCGGACATTCAGCTCTCCCAGCAGTTCAAAAATGGTGTCTGTCGTACGCTGATCGAGGTTCCCCGTTGGCTCATCGGCCAACACCAGCGACGGGCTGTTAACCAGCGCTCTGGCAATCGCGACACGTTGCCGTTCACCGCCGGACAGTTCAGACGAACGGTGGTGGCTACGCGCCTCCAACCCGACAGCCGCCAGCATTTCGCGTGCTTTATCTCGCGCCTGTGACGTTGGCACTTTGCCAATCAGCAACGGCATCGCTACGTTTTCCAACGCAGTGAAATCCGGTAGCAGATGATGGAACTGATAAATAAAGCCCAGCTCGCGATTGCGTAAATCCGCTTTTGCCGCCGCTGAGAACGTATTCAATGGCTGGCCTTTAAAGATAACCTCACCTGAGGTCGGCGTATCCAACCCGCCCAGTACATGCAGCAACGTACTTTTCCCCGAACCGGAACTCCCGACGATTGCCATCATCTCGCCGCTGCTCATTTCAAATGAGACATCACGCAACACGTCGGTAGACAGTTTGCCATCCTGATAGCGCTTGGACAGCTTAGTACACTGCAATAACGGTAAATCATTCATAACGTAAAGCCTCAGCGGGTTGAACGGCGGCAGCGCGCCATGACGGGTAAAGTGTCGATAAGAGGGCAATCACCATCGCGGAAATAGCGATCGTCACGACCTGCACAGGGTCGATCGCCACCGGCAGTGCGGCACCATCCAGCAATACGCCCAATATTGGCATCAGCGTATTCAGTTGGCTGGCCAATAACGTCCCCAGCAATGCCCCTAACAACGCGCCGATAACGCCAGCGCTGCCCCCCTGCACCATAAACACCGCCATAATTTGACGTTGAGTCAGCCCCTGCGTTTGCAGAATGGCGACTTCTCCCTGTTTTTCCATCACCAGTAAACCCAGCGAGGTAATAATATTGAACGCGGCCACCGCGACGATCAGGCTGAGCAACAGCCCCATCATATTTTTCTCCATGCGTACGGCCTGAAATAGCTCACCTTTCCGCTCGCGCCAGTCTTTCCAGACCGTGCCTTCCGGCAGCGTTTGCGTGCTCAGCGTATCAACCGACAGCGGCTTTTCCAGCCACAAACGCCAGCCGGTAATGTGGTTCGCCGGATAGCGCATCAGCCGTGAGGCATCCTGCTGATTCACCAACAGTTGGTAGCTATCCACTTCGCTGTTGGCGGCAAAGGTCCCGGCAACGGTGAAAATACGCTGGCTGGGAATACGCCCCATCGGCGTCAGTTGGCTGGCGCTCGTTACCATCATGCGAATTTGATCGCCAGCTTTAACGCCCAACTGTGCAGCCAGTTTATCGCCCAGAATGGCCTGATATTGACCGGATTGCAGTTGCTGCTGTTTGACGTTAACCAGGTAGCGTGACAGCGGCTCCCGTTCGTCAGGATCAATGCCTAACATCACGCCCACGGCAACGCTGCGGGCGCTTTGTAGGACCACATCGCCCGTCGTCAGCGGCGCAACGCGCGTTACGCCTTCCAGCGAGTCTAAGGAGGAAGCAGGAATCAATGCCGGGTTCAGCGAACCTTGCGGCGTAGAGATGACCGCCTGAGGCATCACGCCCAGAATATTGCCTTCCAGTTCACGTTCGAAGCCATTCATCACGGAAAGCACGGTGACCAGCGCCATCACGCCCAGCGTGATGCCAATGGCGGATAACCAAGAGACAAACCGGCCGAAGCGGTCTGATGCGCGCCCACGCATGTAGCGCAGGCCAATAAATAAAGCGACAGGTTGATACATGAAATCCGTCTGGATAAGGTTGCCAAAGCAAAGTGATCAAGGATAATAAAGGGTAGTACTGCTTTATGGAACCCTAACACCCTCACTCTACGGCTTTTTCTTATTCTCAGCCGGATGCAGGGAGGCGAGACCCGATAATCAGATGATGCCTGAAAATTACCGTTATTCGCTGCCGCCCAAAGCGGGTGACCAGCGCCTGCTGGGCCAGTTAACCGGTGCTGCCTGCGCCGTTGAATGTGCAGAAATCATTGAACGCCACGCAGGGCTGGTGGTGCTTATCGCGCCGGATATGCAAAACGCTCTACGATTGCGTGATGAAATTCAGCAATTTACCGACCAGCACGTCACCACCCTGCCTGACTGGGAAACGCTGCCCTACGATAGTTTTTCTCCGCATCAGGAAATTATTTCGACCCGCCTTTCCACGCTCTATCAATTGCCCAATATGACGCGCGGCGTCCTAATTCTGCCGGTCAACACGCTGATGCAGCGCGTTTGTCCGCACAGTTTCCTGCACGGCCATGCGCTGGTGTTGAAAAAAGGCCAGCGCCTCTCTCGTGATAAGCTGCGTTCGCAGTTGGAGCAGGCGGGCTACCGCAGCGTCGATCAGGTCATTGAACATGGTGAATATGCCACACGTGGCGCGCTACTGGATCTGTTCCCGATGGGGAGCGAAGAGCCCTATCGTATCGATTTCTTTGACGACGAGATCGACAGCCTGCGCCTGTTCGATGTGGATACCCAGCGCACGCTGAATGAAGTGCCGCACATTAACCTGCTGCCAGCCCACGAGTTCCCGACCGATAAAGCCGCCATCGAACTTTTCCGCAGCCAGTGGCGCGAACAGTTCGAAGTACGACGCGATGCCGAACACATTTATCAGCAAGTTAGCAAAGGCGTCTGGCCCGCAGGGATCGAATATTGGCAGCCGTTATTTTTCAGTGAACCGCTGCCGTCGCTGTTCAGCTACTTCCCGAACAACACGCTGCTCGTTAACACCGGTAATCTCGAACAGAGCGCCGAGCGTTTCTGGCAGGATATTCAGCAGCGTTTTGAAAGCCGTCGTGTCGATCCGATGCGACCACTGTTGCCATCAGATTCACTCTGGTTGCGTGTCGATGGTCTGTTCACTGAGCTGAAAGCGTGGCCGCGTGTGCAGTTAAAAACCGATACACTGCCGGACAAAGCCGCCAACGTGAACCTGGCCTACCTGCCGTTGCCGGATCTCGCCATTCAGCATCAACAGAAATCCCCGCTAGATACGCTACGCCGCTTTATCGAACAGTTCGACGGTCAGGTCATTTTCTCCGTCGAGAGCGAAGGCCGCCGTGAAACGCTGCAAGAGCTGCTGGCACGTATCAAGCTGAACCCGATGCTCATCAATACGCTGGAACAGGCACAAGAGCGTGGCACTTATCTGATCATCGGTGCCAGCGAGCACGGTTTTATCGACACGCTGCGCCAGCGCGCGTTAATCTGCGAAAGCGATTTGCTGGGTGAGCGCGTCAGTCGCCGCCGTCAGGATAGCCGCCGCACGATTAATACCGATACGCTGATCCGCAATCTGGCAGAACTGCGGCCGGGGCAGCCCGTCGTCCACCTCGAACACGGCGTGGGTCGCTATGCCGGGCTGACTACGTTAGAAGCTGGCGGCATCAAGGCCGAATACCTGATGTTGACCTATGCGGGTCAAGACAAACTGTACGTTCCTGTTTCCTCACTGCATTTGATCAGCCGCTACGCGGGCGGTGCCGATGAGAATGCGCCGCTGCATAAACTGGGTGGCGATGCCTGGTCACGCGCGCGGCAAAAAGCGGCAGAAAGGGTGCGCGATGTCGCCGCCGAACTGCTGGACATTTATGCCCAGCGTGCGGCGAAAAGCGGCTTTTCCTTTAAGCATGACAAAACACAGTATCAGCTTTTCTGCGAAAGTTTCCCCTTCGAAACCACGCCCGATCAGGCGCAGGCCATCAACGCCGTGCTGAGCGACATGTGCCAGCCGCTGGCGATGGATCGTCTGGTCTGTGGCGATGTCGGCTTTGGGAAAACCGAAGTGGCGATGCGCGCCGCCTTTTTAGCGGTTGAAAACCATAAACAAGTTGCCGTTCTGGTGCCGACAACGCTGCTGGCACAGCAGCACTTTGACAACTTCCGCGATCGCTTTGCCAACTGGCCGGTGAAGATTGAAATGATCTCCCGCTTCCGCAGCGCGCGTGAACAAACTCAGGTGCTAAAGGAAACGCAGGAAGGCAAAGTCGATATTCTGATTGGCACCCACAAGCTGTTGCAGAGCGACGTGCACTGGCGTGATTTAGGGCTGCTGATTGTGGATGAAGAGCATCGCTTTGGCGTGCGTCACAAAGAGCGCATCAAAGCGATGCGGGCAGATGTCGATATCCTGACACTGACCGCTACGCCGATTCCGCGTACGCTCAACATGGCCATGAGTGGAATGCGCGACTTGTCGATCATCGCTACGCCGCCCGCCCGCCGTTTAGCGGTGAAAACGTTCGTGCGCGAATATGACAATCTGGTGGTGCGCGAAGCGATTCTGCGTGAAATTCTGCGCGGCGGACAGGTGTATTACCTCTATAACGACGTCGAGAACATCGAGAAAGCCACTCAGCGGTTGGCAGAATTGGTGCCGGAAGCACGTATCACGATCGGTCACGGTCAGATGCGCGAACGCGAACTGGAACGGGTCATGAGCGACTTCCATCACCAGCGTTTTAACGTGCTGGTGTGTACCACGATCATCGAAACGGGGATCGATATCCCGAGCGCTAACACCATTATCATCGAGCGTGCCGATCACTTCGGTCTGGCACAGTTGCACCAGTTGCGCGGTCGCGTCGGCCGTTCCCACCATCAGGCTTATGCCTACCTGCTCACGCCGAATCCTAAAGCGATGAGCACCGATGCGCAGAAGCGTCTGGAAGCGATTGCCTCATTGGAAGACCTCGGCGCTGGTTTTGCGTTGGCAACGCACGATCTGGAAATCCGTGGCGCCGGTGAACTGCTCGGGGACGATCAGAGCGGACAAATGACCAGCGTCGGTTTCTCGCTCTATATGGAACTGCTGGAAAACGCCGTCGATGCGCTGAAAGCGGGCCGAGAGCCATCGCTGGAGGATCTGATCAACAGTCAGACCGACGTCGAACTGCGTTTGCCTGCCCTGCTGCCCGACGATTTCATTCCCGACGTCAATACGCGCCTGTCGTTATACAAACGTATTGCCAGTGCAAAAACCACCGCCGAGTTGGATGAGTTGAAGGTCGAACTGATCGATCGCTTCGGCCTCCTTCCCGATGCAAGCCGTTATCTGTTGCAGATTGCCGCCTTGCGCCAGCAGGCACAGGCATTGGGTATTCGCCGTATTGAAGGGAACGAGAAAGGCGGTTTTATCGAATTCAGCGAGCAAAACCGCGTCGATCCCTCCCACCTCATCGGCCTGTTACAGCGCGATCCGGGCACCTACCGTCTTGATGGCCCAACCCGCCTGAAATTCATGAAAGATTTGAGCGACCGTCCGCAGCGCATCGAGTTTATCGGTTCGCTGCTGGGGAACATGGCGCAGCATACGCTGGCGGCGTAACTCGTTTTCAACACAGTAAACGGGAACCTTCGGGTTCCCGTGAGGTTGCTAACAAAATCCGTAGAGCGGGAATAACGGATAGATCGTAAAGACGCTGCAAGTACGTCCATATAAGCTCGGATTGCGCAGATATGAATCTCATCCCTGAGATTCACCCTTTCAGGGCCGTCGCAAGCGGCGTTCAAAAACGTTCCTGACGTTTTTGTCCCTGGCGCAAACGCTTTACTCTTCTATTCCGTTACTCCCGTTTTCATTCGGTAAATAGGTTTATCAACAGTCTGACAGGAATCTGCGGGTTCCAACCTCGTCAGCAAACATGTCTCTTTCACTTCATCCGCCTTTACAAGCACCGTCGTAACGCAGTAAAGTCGCCACCTTTTTTATGGCCTGCCATCCTTGGCGGCCACCCTTCTGGGCCGTCGCGGGTGCGACGTTAAAAATTTCTCCCGAAAATTTTTTATGGCATGGGGCACGACGATGTTTATCGGTTTTGACTACGGCACGGCGAACTGTTCCGTGGCAGTGATGGATTCAGGTACGCCACGGCTCCTGTCGCTGGAAAATGGCTCGCCTTATCTTTCTTCCCTGCTGTGCGCGCCCGTGCGCGAAGCGGTTAGCGAGTGGTTATGGCGACACCATCAGGTGAATGCTGAGGGTGAAAATGCGCTGCTGCTGAAGCGCGCCATCAGCTACAACCGCGAGGAAGATATTCGCGTGCAGGCTGATAGCGTGAAATTCGGACGTGATGCGTTGCGCCACTATATGGATGACCCGGAAGAGACGTGGTTCGTTAAATCGCCGAAGTCCTTCCTCGGTGCCGTCGGACTGAAAGCCCAGCAAATTGCGATGTTTGAAGATCTGGTCTGTTCCATGATGCTGCATATCCGCACGCAGGCAGAAAGCCAGCTTGACCAGCCTATTCGTCAGGCCGTCATCGGTCGTCCGATTAACTTTCAGAGTATCGGCGGCGAAGAAGCCAACCAGCAGGCGCAAGGAATTTTAGATCGTGCAGCCCACCGTGCCGGATTTGACGACGTCGTCTTCCAGTTTGAACCCGTGGCCGCCGGGCTGGATTTCGAATCCACGCTGACGAAAGAAACGCGCGTGCTGGTCGTGGATATCGGCGGCGGAACCACCGACTGCTCCATGTTGCTAATGGGCCCAGAGTGGCACAAACAACACGAACGCACGCAAAGCCTGTTAGGACACAGCGGCTGCCGCGTTGGCGGTAACGATCTGGACATCATGCTCGCGTTCAAACAGTTGATGCCGCTGCTTGGCATGAATAGCGAGACGGAAAAAGGCATCGCTCTGCCGATCATGACCTGGTGGAATGCGGTCGCGATTAACGATATTCCGGCACAAAAAGAGTTTCATAGCACCGCCAGCCGCGCGTTAATCAACGAAATGATCCGTGATGCGCGTCAGCCCGAGCTGGTAAAAAGATTGCTGACCGTCTGGCAACAGCGCCTGAGTTACCGTCTGATTCAACTCGCAGAAGAGAGCAAGATTGCGCTGTCCAACCAGTCGGAAACAGCGGCCGATTTGCACTTTATCGAATCAGGTCTGGCAACGCGCATTCATGCTGATGAACTCAATGCCGCCATCGATAATCCGCTCATGCGTATTCAACAGCAGGTGACGCTGGCGCTAGAAACCAGTCAAACCCGGCCGGAAGTGATCTACCTGACCGGTGGTAGCGCCCGTTCTCCCCTGCTGCGTCAGGCTATTCAGCAGTTGCTTCCTGATATTCCTATCGCCAGCGGCAACGATTTTGGTTCCGTTACCGCCGGACTGGCGCGCTGGGCAGAGATAATGTTTCGACGTTAAAATGAAGGTATCAAAAACCGCGAGCACCATCTTCAGGTGTCTCGCGGTTTTTAGATAAGGTGTCAGCGCAAAACCGTAGACGTTGGGGTCAGTTAACTCTGTTGATTCAGGATCAATTGCCCGTTTCGATCTACTGGAATTTGTGTACCAGGATCGCGATCCATGCGGATTTTACCCTGCTGGTCGCCGATTTTATAGGTGACATCATAACCCAGAACTTTTTGTGATTTGTCGTACACCGTCTGACAGCGCTGTTGCTGCGTCGTGTACGTATCATTTTCCTGCATGCCGCTTTGTACGCGGTTACCTGCATAACCACCGGCCAACGCGCCCGCGACCGTTGCAACATCCTTACCGCGTCCACCACCAAACTGGTGCCCCAGAACCCCCCCCGCTACGGCACCCAGCACCGAACCAGCAATCTGGTTTTCATCCTGTACCGGACGACGGTGAGTCACATTGACATTACGGCATTCTTGACGAGGCGTTTTGACCGTTTCTTTAATGGGTGTTGCTGTTAGCACCTGTGCAAACTGGGGTTTAGAGGAAAAAACTTCCATACTCGCCACCGCTGCCACACCCAATGCCGCAGCCACACCAATACCTACACCCGCTAACATGGATTTGTTCACAGGATACCTCCCGAATCTATTCTCACGCATTCCCCACCTGCAATCCTGACGAAACATTCCTGACAAAACATTGTTTTACGCCAGCTCGCGTTTAACGCGATGAATCCGATGGTTCCTTCTGAATATCAGCATTCAGAATTTTCGGCGTGCGTGCTACGCCATCTGTAAACAGTGGAAAGTCTGCACAATGTTTCACACTCTCGCAATAAGACTAATTAACCAAAACTGTCAGATTCGTAACATAAAACCGTCATTTGGGAATTATCTTAACTGGAATTGGTAATAGGACGATATTTTATACTGCCATATCAGCGAAGTAGCCAATAACGCTACGGCTCAGAAACAGGGGGTTGTGAGTAGATCGACGGAAAGAGAGGATCACTGAGGAAGAATAAGATAGCCGCTGACAGAAAAGAATACGGGCATGACATTGCGTTCATGCCCGTATCAGAAAGCGGTCAGTTACGATGGATTAATGCAGCTTCAGACGCGGGCGAATCACCCGGTTGATCCCACCGACCAGCATCATCAAGCCAGTTTTGACATAGCCATGCAGAGCAACCTGGTGCATGCGATAGAGGGAGATATACACGAAACGTGCAATCCGCCCTTCTACCATGACGGAGCCCCGCATCAGGTTCCCCATCAGACTGCCAACCGTACTGAATTTAGACAGTGAAACCAGCGAACCGTGATCTTTATAGACGTAAGGTTTCAGCGTTTGTCCGTTCAACAACGCGATGATATTGCTGTGACAGCGTGATGCCATCTGGTGAGCCGCCTGCGCACGTGGTGGAACAAAACCACCGCCTTCCTGCGGGCAGGAGGCGCAGTCGCCAATGGCGAAAATGTTGGGATCGCGCGTCGTCTGCAACGTCGGCTCAACCACCAGTTGGTTAATCCGGTTCGTTTCCAAACCTGCAATCTCTTTCATCGCATCCGGTGCCTTGATACCTGCCGCCCAAACCATCAGATCGGCTTCAATAAATTCACCGTCCTTGGTATTCAGACCGCCACGTTCTGCGCTGGTCACCATGGTTTTCGTCAGCACACGGACGCCAATGTTGTTCAACTCCTGATGCGCAGCCGCTGAAATACGCGGCGGCAGTGCAGGCAGAATACGTTCGCCCGCTTCCACCAGTGTCACATTCAGCGTTTGGTTATCCAGCCCGTCAAAGCCATAGCTGTGCAGCTGTTTCACCGCGTTATGCAATTCCGCAGACAACTCGACCCCTGTCGCACCACCGCCCACAATCGCGATGTTCACGCGCTCTTTTTCTTCCTGATTTGCCGTGAATTTCAGGAACAAATTCAGCATTTCATTATGGAAACGACGGGCTTGTTTCGGGTTATCCAGGAAAATACAGTGATCTTTCACGCCCGGCGTGCCGAAGTCATTGGAGGCACTGCCTAATGCCACCACCAAAATGTCATACGGGATACGGCGCGCCGCAACCAGTACATCACCTTGCTCGTCACACACTTCAGCCAGTTGAATCTGCTGCTGCTCACGATCGATGTCCGTCAGCATGCCCAATTGGAACTGGAAATAGTGGTTGCGAGCGTGGGCCAGATAGCTCAGCGCATCCATATCGTCGTCCAGCGAGCCGGTTGCCACTTCATGCAGCAGCGGTTTCCACAGGTGGCTGTGGTTGCGATCCACCAGCGTGATCTCCGCTTTTTTCTTGCGTCCTAACTTGTGGCCCAAACTCGTTGCGAGTTCAAGTCCGCCAGCTCCCCCGCCGACAATGACAATTTTTTTGGTTGGTGATGTCAAAATGACCCCCTAAAATGTGAACCAATCGTTAATAAAGAGTAAAAAATAATATCCTTATATAACATAGGGTTCGCGTAAGTTAAGCCTGATATCTGCTGCAAGAATAGCACGCTAGGTTATTTGGTCATACCAAAATTGATATATATCAATTTATTTTGCTACGTAGGTTTTTAGCGAGAAAATTCCATCTTTATTTCAGTGGATTAGCGAAAGTCGGTGGGAAGAGAAAATGCTGAATCGTGCGCAAATGCGCCGTTGGATGAACTAAGAAAAGTAAATAAATTGCGTCATGCCTCCTGATCCCCTATCAAACAAGGGCATCAGAAGGAACGACAGCAGCCATTAATCGCTCATCGCTAATGCAGGGTTAACCGAGCGTTTTGAAGGCTTTTATCCGCTGTAAATGGGGGGAGATGCTTTTGAATTTATGCGTCTGAATATCGTCCCAAACGATCTCGTAATACGTTCCCAACGTCTGCGCGCTACGCTGGCTGTCGAGCATTTCATCCTGACGAGAGAGCATCACCATACAGCGATCGCGGTTCTTTTCACGAAAGTTCGCCACGCACTTCGTGGCAATATCCAGATACTCTTCTGGGCGATCAATTTTCCCGCTCATGTTTTCCTGCGGGAAAAGGTTAGGATTAACGATAACTTGTCGTATATCACACAGGAAACCGACACGTTCGGCCCAGAATCCCCCCAACCCCACGCCACAAATCAGCGGACGATCGTCATCAGACTGCTGAATCGTCTTATCCACCTGCTTGAGCAGATGTTGCATATCATGACGCGGATGCAACGTGCTGTAGCTAATCAGCCGTACATCTTCATCAATAAACTGAAGCTGCAGGACCTTTTCATGGTTGCCGGGGCTGGTCGAGTCAAAACCGTGTAAATAGATAATCATCTTTCATCCTCACCGCAGACTAAGTTGCCTATTTCTCGCCATTTTTATGCCCGTCATACTTCAAGCTGCTTGTGCGTTGGCTTCCCTTACTCACCCCAGTCACTTACCTAAGTAAGCTCCTGGGGATTCGCGCAGTTGCCGCCTTCACGCAACTCGAATTATTTAGTGTATATGCGCTTGCCAGCGCTCGCTGAGCAATGTGAGCGCCTGATTAGCCTGCTTCCAGCGTGGCGAATCCAGCAGTTCCCGACGAGAAAACGAACCCTGATGATATAAGCGCGTCGGTTGTTCCGCTTTGACCGGGGACAGGTTATCCAGCACGCTGACCGCCCCTTCACGATGGTTACAGACCAGAATCATGTCACATCCTGCCTGCAACGCCGCCTGAGCCCGCTCGGGATAGCTGCCCATCACGGCGGCACCTTCCATCGAGAGATCGTCAGAGAAAATGATGCCATCAAAACCCAGCTCTTCACGCAGCACCGTTTTGAGCCAATAGGACGAACCACTGGCAGGACGCGGATCGGCCTCTGTGTAAATCACGTGGGCAGGCATGATCGCATCCAACTGCTGGCGCTGGATCAGTTCTTTAAAAATCAGCATGTCGTGTGCGCGAATCTCCGCAAGCGGACGCGGATCGCGCGGGGTTTCTTTATGTGAATCGGCGCTGACCGCACCGTGGCCGGGGAAGTGCTTACCCGTGACCTTCATACCCGCGCAATGCATGCCGCGAATAAAGCTTTGCGCTACGGCCAGTGCCGTCTCTGGATTGGCATGGAATGAACGCTCACCAATCGCCGCGCTCTGGTGGCCGATATCCAGCACCGGCGCAAAGCTAATATCGATATCCATCGCGATCATTTCTGCCGCCATCAGCCAGCCGCCTTCTTCCGCCAAACGCAGGGCTTCTGATTCGCTATTTAATGCCGCGAATGCCTGCGCGGCAGGCAGACGAGTAAATCCGTCACGAAAACGCTGAACGCGCCCACCTTCTTGATCCACGGACACCACAAGGCGCTCGCGCGACGCCGCGCGGATTTGACGCACCAGTTCGCGCAACTGCGCCGCGTCATGAAAATTACGGGTAAACAGAATCACGCCGCCAACCAGCGGATGTTCCAGCACTTCACGATCTTCTGCATCCAGCTCATAGCTGGCAACGTCTAACATTACCGGACCCACAAAAACCTCATTCTTAAGAGTGTACTGCTTAATGAAATGATCTTTACCACAAAAAGCCTGACTATAGCCGATGACCTAACTGTAGCCGATGATATAGCGCGGGAATGTCCGCTAAAAACTCGGGGTTCTTCGTTTGCTGCCAGCGAACCTCAAGCCACATCAATACCAGATAATCGACCCAGGGGAACCACTGCATCATCTGTTGCTGGAGGCGGCTCACGGAAAACCCTCGCCGATGTCGCTGGTAGCTCTGTAGAAAATGCGTTTGCGCCTGGCTTTCCATCTGGCTGGCTCGCACAATAAACGCCAGTTCAAAGGCAATATCGCCATCTGAGGCATATTCCCAATCAATCAGTATCGTTTCTTGTGGAGTAATCAGCAGGTTTTCAGCATGCACATCGAGGTGGAGAGGTGCCAACGCCAAAGGCGTGGGTAGCGCCGCACGCTGAAAGTAATGGTGGGCACGCAACAACGCGGGCGAACGGCGGCGCGGATCCATCAACTGCCAGTGCTGCGCGAATAGCACTTTGAGATCGATAGAATGGCCGCTACGCGGCTGGCGATGAAGCTGAGACAATATTCGCGCCACTTCGCCATTAGCCAGCATCATCAGGAACTCATCAGAGGTGGCAATGCGCCCCGGCACCCACTCAACAATCAGCCAGTCGTCACGCCACAGTCGCGGCCGTGGTGCGAGACCTATCGCCGACATCTGCCGCAGCAAGGCGAATTCGCGCTGGCGATCGACGCCCATTTTCCGCTCGGTTGGCGACTGCCGACGCGCAAGCCATTCGATGTCCGGCCCACGGATACGCCAGCTTTTACTACTCAACCCACCAACCAGTTCAAAGCGAATATCCGCCATCTCCACAGTTGGGAAATATTTCTGGATCGTCGCAGTCAGCTGCTGGTGGATGCCTGCCTGCTTAATGCTGAACGGCGCCATTGCCTGACCACACAATTTCACCGGTCTGCACCAGCATCAGTTGCATGTCGAGCTGCGGCGATTTCACATCACCACTGACGTCGCTGTACAGCACATACTGCGCGCTGACATAGCGCGCCAGACCAATCGCCTTGCTGCGCGATCCTAAGCTGTCGTCAACCGACAGGCCCAGCGTTTGTTTTGCAGCGGCCAGTTGCTCACGCGGCACCAGCGTAAACGCCTTACCGGAAGATAACGCGCTGTACAACGCGCCCGTCGCTTTCGCGATCGGCAGTGAACCATTGGTGTTATTTTTCACACTATCCACCAGCAAGATGCTGCCCGGCGTGACGCCATCAGCTTTCAGCATTTGCGCCACCAGCGGATTAATGCTGGCTTCCCAGTTCAACGTCTGAATTTTTGGCGGTTGTGGTACGGATTCCCCCGGCGGCGGCGTTGGCGTGGTCGGCACTTGAGGCTCAACGGGCTCAATCGTCGCAGGTGGTTCGGTCGGTTCCGGCGGACGACTGGGGCAGCCTGTCAGGACCAATGCCGCCAGTATCACCCCTAGATACTTTTTCATATTTTCTCTCTCTGCACAGCATTACAAAAACAGATGAAGACGGACCTGACGCGCAGTAGGACTGCTGCGCGTTGAAAAAACCGTCATTTCCGTCTGTGGCGGGATTTCAATGGACTGCACCTCTTCAAAAGGCAGTACATCCAGCCCGTTTTCGTCATACCAATAGAAACGGTAATGCACGGTCACCGCCTGTGAGGCGTCGTTGCTGACGACGGAAGACGCACGCAGTCGGCCATTTTCTGAATCCAGCGACGGGTTCCCCGCGGTAATCTCGGCCGATAACACAGGTGCATCCAATACCAGCGTTTGCCGCTCATTGATGGTCAGCACTTTTGGCGCACTACAACCCACCAGCAGCCCAACCATCAAACACGCGGACAGAAAAAACATCGGGTTACGCATGATGTTCTCGCATGATGGTTTTCTCGCACGACAGTCTACCCATGACTATCGAACCAGGTTCTGTAAGATCTCGTTCTATCAGATCTCGTTCGCCAGCAAAGGCCCTAATGCGCGGCCACCCAACAGATGCATGTGGATATGATAAACCTCCTGCCCGCCGTGTCGGTTGCAGTTAATGATCAGGCGATAGCCATCTTCTGCAATGCCTTCCTGCTGCGCAATTTTACCCGCGACCGTCACCATACGTCCCAGCGCAGCTTCATGCTCGGGAGCCGTGTCGTTAACGGTAGGGATCAAGACATTCGGGATAATCAGGATATGGGTTGGCGTGCGAGGCGCAATGTCACGGAAGGCGGTGACCAGTTCATCCTGATACACGATATCGGCAGGAATTTCCCGGCGGATGATTTTACTAAAGATGGTTTCTTCAGCCATGATTGATTTCCTTGTTAAAGCTGGCGTTGAACGACGTCATCTAGGCAGTATGAGTGACATATTCCATTTCTTTCAACCTTCTTCGTCTATTTCTGGTGCGGGTGGTCAAAATACGACACGCAGGGAAATGATCGGCACACCAGCCTTATAATGGAAAATGTGCATTTGTTGTGTCCATAAAAAAGGGGCTTTCGCCCCTTTTTACCACTCCCCAACAACACATCAGTGGTTACGGATGTAGTCGTCCATGTCGGTTTTCAGGTTATCGGATTTGGTACCGAAAATGGCCTGAACACCGGAACCTGCCACAACCACACCTGCTGCGCCCAGTTTTTTCAGGCCAGCCTGATCAACTTTAGCCACATCGCCTACGCTAACGCGCAGACGGGTGATGCACGCATCTAGGTTAGTGATGTTTTCTTTACCACCAAACGCGCTAACCAGTGCGGCAGCCATTTCAGTGCTGTCCTGTGAGGTTTGCTCAGAGGCGCTATCTTCACGGCCCGGCGTTTTCAGATTCAGTTTGGCAATCAGAACGCGGAAAATGGTGTAGTAAATCAGCGCATAGCACAGACCCACAATCGGGAACAGCCACAGGTTGCTACCGTTGCCGCTCAGTACCACAAAGTCGATCAGACCGTGAGAGAAGCTTGTGCCATCACGCATGCCCAACAGGATACAGATTGGGAATGCCAGACCCGCCAGAATCGCATGGATCACATACAGAATCGGCGCAACGAACATGAAGGAGAACTCAATTGGCTCGGTGATACCCGTCAGGAACGAGGTCAGCGCCGCAGAGATCATGATGCCGCCCACTTTCGCGCGGTTTTCTGGTTTAGCAGAGTGCCAAATAGCAATGGCCGCAGCTGGCAAGCCGTACATTTTAAACAGGAAACCGCCGGACAGTTTACCCGCAGTCGGGTCACCTGCAATGTAACGAGGGATATCGCCGTGGAAAACCTGACCCGCCGCATTGGTGAACTCACCCACCTGCATTTGGAAAGGGACGTTCCAGATATGGTGCAGACCAAACGGGACCAGAGAACGTTCAACGATCCCATAGATACCGAATGCCAGCATCGGGTTCTCATTCGCTGCCCAATGTGAAAACGTTTGGATAGCGCTACCGACCGGTGGCCAGATGAAAGACAGCACAGCACCGGTAATGATTGCCGTCAGACCGGAAATAATCGGCACAAAGCGTTTACCGGCAAAGAAGCCCAGATACTCAGGCAACTGAATGCGGTAGAAACGGTTAAACATATACGCGGCAATCGCACCGGCAATGATCCCGCCCAGCACACCGGTATCTGCCAGATGCTTCGCCGTGATCTCGGCAGCCGGTAGATTAAGAACCAGCGGCGCAATCGCAGCCATGGTCTTAACCATGATGCCATAAGCCACCACCGCCGCCAGTGCGGAAACACCGTCGTTATTAGTGAAGCCCAGGGCAACACCAATAGCAAAAATCAACGGCATGTTGGCAAACACCGAGTCACCGGCCTGTGCCATGACGCTGGAGACAATTCCAGGCAACCAGCTAAAATTGGCCGAACCGACACCCAGCAGGATACCTGCTATAGGGAGTACGGATACGGGCAGCATTAGCGACTTACCTACTTTTTGCAGGTTTGCGAATGCATTCTTGAACATAATTGAGTGTGCTCCTGAGTAATAGTGCTTTTACTTCTGATACTTCATATAAGCAAAGACGGGGAGGACGGCCTTTGCGAGTTGGGGTGTCTTAGCCCCCTTTAATTTTTACGCAGAGTAAAATAAATAGCGTTCACAATGTTTGATTGCTATCACGTTTCCACAAGCCAAAAGGCTGAGATCGAACAGATATTGCACTTTCTTGTGATATATCGCTAAAAAACACGTCCCCCTGAAGAGGAAAAACCTAATCAAGGGGATGATGAAGCGCTATTAATTACACGGATAAAAAAAACTCGGCTATTTTCAGCCACTATTGCGCGGCGGTCAACCGAACCGGGTCGATGTGAAACAGATGGGAGAAATTTTCTGTCGTGGCGGCAGCGAGGGTTTCCAACGATGTGCCTTTCAGTACAGCAAGATATTCTGCTACATCGCGTACGTATGCGGGCTGGTTTTCCTGACCTCGGAACGGAACCGGCGCGAGCCAAGGGGAATCCGTCTCAATCAGCATCCGATCCAGCGGCACGTAACGCGCGACGTCACGCAGTTCTTCTGCATTGCGGAACGTGACGATCCCAGAAAACGAGATATAGAACCCCATGTCCAGCAGCGCTTTTGCCGTGATCAAATCTTCCGTAAAACAGTGCAGAACGCCGCTGCATTTCTCCGCCTGTTCATCACGGAGAATGGCCAACGTATCTTCACGGGCAGCACGCGTATGCACGATGACCGGTTTGTTCAGGTCATTGCCTATACGAATGTGTTCGCGAAACGACGCTTGCTGCTGGGCTTTCGTCTCCTGCTGATAGAAATAGTCCAGACCCGTTTCCCCCATTGCCACCACACGGCTGGCGCTTGCTAGCTCACGCAGCTCGGCATAATCATAAGGGGCTTCCTGATTGAGCGGATGAACGCCGCAGGAAAAGGCCACGTTATCGCGCTCGCCGATTAACTCCACCATGGCACGATAGCCAGGCAGCGTTGTCGCCACCGCCAGAAGGAAACCGACATCACGGCTTTTCGCTTTATCCAGCACGTCGGAGACGTCTTTATGCAATGACTCATAATCCAAACCGTCAAGATGACAGTGGGAATCCACTAACAACATGATATTTACTCGATAGTAATTAAACAGAAAAAGGATGGCTGTCGCGCTTAACCGATGAAGCAAGCGTGCGCTCTCCATCAAGCAGGCGTTCCGTCAGCAGCAGTTCTCGGTTCACACCCGTGACGGTCAGCAATTTTTGCCGACAAGCCAGCCACTGTTGCAGTTCATACTGCAAATGTGCGGAAGGTTCACGCGCCAGACGCTCAACCAATTCGATCTGATCCTGATTCACCCAATGCTCACTTGCCCCCTGCTGCCATTTCATGGCATCCAGCAGTAGCGCGGCCACCCAGTGAATACGAACATCAGCATCGTCATGATTTAGCTGCGGTATCAACGAGAGCTGATCTCGCGAAGCCAGCGCAGCAGAGAATGCCTGACACAGCGCGCTACGCTGTTTCCAACGCTCTGGCTGCAATAACGCCTCGGCGGCTAGCGGCGCACCCGATTGCAATCTCAATGCCGTGCGCAATGCCTTGCTGTCATGGCGGTGGCGAGCATTCAGCCACAGCACGCTCTGCGTCTCACTAGGGACATCCAGATAGTGATACAAACAACGGCTGCGCAAAGTGGCCAATAGCCGGGC
The DNA here is from genome assembly GCF_003382565.3 of Pectobacterium aquaticum. Classification (NCBI taxonomy): domain Bacteria; kingdom Pseudomonadati; phylum Pseudomonadota; class Gammaproteobacteria; order Enterobacterales; family Pectobacteriaceae; genus Pectobacterium; species Pectobacterium aquaticum. Next base: position 2,586,792 of record NZ_CP086253.1, read on the forward strand.
TGGTTCACGGCAACCAAATAAAAAGAAGGTATTCTGCGGCGGTTCTTCCAGCGTTTTCAGCAGTGCGTTCGCAGCAGCTTCTGTCAGTTGCTCAGCGGCAGCCAGCCAGATCACTTTTGCTCCGCCTTGTCGGGAGTGTTGATACACTTTTTCCACGACGTCACGCACCGGATCGACACCCAGGCTTTGCTTGCCTTTCTCCGGGCTCAGCACATGCCAATCTGGGTGCGTTCCTGCGGTCATCAGGTTACAAGAGTGACACTGGCCGCAGCTTTTCATCCCATCAGGCCGCTGGCAGATCAGCCAGCGGCTCAGCGCATAAATCAGCGACTCATCGCCCATGCCCGGCAGCGCATGCAGCAACAGCGCATGATGCCCCCTGCCCGCCTGGTATTGGCCGATAAGCTGCCGATAGGATGCATTCAGCCACGGATACCACTCCATCAGCCCTGCTCCTGCACAACAGGCTGCAACCCTTGTTGCTGCAACCATTGCTGTAACGTCGCCTGAATATCCGCACTAACGGCATCAATAGGCTGTGAGGCATCGATCGTCAGGATGCTGCCATCCTCCGCCGCCAGTTCCTGATAGCGGGAACGGGTGCGATCAAAGAAAGCCAGTGACTCTTGCTCAATCCGATCTAACTCGCCTCTCTGACGCGCGCGTTGTAAGCCAATGGCTGGCGGTAAATCAAGATAGAGCGTCAGGTCAGGGCGAAAATCACCGAGCACAGTATCGCGCAGTGAGCGCAGCAGTTGCTGGTCGATCCCGCGTCCACCGCCCTGATAAGCCTGTGAAGAGAGATCGTGCCGATCGCCGATGACCCAGTTTCCATTCGCCAGCGCCGGTTTGATGACATTATCCACCAGTTGAACCCTGGCCGCGTATAACATCAGGACTTCCGCTTTGTCAGTGACCTTCTCATCGGCCATACCTTGCTTGATGAGTTCTCGCAGCTTCTCCGCCAACGGCGTGCCACCGGGCTCTCGTGTGAACACCACGTCTTTCACACCATGTGAGCGCAGCGTTTCCACGACAATATTGCGTGCGGTGGTCTTCCCTGCACCTTCCAATCCTTCAATGACGATAAATTTACTGTTCATCCCGTTCCTTTAACGCTGAGCGGTATACCCTTACAGCACGATTATGGTCTGCAAGGTTAGTGGTAAAACTGTGTCCGCCTTTTCCATCCGCCACAAAATACAGGTATGACGTTTTGGCTGGGTGCGCAGCCGCATCCAATGAGGCTTTCCCCGGCATCGCGATGGGCGTCGGCGGCAGGCCGAAAATGACATAAGTATTGTAAGGCGTCGGCGTGTCTAATGCTTTACGGGTTATCACGCCTTTATAGTCATCACCCATGCCATAAATCACCGTGGGGTCAGTCTGCAAGCGCATACCAAGCCGTAAGCGATTGACAAAAACGGAGGCGACCTGAGTACGTTCTTCATTGATCGCCGTTTCTTTTTCAATGATTGACGCCATCGTCAGTAATTCGTCCGATGTCTTATACGGCAATCCTTCTTCGCGCCCTTTCCAGACCTCATCCACCGTTTTTTTCATGCGCTGATGCGCACGCTGCAACAGGGCAATATCGCTCGTACCTGCCGTGTATGAATACGTATCAGGATAAAACCAGCCTTCCGGGTTCGACTTATCTTTGATTTCCAACTGGGTGGCGATGTCTTGTTCGGTTTTATCGGCCAGTGAATGCTTGATATAAGGTGCTTGTTGCAGCGTGACCAGCCACTCTTTCAAACGTGAACCTTCGACAAAACGGATGGAAAATTGCGCTTCTTTTCCGCTGGACAGCAGCGCCAGCATCTCGCGCACGGTCATGCCCGACGTCAAGCGATACGTACCTGCTTTGAATTTTGCCAATTCAGGTTCAAAACGCAGCAGCCACGGAAAAAATGTGTCATCAGTAGTAATTTTCTGATCGAGAAGCAGCGTTTCCAGCCCTTCTCTTCCCGTACCAGCCGGAAGCGTAAAGATAGTTTCCTTTTCGATAGCCAATGGAGAATCAGCAAAACGCTGCATTTTCTGCCATGCGACCAGTAATATCAGCACAACGGCAGTGATAATCAGCAAACTAATTTTCTTTTTCTTCATAAATCAACCATCTACTAGCAGTCAGGACTTAGGAATTGATAAAGCTCTCGGGAGTGATAACGCCAGATGTGCGCCTGGTTCACAGGGACGATCGGCATTAATGCATTACAAACCAGCACTTCATCCGCATCGGACAGTGCAATCAAGGGTTCGCTGACGATCTGTAGCTCGAAATCAGAATCTGCCAGCAAGGCAATAATATGCTGTCGAGCAACACCCTCCACTCCTGACTCGGATAAATCCGGCGTATAGACCCGGAGCCCTTTACGCCAGAATAAATTCGCGGCACAGCATTCCACTAGCGCACCCGAGGTGTCAAGCACGAGGGTCTCATCGGCTGAGGTCTGGTCAAGATGCGCGCGGATCAGCACTTGTTCGAGCCGATTCAGATGCTTTATTCCCGCCAGCAACGGATTTTTAGCTAGCGCCACCGGGCTGAGATTCAGGCTAATACCCTGCTCACGCCAGCCGGCATAGTGCGCAGGATAGCTGACCTGCATGACGACTCGGGTTGGCTGCGTGCAGCCTTGGGCACTATATCCACGCCCACCGACACCCCGCGTGAGCATCACTTTCACTACGCCGTCAGCTCGTCCCAGTGCTGCCTGTTTCATTTCAGCGAGCAGACTTTCCCAATCAAGCGTCGGAAATAATAAGCGCGTAGCGGCCTGTTGCAGACGCGCGACGTGTCGATCAAGCCAGACAATCTCGCCATCGCATACTCTGGCTGTCGTAAAACAACCGTCACCGTACTGTGTACCCCGATCGAGTACCGAAAGCTGTTCCTGTAACTGGCCATTAATCCACAGCATATAAGCTCCGCATCATTCATCGTCGTCAGCTTGCCAGCAAAGCGGCGTTGCAGACAAGCAGGTGTGTCTGATTTTATGCAGGCAAAAAAAAAACCCGGAGACCGGGTTTTTTAAAAACGCTATCGCAATCAAACTTTACGGAAGATCAGAGAACCGTTGGTTCCACCGAAGCCGAAAGAGTTGCAGAGTACGTATTCTAGGTTACTGACCTGACGTGCCTCATGCGGTACGAAATCCAGATCGCAGCCTTCATCTGGATTGTCCAGATTGAGCGTTGGCGGTACAGCCTGATCGCGCAGAGCAAGAATACTGAAAATAGACTCTACCGCACCTGCCGCACCGAGCAAGTGACCCGTCATGGATTTTGTCGAGCTCACCATCACACGGCTAGCGTCTGCACCAAATACGGATTTCACTGCCTGCGTTTCAGCTTTATCACCCGCAGGCGTAGAGGTGCCATGCGCGTTGATATAACCGATCTGGCTCGTTGCCAGACCCGCGTCACGCAGCGCGTTTTCCATCGCCAGCGCAGCCCCAGAACCGTTCTCAGGCGGAGACGTCATATGATACGCGTCGCTGCTCATGCCAAATCCAACAATTTCTGCATAGATTTTCGCACCGCGCTTTTTCGCGTGTTCATACTCTTCCAGCACCATGAGGCCAGCACCGTCACCCAGTACAAAACCATCACGGTCTTTATCCCACGGACGGCTTGCCGCCTGAGGATTGTCATTGCGCGTAGACAACGCACGAGCGGCACCGAATCCACCGACGCCCAATGGCGTACTGGCTTTTTCTGCACCACCAGCCAACATCACATCCGCATCGTTGTAAGCAATAATGCGAGCGGCCTGACCAATATTGTGCACGCCTGACGTACAGGCCGTAGCGATAGAGATGCTCGGGCCACGCAGTCCGTACATGATGGTAAGATGTCCAGCCACCATATTGACGATGGTTGACGGCACGAAGAACGGGCTGATTTTACGCGGGCCACCGTTCACCAGTGCAGTGTGGTTCTCTTCAATAAGACCCAGACCGCCGATGCCGGAACCAATAGCCGCACCGATACGCGGGGCGTTCTCTTCCGTGATTTCCAAACCGGAATCCTGCATGGCCTGAACGCCAGCAGCAACACCGTATTGAATAAAGGCATCCATTTTGCGAGCTTCTTTACGCGAAATGAATTCCTCAGAATTAAAATCCTTTACTAAGCCAGCAAAACGCGTTGCGTAGGCACTAGTATCGAAATGGTCGATCAGGCTGATACCACTCTGACCGGCAAGAAGAGCACTCCAGGTAGACTCAACTGTATTGCCGACAGGAGATAACATGCCCAGTCCGGTCACAACTACTCGACGCTTAGACACGCTTATCCTCCAGGGAGGGAAAAAAAGACACTGCGGGACAAAAAAACTTAGGCGGTCGAATGACCGCCTAGATATGTTCGCTTACTGCTGGTTAGCCTGAATGAAATCAATGGCTGCCTGAACAGTCGTGATTTTTTCAGCTTCTTCGTCTGGAATCTCAGTATCAAATTCTTCTTCCAGAGCCATTACCAGCTCAACAGTGTCAAGAGAATCAGCGCCGAGGTCGTCAACGAAAGAAGCATTGTTTACGACTTCTTCCTGCTTAACACCAAGCTGTTCAACGATGATTTTCTTAACGCGTTCTTCGATAGTGCTCATACTCTTAAATTTCCTATCAAAACTCGCTTTCGCGATGGTTTTCGTAGTGTATAAAATGTTTGAAAAGATGCAACAAAATCTCGGCTGGTTGAACCACGATTTTGTGCTATTTTGCGGTTATCACCGCAAATAATGCAAATAATTTTCGAGCTTTTTAGATCATATACATGCCGCCATTGACATGCAATGTTTCGCCAGTAATGTAAGCAGCTTCATCAGAGGCTAAAAATACAACAGCACTGGCGATTTCTTTAGCATCACCAAGTCGGTTAGCTGGAACCGACGTCAAAATGCCTGCTCGCTGTTCTTCTGTCAATGCCTGAGTCATATCTGTTTCGATAAAACCAGGCGCGACGACGTTGACCGTAATACCACGAGAAGCCACTTCACGCGCGAGGGATTTACTGAAGCCAATCAGTCCCGCCTTCGCTGCCGCGTAGTTAGCTTGTCCTGCATTGCCCATCGTTCCCACAACGGAACCGATGGTAATGATCCGGCCAAAACGTTTCTTCATCATGGCACGCATCACTGCTTTAGACATGCGGAATACCGACGTTAAATTGGTATCCAGAATATCGTGCCACTCATCATCTTTCATACGCATCAGCAGATTATCACGGGTGATACCCGCATTATTGATAAGAATATCAATTTCCCCGAATTCTGCGCGAATTTCTGCTAATACGCTTTCTACTGATGCTGCATCAGCAACATTCAGCATATAACCTTTACCGTTCTCACCCAGCCAGCCGCTAATGGCTTCAGCACCTTTTTCGCTGGTTGCGGTACCAATGACTTTTGCCCCGCGGGCAACCAACGTCTCGGCGATGGCACGCCCAATACCACGGCTTGCACCGGTAACCAGTGCAATTTTCCCCTCAAAACTCATTGTCTTCTCCGTTCTTATTTCTCAATCGCCGCTGATAGAGAAGCAGGATCGTTCACCGCAGCTGCTGTCAGGGTATCGACGATTCGTTTGGTTAAGCCAGTCAATACTTTACCCGGCCCGACTTCTAGCAGCGACTCAATGCCCTGAGAAGCCATAAATTCAACACAGTCAGTCCAGCGCACTGGGCAATGAAGCTGACGCACCAACGCATCGCGAATGGCTTCCGGCGTGGTTTCGATGCGAGCATCAACATTATTCACAACAGGGATGACCGGTGAATTAAACGTCACGGATTCCAGCGCGACAGCGAGTTTCTTTGCTGCTGGCTCCATCAGCGCACAGTGTGACGGTACGCTGACAGGCAGCGGCAGCGCACGCTTCGCACCCGCCGCTTTACACGCAGCACCCGCACGCTCAACGGCGTCTTTATTGCCCGCGATCACCACCTGACCCGGTGAATTGAAGTTTACCGGAGAAACCACCTGCCCCTGCGCGGATTCTTCACACGCTTTAGCAATGGCATCGTTATCAAGCCCGATAATGGCATACATCGCACCCGTACCTTCCGGCACCGCTTCCTGCATTAGTTTGCCACGCAATTCAACCAGACGAACAGCCTGTTGGAAATCCAGAACACCCGCACAAACCAATGCCGAATACTCACCAAGGCTATGACCAGACATCAGCGCAGGTGTTTTGCCGCCCTGCTGCTGCCAAACGCGCCAGATAGCAACAGAAGCGGTCAGTAACGCAGGCTGCGTCTGCCAGGTTTTATTCAACTCTTCAGCAGGCCCTTGCTGGGTAAGCTGCCACAAATCATAACCTAACGCTTCAGAAGCCTGAGCAAACGTTTCAGTGACGATCGGGTATTCTGCAGCAAGTTCAGCCAACATCCCTACCGTCTGCGATCCCTGACCTGGGAACACCATTGCAAATTGCGTCATATCACAATCCTGTTTAATTAAAAACGAACCAGCGCGGAACCCCACGTAAAACCACCACCGAAGGCTTCAAGCAACACTAATTGCCCTGGTTTAATACGCCCATCACGCACCGCTTCATCAAGCGCTGAAGGCACAGAAGCTGCGGAGGTATTACCGTGACGATCCAGCGTCACAACCACCTTGTCCATCCCCATACCCAGCTTTTTCGCCGTGGCGCTAATGATGCGCAGGTTAGCTTGGTGAGGCACCAGCCAGTCTAATTCACTTTTATCCAGTTGAGCCGCTTGCAGCGTTTCTTCAACGATATGTGCCAGTTCAGTTACTGCCACTTTAAAGACTTCATTACCCGCCATCGTAAGGTAAGCAGGCGTATCCGTATGATTACGATCCTGATGTGGCAACGTTAGCAATTCGCCATAACGGCCATCGGCATGAAGATGGGTAGAAAGAATACCCGGTTGCTCTGACGGCGTTAACAGGACAGCTCCCGCACCATCACCGAACAGAATCAGCGTGCCGCGATCCTCAGGATCCAATGTACGAGACAACGTATCAGAACCGATCACCAGTGCGTACTTCACCGCACCATTTTTAACATATTGATCGGCAACACTCAGCGCGTAGGTAAATCCGGCACACGCAGCGGCCAGATCGAAGGCAATCGTATCTTTGATCCCTAGCAGTTGCTGAACCTGACAGGCTGAGCTAGGGAAAGCATGGCTTGATGATGTTGTAGCAACAATCAAAAGACCGACCTCAGAAGGATCGACATTCGCCATTTCCAGCGCTTTTTGCGCGGCACGGTATCCCATGGTCGCCACGTTTTCATCCGGCGCAGCAATACGGCGCTCACGGATTCCAGTACGTGTGACGATCCATTCGTCCGTTGTTTCCACCCTCTTTTCTAAATCAGCGTTCGTCCTGATTTCTTCAGGCAGGTAGCTGCCCGTTCCGATTATTTTTGTATACATGTACGCTTAATCACTCTTGGGTAATACCGCTTCTAGACGGGCGGCAATCCGCTCAGGAAGCTGCCGCCGTACCGTCTGCATTGCCTGTTCAATAGCAACCGCAAACGCTCTCTGGTTTGCTGCACCATGGCTTTTGATTACAGTTCCCCGTAACCCTAGCAGGCATGCGCCATTATATTGATCGGGATTCAAGTGACCGAAACGCTTTGATAAGCGTTTTTGTAACAAACGCCCTAGCCACTTCAACCACCAGGATTGCTTTTGTTTTTGCCCAGGCCCTGAAGCAGGAGATTTCAGCAGTGACAGGAACATCCTTACCACGCCTTCCACCGTTTTCAGGGTGACATTGCCCACAAAGCCGTCACAGACCATCACATCCGTTTTTCCAGTCAGCAGATCGTTGCCTTCCAGATAACCGATATAATTTATTGATGGTGCCTCTTTTAACTGTGCCGCTGCTTCACGGATAGTGCTCAGCCCTTTGCTTTCTTCTTCACCGATATTCAACAACGCGACACGAGGATTTGTCAGTCCCAGCACTTCTTCTGCCATCACTGAGCCCATCACGGCAAACTGAACCAGCATCGTGCTGTCACAGTCAACATTCGCCCCCAGATCCAACACAACTGTCTTTCCGTGTTGCTGGTGAGGTAATACTGACACCAATGCGGGTCGCTCAATTCCGTCCAGTGGCTTAATCAGGAGCTTGGCCAGCCCCATAAGCGCACCCGTATTACCAGCGCTCACACAGGCCTGTGCCCTACCGTCTTTAATCAACTCAAGCGCTATGCGCATTGAAGTACCACGGCTCGCACGAATAGCCTGCGACGGCCTCGCATCACTAGCAATAACCGACTCCGCCGGAACAATCTCTAAGCGGGAAAGTAAATCAGAATCGACTTTGGCAAGTAATGGAGTAATCGCAGCAGGATCGCCGACTAATAACAAATTGAGAGCTGGATTAGAAGCCAGTGCCTGCAATGCAGCAGGCACTGTTACGCAGGGACCAAAATCCCCGCCCATCGCATCTAACGCCAGAGTTAGGCGTGTCAAGGTATTGCCTTGCAAATAATTCGCAAGAATTATTTAGCAATGACCTTGCGACCGCGGTAATAACCATCCGCAGTGATGTGGTGACGCAGGTGAGTTTCGCCAGAAACTTTATCTACGGATACAGAAGCGGTAGTCAACGCATCATGTGAACGACGCATACCACGTTTGGAACGGCTAGGTTTGTTTTGTTGTACGGCCATGGACCTTACTCCTTATTGCTTATGCTTTAAACTGGCTAATACGGCAAATGGATTTGGTTTTTCCGCCTCTGCAGGCAGTTGACCAAATACCATATCCGCTTCGGACACTTCACAGTGTTCAGAATCATGCACCGGGGCGATAGGCAACATCAGAATAATTTCATCTTCAATCATTGCCAGCAGATCGACTTCGCCAAAACCATCAACGCCGATCGGCTCATACGCTTCCGGTAACGCTTCGGCCTGCTCATCATTGACGACCGGGCTGAAACAGAATGTCGCATGGACTTGATGTTCAAACGGCTTTCCGCAACGCTGACACATCAAAGTGACAGTAACGTCAGCGTTACCGTCAATCACAGCCAGACGCTGATTATCGATATTGAAAGATAAAGAGGCCTGAACATCACTATCCACACTCACCACGGATTCGGCAACACGCTCTACTTGTTCAGCTGAATAGATACCAACGTAATCTAAACGCTTCTGAGCAGTGCGGACCGCATCAAGGGTTAAGGGTAATTTTACCTTTTGCATAGGGCGCGCATATTAACGTCGTAACGACATAGAGTCAAAGAAAAAGGCAGTGATGCACCACCTTTCACCAATATTCGCTTCCAGAGCGGCGCACAGTTTAAAATGCCTTTCATCATTACGCTACGGTTTATCAAAAAATTATGCAGCAGATTGTTCTCGCTTCAACATCACCTTACCGCAAATCCTTGTTAGAAAAGCTGGCTATCCCCTTTGTTTGCGCATCGCCAGACATCGATGAAACCCCTCACCTCGGAGAAAACGCTGTCGATCTCGTGATCCGTCTTGCTGAAAGCAAAGCGCAAACACTGGCCGCGCACTACCCCAATCACCTGATTATCGGTTCCGATCAGGTTTGCGTTCTGGAAAACGCCATAACAGGAAAACCACATAATAAGGATAACGCAACACACCAGTTACGGCAGGCCAGCGGAAAGTGTGTTTCCTTCTTTACGGGTTTAGCGCTCTTCAATAGTGCAACTCAGGAAATGCAGAGTATTGCTGAGCCATTTGACGTGCATTTCCGTACGCTAACGGAAGCGGAAATTGGCGGTTATCTGGAGAAAGAACAGCCATGGAACTGCGCAGGTAGCTTTAAAAGCGAAGGATTGGGTATTACTCTCTTTGAACGACTATCCGGGCGCGATCCTAATACGCTCATTGGATTGCCATTGATCGCGCTAACGCAGATGCTACAAAAGGAAGGCGTAAATCCGCTGACGATGTAAATTGACGATGTAAAGTAAATCGGGATAGCCCGATGAAGAGGCTATCCCGACAGATAAAAATATGTAGGTATATGTGGTTATACTTTTGTCTTGCGCAGTGCTTGCAGACAGCGACGCAGTGCGCTATCTAATGGAGCTTCGACTCTCAGTGTCTCACCGGTGTTCGGATGCTCAAAACGCAGCGCCTGTGCATGCAGGAATAGACGTTTTAGACCTGTGCCTACCAGTTGCTGATCGAATTCGCGATCGCCGTAACGATCATCAAACGCTATCGGATGTCCGGCATACTGAGCGTGTACACGAATTTGGTGCGTACGCCCAGTAACAGGGCTAGCCCGCACCAGCGTCGCGTGTTCAAAGCGCTCTTCTATTTTAAAGCGCGTTTCTGACGGTTTACCGTCGCTGTTTACCCGTACAATGCGTTCACCGCTTTGCAGGATATTCTTTAACAGTGGAGCCTGAACGACCTTGCAGTGAGACTGCCACTGCCCACGAACCAGCGCCAGATAGTCTTTTTGCATGCCTTTTAGTCGCAGTTGTTCGTGCAGAGAACGTAAAGCCGAGCGTTTTTTTGCGACCAGCAAAACACCAGAGGTATCGCGATCGAGACGGTGTACTAACTCCAGAAAACGCGCTTCCGGGCGTAAAGCACGCAGCCCTTCAATCACGCCGAAGCTCAAGCCACTGCCACCATGCACTGCTGTACCCGAGGGTTTATTCAGCACCAACAGGTAGTCATCCTCATAAATAATGCACTCGGCCAACGCCGCCACTTTACCAAAACTGGCAGAAATAGGGGTCTCATCGCGTTCTGCCTGCCGAACGGGCGGAATACGGATGACATCACCATCGAGCAATTTATACTCAGGTTTGACCCGTTTCTTATTTATCCTTACCTCACCTTTTCGCAAGATACGGTAAACCATGCTTTTAGGCACACCCTTTAAGTGGGTATGCAAAAAATTATCGACGCGCTGCCCCGCTTCATCTGCGGAGATCGTCACAAATTGTACTGAAGGATTATCTGTTTTCATGATGCGCGATTCTAAATAGAGCAACCCGATAGCGCCACTTCTTTTTCTGTGCTTAACTGTGTGTCTGACTTATGAAGATATTGTTGCATTGTCGAGTAAGTGGACGGGTGAGTTGGACTGTAGCATCAAACCCTGTCCGTTTTGGTGATAACAACAGAACTATCTTTATACAGACAGGCAAAGTCACCTTGCTATAACGGTATCAGCAGTGGAATAATGCTTTTGCGTTTCCCACGCGGATTTCCGATAAAACAAGGGGAAATTGCGGAATTATTAAATTTGCCTGATGACGCACACACGCAGCAATGGCGTAAGACGTAATGTGAAATCAAGCAGTTAGCGGGCTGCGGATTGCAGCTTGGCCGGCAAATGGAATCAGATCTGGCGACATTATTCAGAAGCTGTTCCCTCAGTAAATGCGCTGTTTTCCATCAGGAAATACAGGCTACCGAAACATGCGTCTCTATGCAGGCGACAACCGGGAGGTTGACGTCCCTGCGATAAGCCACGAGGCCATCGGTTCACTCCGGTCATGCGGTTCTTTTGTCCGCAGCTCTATCAATAATGTAAGTAAAAATAACGAGTAAGTTGAAGATGAAAAGAATGTTAATTAACGCAACTCAGCAGGAAGAGTTGCGTGTTGCCTTGGTTGATGGTCAACGGCTGTATGATTTGGATATCGAAAGTCCAGGTCATGAGCAGAAGAAAGCAAATATCTACAAAGGTAAAATCACACGTATCGAACCTAGCCTTGAAGCCGCTTTTGTTGATTACGGCGCTGAAAGACACGGTTTCCTCCCTCTTAAAGAAATCGCCCGCGAATACTTCCCTAGCAACTATTCTTCCCACGGTCGTCCTAACATTAAAGACGTGTTGCGTGAAGGTCAGGAAGTCATTGTTCAGGTAGACAAAGAAGAGCGAGGAAACAAAGGTGCTGCACTGACCACCTTTATCAGTCTGGCAGGCAGTTATCTGGTCTTAATGCCGAATAATCCTCGTGCAGGCGGTATTTCACGTCGTATCGAAGGTGACGATCGTACCGAGCTCAAAGAAGCGTTGGGATCGTTGCAACTGCCCGATGGCATGGGGCTCATTGTTCGTACCGCTGGTGTGGGCAAATCCGCTGAAGCGCTGCAATGGGATCTAGCTTTCCGTCTGAAACATTGGGATGCGATCAAAAAAGCCGCCGAAGGCCGCCCTGCACCGTTCCTGATCCATCAGGAAAGTAATGTGATCGTCCGCGCTTTTCGTGACTATCTGCGCCCAGACATTGGCGAAATTCTGATCGACAATCCAAAAGTTCTCGATCTGGCAAAAGAACATATTTCTGCACTGGGTCGCCCCGATTTCAGTAGCAAAATCAAATTGTACAGTGGCGAAATTCCGCTTTTCAGCCACTATCAAATCGAATCACAGATCGAATCGGCTTTCCAGCGTGAAGTTCGCCTGCCGTCCGGTGGCTCTATCGTTATCGATACGACCGAAGCGCTAACAGCGATTGATATCAACTCCGCCCGTGCAACGCGCGGTGGTGATATTGAAGAAACTGCGTTCAATACCAACCTTGAAGCCGCAGACGAAATTGCCCGCCAGTTGCGCTTGCGTGACCTCGGCGGCCTGATCGTTATCGACTTCATCGATATGACACCAGTTCGTCACCAGCGTGAAGTTGAAAACCGCCTGCGCGACTCTGTACGTCAGGATCGTGCGCGTATTCAGATCGGCCGGATTTCTCGCTTTGGCTTGCTAGAAATGTCGCGTCAGCGCCTGAGCCCTTCACTGGGTGAATCCAGCCATCACGTTTGCCCACGCTGTAGCGGCACAGGCACGATTCGTGATAATGAATCACTTTCACTGTCTATTCTTCGTCTGATCGAAGAAGAAGCGCTGAAAGAGAATACCAAAGAAGTCCACGCGATTGTTCCAGTTCAGATTGCATCTTATCTGCTGAACGAGAAACGTGATGCCGTTAACGCCATTGAGAAACGTCAAGGCGGCGTGCGCGCGATCATCGTGCCACACGATGGTATGCAGACACCGCACTACTCCGTTGTTCGCGTCCGTAAAGGCGAAGAAAAACCGACGCTCAGCTATTTGCTGCCTCAGCGTTTGGAAACGGAAACGCAGCAGTTGCAAGACGAACAAACGATCGAGCGTAAACAGCCTGAACAACCGGCTCTAGCAACATTTAGTATGGCTGAAATGCCAGAGGAAACCACGCCCCCAGTTACTAAAGAAGCTCCTGCTGTAGCGAAAGCCGCAGAGGATGCTCAACCAGGCCTCATTAGCCGTTTCTTCAGCGCATTGAAAGGAATCTTCGCTTCCGAACCTATTGAAAAAACAGTCGGTGCTGCTGACGATAAGAAAGCGGAAGAAGAGAAATCTACTGAGGGTCAGCGTTCTGAACGTCGGAACCCACGCCGTCAGGGTAATAATCGCCGTGACCGTGGCTCTCGTGACAATCGTGACAATCGTGACAATCGTGACAATCGTGACAATCGTGATGATCAGCGTCGGAATAAGCGACAAAACGACGACGCGATTGTTGAAACCCGTACTGCGGATAATGTGGAGAAAGTCGGTTCGGAAGAACAACCGCGCCGTGAACCACGTGCCGAACGTCAGCGTCGTCGGCAGGCTCCGGCTGAGACAAAAGCACAGCCAGTCATTGATGATTCTGATGACAACGCAGCCGAGCAGGATACACCGACTCAGGTTATGCCACGCCGTCAACGCCGTCAGTTGACGCAGAAAGTACGTGTCCAGTCTGAAACTCAGCAGGATGTCCTCTCTGATAACAGATCGCCTGTTGCTGAAGCATCCGAGCAGATTCAAGCTTACGTCAAGCCAAACGACGCTGCGGTAGACCATAGTGAGGTCGATAACGAGCAGAACGATTCAAATCGTGCCAATGCCGAGAATGGCGGTATGCCGCGTCGATCGCGTCGTTCTCCGCGTCACCTGCGCGTCAGCGGCCAGCGCCGTCGCCGCTATCGTGATGAGCGTTATCCGTCTCAGTCACCAATGCAGTTGGAATTTGCTGCCGCATCACCGGAAATGTCATCAGGAAAAGTGTGGGTTAGCTATCCTCTGGCACGGCCACAGCAGGCTGAACGCCAGCAGCAGAACGAGAATGTTGCAACAATTGAAACTCCGCTGTTACCAGCCGTTATCGAAGCCGCCGTGACTGCACAAGCAGACACAGTGGAATCCAATGCGGTTGAAAACGTTGCTATCACTGAAGCCGTGGTTCAGGAAGAAGTCGCTGTAACCGCAACAGCACAGTCTGCCGACATCATCCAGGATAGCAATGTAGTGGATGCCAAGGTGAGTACCGCAGGCGAAGAAACCACCATCGAGCCAGTGACTGAGAACACCGCCATCGACGATGCTATCGCTGCAGTTACCGTGAATGCCGTTGAAGAAGCAAATACTGTGGAGACTCAGGTCGCTGAAGAAACCGTTGTCGCAGTTGCTTCTGAACAAACAGTGGCTGAAAACGTAGCGACCGAAACGGTCGCAGAAGAGCAACGGGCAGATAGCATCGCTGATGCAACTGAGAAAGCAGATGTGTCAGAACCAATTTCTTCCCCTGCGGTTTCCGCAGTACAGGAAACCAACCTGCCACAAAGCGTTCAGGATGAGCCGGTAACCGCTATCAGCGCACAACCGATTGTGGAAAAGTCTGTATCGAGCGTAACAAAAGCAGCAAGCGTTGCTGCACAACCTCGTTATAAGCTCCACGCGACAGCGCCTATGACAAAAGCGCCAGCCCCAGCCTACCGTGCAGAGCCTGCTCGACATAGTGATTGGGTACGTCCAGACTACCCGTTCTCAGGGAAAGGCTCAGCAGGCGGCCATGCCGCAGTTAACCAGTCAACTGCGCCAGCAACCAAGCCTACGCCAGTTAGCGAGTAATCCAGGCTTCTATAGACAAGCACCCGCCAATTGGCGGGTGCTTTTTTATTCAGAAACTGTCGTTAGCCTAAAAAACTCAACGTCTTAATATCTACACTATCCGTTTTACCATCCAGTTCCACCAAGAAGCGTTTAAAGTGCTCACTCTGCCCATGTGATGCAACAGCATCTTGATTCTTCCAACGCTCGAAGAACACAAACACACCCGGTTTATCCACAACTTCATGCAGATCATACTGCACATTGCCTACTTCCTGTCGGCTTGGCGATACCAAACGTTTTAGCGTCGCAGTAACATCTGCAATGAACTCTGCTTTTGCCTGAATAGTCGCCACAATACGAATTTCCATATACATCCCTTATTTATCAATGAAAAGATAATACTATCAGATGCCAATTCACGCTTAATTTCAAGCATTCATCAACAAACGGATGCATTCGAATAGCTTTACGCTTATCCTTATCCCCCGCCGTATCAGTCCCAAAACCAACCGAAAGATGATGTTTTTTTACTGACCGCCGGAGCGCAATTCCATGACCGCACAGCCCACTATTCTTAAAATCCGTCGCCCTGACGATTGGCACATTCACCTGCGTGACGATCAGATGCTGGAAACCGTTCTCCCCTATACCAGCCGTTTCTTCGGCCGTGCGGTTGTTATGCCTAACCTGACGCCGCCGATTACCAGCGTAGCCAGCGCTATCGCGTATCGTCAGCGTATTTTGGCCGCAGTCCCGCAGGGTGATGATTTTCATCCGCTGATGACGTGCTACCTGACCGATGCGCTTGATGCCAACGAAATCGTGAGTGGTTTTAAGCAAGGCGTTTTTACCGCGGCCAAACTCTATCCAGCTAACGCCACAACAAACTCCAGCCATGGGGTGACTAGCGTCGCCAATATCTCCGGCATTCTGGAACAAATGCAGAAAATTGGCATGCCGCTACTTATCCATGGTGAAGTTACCGACTCTGCCGTGGATATTTTCGATCGGGAAGCGCGCTTCATCGAAACCGTGCTGGAACCATTACGCCAACAGTTTCCTGAACTGAAGGTCGTCCTTGAGCACATTACGACGAAAGAAGCCGCGCAGTATGTTGTTGAAGGTAATGATTATCTCGCCGCAACCATTACACCGCAGCATCTGATGTTTAACCGCAATCATATGCTGGTTGGTGGCGTTCGCCCCCACCTATATTGCCTGCCTATCTTAAAACGCAATACCCATCAGCAGGCGCTACGTGAAGCAGTCGCTAGCGGCTGTGACCGGCTTTTCCTCGGTACGGACTCCGCGCCGCATGCAAAACACAGAAAAGAGTCCAGTTGCGGCTGTGCTGGTGTGTTCAATGCTCAGGCAGCATTAAGTACCTACGCCACCGTTTTTGAAGAAATGAACGCGCTGGATAAACTCGAAGCATTTTGCTCCCTGAATGGCCCACGTTTTTATGGCCTGCCAGTGAACGACAGCTGGATTGAGCTGCATCGTGAAACCGTCACATTCCCAGAAGAAATCGCTCTCGGCGACGAGTCGCTAATCCCCTTCCTGGCTGGACAAAGCCTCAACTGGTCAGTCCGTTAATCGACAAGCCCATCCGCATTATGCCGATGGGCTAAATTTTATTGCACGTCTTGTTCTTCACTTACAATAACTGTATAAATAAACAGTTTAAAATTTGGAGGTCAGCATGCGCGTAGAAATCACTCTTGCAAAAACAACGCCTTTACCCGCCGGTGCCATCGAAGCGCTCAGGCATGAGCTGGAAAAACGTATTCACAAAATTTACCCTGACACACCCATTCAGGTTCGTTATGCAGCCGCAAACAGCCTGACGGTAATGGGAGCAGGCAAAGAAGAAAAAGATCGTATCTCTGAAATCTTGCAGGAAACGTGGGAAAGTGCCGATGACTGGTTTACAGCAGACTAATCTAAAACTTGAAAAATAACGAAAATACAGGCTGTAATGGCACTTTAAAGCGGCATCTCGCCATGTTCTATGACCGAGGATATCTGTTATGAGGGTAGAAAAGCCAGAAGAGACAATGACATTCGGGAAATTGCTGGAGCTGATTGGCGAGCAACAACGCAAGATCGATACTCTGGAATTCGCTTTTTAGTTCTTGGCGTTCTGCCTTGATGAGAAAGCCAACAGGCTGATGATTCACAATTTGACACTGGCGTCTCAAAATGAAAATCGGGATCCAGCAATGAAGAAATACCTTGCCCGACTTGCTGCCGCATTAGAAAAAAATTCAGGGCCTGCTGCAGAATAATGCTCAACTGCCCTGTAACGAAGCCTTCGGGATGAAAGCCCATTCGTCCCGATATTTTATCTGACGCATCGTTTATCCCTTCGTCATACCTGCCTGTCTAATTTTTTTCACGAAAAGTTGAAAATACTTCCCATAAATTAAATAAGTCACAGTATACTGATAAGGCTTGTTTAAAAATAATGATCCACCTGAAGCCTCGTTAGTCACTCATGTTAGTAACTAGTCAATAAGGGGTATTTATGGATAGAAAAAATGAAGTTATTCAGACACATCCTCTTGTAGGTTGGGACATCAGCACCGTTGACAGTTATGACGCCATGATGATCCGTTTGCACTACTTATCCACCTCGGACCAAGCACCAGATGAAGCACATGTAGACCGGACGCTTTGGCTAACGACCGATGTTGCAAGGCAACTGATATACATACTCGAAGCCGGTATTGCAAAAATCGAATCAACAGACTGTGACGCCAGTGATTATCGAAAACATTAGTAATTGATAGCGTTATTAATATTATATTCAATACCCAATTATTTTTTTGAAAACAGTTGCTTTAATAACCACACCGCCTTATTGGCGGTGTGGTTATTTTAGGCTTGTTCTCATTTCTTTTTATAGCATCGATAGATTAAACCACACTCGCCTGATTTTATATCTCAATAATCACCCACTACATCATTATTCAACTAATCGAGTGTCTTTCCGGCACAATTAATTTAATTAGCCGCCATCTTTATTTATCTTTCACCTGAAAACAGGCATCAGGAATATCTATTTCTAGTAAAGAACTTCCATAACCAAATTGAATAAATTATGAATTTAAATTCAAAAAAATTGTTCATAATTATGATAATGTTGCAATTTGAAATTTTATGTTGATTTTATGTTTCTTCCTGTTAAATTTCGCCGGATTGACTACATTACCGATCTGATAAGGAGTATCACCATGCTTTGGCGTAATACCTCTTCTCGTTATGGCCATATCAGCATTCTTTTGCACTGGATTGCAGCGTTAACCGTTTATGGTATGTTCGCTTTAGGGCTGTGGATGGTTACATTAGGGTACTACAATATTTGGTATCACCGTGCCCCAGAGATTCATAAAGCGATTGGCGTGCTGTTATTTGCCATCTTAATCTTTCGCGTGGTATGGCGTTTTATCTCCCCACCACCTCCACCGTTGAAAAGCTACTCCACATTAACCCGCGTCAGCGCGACGCTGGCTCATATTGCGCTTTATGTCATTCTTTTCGCCATTCTCATTAGTGGATATCTCATTTCCACTGCCGAAGGGCATTCTATCTCAGTTTTTGGCTGGTTTTCTGTTCCGGCCATTGTCAGCGGCTTGACGGATCAGGCCGATATAGCAGGCGACGTGCATCTTTATCTTGCATGGGCGGTGGTTGCCTTATCAGCGCTGCACGGTTTAGCCGCATTAAAACACCACTTTATCGATGGTGATAACACGTTGAAACGGATGTTGGGTCGCAACGTTCCTTAACTTTCTGGATTTATGGAGAAATACCAATGCTGAAGAAAACACTACTGAGCCTAACAGCAGTATCCATGCTTGCCTCTGCCGGTTCTGCCCTGGCGGCAGAGTACAAGTTCGATAAAGAAGGCCAGCACGCGTTTATCGAATTCCGCATTAAACACCTCGGTTATAGCTGGCTTTACGGCAGCTTTAACGACTTCGATGGCACTTTTACCTTTGATGAAAAAAATCCATCAGCGGAGAAAGTGAATGTCACTATCAATACCAACAGCGTTGACACTAACCACGCTGAACGTGACAAGCACCTTCGCAGTGCAGAATTTTTAAACGTTATCAAGCATCCGCAAGCAACGTTTACGTCAACTGAAGTGAAGAAAGACGGTGAAGATTACGATATTACCGGCAACCTGACCTTAAATGGCGTCACCAAGCCCGTTAAGCTGGATGCCAAACTCATCGGTCAGGGTGATGACCCATGGGGTAACTATCGTGCAGGATTTCAAGCCGAAGGCACTATCAAGCTGAAAGACTTCAACATTACGACCGATTTGGGTCCAGCTTCACAGGATGTAGAATTAATTATTGCCGTTGAAGGCCTTCGCCAGAAATAAGGCAGCACCGCGCATCAACAGTACACAGCCCTTTCCGTTGGAAAGGGCTTTTTATTGCACGATAAGGCGTTGTCTATTCAGCCTTGTCTTTCGCTACCGGTGCAGGAATGTGCAACATTGACTGCAACAATCCTTTGGATTTATTGAAAATTTTCATCCCATTTTCACGCCCGCTGCGCATCGCCCTTTGTTCTTCTAGCGGCAGCTTCATCTCTTCCTGACACAGCGTACTGCAACAGCCTTCGTATTTTTCGGCACAGCTCGGACATTGGATAAACAGAAGATGGCACCCTTCATTACGGCAGTTAGTGTGGCTATCACACGCCGCTCCGCACTGATGGCAATGCGCGATAACATCATCAGAGATACGCTCTCCCATCCGTTCATCAAACACGAAATTCTTGCCGATAAACTTCAGCGGTAAGCCCTGAGCTTTAGCCTGACGCGTATACTCGATAATACCGCCCTCGACGTGATACACGTTCTTAAAGCCGTGATGCAGCATGTAGGCGCTGGCCTTCTCGCAACGGATACCGCCCGTGCAGTACATGACAATATTTTTATCACGCGCCTCATCCAGCATTTCCACTGCCATCGGCAACTGCTCACGAAAGGTATCCGACGGCACTTCCAGCGCATTCTCGAAATGTCCGACTTCATATTCATAGTGGTTACGCATATCGACGAATACGGTATCAGGATCGTCAGCCATCGCATTAACCTGATCGGCCTTCAGGTATTGCCCGACATTTGCCGGATTAAAGGTAGGATCGTCAATGCCATCGGCGACAATCCGTTCGCGTACTTTCATGCGCAATACCCAGAACGATTTCCCGTCATCTTCCAAAGCAATATTTAAGCGAATCTGATCGAGTGCCGGATGTGCACTGAACAATACAGCTTTGAAGGCATCGAACTGATTATTGGGCACACTGATTTGGGCATTAATCCCTTCAGTGGCAACATAAATACGCCCAAAGACCTTATATTGCTCAAGCTGAATATATAGACGATCGCGAAAGGCTTTTGGATCGTCAATCGTAAAATATTTATAGAAGGAGACTGTGGTACGCGGCTCGGTTTCCGCAAGCATACGCGCCTTCAGTTCCTCATTAGAAATTCGGTTATGTAACACTGGCATGGTGTACGTTCCTGTTTTCATTGAGGTTATCGTGTGACATTCATGACTGGGTCACAGCCTGACACATTGAATCGCCCAGCATCATACCTGATAGCACCAAGCCTGTCAGGGCATGAAATGGATAGCACAACGACAAAGAGTGATCTACCGTAACCCCATGACCTCTGGGATTCATTTTCGCGTTCATGAAGTATCACCATCGAAGGATCTGTCATTATGAGTCAGCTTTTCTCCCCCGTATCACTCGGTAAACTCGAACTGCCCAACCGAATCATCATCGCGCCAATGTGCCAATATTCGGCTGAGGACGGCAAGGCAACAGCCTGGCATACGATGCATTTAGGTAACCTGTCACATTCTGGCGCTGGGCTGCTCATTGTCGAAGCCACAGCAGTCTCACCAGAAGGCAGGATCTCCCCGCACGATCTTGGGCTGTGGGATGATGCGACCGAACAAGCCCTTTCCAACGTGATTCAATCTGTCAAAACTTATTCCGCCATGCCCCTCGGCATACAGCTAGGGCACGCCGGTCGTAAAGCCTCAACGGGAGTTCCCTGGGGCGGACGGGTATTTCTGCGCCCGGAACAGGGGGGTTGGCAGACTATCGCACCATCGGCTGTTCCTTATAACGCAAGTGATGCAACACCACAGGCCATGTCTGAATCACAAATCCGTATGCTAATTGACTCGTTCGTTGACTCAGCTAAACGTGCGGACCGTCTGGGCTTTGACATGATAGAGATTCACGCGGCTCACGGCTATTTACTGCACCAGTTCCTTTCACCGCTGACAAATCAGCGAACAGATAGCTATGGCGGCTCGCTTCAAAGTCGTATGCGGCTGGTCATTGAAATTTACCGCGCGATACGCGACGTTTTCCCTGCGCATAAAGCCGTTGGCGTGCGTATTTCTGCAACAGATGGTGTGGAAGAAGGCTGGGATCTGGAACAGTCTGTACAGCTTAGTAGAGCGCTGCACGAATTAGGCTGTGACTTCATCCATGTTTCCAGCGGCGGGCTATCACCGTTACAGCAGATACATCCTGCGCCTAATTATCAGGTTCCCTATGCGCAGCGGATTAAACAAGAAGTTGGCATCACCACTATCGCCGTGGGGCTGATCACCGAGCCGGAACAGGCTGAAGCGATCGTTGCAACCGGTGAGGCAGACGCTATCGGCCTGGCTCGCGCCATACTCTTCGATCCACGCTGGCCATGGCATGCTGCCGCCCGACTGGGCGCACAGGTATCGGCTCCTCCACAGTATTGGCGCAGCGAGCCACGCTATGCCAGAGGCATTTTCAAGCAGTAATATATGGTGTGTCAGGCGATCCTATCAGGGTCGCCTCTTCCTCCTTTCACCATGTCCATGCCACCAAAGGTCAAAACTCATTCTCTGGGAATGATACGATTAAGATCGTTTTCTGCATAAAAATCAGCCAATAAGGCGGCAATAATTTGTTTTATTGGCAAAGCACCGCAATAATCTATCTTGCAGTTAACCATTAATTCGATTTTTTAACGGTTCGCGTGCTGACTAGCACCAAAATATTAATACTGAGACCATGACCCAAATCCCTTCTTTTAATCGTTCATTGCTACATCCACGCTACTGGCTCACTTGGTTGGGTATCGGCATCCTCTACCTGATCGTTTTATTGCCCTACCCCGTTATTTATCGTATCGGTACTGCGCTCGGCTATCTGGCTATGCGCCTACTGCCAAAGCGCGTCGAGATCGCCACCCGCAACCTTGAACTGTGTTTCCCCGATATGCCACAGGCTGAGCGTGATGAATTAGTCAGAAAGAATTTTGAATCGGTCGGCATGGGCGTAGTTGAAACGGGTATGGCTTGGTTTTGGCCAAACTGGCGTCTCGAACGCTGGTTTACGGTGACAGGCCTTGAGCACATATGCCATGAGAACGAACGGGAGCAAGGCGTATTGCTGATCGGACTGCATTTTTTAACGTTGGAACTTGGTGCGCGAGTTTTTGGTATGCACAATCCGGGAATCGGCGTGTATCGCCCGAATGATAACAAGCTGATTGACTGGTTACAGACATGGGGAAGACTGCGTTCCAATAAATCTATGCTAGACCGGAAAGATATTAAGGGTATGATACGCGCCCTCAAACAGGGTGACATCATCTGGTATGCCCCAGATCATGATTATGGACCGCGCAGTAGCGTATTCGCTCCGCTGTTTGCCGTAGACACCGCAGCAACGACCCGAGGGAGTTATATGCTGATAAAAACAGCACGCCCGGCGGTCATCCCTTTTGTGCCTCGCCGGCTGCCTGACGGCAAAGGCTATGAGCTACTGATCCAACCTGCGGAGCAGGATGCACCGGTAGATAATGAAACTGCGACTGCCGTTTGGATGAACAACGTTGTTGAACAGAACATTCTGCTCGCACTGGATCAATACATGTGGCTGCATCGCCGTTTTAAAACACGCCCAGAAGGCGAACCATCCCTTTATTAAGGAATGCACTACTGTAATCTCAGGAACTGCGACACCTTATGACAGACGAAAAAAAAGCAACGGCATTGATTGCCGTTGCTTTATCTTTCATGCTACTCATTTTCTACACTACAAGCAGTTAGCTTTTGATATGAGGTGCGGGAAGTTTCTGGTAAGACTCAACCCACGCAGCATACGCTTCCGGTTTTTGCCACACATGGTAGTGCAAGCGCGAGATTGTAACGGGATCGCTAAGCAATGCCAGACGCTGATTATTGCTCACCTCTTCTGGCTTACGACTCAAGGCATCACGTACATTCTGCTCACGTACGTCTTCAATTGCTTGGCTAAAACGATGACGCGCCGTTGCCATTGCACTGGCAAGAGCGTTAACTGACGGATCAAAGACAGCCTGCATAAACCCATTATCGAGTCTACGCTGGTGGTTCAACCGGCAATATTCATCCGTAGCGACCAATTCGCGTGGAGGATTAAACTCTTCCGGTATCATCAACAGCTTGGCACGCTTACAACCCAGCCCCAATGACGCGCGGCTCGAATAAACCGAAACGAACGGCGACAAAATCAGTGAGAAGACGATCGGAGCCAGCCACCACAAGAAGCGTAGGTCCAGCCATGCCATGCCAATCGCCCAGACCAGCCCCAGAATCAACTGAGAACCGTGGCGCACAAACGCCTCACTCCAGGGGGTCGCATCGTCGTCACGCTGTGGAGAATTCCACTGCACCGACCAGCCGAGAAACGCACTGACAACAAACACCGTATGGAACAGCATACGAACCGGTGCCAGCAGAACCGAGAATAGCATTTCCAGCAACAGAGAAAGGAATACCCGCACAGCGCCACCGTACTCTTTTGCCCCTTTCGCCCACACCAGAATCACGCTCAATAGTTTTGGCAAGAACAGCAAGACTAATGTCGTCGAGAAGAGCGCAATCGCCAGCTCTGGCCGCCACTGCGGCCAGACGGGGAATAGCTGTCGGGGTTGCAAGAAATACTGTGGTTCCATCAGCGTATGCACAACCTGTAAGGCTGTAGAAAGCATCAGGAACAGAAACCACAGAGGTGCAGACAGATAAGACATCACACCGGTAAGGAAAACGGCACGGTGAACAGGATGCATACCTTTAACCAAGAACAACCTGAAATTCATCAGGTTACCATGGCACCAGCGGCGGTCACGTTTCAGTTCATCCAGCAGGTTAGGCGGTAGTTCTTCATAACTTCCCGGCAGGTCGTATGCGATCCATACGCCCCATCCTGCACGACGCATCAGCGCCGCTTCAACGAAGTCGTGAGACAGAATCGCACCAGCAAACGAACCTTCACCCGGCAGCGGTGCCAGAGCACAGTGCTCGATGAACGGTTTAACGCGGATAATCGCGTTATGTCCCCAGTAGTGTGACTCACCTAGTTGCCAAAAATGCAGGCCAGCGGTGAACAACGGGCCGTAAACACGCGTTGCAAATTGCTGGCAGCGTGCATACAACGTATCCATGCCAGAGGCTTTCGGCGAGGACTGGATGATACCGGCGTTCGGGTTCGCTTCCATCAGTCTGACCAAAGACGTCAGACATTCTCCGCTCATCACGCTATCGGCATCCAGAATAACCATATAGCTATATTGGTTACCCCAGCGGCGGCAAAAATCATCGATATTGCCGCTCTTACGTTTGACACGGCGACGGCGACGGCGATAGAAGATGCGCCCTGCTCCGCCAACATCACGGCACAACTCCATCCAGGCTTTTTGCTCTGCTACGCAGATATTGGGGTCGTTACTGTCGCTCAGGACGTAAATATCAAAATGCTCAAGATTGCCCGTCGCTTCAACCGATTCATACGTCGCACGTAATCCCGCAAACACGCGTTCTACATCTTCATTACAAATCGGCATAATTAACGCCGTGCGATGCTCGGGATTCAGCGCTTCGTTACCCACCGTCGTGGAAGAGATACTGTATTTGTCTCGACCAATTAGCAGTTGCAGGAACCCCATCAGCGCGGTCCAGAACCCGGCCGATACCCAACAAAACAGCACCGCAAACAGAACGAGTATGCCGCTTTGCAACACATAAGGCAGCAACTGCATCACGGAGCGTGTCCAAGGCTGCCCCGCCATTTCGAACGGATCGATCAGCGCCCACCCCTGATAAGGAAGGATGGTTTTCATATACCACGTTGCGATCGCCGTCTGGAACAGCGTCAACGTCAGCAGAATATAGCGACGGATTGTCCCCACCAGACGCCAGCGGTTTTCGGAAATTTTCTCTTCCGGGCTGTAGTGAGGACGAGGCGGTACGGTACGGCCCAACAGACTTTCCCACCAACGAATCAGTGGGTTCGTCCGCCAAACATCAGGGAACATAGAGGCGCGGGTAATGACGGGCATCGCTTTTAATGCCGTCCGCCCTTCCCTGTCTGTGCCGAGCTGCTTACCGTTGTCCAGACCATCAGCCCAGGTCATTTCAAGACGAGCCTGCACGGAATGCAGCGCAGCATCATCTTCAGACTGAACATTGACCTGGCGACCTTCAGACTGGCTATCCTCAGACAAGGCCTGATGCAAAACGGCCTGATCGTTCCAGGCCGCTTGCGGTAATTTTTCGCGAAGAACCTCTGCCTGCGGAGCAGGCAGAGGAAGTTTCTCAATGTAATCGAGAGAAGAAGTTGGCTTATTCATTAGCAGGCAGCTGATTGCTCCAGGTTTCAGTCAATGTCGTCTCGCCATTAACCAACGCAGCTCTCATTTCGGTCGGCTGTTTCGCATCCTTCACACGCAAACGCAGCGTTAGACGCCAGCCATGAGTTACCGGGTTATAGCGAACATTATTTTCTACAATCTCGCCGTTGTCGCCAATGCTGACCTGAGAGGCGACTGGTGCATTCTCATCCAACTCTTTTAAATTCGGTCCAACAAAATCAACAATGTAAGCGATCGTGCCGTCAGGCTGGCGGATCAGGTTAGATTGTTTAACATCACCAGCAGAGCGGCGGGTCTGTTGAACATAGGCAATGTTCGGGGAATGCAGTTGATCTTCGTCACGCGTAAAGTGCAGGCGATATTTAATATCCAGTGGTTTGCCCGTTTCTGGCAACACATCCGGCGTCCAGAAGGCAACGATATTGTCGTTGGTTTCATCCGCGGTAGGGATTTCAACCAGCTCAACTTTCCCTTTGCCCCACTCACCTTTTGGCTCAACCCAGCCACTTGGACGCAGATCGTAACGGTCATCAAGATCTTCGTAGGCAGCAAAATCACGGCCACGCTGCAACAGACCAAACCCTTTCGGATTTTCTACCGCATACGTACTCACGGACAGGTGCTTAGGATTATTCAGAGGACGCCAAATCCATTCACCATTACCGGCATGAATTGACAGACCGTTAGAGTCATTCAGCGCTGGACGGTAGTTCAGCGTCGGCGATGGCTGGTTCGGCCCAAACAGATACATACTGGTCAGCGGAGCAATGCCCAGCTTGCCCACTTTATCGCGCAGGAAAACTTTAGCCTGAACGTCTACGACGCTGTCACGACCAGGATAAACGGTAAAACGGTAAGCCCCAGCAGCACGTGGCGAATCCAACAGCGCATAAATCACCAGGTGTTTATCATTTGGTTTGGGGCGTTCAATCCAAAACTCACGGAAACGCGGGAACTCTTCGCCAGAAGGCAAAGCCGTATCGATAGCCAGACCACGGGCGGACAAGCCATAAATTTGGCCTTTACCTACCACACGGAAATAACTGGCACCTAGCATGCTGACGATTTCATCGTTCTTATCGGCTTTATTGATCGGATAGAGAACTTTAAAACCGGCAAAGCCAAGATTTTTAACCGTTTCAGGATCGTGATTAACGGAACCAAAATCAAAATACTCAGAAGAGTATTTAATCTCATCAACCGTTGTCGCCGTCACTTCATTAATTTTCACCGGAGTATCGAAATACATCCCCTGATGGTAAAACTGGAGCTTGAAAGGCGTCTGTACATTATTCCAGTATGATTTATCGTTATTGAAACGAATCTGCTGGTAGTCCGCAAATTTCATATCACGAAATTGCGCAGGCAGATTACTTTTCGGTGCTTCAAAACCCTTTTGAGCCAGCTTTTCAGCCTGCTGCGCCACATCATCAATAGAAAATGCCCAAGCAGGCACTGCGCTTACAGACAGCATAACGGCCGCGGACAGCCAGCGAAGGCTAGCAACCCGCTGTTTAAACCCAAATTTATTATCCAGCACAGCTCCCCCTGTTGGTGTGCTCCAATCAACTAAAATCCATATTAATGGATAAGTTAGCTTTCCCACAACTTGATAAAGATATTGTCCATCATAATAGGTCAGCGTTTAAACAACGAGAACGATAAAGCATGATAAACCGAGCTGTAAAATGGAAAACAGCCACGGACTATAGCGAATATCAACCTGCGCGTGCGTAGGATTATTCCGTTTACGCCCATGCCATTTCCTCTTGCTCCACCGATAAAAACCGTAACGGATAGCGACGACGGTTCACATGACGTGTGAAGAATACCGAATATAAACATTTGTGTAACAATGCAGGGACAGGTTAAAGTACACGCCTTGGCTGAACCCGGTATTGTTGAATTAAGACTGCTATGCTTTTGTCCGCGCTACAACGGCGAAGTTTCCCAGCCTGGGTCGGCATCTTCGCTATTTTGACCATATTCATTGCACCAGTGATTTCACAAACACTCGTGCTTAATGGGGCTCATACTCATGAAAATGGTACAAGCACGCTTGGTTCTACGACACATAGTGCTACGGCACATACGACCCGCGCGTATGATACAGCAGCATCCACCGGACACAGTGGCAGTATAGCCGAACCGCATCATAATCATACCGGACAGGAGATGTTCGGGCATCACGCGACGCAATCACACCATTCTCCCTCATCACCGTCCATGATGATGGATCATGCTGCTTGCGGTTATTGCGTACTCTTTTCGTATACGCCAGCGTTGTTCGCAACCCGCTCACCCCCCCCCATACTGACGACGTCTTTATCTAAAGCGCTGATTATTCACTTTATCTCCCGCACTGTCCTTCCCGAACGTTATGCTTCTCCTGTCGTCCGCGCCCCGCCTTTCTGAATCACGCATCATCATTTATGTGCATTTATAACGCATCACGCTATACCCTTTTCAGGTGTGGCGTTTGATTATTTTTTGCTAAATGATTTTAGAGGGTTCTATGTCACACCCCAATAAGGCATCAACCACTGTCGCCGCCTCTGGCGCGCGCTCATCTGGGAAAAGTGAGTCGGATAAACACGCGATGGATAATGTATCGCCACGTGCCGCAATTGTTGCCCTGTTCATCCGGCTTCATTTTTATATCGGTATTTTTGTCGGCCCTTTTATTTTTGTCGCCGCTCTCACAGGGACGCTGTATGTCCTGACTCCGCAGATTGAACATCGGCTATATTCACACCAGCTTTTCACCGAAAGTCAGGGTACAACTCACTCTCTGGCGGAGCAAATCCGTGCGGCACAGACGGGGTTTGCTCACCATCAGGGTGCAAAATTACTGGCGATACGTCCTGCACCTGCCGCCGGACAAACTACCCGCGTCATGTTTGCCTTGCCGGAATTGGGGCCATCAGAAAGTCGTGCCGTTTTCATCGATCCCGTGTCGCTGGAAAATCGCGGTAGTGAGATTGTTTACGGCACCAGCGGCATCCTGCCATTCCGTACCTGGCTTGATTACCTGCACCGCGGGCTGCTGTTAGGCGATGTCGGGCGTAATTACAGTGAGCTGGCAGCGTCCTGGCTGTGGGTTGCGGCACTGGGCGGCATTGTTATCTGGTGGTCAACCCGACATCTGTCGTCAGCGGCCAAACGGCGGAAATTTAAAAATAGCCAGACGACGACCGCAAAGACGCAGCGTCTGCGCCACTGGCACGCCACGATGGGGCTGACTCTTGTGCTCGGTTTGCTCTTTTTCTCCGTAACGGGGTTAACCTGGTCGCAGTGGGCGGGAAGCAACATTTCTGTCGCGCGTACCGCGCTAGGGTGGCAGACCCCATCGGTGAACACGCAGTTGCCCGCACCGATGTCTCATCACGATATGATGCACGGTCACAATATGACAGCGATAGTGACGGATGAACACGCTGAACACCATGCGCCGATGCCAATGAGGGATGCTGGAGCCTATTCACTCGCGTTATTTGATGAGATTCTGGCCGCCGCACGTTATGCAGGGATTGATGCGAATAAAATCGAAATCCGCCCAGCCACCAAACCACACCGTGCCTGGACCGTCAGTGAGATTGATCGTTCCTGGCCAACGCAGGTTGATGCCGTGTCGGTTAACCCAGATACGCTGGAGATTGTAGATAAAACCGATTTCAACACCTTCCCGCTTGCCGCCAAACTCACGCGCTGGGGAGTGGATGCTCACATGGGCGTGTTATTCGGTTTACCCAATCAGCTCATCCTCGCGGCATTTGGTCTTGGGCTCTGTACGATGATTGTATGGGGTTATCGTATGTGGTGGATACGTCGTCCAAAATCTCGCCATGACGCTAGTCCGATCAACACACTAACCGCGGTATTATTACTGGTCTCAGTCTTTCAGCGCGTGCTGATTGCGCTTATTACGCTGCTGCTGGCAGTGAGCTTGCCCGTCATGGGGATCAGCCTGCTCATCTTCCTGCTCATTGATGTTGCTCGGTGGTATATGAATCATCCTAAGCAAACTATCGCTAAAAGCTGATTTCTGTAGTGTCATCATTGCCCGACACGGCAATAAAAAACCGCCATTGTGTTACACAACGTGTGCACACAATGGCGGTCAATCAGCCACACAAGTTAACGGTAAGACGTTAGAACGTGGTCCAGTCTGCTAACTCACCTTTGGCTGCCGTTTTTTCTGTACGGTCATTTTTAGGCGCAGCCAGTGCAGGCGCTTCTGCTTTTCTACTTAACGAAGCGCTTTTATACGATGCGCCAAGATTGAACACACTGACCGTACGCGCGAGGTTATTTGCCTGATCCTGTAAAGAGAGCGCAGCGGCGGCAGATTCTTCAACCAATGCGGCGTTTTGCTGAGTTGTGGTATCAATCTGCCCAACGGCCAGGTTGATCTGATTGATTCCATCGCTTTGCTCACGGCTGGCCTGCGCAATCTCGCTGATGAGTCCTGTTACACCCTGCACGTTCATCACCAGTGAGTTCATCGTAACGCCCGTTTCTTCTACCAGCCCCATGCCGTCTTGTACTTTCTTGAACGAATCATCGATAAGCTCTTTGATTTCTTTTGCCGCCGTAGCGCTTCTCTGAGCCAACGCACGGACCTCGCTGGCGACAACAGCAAACCCTCTCCCCTGTTCACCCGCTCGCGCCGCTTCAACGGCTGCATTCAGCGCCAGAATATTAGTTTGGAATGCAATGCCATCAATCACGCCGATAATTTCCGCCATACGCTGTGATGAATCCCGGATACCACGCATTTCCTGCGTTACCGTTTCCATCATGGCACCGCTTTTTTTCACCGTTGCTGACGCGCTGGCCGCAAGATCTGTCGCCTGCGTTGTATTATCGGCGGTATTTCTTATCGTCGATGTCAATTGTTCCATCGATGACGCCGTTTCTTCCAGCGAGCTTGCCTGTTCTTCCGTTCGGGCAGACAAATCCTGGTTGCCCGCGGCAATCTGCGATGCGGCGCTGGAGATCGTTTCTGCGCCATCGCGCACCTGGCTGACAATCTGCCTTAAACTACTGTTCATATTATTCAAGGCAGATAACAGTTGGCCGGTTTCATCTTTACGACCAGTATAAATTTCAGAGGTCAGATCACCTTTCGCGACATTTTCGGCCACACCCAGTGCTTCTTGTATAGGCTGAGTGACGCTGCGGGTGATCAGTGAAGCAATAATCAATCCAGCCAGCGCGCTGATGATTATGATCGTAGCGAGAACCATCAGCGCATTTTTATAGCTGTCACCCACTTCTCGCGCAGAGGATGACATTTTGTCATCCTGTATGTCGATGAACTCGCTGACTTTGCTGGTGTATTTCGCTTGAGTAACACGCGTTACATTGAAGTACTCTTCGGCAGCGGCAGCGGTGTTCCCTGCCAAGACCAGTGATGAGAGTTTGTTCGCTGAACCAAGGAAATCGCGTCGGATATCGCTAATATCACGCAGTACTGCCAACGATTTATCGTCATTGACAGACTGGTTCAAATACTCCATGAGTTCAGATATCGTTCCTGAACGCCCTTTGTTCAGTGTCAACTGTTTGTTAATTTCGCTTTCTGATTTCAGTAGCAGCAACAACTGCTGGTTATTGAGGTAATTATTCAGTTCATCAATAAGCTTGTTACTTTTGACAGTGAGTGGATAATTTCGCGAAACAATCTCATCCATTTTTCCATGAAAATCACTTAGCTTTGAAATTGCAACACTGCCAATGACCAAAAGCATTAATACTAAAAAAGAAAACCCCGCCCCTAATCGATATCCTATACGCCAGTTGGACAAACTCATTAACATCTCCTTAATTAATTTTCTCTATCTGTATAGATGCATATAATTAAAAAATTAATATTTATTCAATAAATACAGATATCGCCAATACCGTTTTCATAACAAAAAATACACATCTCTGGACAGACTATTTATATGCCCTGGTGAGAAACATAAAAAATATGTAGACAGGCATGCTCATCAAACTACACCCATCACGGTGCAATCGAATTGGTCTAGCCAGATACCGCGCTTGATGCCAGACATCTGCACATACTGGCAGTGGAAAAAATGTCATCCTTTACACCTCATCTTTCACTGCACGTTCCCGTACCATAACTAGCTCCTTACATTTCCATGCCCCATAAAATTCAGGAACATTACCGCTACTGAAATTAGGGTTAAATAGCAGCAATAAGGGTGAATAAAAACCAGAACACGTTTTCCTTACGCCGAAGGGGGTATCGGCCTTTTGTAGATAATCTTTATATTTTCTAACTTATGACATTAATATCTATTAAATCGATCATTTTCTTATAATCTATCTATTTATAAGATATACACTTTTCAGGAAGGATAAGCTTTGTATTTAGGATGTAACAAAAAAATCAAAAATAAAAGATAACGATTCGTTATAAAATTAAATAAACACCGTTTAATTTTATATTGTTATTGCATGGGAACTGGTAATGAATAAGATCAAAAAAATAAGGACGATAGAATAATTTCTAGTGATTTTCGATTTCTATGAAAGCAATATTACGGACAGAACGCCTTGAAAAAAATACGCACCCAGATGTCTTTTATCGAGACGTCTGGGTGCGTATTTTGTTATTTACTTTTTGAATCGTTCAAAGATTCAACGTCACATTCCAGCATTACTTTTTCTTGGAAGCCGCTTTAGATTTACCTTTCAGCAATTCCCGGATTTTCTTTAGCTCTTTCTGCGTCAGCGGCACTTCTGCACCGACTTCTTCTGTCCCCTGGCTGTCGACCGATTCAGAAGACAGTTCAGAGGCCTGGTGGCTTTCATCAAAGCTCCTCAGTAACCGGGCACTAACTTCTGCACTGATAGATACTTCGTTTTCCAGAGCAGCCGCTTTGATTTTTTCTTTCAGCTCTGGGGAAATCTTCAGGGACAGGCTAGATATCTCACTCATTTTATTACCTTTCTCATGGGGTAAAATAGTAAGCTATGACAGCCAGCCTACAATGTCCATACTGAAATAAAAATTTAATATTTCTGTCACAGAAATAGTTTAATTGTTCCCTTAGCAAAGAGATTATTATTTCGCTATTTTTATTTCCCTGCCGAATGTTATGTATTTCAATTTTTCACTCTCCAGTCATCAATCATTTTTCTGGTCACGTCGTCTTTGTAACAAATTGGCGAATCGCCGCCTGCCCGACTCCATGCGCTACGCTTACCGCACTTTCTACCATTACGTGCTGAATTATAAGGACAAGGGCAATTACCAGAATAAGACGAAATCGATTCCTGAATAATCTTTTCTTTGATCTGTTCATCAGAAATCCGAGAATTTTTCGCCATACTAAATAGCTTCGCCTAATACCGCTCCACTTTAGCCAGACCATGCTGATTGCCGGGGAACGGTGAAGCGGCATTCATAAATAATTTTACCTGTTCCAGTAACTGCCACATATACCGGCACTGATGGTTACGCGTTATCGTTTCGTGTAACGACAACCACAGCAACTCGATTGGATTCAGCCACGGCGAATACGTGGGCAGGAACAACAACCGGAACTTCGTATTTTTTCCCAGCCACTTTTTCACCTTGTGGCTTTTATGAATGATGTAATTATCAACGACCAGCGTAATGGTTTTCGCTCGCCGATATGTCCGCCGTAATGTCTCTAACAGATTGATAAATAAATCAGAACACTTTTTACTGCCGCCAACGTAATGAACTCGTCCCGTATCCGAATGCAGTGCCCCTGCCAGATAATACTTTTGGTTCTGTCCCGGCGTAGTAATACGTTTCTGTTGCCCTTTGAGCATCCAGTCCGCGCCGATTTTCGGGTTCAGGTCGATATCTACTTCATCCTGATAAAACACGGGATGCTCTGTTTGTTTCCGAGAGACCGCTTGTTCGATGGCGAGTCGTTTTTCCTCATAATCTGGGTCTTTGATTTTCAGTGTTGGCGCGGCTCTGCGCCAGACAATGCCCGCTCGTCTCAGATAGCGATGCAACGTGGAAGGATGCAGCGCCACGTTAAAAAGCCGGTTAACGATAAGTGCCAACAACTCGGTGCTCCAGCGGGAGCGCAGCCAGCCAAAATCCTGAGGAGAGCGTTGAATAAGAAGCGGTAGCATATGCAGGATATCAGCGACTGGCCAGCGCGGTGCTCGTCCGGCTTTGAGGCTCTTTAGTCCTTCAACACCATGTAAAGTAAACCAATTTATCCACCTTCCAACGGATGAGCGGGCCGCACAAAGCAGTCTGGCAACGTCGGTGACAGTCATTCCCCGATGCAGCATCAGTATGGCGATGAGTCGTCTGGAGTAATTTTTATCATGTGTCTGTTGGGCTTCTTTACGCATTAGTCGTCGTTCTTCATCAGGGATTGCTGCTATGATCGGCATCGCTCAGTCCGGTTGGTGATTTGTTTTGATTTGGCGATTGATCAGATCGCACAACTCGGACTGAGTTCCCTTCAAGTGATCTACTATTTGGCGAAGTTATTTAGGTGTAGAAACAGAAAGCAGGGCAACAGCACACACCATCGCAACAGCCAGTGTTGTTTTCATACCGAAGGTCTCATTTTAACCAGAGGATAATCACTGTAGTACAAAATACACACCACAGAGCGATGCCTCACGACAAACCATTATGGGTTAAAAAATTGATCATAAAATATTAACAACATAAAATGCAGGCGCTTCGAGGATAAAAGGAAACAAACGTGCCACATCACTCCCTCTGGGAACTCATCAAACTTACCTACACGATCGGCTTTGTCGTTTCCCTGATCGTGACGTTTTTGTTAAGTAGAGACAAATCGCTGTTCATCCGATTCTTTGCCTCCTTACTGGTGGGGCTAACCTGGCCGTTGAGTTTTCCCGTTGTCCTGCTGTTCTCCATTTTTTGAAGCGGCGTTTCTCTTCCAGACAACGAGCATGATGACTCAATGCAGCCACGCCTATGTTCACCTTTTAGAGGGAATGCCCCGCGATGAGTAACATTCTGATCAGCGCCTGTCTGTCTGGTTTTCCCGTTCGCTATAACGGTACTGAAAAGAAATCTGTCGGCGAGTATCTTGCCCAGTGGCGACAACAGGCGAGACTGATTACGTTTTGCCCAGAACTGGCTGCGGGTTTCTCTACACCCAGACCTTCTGCGGAGATTATTCCCACCTCGGGCAGTCATTCTGTCATCAAGGCTGGCGCCAACGTTGTTGAAGCCACTGGCGGCGATGTAACCGAGCGTTATATTCTGGGTGCCTGGCTAACGCTGCAAATGGCACAACAGAATAACTGCCGCTTCGCTCTCCTGACGGAAGGGAGTCCATCCTGTGGTACACACATCATATACAGCGGGCGATTTGATGGTTCGCAAGTAGCAGGCAGCGGCGTCACCGCTGAATTACTGCGTCATCACGGTATTGAAGTATTTTCCGATCGCGAGATCGAGCGGTTGATCGAACGCGTTGAATATTGCGATCACCATGCTAATGCATAGCATGCGCTGCTGCCCCGTAAACAAGCCCAAACGCGGCAGCAGCATTATGCAAAAACTAGCGGACAACTAATACTGACATTCTCGCATGGCGAACAATGGCGGCAGCATTTGAGCCAAGCAGATAGGTTTTCACATTCGGTCGCCGTGACCCAATGACAATTAAATCTGCATTAATCTCCTCCGCCAGCGCTAACACTTCGTCTCTGGCCGATCCGAAGCTGACGCTGCATGACAAACGCGATGCAGGAAGGTCGATCGTTTTCATCAGTGATTTCAGCTTGTCATTCGCTTTCACCACCACTTCGTTCTCAAACTCCTTTATGCCAAAAGAATAAGCAGATAAAAACGCCGACGCATCTGGGAGGGAATGAAAGAGGTGGATTGCGGCACCTGACATTTTAGCCAACCTGACTGCATGCGTAAGCGCGTGTTTGGTAAGTTCATCTTCTTCTATATCTACTGGCACCAGGATGCTCGTGTACATAATCACCTCTCCCCTACGTGGATAACTGATTACCTGTCAGTATGTAAGAAGCGTAGTCTGCCCCTCGTCAGCAAAATATGATCCCGTTCACTTTTACGCATGTTGCCTGCAACTTTTAGCCCAATCGGCGCATAAAGCGAGCCGTTAGGTCACGGATGAATGCTTTAAAGCGATCGTGAATAGATACGTGACGATTCACCCCAGGGGTGATAACCCATTCCGGTAAAGTGAAATCCATACTGTTCATAAAAGCCGAGCAGCTCGGTGCATAAATGCAGCGCAGAAAAACCAGCACATCGGGTTTCCTGAGCAAGATGCTCAATCAACAGCCCCGCATAACCCTTGCCACGATGATCATCTTCAACGTAAAGCACACACAGCCAGGGATAAAGATCCATTCGGCTGATGAAATCATTGGTAATTAACCCCACACCACCAATAATGTGTTCATCCTTTTTCCAGCAGATATCAATCTGGCAATGGATTTTCCGCATCAATGCAGTGGCTGATACAGTCTTCGTAAAGCATCAATGTCTCATCTGATGCCCCAGGGCGGGATTCCACTTTGTGGATAAATTAACCAAAGATAACCTCGCTACGAAAATCTCCTGACCATCCGGCACATTGTCGTTTGCCCGCTATGCTATCTTTTTTTCCTTCATGCTGTTTCAGGACACTCAACGCCACTCGATTGAACAGCGCCATATGCGCTGCCCCTTCCGCGTCTTTCAGGTTCATCTCATCCTCTCTGAAAACCACATCCAATACCCAATGCCGTTGATTTTCTATGCACCAATGCTCGCGTATCATTTTAGCACGGCGGTAAAAGTGAGGAAAATGACGTCCATCAATTCATGCTTTTTATTCGTTTCGCAGCGTGGGTCGGGTATTTCATTGATATAATTAAAGATAGTCATTGTCTTTCACTGAGAGTTAGTGGAGATAAAGCTCAGATCAATAAAATCGAAATAAGTTATCTATTTCAATAAGTAAAGTGGGATCCCGCCCTGGGCTAGCAGTAGATAATTTACGCATCAGCAGGTGTTAACTTTGTTCTATTACCACCTGCTTTGGTAAAATTTCCAGTATGGTGCGAATGTCAGACATGATCTTTGTTATCAAGATCCTGCGAGTGCCCGCTGAACCATGGCGCTGTCGACGTATTGCTCCATATGGACAATTTTCCCGTTTTTAAGTCGATAATGGTGCGCAAAAGAGGCCGTCATCGCTTTGCCAGTTTTTCGGTAAATACCTGAATACACACCAAAGGCTGCAACTTGATCACCATCCGCCAGAAAGGTATGAACTTGTGCCCGATAATCAGTCCATTCAGTAGCCAGCCTTTGGAATACATTGGCCACGATGTCATCCGGGCCGGTATAAGTTCCTGCATAAGGAAAACCGGCAGCTTCAATCCATATGGCATCGGGAGCCAAAGCGGAGAGTAAATTCTGGCCGTTTTCTTCAGACGGCCCTTCGTAGGTAGCTCGAATAATTTCAAGATTTGTCTTCATTGCTGTTATCCCCATGTCATTTCGCCCGTGGCGACCTTAGCCCCGATTTGCAAGGCGATCCCCATTCCAAGATTTGGATAACGTTGGGTCATCGCGTTAATGAGTTCTGCACTGTTTGTTGCCTTAGCTAATTCTTCTTCGAATGCCAGCAGATAGTTTTTGGTATAAGTGATTGCGGAAATATCACTCGCCGCACCGAGTGCTAAATGCCCTGGTATCACCACTGTTGGTTGATGTTCCGCCATGGCATCAAGGTTTTTGATCCAAGCAGCCCTACCCTCTGCGCCTGCGGTGTCTGCGGTCCACACATGAACACCGGAGAAGATCATGACGCCGCCGAAGATGGCATTGATCGATGGAACCCAAAGATAACGGCGGTTCATGATGCCATCGGCATCAACGATTTCGATGGTTTTACCTTCTAGCTCTAAGCTATGACCATCAAATACTTCAGGCATGACCACGTCAGCCATGGTTTGT
The DNA here is from genome assembly GCF_003382565.3 of Pectobacterium aquaticum. Taxonomy (NCBI): domain Bacteria; kingdom Pseudomonadati; phylum Pseudomonadota; class Gammaproteobacteria; order Enterobacterales; family Pectobacteriaceae; genus Pectobacterium; species Pectobacterium aquaticum. The sequence continues at coordinate 2,624,360 of NZ_CP086253.1, forward strand.
GGGCCGTTGTCTTTAAGCTGCGGTCCCCATGTTGCCAGTTTTTTATCGACATTCTTTTTTATAGCGTCAATTGTTGCTGATGCAGCAATGACCCGAGCATCAGGGAATGCGGCCTTGATCGGAGCAAGGCTAAAGTAATAATCCGGGTCGCTTTGGCTAATATAGATCGTAGTTAGTTTTTTACCTGAAACCTTGATTGCTTCAGCTATTGTATTGCCATCGGAAAAGGTGAAGCCTGCATCAATTAGAATGGCTTCATGTTCACCGGTGATTAATACCGGTGCACGGAAGAAACCGTGCTCACCAGCGGGGAAATGAGTCCAATTCAAACTGTTTTTATCTGTGTTGGTAGTTACATTTTTTGTCGTCATCATTTTCTCTCTTAAGTATCAATATACTGTTTATTAATAGGGGATTGCTCGACCAGATAAATCTGACTTGTCCTAAACAATCATTAATTGATTTATCAATGCTTCAGGGTTTGAATAAACATCACTGGTATTCAGCATCCAGTGTTTTGTACCCATAGCGGCGATGAAAGTAGGCACGCATAGGCTGCAAATTCATCGGTCATTAATTTTGCTCTTTCGTCTGCAAACAGACCTGTGGGCAATAATTCAACGTTAACGTCAGGGTTCTCATGCAGTTTAGAAATAGTTGCGGTAGCGCCGTAACACCAGCCACATAAGGGGTCAAACAAATAGATAAGTGTCTTGTTCATAGAGAACTCCTTAGTTGATGAAGTGATAATAGATGAGATATATTGACCATTAAATACATACAAAACATACAGACCGTATGCAAAAAGCACACAATAAAAGCGAAGTAGGTTTAGGTGACTTAGGGAATCTAAGACGTCTGGTCTATTTTGTTGCCGTCGTTGAAACAGGATCTTTCACCGCCGCTGCTGAACGTCTCGGGATCACCAAAGCGGTCGTCAGTCAACAGGTCGCTCGGCTCGAAAAAGAGTTCCGCACTTCTCTTTTGGTGCGGACAACACGCAAGGTGCAGGCGACTGAGGCTGGAGAAGCTTTTTATCAGAGGTGCACCCTCATTTTGCATGAAGCCGAAAACGCGTTTAGTGAACTCGCCGAGGTTGCCGCAGAACCGTCGGGTACATTGCGACTGACCGCGCCTTTTGATTACGGCGTCAGCGTTCTTGTGCCCGCCATCGTGGCGTTCAACCAACGCTATCCGAATTGTAAAGTTGATGCGGTTTTTAATGACCAGATCCTTGACCTGATGTCTGGTAACACCGAACTTGCTATTCGCGTTGGGTGGTTGGCTGATAGTAATTTGCAGGCCCGAAAAATCGGTACATTTCGACAACTCTTGGTCGCATCACCAACCATGTATTCCCAGATAAAGCGGCTTAATGCACCGGAAGAGCTTACCCAACTTCCATTTATCGCTAATACAGCTTTGCGTGACCCGCTTCATTGGAATTTCACGCGAGATGGCATTGAACATAGAAGTGTGACGATGCAGGCGTCTATTTTCTTTGATGCCACACTGGCGGTGCGAGAGGCCGTAAGAGAAGGGGCTGGCATTTCCGTATTACCTGATTTTGCAATCAAGGCTGATTTAACAGCAGGGGACCTGATCCATGTTTTACCACAATGGACGTTACCTGCTGGCGGCATTCATGCTGTTTTCCCATCCGCTCGTTTTCGACCCGTCAAAGTTCGCACCTTTGTCGACTTTTTGGCGAGTCGATAGTCTGAGTTTAACTCCGTATCGTCATCGGCAACAATGACAGCAAAACATCGCGTTCTGGCGCGGCATGTGCGGAGTGCCTGGCATCAGAATCGATAACAACTGAACCAGACACTTTCGCGGTTGGATGTTCTTCAACGAAATACGGGAATAGTCCCAGAGGCCGTTTTTCTGTCTCCTGCTTCCTGTAGTTTTCGACCCAGCTCGGTGATCCTGCGTTCACCCGCTTCCAGTGCCTGTGCGGTGGTATGCACTGAGTAGTTACCAAGATGTAACGGATACGGATGTGGCACCGCCGAACCGAGTACAAACACGGCGTCTTCTGTTTCCGATGCTTCAAGAACAATGGGCGTATCACCTTGTTCAAAGATCACCATCTCACCTGCACTGATAGACGAGTCAGCTTCAAGGGTGCCTTGGGCAAGTGCCAACCATCCCACCGTATGACCGGCAGGCGGTTGGTAGGCCCAGCGTTCTCCCGCTGGCAGCGTCACGAGTAGATAGTTGATGCCATCAGGTGCGGGCACTGGGCTTTGCACGCCATCATAGTTGCCGAGGATGATGTGCGCAGGACCGGCTTGTCGCATGTCTTGAGCCTCAATGTAGCGGCTAACCGGCTCGCTATTTTCAAGGTCAGCAGGCAATGCCATCCAAAGCTGGAAACCTTGGATATGTGGCACATCGGCAGCGGTCAATTCCTTACCATGCCACATGCCACCGCCTGCTCGAGCCCATTCAACGCCCCCATAACGTAGTGTTCCGGAACCGATCGTTGGATCGTTGTAAATCATACCGCCCTTGGTAAAGACAGTCACAGTAGCGATGCCCGAGTGGGGATGGATCGGCATGTTACCGAATGCCCCGATAACAGCCCCTTTCGTTTCGAAAAGATCCAGAAACACAAAAGGTTTTACGATCTGCCCTAAGTCGGATGGACTCATCAAACGGGTGATAGGACCATGCCCATGGCCCCGTGTCCGCTTGGTAATACGCCGCAACGGCAGTGGCGTTTTGTTGTCGTGAATCGTTTTCATTGTATTGCCTCCATTAGTTCATGCAGTGGAACGCTCACGCTCTTCATGAGCGTGGCAATCCTGGCCAGCAGTGATGGTTGATAATCTCTGCTGATCACGCAAAACATTGACTAAATTTTGATGAAATTGTGCGTTGACAGCCCGCCGAAGGGCAGCGAAGCAAGCGGTCCACCGACATCGAGTGTGCCAAGGTCAACAGGGAAGAAGCCGGTGGCTTCCATGATCCCGCGCACTTCTGCCTTAGCGGCAGCGTCGTCACCTGAGTAAAACAACACGCGCTTGCCACCCGCAACTTCTGGCTCTTTCAGCACATTGACGTCGTTGTGGTTGAATGCCTTGACGACTCGAGCGCCTGGAACGAGTTGTTGAATGATCTGACTGGAGTGCTTGCTACCTAGATCAACCGCCTTGATGCCATAGGCTGCAAGCGGATTACTCGGATCATTTGCATCTGGCGATGTGGCCGGATCGAAGAACTCCACTGGGTTGGTACCATCAATGACAATGCGGCCATTCCAGGCTGGCAGACTGCGCAGTACTTTTTCTGCATCGACCCAGCGAACTGCGACCAGCACGATATCTGCGCTTGCGGCTTCTTCCACAGTGCTTGCCTTGATGGATGGTCCGAGTTCTTCAACCAGTGACGCGAGCGAGCTTGGTCCACGGCTGTTGGCGATGGTGGCCGCAATACCGTTTTTGGCGAGAATGCGGGCGAAGTTAGAGCCGAGGGCGCCGGAACCGATAATACCGATAGTCATGATGTATTCCTTTTCACGTAAAGAGGGTTAAAAAAGGGAACTGCCAGTACCCTCGAAGACTTGGCAGCTTTATATGTGGCGTCCCTATTAAGAAGCGCCGATAAATGAAATTATGTCGGTGTCGCGATTACATTTAACTGCGAAAAAAAGCGTAAAAATTTACCAAATAAGAGGGATCGAAAACTTGCCCAGCCGCGCTAGTTCGGCCCCAACATCAGCGATGGTGGTCTTGGCAAGCTCTTGCTCAAGAGCTTCCCGCGCCCGAGTCAAGATGGGTTGTATCGCATCAAGGATGTTGCCGCCTACCGCACAGTTCTCGCATGGCGGTGTCCGGTGGAGCGAAAAAATCGCCGTATCCTCAACCGTTTCGAAAACATCAAGCAAACTGATATTCGCAGCCTGCTTGGCCAACATCGTGCCTCCACCAGTGCCTAGCTGCGACTTGGTTAGTCCCGCTTTACCCAACCGTGCTAATAGCGTTCGGATCACCACTGCGCTGGTATTGACCGAGTAGGCGATCTCTTCTGAACGCATCGGTTTACCGTCGCTGACTGCGAATCCGGTCAGAATGTGCACTGCGACGACGAAGCGGGTACTCATTGGCATAGTGAATTCCATCCGTTATTTACGTGTGCGAAGTCGACTTAAGTAAGAATAGGGTTATCTTGATTGGTTGAATAGATGGTCTAATGTGATTAGACTAATCCAAAAATGTAATGAATAACTTGAATATGCTTGATTTGAATGACGTTGCTTTATTTGTGCAGGTTGTACGCAGTGGGAGCTTTGCTGAAGCAGCAAGATGTCTGGGTATGCCTCCCAATACCGTCAGCAGACGTATCCAGCAACTCGAAGAACAACTCGATACGCGACTATTACAAAGGTCAACCCGTAAACTGGCACTTACCAGTGTGGGTCAAACATTCTATGATCGTTGTGCTGGTGCGGTGGATGGGCTGACCGATGCCGGGCAGGAGTTATTGACCGGAAACCTGGAGCCAAGTGGTCTGGTTCGTGTGGCTGCTGCCGCTGATTTCTTCGATTTTTTTTCTATGGAATGGGCCGCTGATTTTCTGGCTATGTATCCTCGAACCCGACTCGACTTTGTGCTCAGTGATGCCAGAGCTGATTTAATTGGCGATAGAGTCGATGTTGCAATTCGAGCTGGCCGATTAGATGATTCAGGCTACATCAGCCGCCCACTTCTTCGTGCAGGATATGATGGCTTGGTTGCTAGTCCAGCTTATATCGCTAAACATGGGATGCCTGATACGCTACAAGATTTAGCAAACTTGGATTGTGTGAGTTTCGGGCATCCCAGTGGGTTCACAACCTGGCGATTGGCTGGCGCAGCGGGTGTTGAAGAAGATGTACAAATGAGCAGTCGTTTCAGTGGGAATACTATCCAAGCCCTACGTAAGGCAACGCTGGCGGGCCTCGGCATTGCGTTGCTTCCAACGGTTATTACCAAGCGCGACCTTCATGCTGGCCGATTAGTTCCTGTGCTGCCGCAATATAAGCGCCAAGGTTATGCCTTGCATGTTCTTTACCCCAGTCGACGTCATTTACCGTTGGCAGTATCTGCCTTTATTGCATTTTTGGTGGGGAAATTCAGCACAATGTTTAATACCAATGATGGTTCTGAAGCCTAACTCGCGGGTCACTTGATCGACAATTATCATTCGTTTAGCGCACTTCAGATAAGTGGCGTACTGTGAAATGCTACCGATGGGTACAGTGATCTGTCGCGTTGCCGAAAAGCAGGTTTATGAACAGTTGCGCTATCATATTTAGCTTTACTTTATCCTGATACACGCGCTCGATAACAACCAGTCCTCGCGTGAATGTCAAAAGCAACAGAGCGGCTTCGTCTGCTGGCACACGGAGATCAGCCTGATCTTCAGACCGGCTGAGTCTGGTTTTGAAGATTTGTTCTATTTCATCAAGCATATTTTGCAGGGCCTCCCGGATCGGGGCATCCAGAACCCCACTACCCAGTGCAACCTTTGTCGACAAACAACCCCGAGCAGGTTCACCGATGGTCATTGAATTAATGATGAAATTAAAATAACTCTGTATGGAATCGCGTAGCTTGGGTTGATCCAACGCGACACGCATCTGTGCCAACAACGAATTCTTATGCACCTCAAATACACGTAGGAAAAAGGCTTCCTTACTCTGATAGGCGTTGTATAACGAGCCTCGTTGAATCCCCGTAACAGCCGCTAATTCTTGCAACGATGTTTCAGAAAAGCCTTTATTCCAAAAAAGATCCATGGCTTTTTCAAAGATAGCTTCTTCATCGAATTGCCTTATTCCTGCCATGTAAACCGCCCTACATTACGTTAATAGGTCAACCTTAAATCATTCTTGACACATATGTCAATATTGTATAGTTTTGCCTTCATGTTTGTCATGAATGTCAAAGATGAATTAGTCGTGCTGAAAGATAATCGCTTTTAGCTATCACCAATCGGAGAGTATTGAATTATGTCTACTCACAGTCTTTCATCACCCAGTGCGGATAGCACGACTGTGATGAAATATATTTTTGCCGGTTTATGCGCCAGCCTTGTTTCTATAGGCTTAGCGCGTTTTGCCTATACACCATTGCTGCCTGCGCTGATTCAAGCACACTGGTTTTCAGCGTCTGATGCAGCTTATCTTGGTGCGGCCAATCTGGCTGGGTACCTGATCGGCGCTATGCTTGGACGTCCGATTGCAAGTCGATTCTCCAATGAACATACGCTACGTTTGATGATGATCTTGGTTACTGCCGCCTTTTTCGGGTGCGCCGTTCCCGTTTCACTAACTTGGTTCTTTGCATGGCGGCTGATATCTGGTATCTCGGGCGGCGCAATCATGGTTCTTGTTGCCGCAACGGTGCTCCCGCATGTTCCACCCCAGCGCAAACATCTGGCCAGCGGCGCCATATTTCTTGGTATCGGCCTAGGCATTGCAGCTTCGGGAACGCTGGTACCTTTATTTTTGAATATGGGATTACGTAATGCCTGGATTGGGCTTGGCCTCGTTTCTGCCGTTTTTACTGTTGCCAGTTGGTTTGCATGGCCGTCGGTAACCTGCATAAACATGCGTGGAAAACCGGAACGTGTTGAGTCGTCATCCGTACATTTTGGTCGGAGTATTTATATTCTCTATACGCAATATGCATTGATAGCGATTGGTATTGTGCCTGCGGTCATTTTTCTAGTTGATTTTATTGCGCGTGGATTGGGGGCTGGTGCGCATATGGGATCATTGTTCTGGGGGCTTTATGGCCTAGGCGCAATCGTTGGCCCTCCACTGTATGGTTATTTTGCCGATCGGATCGGCCCTCGACTTACTCTGAGTATCGTTTTGCTGGTCGAAATATTGGCAACACTAGTTCTCTATCACGCAACGGATCTGGCCGTCATAGCCGTAGTGACATTTATCATTGGCACTTTACCACCAGGCATCGTTCCTCTTGTTCTGGCGCTCATACATGAGTTAATTCCACTCGATGCACACAAGCAGAATCTCGTTTGGAGTCGGTCCACAACTGTTTTCGCGACATTCCAGGCCATAGCGGGGTATGCATATTCGGCGTTATTTGCTGCTACCAATGGCGACCACCGGATCTTATTCCTGATCGGCGGTATTGCACTGGCACTGGCATTCGCGTTTGAAGCGTTCGCTCGTCTTCGTGTCGGTAACAGACAATCGTTTTTGTCGATAGAGTGAGAGTGAGCGCCGCGCGTAATTACAAGGCGGTCGCCATGAATGGTGAAGTGGCACACTGAATTTGGCTACTGATTGCTGCGGGGGGGGCTTAAAGTCCAAAATTTTCAAAACATTTCCACTTGAGGAAACCCGCAAGGCACATGAGTTGATAGACTCCAGGGTTCATATTGGCAAGATCGTATTAACCACTCGAGCATATCATGCTGCTTAAGCACATCTAGCTCATAGTCGGGTTTGGCAATGATGCCGTTTGCCAGACCTGGCTATGAACGCCGGACATCATGACTCTAAAATATGAACCAACCAGTTTCCCAAATCAATAAGCTCGGCACCGCAAATGGTATGGGGCATTGGATAGGTGTGCCATGACACGGAATGACCTTGTGCTTGTAAAATATCGCGTGCAGTAGCCGCTAGCGTTGGTAAAACGATCCTATCTTGTTCACCATAAGCCAGAAAAACAGGGGTATCACAATTCGCCGGATGTTGTTCAGTAACCGTTGTCGATGCCAACGGCAAATATCCAGATAACCCAAAAATTCCCCCTAAGCGTTGCCCGAAACGAATGCCTGTCATCAGTGACAATGCACAGCCCTGAGAAAAGCCGCCAATTACAATTCGCTCCGGCCTTATACCTCGAGTGATCTCTTGCTGTATCAGACTTTTGTAATAGGCCATTGCGATCCGTAGACCGTCTTCATCTTCTTGTAAAACAAAATTAGGATCCCGTAAGTCATACCAAGCTGCTAAATGTTGACCTCCGGCCCACCTTACCGGTTGTATTGGTGCATTAGGCAATATTACGCGTATGGAACCAAGCTGATGTAAGTTGAGACTCCGGGCTACGGGCTCAAATATTTTCCCCGTCGAACCTAATCCATGTAACAAAATAATTGCTGCTTGCGGTTGGGGACCCGTTTCAAATTCAAGCGGTGGGTGGTGTGGTGTGAGTAATTTCATGATGATTTCATATGCAGAATGGTTGGCGTTGACATTAAAATGATTGTACGAGTATAGTCGTATCAATGCAACGTGATGTCCCTGCCACTATTCTGGAGAAAATGATGAAAATTGAGATTTGGTCTGATTATGCGTGTCCTTACTGCTATATCGGTAAGCGTTATATGGAGCAGGCTTTGGCCGAGTTCAAACATGCAGATGACGTAGAAGTGATCTTCAAAGTCTTTGAATTAGACCCGAGTGCAAGCACGACGGTTGAGACGACAACACTGGAGCGTATTGAACATAAATACCGCAAAAATCGGGCTCAGGCGCAGGAGATGATCGACAGTATTGTTTCGATGGGGGCGGGTGTGGGTTTAGACATGCGCTATGACAGCGTTAATTTTACTAATACTTTTGATGCCCACCGTCTGACTAAGTTTGCCGAAGCCAAAGGGAAAGGGGCTGTGATGAGTGAGCGATTGTTTCGTGCTTACTTTACCGACAATTTGCCACTGGCAGACCATATCGTACTGACCAATATTGCCGTTGAACTAGGGTTAGATCGCCAAGAAACGGAAGCTATGCTGGCATCTGATGCGTTTGAACAAGCCGCCAGAGAGGATGAAATCAAGGCCAGTAAAATGGGCATAAATTCTGTACCTCATTTTGTTATTGATGGTAAACAAACTTTGGTGGGCGCTCAACCCAAAGAATATCTGCTTGCGGCTCTGCATCAGCTTTGGGCGAAAAGAGAAACGGATCTGATACCCGGTATATCGTGTGGTATTCGCGAGTGTAATTAATTTATAACAAAAAATATTTATCGATTATTTATATAAAAAATAAAACAAATTTAGCCAATGAAACTAATTTCATGCGGCTATTGCGTGAGTAAAAAATACATTATCTGAATATTTATCGGCTGTATTAAGGTAATTATTAACCATGAACAAGATATATATCTTATAGATAGAGAAAAATATATGAACATTAAAAATGTTGCATGCCATTCTATGCAATCAATTGTTGCTAGCGCCATTTTAACCTTTTTTACACCGAATCTTATGGCCGCAGAAACACCCCAAAGTGTTAAGGCTGCCAATATTCAAGTGCCTGGTTACTATAGAATGGCATTAGGCAAAGATGTTACTGTCACCGCTTTTTATGATGGCCCAGTTTATCTAACACCATCAGTATTAAAAAATACGAGTGGTATTGACCTTGAAAGTATGATGAAAGCCATGTCTGTTTCGATCACCAAAGATGGGGTGCAAACCTCGGTCAATGCTTATTTAGTTCAACAAAACGGCCGTCTCGATCTGATTGATTCGGGTGCTGCAAAATGTTTCGGTGATTCTTTAGGTAATCTTGTGAGTAATATTAAAGCATCTGGCATTAGTCCTAATGATGTGGATTCAATTATTGTAACTCATATGCATCCAGATCATGCATGCGGCGCAACTAATCCAGACGGAACAGCAGCATTTCCGAATGCTGAATTTATTGCGCCGAAAAAAGATGCTGATTATTGGTTAAGCGAGTCGATGGCTAAGACTGTACCAGAGAATGATCGTAGCTTCTTTGATGCTGCACGCCGTGCTATTGCACCCTATAAGGCATCCGGTCGTTTTCGGACCTTTGAAAAAGGTGAGTCACCAGCTCCCGGAATTGAGAGTATTGATGAATCTGGTCATTCACCTGGTATGACTGGATATCTGATTGGGAGTGGTGACAAACGACTGTTAGTTTGGGGGGATGTGATTCATAGCCATGCAGTACAGTTTAAACATCCTGAAATTTCTGTTGTCTTCGATCATAATCCGAAAGCTGCTATTGCCACCCGCATGCGGATCTTAAATGATGCAGTGAAAGGAAAATTATGGATTGCCGCTGCACATTTGCCATTTCCTGGAATCGGTCATGTAGTTACTGACGGGAAGGCTTATCGTTGGATCCCGGTGGAATACAGCGCTGTTCGTTAATGTGAAATAAAAAAGTCGTCTGAAATTTAATATTCAGACGACTTTTTTGTATTTACAAAAATGCAGTATAGGATATTAAATGAATAAAAATTTCAGGTTGAAGGCTATCTTATAGTTTGTTCATAACTTCTGGCAGACAATGAGACAGACAAAAAAAATAGTTGAGTCGCTGGTTAGGCTACGGGTTGTTATTTTGATACTGAGAGATTGTTTCTAAGATCAAACGATCGTGTGCTAATGGCTTCAAAACGGCATCGAGTAAACCAGGAAAGCGAGCATCCAAATCTTCACGTCGTAGCGACAATCTGTATTCACGCCCAACCCGGTGCTGCCATACTACGCCGCTGTCGCGTAAGATCCGCCAATGATGCGTCATTGTCGATTTTGGTATGTTCGACAAGATATCACAGCAAAGAAATTCATCGCCTTGTGCAATCATATGTATCGCCGCCAGTCGGATTGGATTACCAAGGGCCACAAAAACATTCTCAAGACGAATAGCATCGCGAGTTGGGTGATTTGCTAGGATACTTCTTGAAACCATGTTTTTTTCGTTCATAGTTTTAGAGTACGTGTACCATCGAATCGAGTCAAGATCATAGCTTATAGCAGGGCAGGATTCCACTTTGTTGATGAATTAACCAAAGATAACCTCGCTACGAAAATCTCCTGACCATCCGGCACATTGTCGTTTGCCCGCTATGCTATCTTTTTTTCCTTCATGCTGTTTCAGGACACTCAACGCCACTCGATTGAACAGCGCCATATGCGCTGCCCCTTCCGCGTCTTTCAGGTTCATCTCATCTTCTCTGAAAACCACATCCAATACCCAATGCAGTTGATTTTCTATCCACCAATGCTCGCGTATCATTTGTGACGCTAATTTTCCGTATGCGTCGCCAGCCCTTCATCGGCATAACATGAAGAAAAACGCTGTTTAACAAATTCATACAGCTTTTTTTGGTTCCCTTTAATGCCGACAATAAACTCGCCTTTACGCTGACAGATAAGCCGCAATGTCTCCACCTGACAATGAAGCGCATCCAGCGTGACGGTCGCATTTTCCAGCGACAGACATTCAATAAGCTGGCGGGCCACCGGTCCTTCTTTACCTTTGCTTTCAGTAGATTGTTGATACAACGCAATACCATTGCCAATGTCATAAGCGCTGACGACATGCAGAGCTTGCGCTAAAAAGCCGTTGCCCGTTCCGCGAAGCGTTTTACCGTCAATCGCTATCTGTTTTCTGCCATTACTGCTGCGACGTTCATTAATCCAGCTTAACAGTGCCGACATCAGGGACTGGCTATCTAATGCCTTGATAATATTGGCGATACAGTGACGTTTTGGAATGCCATTAGCAAAAGGAGAATGCTGTCTCAGCCACGGGAGTTGGCACTCACCGAATTGCTGTATGGCTTTCCATCCCGATGCACCGCTTAGCACAGCGGTAAAGGTGAGGAAAATGACGTCCATCAATTCATGCTTTTTATTCGTTTCGCAGCGTGGGTCGGGTATTTCATTGATATAATTAAAGATAGTCATTGTCTTTCACTGAGAGTTAGTGGAGATAAAGCTCAGATCAATAAAATCGAAATAAGTTCTCTATTTCAATAAGTAAAGTGGGACCCCGCCCTGTCTGATGCCCAATGGCGTTGGAAATACTGGATCGCCCGCGCTTTATATTCGGGGCGATTTCTGACAGAAATAATATTCAACATGGAACTAGCGGCTCATCTTCCATGAAGCAACGATGTGCTCCGTGGTTTCTACCTTAATCGTGTTGCCCGGAATAATAAAATCCCGCCACACGTCGTTATAATGCGTGATGAGCTGTTCAGCTTTCAGTTCGCCGCGATTGGCCGTCGTGTGGGCATCAGTTGCAATCGTCAACGCATAGCCGCGGCTGGCTGCATTTTTAATGGTTGCATCAACGCAATAATCCGTCGCACATCCGCAAATCGTAAGGTGGTTAACGCCCAACTCAGCCAGCACATCGGCTAACGACGTGCGATAAAATGCATCACACGCCGTTTTGGTGATCGACAAACTGCCCTCTGGCTGGTGCAACTCAGGTAATAACTGCCACCCATTGCTGCCAGACAGCATGCCGTCTTCTTCATGCTGAATAAAGATCGTCCGATCTGCTGCATCTGAAAGCTGGTTTATCAATGCGACCGTCTGCGCTTGTCGCGCTCTTGGCGTTGCAAACACCGCATTTTGCATATCAATCACTATCAAAACCTGCATCTTTTTTCCTTATTTCGACGCTTAACATCGGCACGTATTATCATCACGGAGGCAACGGCCTACCATCATACCAACCCGCTAGTTCCGGCTAGATCATATTCACTATACCATGAGGATAAAACCTGATTTCCCCTGAACGCAGCAAATCAATATCAAACCAGCGAGTCACGATCGGAACACCGTTTGTCTCTATCCCATGAATGATATCTTGTTGATAAAGCGACTCATCTTGAAATCGAGCCTCATAAACAAAGACAATCTCATGGCCCAGTTTGCCATTGTAGGAGAAAATATTCTCTGAAACGCCCAACAGCGAAAAGTCCTTGGTCGCCGCACTGATTTCCTCCTGAACTTCCCTCTCCGCCGCGGCCTGCGACAGTTCGCCAAAATCGATGCCTCCACCGAGCGGCAACACATAGTGCTCATCTTTTATCGGGTCATGCCCTTCGGCTAACAGAATTTTGCCATTATTGCGGAAAAGACAAACTGCTTTTGCTCTGATCTTTTGCATGCCAACGCTCCAGGTAAACTACAGCACTCTTTTGATAAAAAGATATTTTTGGGTAAACGGACAATTTTTGACAGAAAGACACTTATTGATAAACAGCATGTATCGTAGAAAAATGTCATCTTCTTGTACAGATCAAAATCTTATAGGATGTAATCAAAATGCATTAATAGTTTTTATGTTCAGTTAATGTTTTTCCCTGCCCCCTTTCCTCTCGTTATGTTTAACTTATTGAAGTTATGTATCTCGTATAATTATTTCAGACATCACATGGGTGAAAAAAGATAAATTCATATTTATCTGCCTGACCATTGATCGCCATCATCCTTTCACATTTAGCAGCATCGCTGAGTCATTCTGTGTTTATTTATCTTATTGACTGGTTTTATGTGTATGATGCGCTAAAATTAAGTAACCATTTCTTCAGATCTGGTGGATCGTGTATTAACGCTGTCTGGCAGTATGCGTAAACCATGTCCAAAGCACAAAAGGGAGGAGAAGCAATGCATCCAGATGTGTCCCCAAACGAGAATCCAACATCTGGTGGCCTTGGCCTTGATTCTCAGATCAGCGATATGGAAATGCTTGGCAACATTGTGGAAGAGATCATTCAATCTGGCCATTCCGTCAGTAACAAGGCTATCATCGCTAAATTAGTCCACAAGATTGAAACAGAATCAAATACCGCTTTTCAGGAAAAATATCGCGCATTGTTAGATCTTATTGTTTATAAAACTCAGGATGACTTCCTGATTTAATCAGTAGTCAATACATCGATCTATCATTTTTCAGTAACGTTTATACCTTCCAATTTTGGCATTTTATTTAATGGCCGCTCGGCCGATTATGAATATATGACTATTAAATAACACCGATGTTTATGCTGCTATTATTCTTGAATAATAACTATCAATTTATTAATAATGAGTAGCACAATGTTTATTTATTTTTACTAATCGTTAATATTCATTTCTAAATGTTCAAGGCCAGTGTTATACGTGAACCACTCGCCTATAAAGGCGACCGTACTACGGTGAAATGGAGAGAGATGCAGTTCCCTTGCCCACAATAGTATCTCATCAAATCCCTGCGGTATTTTCTCGTAATATCGAGGGCTACTCTCTCCGTCATTCCGAGTTAGCCCCCTCACATCAATCGACAACAAACAGCCTAGCGCCCTTCTCGGTGTAGGAGCGATGGGCTTCTGCGTTATCCGCAACCTGATAGCTCATTCCCGGTTTAAGGACAAAAACACGACCGTCGTCCAATTCTGTATGAAGCTCGCCTTCAAGGCACAGCAGAATATGCCCTTTAGAGCACCAGTGATCGGCCAGATAGCCAGGCGTGTACTCAACAATACGAACCCGAATATTATCAAAACGCTGTGTTCGCCAGTAGGCGATCCCCGTCTCACCTCGGTGCTCGGTGGGCTCTATTTGCGACCAGTCAGTCGTACCAAACGGAATGTTTTTCATGTCCATATTACTGCCCCTATTCTTTAACGTTATCGGTTAACACTCCGCTTACCGGCAAGCCATCCGGCACATCAGCGTTTGGCGGTACGGTTCCACGGCATTTTCATCAACAGCCTTGCCATACCACAAAAACCCGTCACCCCAGCAAACAGCAACCCTGCCCCAACAAAACCGGAGAGCAGGAAGAAAGCGCTGTTTACGCTGTAACCCAGTAATACACCACCCAGAATCAGTACGCCAGCGACGATTTGAACCTGCCGCATGAGTTCAATCGGCTGTTTACGATTCACTTCCGTCGAAAATCCTACCTTTTTCCATGCACTCATTCCCCCTTCAAGAAGAAATGCCGTTGCAGGGGAAACTGCCTGCGCCAGCAAGTCAGCATTCTGTTCCGAGCGCATGCCGGACAGACAATGGAAAATCACAATCTTTCCTGCCCTCTCATCATCAGGAAGGATATACCCAGCAGAGGAATTCAGCGGGTGCAACCTTGCCTGTGCGATGTGCTCGCGGGCATATTCTTCCGGCTGGCGAATATCAATGAGTATCGCCCCTTCATCTAACAATTTGCGGGCCTGGATCGGTGAGATAGCAAGTGGCGTTGGCATGATCGTGATCCTCTTTTTGAGTGGCTAAAAACCGGCATAATACATCGTTCAACGTGGCATTCAGCCAGCAATGAAGGTGACATCGCTGATTGTCTACGTGCCACCATTAGTTTAGTAAAAACTAATTAAGTGAAATCTAAATTAAATAATGGGCACGCGCAACAACTTTCCACGCGGGGAAAGCAATCCAGACTGGACATCGATTTAGCGACTGATACTCTATAAATAGAAACGCTATTTTAAAAAACAGACATACTGCCGCGATCGCACAAAAGAGATCAGTAACGGTATGGGTAAGTCACTGTATGCATAAGTGCCGTGCAAAAATAATGTTATTTGTGAGCCACCTTGTGGCTCTGTTTACCGTGCCGACTGGGAAACTTGCGATACCGCCAAGATCGTTTCATGAAAAAATTAAAAGACACAGACTGGTATAAAAAGCGTTACTCCAACCGCGTTCTCTTCTGGAGAGAAATCTCACCGCTCGCCTTCCCGATCTTTATTGAAGGCCTTTGCGTCGTGTTAATGGGGGTTTTCAGCACCTTCCTAGTCAGTTGGCTGGGAAAAGAAGCCATGGCGGCCGTCGGTCTGGCTGACAGTTTCAATATGGTCATCATCGCGTTCTTTACCGCGGTCGCATTAGGGACAGCCGTGGTTGTCGCATTCAGTCTGGGACAGCGCAACAGAAAGCAGGCGCGATCTGCCGCTCGTCAATCGATGTCATTACTGGTTCTGTCATCGTTTCTGTTGGTCGCGCTGGTTGAATTCGCCGGCTCAGCGATTATCGATCTGATCGCAGGACAGGCCGACGTACAGGTTAAAGCCCTTGCTCTCACATTCCTTCGCTGGACAGTGTGGGGCTATCCGGCTGTCGCCATCGCGCTGGTAGGCTGTGGTGCGTTGCGGGGTGCGGGCAATACCAAGTTGCCCATGGTCATCAACATTGGGATGAACATTCTCAATATTGCCATCAGTAGCCTGCTGATTTACGGTGCATTTTCCTGGGATGGCCTTGGTTTTGTTGGCGCGGGCATTGGTATTACCATTTCGCGCTATATCGGCGCAGTATTCGTGATTCTGACGCTGATGCACGGTTTTAACGGTGCGCTGCGTATTCCCTTCAAGTCTTACTTTGCGCCTTTTACCCTGTCGATCCTCTATGAAGTACTCAGTATCGGTATTCCCGCCAGTATTGAATCCGTGATGTTTAACATCGGCAAGCTCATCACCCAGCGTTTTGTGGCCGATATGGGAACCGAGGTCATTGCCGGGAACTTTATTGCTTTCTCCATCTCAACGCTGATCAACCTTCCAGGTAATTCGCTCGGCGCCGCCGCCACGATTATCGTTGGCACTCGTCTGGGGAAAGGCCAGGTCATGCAGTCCACCCGCCAGTTGAAGCACATCTTCTGGCTGTCCAATATCGGTCTATGCGTACTTGCCGTACTGTCGGTGCCGAGCGCCAGCTTTTTGGCGTCGTTTTACACCAATGAGCCGGAAGTTATCGAAGTGGCAAAACATCTCCTGTGGCTCAACGCGCTATTTATGCCCATCTGGGCGGCGTCCTGGGTGCTTCCTGCTGGTTTGAAAGGCGCGAAAGACGCCAGCTACACCATGTGGGTGGCAATGGCGGGGATGTGGGGATGTCGGGTCATCGCAGGATATATCCTCGGCGTGATGCTCGGTTTTGGCGTGATCGGCGTATGGATGGGGATGTTCTTTGACTGGATTGTACGCGGGTTCTTCTATTACCGCCGCCTGATGAGCGGGCGCTGGCTATGGCGCTATCGTCCACCGACAAATTAATGATAGCGAGCGGGTTTCCGCTCGCTTATAACACCACAAACGGCTAGCGACTCGGGCTCTTCACCGGAGCAAAACGGGTCGCCATGATAATCAACACGACCACACCGACGGCCATAATCATCCAGGCCTGCTCCAGACCCGCCGTATGCTGGCGTATAAAACCAGCCAGCAAAGGCATCAGGCTAGCGAGGATGTAACCGCCGCCCTGTACAAAACCCATCAATGAACCGGTTTTATGTGACTCGGTCACCTGATCCAACGCCACAATGAGCGATAGCGGGAACAGCGCACCTATACCAACGCCCAGCATAATAATAATGGGATACGTGAACGTCAGTGGAGCCACAATCAACCCAATCATCCCCACCAGCATCACGCTCAAGATAGGAAGCAGCAGCTTACGTCGATCGGGAAAACGGTTGATAAACGTGGACACCAACAGGCCAGAAATCACTTCTGTCAGCGTTAATCCGCCCAACATCAGGCCGCTTTGCGTCGCATCTAACCCCAGTTGAATGTAATACGGCGGCAGCCATGCCAGCACCAGCGTATACGCGCCCGTACCAATGCCGAAGAACACCATCAGCAGCCAGTCCATTCCGCTTCGGCGCGTTGCTATGACAGCCGCCGAATCCTGTTTTGCGGTGTACGCTTTAGGGATACACCGCCAGGCCACCGCAGCCACCAGCGCCAACATTCCCCAGCAGGCCAGCGCACGTTGCCAGCCCCACGCATTTGCCAGCGGAGAAACCGATGAAGCCGCAAACGCCGCACCGGTCATAATCGCCGTGGTATAAAAACCCATGAGGAGACTGCTGTGGCGACCAAAATGGAGCTTGATAAACGACGGCACCAGCGCCTGAATCAAGGCAATCCCGATTCCGGCAAGCGCGGCGCTAACCAGCAGTGCAATACCGCTATTCAGCCACCAGCGGGCGCTGCACGCCAAGGCAATGACCACAATGCCCAGCGTGATTCCCCGATATTCACCAAGACGCGCCTGCAATTGGCCGCCATATAACGCACACCACCCCATCGCGAACACTGGGAGCGTGGTTAGCATCCCCGCCATGCTGTCATCCAGACCCGTTGCAGACTGAATCTGATCCAGCAATGGGCCAATCCCCGCCAGAACAGGACGTAAATTCAGCCCCAGCAGGATAATCGTGAAGAACAGAAAAGCCCGCGTGCGGACTGTTGATGTCACTGCCATGTATAACCTCAATAGCTTGAGTAAATCACTACGACTTGATGAGCATTATCTTCACATAAAGAATCTTAACGTCAAGATAAATTCTTATAACAGACGATGCTGCATGCATTTGATCAATGCTGGCAAGAACGACGGGATATCGACCGACTGGAAAGTGACTGGATAGATGACTGGCGAAACTTGTCGCTAATTTAGTGCCATAAAAAATCTATGGTCACCCCCGTTTTTGCAACACCGATTTTGATTTATGATGGGCTTGCTTAAATCTATACGGCGTCTGATGGGTAACTCTGCGTTGCCCGCGCCACGATGAAGTCCGCACCTGCTGAACCTTAAAAATCCGGCGGCTTCAAAGAGCCATTTTTTATGTCAGGTTCATCCGCAGGTCGCTGTGCCGTTCATGTCATCAATAATCAGTCTTCGCAAAACCAGATGGTAACCCGGTAATACCTCAGAGCTAACAGCCGCTAACTGTTAGCTCTTTTAGTGACTAAAGGCGGTGCGGTGCACCGTCACTGCCCAGGCTATTCGGGCCAGTTTATTGGCTAGTCCGCATGCCACTACGTTCGAGTGATGCCGCGTCTGCTGCACCTTCACCCACTCAGCCAGTCGCCCCGGATTATGCTCGAGCCGCTGCATAAAAACCCGTGCGCACTGGACTAACAGCCGTCGCATATTTTTATCCCCCCGCTTACTTATCCCCATCAGCGTCGTTTTTCCGCCCGTGCTGTACTGTCGTGGGACCAATCCCGTCGAAGCGGCAAAGTCCCGACTGCTGGCGTAGTTTTTCCCATCGCCCAGCTTCGTTGCCAGAAGACTCGCCGTTATCATTCCGACGCCGGGAATGGTCAGCAAACGCTGCGCGGTATCATCATCCGCCATGTGCGTTTTTAGCTCCTGTTCGAGCCCTTCAATCTGTTCGCTGAGATAAGAATAATGCTGATGAAGCCGGAGAAGCAGGCGGGTTAAATAAGGGGGAAGTTGATGTTCTTCAAGCACCGCGGTCAGACGCCGGATAACGGCAATGCCGCGCGGCATACTTATCCCGAACTCCAGCAGGAAAGCGTGCATCTGGTTAGTGGCTTTGACGCGCTCCCTGACGAGGGCATCACGAACGCGATGCAATGCAGACATCGCCTGCTGGTCTTCCGTTCGTGGCGTAACGAAGCGCATAGAGGGCCGCGATGCCGCTTCACAGATAGCTTCTGCATCAATAAAATCATTCTTGTTACTTTTAACAAAAGGCCGAACAAACTGCGGTGAAATGAGTTTAACCTGATGGCCGAGTTGGCTGATGTGTCGGGCCATAAAGTGCGCACCGGCGCAGGATTCCATCACAACGGTGGCGGCAGAACAGGTGGAAAGAAAGGCGGTTAACTGGGTGCGAGAAAACTTCTTACGTAGCAATGCATGGCCGCTTTTATCCTGAGCGTGGACATGGAACGAATGCTTGCCGAGGTCGATACCGATGAGCGTAACGTTTTGCATGATGATCCCCTTCAGAAAGAAAAACACCCTGTCAGCGTACCGCTCACAGGGTGGGGGTGACCATCTCATTAATCCGCCCTAAAAAGAGCGGATTCTTCCGACACATCTAACAACCAACGCTGAGGGTAAACACCCCAGACAGGGTTAGATTAGAAGCGGTAACCTACGCCAACAGCCCAGGCACCAACGTCAACACTGCGGATACGGCTTTGTTCGTAACCCACATCCAGCGCAACGTCCTGCATTGGGTTGAACTGAACGCCCGCACCGTAGGTGAAGCCGTAATCGTCGTTGCTGCTGTTGTTCAAACCGTTGGTCGCGTTGTTCGTTACTTTACCGTGGCTGAAACCAACAACGCCGTACAGGCTTGCCCAGTCATTCAAACGGTAAGCAGGACCCGCAGTAAAGCCCATGTATTGGCCTTTATTGTAGTCGCTGCCATCGCTACCATTTTTTTCCAAGTAGGTGAATGAGCTAATAACGCCCAGTGGGTTATTATCTTGCTCGTAACGATATTTCAGGTTAAAGCCTTTAACTTTATTTTGTACGCCCTGAGCATCACCTTGAGCATAGCCTGCAGTTACAGTACTTTGACCAGCAAATGCAGAACCTGCGCCAACGGCTAATACACAAGCCAGAGCGGAAAGACACGCGATTTTTTTCATATTTACAGCCTCAAATTCATTTTATGAAAGACTCACTAACGGGGCAAATATAACAAATAAATTCGAGAATTGCCGCCCTATAAATATTTATCAATTAGGCTTTAGATGTAACAAATATTGTCAAAATCAACCTATCACCATAATTACATTGAGTTTTTCATTGTGACAGTTAGATTGAAAATAAATTCACAGCAGAACGACAAAGCAGATAATTCTTAATTCTCCGCTCAGTTTGTATGCTATTCGTATTGGACAAAAATAAACCAGTTAAATGATGCGTAAATAAAGGTCAATAAAAGTCAATTCATGCCAGACAAATTGTTTACAATTGGATATAATAGCAACGGAATGTCATATCTGTTTTAAGGCCAAAAGAATGACCTCATTTTCCCATCGCACCCCATCATTTTTACCTGTACTGCTCATCATTATCTCAATGCTATCTATCCAAAGTGGCGCTGCTATGGCTAAAAGCCTGTTTCCGCTCATCGGAGCCACTGGTGTCACCGCATTGCGTCTGGGAATTGGTACGATCATTCTGTGCATCATCTTCAAACCGTGGCGTATGCGTTTTAGCAGTAACCGCCTGCCGCTGCTGGTGTATGGCATGACACTGGGCGGAATGAATTTCTTGTTCTACCTCTCATTGCAGACGGTGCCGCTCGGCATTGCTGTCGCACTGGAGTTCACCGGCCCGCTTGCCGTTGCGATGTTAGCCTCACGCAGATCGATTGATTTTCTGTGGATTTTTCTGGCTGTTGCCGGACTATGGTTCTTATTGCCGCTGGGACACAATATCGGCAATGTTGACTTAACGGGTGCGGCTTGCGCTGTGGGTGCGGGTGCCTGTTGGGCACTTTATATTCTGTTTGGGCAAAAAGCGGGAGCAAACCACGGGCCGGGAACCGTCGCTATCGGCTCCTGCATTGCTGCGCTGATCTTCTGCCCTATTGGTGCGTATTACGCAGAGAGCACGCTGTTCTCGCTCTCGATACTCCCGCTCGGTATTTCCGTCGCCATCCTGTCCACCGCGCTTCCTTATTCTCTGGAAATGGTGGCATTAACCCGTCTGCCCGCCAGAACGTTCAGCACGCTGATGAGTATGGAACCCGCTATTGCCGCCCTCTCCGGGATTCTTTTTCTCGGCGAACATTTATCGTTCATACAGTGGATGGCGCTGATCTTTATTATCATCGCGTCAATCGGCGCAACGCTGACAATAAAACCTGCGGGTGGGGCAAAAGTAACGACTCAAGCCGAATGAGTGTGTATTTCCTTGGGAAAGTGTTGCAGAAAAGTTTCACATTCCCGAGGAGAATGCACAGTAATAAAACGGATATGACGATAGTGAGGATCGGCTAAATCCGCCAAATACCGTTTCCGGTTTCTTGAATAGGTTTTTATTGTCCAGAGGATAATGGAATCCCGACTAAAGAAACTGCGGAGAAAAGACTCTTTATTACCCGTGCCGCTCCAGAGCTCCTCTTTACGCCATGCCCGAAGAGAGGCACGCCGTACCGCCTGAAAAAGCGTGCGAGTAAAGCTGTAATCGACCCAAATCACGACATCAACATTGCGCCATTTGATCTCACGCGTTCGATTATAGTTGCCATCCAATACCCAGCTTTCAGGCTCCAGCGCACTTTCAAGCCGTTGAAAAAAATCGGCATCCGTCCGTTCTTGCCAGTCCTCCAGCCAAAACAATGCATCCATCTCAATGTACGGAATAGCCAGCTTTTCAGACAAGCGGCGAGCGAGCGTAGATTTGCCGCTTCCACTGGTGCCAATAATATTCACTCTCATTCACCACGACTCCTTTTACTCGCACACGCTATATTTTAAGAAGAAAACGATACATTTTAAGAGGGAAACGACGCTGTCATTCTATTTAAGCAATAGCGGATAATAATTATTTTTATCTAACCGATGATGATATTTATCAATATATGACATGATATTTCAATGGAAATTGAATATTACACTTACATCACCGCAGCCACATTATTGGTATCAGAACAATCCTGACTACAAATACCCACACCATTGTTATGCTATAGCTATCCATTTGATAGGTGATTCTTTTCAATATTAATTTTTATCACTGCTATAATTAACCACATTGAACAGTAAGACTATCAATAATTAAAGAGAGGATACTATTATGCCTACCGCCAAACTCGTGAAATCAGCACCGTCCGCACTGCTTTACACTCGCAATGATTTGGATGATAGCGTTAAGGCCTCGACGATCGCGCTGTTAAACCAACTGGTTGTTGATTTCATCGACCTGTCGTTGATTACCAAACAGGCGCACTGGAACATGCGTGGCGCAAACTTTATCGCCGTCCATGAAATGCTGGATGGCTTCCGCACCTCGATTATTGACCATCAGGATACCATCGCCGAGCGCGTGGTGCAGATAGGCGGTGTGGCGCTGGGTACGGTGCAAATCGTGGGTAAACAAACCTCACTGAAAAGCTACCCAACCAACATCCATAGCGTTCAGGATCATCTTAAAGCGCTGGCCGAACGTTATGCGATTGTTGCTAACAATGTACGCAAAGCCATTGGTAAAACGGAAGATGAGGCCTCTGCAGATATTCTAACCGCCGCATCACGCGATCTGGATCAGTTCCTGTGGTTCATTGAATCAAACATCGAATAGTCGGCGTTATCACCCCGTGAACGCGTTCAAGGCTGCTTAGGCAGCCTTTTTTCTGCCAGTCTCCCGACTCAAGCCGCCCTCTTTTCTGGCATAACCCGCACAAACCACGCATTTTATCCGTTAAGACGCTCAAAAAATTAGCTTTTGCCCGTATTAATTGGCCATAACGCTAATCAACGGTTGTTTCCCTTCTGTAAATCAGTTAATCATAGCAGCGCCTTGCCTGAGCGAATCGGAGGTGAAAATTTCACCGCTAGCAAGGCAATAAATAAAGCAACAGGTTAAGCACAGCGCAGGGTAACTGACTCAGGTTTCACTTTCATACGATGTACTATGCTTAAAACGCCTGTAAAACAAAAAGCTTCCACAACTGCTAATAGGAAGGGTTTAATGAAATCACTACTTAAGGTCTCTTTGGCTGCACTGACGATGATGATGAGTGTTTCTAGCTATGCGGCTGAGAAAGAACTGATTGTCGCAACCGACACCGCTTTCGTCCCCTTTGAATTCAAACAAGGTGACAAGTACGTCGGCTTTGACATCGACCTCTGGGATGCGATCGCAAAGCAGCTCAACCTGAAGTACACCCTGAAGCCAATGGACTTCGGCGGCATTATTCCTGCACTGCAAACGCGTAACATCGATCTGGCACTCGCAGGCATAACCATTACTGAAGAGCGTAAAAAAGCAATCGATTTCTCTGACGGTTACTACGATAGCGGCCTGCTCGTGATGGTCAAAGCAGACAACAACGACATCAAAGGCGAGCAGGATTTGGCGGGTAAAGTCGTTGCGGTGAAGAGCGGTACAGGTTCCGTTGATTACGCGAAAGGCAATATCAAAACCAAAGATCTGCGCCAGTTCCCAAACATCGACAACGCCTACATGGAATTGGGCACCAACCGTGCTGACGCCGTCCTGCACGACACGCCAAATATTCTCTACTTCATCAAAACCGCAGGCAACGGCCAGTTTAAAGCGGTAGGTGATTCCATTAAAGCCCAGCAATACGGCATCGCGTTCCCGAAAGGCAGCAACGAGCTGCGTGAAAAAGTGAATGGCGCCCTGAAAACACTGCGTGAAAACGGCACTTATGCTGAGATCTACAAGAAGTGGTTTGGCGTAGAACCTAAGTAATTGCCGATTTAATCTGGAGATATTCCATGCAGTTTGACTGGAGCGCCATTTGGCCTTCTCTGCCCCTCCTGATGGAAGGGGCGAAAATGACGTTGTTGATTTCTGTTCTGGGTCTGCTTGGCGGCCTGGTGATTGGCGTGGTCGCGGGTTTTGCCCGCGCCTACGGCGGCTGGTTTTCCAGCCGCATTTCGCTCGTTTTTATTGAAATCATTCGCGGCACCCCGATCGTTGTGCAGGTGATGTTTATCTACTTCGCCCTGCCGATGATTTTCACATCCGTACGAATCGACCCTTTTGCTGCCGCCGTCGTCACCATCATGATTAACTCTGGTGCTTACATCGCGGAAATCACCCGTGGCTCGGTATTGTCGATTCATAACGGTTTCCGTGAAGCGGGTCTGGCGCTTGGGCTGTCTCGCAGTGCGACGTTACGTCACGTGATTGCCCCACTCGCCCTGCGCCGCATGCTGCCGCCGCTGGGTAACCAGTGGATTATCAGCATCAAAGATACGTCGCTGTTTATAGTTATCGGCGTGGCTGAACTTACACGTTCGGGTCAGGAAATCATCGCGGGCAACTTCCGTGCGCTGGAAATCTGGACTGCGGTTGCCATTATTTACCTGTGCATCACGCTGATCCTCAGCTTTATTCTGCGTCGTCTGGAAAGAAGACTTAAGATTATATGATTGAATTTAAAAACGTATCCAAACACTTTGGCAAGACACAGGTCTTACACAACATCGATCTCACCATCGGTCAGGGTGAAGTGGTGGTCATCATCGGGCCTTCGGGTTCGGGTAAATCCACGCTGCTGCGCTGTATCAACAAGCTGGAAGAAGTTACCAGCGGCGAATTGGTTGTTGACGGCCTGAAAGTGAACGACCCTCGCGTTGACGAGCGTTTAATCCGTCAGGAAGCCGGGATGGTATTCCAGCAGTTTTATCTGTTCCCGCATCTTACCGCGCTGGAAAACGTCGCGTTCGGCCCGATTCGGGTACGCGGCGCGAGTAAAGCCGATGCCGAGAAGCTGGCGCTGGAATTGCTGGCGAAAGTGGGCCTGTCAGAACGCGCCCACCACTACCCTTCCGAGCTTTCCGGTGGTCAACAGCAGCGAGTGGCCATCGCCCGTGCTTTAGCGGTTAAACCAAAACTGATGCTGTTTGATGAGCCGACCTCTGCACTTGATCCAGAACTGCGTCATGAAGTGCTGACCGTCATGAAAGATCTGGCCGAGGAAGGCATGACGATGGTGATCGTCACCCACGAAGTGGGTTTTGCCCATAAAGTGGCCTCACGTCTGATCTTTATTGATAAAGGCCGCATTGCAGAAGATGGCGACCCAGAAACGCTGATTACGAATCCACCCAGCGACCGTCTGCGTGAATTCCTGCAACACGTATCTTGATCAATAAGGGGGCTTTCGCCCCCTTCAGACTGTTGACAAACCTATTTTCTGAACGAAAACGGGAGTAACGGAATAGAAGAGTAAAGCGTTTGCGCCAAGGATGGCGCAATCCGAGCGTACAGGGATGTATTTACAGCGTCTTTACGATCTATCCGTTACTCCCGCTCAACAGACTTTGTCAGCAACCTTAAGGGGGCTTTCGCCCCCTTTCTCTTACCGTTTTATGCCAATAAACGTTACGCTTGCGAGCGTGAGTATTCCCGCTCAATAAACGCTGCAAAATCCTGGCACATCTTCTCGTCCCCTTGCGCATTATCCGCCAGCACGCGGTTACCATCGACCACACGAATACGCGCAGACAGATCGAAATCTGCAGCAGGCTGAGGACGAGCTGCCGCCTTCGCCATCATCTCTTCTGCCTGTTGCCAGGCTTCATCGACCGTCAGATTGCAGGCCTGCGCCAGATAAGCGGGGTTGAAGCCCTCACCAGTCAGACTACGCAATGTATCGTCATGGCTGACGCTATTACCCGGCAGCCAATAGTGCTGCGCTAAATCAGGCCCGATAGCGGGGTTATCCGTCAGATAGCCGTCGCGTTGCAGGAAGTAGCTTCGCGTCTGTTCTACCGCCATCAGCGCCAGCAGGTATCCCTGATAAGAACACGCCAATTCCATCGATAGCAGATGAGGGATCGCCAGCGTCGGGCGTGGGCTACCGCTAATACCCAAAATACGCTGTTCGGTGTCACGCGCCAGTTTCGTCATCGCCTCTCGCGTACGTGCCTCGTCGTCCCACGAATAGAGTTGCCACTCAAAGTACGGCACCAGCAGGATGTGTCGCTCATTGAAAGCGCGCATTGGCTGCTGGGTACTGATATCCGCACGGATTAACTCATCAGGAATCGTCTCTCCCTGCGCATTCTTTGCATAGCGTTTTAACCAGTCAGCGTCACCCAGCAGGCTGTCGCAAAACATGGACTGCGTTTCGGCATAGGCCATCGACGTTGGCGGAAACTCCTGTGAAAAACAGGGCGCATTCTGCTTAATATTGGCAAAATGCGCGGCGTGTCCACCTTCATGGAACAGCGTATTAATACCACTGGCACCGCTGCCAATTTGATCCGGCTTTGCCAGACTGGTGAAATTAATCCGTGCCGGAACCCATTTCCCTTCCTGCACAAACGGCGGCACCGGGCCATGCATAAATCCGTTCTCGTATTTACCTTTGCGCACCAGCAAATCGAGCTGCATTTCTGCACCGTTAAACCCAATACGCAGACGCTTAAAGCTGTTGATCCAACGCTCCAGCGACGCAGAGAAAGGGAAATAGGGATCGAGCTGGCGCGTCACATCGCCCGCGCTGGCATAGCGAATATTCCACGGTTGCAGAGCCTCTTCGCCCTTTTCATCTGCCAGATTTTTCAGGCTACGGGCATTCGCTTCACGGGTCTGTTCCTCAAAAGGATCGAGGATGGCAAAAAGCTGCTCCGGCGTCATCCGCTCCGTCTTGTTGACCTTATAGTCAAAATAGTTGCGGTAGCCCATCTGACGGGCAAAGCGGTTACGCAGTGAAATCAGCTCAGGGAAGCCATTCTGCAACAGCCACTGTTCGAGATCGCGCAGCGCCTGCTGGGAACTTTGACGGTAGGCTTCGGTATCATTGGTCGCCTGATTGGTCAGCAGCTCTCCGAGTGAGGCGGAAACCCGTTCCCCTTTGGCATCCAGATGCGTCATTTCATAGGATTTACGCTTGGCGTATAACGCACTTTCGGCGGTGATGATCTCATCCATCAGCGCCTGAGCCTGCGGGTCTTCAATCACATTGCAGTCGAAAAACCGATACCAACCTTGCAAACCGTGCGACAGCGCCAGCTGTTGCTCATCACGCGGACTGTTTTCCAGTGTCGCAAGATGGGTTCTGAGTTCAGCCAGACGCTGCGGCTGCGAAATAAAGCGCTTATAGGCACTTTCTGCGGCGGAGAAACACTCAGACACCTCATCGTTGCCCGTTCCCATATACAGTTGCCAAAACAGTTCTTCTTTCGCCTGATGAACCGCCAGATAGTCGCGATTCAAGGCGTTAAAATAGTCCGCTACCTGTTGCATGCTATTCCTTCTCTCTTCCAATGACAGCCGTTTGGCTGCGTGAAGTGGCGCGATAAACGCGTCCGAATCCGCTCCGGCAAACCGATCAGCCAAGGCGTTTTTTAATCGTGGCGACAGCCTGTTCCATTGTCGCCGCTTCACCGGCAGCAACCAGACAGCACGCCAGTTGCAGACGAATCGCCTGCGGTATGGCAATTTCACCCGTCAGGCACTGTACCGTCCAGCGCGCGGTGGTGGCGGCATCCTTCGCAATCGGCAATGCATCGGGTGCGACTTTGATCTCCTGCCGAAGTTGCAGCACGTTGGTATTTTGCTGATGAATAAAATGAATTTCTGGGCAGCGCTGCGGGTTGGCATAAACCTCCCCCTCCGTACCGTGCATCAGAAGTGCGCGCCCGTTGATGTCATTAAAAAACGTCCCCACACGGGAAACATACTCAGGGTGAGAAACGCTGGCAACGCGCAGCGCGTCGCTTTCACCAAACGGCGTCGCCACCTTAGCCAGCGTGTGGCTACTGTTACGCACGCCCATACGCCAGCGCAGCTGTAGCTGACGATCGATGGCTGGGCACAGCGTCGATACAGGGATAAATACCGGACTGCCGTTATCAAGCTCCTGCTGCGCCTGCTCGGCATTCTCCGCAATCGTCACGCCAAGGTTACGTAAAATCTCGGCGCTGGTAACGCGGGTCGGATCCTCGCTGACGCCGTGAACCACAACCGGAAAACCCAGTTTTACCAACAGCAGCGCCAGCAGCGGTGTCAGGTTTGCCTGCTTCCGCGCCCCGTTATAGCTAGGAACCACGATGGGCATAGGGAAGCCCGCCGGCGGGGTCAGGCGCAACACATGCTCGTTCATCGCCTGATAAAACCCCAACATCTCAGATTCGGATTCGCCTTTGATGCGAAACGCAATCAACAGCCCACCGAGCTCCAGATCCGGCACGTCACCACGCAGCATCGCGCTATACAGTTCATAAGCCGTTGCCTGATCGACATCACGCGCATGATTTTTCCCGCGCCCCACTTCTTTGATAATTTTGGTGTAATCCATGCTGGCCTCTCATTTGCGGCGACACAGTAAAGAACTTATCAATGAAAATAACATGTTTGGTGGGGTTCTGGTCACTCTGGCGCAGCGGAAATTGCTATTGCGCGGCTTGGTCATGTTGCGCGCCGTTTTTTGCATAGAATCACAAATGATTTCGCATAAGCATGCGGCGAAAGAAAGCCGCGATTTGAGATTGTGTAAAATGAATCGAACTCTTGATTTAGGGAAAGAAAAAGCCCACTAGTTGAAGGCTGGTGGGCTTCGCTTTCTCCGATGTAACATTATTGTTTTAAAACTAATCACATAATGACATTCGCAGCGGTTGTTTTATAAACGTTTATACAGATCAATTTTGCGCTATTGATCGCTAACGCCGATCAATTCACTATCCGGCACAGTTGGCCAGTCGATATCAGTAGCGCTAACATCAACACGACTCAGCAGCACCGCGTATTTTTGCCACTCTGCCAGCGCGGCTTTCTCTTCTTCTGTCGCAATGTCCAAATTAACAGCATACGTTAACTCGTTAATGCGCGATGTTGCCGCAGCTTTGCGTGATGCTAACTCGCTCTGCGCTGCTTTTACTGCCGCTGCTGCCTGCGCTTCTTTGTCGAGCACCCACGCTTTGCCGTTCCAGACATCGAACTCAGTGGATGGTTTCAGCAGCGTGACGTTATCAGGCAGTTCGCCAAACTGCGTCACAGTCTGCGCCTGTCGTGTTTCCGTACTGTAGACCGTCTGGCCGCGATAATCCGGTACAACTGCCCACGCTTTACCGTCAGCGCTGCGGCGCAAAGCTTTGCCGACAGGCGGTAATTCGGGTTCGTCTGCGTAGCTGTCGGCGGGCAGACCAACGCCTTGCATGACATATTCATAACTCGCGCTCTGATACTCTCGCGTCGCGGGGTTAACGTGATAAACCGTAATCCACCCCGAGTTGATGGCTAATCCGTTTTCGTTCAGTTCTGCGTTTTTAATTTGTGTTGAATAGTTGCTCATTATGCTGCTCTCACGATGTAGTTGAATGCGATGTTGCGCGGGCGGTTTTCGTTTGCTGTGGGTACAACTTTTGATGCATCAAATGTGACAATTTTCCCCCTTTGGCCTCCAGCCAAACCTGCTGACGAACCGGTATATCTATTAGCATCAAAAACACCTGCGGTTTCTGTTGTATTGACGCGATCATTTAATTGTCCAATCGTCCCGACTATATTCCTGATTGCATCACTCTGCGCCGACAGCAGCGCACGCCCCGCATCAGCGCCGCGCCCATCATCCCAGCCGCGCACGAACTCGCCACGCAAATCTGGCAGAAAGCCAGAGGGGTAACGGGACGCTAAAACAGGAAATTGTGCGGTGTCGAACTGCTGACCGTTACATTTGAGCCAACCTGCGGGCGCGACGGCGCCGGGGAATGGCAGGGGTAGGCCCGCAATTTCAGCAGCAGTGACTGGGGATAATAGATTTTTATCAGTCCATACTTGGTACTTTGTTGTAACGGTTCCATCATTATTTCCCGTAGCAATTTCTACCCCACCATATGCTGTAGTCGAATCTGGCGATATTCCCGCAGATATAACAGTCCACAAATCATCCGCACGCATAATTAGTGCAGGTGAGTACTGTTTTGCTATCGAGTTAATTTCGTCATTTCGTATTATCTGTGATGGATTGGACATATTGCGTAAAAAAGGTAAAAATACATCGTCGTGCATTGATATTTTTGCGCCAAAGCCACCAAATCCATACTGACCAACTGACATTGGATTGGGTACGTTTTGATTATTCCAAAAGATTCCCCACCCCTTCCACGTGCCATCTTGTAGCGTATTTTGTAGCATCCACTGAGTATCAGAACCCAGTGATGTTGCAATTAATGTTGCGTGGTTTTTATTCCATTTCGTGAATGTGAAAAGAAAAACTGCCGCCAATCCTTGCGTAATACCTAACGGTAGATAACAACGATAAACCCCAGAAGCGGGGGACTGAGCAAAATAATCCTGAACGTTTGTTCCGTCAGGAATCATCACTGCGTCACTGCCCCATCCGAAATCTCCTGCCATCATCACGTTGCCCAATCCAACATTCTGGCGAAATTGGGATTTATCGGGAATATCCGCGCCGTTCTGGTCTTTTGCCAGTTTTCCAGACAACGCATTCAATATCGTGGTCGAGAAGTTCGGGTCATTCCCTAGCGCGTTCGCCAGCTCTTGCAGTGTATCCAGCGCCGCAGGGGAACCGTTCACCAGTGCGGCGACAGCCGCTTTAACAAATGCCGTTGTCGCTACCTGCGTATCATTCGATGCTTGTGCCGCCGTTGGTGCCGTCGGCTTACCCGTCAACGCAGGGCTCGCTTTTGGTGCATATTGCGTATGTGGATCAGCCGCTGAATTGTGTGTATTCAGCTTATTCGCAGCCTCAGTTTTTACATCAGCAATCGCATTCAACACCGTTGCCGAGAAACTGGGATCATTACCCAGTGATTTCGCCAACTCCTGCAATGTATCCAATGCCGCAGGTGCACCATTAATGAGTGCAGCAACAACGGACTTAACAAATGCCGTCGTCGCCACCTGCTGACTATTACTGTCGGTTGCAGGCGTTGGCGCTTTCGGCGTGCCAGTGAAAGTCGGATTATCCTTCGGCGCATATTGCGTATGCGGGTCAGCGGCAGCAGCGTGTGTCGCCAGATCGCTGCCCGTTTTTTCCTGCTCTTTTTTCAAATAGCGGGTACGACTGGCCAATTCTTTAGCCTGTCGGTTTGAAACGCCATCCGGTCCACCCACGACCGGATCTGACGTTTCGATTTGGTAAATGCCGTCAACCCATTGTGGGTTCTCTGACAAATTCGCCATGTTCAAGCGCTCCCATGATTGTAGTTACTGTCGTATATTGCCGTCCGGTTGTAGCGGATAGGCACTTCCCAATATTCGATACTGGCTAGATGGCACCGTGCCGGGGCAAACATCCCAATGGCATTGCGCAGCATTCTGGCCTGATCGTTGGTAATCGGTTGTTTTAGCAGCACGCGATAAACCGCCCACGCCGCTTTGTCGCCATGCACATAAAGGTTGTTGTAGGTGGTTTCGCCGTCGTAGCTCAGGCGGCCAATATTCTCGATCAGCGTGCTCTCGCCGAATCCGAAACGACGGATGATCTCTTTAATGCTCCAAGGCGTACCTTTGCTGCGATGCAGATCGATAGCGGCCTTGATCAGCGCACGTTTAGAGTCATCCGATTCCGCCAGTTCCCAGCCGTCGCCAAACAACGAGAACTGTTCTGCCAGCCAGGGCAACACGCTGCCGTCAGTGATATCGATCAGATAAACCAGCAAAGCATTCAGATCGATGTCATCGAAGCGGTCGGCCAATTCCGCCAGCGAACGAAAGCGGGAGTCAGCCGCCAACGGCGGTGGCAGCAGTTGTAGTGAATCAGCCATTCGACACCCCGACGACGCTGACATTGATGCCCGTACAGTTCGCCCATTCACTGTCATCAAGCACCATCAATGACGGCGAAACGAGCTCCACCTGATACACGCCGGGGATGGATAACGTGGCGATGATCTGGCTTGGGACAATATCGCGCCCCAACGTGGCAGTACGCGTTTCCACCCAGGCCTGCACCGCTTTTTCTGCGGCGGCCTGAACGACGCCAGCCTGTTCGCCGTTAAACAGCGTCAATTTGGCGCTGATGGCGTAATCCACCTGCGTGGGGGATTTGGCGGAAACAAAATCCGTCAGAGGGCGCACCTGTTCGTCAGAGCAAAAACTTTCCACCAGCGAGAGCATGCTGCTGTCCGGCAGGCCAGTACTGAGCAACGGATACAGCACCACTTCACCCGGTTCGGGCGACATCACCGCCACATCGACAATATTTTGGTGTGCCCGCATCGCATGGAAGCGATACGCCAGTTTC
The DNA here is from genome assembly GCF_003382565.3 of Pectobacterium aquaticum. Lineage (NCBI taxonomy): Bacteria > Pseudomonadati > Pseudomonadota > Gammaproteobacteria > Enterobacterales > Pectobacteriaceae > Pectobacterium > Pectobacterium aquaticum. The sequence continues at coordinate 2,656,812 of NZ_CP086253.1, forward strand.
GATCCCGCCGTACTGAACGATTCCGGTGCCAGTTGAACACGTTCACGCAGGCGATCGTCATCTTCCTCGGCGGAACCGCCGCTGCTTTTGGTGATATTGACGACGCTCAAATCACTGTCGCCAATCTCATCCAGCAGCGTACTGATCTGGGCAGGCAGCCAGTCATTACCCACATCGCCAGTTTCGGTACAGGTCGCCAGCACGGTGACCCCGCTGCCGCTCGCTCTCAGCAGCGCGTCGCTGTCGGTGGTGAAAATCACGCTGTCTGATGCGCTAACGCGAGTGCCCGCAGGAATCAGCAGATCGCTGACTAACGGCGTTTCAGGGGTAAAGCGCAGCTCTGCACGCGCGGGCTGCGCCGCCAAACGGTAGACGCCGACCAGTTCCGCCAGATAATCCAGCATCGGTGCACGAGCAAAGGCGACAAGGTTCTGCTTGGCGGCTTCCTGGACCGCACTACGCAATAAAGTTTCCCGGTAAGCAAAGAGGTTGATCAGCAGGCGTTCGGCCTGCGCCGGATAGAGTGTTTTCCCCGAATCAGCTTCATATTTCACGATCATTTCAGCAGTAATCTTCGCCGCATCGCGTTCAACAAAATTGGGTTCTGTCAGCGCCATAACAACTCCGTGGTCTGTGTCGCGCCGTTAGCGGTTTTCCAGCTAACGTGCAGCGTCAGGTGAGCCCCATTCACAGAAGGTTTAACCGCCAGTAGCTGGCAGCGAGGTTCCCATCGTTTGATCGCGTCTACCGATTCCCTGACGACATGCGGGATCGCACGATCGATCGGATAATCGAGATACAGATGTAGATTGCTACCAAAGTCAGGCCGATGTGGGTCGCTGCCGCAGGGTGTCCGCAGGATGATGTGAATCGCCTGCATGATATCTGCCGTTCCTTCGACGATGTCGCCAGAACGTTGCAGCGCCGGTTGCCAAAAAACAGATTGAGTTTTCATAGGGGGCTATTGTCGCCCCCGGTGGGAGGGAGGAATATTAAAGCGGTTTAGGAAAACGCTAGTGCGAGTGGTGGTTGGAGTTGCCGCCAGCATCCATGACGCTGCCGCTGGCGCTGACGTTACCAGAGATACTGACATCGCCACTGAGGCTGGCACCGCCGGAACCGGACATCCCGCTCTCGTAGGTGAACTGCCCTTGCACCAGTAGCTTGCCCGTCACCGTCGTCTCTGGCGCATTGATCGTGACCCGCTGGGCGTTAACCACCACGTCAGCACCGCTGCTAATCGCAATATGCTGCACACCGCCGTTGATCGTTAACGTATGCGTTCGGCGATCGTATTCAATATGCGCGCCGTCAGCGAACGTTACCGCCCTTTTGTCCTTATCTGCCAGCGTTGGCACATCAGCGGCGGAGTAAATCGCCCCTAGTACCAGGCCATCTTCGCCGTTGCCGTCCAGCAGAACTTCGACCTGTTCGCCAATATCCGGCAACCAATAATCCTTATTATTCTGCGTATTGCGCTGTAATACCGGCAGCCAGGCGGTACGCAGATTGTCGCACTCGGGTAGACGAACGCGCACCATCACGCGAACCTCATCCACCGCACTGATCGTGCCAATTCGACGAGATAAACTCATGGCAATACCTCCTTTTTACTTTTGGCCGTCTGCGTTGTCTGGCTGCCATCCGGGTGGTAAGTCACCAGCGTTTTTCCGCCGTCCAATTTCCGCTTGCCCGCCGTAATTGGCCCGCGAATCAACCCAATATCTGTGCTGTAGCCACTGCCACGTTCCAGAACATGGCGAGCCGATTCGATCAACCAATGACCAGAAAGTTGGCCGAACGACACCAGTTCCACTTTATTACCCGCCGCTAACTGCGGGCTGCCCATCAGCGTCATCGACCCCTTTTGTTGCTTTTCATTGTGCGCATCCAACGCGGCATCCGTTTTCGTCCTTGCTCCAGAAGCATCCGCCGCGCGCACGTTAACTTTCAGCGTATCCGCACTGCTCTCAGCGCCGGCAGGCTTCATTGCGTTGTTCGCACCGCCGTTGGCTTCATAAACCATCAGTTTCTTTTCACTCCCTTTCTGATACTTCGTCTTGGCATTTTTATAGACGTGGCTGATCGTGTCGCTCAGTGAAAAACGCGCGACGTCCGTTCGCTTAATTTGTCGAACAGACGCCTGATTGCGCAGCGTCGCCAGATGGGAAAAAATCAGTTGGTCGCTGACCACCTTCACGACATAGCCATATTCACTGGCGAGCCGCTTTAGAAAAGCGACATCGGTTTCCGCATATTGCGTAACGCGATCGATCTTGATGATTTGAATCTTCCCTACCAACATCAACTGATGCTTTTTCGCGATACGTGTCGCAATCGCGGCTAACGTTGTATCTTCAAAACCGCGGTTTGATTTGGTCCTCAATGCACGATTGACCGACGTCGCGACGCCGCGAATTATCACTTCGCTAGGCGGTGCGCTAACCTCAATTTCATCAATCGAGAAAGTGCCGCAGTCAAACAGCATTTCACCGAGATAACCCAGCTTGAGCGATAACGTATCGCCCGTACCGGGATACCACTTATCCATCCAGCGGCCATCGGTATCATCGAGCCTAACCTCAATCGAATCCGATTCATTCTTGATGCTGTCGGTATATGTCACGCTGGTGACATACGGTGCGATATCATTGGTGATGTCTTTTTGCTGATACCACAGGGTGAACGCCGGTTGCAGTACTTCCGATACCGCAGGAGAGAGCAAGGTTAGTTCTTCCGTTAACGCAGCCATGGTGGGGTATCCTCCGCTTTACTGGCCTCTGCCTGTTCAATAATCGGAATCAACACCGCCACACCCGATGGCAACAGCGGCACGATGGGGACATGCGGGTTAGCCGCAATGATCCGCGGATAGCCGAGCGGATCGCCGTAATATCGATAGGACAAGGTATCCCAGCGTTCGCCCTGTGTAGTGATATGTTCAAGGTGCATATGCTTCAACCCTCTTCACGATTTCCGCCGTCAGTTTGCTCAGCGCAGGTTCAGCGCCTTTAAATGTGTCGCTCGCGGCATCAACATGTTTGCTGATGGCTTCCAGCTTCTCGATAACATTTTTGCTGTCGACGTCCTGCAACAAGGTGGCAACTTGCTTGACCTGTTTCAGCATTTCATTCGCCGCTTTATTAACCGCTGTAATTTCAGGCATCATCTTCTCGGCCTGAACCGCCGTATCAGATATGGCCTCTGCCGCTTTTTTAAACGCCGGTTCCACCTCACTTAACGGCGTCAATACATTCCCGACTTGTGTTAGCAGTCCGGGAATTTGCAACAGCGCAGTTTCGGGATTGTTTTTCATCCGTTTTACAATCTGCACGGTGGTTCTCGCCGCCTTAACGGCAGACTGCGCCTTCTTGGCATACGTGACAGCCGTGCGTAGTGAAGCTGCAAAATTGCTCACTTTATCGACTGCTTTGGTGATGGCACTGACGTTAGGAACAGGGGTTTCTATCGCTGGCGGCTTGAGCGGATTCTTCGGATCGCCAATGTATTCTCGCAGCGTTAGCTCGGCATTCATGGCCAATACGTTGCCCTTCGCGTCAGTATGCTGGCTGGTCGAGGTCAGTGCCGTAATCACAAACCAGCCGCGATAGTCTCCATTGCCGAAAACTAACGCCATCGCCTGATGCGCCCGCATCGCCTCAGCCAACCGCTTCAGCTCCGTATCGGGCGTGCAGTACTGCTTGTGAAACACGAGACTAATAGTAATCTCGTCTAGTTTCGCACCGATGAACTGCAGGCCAGGTTTGCCTTCAATACGGCCATGCTCGGCATAATCTGCGCCGAATGACGTATTAAAGCCGTCCCAGTAAGCAGTCACTTCAAATTCAATATTTCCTAATACTGCAAACATCAGGCGTACCCCCTGCGCTCACGCTGGGTGAGCAGCTTGTTCAACATATTTTCCAGTTCATTCATGCTAAGCGTCAGCGTCTTCGTCATTTCAGGCGTTGGCGCGGCCTTCTGGCCGTTGAGATAAATGGTGGGTGAGAAAGCAACCTGAACACGCTCGGAAGGGGCTGCGCTGACTAACTTACCTTTCGCTCCGCTGACAGAAGGTGTCATTGCAACTCGCTGTTGCGGAGTTGACATTGTGTCTTCCGTCTTAGGTAATTCAACATGCGGTGTCGGCTGTAGCGACAATGCAGATACCGACGTAGGTTGCAGAACTGGCGGGGTCATAACACCGACAGCAACAGATTGGCCGCCAGCTTCGATAGAGATGGTTTTCGAACCAATACCCAGAAAGTCTTTAACGCTATCAGGGATAAATTCGTCGATCGTTTTCAGGACGTTTTTTAACTCGGGGAAAGCGCTAGTCAGTCCCTTAACCAGTGCATCAATAATCACGCCACCGAGCTCACTTAGGCTGCTGGGAAGCTGAATACCCAGTTCATTGATAGCATTGGAAAAAACTGAATAAATTACACCAAATGGAGACCAATCGAGCAGTAAAGCCGCAATACCTACTATTCCGCCGGATACCGCATTATTGAGCGCCTCCCACCCTGCATTAAAAGCCTGACTGACTTGTGACCAGAGATTTTTAAAGAATGCGCTAACCGGTTCCCAATATCGGTAAATCAGGTAAGCTGCCCCTGCGATTGCCGTTACTGCCAAACCAATCGGATTCATCAGCAGCATACGTCCGAGAAACAATACTGCTCGCCCCGCCATCATCAAGCCGCTACGTAACACGCCGCCGAGCATACGCCCTAATGTTCCAGCACCGCCAACCAGCCGGCTCAACGTCCCCCCAATACCTTGCAACACACCAGTTGTTCTTAATCCCGCATTGAACAGTTGCCAGCCACGCTGAACCTGCAAAATACCGTCCCAAACGCTCAGTAAAGGCGATAACAGTGTGGTAATCCCCAGCTTCGCACCGCTCAATGCCATTCTGAACGCGAATAAACCGGCGACGGCCATCACGATCCCACGAACCAGTTCAGGGTTCGCCGCCGTCCAGGTCACCAGTTGATCCAAAATAGGGATCAGCGCATCACTTAGGGAAACCAATACCGGCGTCAGCGCTTCGCCCACATTGAGCGCAATATTCATCACTGACGTTGTCATTTGATTCCAGCGCCCGGTCAATGTGTCATTCTGCCGGGCGAAGTCGAGCTCCAGCGTTTGCGTGGCTGTGGGGCTGTTCATTCGCTGTTGGTTCGCTTGATAGTTCTGCCAGTTCTGCTTCATCGACATCGCATGATTGACAGCGTCTGGCGTACGAAATACCTCCTGCAATCCGTAGCGCTGCAGTAAACTTTGCTGTGCGTCTACGTTGCCCGCTTTACTGGCCTTATCCCACAGTTGCTGGAATTGACTGCCTTTGCTGTCGATGAATCGGTTACTAATCTGAACCGCAGCGTCGTACTGTGAATACCCACCTTTCATGTAGCTTTTTAGTGACGCGTTATAATCTACGCCCGCGTTGTCGTAGCTGTCGGCAATATCAGTTCGTCCCACCGAATTCATGAAACTCCCCAGCCGGGCAGCCGTGTTCGCTTCTGTATCTGCGCCTTTTGTCGCGCTCAGGCTGGACACCAACTGACTCAATGCCTGATTGCCCGTCGCCCCCATCGCCGTAAATCCTGGAGCCAGCGCCGTCGCGTATTGCGCCATCGACGCCATGGAAAACCCTTGCTTAGTCCCCGCCAGCATGCGGGAGAAGGATTCCTCCAGCGCTTTCGCCCCTTTCAGGTTAAACACGCCATCCAATGTGGCCGAAAGCCCGGTAAGATCGGACAGCGCCGCGCCAGAGGTCGTTGACGTTTTCCCCAGCACCTCTGCCACATCCGTTACCTGCTCTTTTGACATACCGCGATCAAGCAACTGTCCGGCACTGCTAAGCAACGCATCTGGCGTTTGGTTCACCTGTTGAGAATATTGACGCAGGCGCTGCCCCATCTCTTTTTCTTGCTCGCTCGACATCCCATGTGCAACGCTGATATCACGCAATTGCGCCTCAAATGACGCATAGTGTGTGACAGACGCCACAATAGGTGCCATCACTGAACCAAATGTCTCCTTTATTTCCTGGAAACCTTTGATGCGTTCGGCATGGCTCTCACTTAGTGTTTCCTGACGTGACTGACTGCTCGCCAGCCGCTCCTGATTGATTTCCAGTTCAAGCCGCGACTGATTTAATTGGGATACGGTTTGTGTGCAAACAGCACCGAAACGCTCCAGCGACTGATTAAACTGCCGCTGCCGCTCCTGCGCTTGTTTGAGGCTATCGCTAAGTAACTGCCGCGATTTTTTTGTGTCATCCAGCGTGGCACCAAACGCCCTGCCCAGCATGACACCGTTTAAAAGCATATCCACGGTTCACTCTCATTCAGAAAAGCCCCTTGTGGGGCGGATCGGAGACGGCGGCTTGCGCCGCTCCAGTGTGGTTTCCCCATCACAAACCGGGGATAAAACGAGGAAAAGGACGGGTGATAAGCAGGAGGAGAAGACAGGTGGTGAGGGAGGAAAACGGCCAGCGCCCTGTCGCTGGCCGGGGTGGGTGGATGGTGGACTCATTAATCCTGTCAGTAATCAGTCTTCCTCACCGTTCTCACGTTTTATCTGTTCGCTGGCTTCATCCAGCCAGCGTTCAAAGTCGTCCAGTTCCAGCGCATCAATCTCACTCGGCTGAAAGCGAAACCACCTCGCCAACAGGGCCTGTGCTTTCCACAGCAGCGCCGGCTGCGTTATCCAACCCAAGTAACTGCTGAAATCGTTTTTGCAGCGCCATGTAGTCCTGTGCGTCCATCTCATCGATGTCTTCCGGCACCAGACCGGTCATGCGCGACAGCAGCGCGTCGTCCCAATTGCTTGGGTCATCGCTGATTTTTTTCACTGCTTTGATGTCTTTGACTTTCAGACGCTTGAGCGAAATAGACTCCACGCGTTGGCCAGCAGAGGTGGTGTAAGGGAATTGCAGAGAATAGGTTTCAGTGTGCATAACGGCTCCTTAGTAAATGTCGGGAGCAGTATCGCGTGCAGCGAGGAATAACGATTTTAAAGCGAATTAGAAAACGAAACTGGCAGGCATGAGAAAGGGGCAGGCATAAGAAAGGGGCCGAAGCCCCTTTCATTCCTTACTTAATCAATGAGTACCAAATTAACCGCCGATATTGGCGCGGTAGCTATTCAGTTGATCCACGCCGCCCACCATGAAGATGTTGGACAGGTAATCCAGTTCCAGCAGGTCTTCACCGTTCATCACCTGCTTGATGTAGGTACAGCTGAATGCGCTGCTGAAATCTGGGTTTTCGTGCTGCTTGAACGTGCCCAGCGGATTCTTTTTGAACATGATGGTCATGTGCGTCACCAGAGGCACTTCTTCGATACGGCCTTGAGAGCCATAACGTTCCACGCTGGAGCGACACTGTAGCGCCAGCGACTGGTAAGGGTTCGCCGCCGCCAGCATCGCTTCGCGGTAGAAGGAGTTCCATTTGATCTCGCCTTCCAGCTTGTCGAAGCCCGCAGGCAATTCGATCTTGCCGACCATGCCCAGCGCTTTGTGCTCCTGCATGATCATGGAGACATCCGGCAGTTTGATTTCCTGCGCACGCCCCAGCAGGTTGGTGCCGTTGATATAGATATTGGCGTTGGTAATACGGTTTACTTCAATTTTCCCAGCCATCAGTTAGTGCCCTCCAGCGTTACCAGGTATTCCGAGGTGATCTCCGTCTCAAAGGTCAGACGCTCAAGCGGCGGCGGCGGAGTGAATTTGTAGTTAAGCAACAGATGCCCTGCCGCCAGTTCGGTTTGCTCGTTACGCGCAGCATCAAACCAGCATTTGAAGCCCAGCAGCGCGCCGTCACCGATCAGTTTGCGACCGTAAGCGTTGACGGATTCCACCAGCGCATCGATCAGCGCCTGATTGATCGGCATATCGATGTACTGCTGGCTGAAATAGCGGATGGATTCGTTAATCACATCGCCGGTACGACGCACGTTTTCAAAGTTCTTCATGTGCGTCACTGCTGGCCAGGCCGCAGTGCGATTGCCCCACAGGCGCAGGCCGGAGCCGTAGCTGTTGAAAATGGTGCTGATACCCTGCTCGTTCAGCAGGTTCACTTCGCTCTGCGGATCGTCGATCATCGCGGACAGCTGGCGCTCTACGCCGGTGATCCCTTTGATTTCCTGATTGGACGACGACCACCAGAAACCTTTTTCCAGATCGACTTTGGCACGCAGACCGGCGGCACGCGCCGACAGCGGCTCCAGACGTTCGCTGTTGGTTTCCGCGTCGTACACTTTTACATGCGGATAGCACAGACGAGCACGTTCAGAACTGGTGTTGAAGTTGATCGTGCCTTCCGGGCCACGGCCGCTCAGCGCCTGCGCAAAGGTGGTACCGATTGGCGCATCGATATAGGCAATCGCGCCCAGTTTGTCGGCCAGCGAAATCAACTCGGTCGTCACGCTATTTTGCGTACAGAACACCGGCGAAATCAGAATCTTGGCAAAGAAGCCGTACAGGTTGTAGGTATCGTTCAGCAGCTTCATACCGGTGCGTTTGCCCGCGGCGTTGATGCTGCCGATGATGTCGGCGGCAGTCACTTTCGTGACATCAGCAAAGTCATAAGACGCGCTAACTACGGCAGCAACATCAATATTTTTACCCAGATTTTTCAGGACGCCGGTTTGCGCATCCAGCGTATAGTCCTGACCTTCGATAAACGGCTGACCGCCTTCTGCCGCCGTCAGCACCAGCTTGGCAACCACACGGTTTACCAGTTGTGCCGTGCCAGTCGCTTTGTCAAACGTGACTTTTTCTGCGCTCACAGACGACTTGTGTTTCGCCGGATCCAGCACGTTAATGACCAGAACCGTACCCGCACCATGATCGTAAATCGCATCCAGCGCCTGCGGGATGGTATAGCCGCCGAACTGGCTACCAAACTGTGCCGCGTCTTTTTCGGACAGACACAGCGTAACGTCATTTACCGCACCCTGCGGCGCCGTACCAATCAGCCCAATCACCGCGGATTTGACGGTTTTCACCGGACGAGCACCGGTTTCAACTTCAATTGTTTCTACACCATGTAAATAATTAGCGGCCAAGGGTCACCTCCGTTGCGCTATCAGCCAGAATCTGATCCGCGACAGGCAGCAAATAGCCCAGCGCGACCAGCGTTTTCACGTACTCATGATCTGCCGGCAGTTCAGTCACCTGAGCGGGCCAAAGCAGAATTTCCTGACCATCTGCCAGCGTGACGCCGCTGGCGGGGCCGGTGTAGCGGTATTTCATGCGTCTTTCTCCTCATAATTAACCGTGGTAAGCAGCGGACCATCCGTCTGCTCGCGGTCTTCGATAAAAAGGGTTTCTGTGGTGCAATCGATGGCGTAATGCCAGCATCCTTCGGTGTAACCAACGTAGCGGTCACGTACTAGCCGAATACCGCGATGACAGTCAGGCAGTCGGTATCCTCCCAGCGCCTGACGGACGGTATCGAGTGTGGCCAGTACGCCGTCTTCGCCATCCAGCTCCGGTAACAGCACGGCAACCATCAGTTGTGGTCGCTGCGTCTGAACCGGAGAATCCACATCTTCCGGTGCGGAAAATTCGGAACCGCGATACCCCACCAGCACATCGCCAACAGTCAGAAGGTCTGGCACGATCAGAATGTTTTCTGGACAGGACGCAATCCGCCGTGCCGGTAAGTGCTGTTGGAGGCGGGCTATCACCGCATCGATAATTGGTCTGGTATTCATATCCGTTCACCCGCTGTGTTGATGGCGCTAGTATCCGGATAAGGGTTGGCAGCGGCTTTTAATCTGTTTTAGAAAAAACAGCGACGTGATTTATTTGATAAAAAAAACCTAATAGACTGAAAAATAAAAAATTATTTCGATAAAAAAAACGCCAACACAACCGTGCTGGCGTAAAGGAATATGACAATATCGATAACGTGCAAAAACAGAAAAGAAACCAATACAATGGGATTACCGATCCCAATATTTTTCCGGCCGGGCGATGCCAACCATACAATCAACCGCATATTCCACGACATCTATACCAAGGCGGGTGAGATTCGCCAACCAGACGCCACCTACCTCCTTGGTCAATACCGCCATCTTGCGATCGGCCAGATAATCCAGTGCGTGACGCAGCTCCGGCGCTGAGGCATCGGCATACAGCCGCTGCATCAACGCTAGCAGGAACATTTCATTCGCGGTGTAAGGCCGCGTTTTGTTTAATGCGATAAGCAAGTGCCAACGCATCGATTCCTGTCGGATGCGCTGCGTATCAGCCATGATTGCCTCCCGAATACCGCTGCTGCACCAATTCCAGCTTGTTATAAAGCGCATCCAGCTTGGCTTCGATTACCGTCTGACCACGGATGTAATCCTCACGTCGTACATAAACCAGCGGTAAATCGGCGCGGAATTCCAGAAATTCACGCTCCAGCCGCGTCCACCCTTGCTCGCTCTTCTGGCGTGCATTTTCCAGGGCGGCAAAACGCTCGTTCAGTCGCTTTTCAATCTGGGTGAGCAGAATCCGTCCGGCGGCAAACAGGAAACTCATAAACGACAACAACAGGCCGACCAGCGACCAGAATTCCACTTCAATCTTCACGTGTTACCTCCCCTGCCTGTTGTAGCGCGTCGATGTAATCCAGCAGCGCGTTAACCTGCGCACTCAGCGCTTGATAGCGCTCTCCGTTGTCGCTGATGTTGGCGAGAATGTCGCGCTGGGAGACGCCTGAAAGTTGTAATTCGGCGTCAGCGGTTGTGCCGCTGTTGGACGCTGCGCCAGTGCGGCGGGCAGCGGCGGTAGCGTCTGGGGTACCGTCGGTGGACAGACCGAAAGCGGCGTTGTAGTGCTGCACGAAGCCACGAGTAAACACGCACTGCACAGGCTGAACTTTGCCTTTTTCGTCAATGTATTGCTGAGTAACATGGTCAATTTTCCGTTGCAGAGCGGCGTTATCCGCCGCCAGTTTTTGACGCGCTGCGACATAGCGCTGTTCGAGTTGATTCCCACGCTCCACCTGCTGCTGGTATTGCTCCGCCGCCGCGCGTAATAGCTGGTTCTGGGTTTCGGCCTGCTGCTGCTGTAGCAAGTTGAATGCCGCCTGCTGTTTCGCCAGCGCGGTATCCCCCAGTGCTTGCGCCAGTTGATAACCCTGATTACGACCGGTCAGATAGACCGCGAGTAGCAACACCACGACAAGCAGGACGGCGACCACGCGTGGCGAAAGAAAGGATTTCAGGCTATTGAGAAACAGACTATTCCACACAGCTCGCCCTCCCCCAGCTCAAATACCGTGGCGCCAGCTGATGCAAAATGCGGTCGGGATAATGACGGTTTTCACGCCAGTTGGCAGCACTGCGCCCGGCATTGACGGTTTCCACATGACCAAACCAGCGGAGTATGTCCTTCTTGGCGATCTTCGCGCGCTGCTTATCACGCTGTAACCAGCCAAGCCCGCCGTTGTAGGACGACAAGGTCATCGCCATACGTTCGCAGTCGTTGCTGGCGCTGATTCGTGTCCACAGCCAGCGATCGTAGCCCGTCAGAGCACGAATAGCCCAGGCAGGATTAAACGGTTGATTAGCGCGAAGTTCAGGAACGATACCGCTAAACCAGTCGGCGGTGGTCGGCATAAACTGCGCCAGCCCCTGCGCACCGACGGGTGAAACGGCCCGAGGATTCCAGCCGCTTTCCTGATGCAACTGCGCCGCAAAGTCAGCAATCGGGGCATTCATGCCCCAATCCAACCGTGCACTGCGTATCACATCACTGCGATACGCCTGCGCAGCACGAGGGATCGTGTCGGCGCAGACCGTCGCGCTAAAAAGCATCGGGCTAAAAAACAGCGTGATGAGGAGGTGTCGCATATCACAACCCCATCGCTACGCCGATGCAAACGGCTGACACAATCAGCGCACGTCGTAACATCGCGGCGGCAAATACGGTGTGGTGGCCGTCCCGAACCGGAAAACGTCCACGCGGTACAGGTTCATCACCTTGTTCGAGGAACAGACCGGGACGCGCTTTAGGAAACAGCGAACGATCCAGCCAATAGCCTAATACCGCAGCGAGTGAAATAAGCGAGAGCTTATAGACGGTGACGGGAAGCTGTTGCGGTGAAATCAGCCCGATAACAGCAAAGAGAAAAGCGGATGTCACAATCCAGCCGGTAAGACGCGGTTTTTTGATTTTTTTCACGATAAAGCCTCCTGATAAGAATGGAGGCCATTATGCAAAATGCAGGGGTTTGATGATTTTAAAGGAGTTTACGTATTACTAAGACGCAAGATCCCACAGAATTGAACCCTTTCTATTCGTCATCCCTTTCTAGTCTTCATCCTTCACGTTGCCCATACGTAGACTTCCTGCTGATAAAAATCATAACCGATTATCCGTATATGATTTTTATCATCTGTTTTAGTTTCTGCTGATCTTGTTGTTGGATAATGACGTTGTTGCTGGCTGAAACCAGGCTGCCAGCTCCAGAATATCTTTCTCGTTTAGCGTACCTGCGGTATAGCGCAGTAATAGCCACGCCTGAAGCCAGCTGTATTTCGCTTCTGCCAGCTCTCGTCGGGCGTTATACCAATCCTGTTCGGCCAGCAAAATATCCAGATTGATACGTTCTCCGCCTGCGACACTCAACCGCGTGGCGTTGACCGCTTCTTGCGCCGACGAGGCCGTCATTTGCCAGGCCTTAATTTTCGCCGACCCGTTGTTATACAAGTTGTAGTATTTTTTCAATTCCGCCAGCGTTTTCTTGGTTTGGTCGTCCAGCTCCGCCTGACTTTGCTGATATTCCGCCGCGGCCTGCCGCATCGATGCCGAGACGGAACCACCGGAATAAAGTGGGACATTCAGCTGCAAACCGACGCTCTGCGTGTCGTATTTCTGGTTGTAGTTGTATTCACTTTCCGAACGGCTATTGCGCGACGATGCCACCAGCGACAACGTAGGTAAATGCCCAGCGCGGCTGCGTTCGATTTCATAGCGGCTAACCGCCAGCCCCTCGCGCTGTGTCGCCAGTTTGGCATTGTGCTGCACGGCAAGATCGCGCCACTGTGCCAGTGTCTGCTTACTTGACTCCGCAGACGGCGGTTGAGTGAGCGCCAGAGGATACAGCGTCGTAATATCCAGCGCCGTCCCCGTCATATTTTCCAGATCGGTGATCGCAGCATCCAGATTGTCCTGTTGTTCAATGCGCTGCGCTTCGATCAGCGTAAAACGCGCTTCCGTTTCCCGCACATCCGTTAGCGTACCTTCACCCGCCAGCAGCAGACGTTTATTCAGCGCCAGCTGTTCCCGATAGGCCCGCTGCTGCGCATCCAGCAATTGCAGCTTTTCCTGCGCCAGCAGCGCGCTGCTCCAGGCTTGATATAACCGCACCATCAAATCCTGACTGCGATCGCGAAAACGCTGATCGGCCATCAGCGTGCGGGCAACACCTTGCTGATAACGCGCCCAAGCCGCATAGTCCAGCAGCGGCTGGCGCAGTGACAGCGTTGACGTGTAGCTGTCATAATCGCGTTTTAGCGTGTTACCCGTGAAGCTATCTGTTTGGGTGACTTTGGAATGGCTGCGGTTAGCGTTATAGCCATACTGGAGATTGGGAAGCAGATTGGCACGCCCGATCGTTTCTTCTTCCTGACCCGCGGCATGCTCGAACCCCGCCGCACGAAACTGCGCGTCGTTACGTAGCGCTAACTCCCAGGCATCAAGCAGCCCTAATGCGTTGGCACCCGAAGAAAGCAGCCCAAACAGCACGATTATCGCGATCCTTTGCATGATTATTCTTCCGTTAATGCCAGATGCAGGCGATCCATTAAAGGCTTAAAGAGATAATTGACGAACGACCGTTCTCCGGTACGAACAAACCCTTGCACCGGCATACCGGGCTTGACTTCCAGCCCTTCCAGCGCACGTTTCCCGGCCTCATCCACCTGAACGCGCAGGCTGTAATAAGGGGAACCGTCTCGCTCATCCAGCAGGCGGTCGGCGGACAGCAGCTCGACCGTTCCTGCCACGCGCGGCGTCGTACTCTGGTTAAACGCGACGAACTGAAGTTCAACCGGTAATCCCGGCCAGACTTTATCCACCAGCTCTACGGGTAGACGCGCATCCACGAATAAAGGCTGGTCATCCGGCACGATCTCCAGAAGCGTCTGACCCGGCGCGATCACACCGCCTTCCGTAAACACTTTCAGCCCGACCACCGTGCCGGAAACCGGTGCGCGCATCTGAATATTCGCCAGATTGAAATCGGCTTTTTCCTTCTTGCTACCCACATCGCTCAGCAGCGCCCGCACGTCCGCCAGTTCGCTGTTCACTTCTTTGTCGTATTCCTGCTGGCGCTGGGCGATCAGCAGCGTTTGTTGTTCAATATCACGACGGGTACGATTAATATCTCCCGCCAGTTGGGCGATATCGCCGTTAAGCTGCGCCAGCAGACGTTCGTTTTCCAGCATTTTGTTGCGCGGGACATAATTTTCCGCCGCCAGTGAGCGTAGCCCTTGCAGCTGTTGTTCCAGCGTCTCCCGCTGTTTCTGCTTACTGGACATCACCTGACGCTGGGCGCTGAGTGATGCCTCCATCCCTGCGATGCTCGATCGCATTCCTTCCGCTTCAAGCTTGAGCGACTGCTGACGGCTGTGCAGTAAATCACGCTGTAATGCCGTAATCACGCGCATCTCCGGCTTGTCCACTAGCGGTTGCAGGCGAGGCGTCATCACCATGTCACTCAGGCGTTGCTGCTCGGCAAGCAGCCGACCTTCACGCGCCACCAGCTGTAAATACTGACCATCCAGCCCTTCACTCGCCGAACGCGCATCGACCTCATTCAGCGTGAGCAGAATCTGACCGGCATCAACTCTGTCGCCGTCTTTCACCTGGATTTTATCGACGATACCGCCCTGATTGTGTTGCACAACTTTGCGGTTACCGGAAATCACAACGCTGCCATTAACCATGACGCCCTTGTCCAGCGGTGCAAACAGCGCCCACAGAAGAAAACCGCCGAACCCGGCGAGCACCAGCAACCACCCCAGACGCACGGCACGTTTTTCATCGCGCCGCGCCGTCTGGTTCATACTCTCTTCGCTTATTTCTGATGCGGACATGTCTTTCCCTGTATTCGTCATTCCCTGTTACGGCTGGACAGCGGCAGCAGGTGTCATTTGTGCTTGATTAGCGGCACGACGCGGCTGCAATTCGTTCAGAATGTCGCGCGCTGGCCCAAAGCGCTGTTGCTTACCCTGATTGAGCACCAGAATTTTATGCGCCAGCGTGGTTAATGCAGGACGATGGGTAATCAGTATCACCGTCGCACCCCGCTTCTGAAGATGCGAGATCGCCTGCGCCAGTGCCATTTCACCTTCGTTGTCGAGGCTGGAGTTCGGCTCATCAAGTACCAGCAGGCAGGGCTCGCCATACACCGCACGGGCCAGAGCGATACGCTGCCGTTGCCCGCCCGACAGCCCGTTGCCGTCAGCACCAAGAGGTGTATCATATCCCTGCGGCTGGCTAAGAATCATTTCGTGGACGCCAGCCAGCTTCGCCGCCGCGACAATTTTTTCCGCGTCATGCTCGCCAAAGCGGGAAATATTCTCCGCCAGCGTGCCTTTAAACAGCTGTACGTCCTGTGGCAGGTAACCCATTGCCGGGCCAAACGCCGTTTTATCCACCTGACTGAGATCGGCCCCATCCAACCGCACCTTGCCACGCGTCGGTGTTTGCGTCGCAACCAGCAGACGTGCCAGCGTCGATTTACCTGAACCCGATGCGCCCAGAATCACCAACGTTTCTCCCGCCTGAAGCGAGAAATGGATATCCTGCAATCGTGATGCCCCTTGCGGCGTCTGCAATAACACATTCTCGACGCTAAGCTGACCAACCGGTGCGGGCAGCGCCATCGCCTCCGCTTTAGGCGGATAAGCTGTCATGATACGGCTGAGTCGAGACCAGGCTTGCCGCGCACTGCTCAGCGGTTTCCAAATCCCGATAAACTGATCGATAGGGCTCAACACGCGCCCAACAAGAATTGACCCCGCAATCATCATCCCCGGCGTAATTTCGCCCTTAATCGCTAACATGGCCCCCACACCGAGCATCAGCGATTGCAGAAAAATACGTGCATGTTTTGATGCAGCCCCGACAACCGCGGCACGCTCACTTGCCAGATTTTGCAGCGTAATAAAACGGTAGTGTTGCCCCAGCCAACGGCGGCGCAGATTAGGCAGCATCCCCATCGATTCAATGACTTCGGCATTACGCAGTTGCGTATCCGCAAGATGGGTTGCCTGTAGCGCTTCGTGATTTGCCTCTTCCAAAGGCGACGTAGTGAGATACTGGTTCAGCCATGCCAGCAGCACCAGCACCACCGTTCCCCCTAGCGCCAATAGGCCGAGAACCGGATGGATCAGGAATAGCACGAATAAAAAGAAGGGAAACCAGGGAATATCGAAGAAGGCAAACAGTGAGTTGCCCGTAATAAACTGCCGCAGTAGCGTGAGATCGTTCAGCGCCTGACCGGCTTTGGCCTCACCGGCCTCCAGATTGCGCTCAAATGCGGCGTTGAAAACCTGTTGATTCAGTTGTAGGTCGATCCGAGTGCCGAGCCTTACGACCACCAGGCTTCGCACCCATTCGAGTGCCGCCATGAATATCCCCAGACCGGCAATCAGCAGGGTGAGCATCAGCAACGTGGTGCCATTCCCCGAAGCCAGTACGCGATCGTAAACCTGAAGCATATAAATCGAAGGCGACAGCATCAGTAGATTAACGATGGCGCTGAAAATCCCAATGCTCCAAAAGCTGCGCCGGAAAGGACGCAGTATACTCAACAACGAACGTTCCTTATTTGCTAGTTGACTCACTGCGTTTGCCTCTCCTGTCAGGGCTGTTTATGCAACGTACGTGCACTGCCATCAGGCAATATCAGCGTATAGCCCTCTTTTTCCTTACTAAAGAACGCCACGGACTGGCCCTGTTCTTTCGTCAGCGTGATACCGTCCGGCGTCGGCCTCCAGCCTGCTGGTACATCAGATAGCAGCGCTTTTAAACACAGTGCGTCACCTTCAAAGCGCCAGGTGTTATCCGCTAACGGCGTATTGTGTAGTACAACCTCGCACTGTTGTTCCCCACCGCGCAATTGCCATACGCCGCTTAGTTCACTTGCTGAAGGCAACTTCAAACTACTCGCCATACATCCCCCGCTGATTGCACTTAACAACGCCGCGATGATTAACTTTTTCATAGTGGCCCCAAGTCGATAACAGAAAAGGACGGGGGGTTACCCCGTCCTTGCTACATCACACGATAAAATCGGTTGCCGCAGAAGGCTGACCAACAATATGCACAACAAAGTCTGGCGTGGTCTGATCCGCAAAATTCAGCCACAAATCGGTGGTATTGCTATCGGCATCCCAGTTAAGCAGCGCTTCATTGCCACGTCCGGTGAAGGACTCGACAAACTGCAAATCACCTTTTTGATTCAATGCTGACAGATCGATTTTATCGATGCCGCGTTGGAAATCAGTGATGGTGTCATAACCTGTCTTATAGGAAGAATCGCTCGCGCTGGCATAGACAAAAATATCTTTGCCCGCACCGCCCGTCAGCGTATCTGCACCGCCGCTACCATAGATAACATCATTACCCGCGCCACCCTGCAAAATATTATTCGCATTGTTACCGATAATAATATCATTGCCAGTGCCGCCGATTGCGTTTTCGATCGTGACGCCGTGAGCGATAGACACGTTACCTTTCAGGCCGCCAACATCAGAGAATCCGCCTTCATTCAGGTTGATACGCTGATCGTTTCGGTAACCAGAGAAATCAAACGTATCCGTGCCGCCCGCATCCCAAACGGAGAAAATCAGTTTTTGGCTATTGCTGGTGGTGGTATAGAAATCACGACCGGTGTTGGAGTTGAAGCCGTATACCGAATCACCCGTGCGCGTGTTCATGTTTGCGCCGTAAAGATATTGGATCGCCGTGATGTCATCGATCAGCGGACCTGCAGCATAGTGCCCTTGGAAATCACCTCCGGTGTTTTGCTCACTCCAGTAGCTCATCAGGCTGAATTGGCGGGTATCTTCCGCGTAGGTCACATCGCGGTAGGTCGGGTTACCTTCACCTGCATTGTAATCACCAGGGTGATTCAGACCCAGCGCATGACCGATTTCATGCGTCAGCGTCTGCTTGCCGTATTCCGTTGCCGGATTACGTACTGTTTCAGCGTTGTAGTTAAACCAGGCGCTGCCCGCTGCCGAGTGGTTACCCGGCATATAAGCGTAAGCCTGAGTATCGTAGTCCATCTGACCGCTTGAATCACGGGTGTAGTTACCAAACGTGATGGTAGCTTTTTGGGTAGGGCTAACCTGAGTAAACGTGAGATTGGCCACATCTGACCACGATTGCAGAGACAGTTTGGCTTGTTGTTCCTGGGCTGCACTGAATTTCACAAAACCCTGATCGCCAGAAGGGATAGACTTCACGCTCTGTAAGAACGAATAGGTCAAACTAGCGGATTTGCCGAATACGTTCGTGCCATTCCAGGTCAGACCGTCACGGACAATTTCCTTCGCTGCCAGATCGCTTGTGAACGAGGGTTTGCCATTAAGCTGTCCATCACCACGGGAGTGGTAATTATACAGATCGTACACATCACTATATCCCGTACCCGCTGCATGCAATGCCGATTCAGCGGTATCCTTATCTTCATCTCGTAAAGCCATCTTTTCTTCTCCATAAGTCTGATCGGGATGATCAGAATCCTAAATCCCTTCATGCAATCGAGGTATTGCATGTCCCGCACATAGCCGCGGTCTAATCGTCTCCTGGGTAGAAGAAATTCACTAAACATATTTATATCCAAAAAATGCATATAAATAAAAATTATCACTATAAAGAAATAATTAAGAAAGAACGCTAATTACTTTCGTTATTATAAAATGATAAATAATAAGGTCACGGCGACTAATTTTTATTATTGTCATTGGTATGGACAGCAAGAGAAACGGATGCAACACGGCATTCATTTTTGAAAAGGAAGGAATTTTTATTCACTGTGTTAATTTTCATTATGGTACCCGTCCTCGGTTGATAAAAACCGCATGACGTAATGACATATTTTGTCACACGTATTAACGGCATCCTTGCTGTTCCGAGACAAATCTAACAAATAAGAATAAAAAAATATAGCGCTAAATAGGGGATAATTACCCCCTTATTCGACGAACGGATAAAGAGGAATTTGTTATGGCATATCCCGTTGTTCAATCGGGAAGACGGGCAGCGCCGCCAGCAGCTGTGCACCATAGCCTTTAGTCAACAAGCGACGATCGTAAATGACGATTTCACCAAAGCAGTCATGACTACGAATAAGGCGTCCAACCTGCTGGATGAGGTTAAACGAGGCACTGGGCAAACTTTGTACGATAAACGGATGCCGTTTGAGGCTTTTTAACCATTCACCTTCCGTCAGAATGACCGGACTGTCGATAGGCGGAAACGCAATTTTATGGATATGCACCTGAGAAAGGAGCTCCCCCTTCAGGTCCAATCCTTCCGCAAAGGACTGCAAGCCAATCAGCACGCTGGTCTGGCCTTCCTGTACCCGCTGACGGTGTAGCTCTACCAGCCTGTAACGCGGCTTATCTCCCTGAACCAGCAGCATCAGGCGTAAATCGGTCACCTGCGTCAGAAAGAGCTGCATCGCACGCTGGCTGGCAAACAGCATCAGTATCCCTTTATGCTTATCCTGTTTTAGCTCTGCTCGGAAAAATTGCGCCATTTCAGCAATATGCTGCGCTTCAGATTCCATCAGCGGTTCATAACGCATCTTAGGTATTACCAGACGCCCCTGCTCGCGGTGGTTGAACGGCGAATCCAGCGCGATGAAGGTGTCCCCTTCCTGCTCGCTCAGACCAGAAAGCTCCTGTATACGCGCAAAACTGTTCAGCGAACGCAGCGTTGCCGAGGTCATCACAACGTGCGACACCTTCCCCCACAACAGCCTTTCAAGCTGATCACAGACGCGAATGCCCGCACAGTGCAGGTGAAGATGCGGCTGGTTATCGCGCATTTCCCGTGTGATCCATTTGGAGACCGGCGCGTTCGACGATTTCTCCATCGCCGCCAGCCGCCACAGCTTGCTCATGGACTCAAGATAACCCTGTTGGCGACTCATTTTCAGTAATGCCTGATAGACCCGCACCACGTCATGCTTGCCGGTTTTCTCGCTGAGATCGTTAAGCATATACTCTGCCAGCGCACGCAACGTGTCCGTCAGTTTGGACAACCGCACGCAGAGTTCACGCATTTCATCCGGCATTTTGCCCATCGCAAAACGGTACTCGGTTTCCTGCCCGTCATGCGGAAGAAATAACCCGCACATTTGCGAGAAAGACAGCACGCACTCGCGGATCTCCTCACAGTGGCTGGTTAACCGCTCGCTGTTAGCGAGTCGCGGCGGTGACTTAGGGGCAAATTGCGCCATGCACTGGCCGACAAGCTGCACCAGCTGTTCCAGTTGCGCCATCATATAAGCCGGATGAATGTCGCCAGACATCTCCAGCGTATCGCGGGCAACATCGGGAATGTGGTGTCCTTCGTCGAGCACCAGCAGGAGATTCTTCGGGGGAGGAAGTACCGATTCGCTTTCCATCGCCGCCATCACCAGCGCATGGTTGGTGACGACAACATCGGCCTGTTCGATCTCACGCCGTGCGATAAAGAACGGACACTCGCGGTAATAATGGCAGTTGTGCGCAAGGCAGTTCGCTTTGTCCGTACACAATTTCTGCCACAGGCTATCGTCAATTGAATCCTGATAATGATCGCGTAGTCCGTCCCAGACGTGACCTTGCAGCGCTTTTTCAAGCCGCACGCAGGTACGTTTTTCCTCCTTGCTGGCAGACATGACTTCATCATCCAGAAAGAGTGGTAAATCCCCCTGCGCATCGGGATCGGTGGCCAGCATCGCCAGATTACGTGGGCAAATATAACGACGACGGCCAAATGCGGCGGTAAATTTCAGTTCAGGAATAAATTTCTGCAACAGTGGTAAATCTTTGCTGTAAATCTGATCCTGCAACGCCACATTCGCGGTGCTGACCACCAGCGTTTTGTCCTCCGCACGCCCTACCGCAATACCCGGGATCAGGTAAGAAAGCGTTTTCCCGACGCCGGTTGGCGCTTCAATAGCCAAATGGCGCGGGTAATCGCCCGCCAGCGTTTTCGCCACTTCGGCAATCATCTGTCGCTGGGGAACGCGGGAAATAAAATCCGGAATTTGCTCTTGCAGGGCTTTATACCATTGGCCAATCTGCAATTTTATTGCGGGGGACAGCGTCATGCATACTCTGTATCTGTGTAATCTGATCGCCATTGTCCCACAGACGCCCGGCGACGTCAGCCGATATCACGTTCGCGACCATTCCGACCTCGACAATCGTCTGCCCAGCGATTAGGGTAAACTATTATTTTTATCAGACATGTATTTTTATCAAACACGGTCTTTATCGCGAGCGGTCAATTATGTCTTCAGTCCACGCCATTAACCAATCGTACTGGTTTTCGCCACGACTACCGCATGTTGAAAGCCGCAGCACGCGCAACAGCAGCCACGCCTATAAAACACACAGCCATGCACAGTTCTCGATTGGCGCGATAGAACACGGCGAAACGCTTTGCCATTACCGCAACGACGTGTATCACTTGCAGGTTGGCGATCTGATCTTCATCGATCCTCAACAGCCACACAGCTGTAACCCGCTGCCTGGAAAAACGCGCAGTTATCACATGCTTTATCTGGATACCGAATGGTGTCTCGATCAGATCGCGGATCACTGTGGTTATCAGGCGGAGATCTTGCGTTGCAACCGCGTTGTTCTGCGCGATCCTGCACTGTTTATACGTTATCAGCACGTGGTTGCCCTGCTGTATCGGGGAGACATGACATCGGCAGATAACCAGCTCAAAGCAATGTTAGAGCCCATTTGGCGACAATATTGCCAGCCTGCGCCGTCCTGTTTGCCCGCCTTACCCCATCATGCCTCGCAAGCCACGACGCGACACGTACGCGAGCGTCTGTTGAATAATTTGCAAGAATCACCCTCGCTGGAAACACTGGCGGAAGAGCTGAACCTGCGGCGTGAAACCATCGTGCGACAGTTTCGTCACGATACCGGCATTACACCGATGGCCTTTCTGAATAATGCCCGTATTGAGTATGCTAAATCGCTACTGAAACAGGGCACGCCGCTGGTTGATGCCAGCTATCAAAGCGGCTTCTGCGATCAGAGCCATTTCCACAAAACGTTTGTGCAATACACTGCCGCGACGCCGGGTCAGTACGCACGATCAATATTTGACAATAAATAGCAGAACACCTTGTCTAGACTGGCCTCGATTATCTATCGAGGCCAGAAATATCATGTTTATCAATACCCTTTTTTCCGCCGACTCGCTCTTTCCCACCCATTTTCCAGCTCTGGCGCTGGCGCATTTTTTGGCGCTACTGAGCCCTGGCCCAGACTTCTTTCTGCTGACGGCCTATGCCATTCGCTACCGACTGCGCGGCAGTGCGGGAATTTGTCTGGGCATCGCGCTGGGCAACGGCATTTACATTCTGCTGGCAGCGATCGGCTGGGCAGGTATTCAACATTCGCCCACGCTGTTTACCCTCATCGAATTAGCCGGGGCGGCTTATCTGCTCTGGGTTGGCTATCAGTTAGTGAAAAGTCGTTCTGTGCTATCGCTGCAGGCGGAACAACAGTCCGACCGCTGCCCAACGCTGCGTAAACAAATCCTGCTAGGGCTCGGTTCGGCGCTGTTAAACCCCAAAAACATGCTGTTCTACATCAGCCTGATGACCAGCATTCTTGGGCAACATGTGACACCTACGCAGCAAGTCGTCAGCGGTAGCTGGATGTTTTCTGTCGTGCTGGTGTGGGATCTGTTGATCGCCGCGCTGATCGCTCGCCCGCTGATTCAGCAGCGTTTAACCCGCTGGCTGAACCCGATTGAGCGCGGAGCCGGTGTCATTCTGATGTTTTTCGGTCTACTGTTGTTATTTCGATAATTGTTATTTCTATAATTGTTATTTCGATAATTGTTATTTCGGTAATAGATATTTCGATAATGAAGGGCAGTTAAAAAGAGCGGAGTGTTTTGGCCTTGTTTCATGGGCGGAAGGCTTTATAATTCGGAGCAGTTAACAAAAGGATAACCTGATGACTCTTCAAAAAATCGGCATTATCGGTCTTTTTGCCCTGCTCGCCTTAGGTGGCATGTCCGGCATGATGCTCGTGGGCTACATTATTATCGAGCACGCGGGCTGAGGCTTTCGGCCCATAGCGCCCGCCGACTGCACGAACGGTGCCGTACGGAAACGCCGCAATTAACGCAGTCGTTTACGCTAGCGTGACTGTTCAAACTAACGTGGTTGTTCGGGTTAATGCAGTTGTTTTAACTAATGGATTGTTTTAACTAATGGATTGTTCAGACTGAAACGTCTGCCAGTACTCAGGAATACGTACGAAGGTCAGTTGGAACCAGGCCGTAAACTGGTCGGGCGTCGTCGCCATCTGCTGGGCAATCTCGTCTATTGACTGGTAGGCGTAACTCGACACTTCATCGGGATTCATCTGCGGGACGTCATCCGTCACGCCAAAATACACATGCCCCAGTTCATGCTCAATCAGCCCATTATTCAGTTGCAAACGATAGGTCAGCGTGAACATCGGCGTCAGCGCACAGCGTAGCCCCATTTCTTCATACAAGCGGCGATGTGCTGCCTGCAACGTCTCTTCACCGGGTGTAGGATGGCTACAGCAGGTGTTACTCCATAAACCACCGCTGTGGTATTTCTCCTCTGCCCGCTGCTGCAATAATAACTGCTGGCAAGAATTGAAAACATAGACGGTAATCGCACGATGCAATGCGCCTTTTACATGCGCTTCCTGCTTTTCCATTACGCCCGTTGGCCTGTCATTTTCATCAACCAGCACCACTTCAGTCAGCGGCATACCTTTCTCCTGCAAGACCTGATTCTCCGACAATGATTCTGTATTACGGTCATCACAATTCATCTCGCCGCCTGTATTCTCGGCGGCGAGATGAGCTGCATTATAGCAGGGTGAAACTGTCGCGCTTCACGCGCTGTGAATCCAGACCAATCATCACGTCGAACTTACCGGGTTCCACCACCTGCTGCATGCGGGCATTGTAGAACTTCAGCGCGTCCTGATCGAGCGTGAAGGTGACAGTGCGGGATTCTCCCGGCTGTAGCATCACTTTCTCAAAGCCACGCAGCTCCTTCAGCGGACGGCTGATGGAAGCTACTACATCATGGAGATACAGCTGTACGACCGTTTCCCCTGCGCGGCTGCCGGTGTTTTTCACCGTTACGCTGGCGTTGATCGTCCCGTTACGCTTCATGGTCTGGCTGGACAAACGCACATCTGACACGCTGAACGTGGTGTAGCTCAGGCCGTAACCGAACGGATAGAGCGGCCCGTTGGCCTCATCGTAGTAGTGAGAGGTATATTTGCCTGGGTTTTCCGGCGTGTAAGGACGGCCTGATGGCAGGTGATTGTAATAAATTGGGATCTGGCCGACGGAACGTGGGAAGGACATCGGCAGCTTGCCGGATGGGTTATAGTCACCAAACAGCACATCGGCGATCGCATTGCCCCCTTCCGTACCGCTGAACCAGGTTTCCAGTAACGCATCGGCCTGCTGATCTTCACGCACCAGCGCAAGAGGGCGTCCGTTCATCAGCACCAGAACCAGCGGTTTACCCGTGGCTTTCAGCGCGGCAATCAGGTCACGCTGACCTTGCGGCAGGTCGATGTTCGAACGGCTGGATGCTTCATGCGCCATCCCGGCGGCTTCGCCGACCACTGCGACGACGACATCTGCCTTATTCGCTGCTGCCACGGCTTCATCGATCATCACCTGCGGCGGACGTTTATCCACCTGAACGGCATCTTCATACTGATTCAGGAAATCGATAATGCCTTTGTGATTACTGACGTTGGCACCTTTGGCATAGAGAATGGTGGCTTTATCGCCGACGGCATTCTTCAGACCCTGATAAACGGTAATCGTCTGTTTCGCTACGCCCGCGGCAGACCAGCTTCCCATCGTATCGCGCTGGCTGTCAGCCAATGGCCCCACAACGGCAATCGTGCCTTCTTTCTTCAACGGCAGCGTTTGCAGGCGGTTTTTCAACAGCACCAGACTCTTACGCGCCACGTCACGCGCGTCAAGGCGGTGTAAGCGACTTTCCGCATTCGTATCTACCGGATCGGAACCGACTGGCCCCAAGTGACGATACGGATCTTCAAACAGCCCCATATCATATTTCACGTTCAGCACCTGGCGGCTGGCATCATCAATATCCTGGACGCTCACCGCCCCGCTTTTCACCAGCTCAGGCAGATAACGCACGAAATACTCGTCGCTCATGCTCATGCCAATACCGGATTTAATCGCCAGACGCGATGCATCACGCGGATCGCTGGCCACGCCGTGCTTAATCAGCTCTTTAATCGCGCCGTGATCGGTAATGGTGATGCCTTTGAAATTCCACTGATCGCGCAGAACGTCTTTCAGCAACCAGCTGTTAGAGGTGGCTGGTGTACCGTTGATTGAGTTCAGCGCGACCATCACGCCGCTGCTGCCCGCGTCAATCGCCGCTTTGTAAGGCGGCATATAGTCCTGGAACATGCGCTGAGGGCTCATGTCCACGGTGTTATAGTCACGTCCGCCTTCCACCGCACCGTAGAGCGCGTAGTGTTTTACGCTGGTCATCAACGAGTGGCGTCCGGTTACATCATCACCCTGAAAGGATTTGACCACCACACCAGCAATTTTGCTGGTCAACCAGGTATCTTCACCGAAGCCTTCTGACACACGACCCCAGCGCGGATCGCGGGTGATATCCACCATCGGCGCCCAAGTCATGTTCAGCCCGTCTTCCGTCGCTTCATACGCCGCTACGCGCGCACTTTTCGCAATCGCGTCCATATCCCAACTGGAGGCCAATCCCAGTGCGATAGGGAAAATGGTGCGCTGACCGTGTACCACGTCGTAGGCAAAAAATAGGGGAATCTTCAGGCGGCTGAGTTGCATCACCTGATCTTGCATCGCACGGATGTCCGGGCGGGTCACCGTATTAAAAATCGCGCCAACCTGGCCGTTTCGGATCATTTCCCGAATGGCTTCTTTCGGGTTATCTGTCCCAACGCTGATTAATCGGAGCTGGCCGATCTTCTCTTCCAGCGTCATTTTCTTCAGCAGGTCCGTGACAAACGCATCACGTTGCTGATGTGAAGCCGATAGTGAGGCCGGCGCAGACGTCAACTCCTGCGCAAACGCCGGATTACAAGCAAGTCCAATTGCTATAGTCAGTGAAGTAAGCCATTTCATTCGTTATAAAGACCCAGTCAATCCAGGCGTCAGAGCAGAACAGAATAAGGCGCTGAAGCACAAGACAGGTTGAAGATTCCGACGGTCACATCCCTTCTCTGACAAGGTGAAAAACACCTTCTCCTGCCTTAAGCAAATAAGGCTTCCCGATAGTGGTTGCCGCACCGACGCACTCAAATGCACAGCGCGTAATATAGTGCATTTATTGAGGTTTCATTTAATAAAAACTGCAAGAATAATGCTAAACGGTACGCAAAACTTACATTCAACGTGGGTGGTCACAGAAAAGAAATAAATAGCATAGCGCCACATGCGGCGGACAACTGCCGACGCATGCGTATCGGAGGGGGAATTAACGCCGATGTGACTGCAAGCTGAGCGCGCGATCGAGTGCCCCGACCAGCCAGTCAATGTCATGTTCCTGAAATGCCAACGGTGGGCGCAGCTTCAACACGTTACCATGCGGGCCAGCAACCGATGTAAGGACGCGTTCAACTCGAAGTTGTTCAACCACATCCAGCGCCAGCGCTTTATCCGGTGTTTTTGTTTCCCGATCGCTGACCAACTCAAAACCGATAAAAAGCCCTGCACCGCGCACATCGCCGAGACACGCATGGCGATCGGCAAGCAGCGTTAACTCCCGCTTCAATTTTTCCCCAACAACACGGCTGTGTTCCTGTAGCCCTTCCTCACGAATCACGTTTAATACCGCCTGCGCCGCCGCTATCGACACGGGATTGCCACCAAAAGTATTAAAATAAGGAATTTCATCACTGAATGCTGCCAGCACATCGGCTTTTGCCAATAGCGCGGATACGGGGATGCCGTTGCCCATCGGTTTACCCAACGTCACGACATCAGGCACAATATCGTGCCGACCAAATCCCCAGAAATGCTCGCCCGTCCGTGCAAAACCTGGTTGGACCTCATCTGCGATGAAAATCCCACCATTGGCATGAACCACATCTATCGCTGGTTTCAGGTAACCTGCAGGTCCCGGCAATACGCCATCCGAAGAAAAAATGGAATCCGCCAGAAAACCAGCAAATTTGATGCCGTTCGCGGCCATATCATCAATTTGCCGTTGAATTTGTTGCGCGAACCAGACACCCAGATCGGGGGCATTCACGCGATAACGATCGGGAGCAGGCACAAGACGGGTTGTCGCCGCCAAAGGCTGCCCGCTTCCAAGCGCGGGTGACGCACCGGACGTCAACTCGCTGGTCCCGTGATAGGCTTCTCGACTCACAATAATGCCCGTCCCGCCGCTATAGGCTCGCGCTACACGGATCGCCAGATCGTTAGCCTCCGACCCAGTACACATATACATCGCCTTATTGATGGCAGCAGGTACGGTACTGAGAATATCCGCGGAGTAATCCAGAATACGTTCGTGCAAATAGCGGGTATGGGTATTAAGCAGACACATTTGCTTGTGAACGGCGTCGATGACCGCAGGGTGGCAGTGTCCGATACTGGCAACATTGTTGTAGACATCCAGATATTTATGTCCAGCGGCATCCCACAAATATTGCCCCTCACCGCGAACCAGATGTACCGGATTACGGTAGAACAAACGATAAGAGTCCCCTAACACCTGAGAACGCCTATCCGTCAGTCTCCGCGTATCTTCATCCAGCGCATCCGCATGCTCAGTACGAAAGCTATTGGTATCCATGATGGTTGATCGTGTCGCCATAATGACTCCTTTAGGAAAGGTAGTGGCCCGACTGCGTATTACATGAGGAAACGCATCGTGCATGTTCAGATAACACTCACACTACACCAAAAGCAATAAAATACACAAATACAAAAAAATGCACTTTTTTGATGCACAAAAATGCCAAAAAAGTGCAATAAAAACATCACAAAAAAGATGCACGGTTCTGTCTATCTGTTGATCGAACGACTCTGCTTGCAAGAAAATATAAATAAATAATTGATTTATATAATTATATTGACATTATTTTTCGTAAAATCAGAAAGTGGCACGATTAGTGCTAAACCTCAGAACCACTCGCAATAAACACAAAAATGCACAGAATGGATGATTTACCGTTCGAGGCGACGATGACACCGATGCCAACATTTTCCACAACCGTAGGGGAACATTTATGAACCGATCTTTATTTCGCCGCGTCAGTCTGCTCACTGCGTTCACCTGTGCCACGCTGGTTAACGCTGCCGCACACGCGGGTACCATCACGGTCTATACCTCGCTGGAAGAAGATGAGATCAAAGATTACGTCGCACAGGCCAAAAAAGATTTGCCCGACCTGACCATTAACGTACTGCGCTTGTCTACCGGCGACCTTGGACCACGGATTCTGGCCGAATCCAAAAATCCGCAGCATGACGTCATTTGGGGCTGGGCCGTAACCAGCGTGATGGACCCACGGTTGTCTGCATTATTGGAACCTTACGATGCCAAAGGCAGTGATAGCCTTGCCGCCACCTATCGTGCACCAGATCACAAGTGGTTTGCGGCAACCGGCTATATGGCGGCCTTTTGCGTCAACACCGAAGCGCTAAAAGCCAAAAATCTTCCCGTACCCGCCTCCTGGCAGGATCTGACTAATCCGATCTACAAGGGAGAGGTTGTGATGCCGAATCCCGTCTCGTCCGGCACAGGTTACCTACAAATCGCCGCATTGCTACAAGCCAAAGGGGAACAAAACGGTTGGGCCTTTCTGAAGTCGTTGGATGGCAATATCGCCCAATACACCAAGTCCGGCTCTCGCCCCTGCAAAGCAGCACGCACGGGAGAATATGCCATTGGCGTGTCGCTGGCTTTTGCCGCTATGCAGTCAATTGAAGAAGGCTACCCCATCAAAATGGTGATCCCAAACGATGGCGCAGGCTATGAGCTGGAGGCCTCCGCTCTGATGAGCGCAGCCAAGAACAAACCGGATGCCAAGCGTTTCCTCGACTGGACACTTTCCAGCCATGCCGCCACGCTCTACACCAAATATAAAGAGATCGTGACAATCCCTGGCGTTGAACAGTCCAAAGCCGCGCAAATGGCGGGTCTGCCAGCCGATCTCACACACGTACTCTACCCTGTGGACTTCACCAAAAGTGCCAACGAACGCGACGCTACACTGGCAACCTGGCAAAAATCCATCGGTCGATAACGGCCTGTATTCGCAGTAAAGACTGCCGCGCAGCGTCTTCGTACCTTCGCGGCAGCCGTAATTAAGAGGTCCGCATCATGGCACTGGTTATTCAAAATCTCTATAAAAGCTTTGAGGGTTATGTCGCACTCGATCGCATCAATTTGTCGATCGACAATGCCGAATTTGTCTGTCTTCTTGGGCCCAGTGGCTGTGGCAAAACGACATTGCTGCGCATCATTGCCGGATTACTAAGCTGTGATGGAGGAAAAATAACGCTGGACGATCGCGATCTGGTCAACGTACCTGCCAGGGAAAGAGGCTTTGGCATTGTCTTTCAGTCTTACTCGCTTTTTCCCCACATGACGATTGCGCAAAATATTGGCTATGGGCTCAAAATTCGCCAGACGCCTGCCGAGGAAGTTGCCGCACGCGTCAGCGATCTGCTGGACACCGTACGCCTTAGTGGCTTCGGCGATCGTTATCCTGCCCAGCTTTCAGGCGGGCAGCAACAGCGTGTCGCTATCGCACGCGCGCTGGCGGTCAACCCGTCTCTACTATTACTGGATGAACCCCTTTCGGCACTAGATGCTCGCGTGCGCGCCGGATTGCGTCAGGAATTACGCGACGTGCAACAGCGGCTCGGCATTCCCACCTTGATGGTCACTCACGATCAGGAAGAAGCGATGAGCATGGCGGATAAAATCATTTGCATGCACGGTGGACGCATTGTGCAAGAAGGGACGCCGCACGAACTTTACACCAGCCCACGCACACGCTTCGTTGCCGAATTCATGGGGCACAGCAATCTTCTGTCACGCGATGTCGTCAACACGTGGATGCCGGAACTGCTCCCCTCTGCACTACCAGAAGGCGCTGAACTGTTTATCCGACCGGAAAGGATTGCACTACATAAAGCGGAAGGCGCAGAAGGACGGGTCATCAACACCAGTTTCCTTGGGAGCATCCAACGCATACAGGTGGTCTGGAAATCGCAGCCGCTCTTAGTCGAGACCAGCAGCGCCGTGAACTGGAATCCTGGCGACCCCATTCATCTCTCGATTCGCGCAGAAGACTGCGCCTGGGTGCAATCATGAATCAGACACGTCTTCCCCCGCAAACGGTCAGTGACCGCTGGCTTTCTCGTCTGTGTCTGTGGATCCCGCTGCTGGCACTGCTCATGTTCTTCGGCATACCGATGCTGAGTATCGTCTGGCACAGTCTGTTGAACGATCAAAACGGTACCGTTGGGCTATCAAATTATTTGGCGCTAATGGATTCACCCGGCATCTGGCGTGCGACGATCAACAGTCTGTTACTTGGCATCGTCACCACACTGGTGACGCTCTTGCTCGGGTTTATTGTCGCCTATGGGCTGGAATGTACGGCGATGCCAGCAAAGCGTTTTATCGCATTTGCGACCTCGCTGCCGATACTTGCTCCCTCGCTGGTGTTGGGATTGGGATTAATTTTTCTGTTGGGAAGAAATGGAATTATCGGCAATTTTCTTGGCGTGCGATTGGATATTTATGGTTTCTGGGGATTATTGATCGCCAACGTCCTGTACGCACTACCGCAAGCGATTCTCATCATTCGTACCACACTACGTCATAGCGATACTCGCCAGTATGAAGCCGCTAACGTTCTGGGTGCCTCGGACTGGCGACAGTTTTTGGATATCACCCTCCCAAGCCTACGATACGGCCTGCTGAGTGCAGCTTTTGTCATCTTCACCATCACGATCACAGATTTCGGCAACGCCGTTGTCATCGGCGGCAACTTCTCGGTACTGGCGACCGAGATCTACAGCCAGGTGAGTGGCCAAATGAAATTCGGCATGGGAGCCGTCGTCGGGATCCTGCTCCTGTTACCTGCCGCTGCATCGATCTGGATAGAGCGCGCAACGGCCAGACGGCAAAAAGCGATCGGCTCACATGCAGCGATCCCACACATTCCACAACCGCTGCGCACGCGCGATATGTCGTTCTATCTGGCAACCATGGCTATCGCCTTCACAATTGTCGCCGTTATTGGCACCGTCATTATTGCCAGCATGATACGTCTATGGCCGTACCGGCTGGATCTGACACTTAAACATTACGATATCGATCTCGCTGGGGGCTATACGCCACTGTGGACGTCAGTCTGGATCTCCGCACTGGCGGCGGTGGTTGGCACCGTGCTGTTATTCCTGCTGACCTTCGGCGTTCATCGGCAACCCGGCAAAGTTGCCAATGCCGCGGTACTGCTGAGCGCATTGCCTGTAGCTGTTCCCGGGCTGGTGTTGGGGCTCTCTTACGTGTTCACGTTCAATACGGCCGATCTCCCTTGGGGAATGCTGTATGGATCGGCACTGCTGGTGGCATTATGTAATTATTACCACTATCACACGCAAGGCTACACCACGATGATGATGGGAATACGCAATGTGCCGCATGCGATGGAAGACGCCACGACTGTTTTAGGCGGCGGCGTGGTACGTATTTTGCGTGATGTGTATCTACCCGCCATGCGCGTAACGTTGATTTCAGTCGCCATGTTTTTATTCATGCGCTCAATGGTTACACTATCAGCCGTGATTTTTTTGGTCACGCCATCGCTGCCTTTAGGTGCCGTCACCGTTATGCGATTGGATGAAGCAGGCTTTACGTCACAGGCTGCCGCTTTTTCGACCTGTATTATGGGCATCGTAGCGATGACCGCACTCCTTCTGCATCTTGTGACAGAAAAGCGACAATCATGGTAACCGATGTCAAAACATCAACGAATGGACAGCTATGTTAGAAGAAACGCGGTTACATCGCATACAGGCTCTGCTCTCAACATTAAACCGGGTGAGCACCGAGAAAATTATTCAACATCTCGGTGTTTCACGCGAAACAGTACGACGCGATATTGTAAAACTGGAAGCGGCAGGGGTATTACGTCGCGTCCATGGTGGGATAGTCGCAACCACGCAGGAACCGGAGCCGCCGTTATCCATTCGCAATACCGTACGTGAAAAAGAAAAGCAGGCTATTGCCCGTGCGGCAGTACAACAGCTAAAGGCCGGGCAGACGCTGTTTATCGACTCGGGCAGTACAACTTCTCTGTTAGCCGACGAACTGCTTTCCATGCCGGGGATGACGGTCATTACCAATAGCCTAACCGTCGCACAGAAACTCACTTCAGCAGAATCGGTCGCACAGCATAGCGTGATACTACTCGGTGGATACATGGGCGCCTCAGCACAGGCAACCAGTGGTGATATCACCATCAATGAACTGGAACGCTACCGTGCCGACGTGGCGCTGCTTTCTCCGGTCGGTGTCGATGCGGTCTCTGGCGCCACCAGTTTTGCTCACCACGAGGCGGCAATTGCTCGATCCATGGTGCAACATGCCAGAACGCGCATTATCCTCGCGGATCACAGCAAGATCGGCGTCACCAGTCGGGTTGTCTATGCCACCCTGCAGGAAATCGATATGGTGGTGACTGATGCCTCTAGTGCGGATAAACCCGAGTTGTCTTTACTCCAGATGCATTGCCAGCAGGTTATCGTCGCCTGATATCCCTCTTTCCCGTGGTTTATTGCGGACTTTATTGCCGATCCTCACACAGCATACAGGCGGATAGATGCAAGATGATTTCTACCGCCTTTCGTGCTAATCCTAAGGCTTCGTTAACACAAGGAGCCTCAGACATGTATCAGTTGTATATCGCCAATAAAAACTATTCGTCCTGGTCACTGCGTCCGTGGGTGCTGTTGAAAGCACTATCGATTCCTTTCGAAGAGAAACTAGTTGCCTTTGCGCCGGGCATGGCACAGCCGGCATTTAAGGTCTTTTCGCCGACGGCAAAAGTTCCCTGCCTGATCGATGGCGAGACCACCGTCTGGGATTCACTGGCGATTACCGAATATTTGGCTGAACAACATCCCGGCGTCTGGCCTGCTGATGCCAAAACCCGCGCCTGGGCACGCTGTGCCGCTGCCGAAATGCATTCCGGCTTTACCGCACTGCGTAACACCTGCTCCATGAGTTGCGGCGTGCGCGTTAAAATGAACGACATATCGCCTGACCTCAGCAATGACATTACTCGCATCTGCGAACTGTGGCAGGAAGGACTGACGCGCTTTGGCGGACCATTTTTGGCAGGGAAACAGTTTTCGGCCGTGGACGCCTTCTTTGCACCGGTTGTCTTCCGTATCAAAACTTACCAGCTTCCCGTTTCGCCGGAAGCCACTGCCTATTGCGACCATCTGCTAGCGCAACCGGCTATGCAGCGTTGGCTACAGGATGCATTAGCGGAAACCTGGCGTGAAGCTGCGCATGATGAAGAAGTGAAAAAAGCGGGTGAAGTGATAGACGATTTTCGCGCTCAAGCGTGACAGCCCGTCGCATTCGGTGGCTCGCTCGGCCACCGTCAAGACATCCCCTTCCCAACCATCAGGAAGGGGAGTACTGATTATTCGGTTTCGATACTCGCCATGCTCTGCGGTTGGCGGGAAGCCAGTGATTTTTGTTTCTTATAGCTCAACGCGGCGGCAGGCACCTCGCTGACCTTACCGGTTTCCATCCACTTACGCAGGCGGTTAGCATCCGCAAAGTGCGTGTATTTACCGAAGGCATCCAACACCACCAGCGCAACAGGCCGCTGATTAATAACCGTACGCATTACCAGACAGTGTCCCGCCTGGTTCGTGAAGCCAGTTTTGGTGAGCTGAATGCTCCAGTCCGCTTTATAGACCAGATGGTTGGTGTTTCTGAACGGCTGGCTGTACGCCGGGTGGGAGAACGTCGCGGTTTTCTCCTGTGTGGTACTAAGCTGGCCCAACAGCGGATATTGCTTGCTGGCAATCAAAAGCTTGGTGAGATCGCGGGCAGTCGAGACATTATTGATGGACAACCCAGTTGGTTCTACATAGCGCGTGTGGGCCATACCCAACGCACGGGCTTTGGCATTCATCGCGCGGATAAACGCCTGATAGCCGCCCGGATAGTGGTGCGCCAGACTAGCCGCCGCGCGGTTTTCGGATGACATCAGCGCCAGTAGCAGCATGTCGCGGCGGCTGATCTCACTGTTCAGACGAACACGCGAGTAAACCCCTTTCATTTCTTTCGTCTGGCTGATATCGACAGAGATAATTTCATCCAGCGGTTGATTAGCATCCAGCACCACCAGCGCCGTCATCAGTTTCGTCACCGAAGCAATCGGCACCACCACATCAGGATTACTGGAATAAAGGATGTGGTTATCACGCAGATCCACCACCATGGCGCTACCGGAAGCAATTTCCTGATGCGCAGTGCCAGCGGAGTACGTCGGCGCTTTCGCCACAGCCTGAGGCAACATCGCTGCATGGGTTGATAGCACCAACAGGCCAAAAAGAGAAAGCTTAAAATTTTTAGTCATTCTTCAATAACTTAAACAGTATTCTGTTAAATGAAAGGGATGGGCAGCGGCATTATAATTTACCGCCCTTCCCTGCGCACTCATGTAGCAGAAAAGCTTTGTGACAAATTTTGACAAACGGTTTGAGCAACATACTGTTTTCTCTGGCATTACGTTAGCGATGGTTTTATTTTGTGCATCTGGTTGAGCAAACGTAAGCTGACGCCGCTGAATATCCCCGCAGTAATCCCACTTGCCGCACCGGACAGCAGGCAGAATACGGGGTCATGCGCCAACGCGGGAAACCGAGCCAGTTGGACGGAAAAATAGAAACGAGAACAAAACGTCAGCAGCATTAAGGCCAACGGCCACCACGAACCGCTGCGCTGAAAACGACGCGACTCCGGCAAGTAAATACCTGACGTTTTTCCCCACGCCCATCCGATACCCAGCCCAATGATCAACGCCAGCAGAAATCCGCCCGCTGCCGCAAGCGGGAGTCGCAGCGTATGAAAAATCGCACTGATGCCCCACGCCATGAAAATCATCGGCACAAGCAACATCCGCACCAACGATTGCTGCCGTGGCTGGCTAGCTTTTACGCCGGCATAAATCAGGTAACTCAAAACGATCCACACCCAGTAAGGCGTGTGACGCAAAATGATCAGCAAATTTTCCACGGCAGTACTGTTCCTTCATCACTGAGGCCTTCATCAATTAAGCCTGCATCAACGGTAATAGCCAAAACCCGGTGTGACTACGGCGTGACTTTGGCCTGTTCCAGCGCCTGTTTCACCGCATTAATCACGCCCTGACTCGATAACGTTGCCCCCGTTACCGCATCCACCTTGTTAATGTCCTGCTTCTCAATGAGTTCCGGCACAATTTGATCCGTCGCGCTCAGCATCATCGCTTCGGTATCGCCATGCTTCAGCACTTCAGCATTCGCGATCTTCCCGTCTTTAATGCTGACCGTGACCTCAACTTCTGCCGCCTTTCCCTGCGCTTTACCGGGGTAAGCACCGTCTTTATAGTGCACCCCATCGCTACTATGAACGGACAGAGAGCACGCCATCACTAACGTAGCCAGCACCGCCAAAAAAGATTTTTTCATCGTTTTCCCATGTGTAAATAAAAAAATGCAATAACCAGAAAAGAACAATTAATTAAAACCTAATAATTGATAATAAGATTTCGTTTCAATATTATCCAATGGCAGTTGAAGCCGTAACGCACACTCTATACACCGTTCTCTAAGTGCTTTCAAGTGGGTTTCATCATCGGTCATCACGGATATTTCGACGAAATAACCCAGTGATTCAATATAGTCGAGCGTAATATGGAAGGCGTTTAAAAAGTAGATGCTGCGGATTTTATGAATTTCAAAAAGAGGTCGATACCCCAACGTCTGTAACATGCTGTCGGTTTTTTCAAAGCCTTCCACGTTAACCGCTTCACAGCGATCGACTCCTGGCCCTTTGACAATCCAGAGTTTAATGCCCGATGGCTCCATGCGGCGCACCAGCATTTTGATATTTTGCTGTCGCAGGCGATTCTCTGCATCATCGTAATAAACATCATGTTCTTTATTTTCAAAGACGAAAGCCTCGGGATGAAGGCTAAAAAGCGTATTTCTAAAAACGGCTATATCGTCGATGCGAAATTTAAGTTCAACTTCATATTTCCCTGTGAAATGTTCAACCATGTTCTTTCCCCTCACTGGATTCCCTGAAATAAAATTGACTCTCCGCCACACCGAGCAGCGCTTTATTACGCTGTCATACGAGAATTCAAGATAATAATGGTTCAGTCATCCGCAAAATAGATCATACAGGTAACATAATATGGCCCAATGGCCGTCCTCTTATCCTCCTTGATTAACCCCTTACGTCCTATCACATCTTGGTACCGCGATAATCATACGGCGTTATTACCTTACAACGTCAGATATCCCGAGCGCAATTTCCTGGCAACGACTCTCTGTTGACGAATGCTATCGGCGATTACCCAGCAAAAAAATGCGGCCAGAACCCTTGCTGGACGCTGACCGCCGTTAATAGTAGCTGAGAAGGGAAAAACCGCTAGTTCTTCACGCAGTAACTGCTGGTAATCGCAAAATCAGTGCAAAATCGAAGCCGTGGTGGTGCATAAGCTCACGCAAAATCAGCAATCGGGCGGAGAAAGCGTTCTCTAGCGGAATCCCCTTATTTAGTGCTGCCCCTCATGCTGGCAGCAGCGTGCAATACCGGCGATATCCGCAGGTGTGGTTCGGCAACAGCCACCAATTAAGCGTGCACCTGCTGCCTGCCACTCGGGCAAATACGTTATCAATGAGCAGGCGTCATCGTGAGCGCTGCTCCAGGTTTTCGTTACCGCATCATACTGCTCACCGGAGTTGGGATAAACCACCAACGGCAAATCCGTCAGCGAGGACAGGTGCGTCAGCGCGGGTGTCACGTTTTCCAGCGCGATGCAGTTGATACCCACAGCGACCACCTGCGAACAGGCGTTGACCCGCGCCAGCACCGTGCGCAATGGCGTGCCGTCGCTGAGGTGCTCGCTGTCACGCAGCGTGAAAGAGAACCAGGCCTGCGCGTGAGGGAACTCGGCCAGTAACGCAATCAGCGCCTCTATTTCGGCAAAAGACGGCAGCGTCTCGCAGGCCAGCAGATCGGCTCCCGCCTCATGCAGCGCCGCTATACGCGGCCGATGAAACGCCATCATCTCGGCCTGCGGCAGTTGGTAATCACCGCGATACTCCGAACCATCCGCCAGATAGGCACCGTACGGCCCCACCGATCCCGCCACCAGCAGCGTTCCAGCCTGCGAATTATCGCGACGGTAATCATCCCGCGCCTGCGCCGCCAGCTGTACGCTCTTAGCAATCAGCGCTAGTGATTCCGCTTCGCTATACCCGCGCGCCTTAAACCCTTGCGGTGTCGCCTGATAGCTGGCGGTAATCGCACACTGTGCCCCGGCATTGAAATAATCGAGATGCACCTGATAAATCAGCGCCGGGTTTTCAACCAGCACTTTCGCCGACCACAGCGGATCCGTTAAATCACAGCCGCGCACTTCCAGTTCGGTCGCCAACGCGCCGTCCAACACAATCGTTGATGCCGTCGCCAGCATTTCGGTAACCGTATTCTTACGCAATGTCTTCCGCTCCCGTTAATCTACGTTTCTTCATTGACTGCGTGAAATAATAAGCACCATAGCACAGCGCGACAAACGGAATTCCACACCACAGTGCAATCCGCTGGCTTGGGTCAAACGCCAGCCCGACGCAGGCCAGTAGACACAAGAGGAAGCCAAGGATCGGCGTGATGGGGAACCAAGGGGCGTGATATTGCAGATCGGAAAGCGGTTTTCCCGAGCGGACATGGTGACGGCGGAACATATAGTGCGAGGCGCAGATGCTCAGCCACACCGCCACTACGGCAAAACCAGAAATCGCAGACAAAGCCACATAGACGGTATCCGGCGCGACCACGCTGGAAAACAGCGCCAGCAGCCCGCCCAGCATACTGACGGAAATAGCAAAAAGCGGAATGCCACGGCGCGTCAGACGAGAAAAACGGCGCGGCAACGTACCTTCGTTGGACAGCGACCACAGCATACGCCCCGAGGCATACAGCCCCGAGTTAGCGGCAGACAGGATCGCCGTCAAAATCACGAAATTAAAAATATCGGCAGCGTAAGGAATACCAATTTTTTCAAACACCAGCACAAACGGGCTTTTAGCGATACCGGCCTCTTCCATCGGAATGATCGCCGCCAGTACCAGCACCGTCCCCAGGAAGAAGATCACCAGTCGCGCAACGGTCGTACGAATCGCCATCGGCACCACCTTCTGCGGATTCTCGGTTTCTCCAGCCGCGATGCCGATCAGCTCCGTACCGGAGAAGGCGAAGTTTACCGCTACCATCGTCATCAGGATCGGCAGGCCGCCATGCGGGAACCAGCCCGACGCGGTAATATTCTGGAAAAACGGTGCGGGTGAGCCGTCCTGCATCGGAATAAAGCCAAACATCGCGCCAGCACCGAGCACAATAAAAGCGAGAATCGTGACAACTTTCACGATAGAGAACCAGAATTCCCCTTCGGCAAAGAAACGGGACGACACGATATTCAGCAAATAAATCAGCACACAAAACAGCAGACACCAAGTCCAGACCGGCACCTGCGGGAACCAATACTGCATGCAAAAACCGGCTGCGGTCAGGCTAGAGCCCAGTGCAACCGTCCACGTCAGCCAATACAGCCACGCCACAGTATAACCTGTAGCCGGGCTGAGATAGCGGGACGCATACACATGGAACGCCCCAGTTTCCGGCATCGCGACGGACAGCTCACCCAGACTCAGCATCACCAGATACACCACCAGCGCGCCGATCAGATAAGCCAAGAGCGTCCCGGCCGCACCCGTCGTGGAAATAATGTAGCCCGTATTAAAAAACAGGCCAGTGCCGATGACGCCACCGAGCGAAAGCATCACCAAATGGCGAGCTTTCATGGTGCGTTTAAACTGCCCTTCCGTGCCTGATGCGTGTTGTTCCATGATGACCTTTCGTTATAGACGTCTAAACTTCCAGATAGATAAGCTGTTATACCGTCAACTGATTCGTAAAGTAAAGTACAGGCCAGCGAGAGAGTGATGAAGTGCGTTAAATCTGAACAGCCATGATGGAAACACGACGCGTAGGAAGGCAGATGTAAGAAAGCAGATAATGAGGAAACAGTGAGTCTCTATAGCTCACCAATCACGCGTGCAATATCTGTTGAGGTCTTCAACGTGCGGATCTCGCTGAATAATTCGGTGGCGTCGTCGTACTCTTTACGCAAATAGCCGAGCCACTGTTTGATGCGCGCGACGTGATACAGCCCCGTGTCACCCTGCTTTTCCAACTGCACATATTTTTGTAGCAGCAGCATGACCTCCGGCCACGGCATACGCGGTTCGTTATACTTGATCACGCGGCTCAGGTTCGGCACATTCAGCGCGCCCCGCCCCAGCATGATAGCGTCACAGCCCGTTGTCGCCATACAATCCTGCGCGCTTTGCCAGTCCCAGATTTCGCCATTGGCAATCACCGGAATCCGCAATCGCTGACGGATTTCCCCTATTGCCTGCCAGTTAATGCATTCGGCTTTATAACCATCTTCCTTCGTGCGGCCATGCACGGCCAGTTCAGTTGCACCCGCCTGCTGCACCGCGTCGGCAATTTCAAACTGGCGAGCACCGGAATCCCAGCCCAGACGGATTTTCACCGTGACCGGCAAATGCGCAGGCACCGCCTCACGCATCGCTTTTGCGCCCCGATAAATCAGTTCGGGATCTTTCAGCAGCGTCGCTCCGCCCCCACTGCCGTTCACCAGCTTCGACGGGCAACCGCA
The DNA here is from genome assembly GCF_003382565.3 of Pectobacterium aquaticum. Classification (NCBI taxonomy): domain Bacteria; kingdom Pseudomonadati; phylum Pseudomonadota; class Gammaproteobacteria; order Enterobacterales; family Pectobacteriaceae; genus Pectobacterium; species Pectobacterium aquaticum. The sequence goes on from NZ_CP086253.1 coordinate 2,697,129, forward strand.
GTTAAGATCGACACCATACGAACCCAGCTCCACCGCCCGCGCCGCATTTTCCGCTAGCCACTGGGGATATTGCCCCAGTAGCTGAACACGTACCAGCGTGCCTGACGGCGTACGGCTGGCATGCTGTAGTTCTGGGCAAAGGCGATAAAAGGATTTAACCGGCAGGCACTGATCCACCACGCGTAAAAATTCGGTGATACACAGGTCATAATCATTTACTTCAGTCAGCAGTTCTCGCACTAATGAGTCGAGAACCCCTTCCATCGGGGCAAGCAGAACACGCATAACGCTACTCGGTAACCATTCGATCGTTAATCACAGCCATTCAGGCCAAAAAAAGCAGGCAATCTTAGGGGGTATTGTACGGGGAACGCAACGGGAAAGATAACGCTGGGCAGGCCATGAGGTTACCTCTTGTGAACCTATCATCAATAATTCGTGACAAATTTGTACCGACACCGTCCTTACGGACTACAACGAAGTGGCTATTATTTATGTCAGATGCCAAAACGATGTCGACGGTAAAAACCATGTCGAATCTTAAAACCATGTCGAATGTTAAAACCATGTCGACGGTCAAAAATGCCGCGCTGCAACGTCCACAGCTTTCTCTGCCGAATAATGCCGACAAGCTGCTGCTGCACGATTGGGATTACAACTGGCGCAAACGCTTTACTCTTCTATTCCGTTACTCCCGTTTTCGTTCGACAAATAAGTTTATCAGCGGTCTTAGCCCAGCACACGGTATCGGACTCTCAGCGTCTTACTTCTTCACGTCTACCTGATAGAAAATATGCTTACCGAACGGGTCAACCTCATACCCAGTCACTTCTTTACGTGCGGGTTCAAACAGGGTGGAATGCGATAAAAAAGGGAGCCGCTGGGCTCCCTATCTATTTTACTTGTCCGCTGGCTTACTGCGGTTTTGCGGACGCGGTGCGCGGCGTTGGCCTTCGCCACTGCCTTTCCCGCTATTGCCTTTTCCACCAGTACCCCACGGGCTATCGCTATTACCGCCCGCTTTACGCGGCTGGCGATTGCCATCGGCCGGACGGCGTTCACCCTGACCTTGACTGCGCTCAGACTGACCGCGTGGCGCGCCAGACTGTGCGCGAGGAGACGCGTTACGCGCGCCGCCGCCACGATTGCCCTGACGACCATTCACAATCGGTTCTGCTTTGATGGACGGATCCGGCTCGTAGCCTTCGATAGCGATACGTGGAATCTCACGCTTCAACAGACGCTCTATGTCGCGCAGCAGTTTGTGCTCATCCACACAGACCAGCGACAGCGCTTCACCCGTCGCTTCCGCACGACCGGTACGACCGATACGGTGAACGTAATCTTCCGGCACGTTTGGCAGCTCATAGTTCACAACGTGAGGTAGTTGGTCGATATCCAGACCACGCGCGGCGATATCCGTTGCGACCAGCACGCGAATGCTGCCGTCTTTAAAGTTTGCCAGCGCACGCGTACGCGCGCCCTGGCTTTTGTTACCGTGGATAGCAGCGGCAGTAATGCCGTCTTTTTCCAGCAGCTCAGCCAAATGGTTAGCGCCGTGTTTGGTGCGGGTAAAGACCAGCACCTGCTGCCAGTTATTTTCACCAATCAGTTGCGACAGCAGTTCACGCTTGCGACGCTTATCAACAAAATGCACGTGCTGTGTAACCAGTTCAGACGGCGTATTACGACGCACGACTTCAACCGAGGCGGGATTAGTCAGTAGCTTGTTCGCCAGCGCTTTGATCTCATCAGAGAAGGTCGCTGAGAACAGTAGATTTTGGCGTTTAGCAGGCAGCTTCGCCAGTACACGGCGAATATCGTGAATGAAGCCCATATCCAGCATACGGTCCGCTTCATCCAGCACCAGAATCTCAATCTGTGACAGGTCAACGGCGCGCTGATGCTCCAGATCGAGCAGACGTCCTGGCGTTGCCACCAGAATATCTACGCCGCCGCGCAGTTTCATCATCTGTGGGTTAATGCTCACCCCACCGAATACGACCAGTGAACGCAGGCTCAGATACTTGCTATACGCCTTCACATTTTCATCAATCTGCGCGGCCAGTTCACGGGTTGGCGTGAGGATCAGCGCGCGTACCGGACGGCGGCCTTTCCCTTTGTGCTGCGCTTCACGGCTGGTCAGCAATTGTAATAACGGCAGCGTAAAGCCCGCCGTTTTGCCTGTACCAGTTTGCGCGCTGGCCATTAAATCGCGCCCTTCCAGCACGACAGGAATCGCCTGCCGCTGAACGGGAGTAGGATCGCGATAACCCTGCTCGTCAATCGCGCGCAGAATATCGGCACTCAGGCCGAGAGAATCAAATGACATAAAAAGAACAACTCCAGATCCGCTCTGACCGGACAGCAGCCGGTGTAGTTTTCAGAGGGTCAATAAGACGGGTTTGCTGGGCCACTATTTACGTAACAACTCACGTAACACTTCACGTAACAACGACATACGCAACAACCACGGTGAACGAGCACAACTACGGTGCATGACTGTCGCCGATTGTAGCAGAGATTATAAGCACTAAGGGATTTTTATCTGCATCAGCCCGTTTTTATGGCGAGCGTCCTGCCCGCCACCCTATGGGCCGTCGCAAGCGACGTTGAAAAACGTTCCCTACGTTTTTTTATGGCGAGCGTCCTGCCCGCCACCCTATGGGCCGTCGCAAGCGACGTTGAAAAACGTTCCCTACGTTTTTTTATGGCGAGCGTCCTGCCCGCCACCCTATGGGCCGTCGCAAGCGACGTTGAAAAACGTTCCCTACGTTTTTTTATGGCGAGCGTCCTGCCCGCCACCCTATGGGCCGTCGCAAGCGACGTTGAAAAACGTTCCCTACGTTTTTTTATGGCGAGCGTCCTGCCCGCTGTTCATCATCACGCTGACCATCGGCTCGACAGCCTACGCCATTTTTAGACGGAATATTGCGTAATAGCGGATAAGGGAAACAGATAGGCAGAACGCTATCTGGCGCGGAAAAGCGCCAGATAAATGAGCAAGAATTAACGACGATTACCGAAAATACGTAGCAGCATCAGGAACAGGTTGATGAAGTCGAGGTACAGCGTCAACGCGCCCACGATAGCGTATTTACGGAAGCTGTCTTTATCATCAACGGACAGTTGCTCGCCGATGTTTTTCAGCTTCTGGGTGTCATACGCCGTCAGACCGACAAACACCACCACACCGATATAGGTTACTGCCCACATCAGCGCGTCGCTTTTCAGCCACAGGTTCACCAGCGAAGCCAGAACAATCCCGATCAGCGCCATGAACAGCATGCTGCCAAAGCCGCTCAAATCACGCTTCGTGGTGTAGCCGTACAGGCTCATCGCTCCGAACATCCCTGCCGTAATCACAAAGGTGCTGGCGATGGACTCACCGGAGTACATGATGAAAATGCTGGAGAGCGTCAGCCCCGTCAGCGCGGAATAAAGCATAAACAGCGACGTGGCGACCGTGCCGCTCAGGCGCTGCACCATGCCGGAAATCACAAAGACCAGCCCCAGTTGGGCAATGATTAGGCCGAAGAACGTGATCTGGCTGGAGAAAACAAAATTCAGTACGGCGGGCGTATTCGCCGCATGCCAGGAGACGAACGCCGTCAGCAGCAGGCCGCAGGTCATCCAGCCATAAACTTGTGCCATATAGGCCTGAAGACCCGTCTGCGAGCGTTCAACGATTGAACCCGAGCGTGGATATCTGTCCATGATGTTACCTTTGCATAAAGTTATCTGATTAACACGGCGCGAACCGCCCGTTTGAGGCTCGAGACTGAATAGTCTCTCCCCTCCATCCTTTTATCCTAACACAGAAATGGACTACCAGCGTTGCGCGGCCTGCTTATCACTGTCGCGTGATTCCACCCAGCGTTCGCCTTCCGGCGTCGCTTCCCGCTTCCAGAATGGCGCGCGAGTTTTCAGGTAATCCATAATAAATTGGGCGGCATCAAACGCCGCGCTACGGTGAGCGGCACTGACACCAACGAACACAATTTCATCGCCCGGATAGAGTGCGCCCACCCGATGAATCACGCTTACACGCGGCAGTTCCCAGCGCTCGCGTGCCAGTTCGACAATCTCCGCCAGCGCCTTTTCCGTCATGCCGGGATAGTGTTCCAGCGTCAACGCGCTAACGTTTTTCGCCAGATTGTGGTTACGCACCTTACCGGTGAACGTCACCACCGCGCCGTCTTCATCGCACTGCGCCAGCCACTGATATTCATCCCCTACGTTGAAGTTCTCTTCGCCGACCCGAATACGCGTCTCTGCCACGATCAACCTCCCGTTACCGGTGGGAAAAACGCCACTTCATCGCCGTCCTGTAACGGATGCGTGAGCTCAACCAGCGACTGATTGACCGCAGCCAGCAATTTGCCCGACTCCAGCGCCAGTGCCCAGCGTGCGCCGCGTTGGCACAGCGCCTGTCGGACGTCCTCTACGGTGGCATACTCGGCAGGCAGCGACAGGCTGTCTGTCTCGATCAGTTCACGGACTTGTGCAAAAAACAGAATCGTAATCATGCTCCCTCCGCCGTAAAGTCGCCGGATTTGCCGCCGCTTTTCGCCAGCAGGCGCACCGGACCAATCACCATGTCTTTCTGCACGGCCTTGCACATGTCATAGATGGTCAGCGCAGCAACAGAAGCCGCCGTCAGCGCTTCCATCTCCACGCCCGTTTTTCCCGTCAGGCGACACACGGATTCTATCCGAACCCGATTGTGCTCCGGCTGCGCTTCCAGCTCGACAGCAACTTTACTCAGCAACAGCGGATGACAAAGCGGAATCAGTTCCCAGGTACGTTTCGCCGCCTGAATGCCGGCGATGCGCGCGGTGGCGAACACGTCGCCCTTGTGGTGGCTACCTGCAATAATCATCGCCAGCGTCTGTGGTGCCATTTCAACGAAAGCTTCCGCACGGGCTTCACGCACGGTTTCAACTTTGTCGGAAACATCTACCATCGCGGCTTCGCCAGCGGCGTTAATGTGGGTCAATTGTGGCTTAAGTGATGACATAGTGAATAAGGCTTACCGTTAAGAGGATTTTTTCACGTGCGGGTAAAAATTGCACGGCTTCTGGCGCGCATCCAACTGTTCCTGAATGATGCGTTCCCATGCAGTTCGGCAGGCGCGAGTCGAACCCGGCACGGCGAAAATCACCGTCTGGTTAGCCAGACCGGCAAGCGCACGGGATTGCAGCGTCGCCGTGCCAATATCTTCGTACGACACCATGCGAAACAGCTCGCCGAAACCTTCAATTTCCCGATCGAACAAGACGCCAATGGCTTCCGGCACCACATCCCCTGCGGTAAAGCCCGTCCCGCCATTAATCAAAATGCCCTGCACCTCATCGCTGGCAATCCACGCTGAGATTTGTGCCCGAATCTGGTACAGATTCTCTTTCACGATGGCGCTGTCGACGATGCGATGCCCTGAGGACTGCGCCGCTTCGCGCAGGTAGTCACCGGACGTGTCATCTTCCACCGTACGGCGTTCGGACACGGTCAAAACCGCAAGATTGAGAGAAACGAATTCGCTACTGACTTTGCTCATGTCAGGCTCCTTTAAGAATCAGTGATGTCGCGGATTAGCCGCCGATAAATGACAGGTTTTGCGTGATGCCGCTATTCCCTTCATGCAGGAAGTGGGTCTGCTTTTTCGCCGATAGTCCGCCCGAGATACGCATTTTCAAATCATCGAGGTGGCGATCGTCGGCCAGCAAATCACGCAGCGGAATGCCCTGTTCGCCAAAGAGACACAGATGAAGATTACCCACAGCGGATACGCGCAGGCGGTTGCAGCTCAGGCAGAAATCTTTCTCATACGGCATAATCAGCCCAATTTCTCCCTGATAGTCGGGATGGCTGAACACCTGAGCCGGGCCGTCGCTGCGTGCACGTTGCTGCTGCTGCCAGCCTTGTTGCAGCAGTTGCAGGCGGATCACCTCACCGGAAACGTGGTGACGGCGGAACACGTCGCCCCCTTCCCCTGTTTCCATCAGTTCAATAAAGCGTAGTTGAATCGGGCGGTGTTTAATCCAGTCGAGGAAAGTTTGCAGGCTGCCTGCGTTCACATCGCGCATCAGCACCGTGTTGACTTTGACCTTGGCAAAGCCACAGTCAAATGCTGCATCAATGCCGTCCATCACCTGCCGGAATTTATCCTGTCCGGTAATCGCATGAAACTGGCGTGCATCAAGGCTGTCGACGCTGACATTCAGCGCCGTCAGGCCTGCATCTCGCCATTGAGCAACGTCGCGTGCCAAACGGTAGCCGTTAGTGGTGACCGCCAGCGTGCGGATAGCGGGATTTTCACGGATTGCCGCAATGATATCGACAAAGTCACGGCGCAAAGACGGTTCACCACCGGTGAGGCGGACTTTTTCCGTCCCTAATTCGGCAAAAGCGCGGCTGACGCGACGAATTTCATCGAGTGACAAAAAGCGATGTGGAGTAGTGCCATTGGCCTGATAACCATCCGGCAGACAGTAGGTACAGCGAAAATTGCAGACGTCTGTGATAGACAGACGCAAATAGTAGAACTTGCGCGCAAACGCATCAGTCAGTTGACTCACCATAAACACCTTTCCAAATACGGGAGATGCAGGCATTTCTGCCTCGCACCCTGGTGACCGCGAAGGCCACGGCCAGGGCACCGTATCACGCGCAACAAGCGCATCACTTAGGCACCAAGGCTAGGAGTTTGATTCCACTCAGTTATCCGTTAAACAGCCGCGAGATAACCAGTCAAGAATCGTGATTTCATTAAGCAGTCTACTGCGGAAAAGCACAGTCAACCACTCTCAAAATCGATATATAATTTAATATATAGCGAATTTTCAATATCTTATGGTGCACAGCATACGGAAAAATAGGCGGCAGAAATTGTCTCAGGTCATGCCTGCGTCAGGATTTTTCGCGTTTTAAGGTGAAATCAGCTACCTTAGCGACAATTGTCACATGTTATTCATATTACTCTAGCTCATTCATAAGGTTTTCTATGCGCAATCGCACGTTGGCCGACCTCGACAGGGTTGTCGCACTCGGAGGCGGACACGGTTTAGGTCGTGTGATGTCTTCGCTCTCTTCCCTAGGTTCACGGCTAACCGGCATTGTCACGACGACAGATAACGGCGGCTCAACTGGCCGCATCCGTCGTTCTGAAGGCGGTATTGCTTGGGGAGATACCCGCAACTGCCTGAATCAACTGATTACGACGCCCAGCGTCGCATCCGCAATGTTTGAGTATCGGTTTAATGGTAACGGTGAGCTTGCCGGACACAATCTGGGTAACCTGATGCTAAAAGCGCTCGACCACCTGAGCGTGCGGCCGCTGGAAGCCATTAACCTGCTCCGTAACCTGCTCAAAGTGGACGCCTTTTTAATTCCGATGTCCGAGCATCCTGTCGATTTGATGGCGATTGATGAACAGGGCAACCCCGTTTATGGTGAAGTCGAGATCGATCAGCTGGCAGCCTTGCCGCAGGATTTGATGCTGTACCCGACGGTGCAGGCCACGCGCGAGGCGATTGATGCTATCGCAAAAGCCGACCTGATTTTGATTGGCCCCGGCAGCTTTCTGACCAGCCTGATGCCGCTGCTGCTGCTGGAAGATCTGACACAGGCACTCCGCCGCACGCCCGCCCCTATGGTGTACATCGGCAATCTGGGCAATGAGCAGAGCAACCCCGCCGCCCGCCTGACGCTGGTGGAGAAACTATCTTGGATTGAATACAAGGTAGGGAAACCCGTGGTTGATGCCGCGATTGTTGGTCCCAAAGTCGATATCAGCCAGATTGGCGGCCGACTGGTCGTGCAGCAAGCGCTGGCCGCAGAAGATGTTCCTCACCATCACGACCGTGAGTTACTGCGCCAGGCCATCGATCGTGCGCTACAGCTGTTGGGCTCTCAACCCCGTAGCCACGGCGTATAAGTCACGCCAATCAGAATGCCTTCGGGACTCAGGAAACGCGTAACCTGCTGTCCCCAAGGCTCAAGACGTTTTTCCACCAGCAACACATAGCCTTGCGCTTTCAGCGTACTGGTCGCTTCCACTATGTCAGCCACTTCGAACTCCAGCCAGCTTTGCGGTTCAGGAAGATCCGCAGGCCAACTTTCGTGCCCGAAACAGGATTCGCTAGCCTGTGAGAGCGGCCACAGCGCGAAATGCTTCACGCCCTCCATCTCATCACTCACCAGATAGTCGCTCCCTTCCGCAACGGGCTTCAGCGGCAACTTCAGCGTATCAACATAGAGCGCATGGCTGGCAGAAAGGGATTTCACGATCGGCCCGAAACCTGCCACAAACAGCACGTCTACACCCGGTATAGCCTGATCCATCATTGATCCTCAGTGAGCGCTTGCATCGTTAGGATACAGCGATAAATTGTGCGCGTAGTGCCTGTACTTCATCGCGTAGGGCAGCAGCCTCTTCAAATTCAAGATTCTGCGCGTGCGTCAACATCTTGCTTTCCAATTCGCGGATTTTCAGCTCCAGCGCCTTCGGCGTCATCAGTTCATAACGTCCTGCTGGTTCTGCCGCTTTACGATTGCCACGCCCTTTGCCTTTGTTCGTCGGCCGACCCAGTTGCAAGATATCGGAAATTTTCTTATTGATGCCCTGCGGCACAATGCCGTGCTCGGTGTTGTAGGCTTCCTGCTTCTCGCGGCGACGCTCCGTTTCACTAATCGCTTTCGCCATCGATGCCGTAATCCTGTCGCCGTAGAGAATGGCTTTACCACGCAGGTTACGTGCCGCACGCCCAATCGTCTGGATCAGGGAACGTTCAGAGCGCAGGAAACCCTCTTTATCGGCATCCAGAATCGCCACCAGCGACACTTCTGGCATATCCAGCCCTTCACGCAGCAGGTTGATACCTACCAGTACGTCGAACTCGCCAAGACGTAAATCACGGATGATTTCCACGCGCTCGACGGTGTCGATATCCGAGTGCAGATAGCGTACCCGCTCGCCGTGTTCTTCCAGATATTCCGTCAGGTCTTCCGCCATGCGTTTGGTCAGCGTGGTCACCAGTACCCGCTCATTAATCGCGGCACGCAGACGAATTTCGGAAAGCAGGTCATCCACCTGTGTCGCGACAGGTCGCACTTCAATGATCGGATCGAGCAACCCGGTGGGGCGCACCACCTGATCGATCACTTCACCGCCCGATTTTTCCAGTTCATAGTTACCCGGCGTCGCAGACACGTAGATCGTCTGCGGAGCCAGCGCTTCAAATTCTTCAAACTTCATCGGTCGGTTATCCAGCGCTGAAGGCAGCCGGAAACCGTATTCAACCAGCGTCTCTTTACGCGCGCGGTCGCCGCGATACATACCGCCGATCTGGGGAACGGTGACGTGGGATTCATCAATGACCAGCAGCCCGTCCGCAGGCAAATAGTCAAACAGCGTCGGTGGCGGCTCGCCGGGGCCACGACCGGAAAGGTAGCGTGAGTAGTTTTCGATACCGGAGCAGTAGCCCAGTTCGTTCATCATCTCCAGATCAAACTGGGTGCGCTGACTCAACCGCTGCTCTTCCACCAGTTTGTCATTAGCCAGCAGCACCTTTTTACGGTCGGCCAGTTCAACCTTGATGTCTTCCATCGCCTGCAAAATACGCTCACGCGGCGTGACGTAGTGCGTTTTCGGATAGATGGTATAGCGCGGCACCGTTTGGAGAACGTGACCCGTCAACGGGTCAAACAGCGACAGCCGTTCCACTTCTTCATCGAACAGTTCAACGCGCAGCGCGATTTCGTCAGATTCCGCAGGGAAAATATCGATCACCTCACCGCGCACGCGGAACGTACCGCGCTGAAACGCCTGATCGTTACGGGAATATTGCAACTCAGCCAGACGCCGCAAAATCGCACGCTGGTCAATTAGCATCCCCTGCGTCAGGTGCAGCATCATTTTCAGATAGAGATCGGGATCGCCCAGACCATAGATCGCGGATACCGAGGCCACGACGATGACATCGCGCCGCTCCAGCAGCGCTTTTGTTGCAGAAAGACGCATCTGTTCGATATGTTCGTTAACCGACGCGTCTTTTTCGATGAAGGTGTCTGAACTCGGAACATAGGCCTCTGGCTGATAATAGTCGTAATACGAAACGAAGTACTCGACGGCATTATCAGGAAAGAACTCTTTCATTTCGCCATACAACTGGGCTGCCAGCGTTTTATTGGGTGCCAGCATCATCGTCGGGCGATTGAGGTCGGCAATCACATTGGCGATCGTGAACGTCTTACCTGAACCTGTTACCCCGAGCAGCGTTTGGTGCGCTAACCCGTCTTCCAGGCCCTCTTTTAAACGACGAATAGCCTCAGGCTGATCGCCTGCCGGTTTAAAGTCGGAATTCAGTGTAAATACTTTACTCATCGTTAAGCACGCTACTTATCGTTATTACCCATCGCGCAATGCGACGTTCGTGGGTGGATGCTCGGAACATTATTCTGAATGCCAATGACGAAATTCGCTACCGCAATGATACTGGATATAAAAACAGCATCAAGGAAATTATCGCTGGGTTGGACGATTAATCAACCAATGAATTGCTAACACATCTGTTTGCAATCTACCAGATAAAATCATCATGATTTATCCCCAAAGTTGGTAAAAATGTAACATACGGAGATGACCGATGACGTTAATTTATGCAACTACGCATTATTGATGTTCAAGACGCTTGATTTTACTTAAGTGAATGATAATAAATAGATTAAAAAAACCGTGGAGAATAGCGTCAACCTTGCGGCAATCCGCGCCAGCTCTCGGTTAGGCCGTGTTGTCTATCCATAATTCACATAGTTATCCACAGAAATGGTGGATAACTCCCACAACCCCGCATCAGCACTGAGTTAGAGAAATACCCGCTTCATTCGTGATTCCCCCTGATATGGATTTTCTTCACGCTCTTTCTGTGATTTATCGCATAAGGATTAGATGGAAAAAGACTAAAAACAGCCGAGGGAAAAAATGCCACAAGTCAGGCATGACGGGGATTAGAGAAAAACTCAAGAAGGTTTTAGCTATTGATCAGCATGAAAATGTAGGTTTTACGATCATGAAACCGATGCCGGTAAAAAACAACAAAAACCGTTGCTTGATTAAATGCAGGCGAAGGTTTGCTAAAATGATTACCCCGCTAATAACCCAATATCAACGTACTGCCCCAGATTATGCTGCTGAAGATCCGATACATAAGGAATTTCGCCCAGCATTGGCGCGGGCAGGCGTTGTTGCAGAGTTTGCAGATACGGCTGGTGCCATTTTCCGGGTGGCGTGATGTCATTTGCAATCCAGCCGCCAAGGCGCAATCCAGTGTGTTGAATGGCGTGGGCCGTTAACATCGCGTGATTAATACACCCCAATTTGATACCGACCACCAAAATTACGGGAAGCTGTTCCTGTACCACCCAGTCAGCAAACGTATCCTGCTCTGACAGCGGCGTAAACCACCCGCCAGCGCCTTCGACCAGCAGCCAATCCACCTGAGTTTCTAATGCCCGTAGCCCTGCGGACAACGCTGGGAGATGAATAGGCCGCTGATCCACCGCACTGATAATATGTGGTGACGTCGGTTCCATAAACGCCAGCGGATTCACCGCCTGATAATCCAGCCGGACGCTGCTATTGGCCTGAAGCGCCAGCGCATCGCTGTTGCGAATGCCGTCGGCCGTCATTTCACAGCCTGACGCCACGGGTTTATAGCCTGCGGTACGGTATCCAGCCTGATTGGCTGCCTGAAGCAGCGCCGTACTCGCAACCGTTTTCCCAACTTCGGTATCCGTACCCGTCACAAACCAGCGCTCAATCACGATAAATCACTCCATAAACTAGTTGATAACTGAGCGGGTAGCCGCCCTGTTCTTGCGGATAATGGGCAGACAATGCCGCCAGACGCGCCCGGCTCAATAACCCCGGCGCACGCCCGTCGTGCAGCCAGGTCGCACCAATCCCCTTCAGCGATTTCATCAACGCCAATACATCAGGGAAAAAGCAGACCTCACGTTCTTGAACCAAGTGATGGCGATAAGGCTGACAGGCTGCTTCGATAGCGGAGAGCGACAGAAAGCGATTCGTCCGCTGCGTGCCGTCCAGACGCTGCCACGCCTGCGACAATTCACTTAAGGAACCGTCCGCCAGCGTCGCAAACGCCATCACGCCCCCCGGTCGTGTAACCCGATACAGCTCGGCCAGCGCACGCGGTAACGAGTCGCACCACTGCACAGCCAGATTGCTGTAGCTGATATCCACACAGCAATCCGCCAGCGGCAGGTTTTCGATATCGCCTTCCAGATAACGATCGGCAACGTGCTGCTCACGGGCATGCGCCAGCATGTCCACCGACAAATCCAGCGCAGTCACATTCTTACCAGCCTGACGCCAGTGGCGGCTAAAATGCCCGGTTCCGCAGCCCGCATCCAATACCTGTAAACCGCTGTGCAACGGCATCAGCGCCAGCAGGCGTTCTCCGCTGGTGCGTTGCAGTTCGGCAAAGCGATCGTAACACCCCGCCGCACGCCCAAACGCCTGCGCAATCGCCTGCTTGTTATAGTTTTCTGTCAGCATGGTGTAATACCGTAAGCAAGCGATTGATATCTTCCGGCTGGTGTTCCGCCGTCAGCGTAATGCGCAGACGGGCGCTGCCGACAGGTACCGTTGGTGGCCGCATCGCACTGACCCACACGCCCTGTTCACGCAGATGGTTCATCAGTGCCATTGCCCGCGCGTTCTCACCCACAATCAGCGGCTGAATCGCGCTCTGTGAATCCATCAATTGATAGGACGAGTTGGAAAAGCCCGCGCGGAACTGGGCGATGTTACGTCGTAACGCATCGCGCCGCGCGTCGCCCTGGCGGACACAGTTGACCGCCGCGCTCAGCGCACAGGCCTGTGCGGCAGGCATCGAAGTGCTGTAAATCAGATGACGGGCGAATTGCAGGAAATACTCGGCCAGCGGTTCGGCGCACAGGACCGCCGCGCCGCTCACCCCAAACGCCTTGCCGAACGTGACAATAAGCAGTTCGGGTTTAACGCCCTGTTGCCAACAACTGCCGCGACCTTCATCACCCAGCACGCCAATACCGTGTGCATCGTCCACCATCAGCCAGGCATCGTGCGCTCGGCACTGAGCCTGGAGCGCCGACAGTGGCGCGGTATCGCCATCCATGCTGAAAACGCCTTCGGTCACCACCAGCGTCTGGCCGTCCGCAGGTTTCTCTAGCAGCGTTTGCAGATTATCAGGCTGATTATGTTTAAAGCGCCGCAGGGTCGCGGGTGACTGTGCAGCCGCTTCCAGTAATGAAGCGTGACTGAGCTTATCGGCAAAGATACGGTCTTCTGACTGTGCCAACGCCGCCACCACAGCCTGATTCGCGGCATAGCCGGAAATAAACAGCAGCGCACGCGGATAACCCAACCAGTCGGCAAGCTGACGTTCCAGCGCGGCATGAGCATCGGTATAGCCCGTCACATGCCCGGAACCACCGCTGCCAATACCGTATTGCTCAGCGCCCTGCTGCCAGGCGCGCACAATCTCCGGGTGGTGACTCAACCCCAGATAGTCGTTGCTGGAAAAATTCAGGTAGCAGCGGTCGCCCTGCATCAGCCAGCGCCCGCTGCCGCCTTGATTCACCCGCCGTACGCGGTAGGCATCATCGCGCTGGCGTTGTACCAGCGCGGCGTCAATACGTTGCTGCCAGCTCATGATTCAGCACGCCTTGCCCGACGGTTTGCAGGCTGGACGTTATACCGCAGCATTATAAAATTGCTCGCTATCGGCGTTAACCAGTTGTTCCGCCAACCGCTGTTGCTGTTGGTTATCCCCGTATTCGGTCGCCGTCTGCTGCGGATTCAGACCCAGTTTGAGGAACAGCGCCAGATCTTTGTCTTCTTTCGGGTTTGGCGTCGTGAGCAGTTTGCAGCCGTAGAAAATGGAGTTCGCCCCCGCCATAAAGCACATCGCCTGCGTTTGTTCACTCATCTGTTCGCGTCCGGCGGACAGGCGTACATAGGAAGCCGGCATCATGATACGCGCAACGGCAATAGTACGAATGAAATCAAACGGATCGACATCATCATTATCCGCCAGCGGCGTGCCTTTCACCTTCACCAGCATGTTGATCGGCACGCTTTCCGGCGGCGTCGGTAGGTTAGCCAGTTGCACCAGCAGCCCGGCGCGATCGCGCACGGTTTCCCCCAAACCAACGATGCCGCCGGAACAGACTTTAATGCCCGCGCCGCGTACTTTACCCAGCGTATCCAGACGCTCTTGATATGTGCGGGTCGTGATAATGCTGCCGTAAAATTCTGGCGAGGTATCGAGGTTATGGTTATAGAAATCCAGTCCAGCAGAGGCCAAACGCTCGGCCTGATCGTTGTGCAGCGTTCCCAGCGTCATGCAGGTTTCCATCCCCATCGCTTTGACGCCTTGCACCATCTGTTCCAGATACGGCATGTCGCGCTCGTGCGGGTTTTTCCACGCCGCGCCCATACAAAAGCGCGTCGATCCTGCGGCTTTCGCCTGACGAGCCGACTCCAGCACCTGTTCAACCTGCATCAGGCGTTCGGTATCAATCCCGGTGCGATAGCGGGAGCTCTGCGGGCAATATTTACAGTCCTCAGGGCAGGAACCGGTCTTTATCGACAGTAACGTACTGACCTGCACCTGACGGGGATCAAAATGCTGACGGTGGATCTGCTGCGCTTCAAACATCAGTTCCAGAAATGGTTTATTAAATAAGTCTTGCGCTTGCTCAAGCGTCCAGTACATGCGGTCAGCCATCTCGGCATCTCCAAACTAAAAACGTTTCGCCAGTGTAAATTAACCCGATATACTGTCAACCAAATAGAATCCATTTTGGTTGACGAAAGATCATCATGAGCCCGGAAGACATTGCTTTTGACCAGCGCCACATTTGGCATCCCTACACCTCAATGACCGAACCGCTGCCCTGCTATCCGGTGATAGCGGCTAGCGGCGTCGAGCTTCAGTTGGATGACGGACGTCGCCTGATTGACGGCATGTCATCGTGGTGGGCGGCGATTCACGGCTACAACCATCCGGCGATCAATCAAGCGGTGCAGGCTCAGCTCAGCCAGATGTCGCATGTGATGTTTGGCGGGATCACCCATCCGGCGGCGGTGGCACTGTGCCGCCAACTGGTGGACATCACGCCAGAAGCACTGGAATGCGTTTTTCTGGCGGATTCCGGCTCGGTGGCTGTCGAAGTGGCGATGAAAATGGCGCTGCAATATTGGCAAGCACGGGGTGAAACCCGTCAACGCTTTCTCACCCTGCGTCACGGCTATCACGGTGATACCTTCGGTGCGATGTCCGTGTGCGATCCGCAGAATTCGATGCATAGTCTGTATCAGGGCTACCTGCCTACCCATCTGTTTGTCGATGCGCCGCCCTGTGCCGCGATCAACGAAGGCGGTTTTACCGACGAATGGCAGGAAGATGATATTGCGCCGCTACAGGCGATGCTGTCGGTGCACGCTCATGAGATCGCGGCCGTCATTCTGGAACCCATCGTGCAGGGCGCGGGCGGGATGCGCTTTTATCATCCGGCCTACCTGCATCGGGTACGGGAACTGTGTGACCAATGGGGCATTTTGCTGATTGCCGATGAGATCGCCACCGGATTTGGCCGCACCGGCAAGCTGTTTGCCTGCGAGCATGCAGGCATTTCTCCCGATATTATGTGTCTGGGAAAAGCGCTTACCGGCGGCTATATGACGCTCTCCGCCACGCTGACCACCCGCATAGTCGCTGAAACCATCAGCAACGGTGCGGCAGGCTGTTTTATGCACGGCCCTACATTTATGGGCAATCCGCTCGCCTGCGCGGCAGCCAATGCCAGTTTGTCGCTGTTGGCGGAGAACCGCTGGCAGCAGCAAGTGCAAAATATTGAGCGGCAGTTGCGAGACGCACTGCAACCCTGTTCGGATTCTTCGCTGGTGGCGAACGTTCGCGTACTGGGTGCTATCGGCGTGGTGGAAACACAGCGTCCGGTCAATATGGCGCGGCTACAGCGTTTCTTCGTTGAGCGCGGCGTCTGGATTCGACCGTTTGGCCGACTCATTTATCTGATGCCGCCGTTTATCATTCAGCCTGATGAACTGCGTAAGCTGACCGACGCCGTCTGTGCCGCGATTCGTGACGAACGGCTATTTGACTAGCGACTATTTGAGTCAATAAAGTATTTGGATCAATAAAGGCTTGGGTGCGACACGTTTTCTGTCGTGCCTGAACCGTTCACCTGATATCCCCTGCCATGTGTTGCTGTATAACGTTAGCAATGTGAGCTGTGGCACGTAAATTCCATTAGCGTTATGATAATCCCCTCAGCTAATCAGGAATGTCCCATGCGTAATACGTTCATCGTGTGCTGGCAGTATTTACGCGCTTTCGCATTGATTTATCTCTGCCTGCTGGCAGGCAATGCGGTATCCGCGTTACTTCCGTTCACTATCCCCGGTAGTATCATCGGCATGCTGGTCTTGTTCACCCTTCTTGCCTCGCAAATTCTGCCCGCGCAGTGGGTAAAACCGGGTTGCCATCTTCTTATTCGTCACATGGCGCTGCTGTTCGTCCCCATCGGCGTCGGCGTGATGAATTATTACGATCTGGTCAGCCAACAGTTCGGCCCTATCGTGGTTTCCTGCCTGATCAGTACCTTTATAGTGATGTTGGTTGTGGGTTTCAGTACCCAGATAATGCAGCGTGAACGAGCCGTGGCTGGCGATCGCACGCCGCCGAAGGATAACGAATAATGTTCAGCTATTTGTGGTGGTCGCTGCCCCTCACTCTGATTGTCTTTTTCGCCGCGCGTAAACTGGCCGTGCTGACCCGGATTTCCCTGTTGAACCCGTTGCTGGTGTCGATGGCGATTATTATTCCGCTGCTGCTGGTATTGAAGATTCCCTACGAGCACTATTTTCAGGGCAGCAAAGCCCTTAACGACCTGCTGCAACCAGCGGTGGTCGCGCTGGCGTTCCCGCTTTATGAGCAACTGCATCAAATCCGCGCGCGCTGGAAATCAATCATCAGCGTGTGCTTCATCGGCAGCCTGACCGCGATTATCTCCGGCACGCTGGTGGCGCTGTGGATGGGCGCCTCGCCAGAAATCGCCGCCTCGGTGCTGCCTAAATCCGTCACCACGCCGATTGCGATGGCCGTCGCCAGCTCGATTGGCGGGATTCCGGCTATCAGCGCCGTCTGCGTGATTTTTGTCGGTATTCTCGGCGCAGTCTTAGGCCACAGTGTGTTCAACCGCATCGGTATTAAAACTAAAGCCGCGCGTGGGCTGTCGATGGGGACAGCCTCACACGCACTCGGTACGGCGCGCTGTGCAGAGGTTGACTATCAGGAAGGCGCATTCAGTTCGCTGGCGCTGGTCATCTGCGGGATCATCACGTCGCTGATTGCGCCGCTAGTCTTCCCTCTACTCTTGCATGTCGTTGGCTAAATCTGGCGGGGGATGGTGCGTAGCTCGCATCGCCCGCTATAAAATTGAGATACATCTCGCATTTAACAGTTAATTTGCATTCCTTTCATTCAACAAAGAGATTTTGATCACAATTTATTGCTACTCTGCTCCCTAACATGACGTCATTGACGGGTAAAAAGAGTACGCCACCATGCATCCACGATTTGAAAACGCCTTCCAGCAATTACCTGCCAGTCTGCAAGCCGCGATCGGTCCCTTGCTCGATAAACCCGATTTCGCCGCCATGCTCACCGCAGACGACGTGAATGCCGTCTGCGAAGCCAGCCAGCTAGACGCCGACGCGTTGGCCTTTGCGCTATTGCCTCTGGCGGCAGCCTGCGCACAAGCACCGATCTCGAATTTTCAGGTTGGCGCAATTGCGCAAGGGCTCAGTGGCAATTTCTACTTTGGTGCCAACATGGAGTTCAGCGCAGTTCAGTTGCAGCAAACGGTGCATGCCGAGCAAAGCGCCGTCAGCCATGCCTGGATACGCAATGAGCGTGGGTTGCGGACGGTGACCGTGAACTACACGCCATGCGGTCACTGTCGTCAGTTTATGAATGAATTGCGTAATGCCGCGTCGCTGCGCATTCAATTGCCGGGTCGCCAACCTGCTGTGCTCAGCCACTATCTGCCGGATTCCTTTGGCCCCGTCGATCTGCACATCGATACCTTACTGATGGATGACGTCAACCACGGCGCAACCTTGCAGAATGTGAACGCGCTTGCGCGTCTGGCGCTGGATGCCGCTAACCGTAGCCACGCCCCCTACAGCAAAGCCATCAGCGGCATTGCGCTGGAAACCTCAAGTGGCAACATTTATACCGGACGCTACGCAGAAAATGCGGCATTTAACCCGAGCCTGCCGCCTTTGCAAGTCGCGTTGAATCTGATGAACCTTGCTGGCGACGATCCGTGCACCATTAAACACGCAGCTGTCGTTGAGCGTCGTCATGCCGTTGTCAGCCACTGGGCCATTTCGCAAATTATGTTGGCCGAATTAGGCTGCACCGACATTGAACATCACTTTATTGAGGAATAACGGCAGAGGTCAGCGCACGGGTTCAGCAAAAGGAAGTGAGAGAAACGAGAGGTGAATCGATAAAGCCTGCATTTTGACTAAGATGCAAGCCATCTGTAACTATTTAAATTAACAATTCCTGTACATATTTTCTGGGTAATTTAAGATCCGCAGCAGTTTTTATCGACAACACCTGAGTTTTTTTCTGTTATCCGAGAGTAAAAAGTCATGGAATTAGAATACGAAAGCAAACGTCCTCTCCATATTCCCTACGCTGGCCCAATATTGCTTGAATTTCCCCTGCTGAATAAAGGCAGTGCGTTTACCGAAGAAGAGCGTGCTAACTTTAACCTGCATGGCCTGCTGCCTGAAGCCGTCGAAACCATCGAAGAACAGGCAGAACGCGCCTGGCGTCAGTATCAGGAATTCAAACACGATATTGAAAAACACGTGTACCTACGCAACATTCAGGATACCAACGAGACGCTGTTCTATCGCCTGCTGGACGGTCACCTCAGTGAGATGATGCCGATCATCTACACCCCGACCGTTGGCGAAGCCTGTGAACACTTCTCCGATATCTATCGTCGCGCCCGCGGCCTGTTTATCTCCTACCCTAACCGCGCACATATCGACGATATGCTGCAAAACGCCACCAAGCAGAACGTGAAAGTCATCGTTGTGACCGACGGTGAGCGTATTCTGGGTCTGGGCGATCAGGGTATCGGCGGCATGGGGATTCCAATCGGTAAGCTGTCGCTGTACACCGCCTGTGGCGGTATCAGCCCAGCCTACACCCTGCCTGTCGTTCTGGATGTTGGCACCAACAACCCGCAGCGTCTGAACGATCCGCTGTACATGGGCTGGCGCCATCCGCGTATCACTGACGATGAATACTATGAATTTGTTGACGAATTCATTCAGGCAGTGAAACGCCGCTGGCCGAACGTGCTGTTGCAGTTTGAAGACTTCGCGCAGAAAAACGCGACTCCGCTGCTGAACCGCTATCGTGATGAAATCTGTAGCTTTAACGATGACATTCAGGGCACCGCCGCCGTTGCGATTGGCAGCCTGATTGCCGCCAGCCGTGCAGCAGGCACTCAGCTACGCGATCAGACCGTTACCTTCCTGGGTGCGGGCTCCGCAGGCTGTGGTATCGCTGAGCAAATCGTCGCGCAGATGAAGTCTGAAGGGCTGAGCGAAGAAGAAGCTCGCGCACGCGTCTTCATGGTTGACCGCTTCGGTCTGCTGACAGACAAGCTGCCGAACCTGCTCGATTTCCAGAGCAAGCTGGTGCAGAAAAGTGAACTGCTGGCTGACTGGGATTGCAACAGCGACGCGATTTCACTGCTGGAAGTGGTACGCAATGCCAAGCCGACCATCTTGATCGGTGTGTCCGGCCAGCCGGGTCTGTTCACGGAAGAAATCATCCGTGAAATGCACAAGCACTGCGCGCGTCCTATCGTGATGCCGCTGTCTAACCCGACATCCCGCGTAGAAGCCCGTCCAGAAGATATCATTCGCTGGACAGATGGCTCAGCGCTGGTCGCAACCGGCAGCCCGTTTGCTCCGGTTAACTATCAGGGCAAAATCTTCCCTATCGCCCAGTGCAACAACTCCTACATTTTCCCAGGTATCGGGTTAGGTGTACTGGCGTCGGGTGCCAAACGTATCACTGACGGTATGTTGATGGCCGCCAGCCGCGCGCTGGCTGACTGCTCGCCGCTGGCGAATAACGGTGAAGGCGCGCTGCTGCCGGATCTGTCCGATATCCAGCAGGTGTCCAAGCGTATTGCACTGGATGTGGGTAAAGCCGCACAGTTGCAAGGTGTGGCCGTCGTCACCTCTGCCGATGCATTGCAGAAGGCGATTGAGCACAACTTCTGGCAACCGCAGTACCGCAGCTACAAACGTACCTCGTTCTAATGGTGTGTGGCTGCAAAGGCCGCCAAGCGGCAGTAACGGATAGATCGTAAAGACGCTACGAGTACGTCCATGTAAGCTCGGATTGCGCCATCCTTGGCGCAAACGCTTTACTCTTCTATTCCGTTACTCCCGTTTTCGTTCGGCAAATAGGTTTGTCAGTGGTCTGAGCGCGGCACTTGCCGCGCTTTTTTATTCAGCGTTTCAATTTTGGGTCGAGCGCATCACGCAGACCGTCACCCAGTAAATTAAACGCCAACACCGTCAGAAAGATCGCCAGACTAGGGAAGATCGCGACGTGTGGGGCAATCACCATATCCGACCGCGCTTCGTTCAGCATCGCCCCCCACTCCGGCATCGGCGGCTGTGCGCCCAGCCCTAAGAATGACAGGCTGGCTGCCGTGATGATCGACATCCCAATGCGCATCGAGAAAAACACCACGATGGAAGATACCGAGCCGGGCAAAATATGCCGAAAGAGGATCGTCCGATCGCTGGCACCAATGCTGCGGGCCGATTCAATATAGGTAAGCTGCTTCAGCACCAGCGTATTCCCTCGCACTAGACGGGCGAAGGCCGGAATGCTGAAAATCGCGACGGCGACAATCACATTCGCCATCCCACTGCCCATCATCGCCACAACGGCAATCGCCAGCAGAATACCGGGGAAGGCAAACAGCACATCGCATAGGCGCATGATGATCCTGTCTGCCCACCCTTCGTAGTAGCCCGCCACCAGACCGAGCGTCGTGCCGATAATCATCCCGACCAGCACCGAGAGAATGCCCGCCGCCAGCGAGATACGCGTCCCCATCAGGAGCCGACTGAAAATATCACGTCCTAATGAATCCACCCCCAGCCAGTGTGCCGCCGACGGACCTTCATTCAGACGTTCATAATCGAAATAGTTCTCGGCATCATAGGGCATCAGATACGGTGCCAGAAACGCGACCACAATCAGCAGCAGTACAAACACGCCTGCGGTGACCGCGACGTGCTGCCGAAGAAAGCGCCGCCAGAATTCACGCCACGGCGTGCGAACGGGTTTATCCCTAATGACAGGGAGCGTCGCCAGCATAGCTTTACGTCGCCAGTGTCTCATTCCCTTTCCTTATTTATAACGAATGGCTGGATTAATCGCGGCATACAGCATATCCACCAGCAGATTAATCAGAATAAACTCCAGCGAGAACAGCAGTACCTCCGCCTGAATCACCGGATAGTCGCGCATCTCCACCGCATCCACCAGCAGCCGTCCTAGCCCCGGCCAGTTGAAGACCTTCTCCACGACAATTGAGCCACCGAGCAAGAAACCAAATTGCAGCCCCATCATCGTAACCACCGGAATCAGCGCATTGCGCAGCCCGTGCTTCACTACCACCAGCGATTCGCGCACGCCTTTTGCCCGCGCCGTACGCATATAATCTTCCTGCAAGACATCAACAAACGACGCACGGGTGAAACGCGCCATCACCGCCGCCACCGCCGCCCCCAGCGTCAGCGAGGGCAAAATGTAGTGCAGCCAGGTGTCCGCCCCCACCGTCGGCAGCCATCCCAGTTCGACGGAAAAAACCTGCATTAACAGCATGCCGAGCGCAAACGCGGGGAAAGAGAGGCCGGAGACCGCCAGCGTCATTCCGATTCTGTCCGGCCAGCCGTTGCGCCACACGGCGGACACGATACCGATCGCCATGCCAAAAATCACCGCCCACACCATGCTGCACACCGTCAGCCAAAAGGTCGGCATAAAGCGCATGGCGATCTCTTCAGTGACGGGGCGTTTCGATACGATCGACGTACCAAAATCTCCTTGCAGGACATGGGTAAAGAAGTGCCAGAACTGGTGCGGCAGCGGTTTATCTAACCCCAAATCCTGCCGGACCATCTCGATAACGGCAGCATCCGCTTCCCGCCCGGCAGCTAAACGCGCCGGATCGCCGGGTAGCAGATGAACGAATAGGAACACCAGCACCATCACAATCAGGAGCGTGGGAATCAGTCCCAGTAGTCGTTTAATAAAATAATTCAGCATGAACGGTTTTCCACAGACATGCGTCGGACTCCCTATGAGTGAACGAGTGTTGACCACTGCGGGCAGCCTCACGGCCACCCGACTCCCTGGTCATTCTTTTACGATGAGTTATTCCTTCAGGTCGGCCTCTTCAAAACTGAACAAGGTATCCGGCATCACGTAGAACCCAGTCAGTTTTTTGCTATTAGCCGACACCAAACGCTCTGTCGCCAGGAAAATCCACGGCGCATCCGCCCAGATTTTGTCCTGCGCATCGTTGTACAGTTTCTGTTTTTCCGTCCGATCCGTGGTTTTCAGCGCATTCGCCAGATCCGCATCGACTTGCGGATTGCTGTAAAAGGCCGTGTTGAATTGCGCCGGTGGCCAAGAGGCCGTGGCAAACAGCGGCGACAGCGCCCAGTCCGCTTCACCCGTTGAGGCAGACCAGCCGGTATAGAACAGGCGAACCCCCGTTTCTTTCACGCCCTTGCCTTCCACTTCCGCCGCCCGCTGCCCTGCATCCATCGCGGTCACCTGCACTTTCACACCAACCTGCGCCAGTTGTTGCTGCGTGAACTGCAAAACTTTCTGCGCCGTACTGTGGTTATGTGACGACCACAGCGTGGTAGTGAAGCCGTCTGGGTAGCCCGCTTCTTTCAGCAGCTCACGCGCCTTGGCCGGGTCGTAAGGCCACGGGTGATATTTTACCGAATAATCAATGCTGCTCGGCAGTGGCCCTTCGGCCGGTGTCGCATAGCCGGAGAACGCCACTTTAATCAGCGCCTCCTTGTTGATCGCGTAGTTCAACGCCTCGCGTACTTTCGGGTTATCAAACGGTTTCTGCGTCACATTCATACTGATGTAGCGGTGCAGAATCGACGGCGACGCCACCAGCGACAGCTTGTCATTTTTCTCCAGCACTTTGGCCTGCTCGAATGGTATCGGATAAGCAAATTGCGCTTCACCCGTTTGCAGCAGTGCCGCGCGCGTATTGTTATCCACCACCGGACGCCAGGTAATGCTGTCCAGTTTCGGCAACCCCGCCTTCCAATAGCCGCGGAATTTCTCGACTTTGACAAAGTCGGTCTGATTCCAGGTCACAAAACGGTACGGACCGGTGCCGACCGGATGGAAACCAATGTCCTTGCCGTACTGCTTTAATGCTGCCGGCGAGATCATCACCGCCGCGGGGTGTGCCAGATTATTCACGAACGCGGAGAACGGCGTCTTCAGCGTGATTTTCACCGTCAGATCGTCAACCGCCTCGGTTTTGTCGATCATCTTGAACAGGTTATATCGCTTCAGGCGATTGTCGGGGTTACTGGCGCGATCCAGATTCACTTTCACGGCGGCGGCGTTGAACGCCGAGCCATCGTGAAATTTGACACCCGGGTGCAGCTTGACGGTATACGCCAGGCCATCTGGGCTCACGTCATAGCTGTCCGCCAGTATATTCACCAGCTTCATATCTTTATCGAAGCCAAAGAGCCCTTGATAGAAGGACTTCGCTACCGTCTGCGATAGCGAATCGTTGGCATCATACGGATCCAGGCTGGTAAACGTGGACCCCACGGCGATAACCGCATCTTTGGCTGCCCAGACGGGTGAAGCCGCCATCGCAGCGGTTACGCCAGCCACTAACCAGCGCCGCTTTATCGTCATTACGCTCATGCTACGTTCTCCTTGTGAATCCCTGTCAATACGCGCCGGCTATTGGATGGTGCGCAACAAAGTGTCGCTCACCGACCTGAACCAGAGGCGCCGTGATCGGCTCGTCGCCAAGCGCCCGAATCGGGCTGGGTATTTCATCAACCAGCAGTACCTGCTCACGCTGGCGGCGTGAGGGATCGGCAACCGGTACTGCCGACATCAGCTTGCGGGTATAAGGGTGCCGAGGCCGCTCGAATACATCTTGCCGCGAGCCAATCTCAACAATCTGTCCCATGTACATCACCGCCACGCGATGGCTAATACGCTCAACCACCGCCATATCATGTGAAATAAACAAAAACGCGATGCCGAATTCACGTTGCAGTTCCAGCATCAGGTTGATGATTTGTGCCTGAATTGACACGTCCAACGCGGATACAGCTTCATCCGCAATCACCACTTTAGGGTTCAGCGCCAGCGCTCTGGCGATGCAAACACGCTGGCGCTGGCCGCCGGAAAACTCATGCGGATAGCGGCGGGCGTGCTCTGGCTCCAGCCCTACGCGCGACAACAGCCACTCAACGCGCTTTTCCGCTTCCTGCCGACGGCAAATGTTGTGCACCAGCAGTGGTTCCATAATCGAGAAACCGACCGTCAAGCGAGGATCCAATGACGCATAGGGATCCTGAAAAATCAGCTGAATATCACGCCGCAGGTGCTGTAACGCGCCCCCTTTCAGTTGATGGATTCGCTGACCGTTAAAGATAATCTCGCCCCTCTGGCTTTCAACGAGCTGGAGCAACGCACGGCTGGTGGTGGATTTGCCGCATCCCGATTCGCCGACTAGCGAGAGCGTTTCGCCCGGCCAGAGATCGAAGCTGACGTTTTCTACCGCATGCACTTGTCGGGTCACGCGGTTCAATAAACCACTGCGAATAGGAAAACGCGTCACCAGATTGCTGACCTGTAAGATCGGTTCTGACTGCGCGGGAACGGTATCCTGCGGGACGTTATCTGCAATACGCCCCGAGTGTTGATCCAGCAGCGGAAATTTTTCTGGGAACAGTTGGCCGCGCATAGACCCTAACGCCGGTACCGCCGCCAGCAGCCCCTGCGTATACGGATGCTGCGGTGCAGTAAAGATCTGCCCAACGCTCCCCGCTTCGACGCTTTCCCCACGGTGCATAACCAGTACACGCTCGGCCATTTCCGCCACCACGCCCATGTCATGGGTGATGAAAATCACAGCCATTTCCATTTCACGCTGTAGCACACGGATAAGCTGTAGAATTTGCGCCTGAATGGTGACATCCAACGCAGTCGTCGGTTCATCGGCAATCAGCAATGAGGGCTTGCAGGAGAGCGCCATCGCAATCATCACCCGCTGGCGCATACCGCCAGAAAGCTGGTGGGGATAGCGATCCAGCACGTTGCGCGCTTCCGGTATTCTGACTAGATCCAGCATACGCAAGGTTTCTGCTCGCGCGGCGCGTCTGTCCATCCCCTGATGCAAACGAATCGACTCGGCAATCTGTTCACCGACGGGAAAAACCGGATTCAGCGACGTCATCGGCTCCTGGAAAATCATCGCCAGATCCGCACCGCGTAACGTACGCATCGCACGCTGACGGGCACCGCGGAGATCCAGCACCTGCCCATCGCGACGGCGAAATAGCATATCCCCTTGGTGAATCACGCCGCCCGCATGTTCAACCAACCGCATCAGCGCCAGCGACGTCACCGACTTACCCGATCCCGACTCTCCGACGATAGCCAACGTTTCGCCCCGATCGACAGAGAACGTCAAATTACGCACCGCATCTGTCCGCTGCCCCTGCTGCTCAAAATAGACACTCAGGTTGCGCACCTCCACCACCCGTTTTTCAGGCAAAACCAGCCCCGGAACAGGGGAAGATAGCGAGGCATAATGATCCTGTGTGGGCGACATGAACGGCGAATCTCCATATAAATGCGGCTGGAATCAGTGCAACGCGGTCAGGGACAAATTATCAGCGATTTTCGACTATATTTAGCGCAAGGTATGATGTAAAGCGGAAACTGAAATCGGCACGGTGAAAAATTTCTTTTTATAACATTAAGTTAATTGCCGTAAAGACAGGCCATCAGAGGCAATATGTCCTGCAAATCCGCCCACTGTTGCCCGAAATGGTTCAACTTATGGGCAGAAGGCCACTGTTTTACGCCATGACCCTGCCGCTCCGTGCCTAACGAGAATTCATGCGCCAAAAGCCCTATTCCTTGACCTGCCTACATTCACCCCCGTGACGAACTCTGACATAATTAATACTGGCATAGGAAACGGGTTTTCGCCTATGAACGGCGCGTTGCCGCAACACGATTCTTACTGATGAAATAAGCCATATTAATAAAATCAGTCGTATTGATGAAACACACTGTGGAGTGAAGATGGAAAGCGTTAACGCAGGTTTACTGACTCTTGAACAAGCTCTGGAAAACATGTTTTCTCAGGTTCCTTCTCTTACCGAGACAGAGCGCGTATCCCTGTTCGACGCCGCAGGACGGATCACCGCCCATGCGATTGCCTCTCCGATTAACGTCCCGCCTTTCGCCAATTCCGCGATGGATGGCTATGCCGTACGCTGCGCCGATTTGTCTGCTTCAACAACGCTGCCGCTGGCGGGTAAAGCCTTCGCTGGCGCGCCCTTCACTGGCGACTGGCCTGCCGGAACCTGCATTCGCATCATGACTGGTGCGCCAATTCCCGCAGGAGCCGATACGGTGATCATGCAGGAAGAAGCTGAAGTCAGCGAGGACGGTATCCGCTTTCCCCATGAGGTAAAACCCGGCCAGAATATTCGTCTGGCGGGAGAAGATATTCAGGCGGGTGCCAGCGTGTTACCCGTAGGCACCAAGCTGGGCGTGGCGGAGCTGCCGCTGCTGGCATCACTGGGGATTGCGCAGATTGACGTGGTGCGTCGCCTGAAAGTCGCGGTTTTTTCAACGGGTGATGAACTGCAACCCGTCGGCGAACCGCTGGCAGACGGTCAGATTTATGACACTAACCGTTTCGCCGTCCGTTTGATGCTAGAACAGTTGGGCTGCGAGATACATGATCTGGGGATTATCCGTGACGATCCGGCCGCGCTGCGCGCTGCGTTCCACGAGGCCGATCAACTTGCCGATCTGGTGATTAGCAGCGGCGGCGTTTCCGTTGGCGAGGCGGATTACACCAAGCAAATGCTGGATGAACTGGGCGATATCCACTTCTGGAAGCTGGCGATCAAACCCGGTAAACCTTTCGCCTTCGGCAAATTGCAACACGCCTGGTTCTGCGGCCTGCCGGGGAATCCGGTTTCTGCTGCGCTGACGTTCTATCAATTGGTTCAGCCACTGCTGGCCCGCCTGTCTGGCTATACGCAATGGCGCCTGCCGCCGCGTGTTCGCGTCAAAACTACCAGCGCACTGAAAAAGACACCGGGACGCACCGATTTCCAGCGCGGTATTTTCAGCCGCAACGCACAGGGTGAGCTGGAAGTCAGAACCACCGGGCATCAAGGTTCGCACGTTTTCAGCTCGTTCAGCCTCGGTAACTGCTTCATCGTACTGGAACAAGATCGCGGTCGCGTCGCCGCTGGCGAATGGGTTGAAATCGAACCCTTCAACACGCTGCTGGGGCACTGAGTATGTTGCCGGAGCTGAGCGATGAAGAGATGCTGCGCTACAACCGACAGATTGTGCTGCGCGGCTTTGATTTTGACGGACAGGAAAAACTAAAGGCATCACGCCTGCTGATTGTCGGGCTCGGTGGGCTAGGCTGTGCCGCCGCACAGTATCTGGCCGCGGCGGGCGTCGGCCATTTAACGCTGCTGGATTTTGATACCGTCTCTCTGTCTAACCTGCAACGCCAGATTCTGCACCGCGATGCCCGTATCGGAATGGCGAAGGTTGAATCGGCACGTCTGACGCTATCCGACATGAATCCGCATCTTTCGTTCGATACCATTGATGGCGATCTTGATGACGAGGCGTTGAGCAAACTGGTCAGCCACCACGATGCCGTGCTGGACTGTACCGACAACGTCGCCATTCGCAACCGCCTAAACCGTATTGGCTTTCAGCTCAAGAAGCCGCTGATCTCTGGGGCGGCAATTCGGATGGAAGGCCAAATCAGCGTCTTTAC
The DNA here is from genome assembly GCF_003382565.3 of Pectobacterium aquaticum. Lineage (NCBI taxonomy): Bacteria > Pseudomonadati > Pseudomonadota > Gammaproteobacteria > Enterobacterales > Pectobacteriaceae > Pectobacterium > Pectobacterium aquaticum. Next base: position 2,725,398 of record NZ_CP086253.1, read on the forward strand.
CTATCAACCCGATGAACCTTGCTATCATTGTCTCAGCCGTCTGTTCGGTGCCAATGCGCTGACCTGCGTCGAGGCAGGCGTGATGTCGCCGCTGGTGGGCACCATCGGCAGTTTGCAGGCGATGGAAGCCATTAAGCTGCTGACCGGTTACGGCAGGCTGGCGACAGGCCGACTGCTGATGTTCGATGCGATGACGCTGCAATTTCGCGAAATGATGCTGCCGAAAAACCCGCACTGCGACGTCTGCGGCGGAGCGGGCTGACAAAGGAAAGATTGGCATCCGGCACGATAAGCCATTGAATACGGCTAAAATCAGTGACACAGTATCAAGGCAAATCATCACGTAAACTGAGGAACACACCATGAGTAATGCTTTTTTGCAGTCAATCAAGGCTCGTCGTTCAATCTATGCCATCGGCAATACGTTACCGATATCAGAAGATCAGGTTACCGCCCTCATTACCGAAGCCGTTAATGAAAGCCCCTCCTCTTTTAATTCACAAAGCTCACGCGTTGTGATTCTGTTCGGCGAGCAGCATCACAAACTGTGGGATATTGTTAAGCAGCAGTTGAAGAAAATTGTACCGGCGGACGCTTTTGCCCCGACAGAAAATAAACTGGCTTCCTTTGCCGCTGGCGCAGGTACTGTCTTGTTCTTTGAAGACACCGCCGTGATTGAAGCGCTACAGGAAAAATTCGCGCTTTATGCCGATAACTTCCCGGTCTGGTCTGAACATTCAACCGGTATTGCTCAGTTTGCCGTGTGGTCTACGCTGGCGCAGGAAAGAATTGGCGCCACCCTCCAGCACTACAATCCCCTGATCGACGATGATGTTAAAGTACAGTGGGATTTGCCAGCCAGTTGGAAGCTGCGTGCTCAAATGCCATTTGGCTCAATCGAGCAACCAGCCGGTGAGAAAACCTATATTTCCTTTGAAGAACGTTTCCGCGTATTTAAATAATCCGCTGACTCATTCTTTATCAACAAACAGGGACACCGCGCGGTGTCCCTGTTTGTTTTCGCCCCTATTTACGGCATCAACAAGGTGGCGCAAAAACCTGAATTGCCTTTTCTCTGATCCCGAATACCGCTGGCGTTTTGCCAATCAGCTCGCCGTCGGCATTGATATCGTGCGGCTTCGAGGTACTCAACGTCAGTTGTCTGGCAGAAAAGACGCGGACTTTGCGCCAGCGACCGTGCGTTCCCTTTCGGATAAAGGGGATCAGTGCCACCATTTCCCACCAGTGAGACACCTCCAGGCTATACACATCCAACCGACCATCATCGGGCGCGGCACTGTCCGCCACCGCCATGCCGCCGCCGTAGAAACGTCCATTACCCACCGACACCTGTACCGTTCTCACTCGCTCTTTGATGCCGTCATGCTCAATCTCCACGCGAAAAGGACGGCTTTGTTTCAAAAGCTTGAAGGCCGCCAGCGCATAGCCCAATGTGCCCCACCGTTTCTTGGATTTCGCTGACAGCCCGCGCGCCAGTGCTGCTGAAAACCCAATACTCGAGACGTTAAAGAACAGATGCCCGTTAACCTCACCCAAATCAACAACACGCCGCTGCCCGCTAGCGATAACCTGCACAGCCTGCCGAATCTCTCTGGGGATCCCCACTGTACGGGCAAAGTCATTCGCCGTCCCTAATGGCAGCACGCCCAGCGGCAAACCGGTATCGACCAGGCCCCGCGCGGCTGAATTCAGCGTACCATCGCCACCGCCGATAATGACAAAGTCCACCCGATCCGCATACGCACGTATAATATCACTGCATGAACCCGTCTCTTTTTCATCCGGTTCGACGATGCTGATATGGCTTTGCTGTAATAATTCTTTCACATAGCGTGCTGAGGAATCACCGTTCCGCGCTTGTTTATTAATCAATAAAAGCGCTGTTGGGCCTGATTCCTTCGCTGCTGAATAATGGCTCATGGTCATCCACCCAACGTTATAGTTTGATTAAATCTAACCATAGGGATAATCAAACCGACAAGGGAGCTTTAACAAGCCCACAATAAAATACAAAACATTACGTTCCGGCAGCCTGCTGCTAATACTTCCACACCGGAACCACTATACTGAATCTCACAGACGAGCCATTTTTATCCAACGATACAACGTCCCCCATTTGGCGCTACAACGTAATTTCAGTAAAATATGAATTCTAATTTTTTAGGTGAAACAGTGACTTGCTCACCTATCTCATCAATGATTCTCTGGGGAGATTACTTTGCAGACTGGATTCATCAATAACGCACGCTGGCTGGATAAAACACGCGCAATCATAATACTCGGTGCCATGCTGCTCACCGCCTTTCTGGTGATCAGTTTGACCAGCTATGAAGTGGCTAAAGAATCACTGGAAGAAGAGATTGAAGAAAATACCCTGCCGCTCACCAGTGATAATGTCTATTCTGAAATCCAGCAGGATTTGTTAAAACCTATCTTTATTTCCTCCCTAATGGCGCACGATACCTTTTTGCGCGACTGGGTACTAAAAAATGAAAGCGATCCGCAGGCCCTATTCCGCTATCTGAAGGAGATCGATCGCCGCTTCAACACCGTATTTTCTTTTTTCATCTCTGACAAAACGGGGCTTTATTACGATCAGCAACGCATCCTAAAAACTGTCTCGGAATCGTCCCCCGACGATCAATGGTATTTCCAGCACAAAGCGCTATCGGATAACATGCCCTACGTTGTCGATCTCCGCGTCGATCCTGAAGAACGCACGCGTCTGGACATCTTTATTAACCATAAAGTCATGGATTATGAAGACAATTTTATTGGCATTACCGGCGTGGGCATCCCAGTTGAGCGTGTTAAGCACCTGATTGAAAAATACGAACAGCGCTATAACCGGACAATCTATTTCATTGATAAAGAAGGCAACATTACGTTACATGGAGAACGCTACACGCGCACGCTGCAAATTCAAGCACAGCAAGGGCTGACTCGGATCGCGACCGCGATTTTGACTGCCCCTGGCGGCGCTTATGAATATGAGTCAAATGGGAAACATATTTTCCTCAACACCCGTTTAATCCCTGAATTCGGCTGGTATTTGATGGTTGAGCAAACCAGTCACCCTAGTGAGAAGCGGCTGTTCACCACGCTGCTTAAAAATCTGGGTATCAGCACATTCATCAGCATCCTCTTCCTGTTCCTGCTATGGTTGACCATTGGCGGATATCAACGCCGTCTGGAACAGATGGCAACGACCGATAAATTAACAAGTCTAATGAACCGTCAGGCATTTGATTATTTATTTCACCGTCTCAGTAAGAAAAATGCCTTACAGCACAAGCCACTCTCCATTATTCTGATTGATATTGATCACTTCAAAAAAATCAATGACAAGTACGGCCACAACGTTGGGGATCTGGTTTTAAAAGAGGTTTCCGCCATCCTATCGGCCAATACCCGCTCCAGCGATCAATCCTGTCGTTGGGGAGGAGAAGAGTTCGTCATTTTGCTCGACGATTGCGATCTCAACGCCGCACAACAGCGCGCCGAGGCCCTGCGTCAGAGTATTGAAATCACGCATCTTCCCTACCGTGAAGGAAGAATTCAGGTGACAGCCAGCTGCGGCGTTGCTGAATATCGGGCGGGCGAAACGCTAAACATGCTGATTAACCGCGCCGATATCGCGCTCTATCAGGCAAAACAGCAAGGGCGTAATCAGGTGGTCAGTGCCGCGCAATAGCGCGGCATCAATAAAAAGGCAACGGGGAGCTTTATGTCTCCCCGTTATTTCATCATAAATCGTCAAACAGGCTTTTCAGCCATTAAATGCCATCATCTTTTGTCTGCACCCAAAACGCATGCACCAACCCAGGAAAATAACCTAACAGCGTCAGAATAATATTCAGAATAAATACCCCACCGATGCCTTTCCCCAGTAACACACCCAACGGTGGCAGAAGAATAGTCAGTACAATACGCCAAAATCCCATATCAACCTCCGTAACGTGATGATTCCTTATGAAAGTAGTTCAGCACATGGGGTTTGTCAGTACGGGACGAGATGATTGAGAGTAATCTTTACTACACTCAGATCAGCATTAAATAATATCCTTTTGTTCCTATAGATAAATAAAGGCTAATTCACACTTGGCTTTTTTATTACGCGAACATATTAACCTTTACGGCTTTATCCTGAAAACGAAGCAACGCATCAGCAGCGCGTTGCAGGCCTTCTGCGCTCGCCCTTTCATTACGCGATAGTGCTCCATCAATTCCTTCCTGAATTTTGGAGAACACGTTCATAGGCTGGCGCGATGAAACGGGTGCGGTGCCATCGTAAACGACTTTAGACAACGCGGTAGGGGCCATGAAACCCAACAATGATGACGATTCGTCGAGATCCATCTGTCCACTTTGGATCAGGCTATTTACGGCTTCGGTTAACGCTTGTGGCGTCATATTCGTGAAATCGTATTTCTTAACCTGAGTAGCGGAGGTGGCAGCGTTATTTGCACTCGTTTCCTGCGTTTTTTCAGCTAAAACAGCAGCAAACGAGGCTTGATTACCAACCTGAGCCGTTGAGTTAGCGATCGAAGCACGATGCGCAAAAAGGCCATTCTCTCCAGTCTCAATTTTCATATTCTTCCCTCCCAGTCGTTATGAATATGCACTGCATCCAAGCAAACGATATGTCAGCGCCTTCAGTATAGGATTCTCGATGAAAATGTCCCTATTTGATTGGAGGAATAGCGCCGTAAACGTCAACTTGCTCACATGTTCAGCGACATAAAAACGCCCTCCTCGCTCAGTTTATGTGTACCTGAACGCATGGCTGGTATAATAAATACTCATACCTAGCGCCAACTTACAGAGGATCAATCATGAAAAAGCGAGCCATTGCTCTTTTTGCTCTACAGCCCATCACGCAAGCCGCCGCCACAGATTGTGGCAACGCCAACACGCAGTTGGAGATGAACCAGTGTGCTGCTGATGAATATAAAAAAGTGGATGGCGAGCTTAATCGGCTGTATCAGGATGTCGTAAAACGCCTGGTGATTGAAGAACACAAGGCGTTGCTCAAGTCAGCGCAGAGAAAATGGATCGCGTACCGCAACGCTGACTGTGAGTTTCAGACCTTCCCGACAACCGGAGGCTCGGTGCATGGCATGGTGTATTCCCAGTGCCTGACGCAGAAAACCGCCGAGCGCGTAGAAGAATTCAAAAGCATGCTACGTTGTGAAGAAGGGGATTTAAGCTGTCCGCTTTAAGCCACTGCCAAGTGTGGAAAGCGTCACAGACTCAATGCGGGGTAAGTGTTTGAATAGCGGTGGAGAGACGGGGCGATTTGCCCCCCGGTAGCGTTGCTCTACTCCCGTTTTCGAGACGGATTCGGTCAGTCGCTCCAGCATCTCTCTGTTAGCAGTTGCCATGATGCCTACTTTTACGGCATGTTAACAGCACCCGCCCTCGCCTTTAAATTCAAGTGACGACTGAACGAGCAATAACAATGATTAAATGGCCGTGGAAAAACACTCAACCTCAGGTGCAGACGCTTGAACACTGGCACGCTGCCATTTCTATCCCGCTTCTCGCGCCGTTGAGCGATGAAGAGCGCCAGCAGTTGGTCGCTCTTGCCGATCAGTTTCTGAAGCAAAAGCGCCTGATTCCGTTGCAGGAGTTGGTGTTGACGGACATCATGCGGCAGCGCATCGCCCTGCTGTTTTCCCTGCCAGTGCTGTCGCTGGGAATGGATGCGCTGGATGGCTTCCATGAAGTTCTGATTTACCCCGGCCCGTTTATTGTTGAAGAAGAGTGGCAGGATGACATCGGGCTCGTGCATAAGGGGAAAATGGTGCAATCCGGCCAAAGCTGGGATCAGGGACCGATTGTCCTCAACTGGCAGGAAGTGCAGGATTCCTTCGACCTCTCCGGGTTCAACCTCATCATTCATGAAGTCGCGCACAAGCTGGACATCCGCAGCAGCGGCGAAGCGACGGGCGTCCCCCTTATCCCTCTGCGCGAGATTGCTGCGTGGGAACAGCATCTACACGGCGCGATGGATGCCATGCAGGAAGAAATCGATCTGGTGGGCGAAGATGCCGCCAGCATGGATCCCTACGCCGTCCACGATCCGGCAGAGTGCTTTGCGGTGCTCTCGGAATACTTCTTCAGCGCCCCCGAACTTCTCGACGCGCGTTTCTCCGAGCTGTACCGCTGCTTCCAAAAGTTCTATCAGCAAGATCCGCTCACCCGTCTAAAAAACTGGCAAAGCAGTACCCATTACCGTGCTCCATCCATTTACTAACCGATAAAAAAACAGCGAATTGTACACAGCCTAAACAGTCAGACGATAAAGCTGATTTTGCCGTTGACAGTACCGCGGGTGGCGGATATCATGCGCCCCGTTCACACGATTCCTCTGTAGTTCAGTCGGTAGAACGGCGGACTGTTAATCCGTATGTCACTGGTTCGAGTCCAGTCAGAGGAGCCAAATTCCTGTTTTCATGCCGCTTTGCGAATCCCTATGTGATTCTGATTCAATAAGTTAGCATGAAAAGTCTTCCCGATGCATTTTCAGTTTTCTCTCCGCATCGGGAGAATTTGGTGGTCAGATTTGGGGTCAAGTTGGTTCGATGACGGAGTGACCCCCAAATGTCTCTTAACGACTCAAAAATCCGCAACTTAAAACCATCCGCTAAACCCTTCAAAGTTTCTGATTCTCATGGTCTGTATCTGCTGGTTAATCCAGGCGGTTCACGTCTCTGGTATCTCAAATATCGCATCAATAGAAAAGAATCACGCCTCGGTTTAGGTGCCTATCCTAATGTTTCTCTGGCTGATGCTCGTCAACAGCGTGACGGTATCCGTAAATTGCTGGCGCAGAATATCAATCCAGCTCAACAGCGCTCTGCTGAAAGAACCACTTCCTCACCAGAGGAAACCTTCAAATCAGTGGCACTAAGCTGGCATAAAAGCAACAGAGCATGGTCAGAGAACCATGCCGCCCGTCTGCTTGCCAGCATGAATAACCATATCTTCCCTATAATTGGACACCTGCCGGTCACAGAACTGAAAACTCGCCACTTCATCGACCTGCTGAAAGGGATTGAGAAAAAAGGTCTGCTGGAAGTGGCAGCGCGTACCCGGCAGCATATGTGCAACATCATGCGTCATGCCGTGCATAAAGAGTTGATAGAACATAATCCGGCGGCCAATCTGGACGGTATTATCGCCCCGCCCGTTAAACGCCACTACCCTGCCCTTCCGCTGGAGAAACTACCGGAACTGTTAGCCCGCATTGAGGACTACAAGCAAGGACGAGAATTAACCCGCATGGCAGTCTCACTCACCCTGCACCTTTTCATCCGCTCCAGCGAATTGCGCTTCGCCCGCTGGTCTGAGATTGATTTCAGAAACCACATCTGGACGATTCCCGCCACCCGCGAAGCCATCCCCGGCGTGCGTTATTCCGGGCGTGGCGCGAAAATGCGCACGCCGCATATCGTTCCCCTCTCCCGTCAGGCCCTCGCTATTCTGAGACAGATACAGGAAATATCCGGGCATCAGGTGCTGGTATTCCCCGGTGATCACAATCCGTATAAGCCGATGTGTGAAAACACAGTCAACAAGGCACTGCGACTGATGGGTTATGACACGAAAGATGAAATCTGCGGTCATGGATTCCGGGCAATGGCCTGTAGCGCGCTGATGGAATCCGGCCTGTGGTCACAGGATGCGGTTGAGCGCCAGATGAGCCATCAGGAGCGCAACAGCGTGCGGGCGGCGTACATCCATAAAGCAGAATATCTCGATGCCCGACAAGCGATGATGCAATGGTGGTCGGATTATCTGGATATGTGCCGGAAAGCGTATGCCCCACCTTATATTTGTGGGAAGGAAATCAGTTGCACAATGGGATAACCCCTCTGACAAAATAAACCACAAAAATAGCCGTATCAGTCTGTACTGGTACGGCATTTTCTGGCTTCAATTCGGAGAAATTGTTAAGCCATTTTAAATGACTCTGAGGTGTCTGTTAAACCTGTGGCGATTCAGGGTCAACATCACTTCAGCTCTATTTTGAGAGTAAGGGGGCAGGCCCCCTTTCAAGGTGGGGGGTTAATACAATATAGCTGCGTGTTCCAGTAAAACCGTCAATTGAATGAATCACTTCCAGCAGGGCTTCAAGTGACTGAGTATTCTGGGTTCTGACTTTTAGCAGCATGGCACTATCACCTGCGACGGTGTGAATTTCCTCTACATCGGAAAGCGACTTTAAAGAGAGTATTGAGCGCGTTACAGCCCAACTCGATGTATCGACATGGATGAATGCCAGCAGCGGGCGCCCGATTTTGTTGCTGTCCAGCCTGGCCACTGTCCCTGTAATCACCCCTTCACTCTTAAGCCGTTTGACCCGCTCATGTACCGCCGGTGCTGAAAGGTGCAGTTGACGCCCAAGTTCCGAATAGCTTAGTGAGGCGTCTTCAGCCAGGATGGCTAATAATGTTCGGTCCTTCGCATCCAGTTTCGGCTGTTGAATCAGTTTTGTCTGAACGACATTCACATCTTTATCCATCTCAAAAAAACCTGTTGATAGACTAATTTTATAAGGTAATTATGAGAATACTTCTTATGAAATTCAAAAAAAAGTCATATGCAAAAGATTTATTTAGTTCCTCTGTTCCGGTCCTGTGTTGAGACAAACAGAATTAAAAACTCACTCTGCTTCAAATCAGGGTCAATAAAACGGAAAACGCCCGAGATTTTTGGCGACGACAAGGAAGAAATGCAACAACAGGACTGGAGTAGATGAGTATCACAGCACAGCAGTTAAGCTCCTTTCTGGTTCTGGCGATCGTTATGTCCGTCACCCCGGGACCAAACAACCTCATGGTCCTTTTTTCCAGCGTCCGCTTTGGAGCGCGTAAAACACTGGGTCACATCTCTGGCGCAAGTGCCGGAAGTGCACTCATGCTACTTTTAGTCGGCTTGGGACTGCATGAAATATTTACTTTATTCCCTTATATCCAGGTGTTCATGAAGTATAGCGGCGCAGCCTATATTCTTTATTTGTCCTGGAAGATTTTGGGAAGCACCGGTGAAATCAGGTCGGCAGACACATCACATCCAATGAGTTTTATCGGAGCCGCTTTTTTCCAGCTCATCAACCCGAAATCCTGGATTATGGCAAGTGTGGCAATATCCACATGTCTGCCCAGCGTGTTTTCATTCGAGGATATAGCGCTATACACCGTTCTTTTTGCTGCCGTGAGTTTCCCCTGTGTTGGGATCTGGGCCTGGTTTGGTGCAATGATCAAACACTACCTTACGGATGCGCGGTTAGTCAGGCGCTTCAACCAAAGTTGCGCAGGCATACTCGCTCTTTCTGCTTTGTCCATGACGCTGTTTTAACCGTCATAAGACAGTACCAGAACCACCAGATGATGAGAGGACCCTCTGCAAAACGATATGATGATCGGCGTTGGGCCCACCGGCAATTCATAAAGCAGTCTGCCATTCCCGATCCCGGCAGGAACCACTGGTGCAACTTACACTAACCCGCAGGGTATCAACCTGGCACCCTGCACCTACCGTGGTTTCTGCGGTTTTTACGGCTGTGGTAACTTCTCGAAATCTTCCCCGAATATCTGCGTGGTCCCGGCATTGATGGACCGAACCAACTTTATCCTGCTGACTGAATGTACCGCGTTGTATATCGATAAGGCCGAGGATGGCAAAACCGTAAGGTGTGTAACCTTCCTCGACTCTGATGGTAATACCGGCTTCCAGCCTGCCGATACCAGGACTGTTGCTGAGGCACGTAAGAAGCTTAACGTCGCCCACTGACTAAGAGATAAAATAATAAGTAACACTCCACAAGTTTATTAACATACTTGTGGAGTTTTTTTAGATCTAAACACTCAGTCTGCAGCCTTCCATTCAGAAAGCATTTTAAGGGCGCTGTCGTAGTGACCCGTCGCCCCGGCTGTACGTAAAAATTTGGCGCGCTCAACGATGATTTCATCAGGCGCCGGGTCTGCATGCAAAAGGTCGAGCGTCTCAGTCAGGAAGTCATCCAGCGGCATGGCATGCTCGTCATTTCCCTGTCCGAACAACGAGGTACGCACGCCAGGGGGCGCCAGCTCAATCACGCGCACGGGCGTGTCGGCGAGCTGAACACGCAAGCTTTCAGTGAATGAATGAACCGCAGCTTTTGTGGCGCTATAGGTCATGGCAATAGGGAACGGAACAAACGCCAGTGCGGAACTGACATTAATGATGACACTGTCATTCTTTTGAACCAGCTGCGGTAAGAACGCATAAGTCATACGAATGGTCCCCAGAAGGTTGATCTCAACGGTCTGTTGCGCAATCTTCACTGCATCCTGATCCAAAACATTTTCGCTCAACATAATACCGGCGTTGTTGATGACAACATTCAGGTCGGGGTAACGCACTGCCGCGAGTTCGCTCGCCCGGGTAATGGATCCGGCATCAGCAATATCGAGTTCAATGGCCTCGATGCCGGGATAGTCGTTTATGATTTGATCAAGTAAAGCCTTGCGACGGCCAGCGACAATGACCTTATTGCCTGCTTCATGAAAACGTACCGCAAGGCCCAGCCCTATCCCCGAGGTTGAACCCGTGATGAGGATCGTATTACCTGAAACTTTCATATGTTTCTCCGGATTGATGAAAAAGGTAGAATGACAAACGGACAACTATCCGCTTGGAAAATTTAACGGACAACTGTCCGTTAAGCAAGTTTTAATATTGTGGACAGGAGGACTGGTGACACAACAACAAAAAACGGAGCGCCCGGCACGCGCTGATGCGCAGCAAAATCGCGAACGTATTCTGTCGGTTGCACTTGAGGAACTGACCGTTTCCGCAGACGTGCCCCTAAGCACGATCGCGAAGAAGGCAGGCATCGGGCAGGCCACTTTTTATCGCAACTTCCCGACACGGGAGGTATTAGTGATGGAGGTTTATCGCTATGAGATGTTGCAGGTCACAAAGTTTGCAGAACATTTGCTCCGGACCTGCGCACCCGAACAGGCGTTACGTGACTGGATGAATCGCCTTGCCGAATACGCGATGACCAAAGCAGGCCTGGCCAATGCCATTCGCAAGGTATCGCTCTCGCGGGACTGTCCGGAAAAGGCAGGCTATGCCCCTGTCATTGCTGCCGCTCAGTTGTTACTTGATGCCAATAAGAAAGCGGGAACTATCCACCCGGGGGTTACCACTGACGACTTTTTCCTGGCAATTGCAGGGATATGGCAGCTCGATTTTAATGATGAGTGGCAGCCTCGGCTAACCTGGCTCATCGACATGGTGATGGCGGGACTACACGCGGGGGCACCGATACGCCCTGTTTCTCAGTAGACGTCAACCACAGCGTACATGCAGGAGAGTGGCGAAACCGCCGAAGTATCCCGGGATGTTTGAACAATAATTGCCTCGCCTTTTCATTATTTTTTAAGCCTGGTATTGATTGATATTTGCAATACGTGGATCTGGTTAAAAACATCAGGCGCAAAGGCGTTCTTATTTGCCGGGATTACAACATGCTCCATCCTGACAGCGCCTCAGTCGCAAACTTCACTCACACCGCAACTTCCGGGTCGAGCCGTCCAAACCCGGGCCGGTTATCGATCCTATGCGGAGCAGACGCGATGAAGCAAACTGGTTGTACAGGTAAAAAGCGCGCGGTTGGAAATAGCACTGTGCACTTCCGACCTCATCAACGGTAAGAATCTCAGAGCGTTGTTGAGTACATAACGGGCCATTGACCGACGCACGAGAAGTTGCCGAAATCATCAAAAAAAATCCAGTCAGGGAGATGTGCCACGGTTTCATAATATTGATGTTGGAAAACGCCTGAATATGTTCCGATTGTCATATTTGGCCGTCTACGAAAATTTCCCACAACTCTTCTACTGCCCGGGACATCCTTGCTGCGGGTCTGAAAAGTCTGATGTCTATGGGTATCCAAAGCGCACTGTCTTTCTTAGCCGCAACGGCAATGGAGCCGGCATCCACATCCGGCGCTGCTAGGGTTTCTGGTAGCCATGCGATGCCGTCGCCGGCCCTGACCATAGCCAGTAATGTGGCAGCAAGATCAGCAGTGAACGCGATATCCATCCCACGTCTGGCACGATTTACCTGTGAAGTGTTGGAAAGGATCCGGCCGAGTCCGGACTCCGCTGAATAGGACAGGAAGGGAAACTTTTTACTGCCTGAAGCATGCCAGACCGGCTCGCGGGTTGCCGGGTCGCATCTGGAATAAGGCAGTAAAGTTTCCCGTCCGAGCCGGACGCTGAGGTATTTGGACTGATCGAGATTGATGTGCATATGAGGATGGTAATAACAAAGTAGAAACTGTGCGTCACCTTTGTCAATCATACGTTCGCAGGCACTTAACGTGTCAGATAACAGGCGAAAAGAGCCGAAGCGCGCGATTTTTTCGTTATTACGCATCAGCGCCGGAAAAAATGAAAATGACAGAGAGTGTGTAGCGGAAAAAATAACGTCCGGTTTGGTTTCTCCCGCAGCTTCTATAGATTCACTTCTCAGGGTATAGAGTGCGCGAATAAGTTCAGGGATCTGCGTGACGAAAACCTCCCCGGCGCGCGTCAGGCTGACGCCCCGACGATTTCTTTCAAAAAGCGGGGTTCCAAGCCACTCTTCCAGCGAAACAATTCTCCTGCTGAATGCTGGCTGCGTCACATATCGTGAAGCTGCTGCACGGGAGAAATTCAGGGACTGTGCCAGAGCCACACAGTCCTCAAGCCAGGTTAATTCAAGATGATGCCTGTTTTGCATTACAGTCTGCCTCTTTGGCATTAGAACGGAATCCATGAACTGCTTAGGATGAAGTCAGACAGGGCAAAAAGCTCCCTGAACACTACGTCAATGTATTATGCCAATAAATATATGGCATGACATAACCCATTGCGTAGGTACGTAAGTTAGATGTTATTTGACTGAGAACTGCCGGAGAGAACATGCGTATCCTTGACGTTGTAGAAATTACCAAACCCATTGCTTCCCCTATCCGTAACGCTTACATCGATTTCAGCAAGATGACGGCCAGTCTGGTTGCCGTTGTGACAGATGTTGAGGTAGACGGACGCCGCGTAGTGGGATACGGCTTCAACTCTAACGGCCGTTACGGTCAGGGTGGGCTTATCCGTGAACGCTTCCGTAACCGCATCCTCGAAGCCGAACCTGAAAGCCTGCTGAATGCCAAAGGCGACAACCTGGATCCGCATAAGATCTGGAACGTCATGATGAGCAACGAAAAGCCGGGCGGTCACGGCGAACGTTCAGTTGCGGTAGGTACGCTGGACATGGCTATCTGGGATGCAACCGCAAAAATTGCTAACAAGCCGTTGTTCCGCCTGTTGGCAGAAATGAAGGGGGTTGAGGCTAATCCGCGCGTCTTCGTATACGCAGCTGGCGGTTATTATTATCCAGGTAAAGACCTGAGCGCGCTGCGTCAGGAAATGCGCGGCTACCTGAACCGCGGCTACAACGTCGTGAAAATGAAAATTGGTGGCGCATCTCTGGAAGAAGACCGCCGTCGTATTGAAGCCGTGCTGGAAGAAATCGGTAGCGAAGCACGACTCGCCGTTGATGCCAATGGCCGCTTCAATCTGGAAACCGGTATTGCCTACGCGAAAATGCTGCGCGAATACCCGCTGTTCTGGTATGAAGAGGTCGGTGACCCGCTTGATTACTCCCTGCAGGCCGCGCTGTCAGAGTTCTACCCGGGCTCAATGGCCACGGGTGAAAACCTCTTCTCTCATCAGGATGCCCGTAACCTGCTGCGTTATGGCGGTATGCGTCCTGACCGTGACTACCTGCAGTTTGACTGCGCGCTCTCTTATGGTCTGGTTGAGTATCTGCGTACGCTTGATGTGCTTGAGCAGTTTGGCTGGTCACCGTCACGCTGCATTCCTCACGGCGGTCACCAGATGTCCCTGAACATTGCCGCCGGTCTCGGCCTGGGTGGCAATGAAAGTTATCCCGATCTGTTCCAGCCTTACGGCGGTTTCCCGGACTCAGTGAAGGTAGAAGGTGGCCATATCATCATGCCGGAACTGCCGGGTATTGGTTTTGAGGGTAAATCAGACCTCATCAAAGAAATGCAGGCTCTGGCTGAATAAGTTCCTGCTGGCATATCGTCTTGCTTAATTTAATGACGCCCTTCCGTTATGTCGAAGGCAGGGCAAGATCATGAACATTTTATAAACAAATTCAGAACGCTTTGACCTGCAGACCGAGTTGTGATCTTATACTCCCTTTTCCTGGGAGCCATCCATGCAGCTCGATGCCTTTTCTGAGTTCTTTTCCGAACTTCACGACCCGCGCCAATCCGCGAAAATATCCTATCCACTCTTCGACATTCTGTTCCTGACAGTTTGCGCTGTCATCGGTGGCTGCGAGGGCTGGGAAGATATTGAAGATTTCGGGCAAGCGCATAGTCGCTGGTTCCAGGATAAAGGATTGTTTCCAAATGGCTTACCCGTTCACGATACCATTGCTAGAGTGATGTCCAGCCTAGCTCCCGAGCAGTTTCAGGCCTGCTTCCTCAAGTGGATGCAAGCAGTCAACTCTCGTGCCAAGGGGGAGCTGATCGCCATTGATGGCAAGGTTCTGCGTAGTTCCTATAACCGGGACGACCGACAATCGACCATCCATATGGTCAGTGCATTTGCCAGCGCCAACAGCATGGTGCTCGGGCAAGTAAAAACAGACGAAAAATCCAATGAAATTAAAGCGATCCCTGAATTGCTGGCATTGCTCGATATGACGGGTTGCCTGATTTCGATTGATGCGATGGGTTGCCAGACTGAGATTGCCGCCCAGATTGTGGACAAGGGTGGCGACTATCTGTTGGCCGTCAAAGGCAATCAAGAAACCCTGCATCGCGCCGTTCGCAAGTCCCTTGCCCCTCTGATACGGGAAGGCAGTCATCAAGCCAAGATCGAACAATCACGAGGCCGGACAGAGCTCCGAGAATACCATGTGATGCCAGCAGGCGACATGGTAAAACAATTTTCTAGCTGGAAGGGCTTGAGCACGCTGGGCGTGGCGATTGGCTACCGCCGTGATAGCAAGGGCAACGAATCACTGGAATATCGCTATTACATCAGTTCAGCTGCGTTGACCGAAGAACAATTGGCCAAAGCCGTGCGCGGTCATTGGGGAATAGAAAATCAACTGCACTGGGTACTGGACGTCACGATGAAAGAAGATGCGTGCTCTATCTATCGTGGAGAAGCGGCTCAGATATTGGCAACAGTGAGGCATATGGCGCTGAATATGCTGCGAGCGGAGAAAGGCAAAACAGCCAGCATCAGACGCAAACAAAAGATAGCCGCGATGAATAGCGACTATCTGGAGCAAGTCATTGTGGCTGGAATTACAGCAGCGAGTGAAAAATGAACACTCATGCTCTCACCCTGATGTCGAAGGGCGTTGCGGGAAAAGTATATGAAGCTTTTAAGTTATCTCACACCTGAAGGATATAAAAGTTACGGTATTCTACAGGGCGAGGCAATTATTGATCTAAGAAGCCGGACAGATATTGATACCACCGATCTGAAAAGTTTTATCAGAGAAAGGGGCATAGCTGCTGCTGGCGGATATATCAGCCATGAACCGGATTATCAGCTTTCTGAGATTACCTTTCTTCCTGTAATTGAAAATCCGGGAAAAATACTTTGCGTTGGTATGAATTATCAGACCAAGCGCACGGAGTTCAGCATTACTTCGGATGCGCCTACCCTATTCATCCGGTTTCCTGATTCTCAGACTGCGCATCTGGGTGAGATCATGAAACCTGTGCTAAGCGACCAGCTCGATTATGAAGGTGAGCTGGTTATCATCATTGGAAAACCCGGCCTGAACATCACCGAGCAAGACGCCGCAGAATACATCGCGGGTTATTCCTGCTATATGGATGGCTCCGTGCGTGACTGGCAGCATACCTGGTTCACAGCTGGCAAAAATTGGAGCAAAACCGGTGGGTTCGGTCCCTGGCTGGTTACATGTGATGAGGTTCCGGATCCGCAAAAGCTCCAAATAAAAACCTGGCTAAATGGTGAAAGTGTTCAGCAGGACAACACAGCCAACATGGTTCATTCAATAAGCAAAATTATCAGCTACGTGAGCACCTTCACGCAGCTATCTCCGGGTGATGTCATTTTGACAGGATCGCCAGGCAGCGTTGGCCGTTCACGTAATCCGCAGATATTTCTTAATGACGGTGATGTTATAGAAGTTGAAATTGAGTCAATCGGGCGTCTGACTAATTTCGTCGTCGCAGCTTCAAAATAATAAATAAAAATTTACCTGACTGATATTCAAAAGGACCTGGGATCAGCATTTCCTCCCCCTACATCTGCTTCAAATGAGGAAGTTATCATGAGTGAGAATGCTCTTAAAGGTAATGCACTTATCGGGAAAAATCGCTGGACAATAATACTCCCCGCCGTGTTTATCATGTATACCATTTCTTTTTTCGACCGGGTGAATATTGGCATGGCACTGCCCCATATTACGGCCGAAATGGGGCTCAGTTCGGTTGAGGCTGGCTGGCTTGGGAGCGCATTTGCGTGGGGCTACGTGGCTACGCAGTTTACCGCCGGTTGGCTGGCACTCCGTTTTGGTTCGCGCAGAATTATTGGCGTCAGCCTGTTTCTTTTTGGTGCCTGCGCCATGCTTACCGGCCTGACGCGAAACTTCGGTGAACTGGTTGCGATCCGCTTCTTGCTGGGACTCGCTGAAGGCCCGATTCAGGCCGCCACGGCGATGTTTCTGGCGCAGTGGTTTATGAAGCCGGAACGGGGTCGCGCTTTTGGTATCTGGAATCTCAGCCTGGGTGCCGGGGCGTTTCTGGCCGGTCCGATATCTGGCTGGGTCCTCGCGCACCATAACTGGCGCATGATGATGGTGATTGAAGGTGCACCGGCGTGGCTGTTCTGCATCATCTGGTTTTATGTTGTACCCAAAAGCATTCAGGCCGCAAGCTGGCTGAGCGCCGAAGACCGGGATCATATCCAGAAAGACCTGGCGGCTGAGCAGTCAAACTATGTGAAAGAGAAATCCGATCCATGGTGGACCATTCTTAAAATACCCGCACTCTGGCTGATGCTTATCGGATACTCCCTGCATAGCATGCTGGCTTACGGCTTTACCCTCTGGCTGCCGACGGCACTCAAGGATTACGGAACGCTCAGTGAATTCATGGTTGGTCTGATCAGCGGAATGCCCTTCCTGATGACCATGGTGGGCATCTGGTATATCACCCGACGGTCAGATAAATACAATCAGGAGCGGCGGTTGCATGCCGCTATTCCCACCGTCTTGTGTGGTGTCGCTTTATTGACTGCCGCTTTTGTGCCGCTGTCATATTACTGGGTTCAGATAGCATTGTTCATGTTTGTCGGCCTGACAATGAAGATGCTTGTGCCGCTGGTTTACGTCCGGTTGACTGAAGTCCTTCCGACAAAGAAAGCGGTCCCTGCGGTGGCATTCGTAGGCGCATGCAGCAATTTCATTGGACAGTTTGGCGGACCGCTCGTTGCCGGCTACCTGAAACATCTGGGGGGCGGCACTGATATGACGCTCGCCTGGGGCGTTCTGGGCCTGTTCTCAATCGTTGGTGGAGTGCTTTTTGCCCTTGCCGTAGGCCGTGAAGAACACGTCTGGGACATTCGACAGGCGTTCAGGGTTTCTTCCCACAGGACAGTTTCCGCACGGGAATAAAAAACAGAGCCTGCCCCTGCCGTATGGGGCAGGCAGACTTTTTCAACAGATTACGTGTATCAATCGGGAGTGCAATGCGAGGTTACATATCAGAGAGTCCTTGCGGGTTTCTGGCCCGTGCCAGACGACTATTTTCTCACGACAGGGTAGTCTCTGCAGTTAAGTCCTGGTCGCAAATAGCGCTGGCTGCTAAGCGCTAAAAACGGGGGCTCCTTCTGATTAATTAACAATCGATTTGAGCTTTTTTGTCAGTTACAGGTATGTAATAACACCCCCGGAAGCTTAACTCACCTTTATATGGTTCCACCTTACTTTCGCATATAAAAAAATCATGTCCGGTCCGGCGGGCTTCGCGTCTAAGTGGCATAATATGGTCGTAAATATTTACCTGCATTTCTGTCAACTGCTCAGGTGTTCCCTGAAAAGGAAACCGTAGAAATGCCGCTGCACCATCTAAGCTGGTGTGGCCTTCCGGGATAACTTTTGCAAACGTCAGGCTGAAGTTTATTTGTTCAGCGTTACTGGAAGACGGTTCACACATTGCAGCGAAGGATATCGGAAATACATCATTCGGCATTTTTCCGGCTATGCGAAATAATGCCTGGCGCTGCTCGGTGTGGAGCCGCACATTACCAAGATCCGTACTGTTACAGTTATAGCTCAGACTGATACCCGGTAGTGTATGCAGATTTGCCATAATACGCTGCGGGGCTGGCAATACTGGATATTCTCCAGTAAATTCGGGAAGCAGCCCGTCAAAATCCCAGAGCTCAGACTCACGATAGCGACCTGGCGCCAGACCAAAATGACGCTTGAAGGTACGGGTAAATGTTTGCTGCGTACTGAAACCCAACCTATCAACTATTTCGATAACGGAAAGGCTGGTCATTTTCAGCATGATTGCAGCCCTGTATAGCTTTCTTTGGCGGATGTAGGAAGCGAGTGTAAGTCCGGTTTCAGCCCTGAACAGTCGCTGAAGATACCACTTACTGTATCCTGCCCTTACTGAAACATCTTCTAGAGAAATTTTCTGGTCAAGATTTTTTTCAATCCAAATCAATAAATCTCGCGTAAAGCTGTTCATTTTCAATTCCGAAATCTGTACGGATAACCGTCTATGTTCTGATTAGAATGTTCACGCCTGGCATCAGCGATAATGGAGCCTGCTGCAGCATTCACTTAGCTTCAGTCACATACATGCTTTTAGATGACACTCTCAGCAGAAGTATGGCCTAAAATTCAAGGGACTATTGTGTAACCATCACAAACAATGTCAGCTCTTCGGTTGTGTTTCACTTGCCCCCCATCCTTTCTTCAGCATGTCGCTAAGTACAACTCGTGTCCGTTGGTCTGCGACCTTAATGCCGCTTGCCCATGCTACAGCCAAGGCTGCGATGAAAATGTCACGCCCGTTCAAATCCCGACGGGCAAGCCCATCATTTTGAGCTGCCTGAAGAATAGTCTCAGTCTTGTCGATGACATTAAGGCAGGCAGGAGTCAAAGCCGACTGAGCCTGACATGCAGCCTGCAAAGGTTCAGGAAGGCCGTGATAAGCAAGCATCCAGTCGCCCAGCGCGTCGATCCACTTCTCCAGTGATCGTCCGCTATCGCTTTCTTCCGCCTCAATGATCAAACGCTGTTGTTCCAGTACTAAATGATGGTGATCCAGCAGCGAAGCAAGCAATGCATCTTTACTTGGGAAATGACGATAAAGGGTCCCGGCCCCCACCCCTGCTTTTTTG
Organism: Pectobacterium aquaticum; assembly: GCF_003382565.3. NCBI lineage: Bacteria > Pseudomonadati > Pseudomonadota > Gammaproteobacteria > Enterobacterales > Pectobacteriaceae > Pectobacterium > Pectobacterium aquaticum. Next base: position 2,744,897 of record NZ_CP086253.1, read on the forward strand.
GCAATTGCATCCATAGAAACATTGACGCCCTCGCTCACGAATGCCTGGCGGGCTACATCAAGAATGTGCTTTCGATTACGTTGTGCATCCTTGCGGAGCCCAGCCAGGGAAGACATATCAGTCATAGCAACTTTTGACCTTGAAAAGTGGAGAAACTCTCCGTATATTCTATTAAACGGAGATACACTCCGAATGATACAGAGTGTGGCTGCGTTGTACAACCGGGCAGCATAGATAACGATATATGAAGACCAGACACATGATGCTCGGCAGGCACTTCAGCAACGATTATGGTGATCAAACGGACTGAGGGCATATAGCCGTTTATCACATAAGATCTGCGCCCGCGACGTGATGACACATCATGCTCAGGGTGGGGGAAAGTACAAGTCACGGCTCCTGTTTTACATCCTTTTTCTCAATGAAAATGGCGAAAGAGTAAACGAAACGACGATGGCTACCGTCTCCCACACTTTGAATTTTGGTATTTTCAGCATTACTGGAGTGAGTACTGTTCGCGAAATTATAACGAACTGGTACACAGTGCACATCAAGCGGCGATCGTGATAAGCAAGGAAAGTTGAGTTTTCACTAAGTATTAAGCAGTCAGTAACGCAAACTGGAGAAATCATTATGAAGATAGGTATTTTAGGCACTGGTAATATCGGGAAAACACTCGTCCAGAAACTGACCAAAGCAAGCCATGAAATTAAAGTCGCGAATTCTCGCGGGCCCGAGACGATTGATGCTCAGATCCTGACTTCTGGCGCCCGTGCGGTAACATCTCAGGACGCGATGAAGGACGTAGACGTAATTATTCTCTCAATTCCCTTTGCGAGCCACTCGACGATTAAGCCCCTTATGGCAGACGTTCCTGAGGAAACTGTAGTGATCGACACTGCTAATTATTATCCGGTACGGGACGGTATAATTCAGGATATTGAGAACGGCATGGTGGAAAGCCTGTGGGTTGCCGAGCTGTTGGGTAGGCCGATTGCCAAGGCATGGAACGCAATAGGAGCACGTGCTTTTGCCGAATCAGGGATGGTGTCAGGCAACCCAGACCGTATCGCAATTCCCGTCGCAGCAGACCGAAAGAACGATCGTGATATAGCAATGCGATTGGTAGAAGCAACTGGTTTCGATGCATTCGACGCTGGCACTCTGGCTGATTCATGGCGTCAGCAACCCGGATCGCCAGTTTACTGCACAAACCTCAAAAAGCATGAGATGGCTACAGCGTTGGATACGGCAGATAAAGCACGTCTCCCCAAACGCCGTGACCTGGTAACAGCAGTGGTACTAGAACGTTTCGGCGCAGAGAAGTTGAGTAATTCCGATGCAGATTTCCTCACGACTTTGAACCGCATCATTTACAGATAGATTATGGATTTACTCTCCATGACCCGGCTGTTTTGAGACAGCCGGCTTCCATTTGCTTTTCCGGGACATGTATTGAATCTGTACTATCATTAGCGCCGGTTCAGCCTGTCTGCGCTGGTGCCTGTAGCAGAATATTGAATTTGGTCCCTCATAAATCAAGAGCAATTGCATCTGTGTTGGGGGGTCAAGTATTTATTCCTAACGCTGCCAGCAATGTACTGATTTTAGGCGAACGATGGCGCGATTTTGCATAAATTAATGAAAGCGGAATCGAAGCCTCGGAGTATTCTTGTAGTAGCTCGACCAGTTTACCGTTTTCCAGATATTTACCGACCGCAAAGTCCATTATTTGAACAACCCCCATCCCGCTGAGTGCCGCCTCTAACAGTACATCCGCAGTATCGACGACCAGATTACCCTTAATATCAAAAGCCTGCTGTTCTCCCGCTATATAATAAAACCACTTTGTGCTACGCCCAGTTTTCTGTGCTTTAACAGCCAGACAGTTATGCTGTACCAGTTCCGCTGGCTCTTTAGGGATTCCGTGGCTGTTTAAATATTCCGGTGACGCAACGGTGACAAAACGTAAATGCTTGATGGTTCTTGCGATAAGCCGTGAGTCCTGTACGCTGCCAATTCTAATCGCCGCGTCAAAGCCTTCTTCCACCAAATCAACCAATCGGTCAGTCATAACCGCGTCAATTGTTAATGCCGGATATCTGTCCAGGATCTCTTTGAGCATAGGAATAATTACCAATCGGCCATAGGCAGAAGGTGTCGTTATTTTTAGTTCGCCTTCAGGGAATACAGTTCTGCCGGTAATCGAATGCCCAACCTCATCCATTTCATGCATCAGGCTTCTTGAGGATTCATATAAAAAAACGCCATCGGTAGTCAGACTTACAGAGTGGGTATTGCGGTTAAGCAAGGTAACACGGAGGTCGAGCTCGAGTCTGGTAATTGCACGCGAGACCCCTGATTGGGTGAGGCCCAATGCCTGCGCAGCTTTGGTAAAACTCTGCGTTTCCCCTACTTTAATAAAGATTTTAAGCGCGTTTAAATCCATAAGTCTTCTCTTGCATCTCTTACACGAACATCTATGCATCGTGGAGGTATCAAGATACAAAAAAACCTGACAGAAGTTAAATATCAATGTGTGATTAGTTAAAAGATAACGCTATGTCGCCACAATTATTGCAATATCCTTGCGTGGCGACATCATAGAGGACTATGTACGAGTTGAGCTTAGTCCTGAGGTACGTTGAGCGTGACTTTGCCTGGAGCGAGAAGATGCAGGAAATCCTGTTTAATGACTTTGTCCCAACTACCAATATTATCCGCGTATACTTTAATAATCTTCTCGTCAACGAGAGTGAGCAAGGTGTTTAAATCTTCTCCGGCCGGGGAATAATCCTTATAAGAAATCAGATCGATTCCTCGTGATACCAAAATTGTGGTGTCTATGCTCGCCACCTGCCCCGAGGCAACGCCCAGAATGAGAACTGTGCCATTAGGGACAACATTGTCTAATAGATGAGCCAGTAAATCGCCACCGACGGTATCGACCAGTGCATCAAAGGTTCCCTCAAAAGGAAATTCTTTAGCCAATAGTACCTCGTTGGGTTTAACGTCGCTGGCTTGCAGCCAATCGAATCCACGCTGACTGTGCGCCACCGCCGTAACTTTAATACCGGCATGCATTGCCAACTGAACCAACAAATGCCCGACTCCGCCCGTTGCGCCGGTAACGGCCAGAGACTGGCCCGGCTGCAAATGAAGGGTCCGCAGAGAACGCAGCGCCGTTAATCCTGCCACCGGCAACGCTGCTGCAACCGCTGCTGATACACTCTCTGGCACGATAGCGACATTGGCACGATCGACAACGCGATATTGGCTCCAGGCACCCGAAAAACTCCATGTTAATACTCGCTCCCCAATTTTTGGTCCCTGACCGTCGGTGCTGGTCTCGATCACAATACCAAATGCATCCCATCCGGCAGGCTTATCCGATTCCCAGGGAAAGTCTAATTCTCCCCGATTAAGTGAAATATTGGAAACTCTGATTAAAATATCACTTTCCGTCCTTCTGACCGGCCGCTGTACATCGGTGAATCTAAAACCACCGGTATCTGATTTCACAATTGCTTGCACGTATTCACTCATTGTTATTTTCCTTTTCAATATTTACACATTCATAAATATCCATTAAATAACATTTAAATAAATAACATTATCTATTTTTAAGATAAGCCAATGACGATTCAATAACCAAGATTCGATATCTCAACCTCCTAACCTAACACGACAACTCGATAAACCCTCCTATTATATTGGTGAAAAATGTCATAACAATTATGATTCATATTCTGTTTACAAAAGCTAATAATCGAGGGTATTAGTTTCATTACTGTTAATCACATCGAGTGAATTTTTATGAACAAACCACTTCCAGCGGCAATATATGTTTTAGGTTTTACTCTATTTGCCATGACAACATCTGAATACATGGTCGCAGGATTAATCACATCCATGTCATCTGATTTAGGTGTTTCCATTCCTAAAGTTGGATATTTAATTACTATTTATTCATTAGGTATGGTTTTCGGTGGTCCCTTGCTTGCTACATTTTTAGTTAAACTTAGCAATAAAGCAGCATTATTGACTATTACTGGCATATTTCTTGTAGCCCAAGTCGTCGCAACCGTTTCTGCAACTTATGATCTTTTAGCAGTAGCGAGGTTTGCGACCGGATTATCTTCGGCAGCCTTCTTCGGTTTTGCTCTGTTGACAGCGGCAAAAATGGTTCCACCGGAACGCTTTGGCGTTGCAGCCTCCATCGTATTGGGCGGGATGATGATAGCGACGGTGGCGGGACTGCCACTATCAGCAATACTTGATCAGTATTATGGCTGGAGAGTTTCCTTCGCATTAATTATTGTCCTTACAGCTTTAGCTGGAATAGGTATTATACTGATTGTTCCTAAATTCAAGGCGGAGGCTAAGGGTAGTATTAAGGCTGAATTCGGTTCAATTATAAACAGATCAATCTGGGGGGCATTTATTACGAGTTTCTTTATTATTGCTGCAACATTCGCGACATTCAGTTACTTCGTTCCCTATTTTGAAAACACTGTCGGTTTCAATACTTCATACATCCCGGCTATTCTTTTCGCTTACGGTGCATTCACGGTAATTGGTAACTTCCTTGTAGGTCGACTAGCAGATAAATCGCCGATTAAAGTTGTTTTCACCGGTAGCGTCGTGCTAGTACTTGCACTGTTTGGGCTTTATACCTTCTACGACAATAAAATATTAGTGCTGATATCTGTAATGATTTTAGGACTTACTGGTATTACTCTCACTCCTGCCATGTCCTCACGCGTGTTTAAAGCAGCACCAAATACCTCATTGATTAACACCATGCATACTTCTGTCATTTGTCTTGGTGTAGTGATTGGTTCTTGGGCCGGTGGCTATGCAATCGATCAAGGCTATGGTTACCGTGCACCGGCGCTCATCGGCATTTTTTTAGCCGGATTGGCGATTGTCACCCTACTCCCTGTTTTGAGGAATAACCGTTACGATGAGCCTGCGGTTAATCCTCAGGCAAATATCTGACTATATCTATAGGAATAGACCATGAACAGTGAAATTAATTCATTAGGCTATGAAAATAACATTCAAACCATTCCGGAGTCACATTTATTTTCCGAAAATAATTATAAACAAGGAATCCCAATTATTTACCACAGCGAGAGTGATAAAATTATTGACCAACGCTGCGAGACAAGGTTATTAGATGAGACACCCAACAAGAAGTCAATCACACATAAAATTCATGTAATACGAAAATGCAAGCCAGAACACATCGGGGATATTCTCCTGCGCTCATCAGAAAATGATGAGAACAGTATTATTTTGGATATTAACATTCATACATCCTTAGAAGAAAAAATAAAAACCGGACTATTCCGAACACTTTCGATGCTTTTATTTAAAAAATATAAAGCACTGAGAATTGAGACGCGAACTCTGATTGACAATCATAAAGTTATTAATAGTCTTGTATTGAGCGGGTACAGTTTTGAAGGCATTTCACAAAAACTCAATTCAAAATCAGAATTACAGGAATTCGCAGTTTTTTCCTTATTGAGGGATCACAGTAATACGGCAAAAAGTCTATTATTTCCTGCAGTGGATAGCAATATTTATCGCGATGAGAAAATTGCACTGCGTTTGGCTGAACCAAAAGACACATTTTGTATGTGGCTAGAGCAATCAAATCCTGAATCATCTAAGTGGGGTTTATTCGAAACAGCATCGCTTGATGAAATCAAACAAAAAATTAGTCGTTGTGGGCTTAATTCAGCCTTAGGCCCTAATATTTTGCTCACTATTATAGAATGCTCAACTGGTAATGCTGTAGGAAAAATTGTTATCCGTAATGTTGTACCACCTCATGTAGGTGATGTTGGTTACGGGATATTGCCAGAATATCGTGGTTTGGGCTACGCCGTAAGAGCACTGAATCTTTTGAAAAAATGGGCCTTTAATGAAGCTGGTTATGTACGTTTAGAACTTGGTGTCAAAGAAGGAAATATCGCGTCAGAAAGAGTCGCGCAAAAGGGAGGGTTTGAATTTGAGGGGATGCGTCCGGGACGATTGAAAAATCACGATGGTTCATACAGTAATGAAATGCACTATTTCTTTCTGAACCCGAATATTAGCTATCGCAAAATAGAGGATTGATTAAATGAACAAAAAGTTCATCTCCTTTCTCGAACAGCATTTAGATCATAAAAACGTCGTCGCCTATGTAAACACACCGAATGATGTTGGCGAATATACTTCCCCATCGGTTTCTGGCCGAGTGGATGTTTCCAGTATTGAACAAGTAATTCGTATTGTTAAGCTTGCAGATCAATTTGACGGGGAAACAGCGCTTTATCCCTACTCAACTGGATACAATTGGGGGTTAGGTTCAACAAAACCTCCGTCAGACAACGCCGTGCAGTTAAAGCTGACCGGATTAAATAAAATCCGCGAGATTAATATCGCAGAGGGTTATGCTGTCATTGAGCCAGGTGTGACGCAGGGAACATTATCGCAAAAATTACTGAACACCCATCGCTTTATTAATGTGACAGCCTCATCTGCAGAAACGAGTTTTTTAGGTAATGCTCTCGATCGGGGCGTCGGGTTGAGGCACCAGCGTACAGAAGATCTTCTCGGCCTGGAAATTGTTCTCGCCAACGGGACACTGCACCGTGTGGGCTGGTGGCCGGAACAGGGAAAACATAGCGCATTATACTCCCACGGGATTGGCCCTTCACTGGTACAATTATTCACCCAATCGAATCTCGGAATTATAACCGGTGGCGTTGTACGGCTACTTAATCGACCAGAAAAATCTCGCGTCGCCTATATTTCCTTTTCTCCCGAAAACTTAGAGTATGCTATCAATACCTTCCAGCGTTGGTCAGCACAAGGGTTAATTCATGGTGTACTTAAGGTTTATGATGAAACCTCAACACTGACGTATGGTGCGAATAAGGGCGAGTTTCTCGTTCACCTGCCCCTTTCGGGAGCCGCCTCAGTAGTGTCGGCACTTTCCACCGCGCTGGAAACCGAGTTTGTAAAAGCTGGCGAGAAATTCATCTCTTTGATCTGGAGCGACAGCCCTACGAATCCTTATCAAGATGATATCGTCGCCAATCTAGTTACCGCTGCCTATCAAGGGGATACTAAATATCATGATATACTTCTGGAGAAGACGCTCGGTACTACACCGGCTGAAATAGATGCCGAAGGCAAAGGCTGGATATTTTTCTTGCCTCTGCTTCCTTTTACCGGTCAGGCTATTAAAGAGGCTTATCTACATTTTGACGATATCTTCGAGTCTACTGGCGTGCGCTGCGGTGCCACAATTAATACGCTGAGTGATCAGATTATTGATCTCGTCGTATCCATTCGTTTTGAACGCGTGGAAGAGGAAATAAAAAAAGCTCATCAGGCTCTGAAACTTCTTCATGAAAAATTCAGTGCTTCAGGTTTTTATCCTTATCGTTTGGACGTCGAACATCCTCTCGCCAATAGTCGTAATGCCAGAACGCTTCGTGAAGGCGAAATCATCAGATGTCTGCAAAAAACTTTAGATCCAAAGGGAATTTTCGCATCCGGGCGATATAGTTATTAATTCCACCTAATATGTACTTTTAATATTTAATTATATAGATTCATTTATTGAGGTGTATCAATGATAACTCATGACATTAATACATTTAGCAATATATTAGTTAATCTAAGAGATTTACGCGATGAATTACGTAACTCCTCTCGTGAAATAGAAGAGCATCGCAGGATACCACTCAATATTATTGAAAGACTACGTGGCATTGGAATATTTGGAATGTGTTTCCCGCAATCATGGGGCGGTGCCGGACTGACGTCGATTGAGCAAATCCTTGTGCTGGAAGAACTCGCCCAGGGCGATACGGCTACCGCCTGGTGCGCCATGATCGGTTGTGACTCAGGTATTTATTCAGGTTTCTTGGAAGAAAAAAGCGCCAAAGAGATCTTTCCACACGCCAATCTGGCCGTGGCGGGTTGGATACACCCGCAGGGAAAAGCCGAGATAGTTGATGGCGGCTACATCGTCACTGGCAAATGGCGTTTTGCCAGCGGATCGCCTCATGGCGATGTCATCTCGGCAGGTTGCTTCCTCTACCGTAACGGCAATCTTGTACTGGATGACAACGGCAAGCCCCTTTGGCGAGTCATGCTGGCGCGTCCTGCCGACTACCTTTTTTCCGATACCTGGTTCACCACCGGCCTGCGGGGAAGCGGCAGTCAGGACTACTCCACGCAAGGATTGTTCATTCCCGAACAGCACGCGTTCAATTTCTCGGCACCAAAACGTCAAGGGCCACTGCACAAAACGCCGGATGCAATTTTACGCAAAATGTCCGGTATCCCGCTGGGGCTTGCGAGAGCCTGTCTGGACTATATCTACGATGTCGCCGACGACCGCACAGACAGAATCAATGATGTGAAATGGCGAAACTCAAAGCGCGTACAGGCGGCGGTGGCTAACGCAGAGAATCAGTTATTTATCACCAGAAACGCGGTGCTCACCAGCGTAAGTACATTATGGCAGGCGCTCGAAGCCGATGCCGCTCATGACGATATTACTCATTGGCGCGTGCAGTCAGCTCTGAGTCGAAGAAATGCCTTTCAAACCGCGCGAACCATCGTTTCAAGCATGTATGACCTACAGGGCGGCAGTTCTATCTACACCCATGAAACACCTTTTGACCGCGCATTACGTGATATCAACACCATTTGCCAGCACGCTGTCGCGCAGGAAAAAGTCCTGCAGGTGTGCGGCGATATTCTCCTTGGTGGCAAAGTCGAAGATTACTTTATATAAGGAAGAGAACCGATGAGTGATATTTTTTCGCAAAAGAAAATTCTTGTAACCGGCGCAGGCAGTGGACTTGGCAGAGAAATAGCCTTGGCATTTTCACGACTTGGCGGAAACGTTATTCTTGCAGGTCGAAATACGCAGAAACTCGAAGAAACGGCGCAAGCGATCTCCGAGACTCCAGGAAAATCATGGGTTATTCCTTTCGACGTAAATAATAATCAATCAATAGATAACCTGTTTGATGAAATAAAACATAAAGTCGGCGCTCTTGATATTGCCGTTAATAACGCCGGAGTATTTTCTTTTGGTTTTGTCGATGAAACCTCCAGTGAAGACTTTAATCACGTATTCACTACTAATGTCATTGGTTTGTTTGAAAGTCTGAAGCGCGAACTTCAGTCGATGAAAGAACACCGTGCCGGGACTATCGTTAATATTTCATCAAATATGTCTATCGGGTTGAATATTCCGGGCACGACTGCCTACACCGCTTCAAAGGCTGCCGTCGATGCATTGACCCGCGTCTCGGCAAAAGAGGCTATCACGCACGGTGTGCGGGTTTTCTCAATAAACCCTGGCCCATTGGCCACCGAAATGACCCAACTTCCCGGCGAATCGGCGGCAGACCGTGATAAAAGATGGCGCGATTTGATCCCCATTGGGCGTATTGGCGATGTTAAAGAGATCGCTGAAGCCATTATTTGGTCCTGCTCAGGCCAGTCTGACTACTTAGTGGGTTCACGAATAGTTATCGATGGTGGCCACTCTCTTTAAATTATCATTCCTGAGGTATAGATCATGCAGCCATTTATTATCCGAGACAATGAAGGCGTTCCACTCTGGTTAAATAACGACACCTATACCATAAAGCTGGACAAAGAAAACACCGGGGGGAATATTTCTATTATACAGGGATTTGTGGGGCCGGGAGGGGGTCCAATTTGGCACCTTCATGAAGACGCTGATGAAATTTTTTATGTACTAGATGGACAATTAACAGTAAGAGCCGGAGAAAATATTTTCCATGCCAATCCAGGCGATTTTGTTTATGTTCCCAAGGGGATTTATCATCAATTTAGAAATAACAGTATAAAACCTATCAAGATATTACTAATGTTCTCTCCTGCTGGATTCGAAGGGTTCTTTAGGGAAACAGGAATCGTAGCAAAACAGGGCGTTATACCACCACTACATATTCATGATGCCGAAGCAAACAGACGGGCTATTAAGATTGGAGGGAAATACCTTTCTTTTGTTCCTGACTTTGAAAACCCCGATGTTAATCCAAATTTGTAAGAAACCAAAATGCCGCGAAGTCTTTGCGGCATTTTTATATTACAAATAAATCTGAACGGGTGTTACTTAAAAAACCATCTAACCTTCCATCAACCGTCATTCTTTATTCATCTTATGTGAGGACATGATATTTATCAGCACGGATATGTAAAAGGAGATATGTTATGTCAGACAGGCTCGCTTTTTTTAAGAATAAAAATGTAAACTCAGACTGGTTAACTATCAAAGAAGCAGTTAAAGCATCAAAGAAAAACGGCATCAGGAAAATACAAGAAAGTGATATCTATCGATATGCTCTGCAGGGCAAAATACTCCTTTCGATATACTTTCAGTCTCCCATTACCTTGAGGAAAATAAAATCCTATAACCATAAATTAAAACTAAAACCTAAAGATAATAACTTACCGGACGACAAAATTACGTTGGATGAAATCGATTTTTTTAGCGAGAGTAACTTAACTTTCAGCACCGAAGGTAAATATTTTCACACTGCTCATGGCGTCATTGATACAAGTCTTTTTGGATATGAATATTTTCTCATACAATGCCTACTTGCTCACCATCTAAAAATACCATCACCTGTACTAAGAGGGCACAATAACTATGGAATTACTGTTTCCTTATCTGGGGAAATCTTTCTAGTTCACAATAGAATTTCATTACGCGATGGAATGTCATTAAGCGGCATAGATTTAAGCTTTAATGATACCTATTTTCCTATTTATAACTTACCGAAGGATGCATGTTTTGTTATCAGGCAAACTGAGTTAAATAAACTATTCAACTGGCTGGCTGGAAAAAAAATCACCCTCGGATTCTTCCACACGCATATCATCCCCTCTATCAAGACTATTTTGGCTTGCCTGTAGAAATAATGAAACTATCAGCCCGTTGATAGGAAAGCCTTACAAGTTGCTATCCATTTTTGAACAATGGGCATCTGAGGAAGGCATTACTGATCGATTCAGTGGCGATACGCTGAAGGCTGCGCTTGAGCGCGGCTCGCCCCCTTCCCTGCCAACACAAAAGTAAGATGATGCCCTTCGCTATGAAAACCCGTATTAAGGATTGTATTTTCCGTAATACGGGCTCATCAGCTTTCTCCACACCACTATTTTGTGTTGTCTTGTGTTCTCCCGGCTAGCGCTATATCTGCCACAGGAGAATACCGTGACATCTCATCAGTTATTACGTCTGAAACAGGTTGAAGAAAAAACGGGTCTGAAACGTTCTCAAATCTATCTGTATATGAAAGACGGTACCTTCCCCCGCTCAATCAAGATTGGCCCGGCCAGTGTCGCCTGGCTCGAATCGGAAATTGACGAATGGATCAATATTAAATTAGTCCGCCGCTCAATAAGCTGAAGGGAGAAAACCCCATGATTATCCCGTCACTGAATTACGCCGTATTAACCGATGCCCTGCATGCATTGAAGGATGGCAATATTCGTTACTGTGAATCGCTAGGATTCACTTTCGACGAAATGAATGCCCTCAACCAGTTGTCGCTAGACGAGCTGTTTATCCTCAGTCGGGAGTCTGCGCAGTTTTTGGCTGTGGCGGTTCATCACGACGCATTACGCCTGCTTCTGGCAAAATCCCGTGAGGAGGTTCTGCAGCAGCAACGTATCAATCATGCCATCCGGCTCGGGGGGTCAATTGCGCTACTCAACAAGTATTTTGGCCTCACCTCCAACGAAGTTTGCCTTCGCCGCCGGTTACTGGGCGTCCGTGTGCCTTATGGCCGGACACCAGAGCCGGACGAAGATACGGATGCGGCCATCTGGCGGCAATGGCAACAATGCCGGGTGGCCAACCTGGAATCGACCGATGCGCTGGCCGCCATGATGCAGGTAACGCAAACCCTGCTGCCGAAAGTCGAAGGGTTATCACTGACCATCGTCTGGAAGCGTATCGCACTTTGCGAACGGGAGGCGTCAGACCGGAGGGCCACACATGCCGGATGAGATCGACCGCGATCAGGAATTTAATGAGCAACGACTGGAGGAGATGATTGAACAGAGTCGTTTTAAGCCTGGGTCTACGCCATCATTATTCCATTGTCGTGTATGCGGTAAGCCCATTCCTGAAAAGCGACGGCAGGCGCTGCCGGGCATAACTACCTGCACGGAATGTCAGGAAAAACTTGAACGTCGAAGACGTTAATAATGGTCACAGAGACATGCAGGAATATTTTCCCTGCATGTCTCTATCATTAACTATAAATATACAGTCGTCTTTATTAACTATTTCACTTCCTTTTATTTACCTCAAAGCTTATCCCATTCCACCACTAATCTATCTCTCTCATTTTAACTTTGAATTTATCGTTTATATACCGCCCCGGATATCTGATCCTGAAAACCTCATTACATAACATTTACCCGTATTGACGTTAATTCGCTTGGATCGGGCATTGCTCTTTAAAAATAAGGTTCGGGCTGTCACGAAACCACAATTCAGGGTGCCGCTGAATGTTCTCGCTGACCCGTTAAAACCGGAATGCAGAATTGGGATGTGACATTTATTTAACTCATCGTTGTTTTTATTAGAGGAGGCCACATGCGAAAACCCATTTATCACGTATTTGTCTCCCAGGGAAGTCAGCCCGACCCATTGGGTGAAAAAAACACCTGGTGGACGAAAGTCGGCGTGGCTTTTGCCCATCACGGTAAACCCGGCCTGAACGTGGTACTGACACCCGGCATTGCCGTTTCCGGAAAGCTGGTGCTCCTTGAGCCCAGGGATGACGGCGAGGCGACACAGGATACTCAGGCCATTTAACCGCCCTTATCCCTTTTCCCGGCCCTGCGCCGTCTGATGGCGGTACGCGTTGCCCGGTTTACCGTTCCGAGGCCACCATGCTTTCCCCCACCGTATTTCTGGCGGCGGCCATGCAGTGCGCCGCCAGCGTTCACCCGTCTACGGCACTTGATGTGGCACGGGTCGAATCCGGTTTGAATCCGTATGCCATTGCTGAAATCCTGCCCGGTGGCAAAGGCGTGATTTCACATTTTCCCGCCAGCAGGAATGAGGCCATCAGCCTCGCCGGACGGCTGAAGGCTCAGGGCCGACGCTATTCGGTCGGGCTGATGCAAATCACCAGCACCAATTTCCGTCATTACGGCCTGACCGCCCGTGACCTTCTTGCCCCCTGTACCAACCTGTCCGTCTTTGAGCACATCCTCACCGACTGCTACCGCCGCGGCGGTTCCCTCAAGCGTGCGCTCAGTTGCTACTACTCAGGAAATTTCACGACCGGCCAACAGCCGGAATCTGCGTTTAACCAGACCAGCTACATCAAGCGCATCGGGTACGCCGTACCGTCAACGCGGCAAGACCGGCAGCGACCTCCAGCCGAAAAGGCCCTGCCGGAAATCCATTACCCCGCCGCCGTCATGCGTGGCGAGGTTACCGATAACGCCACGCCAGTTCTGACATCCCTGCGCTACCCCAACGCCGTGATACGCGGCGCGTTACCCATCCCCGGCCCCCAGGAGGAACAATGATGAAACGAATACAGTATGACTGGCCCGTCCTCTCTTCCTTGTTAATGACAACCCCGGTGCTGGCAGCAGACAGCGGGTTTAATAAAGCCAATGAGACGCTGAGCAACACCTCTACCGGCCTGCTCGGACTGGCCGCCGTCACCATCACGCTGGCCACCATGTGGGTGGGATACAAAGTCTTGTTTGACGGCAAGAGCCTCCATGACATGCGCAACGTCATCATTGGCGCCATCCTTATCGTCGGTGCGTCAGGTTTCGGTGCCTACTGGGCGTCATAAGGGAGGCAACGATGGCTACGCTGAACAAAGCGCTGACGCGACCTGCCGCCATAGCCGGCATTCCCCTCGTGCCGTTCGTGATGGTCAGCGGGGCCATCGTCCTGCTGGCGGTCTATGTCAACTATTACCTGATATTACTGGTTATTCCCGCCTGGCTGGAGATGAAGGCAAAGGCCAGAACCGATATTCACTATTTCGGGCTGCTCTGGCTGGCCTTTAAAACCCGTGGCCGGTTTGGCACCAATAAACATTTTGGTGCCAATGCCCTGCTGGCAAACCGCTATGACGCCATCGACGTTTCGGAGTTTATTGAAAAGATGAAGTTAAACGAGCGCGTTACGCTGGATAAGCATATTCCCTACTCCTCCCATATCCATCCCCAGGTAATAAGAAACCGCCAGGGTGATTTGGTTGCCAGTTGGGAGCTGGAGGGCACCGTTTTTGAATGCGAGGACGAACATCACCTGACGTTAATGGCGACGCATCTCAATAACGTGATTCGTGCATATGAAGGCCTGCCGGTTACTTTCTATCTTCACCGTATCCGGGAAAAATACCACGATGCCTTTGATGCAAATTCAGGTATTCCCTTTTCTGATGAAGTGACCCGGGTGTATTCCCAGCCGATCAACGAAAAGCCGTTCTGGCGGCACCGGCTGTTTTTCACCGTCTGCTATGCGCCCTTCTCTCCGCTGGAGAAAAAAGCCATGAAGGCGCAGCCGTCAGGTAAACGCAAAGCGGTGCTGGATGATGCCCTGAAAGTAATGCTGGAACACCGGGATGCGCTGGCTTCGGCGCTGTCCCGCTATACGGCGACGCCACTGGGGATGTATGAAGGCAACGGGCGGGTGTATTCCGCCCAGCTGTCCTTTTATCACCGCCTGCTCACCGGCAAGTGGCAAAAGGTGGCGGTCACGCCTGCGCCGTTTTATGAAACATTAAGCACGCCGGATGTCTTTTTTACCACCGACACCGCCGAGTGCCAGACCGTCGGCAGTTCCCGTTTTTTCCGCAGTCTGGAAATCAAAGATTACTCGCCTGAAACCGCGACCGGCCTGCTGGACGCGCTGCTGTATGCCGAAAGCGAGTATGTGCTGACGCAGTCCTTCACCTGCATGGCCCGCGATGAGGCGCAGAAGCATATTCGTTTGGCGGAAAAGCGCCTGACTTCGGCGGATGACGACGCCATTTCGCAGCGCGAAGAGCTGATTGTGTTGCGTGACCTGCTCCAGTCCGGGCATGTCTCCTGCGGAAAATACCACTTTTCCCTGCTGGTATCTTCAGACAGCGCCGACCAGGTGGTCAAAGACACCAACGCGCTGGCGCAGCCCTTCGCCGACCTCGGCATCATGACGACGCTGTCCACGCTGTCGCTGCCCGCCGCGTACCTGGCGCAACTGCCGGGGGTGTATACGTTGCGCCCCCGTCTGGTGGCCGTCAGCAGCCAGAACTTTGCCGACCTGGCGAGCCTGCACAATTTTCATCCTCATAAACGAAACGGCAATCCCTGGGGCGATGCCATCGCGATACTCAAATCCCCTGGCGGTGGCGGGTATTACCTGAACCTGCACGACAGCCAGAGCGGGCGGGATGACTTCAACGAAAAAACGCCGGGTAATACGGCGATTATCGGTAAAACCGGCTCAGGGAAAACGATGCTGATGACCATGATGCAGCAACTAATGCAGAAGTACCGCAATCCGGCGACGTTCTCTGAATCAGCCCCCCGTAAGCAGCTAACCACCGTGTATTTCGACAAGGACCGGGCGGCGGAGATGGCGATACGCCAGATGGGCGGACGCTACTTCCGTATCCGTACCGGCACGCCCACCGGGTTTAACCCGTTTAAGCTTGCGCCGACCCGGCGGAATATCAGCTTTATCAAACGACTGGTGCGCATGCTGTGCGGCCGCAACGGCAAGCCGCTCGATCCGCGCGATGAGGAGCGGATCAGTGCCGCCGTAGATACCATTATGCTCGACTACCCGCCGGAATACCGCAAGTTCGGTATCACCCGGCTGCTGGAAGTCCTGCCGGAGCCGCCAACCCCCGACGCCCGCATCAACGGGCTACGTATTCGCCTTAAACAGTGGGCGCAGGGCGGCGAGTTCGGCTGGGTATTCGACAATGATGAGGACACCTTCAATATCAGCGACGTCGAAAATTTTGGTATCGACGGTACGGAATTTCTCGATGATGACAACATTCGCGGCCCCATCACGTTTTATCTGCTTTACCGCGTCACCAGCCTGCTGGACGGTCGCCGGCTGGTGATGTTCATGGACGAGTTCTGGAAATGGCTGGCCGATGTCGAATTCTCCCGCTTCTCGCTCAATATGCTGAAAGTGATCCGCAAACTGAACGGCATCTTCGTCCCCGCCACGCAGTCGCCTGACGAAATCGTCAAGCACCCGATTGCCCCGGCGATTATCGAGCAGTGCAGCACGCAGATTTTTCTCGCCAACCCGAAGGCCAGCCGGGGTGATTACGTGGAAAAGATGAAAGTGCCGGAAAGCGTGTACGACATCGTCAGAAACCTCGATCCGGGTGAGCGCTCTATGGTGGTCCTGAAAACGCCGTTACGCACAGGTGAAACCCGGCCTTTTGTGGCGATGGCGAAAATGGATTTATCGGGCCTCGGGAAACTCACCAAAATGCTGAGCGGGAGCGAAGACAACCTGAGACTGTTCGACACCCTGTATCAGGAGGGAATGCCGCCTGATGACTGGAAAGCCTCCTTCCTTGAACAAGCCCTGTAATATTCATGACGGAGGTAATGAAAATGCGGTTCAGAAAACTCATACTGGCATTCTCGCTGTTGATGTCCACCCAGGCGATGAGCGCCGGAATACCGGTATTCGACGCCGTACAGAATACCGAATCCATTAATCAGTGGATCCAGAAACTCCAGCAGTGGCAGGAAACCGTCACCCACTATAGAAGTGAACTTGATGCCTACAAGCAGCAATTAGCCACAGCAACGGGCGTGCGGGACGTTCAGGCATTTCTCCGCGAGGCCAAAAGTCTGAAAACCGATATTGATAATCTTCGTCAAAACGGTATTTCACTGGATGACCTGCTGAGCAACCAAAGCGGGTCATATTCGTCTGAACTGAATAGCCTGTATAACAAATATAAAACGTTCGATACCTGTAACCCGTCCAGCGCTTCACAGCGCTATCTGGACAGCTGCAAACAGAGGATCCTGAATCAGGCTGTAGCAATAGAAAATACGTCCGAGGTTGAAAACAAGATCACGGGCACGCTCGACGATATATCAGATTTATCAGACCGTATTGCTAATGCGCAGGATTCGAAAGAGTCACAGGACCTGGCTAACGCCATCGCGGCCAAAAGCGTACAATTGAATGCGCTCACCAGCCAGTGGGAAATGTCAGTCAAACAGGCTGAACAGCGAGCAACGCTGCTGGAACAGCAAAAACAGAAAGCTTTTGAGCAACAGCAATTAACTGCGCCCGTTGCCGATCTGAACTCTCTATAGGGAGGTTAACATGTTAAAAACCGTATTAACCTTATGTGTCATGTCAAGCATTCTCGTCTTATCCAGTTGTAAAGAGACGAAATCAGAAGCCTGGTATAAAGAACATCCCGATGAAACCTATAAGGTCTATACGCAATGCCTCACGGATGGTGAGGCAAGCGACAACTGCGAGTTTGCGCACCGGGCAGCACTCATGTTTGCCCAGACAGGCAAACCCGGCATTCGGGAAAAATTCGAGACGCTGTTTCAGCAGGAAGCCCAAAAAAGAAAATCCGTCACTCAGTAAGATCCCCGCCAACAAAAACAGGGATCCCTCCCTGTTTTTATCCCCTGTCTGTTCCTGACTAATGAGAGGCACCATGTCCGGTGGTATTTTTGTTGGTATGGACAAAAACATCATGGATGGACTCAATGCCGTGCTAGAAGGTCAGTCTTCTACCTACGGCACCCTAATCAGTGTGATTATCGTCAGTTCCTTCACCCTGTTTATTACGTATCGTGGGTATCAGACGCTTGGCGGCAAACTCCAGACACCGGTTGAAGATGTTGTCTGGGATGTGGGGCGCATGTTGCTGATCACCACCTTTGCTTTAAACCGCGATGGCTGGCTGGATGCCATCATTACGGCCATTGAAGGGCTTAAGGACGGCATCAGTGGCGATGATAATGTCTGGGCACTGCTCGACACGGTGTGGGAAAAGGCACAAGCGCTGGGGCAAATGCTGTTTAATCTCGATACCTCCACCTACGTTAAAGTAAATGGCGGTTTTGCCGAGGTGCTGGTCTGGGGCGGAGCAATCGTTCTGCTACTGGCTGCAACCTTTGTCAACCTGCTCGCCGAAATCACCATTCTGTTAATGACCACCACCGCCCCACTCTTTATTTTCTGTCTGCTGTACGGTTTTCTTAAACCCATGTTTGATAACTGGCTGAAAACACTATTTAACGCAATCTTAACGATCATGTTCTCTGCCCTGTCTGTCCGGATCGCCATCAACTACCTGAATAAAATACTGGATGCCGCCACAGCAACGTCTGCTGAAAGCAATATGGTGACCCTGGCGGCGCAATGTTTACTGGCCGGGATTGCCGCAGGCGTCGTGGTGTATTTTTCAGCGAAAATAGCCACTGCGCTGAGCGGTGCCGCCGTACAGGCCGTGTTACAGAGTGCCGCCATGAGCGGACTGAGCGGGCTGGCCAGCAAATCTGCCGACGTCGCCAGACCCGGCATAAAGGCAGGGGGCCGACTGACCGCCAAAGGTGGCATGGCAGCAGCCGCGACAACCGGCAGGTTCATTGCCGCAGGTGCGGACAAAGCCGTGAACGCCTGGCAGAAACGTGCCACCGCCATCGAAAGCATGAAACGCCAGAATCAGCAGCGTCACCGTTAATCCTCCCGATCGCTAATTTCTTTTCTCCGTCACGCCGTGGCCTCTGCCAGCGGTGCGGCCTTCCTGCATTTATCCGATAAGAGGCTTCCATGAAATTCAGCATCTTGCTTATGGTGCTGTGCGCGCTTACGGGCTGCGCGCAGCATCAGGGCGAACTCCCGCTGGTGTCCGGCGATCCCCAGCCGGTTAATTCCCCCGCCATCATTCAGGAGCTCACTCACCATGTCTGATATTCAGCGCATCATTAATGTCTCGCGCTCTTTTGAATCCATCCTGCTGGAAAAGGAAGAGCGTTCCCGCAAAACCGCCTGGCGGGTGGCCGCTGCCGGGCTGATTCTGGCTGCACTGGCAATTACGGCCATGATTATTCTGCTGCCGCTGAAAACCACTGACATTGAATTGTGGTCGGTGGATAAACAGACCGGTCGTTATGAGTATATGACCCGCATTAAAGAGCGGGATATTGCGTCTGAAAAGGCGCTGGCCCATTCACTGGCGGCACACTATGTCAGACTCCGCGAAGGGTATAATTATTTCTCCCTCCAGCGTGATTACGACGACGTACAGTTATTTAACAGCGACAGCGTGAACCGGGATTATCTGGACGGGTTTAACGGCGACCAGGCTCCGGACGTTATTTTTAATAAAGCCGAATATGTCGTCTATATCGACATTATTTCTAATGTGCATGCACCTGCCACCGGGCCGGATAGCCTGGCAACACTGCGCATTAAGCGCACCCTCCGCCGTATTTCAGATAATTCAGTGAAAACGGACTTCTGGAATATCCGCCTCACTTACCGTTATGTCCCGCATCAGCAACTGACGGACAGTCAGCGTGAAGTGAACCCGCTGGGCTTTATCGTCACCAGCTACCAGCGCGATAAAGAATTGAGGAGCGAATGATGCTGAAAAACATCCTGCTCCTGACGGGCTTACTGGCATCATACGCGGCATGGAGTGCCGCCACCCCGCGCGGCAGCGGCTATGACAGCCGGATGCAGAACGTATCGTATAACAGCCAGAACGCCACCGTGGTGAATACCCGCCCTGGCTACGTCACCACGCTGCTGTTTGACGACGATGAAGCTGTGATTGATGCGCAAGCGGGCTTTCCTAAAGGCTGGACGGTAACGAAAAGTGATAACCGGGTAGGTGTCAGCCCGAACCCCATCACCCAGCCAGTGACGGACGCCAGCGGCAACAACATCAGCCGGGTGTTCCTGCCCACGGCAAAGGACTGGAAGACCAACCTCTTCGTGGTGACCTCAAAGCGTGATTACAGCCTGGAGCTGAACGTGCTGGACCACGATTCCCCCGCGCAGGCGTTCGTTATCCGTTACCACTATCCGGCCGAGGTTCGCCAGCAATCCGCCGCCGCCAGCGCCGCACGTCAGACGCAGCAGCGTGAAAGACAGGAGAAGCAGCAGATAGCGGCGGCATTCGGACAGGCCAGCACGCCACGCAACTGGCGCTACACCAAACGGGTCGCCGCCGGTTCGGCCTCCATCGCACCGGATTTTGCCTGGGACGATGGCCGCTTCACCTGGCTCGGATTCTCGCATCTCAGAACCCTGCCTTCCGTTTTCCGGGTGGTTAACGGACGGGAGCAGGCGCTCACGCCCCGGACGGGTAAGCAGGGTAATTACACCGTGATGGTGGTTCCTGCAGCGCCACAACTGGTGTTGCGTTACGGCACCTCGGTGGTGGGGATCGAAAACGACGGATTCGGGCGCATCCCGATAACCCGCAGCGACACTGTTTCACCATCCGTTACGCTGGAGGCGAAATGACCAATAAACCTGTCCCGGATGAACCGGAAAAAACCACCGCAGAGCGGGAAGCGGAGGCCCGCGAACGCGCCCGTGCGGCAATGGCGTATCAGGAGCCGGAGCAGAAAACACCGCCCGGCCAGCCGGAAGTGACCCGTTTTCGTAAGGCATCCGGTCGCCGCACGCTGATCGTCAGCCTGTTGAGTCTGGCGCTGGTGATCGCCCTGGCATCCGGCGGCGATCGTCTTTTCAGTGCATTGAAAGGGGGTAATGAGAAAGAAGCCGACACCGCGCCGCCGACCTCCGCCGGGAAGACGCTGCAGGAGCGTCAAAATCTGGGCATGGACAGTAACCCGTTTGGCCTGTTCGGGCCGCACACACAGGACGAAACAGACCCTGCCCGCCAGGCTGTCACTCCCGCACCCACCCTGCCACCAGCCCCACCCGCCCTGAACAAGGCAGCCGCACTGGCTGACGGGCTGAACAACGCCCGAACAATGCCGGGTGATAATGCACGCACGTCCCCGGGTGAAACGCGTAACAACGCAGAAACGTCCAACAGTCCGTCATCATCCACGACATACACATCCTGCCCGTCAGTACTGACCAGGGGAAAGGATGGCAACCTGCGCTGCCCGGAGACTGCCGCGCCGGAAACGGGTAACAACGACAATCCGGGCGTCGCCCGTGTCACAGGCGTCAGACGGCTGGGTCTCGATCCTGATCTCTATATCCCGGTGGACCGCTATATCCCGTGTTCGATGATGCGGCGCTTAGTGTCCGATGTCGGGGGGCATATTTCCTGCCTGGTCAGTGAAGATGTTTACAGCGCCAGCAACCATGTGACGCTGATCCCGGCGGGGACGGTCGCCCGTGGCATCTACCGCACCGGGGCGCTGCAACACGGACGCAGCCGGATGTTTGTGCTGTGGACGGAGCTGCGTACGCCTGAGCCCGGCAGCCTGCAAATCCCGCTAACTGATACGCAGGCCAGCGGCCCGCTCGGCGAGGCGGGGATCTCAGGTTGGATCGACAACCATTTCTGGGAGCGCTTCGGCAATGCCCTGATGCTCAGTACCGTGCAGGACGTGGCTGCGGCGGCGTCGGATGCTGCCCCGGGGAAAGACCGCAATACCGACTACACCGAAAACACCCGCGCCGCCACGGCGGAAATGGCGAAAACGACGCTGGACAACAGCATCAATATCCCGCCCACCCTGTACCTGAATCAGGGTGATGTCATCGGGATCATGACAGGCACCGACATTGATTTCTCATCCGTCTGGCAGCTACGACTGAAAAAGAGGTGGTATGAACGCTGAAAACCTGTCGCTGGATTTTATGAAAAACCAGCTGTTTGGTGATTTTATTGCGCAGGACGGCCTGACGGATATTACCGTTAACCGGCCGGGTGAACTGCATACCAAAATCCGGGGGAAATGGCGAAGACATGAAGCCCCGATTACGCTGCGCCAGTGTTACGCCTTTGCCAGAGCGCTGGCGTCGTGGCAGGACGATAATATCGACGATACCTCGCCGATCCTTTCCGCCACGCTTGAGACAGGCGAGCGCATTCAGGCCATCATTCCCCCGGCCTGTGAGCGTAATACCGTGTCTATTACGCTGCGCAAACCCTCATTGGGGCAGAAAACACATCAGTCATGGATTGATGCGGGATTTTATAACCGGGTAAGCGGTAAGGAGCGAACGGAAGGCAAAGATGTTGAACTGGCCCGCTATTTTCAAGGTGAGGAAATTTCCCGCTTTATGGAAAAAGCGGTGGAATACGGCAAGACGATTTTTATCGTCGGTGAAACCGGATCCGGCAAAACCACCTATATGAAAACGCTGCTGCACTCTATTCCCCGGCATCTCAGGCTGACCACCATCGAGGATAATCCCGAAATCCGGTTTTATCACCACACCAACTATGTCCATCTCTTTTATCCGGCGGACGCCGGGGATAATGCCATTGTCACGCCCGGCAGACTGATACGTGCCAATTATCGTATGAACCCTGACCGGATATTACTGGCTGAAATTCGCGGTCGGGAAGCCTGGGATGCACTGAAAATCGTCGGTTCCGGGCATGAGGGATTAATGACTTCCCTGCATGCGGGCAGCCCGGAGGAATGTATTGAAGGGCTCATTGACCGCTGCTATGAAAACCCTGACTGCCGGAACATGCCTTTCGACGTGCTGTTACGCAAGGTGCTTAAGAGCATTGATGTGATAGTCAGCATTGATATTCACGGTGACATACGCCGGATGAGTGATGTTTATTTTAAACCCCTTCATCTCAATGGCATGAGAGGTGTATTCAGAAAAGGACTCCAATAAATAACATATCCAAATACGCTACCCTCGTTTAAATATGAAGGTGACCGAATTGAAAAAATCAATATCCTCCGCATTATTGCTCTGCATTATGGCGTCATATTCAACCTCCGTCATGGCCGCTGACGCCTGTGAAGTGGTGATATGCATGTACGGTAAAGCCACCGGGAACGGCGGCGGCAATGAATGCCATTCGGCCGAACGTGCATTCTTTAATATCGTCAAAAAGAACAAGCACGGTTTTCTGCCAGACCATACTGCCGATGCCAGAAAATCATTTTTACTTGAGTGTGACTCGGCAGCCCCGGCAATTATCAACCAGATAATCAGTAAATTTGGCCGCGTGCGTAGTTAATTAGCGGAGGTTATCTTTATGACCAAACCGGGTTTTATTCAGCATCCATGGACACATCAGCGTGGGGATTCCATGCGCGCAGCCTGTGTTATTGAGCACATTGAAAATGAGGCGATGCACGGATGCGGCCTTTATTATGAAATTTATCACTACCGGGTTGTCTGCCGGTTATTGCAGTTGCTGCAAACGCTGAACGCCACCGACAGAATAACGCTGACAGAGGAAGCCAACCGGCGAGGGTTTACGCTGGATGAAACCAGCATTAAAGAAAGTCGTCAGTGTTATTCTGACATCATCAGGGAAATCCGCGAGAGCCACTATTAATCCCTGTATTAATTTTATTCGCAGGTTCCCTATAGCGCCAAAATATTTCAGCCGAATCAGGCTTAAGGCGTGGTGGTTTTCCGGTTTTTACGGCCCAGCACATTTTTCACGAATTAAGGAGTGAAGAAATGCAGGCCGTAAAAATGAGGCAGCGGACAGAACTATTTTCGCGGGTTAAGGAGCGAAAATAGTTCAGGCGCCGCGCCTCACCGGCAAACAGCCGCGCCCACGCGGATTTTGCCGGCCGGGGGGAGCCGAATAAATTTCGCCGCCCCAGCGAGCGAAAAGCTGTCGCCCACGACAGCGGTTTATTTGGGGGGCATCGCCCCGCACACCGTCGCGGCTAAGTCTCCGGCCAAAAGCCGGTAGCGTGGCGCGACCACCCTCTTTAAAGGTCAGCTTCCCTTTTATTCCCGCGGCGAGGCACGAGCAAAGGGAAGAAAAAGGCGAAAGCGACCGTCTTAAAGGGGGTGGTCGCGCGTAGCGGGCGACGGTGTGCCGCCTTTGACGTTGGGGGTTTTGGCGCGGCGTCCAGCCACGACATTACCCCCATGTGACATGCAGTGAGGGCGTCCAGCCCGAGCGTAATGTCACACGCCGTTACCCGTCATTCGGGCGTTTCAGGGGACTGACGACCACGCGTCGGCTGTTTTCTGAAAGCGCGGATCATGGGCATGAGCGTCGGAGACGTTCAGTGCTTTTCATCCTTTTATGAGCGTCATCAATAGGCGTCGCGTATGGGCGTGGGGTTTAACGTCCATCGGTGACGCCCATGTGATGCGTCCGTCACACCGAAATCAGACCGGAGATCACTGCAATGGGAACTCATCTGATGCAAAGGCTGAATGCCTTTTCGGATGCCTTTTCTTTTTTTCTGCTCTGGCTGCAACTCAACCCGGTAATATTGTCCATATTTGCCGGGCTGACGTTGCCATTTATTTTTCATCTGCCACGTGAAGAAAGAAAAAATGCCCCCTTCTGGTTAAAATCGGTGGCGGGTGTATCCACCTTCTTTTTCATATTCGGCACCCTGTCACCTCTGACCATTCAGGGGCTGAGTTTTTTCTTCAAAGTGCTCGACAATAACATTCTGCTCAGATTATCACTCTGGATACTGACTATCGGATTTACGCTTTCCGGTCTGGCTTTTCATATTACTGCCAGAAGGCTGCTAGCCGGAGAAATCGACAGTCTGAAACACCGGATCATTAAAAAAAGTAAACTGGAAAGAAATGTCAGAACGGATGTTCGCGAAGTCAGAGACATGTTGCCTGACAGCATTGCGTATAATCCGCTGGATTATATTGACCTGAATAAAGGTATTTTTATCGGGCTGGATAAAGACGATCAGCCGCAATATATCACCCCCGAAGAATTTCAAACTCAACACGCAGACCTTATCGGCACCACAGGCTCTGGTAAAGGTGTCAGTGCCTGTGTGCTGCTTTATCAGGCAATACTTTCAGGTGAAGCCGTATTTGTCGAAGATCCTAAAAATGACGAGTGGGCACCACATGTTTTGCGGGAAGCCTGTCAGAAAGCGGGAAAACAATTTGTCCTTATTAACCTGAATGACCTCAATTTTCAGCTTGATTTACTGGCTGATATTTCTCATGAACAACTGGAGGAACTGTTTAATGCCGGTTTCAGCCTGGGTAAAAAAGGCGAAGGTGCTGATTTTTACCGTATCGCCGATCGCCGTGCAGCGAGAAACACGGCAGCTATTTATGAAAAGGGCATGACGTTACGCGACTTATTTAACACTGACTTTATGAAATCCCTCAGTGAAGATGTGCCTGCTTTTTATGGCGAGCTTGAGGAAATCGCTTTAGTGAACTCTATTAATGCCAATAAGGGATTTTCACTAAAGAAAATATTTGATGAAGGCGGATGCTGCTACATCATTGGTTCAATGCGTAACCAGAAAATCATCTCGGCGCAACGCATGATTTTGACCCGACTTATCCAGATAGCCGAAACGCGGGACCGGATAAAAAGGAAGCCCCGGCCCGTCGCTATTTTCTTGGATGAACTTAAATATCACCTTTCCCGCCCTGCGCTTGAGGGGCTTGGCGCAGCGAGGGACAAAGGTGTGCATATCATCATGGCCCATCAGTCGGTTAAAGATTTATATGACTGCCCGGCAGATCTGGAAGGTGACGCCGTTGCCGGTTCAGTGATTGAGAACTGCAAGTTTATGCTGGTTTATCGCCTTCGCGATCCGGATACCGCCGACTGGGTGGCAAGGATGACCGGCTCTATTCTGGTAGACGATGAAATGAGGAAAGTTAAAACGGATATTTCCCTGACGGAGAAAATGGATACTGACAGGATGATCCGTCAGGCTGAACGATATTATATAGACAGCAACATGTTGCTTAACCTCCCCCAATTTGTTGGTTTTGTTTTTACCCAGAATGATCTGGCGAAGGCAACCAAACTATTCCACATACCAGCTAAAAAGCAATATATCGACATTCTTTCATTTGAGAATAAAAAACCTCTGCACATCGAAAAAGAAAATCAGGCTCAAAAACCTTCCATTAATCTGTGAGGCTACCAATGCTTGTTCATAACGTTGCTGAAAGAAATGAAGCTGCAAAACGGAGAATGCGGGCATTGCTGTATTTCCTCAAGGAAGAAACATTCTCTGATTTCCGGACCTTAAAAAGAGTTGTCGGCTATAAAGGAAAACATAACCATGCGATGTATAACCTGCTTAATAAAGCAGTTGCGATGGGCTTCCTGAATAAACATGAATACCCGGTATTGACCGGAAAAAAATCATTGTGGGGGATCACCATGCAGGGACTGGCAATGGTGGTTAGCGTTAATGACAAGGTTTTCCCCGCCTATTTTGAGCCGGGAAAACTCAGACACTCGACGCTGGAACATCGACTGTTAAACCAGCGGGTAAGGATCGCCCTTGAGGAAAAAAGTGGCACAGGCTGGCTCAACGGCGACCGGGGAGAGTTTCTGGCGCGGTACCCAGGTATCCGGCACCGACCGGACGGCATTATTACCTTAAGCAGCGGTGCCATTGTTGCGGTGGAAACAGAACGCTCAATGAAAACCCGCGCCCGTTACATCAGCATCATTAACAGTCATCTTGCCGCCAGCGACGGCGGACGTTGGCACTATGCGATGTATGTTATGCCGGATGATAAAACCAAAGAATCACTGGTCAGGCTGTTTGGCAGCATCAGGACGGTGATGAGAAACAGTGTTCCCGTTTCGTTTGACGCGAAGAACCGCGAGATGTTTCTCTTCCGCACCCTTGATGAACTGGAAAATAGTGTCAGTGATAAACAGGGTGGCCCCTCTTCATCAGTGGGTGACGATGACGGGAGGGAACGCCATGTATGACGTTTTGACTCATGGTGACTGCCTTGACGTACTGCACAGTATGCCGGACAACTCTGTGGACAGCATAGTGACCGACCCGCCCTATGGTATTAAATTCATGGGTAAGACATGGGACTATGATGTCCCCTCACAAGCCATCTGGGAAGCGTCTCTGCGCGTACTTAAACCCGGTGGTCATCTGCTGTCTTTCGCGGGATCCCGTACTCAACACCGGATGGCAGCGCGTATTGAGGATGCGGGGTTTGAAATACGTGACATGATCGTATTTATCTACGAGACCAGCAATGCTGCCCAGGTCCTCATTGAAAGTTTGTCTCCGGACCAGCTCAAATTGCTGGACGCGACATTTGGACGTGACGGAATGCTGGGCTGGGTATACGGTTCGGGCTTCCCTAAATCTCACCACGCGTTGAAACCAGCACTGGAGCCGATTACCCTTGCCCGTAAGCCATGCAAGGGGTCCTTAGCATCCAACGTAGGCGTATATGGTACCGGTGCTCTGAACATCAGCGAATGCAGAATCCCTCTGGCAGAAGGAGAACCACCCTATGATTATCCAAATGGACCGGGTGGCTCTGAGCCCAACCATATGTGGCGAGGCAGAAGTAAAGGTGATGGAAGTATCGCCAGACAAGGAAATCCTGATGGTCGCTGGCCTGCCAATGTTATCCATGATGGCAGTGATGCAGTATTTGCGATGTTCCCGTATACCCCTCAGCAGGTGGAAATTAATAGCGCCAGTCGGTTCTTTTATTGTGCGAAAGCCAGCAAAAAGGACCGCGATGAGGGTAACAATCATATGTGTGTAAAGCCCACAGCACTGATGCGTTACCTCTGCCGTCTGGTTACTCCCACGGGCGGCACTGTACTTGATCCCTTTATGGGGAGTGGAAGCACCGGCAAAGCTGCGGCGATGGAAGGTTTCTG
The DNA here is from genome assembly GCF_003382565.3 of Pectobacterium aquaticum. Taxonomy (NCBI): domain Bacteria; kingdom Pseudomonadati; phylum Pseudomonadota; class Gammaproteobacteria; order Enterobacterales; family Pectobacteriaceae; genus Pectobacterium; species Pectobacterium aquaticum. The sequence goes on from NZ_CP086253.1 coordinate 2,772,763, forward strand.
TTTTATCGGTATTGACCGAGAAGAGGATTATGTGAAAATTGCTCGCAGGCGTATTGCGGCAGCCCGGAGTACCACGGCTCGTTCTGGCGATGCAGAAAGGTATATTGATAATTGAAGTCGGGTAACTGCTTCTAAAAATGTTAGCTAAGATATGAGCTAACATTTTTATGGCTCAGGGCCATAACCTAATCTGATAGGCAACTTTGTGCCAGAAGCGGAAGTTGCTACAGTGACTTATCTTAGCCAAAGGAGTAATGGTCAACAACAAGATATTGCTAACTGAGGTATGTATCTAATACTGGGTGGTCGGTCACATTTACCTATAATTCAGAACATTATTATGGCTATAAAAATGTGTACCATACAAAAGATTCATGCATTGCACAGCCGGATTCCTACACAAAGGAGAGTTTATGATTAACGAATCCAGTCCATTCCCAGAAAACGAAATTATACCTTTCTATGACTGTACTGGTATGCCCATCTTTTACCTATACAGTAATGGTGAGCACTTTTATCACTATGATGGCACTCCACTAGCCTATCTTTTTAATAATGAGTATATAATTTCGTATTCAGGTCAATATTTAGGCTGGATATATAACGGGAGCATCATAGATTATAAAAATGGCGCTTATGCTTTTTTTTCAACTCATAGTTCTGGTGGGCCATCACGACCAAGCCGAAAACCTCGACCAAGTAGATTATCAAGAATAAGCAGACCTTCTAAATTAAGCCGTATGGGTAGACCGTCACGACCTTCAAGACAAATAAGGTGGAGTGAGCGCAGTAACATGAGTTTCTTTCCTGATTATTAGACACCCATACTTATAAAAATGCATTATAGATAGTTGAAGCTGATAGAGATTGTATGTGAATAAACAATATGTAGCTATTTAATAGCTGAGGGTGAAGAGGCTATAAAAGAAATTATGAGCATTTATAGGTCTCACTCTATTTGCAAAGAAAAAACTCTGGTCGCTTAAGAACGTGTCGGTCAAAAATTAGCCAAACAAACGCAGGGGAAATAGCACACTTTTTGTGTTTAACTTGCAACAAGTTCTTCGCCTATGTGGCGAACATTATGCCTAAAAGGAGAATCCAGATGGTTCCAATCCAAGAAGTTGATTTTCACACGGATAAAAAAGTCTTCTACAAGCTGCATATTATTTCTCCAACAGGAACTGCACCATTTTTTACAGAGGTGTTTGTTTACGACTCTGAATTTAATCCACCCTTTGCATCAACGGTTACTTTTCATCAGCAGTTTCAGGATTCCAAATCCGCGTTTGCTCATGTTCTTAGTTGGGTGGGAGGCTACAGTAAAAAGCATGGTTACACGGTCAACCAAATCAACAATCCATGTAACTGTGAATTTCTATCACAAGCTGATCAACAACAATCAGTCCACAGTGCCGGGCTCAAAATCCAAGTTAAAGTAAATGGGGCATAACAATGCCAATCACGGCGACAGTTTCTTCGTTGCGGCTTCGCCTCCACTACAAACCTGCACGTCTTAGCGACGTTAGGCGAATCAGAGTAAATATCTATGTTCAGTGAATTAGAAAAGGAATTTCATAAAAAAGGGATCCCTACAGATAAACCAGATTTTTATGATCATCCAAACTTTATTAAGGAAGAGCAACGAGATCCAAGCTACTTGATTAAGTTTGCAAAATTTGTAGCAGAAAAGCCATACACTAATGAGTATCTAGAAAAGGCAGAGAGTATAATTTTTGATGTGGCAAAAATTTTAAGCAAGCAGCTATTAGATAATGGTCGTCAAGGTGCTTGTGTGGATATATCAGGAATTCTTGCTCGTATACTGGAACGTAAAGGTATATGGTGTGCTTGCATTAAAGGCTCTTGCACAATTGATTTTCCAAAAAAGTCTAACGAGGAAACAACATACTACTGGTCATCAGACCATGGCGAATTTACCGCAGGACATGCTTGGGTATTTGCTCCACCATTCTCTATAGTGGATATCAGCTTGAAGCAGCAACCATACACAGGTACTAAAAAAAACTATATCCCTGAAATTATCATGGTAAAAAATGCTGTCAAAACAACATCAACTATAGAAGACATTATCAGTCCTGAAATCAGGATGCTAATGAAAGCTGAAGGAATTCCAAAGCATCTCATGCTTAAATATGGCGCATCCGAGATGAATCTCATCCAAGAAACATTTCCTGCCCAACTGATAGAACTTAATGAAACAAAATTCAAGTTTTCACCTGTTGCTGTTCATGCGTCTACAGAGTCATTGCCGGGTATGAAAAACATGAAGTTTAATGGAATGTATCCTTACGATATGTACAAAAAAACTATAAAAGATAAAGTGCCAAATATTGTCTAACTAGTAAATCCAGGTGACGCCTACGGTGCAACCTGATTCAGGCATTAACGTCCGTTCCTCGCTCATAGCAGCCTGCTGATGTTGCATTAGACTGCTTCATGCCAGAAACGGATGCTACTGACATCATAATATATTAATCAACGGGAGGGCTTGTCAGAGTTTGTTATTTTCAAAATGCTCTGAGGGATACAACACCATCCGAAGACGGACTTGAACAAACCTAACCTGCTAAAGCCCCTCGCCCGAGGGGCAGTTTCGGGTTATAACTTTGTTCTATTTTGTCGACGCATGTTTTCTACTGCTAATGCAAAGTCTGTATTGGTAACATTTTCCTGCCAACGAGACCAAAAATCTATTGTTGCACTTAATGGCTTTTCAGTAGGAGGATCAATTTTAATTCTGCTTGGCAGGAGCACTGAATCACCCACAACCATAGCTTCTCCAACATCCATGATAGGGAGTGCCTCTAAAAGGCTCTCCAAGCTTTCAGGTAATAATTTACGCACCGTCGCTTGGTCATCCGCATTCGTTAAACGCAGAGAAATGATGTTGTTACACTGGCTGAGAATGGTAGCACTTACATCTGAAGGTCTCTGGCTTACAATCATCAACGCAACGCCATATTTACGTCCTTCTTTAGCGATTTTTTCAAATGCTTCTACCGCTCTGCGTTCAACTGGGTTACCTTCTTTTCTTGGTAAGTATAGATGCGCCTCATCACAGACAAAGGCAACTGGTCTGCGACTCTTTGGATCAGTCCAGAATTGAACCTGATAGATGATACGGGCAACCAACCCAATGATTACTGGCAGTATATCGGCCGGAACCTCTGAAAAGTCGATTACTTTTATACTTTGCTTTTGCTCACCAAATTCCATCAGTTTTTCAGCAATCATGCTCAACGAATCGTATTGATTGAATTTATCAGGACTATTAAAGAGGAAACCATAGCGTCGGTCGTTTAAGCGGCTTGCCATGCGAACTAGCAGCCTAGAGAATTCGCCGTTGAATGGACCGTTTTTAGGACCTCTTGATCCATCGACTTTTTCTTCATTTAAATATTTCAGTTTTTCAATGACATGATTTAGAGAATATGGAATTGGACTGTCGAGTGTAAAAGACTGCAACAGATCAGTTCTACCATTCGCTTGCAGGAAAGCTTTCTTTTGCTCGGTAATTGCATCTTGGACAACCACAACTTGGTTATGCGCACTGAATTCACTTCGGTCAACGAATAATGACTGAATCTCTTCTGAATTGAGCAACCAATAGGGTAGGAAGAGTAGTGAATCATCATCTATATTAACCTCATCCGGCCCTGGTATTCTCAATTGTTTCGCATAGGAAAGTTCTTTATATTCACCGTGTAAATCGAACACCACTAGGTTTGAAGATGGTAGTCGCGAACTTCTTTCAAGAATCGAAGCAACAGTCCACGATTTACCTGAACCTGTGCTACCAAGTAGAGCAGCATGTCGCTGAAATAATTTATTGCCATCAACATAAGCGCGTGCATTTTCATTAAGCTTATAAGAACCCAATTCAAGCGAGTCCTCTCCATTGCCACATTCAGAAATCACGCGCATGAATTCTTCTAGGTGGGCGTCTTTAAGTATGTAACAGGTTGAGTCGATTTCAGGAACGTGATCTAGAGATCTTGAAAACTTATACTTTTGAGCAATTGCATCCCATCGGGCCCCGCCCATTAACGTAATCTTGACTGTGTTGACTACGCTATCTTCAAAAGCGTCTATCTCGTCAGCATCATCTACTTGCACTTCTAGGGTAAGGGGATGTGTGACTACTGCTTTGATAACTTTATCAATCATGCCAATGAGCCAACATTCTGTTGCTCCGCTGAGTTGCACTGTTACAAGCTGCCCAACTCTGGCCTTACGCAGATCCTTATCACTATTTACCAGAATGGTTACTTTTCTGGTGTCAACTTCACGAATATTGCCAAGTATGTAGCTGTCATCATTAAAAGTAAAAAGAGCCATATTACCCCCCTAAGAACTCGTTAGTGAAAGCGTCAAAACGCCATAATTCCTTGTCGTCTATATGCAGCCAGTTTTCAAACTTTGAATTGTAGATTCTGCTTTTCTCTGAATTTGTCTGTTTGCAGATAAGCCACATATTTGGGCATTTATCTAACCACTCCTCGATTCTTAGATTTGAATCCCGAGTAATCACTAATGCACGACACTGATCTTGTTCAAGTTTTATCCTAAATGCGTTATTTACAAGTTGGGAATCGTTAAAGCCAAATCCTAAAAAAAGAAAACAGGTATGGTTTCCGACAGCGTTATCGTATTCAGCCAACTGGGCCCTGTCTTTGTGCAATCGTTGATATTTTGCTGTGCCAGGAGTGATCATAGCCCGCACAACGCCTTCAGGTTTGTTGAGAATCCAGCTATTACACTCTATAAGGTGAGATTCCCATTCAAACGTATTTAACGAGCCATGTGGTTTGTGTAATCGAACATGTTTGCATTCAACGATTCTTGGTAGTTGTCTCGGCTTGCCTAAACCTTTATGAATAGATTGAACTGATTTTTTCGCTTCATTCCAATCATAACGTTGAAGAAAGCCCCCGTAAAACCCCGTAATATATGGAATCTTGTGTCGAACAAAAGCGTACTCAGCTAATAAATCGTAATTGGGCGTTGCGACGTGAAGTTGTTTATCGGCCTGGGGCAGTGTCTCTACGAGCTTTTTCAGTAATGAACCAGCGGGCCAATCACGTAATCCTGAAATGATTTGATGAGCGTGAACGTTGTCGTGATAAGCAACAAAGTTGGCAGTTAGTTCAACTATTCGAGTGGTCAGTGCCTCGTCCTTTATGAAGTCCATAGAGGATTCAAAATCATGGCTACCCACATCGAGTGCAGATACAACTTGCTGCCATTGTTGTGTCTGAGCATCTGTCATGCCACTGTTCAGCTTGTCTCGAAGGTGACGCTCTAGTGCTGGCATCCCGAAATTTAGATCAAGTGCACATGACGTTCCTGTGCCAAATAAAACAAACGGCTTTTCAGTAAAAAACTCTGCAATCGCTTGATATGCAGATTCCTTTGTCAACTCCATGCCTTTCCCCACTTAAATCATTAAATATCAGTGGCTACCACCTAAAATCTGCAGCATTAGTACTTTATTCCCTTGCTTTAAGGCTTCAAGTTTTTATTGCGGAGCAATTATCCATAACACTCATTTGTAGAACTATATCAAGTTTCTGCCAATTGGAAGTTATTCCTCCGCGTAAAACAGCTCTTAGATCGCCATCGAAGCAAGTGGATGTGATCGCAGCAATAATGTCCCTTGCATTCATTTTTGAACAGCTTCCCGCTATCTGACGCACCAGTGTCTGAAAGATCCGCTCTTCGCTCGTTACCGACTGTCATACTGAATCGTGTTCTCACGGCCAGATCAAGTCTGAGCCAATACATCTAAAGCGATGAGCGGGCTCTTTGCCGCCCGCCCCCGCAGCCTGCGAATTTTTCCTGACACACAGTGCCACGAAAAATTCGTAGGGAGGTTATACCTTTAACACCACCACGACTCTGCCCACAGAAATATATGGTCAAAGCCGCATTCCTTTACGGCTTCTTACCTTGCCCTCAAGCTTTATCCATCAAATAACGATGCGCTTTTGATGCCGCACTAGCGGCTTTGAAAATAAATCGTTTGTCGTTCTTCAGTGCTTTCAGCCAGGAAGCAATATAGCTTTCGTGCTGGACCTTTCCGACAATCCCAAGATCCGCCATCAGGAACGCGCTTCCCAACTCGGCGATCAACTCCTCAAACGCATAATCCTCACTGCCAAATTTTCCTTTCATTTCACGGTTAAGCCTTTTTTTACCACCGCTCCAGTGAACCAGCTCATGCAGACCAGTAGCGTAGAAATTAGCCGCATCTGAAAACAGATGGCGCTCCGGTAGCCAGACTTCATCAGTTGATGGTTGGAAAAAGGCATTTTGCCCTTTCTCGATGATGTTTGCGCCGCTCTTTCGGAACAGATTTTCAGCCTCCGGCAACGGGTCAAAGATTGCTTCTGAGTTAACTGTTTCAGTTGTCAGCGGAAGCCCATCAATTTGTTCAATATTGAACACGTTGAAGGTTTTCAGCATCGGGATATGGTCGATTTCACCGTCTTCGTTTTCCTTCTCTAAGGTTGTATAGAAAATAGCTATAGTACCGTGCTCACCTTTACGAATCTGTCCGCCTACTGCTTGTGCTTGTTTGTAAGTCATCCAGCGTGAATCACCACAGCCCTGTTTTGACGCGCTGCACCACAACAGCATGATATTCATTCCGCTATACGCGATACCGGTTGCGAAGTTGGAAGGCAACCCAGATATGTCAGACACTCGTTGCCATGGGCAAGACCACGGTTTTACACCGGCTTCAAGCGCTACAATGATGTTGTTGGTGACAGTCTGATAAATATCGGTTTTGGCTTTAGAAAATTTCGTTTTTGAGGAGCCTGACTGCTCCAGCGGGGATACGCTGGTCGCCGCTGCGGTGTTAGGGGCGCTAGTCTGAGTATGCAGGGAAATAGTCATGGTTTTTTCTCCGTCAGTGGTGTGATTTTCGTCTTCGTATCGCCTGACGGTTCGCTTTCCCGGCATCGTTCCGGCCCGGTAAGTGTCAAGGTAGTTGTCACCCCTGGTTAAGTTAAGCGGCCTGTGTTTCCCGCTCCGGATTCAGTGTTACCGGACCTTCCGACTGCCAGTTTCTCGTTTTGCCTGACCAGCGCTCCGGGTGCGCTTTCTGTGCCGTCCGGTACAGGTCATCACGCTGCTTCAGCAGGACATTATCTTCGCCACGGTGACGCTGTCCCGGCGTCACATATCGTATCCCGCTGTGACGATGCTCTTCGTTGTACCAGCGGGTAAATTTATCCACCCACTGACGAGCTTCAATCAGCGTTCTGAACCCCGACGACGGCCACTGTGGAACATATTTCAGTGTCCTGAACAACGACTCTGAATATGCGTTATCATTACTGACACGGGGTCTGCTATGAGACGGCGTGATATTTAGCTCATGCAGTTTCATCTGCAGGGTCTGTGATTTCATCGCTGCCCCATTATCTGCGTGCAGTACCAGTGGCTGACGCCAGCATCCCTCACGCATCACACTGCGTTGCATTAACGCTGCTGCCTGTTCGCCACTTTCCGTTTCATGCACTTCGTAACCCGTGATTTTCCGGCTGTACAGGTCGATTATCATATACAGATAAAACCAGCGACCGCGCACTACCGAAGGTAACCAGGTGATGTCCCAGGACCACACCTGGCAAGGCCCGGTTGCCGTGAATGTTGTCGGAACTGATACCTTTTGTTGCCGTATCTGACGCCCCCTGCGATGCACTTCACCTGACCGCCGTAGTATCCGATAAAACGTTGACTCACTGGCAAGATAAAGACCTTTATCAGCCAACCGTGGCACAATTTGGGACGGTGGAAGGCTGGCATATTCCGGTTCATGGCAGACATCCCTTATCCTGCTTTCTTCCTCAGCACTCAGTTGGTTAAGCGGTACCGGCCTTATCGCATCGGGTCGCCGGTCACGGGAAGAACGCTGCCAGCGACGCAAGGTCCGCAGACTCAGATTGACTTCACGACAGGCAATCATCAGCCGTGCGCCCGATGCTACCGCTTCATTGATCCAGATGATGAACTGTTTCCGTTCATCTTCCGGCGTCAGTCGTCCTCGTCGGTTTCCCCGTAGTAGTCCGTGAGCTTTTTTCGCAGTACCAGTATGGCAGCCGCCTCCGCAAGGGCTTTTTCTTTACGGAGAAGCTCTTTCTTTAGCTGTTTGTTTTCTTTCTGACTTTGCTTTAAGGCTGCTTTATCACCGGGATTTTCAGTTTGCATAAACCCCTGTTTCCACTGAACAAGTTGCTCCGGATAAAGTCCTTTTTTACGGCAATATTCTGCTACTTCGGCCTCACTGAGCGTGGCCGTTTCGACTATCACGGCAAAGCGCGCTTCTGGTGACCACTGGTCTGTTGTTTTCTCTGCACCGGGCACGGGTTTTCCCTCTGATTTGGCCTGATTACGCCAGTTATAAAGGGTAGCTTCGGATATTCCTTCCATCTGTGCAACAGCAGCAACGGTCATATTGTAGGGGGGTAGCAGTTTTGCCAGTATGCTGGCTTTTCGTTCAGGGTAAACACGTTTCATTTGTCATTCCATCACCCTCGGTTTCTTTTTCATAGAGGGTGACAACTATGCTGACACTGAGGGGGCCCGCAAGGGCGCAGAATGCGTGCCATTTACCCTTGCGGGATGGGTTGTGCTGGGAAACGATTAACCGCAAGCTGATACGAGGAACGGAAAACACACGGGAGAAAAAACTGACCCTGCATAGCCGGGCATAGCGCCCCTTAGGCCGCAGCGGTGAAATGGTTTTGGGGTTTGAATAGCTGTTATTAGCTTAGACCTGAGCTGGCAGTATGACCTTCCCCCAAAACGATAAGTCACCTAATTGCATGTCCACTATCCTTGGTAAGACCAATATGATGTGCATCTAAATCAGCACCATGCACCAAAATGCAGTTTGAACTATAAAATTCAACTCCAACTCACAAAATGCTCTTTAAATCAGTAAGTCATGGTATTATCTTGGGCTACCCCTATACCCAGAGTCACAGCCATGATCCGCTGCCACCTCGCCCGAATGATGGGCGAACACAAATTGCGCATTGCAGACGTTGCCAGGGAAACTGGGCTCAGCCGCGCCACAGTGACCTTGCTCTATAAAGAGACGGCACAGAAGGTAGATCTAAATGCCATTAAGCAGATCTGCGTACTATTCGATTGCACTGTTGGTGAGCTATTGGAATTGGTGCCGAGCACAAATGACTAAGGAATGGCCTGATGACATCTGAAGCAGATACCCGTGCAAACTATATCGATCCAGCCTTGGGTGCAGCGGACTGGCAACCAAGCAATATCATTCGGGAGCATTACTTCACCGACGGTAGAAAGTTGTCAGGTGGTGTGCGTGGGCGGCGTTGTTTTGTGGATTATCTGCTTCATAAGGACAATCGCTATCTAGCCGTCGTGGAAGCTAAAAAAGAATCCGAGCATCCAACGAAAGGCCTGCAACAAGCCATCGACTATGCGAAAAAGCTTTGTGTTCGCTTCGTCTATTCAAGCAACGGTAAGCAAACCTACGAATTCGATCTGGAAACAGGCAAAGGCGGCTACATTGAGTTCTACCCAACACCTGTCGAGCTGGAAAAACGCTATGTCGGTGAAACGACGGGTTTAAGTAAAGAACTAAGAAACATCCCGTTTCACTTGGAAGGGGCAATGCAAGCGCGTTATTATCAGGAACTGGCAGTCCATTCCGCTACAGATGCAATCGGTGAGGGCAAATCCCGAATCTTGCTCACACTCGCTACTGGCACTGGTAAAACATTCATTGCCTTTCAAATCGTTCACAAAGTATTTCAGGCTCGCTGGAACCGCGAAAAACCCGGTTCACGCAGACCGCGTGTTCTGTTTCTGGCCGACCGTAACATACTGGCAGATCAGGCCATTAACACCTTCAATCCCTATGAAAAAGACCTGATCAAAATCAATGGTGAGGAAATCCGCAAGCGCAATGGCGTGGTGCCTACCAATGCGCACATCTTTTTTGCGATCTATCAGGCGATTTCGGAACGGGAAAACATTGATGGCTACTATAAAGCTTATCCCAAAGATTTCTTTGACTTGGTATTGATTGATGAATGTCACCGAGGTGCTGCCAATGAAGCAGGTTCCTGGCGAGCCATTCTTGATCACTTCAGTAGCGCCGTGCATTTGGGTTTGACGGCCACACCAAAACGCACGGACAATGTGGACACCTATGAATACTTTGGCCAGCCCGCCTATATGTATTCACTCAAAGACGGTATCAACGACGGTTTTCTAACGCCATACCGGGTTAAGCGCATTAGAACCAATCTGGATGAATTAGTGCTCACCAAAGATGATTTCATCGTCGAAGGTGAATCTGGTCAAGATTTGTATCAGGTCGAAGACTACGACTGCAAAATCATTGTAGATGAACGCACTGAGCTGGTTGCAAAAGCTATTTTGCAAAACATCAACCCGCTGGATAAAACTATTGTCTTCTGTGAGAATCAAAATCATGCGCTAACCATGCGCGACATGATCAACAAATACAAAGCAGTTAAAGACCCGCATTACTGTGTACGAGTCACCAGTGACGAAGGCAAGGTCGGTCGCGAACTACTGGAAAGATTTCAGGATAACGACAAAAACATCCCTACTATTATTACCTCATCACAAATGCTCACTACCGGCGTTGATGCCCGTAACGTACGCAACGTAGTGTTGGATCGAACCATAGACTCAATGGTGGAGTTCAAACAGATTGTAGGTCGTGGTACCCGTGTGTTCGACGGTAAAGACTACTTCACCATCGTGGATTTTCGTGGTGCGACTAATAACTTCTATGACAAAGAATGGGATGGCGAGCCCCAAGCTCCCGAGCCAGGCGGAACCAGAGAACCTACGCCGCCGCCCTATTCACCCGAGCCACCAGAAGGCGGAGACAGGCCAGAATCTGAGCCAAGCGAGCCACACCCACGACTGAAAGTAAAACTCGGTAAGCACCGTGAGATCAAAGTCATCGATATAGAAACCCGCTATATCGACGAGAACGGTAAGCCTCTCTCGATTCAGGAGTTTGTTGAACGGCTAATTCAACAATTGCCAGGACTATTCAAAAGTGTCGATGAACTCAGAGACATCTGGTCAGATCCAGACCTACGCGAACAACTGCTGGCCAAACTGATACAAGGTGGCTTTGACAAAGAGCAGCTATCCGCTCTGCGTCGCATGTTCGAGGCCGACGACTGCGACATATTCGATCTACTAGCATTTTTAGCGTTTGAACAACCCATGGCTACACGCAGATCCAGAGCTGAGGCTGTACGGACTAATAACGCCTTCTTTGATCAATACAAAGAGGAAAAGGCCAAGCAATTCCTGCATTTTGTCCTGAAACGCTATGAACAAGCCGGCACTACAGAGTTGGCACGCAAGTCCCTGCCAGCACTAATTGAACTCTCCGGCCTCGGCACTACCAAAGATGCTTCCATGGCATTTGGCGGCAAACCTGCGCAATTACTCGCCGCATTCAAACAACTACAACACCAGCTTTACCAAGTGAGCTAACCAATGGAACTGAACTTAAAGCCTAACCCATTACATCAGCAAGCACAGATACTACGCATTGATAAAGTAGCGACGCTGATTGGTGAGAACGGCTCTGGTAAATCCAGTATCTTACAGTCAGTATTTGAACAACGGTTAACAGGCCGAGACCACGAAAACCTTAAGATCGTGTGCTTCTCCTCCGGACAGAATGAGAACTACTCCGCAAAGTTTAGTGCCTATTTAAAAAGAGAAAGGCATGCGGGGCGCGGCCTCAATCTTGACTGCTTCTATTTCGACAAATCATGGTCAAAGCTGCTGATCTTTTTAGCTACCGCTATCAAACGCAATGGCAAGGTACGCTCTTTTCTGGTTGAACATGATTATGTTAACGAGTCGCCAGATAAAGACGATATCAGCACAATCTTCAAATGTGCCTTTAAAGTTGATAAAAACTACATCGTACGTGTGCAGGATGCGCTTAAGCGTGAAGAAAGCGGTGAAGCCGATACACTACGTGGAACGCCATACTTTCGCTCCCTGGAAAGCTTTATTACCAACCTAATATCTCGTGAATATGAGTTTGAGGAACCTCTAAGAAAGCGAACCGTTAATCTCACAGCCAATGGGTTAATCCGAGTTTCCTTCGACTACCCAAGGCAAATTCAGGCCGGAGATGATGAAGTTGAAGCTGGTCAGCCTAATCCCCAAGCCATGGTTACTAATTGGGACCCGGAAGTGGCTTTTTTTACTCAAGCAGCCGATAACAACTACTTTATCGATAAGGCACGTTGCCAACTCCTATTCAACAACAATCTTGAGTTGGATCAATTTAGCGATGGCGAATACCAACTCCTGTTTTTGTATGCGCTAATTGACCTCTTTGACTCTGACAGCACATTGTACTTGTTTGACGAAGCAGACTCTCATCTTCACTATAAAAATGTCGAAAAACTTTGGGCGCTTCTGCACAGCATAAGAGGTCATGCAATCACCACAACACACTTGCTCGATTCTATTTCGGCAAAAGAGAATCGTATTGAGCACCTGAAAGTCGTGGAAAAAGGACGGATCAGCGAAGACAACAAGATCAAACAGTTGATCAATCGCCTGAGTGTACTTTCACGCGCAAAATCCGTTGAGTTTGAGGTATGTGGCAAGCTACCAAATATAGCGTTGTTAGATGACTACAACGATTGGGTTATCTTTACCAAACTTGCAGCACATGCAGGCTTAGATATAGACCGGCTATCCACAGTGTATGCCATGAAAAAGTCTTCAAGCTATACAACAGCAAGCGAGACCTTTGGCAAACGTAAGATCGATTGGCTACATAGTCTGAGCAAGATAGAGTCTCCTCTGCTCACAACCAAAATATTTATGATTTGCGATCGGGATGAGGCAGTATTGGATTGGAACGCGACCAATGGTGTACAAGTGAACGGGCAAATATACCGTGACTTGCTCAATGCAGTTCAGTGGCCGCAAAGAATGAGGGTGGCACCATATTTACTTGCGTGGAAGCGCAGAGAAATCAAAAACTATTTACTCTCATACACTGCTTTGGCGCATCACAATCTTCTCAGTCAAATTAACAATGGTGATATTGCTCTGCGCAATCATCTACAGCCCAATAGCCCTAGTGATAACGACGATATTCGCAGGCTCAACGTTAAAGATACCATTAACCCGCTAATTAATACCAACGGCGAAGGTTTAGATCCTGAAAAACTACAAGCCTATATCGATCTGATTCCGCCTGCCGAAATCAGCGAAGACATCACTAATATGTACAATTTTATTATCGGAAAACTTTAAACATGTCACTACAACAAAAAATTGGCCGCATTACCGACATTCTGCGCCGTGACGATGGTATCAGCGGTGCCATGCATTACACAGAACAAACCTCTTGGGTATTGTTCCTAAAGTTTCTCGATGATTACGAGTCCGAAAAAGAAGACGAAGCAGTATTGTCCGGCAAAGGCTATCAACCCGTACTGGATGAGGAACACCGCTGGACAACCTGGGCTTGCCCCAAGACTGCCGATGGCAAGCTGGATTTGGCGCGCGCCAAAACAGGAGATGACCTTACCGATTATGTGAACAGTCAGCTTTTCCCTTACCTGAAAAGCTTTGCCAACGTAACAGTAAATAGCGTAAACCCAAAGTCGTTCACCTACAAAATTGGCGCGATATTTCAATATCTGGATAACAAAGTGGCCTCTGGTCATACCCTGCGCGAAGTGCTGGACATTGTGGATAGTCTGAACTTCCAGTCTGAGTCCGATTTATTCGAGCTCTCATTGGTCTACGAAGGCTTGTTGCAAAACATGGGCGATGCTGGTGGCTATGCGGGTGAATTTTACACCCCTCGCCCTGTAGTGCGAGCTATGGTGCAGGTGATAGACCCCAAGCCCGGTGAGAGTATTTACGACGCGGCGGCAGGTTCATGCGGTTTTTTGGTTGAAGCCTTTGAGCACCTGAAGAGCAAAAAGAATGAACTCTCCACCGAGCAATGGGATTTCATTCAGCGCGATACTTTCTTCGGCTATGAAAAGACCTCGCTGGCTTATGTCATGGGCATGATGAACATGATCCTGCATGGTATCGAGTCGCCCAATCTGTTCCGCGGTAATACCCTGACCCAGAATATTCGCGAGATTCAGGAAAAAGACCGTTACAACATTATTCTGGCAAACCCGCCGTTTGGCGGCAAAGAAAAGTCACAAATTCAGCAAAACTTTCCCATTCAGAGCAATGCCACTGAGTTGCTGTTTTTACAGCACTTTATGAAAACCCTGAAAAGCGGCGGCAAAACAGCGATTGTGGTGCCAGAAGGTGTGCTATTCCAAACCAACAGCGCTTTTAAACAGGTTAAACAAGAGTTGCTGGAAAACTTTAACCTGCACACCATTTTAAGCTTGCCTGCTGGGGTTTTTTTGCCGTATTCCGGCGTAAAAACCAACGTGCTATTTTTTGAACGAAGCGGCGGTACCAGTGATGTTTGGTACTACGAATGTGAGCCAGAACAAAAACTCACCAAAAACAAACCCATCACCGACAACCACTTAAAAGAGTTTGTTGCGCTGTATAGCAGCCGAGAAACCACAGAGTATTCATGGACGGTTTCAGCCAGCAAGTTGGCTGAAGATTATGACTTATCTGCCAAAAATCCAGCCAAACAGAAAGATGCCGAGCACTTAGCGCCAAGCGATATCCTTAAAAAAATTCGCATAAAAGAAAAGCTGGTATCTAGTTTTTTAGATGAAATTGAAGATCTTTTGGCGGGTAAGTAAACATGGAACAGCTACAATATTTGCTACCTAAAAACTGGTTCTGGAAAACCCTTGATGACGTATCTGAAAAGATTACTGACGGAACCCATCACAGCCCTAAGGTTCAATACTCAGAATGGGAACCAGGCAGATTCAAATACGTTACATCCAAGAATATCAAAAAAAAAGGAATGAAGCTGGATGATATCTCATATATTGATCAAGAAATTCACAATGAAATTTACGCAAGATGCGCCCCTGAAGTTGAAGATCAGTTATTAACAAAAGATGGTGCGATGACTGGAATGTGCTGCCTAAACGAATTAGATGAGCCGTTTTCTCTCTTGTCTAGTGTTGCATTAATCAAGCAAAAACGTTCAATCATTTTGCCTAAATACTTGAACTATTACCTCCAGTCACATGTTGGGCAGAACTTTCTCTTGGGAGATATTTCTGGTGCAGCAATTACTCGAACAAATATTAAAAAACTAAAGAGCACTCCAGTACCAGTAGCTCCGATTTCAGAACAAAAATTCATCGTCGAGAAACTTGATGCACTACTCACCCGGATCGACACCACCATTGAGCATTTGCAGGAAAGCATCGCACTGGCTGATACCCTGTTGAAAAGCTCTTTGAACTCAATGCTGACCCAGCGTGAGAATTGGGAATGGGTTAGATTGAATGATGTTTGCCAAATTACCTCAAAACTATGCGACCCAAAGGAAGAACAGTACTTAGATATGTTCCATGTTGGTGGGGCTAACATCACACAGTTTAGCGGCTCACTAATAAACGTAAAGACAGCAAGAGAAGAGAAGCTTATTTCAGGAAAATTTCCTTTTGATACAAGTATGATTTTGTATAACAAGATCCGACCTTATTTAATGAAAGTCGCTAGACCAATCATATCTGGTATTTGTAGTGCAGATATTTATCCGCTCACACCTGTTAGGGAAAAGATGACGAGAGATTTTTTGTTCTATCTTCTGTTATCTGAACAATTTACTCAATATGCAATAGAAGGCTCCAGCCGAGCCGGAATGCCAAAAGTCAACCGCAACCATTTATTTAGCTTTGAGTTCCATTTACCACCATTAGATGAACAAGTGTCTATGTGTAAATCTCTTGATACTTTGGTTGAGAAGACTGACGAAGTAAGTAAAGAACTAGATGGAAAATTGACTTATTTAGCAAGCTTAAAAGCATCAATTCTCGATTCTGCTTTCAAAGGCGAGCTCTAAGGAGGGAATATGGCCAAGCTATTACCAGAATATTTCAGCCCTGAAGATCTGAATATTGAGATTGAAGAAATATTCCCTAACTGCACGGAAGTATTCTATCTTCCGAGTATAAGTGAGCTTGAAGAAGCAGGAATAGACTCGGCTGATCCCAGTAAGTATAAAAGAAAGATTGCTCTATTTAGCGGTCAGGATGGATTTATCTCGATTTTCCCCATATATACCTTGACCACCCATCCGAGCTACTTAAACCAGAAGTATGACCAAATAAATGAAATTGGTATTGAAGTTAACCTTGACTCTGCACCCTATACAAAAGGCGAGGTATCTGAATGCTTACAATTTTTGCCCGCAGGTTTTATCAAAGACATTCGCTATGGTCTAGGATTGACAAAAGAATATCGTACGATAATTTCAGCTATTGAAGAGCATACGGATCACCAATGCCTTCTGATTAATATGACGGAAACGGGTGATACTGATTATGAATGTTTTGTTCTTAACTTAAATGATTATGATGAAATGCGCCGTGCTTGTAACCGCATTACAGAAAGAGCAAGGAAAGTTGCCCGTATGACAAAAGCAACCGCCGCTTACAACCATATCGCCCATCGTTTGGGAAACGTGCAAAAAACATTGCCTACAGATAATGACGCCATTAGCAAGATGCTTCGGATCAAGATAACGGATACTGATAAGCAAGCAGCTATGAGTATGGTCACGGAAGACAAATCAGTTGTAAAACAAACCGACTCACTCACCTTGGCCAAGTTGAAAAATGATATCGAGTTGGTCTCGTTAGAGCGTTTGATTGGTTCTTATGAAGACTTGCTAAGCAAAAAGACTAAAGAAGATACCTGGCAGAAGCTCTTCAATCAGAACCCATTCATCTTGAGTCTTGCTTTCGGCTACCCGGCAATAAAAATATCAGACCAAGCAAGTGTTGGCGGCAAACGTTTGACTGGGGATGGCGAAAAAATCACGGACTATCTAATAAAAAATGGTATAACAAACAACTTAGCTCTCATTGAAATCAAAAAACCTTCTTCCGCGTTACTGAACAAAACCCCTATCGAGGTTCAGTATACTGCGCTTCCATAGAACTTACCGGCTCTGTAACACAAATACTCGATCAGTGTTATCAGCTACAGAAAAATATCGCCACGATTAAAAATAATAATCGAATTTATGACATTGAATCATATGCTGTTCACTGTATTTTAGTAATTGGC
Source organism: Pectobacterium aquaticum (assembly GCF_003382565.3). NCBI lineage: Bacteria > Pseudomonadati > Pseudomonadota > Gammaproteobacteria > Enterobacterales > Pectobacteriaceae > Pectobacterium > Pectobacterium aquaticum. The sequence continues at coordinate 2,790,055 of NZ_CP086253.1, forward strand.
ACGATGCCGAGTGATGAAGACGAGAAGAAGTCTTTTGAGATGTACCGGCGTAATTCGAAGAACGTACAAATCACCACATTTGATGAGCTCTTACTCAAGTTAAAGCAACTGCACGAGTTTCTCGACAATAGCGATGAAAAAGAGGAGGCTGCGCCGTGAGCCTACAAACAAATTTAAAAGGCCGCTTACGAAATACTTCATTACCTAAAAGTCACGGCCTAATGCCAGTATTTGAGGCGGTGGTAAACTCCATTCATTCTATTGAGGAGACTAATAATACCACTGACGGAAAGATTGTTCTTCGCATCAATCGCACCACTCAAGGCAGCCTAGATTTAGACGCAAAATCCCAATCGCCAATCATCGGCTTCACTATAATTGATAATGGCTGTGGTTTTGACGAAGCCAACTTTAAATCATTTGAAACCCTAGATTCTGACCACAAAATTGACAAGGGGTGCAGGGGTGTTGGCCGCCTGATGTGGCTCAAAGTGTTTGGTCTGGTCGAAGTGGAAAGCCACTTTTTCGATGTTGATGGTGGGCTTAAAAAACGCATATTCCGCTTCGACGATAAATCGGGAGTCCACGGTGAAACGGTTTTAGAAGCCACATACCAAAAACCTGGCACTATTATAAAACTGCTTGATTTTGATGAAAACTTTCGAAAGCAGGTTCCTGCAAAAGGCCAGTCCATAGCCAATCAGTTGCTGGAACATGTTCTATGGTATTTCGTACGACAGGGAAGCGCATCCAAGATACTTCTAGAAGACGCGGACGAAGTGTTTGACCTAGATCTTTTGCTCCAAGAGCATATGCATGCCAGCGCCTTTCTCGAAACAATTACAATTCGTGGCTACCAATTCGAATTAACTCATATCAAATTTCGTGCGTCCGTTAATAAAAAACACCAACTGGCACTCTGCGCAGCTAATCGGCTGGTTAAAGAAGAGTCCATTCAAGGAAAAATTCCTGGACTGTACGGAAAAATTTCTGACGTTTCAGGTGAGTTTACTTATACATGCTACATATCCTCCGACTACCTGAACCAACATGTGCGTAGTGAGCGTACATCGTTTGATATTGCTGAAGATGTTGAGGACATGCTCAACGAAGTAAGCTTTAAAGACATTAGAGAAGCCGTGTTGATTCGTACCAAAGAGTACCTGCAAGATGTTCTGGCAGAAAACGTGTCGGCTGGCCGCAGACGAGTGGATGATTTTATCAACAATCATGCTCCACGCTATCGCCCCATTGCCAATTATGTTGCAGAAGAATTTTTGATCGTTGACCCAGAAAAATCAGACAAAGAGCTGGAGTTACATCTGCATGCTCAGTGGTATGAGGTGGAGCGTCAGTTGGTGAGCGAAGGCCATGACATCATGCTGCCTCAGAATAAGGAGCATGTAGAAGAATATAAAGAACGGTTAGGCGACTACCTACGCAAAGCAGGAGACATTAAAAAATCAGATCTTGCCAATTACGTTTCACACCGCAAGGTTATTATCGACCTGTTACAAAAATCTATTGAGCGACTAGAGGACGGAAAGTACGCCCGTGAAGATATGATTCACGAACTAATCATGCCTATGCGCAAGGATTCCGTCGAGGTTTTCCTAGACTCTTGTAACCTTTGGCTAATCGATGAGCGCTTGGCATTTCATAACTATTTGGCTTCTGATAAAACGCTCAATTCGATGCCAATCACTGGTAATGACTCAACAAAAGAGCCAGACTTGCTCAGCCTAAGAGTATTCGATAATCCACTTCTTGTTAACGACCAGAGCAACTTCCCACTTGCAGCCATTACCGTTATCGAAATCAAACGCCCCATGCGTAATGATATGCGAGAAGGTGAAGAAAAAGACCCTATTGATCAGGCACTCAGTTATTTAGATCGGATACGTGAGGGCAAAGTAACTACAAAATCAGGTCGCCCGATTCCGGGCAACAATGATATACCTGGCTATTGTTATGTGCTGAGTGACCTCACTGAATCCATGCACCGGCGCTGCCGTAGAGCCAATCTGCGGATCACATCTGATGGCATGGGCTATTTCGGTTATAATGAACCTTCTCATGCCTATATTGAAGTAATTAGTTTTGACCAGTTAGTGAAAGCGGCCAAAGAACGTAATCGAGCATTCTTCGACAAGCTTGGATTGCCCGCTGCTTAGGAGCGTAAAGTGACGATATATAATGTTTATCACGAAGAGAGAGGTTATATATCAGATCCTTCGCCTTCCCTTACATTGTTGTCGGAGCTATTAAGTGTCCTTAGGAAGAAAAACGACGCATTGACGATCGTTGATCCTGTGATGGTGTTTAATCCAGCTGAACCGCATAAACATCTTACGGCTTGTAATACCATCTTTGAGTTTGAAAGTTAGATTTTAAGATAAATTTTTCGCATAAGGATAGTACTCATGAACAATAATCATTCCATTTCAAATGCTATCGATAGATTCGATTACTCCATCATAAACATCAATCACAAATTAGACTTCACACCAATTAAGAAACTTGAATTTTATATTAAAGAGGTTGATGACAAAGCATTAATTATTATTGCTTCTACATTTAAAAAAACGTTCTCATTTTTAATTCATCACCACAGGATAAACATATATCCTGACAAAATATCTATGAAGGAAGATGAATGCATACTTTCTCAAGATGAAATAAACTTATTAAAAGAAACATTGTCATTCCTCCCAGGAAAAATTGTTAAAGCTTATATTTGTGATGTGCTTTATTTTTTCAGCAAAAACAATCAATTTTCATTGATGGCAATTGAATGTTATTTGTCACACAAATCGATAGTTGATAATGAAAGCGAAGAATCTTTGTTTTTTTACCGAATGGCGATGTTATTATGCAATATAAAAGGCGATAAATTTAGCACTCACAGGGAAAAAATAAAAAAAGATTTAATAAAGTTAACTAAAAACAAAAAAATATCATATCTTGAAGTGTATAGCATACTGTCCATAGATAAAAAGTTAGAACGTGAAACTAAGTTTATGTTTGCTGAGTTGATTTCAGATATTCCTATTAAATTAATTGAAAGAGAGATTAATATAATTCAAGAAAATAAAAAATTCTCGCCACTTTTATTAAGTATGCAGCAAAATGTAAACATTTATTCGGAACATGCTAGTCGTATTTATAAAGAAATTGAATGTTCAAATAACATCGTTTCTTTAAATGCCAAGATAGTAAAAAACATCTTATTTTTAATCGAGTCGATAGAGACACTTGAGAAAAGAGATATAACTGAAGGATTAAAGATTCAATTATGTTTTCTTGCTGAAAACTATAAAAACAATAGTTCCAGAAATGCTTTATCTGAGATTGGCTGTAACAGTCATAATGTTGAAATAATGATTAACAGAGTAAAAGCGAACGCAGTAATAAAAGGTGAAATGGTCACTATGCAGATTAATGATTATATTGAAGAAATTTCCGAAATGATTGAAAGGACAGACTCAGCCAGTGAAGCCCTCTCATTATTCGGTCAGTATAAATTTAAAGACATCCATCCGTTAGATTATATTAATGATAAAGAAAACTCGAACCAATCTTTTGAAAAATTTTTCAAAAAAATTACAATATCAGATGATGGGAGGACAATATCACACAATCAGGAAAACACTCAATATACAACATTATTTTATTCTGTATACGGTGCAATCTTCAATGCTTCGCTGAGAAAAATTGTTACAAAATTTTCTAACACCACGGAGACACTTAAAGTTTTGGTAGAGAAATCCAATATTTTACCTGAAAAAATGAAGCCTTTTTTATTTACTGGCCTCGAAAGATGGCTTAAAGAAGATATTACTTCCGCCATATTTATTCTCACTCCACAATATGAATCTTTTGTCAGGAATCATTTAAAAAAACGCTCTATCAGTACGGTTACCACTAATAAAGGCTGTCAAGATGAACTCTCATTACCAAACCTTATGAAAAAATCAGAAATTTCCAATATATTCATTAGAGAGTTTGTTTTTGAAATAGAACAATTACTTACTGATTCTTCGGGCACAAACCTCAGGCACAAAGTAGCACATGGTTTACTGACATCTGACGATTTAAAAAATAGTATTCTCGACTACATCTGTTGGCGATGGTTATCTGTGGTTACAGGAAGTTTCAATCCATTTCTTATCGATGGTAAATAAATATCTAAATTCAATACAACTCCATGCTATCGTATACTAATAGATCGATAGCATGGTTAATTTTGATACTTTATTAAAATCACGACAGTAAATGTAATCACTTTACGAAAATCAGTAATAACTTTTATCGAAAAACCTTTTTCTGTTGTGAAATTGATGCTGACCCTGCACTTCTCGATCGTATAGCTATCGTCGCTTTAGCACGATTAGGTGAAGCCTTATCTATACGACATGAAAACATGAGCGGAGGATAGCAAAAGCATGGAAGACTAGCGTCATCATTCCACTCAAATAGGCTGCTGGACAAGGCGTAATTTCTTAATAATTTCACTCAAATTTTTCACTTTTGATAAAGGTGGTCATTCTGGTGGTCTTGACAAGGAGAGTTTTCAGGTTTAGCTTACATATTAGCCAGTTACTGGCAAAGGCGATCCCAGTCAGAGGAGCCAAATTTAAAGAAAGCAGACGTTCACTGACGTCTGCTTTTTTGCTTTTTATCAATTGGTTATCCCCTTCTTTAGGTTCACCCTCGTTCACCAAAAAACACTCGAAGCCATACCCTTTTGCTGGTAAAAATACTGGTAAAGCTGGTTTGCCACCAAAACCACATGGTCGGAAGATTATCAGCGTTCTGTTTGGACACGTATTGAAACCTATCTGTTTCCTGACATCGGTAACAAGGACATTGCTGAACTGGATACAGGCGATCTGCTGGTTCCCATCAAAAAGATAGAAAAGCTGGGCTATCTGGAAATCGCTATGCGGGTGAAACAGTACGCCACTGCCATTATGCGCTATGCCGTCCAGCAAAAGATGATCCGTTTCAATCCGGCCTATGATTTGGAAGGCGCGGTTCAGAAGCCTCAGACGGAACACTGCCCCGCTATCGAACTGGAAGAGATACCTACTCTGCTGGAGCGTATGGAAGCCTATAAAGGCCGTAGCAGACTGACGCTACTTGCGATAAAACTCAATCTGCTGATTTTTGTGCGTTCCAGCGAACTCCGCTTTGCCCGATGGTCAGAGATCGATTTCAAAAGCGCTTTGTGGGTTATCCCTGAACAACGTGAAGCCATAAAAGGGATCAAGCATTCAGGCCGTGGTGCAAAAATGCGCAGAAAGGATTATGTTCCTCTATGCGATCAAGCACTGGCAATTTTGAAAGAACTAAAAGACCTCACCTATGATGTTAACGGTGATGACGGCTTTATCCTGACGGGCTGTTATGATGCGATGAAGCCAATGAGTGAAAACACCATCAACAAAGCACTACGCAAAATGGGCTATGACACAAAAACCGATTTGTGTGGTCATGGTTTCCGAACGCTGGCGTGTAGTGCGTTGATTGAATCGGGTATCTGGCCTGAAGACGTGGTTGAACTTCAGATGAGCCACATGGAAAAGAACAACGTTCGCGCTGCCTACACTCACAAGGCCAAACACCTTGAGCAACGCCGCCTGATGCTGCAATGGTGGGCTGATTTTCTGGATGCTAACAGCAACGAGATGGTTAGGCCGTTTGAGTTTGGGCAGAAGAGATAAATTGATCAAGCTCACGGATAGCGCATAAAGATGTGCTAATGTAATCGCTAAATAGCTTCGCACATTGATGCTTCACTTCTCATCGTGCGAGGCCAACACTGACGGGAGGCCGCACACTTCCAAGTGTAGTGCTATTACACGAAGCTATTTAGTAATGCAGGGGTATCATTCAAATCGAACTTAGAATTTTCACCGTTCTGAGCATAATCAGATCGACTATGTGCGAAATGTAAACGTTATTTTCGTTAGAGGTAAAAATGGGTCTTCACGTTCACAATTTGGGAAATTTACCTAACACTGTAGATGGAAGGGACTACTTCATTTACGTTTTAGATTATGGGTGGAAAGAACCATTAACTGACACTCTGATTGCCAATTTTACAAATATGGCAAGAAAGGCATCTGAATCAAGATCAATGGTAATCTCAGGAATTGAACCTGTACATTTTGCGAATGAGGTTTTTTCTTGGCATTCGATTAATGGTGAAGATGGTGAATCTGTTTTGCCAGCCGTAATGATTTCAACTTTGACTCCGTCATACTTTCGTGAACACAACAATGAAAGCCGTAAAGCAGATGAAATTGATGATCAATTGATGCTGATACCATTAAAAGCGGTTTGTGAGACAACAGACGATGTAATAAGACTAATAAATTCCATTTTTAACGACATTAAACTAAAAAAAGAGCTAACTGGATTTGATGTTGTGAAAACTCTCAAAAAAGGTAATGGAAATAGATTTGCAGATGCATTAATTCTTGAGCCAAATTTTAGTGGTATAGGTGTTAATCTTAAAAAATTATTCAATTGGGGAGGGTAACGGTTACCGTACCGCTGAAAAAGCAAGTCAGACCTAAGTAAGGCAATGCACCATAGAAGCCATCAAATTATAGCATGATTTTAGTTTTTTCTGAAAAATGGAAATTTTATGATCGACGATTGGGATAATATTAAGAAGTGGAATTGGGATAATTTGTTATTAGGTAATGGCTTTAGTATAGGTGTTAGCCCTAACTTTCGGTATGATTCGTTGCTGAGTGTTATAGATGACAAAAAAGTGGGAATGTATCCTCATGCCCGTAAATTATTTTCTGAAGATAAAATTGGAACAACTAATTTTGAAGAGGTTTTAAAAGTCATTTATCATGCTTATTTGGTTAATTTCTGGAATGTTGATGCAATAAAATCATTGTATTTTAATGTTAGAAAATCTCTTATAGAAGCTGTTCGCATTGCCCATGTTGATTATAATAACGTAGACGTAATAAAAATTGAAAAAGCATTATCTAATTATAGGAAAATATTTACAACTAATTATGATCTAATTCCTTACTGGTCAATAATGAACAGTAATTTCTCAGGATATTGTGATTACTTTTGGGGTGATGGATGCACATTCGACCCTAAAAATACAGATCTATGGGGATGTGCAACACCTATTTTTTATTTACATGGTGCGATTCATTTGCGGACTGAACCAAATGGAATAATTAAAAAAGTCAGAGCAACAGGTGAAACGTCAATTAAAGAAATCATTGATGAAACTGACTTAAACAGCATACCACTATTCATTTCCGAAGGAAAGTCCGAAATAAAACTAAGAAGAATTCGTGAAAATGATTACTTGAACTTTTGTTACAATCAATTTATTAACTTGAGTGGGAATTTACTAGTATTTGGTCATGGGCTAGATACAGAATATGACGAACATATTTTACAAGCTATAAAATCAAGTTCCATTAGCAAATTAGCCATAAGTGTTTTTTCTGGAATGAGAGAGGAAAATAAAACTGTTTTCATTAGTCATATTAAGGAGTTTTTTTCTGACTCTACTTTTGAAATAATCTTCTTTGAATCAAAAACACACCCTTTATCGATGAGTCATGTATAGATCTTAAAAACAACAACATTTTTAATTTACAAATATGAGTAATCACAAGGGGTTACCGAGATATTTCAATATAATTAAAAGATATTGCCGTGGGTTAAAAAAAGATAACGGAATTGGTCAATCACAAAAGCAGGGCAAGATCATGAACGTTTTTTGCACAATTCGACGTCAACATTGACCTGACGAGTCGACTATGATCTTATGCTCCTCTTTTGAGGAGTGACCATGAATTTAGATACCATCAAAGCGCATTTCAGTATCATCCGCGATGAACGACAAAGCGCAAAAGTGGATTACCCACTGTTTGATATTTTGTTTGCTTCAATCTGCGCAGTGATAGCGGGAGGCCAGGGCTGGACTGACATTCGTGAGTACGTTCTCGGCCATCATGACTGGTTCCTTAAACAGGGCTTATTTGAAAAAGGTGTGCCCGTTGATGATACCTTTGCTCGCCTAATTTCAAATATTGAGCCCGCTGAATTCCGCGATTGTTTTCTCGCCTGGATGAAAGCCGTGCACAAGTTAACCTGTGGTGAAGTCGTCGCTATTGATGGCAAGACTTTGCGCGGCTCTTATGACAGAGACGACAGGCAAAGCACCATCCATATGGTAAGTGCCTATGCCAGCGCCAACCAACTCGTATTGGGCCAGCTTAAAACTGATGCTAAAAGCAATGAAATCACCGCGATACCCGCGCTGATTCAGATGTTGGACTTGCGAGGTGCCATCGTGACAATTGATGCGATGGCCTGTCAGACCAAGATTGCCAAGGCGATTACGAGCAAAGGTGGCGACTACTTATTGGCAGTTAAGGGCAATCAAGGCAAGTTAGCGGCAGCGATACAGGCCGCTTTTACCCCACATCGGCGCGCGCCAATTGACAGGGGCATATCTCAAGTTGAGAAGCAGAAAAGCCGAGTGGAGGCACGCACTTACCATGTACTGGATGCCAGTGATATGGTTGGGGATTTCTCTGCCTGGCTCGGGCTAACCAGCATAGTCATGGTCGAAAGTTACCGCGCAGCAAAAGGCAAAGCGCCAGAGTTGGAGTACCGCTACTACATCAGTTCAGCCAAACTAACCCCAGAGCAGGCCGGAGATGCGATACGGGCCCATTGGGGTATCGAGTCCATGCATTGGATTTTAGATGTCAGTATGCGAGAGGATGCTTGCCAGATTTACCGAGAAAACGCCGCAGAAAACTTGGCAGGGTTAAGGCACATGGCGCTGAACATGCTCAGAGCCGAGCCAACGAAGATTAGCGTACCGATGAAACAAAAACGCTGCATGATGAAACCCGTGTTCTTGGAGCAAGTTCTTATGGCTGGATTAACGTCAATGGTTAAATGTTGATCACTCATGCGGACGCCCTGATCACAAAAGCCTATAAGATATAGCCAAGTTCAGATTTAAAACAACCAAATCAATAACATTATTTATTCTAAATAGTTTCTCAGAATAATAGATCACTGGAAGGGAACTCAGTCCGAGTTGAGCGATCTGATCAATCGCCAAACATCACAAACCACCAACCGGACTGAGTCATGCCGATCATAGCAGCAATTCCTGATGAAGAACGACGACTGATGCGTAAAGAAGCCCAGCAAACCCATGATAAAAACCATGCCAGACGGATTATTGCCATGTTGATGCTACATCGGGGTATGACCGTCACCGAGGTTGCCAACACGCTCTGTGCCGCTCGCTCATCCGTCGGAAGATGGATAAATTGGTTTACTTTACATGGCATTGAAGGACTAAAAAGCCTAAAGCCCGGACGCGCCCCACGCTGGCCGGTTGCCGATATCCTTCAGGCTCTGCCGCTGCTGGTGCAACGCTCTCCGAAAGATTTCGGCTGGCTGCGTTCGCGCTGGAGTACGGAGTTACTGGCCTGCATCGTTAACCGGCTTTTCGGTGTGACGCTTCATCGCTCCACGTTGCACCGCTATCTGAAACAGGCAGGCATGGTCTGGCGCAGAGCTGCACCGACCCCTCAGTGTCAGCATAGTTGTCACCCTCTATGAAAAAGAAACCGAGGGTGATGGAATGACAAATGAAACGTGTTTACCCTGAACGAAAAGCCAGCATACTGGCAAAACTGCTACCCCCCTACAATATGACCGTTGCTGCTGTTGCACAGATGGAAGGAATATCCGAAGCTACCCTTTATAACTGGCGTAATCAGGCCAAATCAGAGGGAAAACCCGTGCCCGGTGCAGAGAAAACAACAGACCAGTGGTCACCAGAAGCGCGCTTTGCCGTGATAGTCGAAACGGCCACGCTCAGTGAGGCCGAAGTAGCAGAATATTGCCGTAAAAAAGGACTTTATCCGGAGCAACTTGTTCAGTGGAAACAGGGGTTTATGCAAACTGAAAATCCCGGTGATAAAGCAGCCTTAAAGCAAAGTCAGAAAGAAAACAAACAGCTAAAGAAAGAGCTTCTCCGTAAAGAAAAAGCCCTTGCGGAGGCGGCTGCCATACTGGTACTGCGAAAAAAGCTCACGGACTACTACGGGGAAACCGACGAGGACGACTGACGCCGGAAGATGAACGGAAACAGTTCATCATCTGGATCAATGAAGCGGTAGCATCGGGCGCACGGCTGATGATTGCCTGTCGTGAAGTCAATCTGAGTCTGCGGACCTTGCGTCGCTGGCAGCGTTCTTCCCGTGACCGGCGACCCGATGCGATAAGGCCGGTACCGCTTAACCAACTGAGTGCTGAGGAAGAAAGCAGGATAAGGGATGTCTGCCATGAACCGGAATATGCCAGCCTTCCACCGTCCCAAATTGTGCCACGGTTGGCTGATAAAGGTCTTTATCTTGCCAGTGAGTCAACGTTTTATCGGATACTACGGCGGTCAGGTGAAGTGCATCGCAGGGGGCGTCAGATACGGCAACAAAAGGTATCAGTTCCGACAACATTCACGGCAACCGGGCCTTGCCAGGTGTGGTCCTGGGACATCACCTGGTTACCTTCGGTAGTGCGCGGTCGCTGGTTTTATCTGTATATGATAATCGACCTGTACAGCCGGAAAATCACGGGTTACGAAGTGCATGAAACGGAAAGTGGCGAACAGGCAGCAGCGTTAATGCAACGCAGTGTGATGCGTGAGGGATGCTGGCGTCAGCCACTGGTACTGCACGCAGATAATGGGGCAGCGATGAAATCACAGACCCTGCAGATGAAACTGCATGAGCTAAATATCACGCCGTCTCATAGCAGACCCCGTGTCAGTAATGATAACGCATATTCAGAGTCGTTGTTCAGGACACTGAAATATGTTCCACAGTGGCCGTCGTCGGGGTTCAGAACGCTGATTGAAGCTCGTCAGTGGGTGGATAAATTTACCCGCTGGTACAACGAAGAGCATCGTCACAGCGGGATACGATATGTGACGCCGGGACAGCGTCACCGTGGCGAAGATAATGTCCTGCTGAAGCAGCGTGATGACCTGTACCGGACGGCACAGAAAGCGCACCCGGAGCGCTGGTCAGGCAAAACGAGAAACTGGCAGTCGGAAGGTCCGGTAACACTGAATCCGGAGCGGGAAACACAGGCCGCTTAACTTAACCAGGGGTGACAACTACCTTGACACTTACCGCCGACGCTAAAAATCAAAGACCCTCACTATAAGGAAAAGCAGCTTGTCATCGAGCAGGCACTGGCTCAGGAGCAGACGGAACATCCAGTGTTTTATCAGGATGAAGTCGATATCGACCTGAACCCGAAAATCGGTGCGGACTGGATGCTCAAAGGGCAACAGAAACGCATCGTCACGCCGTGACAGAATCAGAAGCATTATCTGGCCGGCGCGCTGCATGCGGGAACGGGGCGCGTCAATTATGTCAGCGGCAGTAGCAAGAGTTCTGATTTATTTATCAACCTGTTAGAGACATTACGGCGGACATATCGGCGAGCGAAAACCATTACGCTGGTCGTTGATAATTACATCATTCATAAAAGCCACAAGGTGAAAAAGTGGCTGGGAAAAAATACGAAGTTCCGGTTGTTGTTCCTGCCGACGTATTCACCGTGGCTGAATCCGATAGAGCGGCTGTGGTTGTCGTTACATGAAACCATAACGAGAAATCATCAGTGCCGTTATATGTGGCAGTTACTTGAACGAGTAAATCAGTTTATGAATGTCGCCTCACCGTTTCCCGGCAATCAACATGGGCTGGCTAAAGTGGAGCGGTAATATGAGAAGCTATTTAGCACCATCAAGACGGCTTCATCTTTAAATGCCTGCGGATAACTCTTATGTGATTTTTTTAAACTCATATAGACCTCTTAATTTATTGACCATACTGTCTCAAAATTAAGTGTCCGATGGGATTAGACCAGAACACGGTTTCATACCATTCTACTTTTCACGTTTTAGTTTATTTAACTTAACCGCTCACATGTGATAGACTACGTGGGGTAAGCGCTTAATTTATTAAAAAATAAATATATCTCACGCGCCTGGTAAATCCGTATCGCCATTACCCAATATTTTTTGCATGATAACAGTATCAACCCAACGTCCGTGTTTAAAACCAACAGACTTTAAGGTTCCTGTCAGTTCAAAACCAAGAGAACGATGTAAAGAAATAGAACCACGGTTTTCACTATTACCAATCACAGCAACTAACTGACGAAATCCAGACGCTTCTGCTTGGTTGATAGCTACAGTAAGCAATGCTTTCCCGATACCCTTCCCCTGTTGTTCAGGATCGATATAGATAGAATCTTCGAGTGTGAAACGATAGGCTGGACGTGGTCGGTATGGCGCAAGATAACAATAGCCAACAACAATACCATCGACTAACGCAACAAGCCACGGCGTTCCAGCATCTTGAACTTTAGTAATCCGCTCTTTCATCTCTTCAATGGTAGGAGGGATCGTTTCAAACGTAGCGATACCATTCACAACGTGCCACGCATAGATTTTTTGAATATCAGGAATATGTTCAGGGCTGACTGGGATGATCTGCATAACAGAACCTCTGATTTAATAAAACTAGAAAAGAATATCATAGGTATCTATGATTAATACTTCTCAAGCAAAGAATTTTTATTATGCATATTGCAATAATGCATGCTTGGAAAAGTAAAATACTATTTTCTTATGCGTAGGAACTTCTATGGTAGCTCAATTCGTATGGTTAGATTTTTTCACTCCCCCTCAAGATCGATATTTTTACCAAAGTCCTTAATCAACCCATTATTTATATATACCTTATATTTAGGAGTTCTTTTAATTCATAAAAATATTGTGTTGTACACAGATCTAGGCACCTTCGGAAGTGAAACGATAGATCGGCATGGTCAATTAAGCATCAGGGTATGACCAAACAAGATGAGAATTGATAAGAGTAGGTTATATTATCAAACCCATTGATATCAAAAAGTTTTCAAGTAATCCATCACAATCTGCTGTATGTCTTCACAAGACATTTCGCAAAATCTTACCGTTGCTACTGTGTCGCCCATTATAAATAACTGTGAATATATCCAGTTCGAGTGTGGATTATCCTGATTACAGATATGTCATGAATGGCATATTTTGGGTGCTTTGCTCTGGCGCCCCCCTGGCGGGATTTACCTGAGCGGCAGGCAGGCCCACGAAAGCTGGTATGCGGAAACGTTGCTTAACTGGGTCGGGATTATCCGAAGAAGTGGGCATCTGAAATCGCGTCCGAAAGCGGTACTGGCGGATAAGGGTCGAAGTAATGTTGAGTTAGCAGATAGCGGTCAGGGTATTCGGCCAGATAGTGCTTCAGCAGCGTAAGTGGAGCGAGGATGGGCAACAGTCCATCGCGATAGTGCAGGATCACCTCGCGCAGTTCACCACGCTGGCGGAGGGTCAACTGATTACGGAAATAACCCTGAATATGCATTAGCACATTGGTGTGATTTTTCCGCGAAGCGGGTTTCTTCAGGATTGTCATCAGTTTTTCGCGATAGGCCACAAAGAAATCATCTAGGTCTTCCCATTCATGCAGCGACGCGACAAAGGGCCCGATCTCACGGTAGCCCGCCTGGTGGTGTGCCAGCAGTTGAAGTTTATAGCGGCTGTGGAAGTCCAGCAACGCGCGCCGCGTGAGGCCGTTGGCACGCAGAGTGTTCAGCTCATGCAGGGCGAAAACACGCTCGACAAAGTTCTCCCGCAGCACCGGATCGTGCAGGCGACCATCTTCTTCAACCGGTAACCACGGGTATTTCTCCAGTAATGAAGCGGTAAAAAGACCAACTCCCTCTTTACGCCCGCGATTGCCTTTTTCATCATACAGCCGCACGCGCTCCATGCCGCAGCTCGGCGATTTGGCACAAGCGATAAAACCCGACAGTTGTCCCAAACGTGAGAGGTAAGTCTCGGCGAAGTCGGCCATTTTCTCCGTTACATCATCGTGTGGGGCATGGCTGAAGCGCATGCGTATGTCGCCTTCAGCCGTCTGTACCAGACGCAGAGCCGGTTAAACATCCGCTGATCCCAATGACGGGTTGAATAGTCATGGCACTCCCCTCTTTACTGCGTATTTCGGGTGAAGAAAAGCGTGACCGTCCCGACGGTGATCCCGAATTTCTTCATCTCTGTTTTATTAAAAAGATGCGTGCCATCCTGTAGGTACATCCAGTCGTCAAAGTGTAACAGCCAGGTACGGCCGTCAGCTTTAACGTTCATACTGTAACGCCAGTTAAAAGCATTACCCGCAGCCTGACCTGTCGCCACACCTTCAATATCGCCCGCGGTACCCTCGTAGCGATCGGCAGCGATGCGCCGGATATGCCACACGCGCTGCTGTTGCTCACCATCGTCATAGACGAAATGCTCGTTGAGCGTCAGCGTGTCGCCGATGACGTTACCGGTGATATCGACGTGGAAGCGGCGCAGCTGTTTACCGCTGCGATCCTGCACCATGCCCCACGCTTCGGTTTTCCCCTGAAAATACTGGAAGATATCTAGCGACGGCTGTTGGTGTCGGTAGTCAGTAACCTCTGTGCTGCAGCCTGTCAGCATTACCAGCATCAGGCACAGTGTCAGAATACGTTTCATTTTTTACCTCCAATCAACTGCTGACGCAGTTCGGGATATTGCGTGCGAGGATCGAGCCAGATGGCCAGAAAACATGTACTGAAGGTTGCAGGCTGGCTCGGACCGAGCGGGGCAAAACTTTTTTGTGACGCCGAGGCGCGGTACCAGAATTGCCCTTGCTTACCGTTAAACACAAAGGCCAGCTGCGCCCCCGGAGTGACGTCAGACCAGAGGGAATGCAGCATACGCAGCCAGGATTCGCTCTGTGGTTCGCGCGCCAGAATGCCCTGCGCCTGCCACTGATCGCGAGTGGCATCAACCAGCTCGTCACGATCGATATTGCGTTTGTAGGTAATAATCAACGCCTGCTCCTGCTCCGGACCGTTATACCGGCCGTCGGGCGTGAGCAGTTGGGAGGTATAGACGGTGAACGGCCCCCAGGTTAGGGTTGCATCACCCACTTTGCGCCAGCTTAACCAGTCGGCGGAATGGGCGACGGGCGTGATGGCCGTCAGCCACAGCAACATCAATAACGCGGTTCTCATTGTCGCTTCCCCATCAAAATGTGGAAAAACAGCATCAGAATCAGCCAGCCCGACGCCATCCAACTGGCGACGATAATGTCAGGCTTCAGGAAGGTCATCGCGCCCAGACGATCACCGATGATGTACGCCACTGGCCCGCCACAGGTCGCCAGCAGCGTCAGTAGCCACGCTGGCAGCGTTGTCGTGCGGGTCAGTTCAGTCCAGACGGTAGCGAACATCAACCACAGCGCCACCATCCACAGCGGCAGCAGCACGTCGCCGTCAAAGTCGATCAGCCCCGTCCACACCCAGAACGCATCAAGACCGCTCCCCGCCGCGGCGAGCAGGAGAGCGTAAAGACGGTGTGCAGGCGACAGCATCAGGCAGGCCAGTATCGCGAGAGCAAGCCACAAAAACAGGCCACGTTCACGAAACAACACCACCAGCGTCCAGTAGAGATCGAACGCTATTGCCATCAGAAAGACCTGCACATTGCGCTTCATACGCGCTCCGCGGTCAGTTGCACCGCACTGATAGTACGTGCGTTAAACCCGGCTTCGCAGTAACCAAAGTAGTAGAGCCACATACGACGAAATCGGTCATCAAAACCGAGCTTTTCAATATCCTGCCAGGCGTGTACAAACCGCTGCCGCCACTGTGCCAGCGTGCGAGCGTAGTCAGGCCCCATGTCGAACAGATTGCGGACGACAAAATCGGTGTGTCGCGTCATCAGCTCACTCATCACCGTAATGCTTGGCAAAAAACCGCCAGGGAAGATGTAGCGCTGGATAAAATCGACGCTTTTGCTGTAGTCACGGTAACGCTGATCCTGAATGGTGATGGCCTGAATCACCATTTTTCCTCCCGGGCGCAAACGTGCCTGACAGGTGCGGAAGAAGGCTGGCAGGTAGCGTTGCCCTACCGCTTCTATCATCTCGACCGACACCAGCTTATCGAACTCGCCGGTCAGATCGCGGTAGTCACACAGCAGGACCTGCACCCGATCCTGCAACCCCGCGCGGGCAATCCGCGCTTTCGCCCAGTGGTACTGCTCCTGCGACAGCGTGGTAGTGGTGACGCGGCAGCCGTAATGACGAGCGGCGAACTCCGCCATCGCCCCCCAGCCAGTGCCGATTTCCAGCAGGTGATCGCTGGCCGTCAGCATCAGCTGTTCACATAGGCGGGCCATCTTTGCCCGCTGGGCTAGGGTAAGATCCTGCTCGTCGGCGGTGAACAGCGCACTGGAGTAGAGCAGTTCTTCATCGAGAAAATGGGCGTAGAACTCATTGCCTAGGTCGTAATGGGCAGCGATGTTTTCCCGCGCCTGCTGCCGATGGTTGCGCCGCGTCCAGTGGCGAAGCCGCTCAACGTGTCTGCCGAGCAGACGAAAGCCGCTTTCCATCTGCTCTAGCACCTTGCTGTTGAACGCAAGAATCTGCAACAGCGGGGTGAGCTGATTCGTCTCCCACTCGCCGTCTATCCAGGCTTCAGCAGCGCCGAGGCTACCGCCAGTCAGCAAACGCCAGTACGCGCCAGGGACAAGGATCTGCACGTCGGCACGCAGTGTGGCGTCAGCATCGCCAAAATGGAAAGTCTGCGCCCCTTCACGTACCGTGATCGCGCCCTCGCGGATACCACTTAGCAAACGAAAGAGCAGCCAGCGCGCGATACGAGCGTTGCGCGGGATGTCGGGTTCAAGCGCAAAGACGGGATCGGTCATGAGCGTTCACTCCTGCTGACGGGATGGTTGTACAGCGGCACACGCTTAAGCCATAGCCGCAGCGCCTGCCAATAAATAGCGAACACAGTTTTCAGCGTCATCAACGGTATACGCAGCAGAAGTGACGTCAGGTTTGCGCGCGTCAGTGGTTCACGGCGCAGCACCAACGTGGCATCGAATACTTTGGATTCCTGATGATTTTCGATATGCATATGCAGCGTTTTACCGGGGCTGTTGAAACGCCAGTGGTAAACCATGTCCATCGGGTTAAAGGGGGAGACGTGGAACGCCTTTTCCAGCGGGCGGGTCTCCTGACTATCGACCGCATGACCATCGACCGCATAGTAATGGCGCTCGTTCCACGGGGTATTGCGCACCTCCGCCAGTATCCAGCGCAGGATGCCCATGTGGTCATAGCAGTAGTAAAAATTGACCGGATTAAAGTGGAACCCGAAATAGCGTAACTGGGTCAGAAGCATAACCCGGCCATCAGGTCGCTCGCCGGTCAGGCTTTCAAGCCGGTCAAGGGCGTTCTCTTTGAGCGGTGTACCGAGCGGATAGTCCGCATCGTGGAAAGCGGCAGCGGCAAATCGGTTACGGCGGATGCCTGCCGATGGCAGCATGTCGAGTTCATCCAGATCGAGCCAAGCCATAAACATGCTGTAGCGAAAATGGTGCACTTTCGGCTGGAGCCGCCGATGGCGTAAAACCCCCTGATACAGGCAACTGTTCATTTCAGTTCCCCTCTCCTGCGGCGGCGATCCCCTTCACCACATCGAGTGCGCTACGTACGCCATCTTCATGAAAACCGTTGTACCAGTACGCCCCACAATACCAGCTCCGCTGAAAGCCGTTAATCTCACCGCGCCGCGCCTGTGCGCGCCAGCTTTTGGGGTTGAACAGCGGGTGTTCATAAACAAAACGCTTCCAGACATAGCGCTCATCAATCGGTGTTTCTGGGTTCAGGGTAACGCAGAACAGGGGGCTACCCTCTGGCAACCCTTGTAAAATATTCATGTTATAGGTGACACAGGCACTATCCTGTTCACGCTCACTCAGGCGATAGTTCCAACTGGCCCAGGCGCGCTGGCGCACCGGCAACCAGCGTGGGTCGCTGTGTAACACCACCTCGTTACGCTGCCAGCCGATATCCCCCAGCACCTCACGCTCGGCCGGCGTCGGCTCGTCAAGCATCGCCAATGCCTGCGCGGAGTGGCAAGCGAAAATCACCTGATCGAACGTATAGCTCGATTCCTCAAGTTGGATCTGAACGCCTCCGTCGTGGCGCATCACCTTCTGCACCGGCGCGTTAAGATGAAGGGTCAGGCGATCGCCCAGTTGTGCCAGCATAGCGCGAATGTATTCCCGCGAACCGCCGGGTACCACGTACCACTGCGGACGATGAGCGATATCCAGCAGACCGTGGTGCTCAAAGAAACGCAAAAACAGCGGTAGCGGGAAGCGGCGCATCTCCTGAAGCGACGACGACCAGATAGCGGCCCCCATCGGCAAGATGTAATGACGGGCGAAAAAACCGCTGAAATGGTGCCGTTCGAGGAAAGTCTGTAGCGTAGCGCTCTCGTCCACCTCACCCGCCAACGCTTCTTTTGCCAATCGATTAAAACGTACGATCGATTTCAGCAGCCCCCAGAATGTAGGATTGACAAGATTACGGCGCTGGGCAAACAGCGAAGCGACAGTATGACCGTTATACTCCAGACCGTTCTCTGGGTTATGCACGGAGAAGCTCATTTGCGTTTTTTGCCCACGGATGCCCAACTCGCTGAGCAGGCCCATAAAACGCGGATAGGTGCGGTCGTTATAGACAATAAACCCCGTATCGATGGCATACGCCCCCTGCGGAGTGGTGACATCAACCGTAGCGGTATGTCCACCTAACGTGGGTTCGGCCTCGAAAAGCGTAACCTGATGGTGTCCGGCCAGCCGCCAGGCACAAGTCAACCCGGCGATACCGCTGCCGATAATAGCAATGTTCATGAACGCACCATCCTGCGCAGCAACGCGCGTTGAAGAAAATTTGGCAGCCCTGCCAGCAGGCGCAAAATCAGGCTGAAACCTGCCGGGAATGCGATGTGACCTTTCCCTTTAGCCAGACCACGACGGATAGCCTCCACAGCGCTATCTACGCTCACCTGACCGGGCATGGAAAAATCATTTTGGCGGGTCAGTGGCGTGTCAACAAAGCCCGGCGAGACGACCGTGACGGCAATCCCTTTTGGCTCCCAATCCAGACGCAGGCTATTGGCAAACCAGGTCAGCGCCGCTTTCGATGCACCATAAGCCTCTGCCCGTGGGAAGTGCAGCCAGTGTGCCATGGAGCTGACCAGCACCACGCGGTTTCCCGAAACCAACTGCCCCTGTAGCGCGGCCAGACAGTTTACCGGCCCCAGAACATTGGTGGTCATCACCCGTTCCACCAGCGCGGCATCCACAACGCCATGATCCAGATATTCACAGGTTCCCGCACAGAGAATGACCAAATCGGCAGCGCAGTTGGACAGCGCCTGACGGCAGGCCTCAGGATCGGTCATATCGAACGACCTAACCGTAATGTTTGGGCTGTATTGGTGTAACGCCTCCAGCCGGTCTGGATCTCGCCCGCAAGCGATGACGCGGTAGCCGTCATCGGCCCAGGATTTTGCGAGCCCCTCGCCTATGCCAGAGCTTGCACCCGTGATGAGGACCGTTTTCATGAACGCACCCTCCTTTTCACACCGCGCACCGCCCAGCCCAGTAACGGAAGGTGTTCGTAGATCATCTCTCCGGCGTCGTAATAATCGCGCTGACGAATAATCAGATCGTCCTGAATATCCACGATTGAGCATCCCTGCAGGGTAAGTGCGTCTCCCCCAGCAACTCGCGGGTGGGCCCAGTGCATGGTCCAGGTTACGGCAAAACGATGGCCGCTGCTGAGGGAAGGGTCAATGGAAAAGTGGCACTGCTCAACATTAGCCAGCAGATGGGTGAAGTAACGCTGGATCGCAACCAGCCCCTCATGTTCACCAAACGGGTCGATAAGCGAAGCATCCGGATGATAAATCGCGGCCAGCGCCGATGGCTGCTGGGTATCCAGCTTAGCGTAGTAATCCACAAATCGGTTGATGACGGATGACAATGTGTTCATGAGTCTCACCTGGGCTTTGAACAACGTGGCGTAATCGCACAATTAAAATCTACACAATTATTTTTATTTGTCCAAGTTTTAACGGGGTTATTTTTTATTTCATAATAATTTCAATAGATTACTTATATCTATTTTACAGATGAAACTTTTTATTCTTAGACGGCGTCACCCGCCCGCCACCTTTGCAGGTGGCAGCGAAGTGAAAGATTGCGAGATGAAAAAAGCGGAATTACAGAGGAATGACGTCTAAGGAAGCGACGTGCTGTTGCCAAAGGTCAATCTGTTTTTTGCGAGCCGCGGTGAGTTTACCGGTGGTGACCAGCAGCCATTTTCGCTCCGGGAAAATCTCTGGTGCCAGAGTGGCTGGCGGTACGGGAAGGACGTCAATGCGAAGCCCCTGACCGGTGCGCATGAGCGCTTCGAGCCAAATTTCGCACGGATCGCTCAGATGCCAACCGGTAATCAGATAGTTATCACCTGGCGCTCTTTTATCCCCTTCAAGGCAAAACGACGTGTAGGAGATGATGATGCCGTCGAGGATTTCGCGCAGGGTCATCATCGCCGGAATATTGGCCGAGACTTTGCTGCGCAGCGGACGCAATACTTCACGGACCAGTTCCGTACGCGGATACTCGCGGCCTGCGTCGTAAATCAGCTGGCGCAGGGATTCGATTTTTCCCTCTTTCAACCGCTGCAACATGCTTTCCTGCAGGGCAAGCCAATTATTTGTTCGACGCGTGCCTGGGCGAGCCAGCAGCGGTTTCACCTGGCTGACCGGAACCCCTTTTTTCACCCAGTCGAGAATTTTTAACGCCTGCTGGACATCGTCATCGCTGTACAACCGGTGGCCACCGTCTGTGCGCATCGGTTTGAGCAGGCCGTAACGACGCTGCCAAGCACGGAGCGTCGTCGCATTTATCCCACAAAGCCGGGAAAATTCACCGATGGAGTAAGACATGTACTCAGCCTGATAGTAAACAATGCTCTCAATATACTACGAATAGCGTCAGGTTGAATGACGTCGTTGTCACCGCGACAAACACCAGATCGAATGGATGGCTGATAGTCACCGGATTGCTCAATACCGGTCCTGGCACCACAATTCCACCATCATCGTGACGCAGAACTCATTGCGGATGCGCAGTACGTCCGCAAAGGACTGGCGTACGGTTAACGTCATGCAGTACAGCAGCAATGGTAGTACCTATTGCCCCCGGCCCCAGATGCGGAAAACACAATTCACCCCGCACCCGCTCATCAGCGGTGAAGATCCTGTTGCGAACCGCGTTATTAACCCCTAACGTGAGCATTATTCTTCACCCTTTGGGTATTCATTGTTTTGATTGACGAGGGAAAATGGAACGCTTGTTTGTCTACGGGACGCTGCGCCCAGGCCACGAAAATGCCTATATTCTGGAAAACATCGGTGGAGACTGGCTGCCGGGTTACGTGACAGGCACGTTTTATGAGCGTGGCTGGGGCGCTGCCGCAGATTTTCCGGGGATCGTGCTGGATGATCACGGGTCGCGCATCAACGGTTATCTATTTTTATCTGATAATCTCGAAGCGCACTGGCCAATGTTGGATGAATTTGAAGACGGCTACGATCGCGTTGAGGTTGTGGTTACTACAGCGGAAGACCAGCAGGTTACGGCATGGGTTTATCAGTTACAGCCACAGACACGCCAGTAGCGTTTAGGGTATATAAATCAAATACGCCCATCGCCCTGCCACAGCCAAATTGAAAAATCCCGCTTATGGCAACCTAAGCGGGACGCGAACATCACAACCTCAATGTTGCTTGTTTCCAAACACCCTAAACAACCGTTATTCATTGCCCCATTGATTCAGGAATGTCGCGATTTCATCAATACGAAACTCGTCAATACCGGCTTCACTGGCCATCTCTTTCTGCGCCTCTTCACTGATCTCTTCGTTATTCATTAAGCGGGTAATCAGCAGTTGGAAATAGCGCGCCAGAGCGTCACGTTCTGACTCGCTCACCGGCTTTTCAGATTCCGTCGCATACTCATCCGTGATGTCATAAAATTTAAGTGGTATTTCATTGCTCATACGTCGTCCCCAAGGGTTAAGGTCTATATCTATTGATATTAGCACCTTACCATAAATCATGCAGTTAATGACATCTAACCACATGAATCTAAAACATAAAACAGGTTATTTAATACCGACTACAACCACACCGACTCGAACCATACACCAAGTCATGAAGATGGCTCATGTCTATTGAAATTAAATCACTTTTACTCACTCGATGAGTCTGGCATAAATTGTGCAATACTATAAACAAGATGAAACCTGCAAAATTATAAAACCTGAAAACCTTGGCAAAGCAAGCAATAATTTCAGGTTTTATATCAAGAATTAGGATGCGAGATCGCAATGAATAAGAATTTTACCTTTACGATTAAGAACACGTGTTTCGATGAAAATTATAACCCCTCCGAAAACACGCGTATTACGACCAACTTTGCGAACTTGGCGAGAGGAAAAAATCGCCAGGAGAACTTGCGCAACGCCTTAACGATGATTGACAATCGCTTCAATTCCCTAGCAAGTTGGGATAACCCCAAAGGGGATCGCTATTCTGTCGAACTTGATATCATTTCCGTTGAGGTTGATATAGAAGGCAATGGCGATAGCTTCCCCGTCATTGAAATACTGAAAACCAATATTGTCGATAAAAAAACTAACGAGCGCATTGAAGGTATTGTAGGAAATAACTTCTCCTCCTACGTGCGAGATTATGATTTTAGCGTATTGCTGGCAGATCATAATAAGAATCACCCCGGATTTAGCACCCCCGATAACTTTGGCGATCTGCATGGCAATATCTTTAAATGCTTCGTAAATTCAGATTGTTACAAAGATAGCTTTAGTAAATCGCCAGTTATCTGCCTGAGTGTTTCAAGTAAAAACACCTACCATCGGACTGGCAATCAGCACCCTGTGTTAGGCGTCGAATACCAGCAAGATGAATATTCATTGACCGATCAATACTTCCATAAAATGGGATTGCAAGCTCGCTATTTTATGCCGCAAAATAGCGTCGCGCCTTTAGCTTTCTATTTTTCTGGTGACTTACTGAGTGATTACACGAATCTTGAGCTGATCAGCACCATCGCCACGATGGAGACTTTTCAAAAGATTTACCGACCTGAGATTTACAATGCCAATTCTCCGGCAGGCCAATGCTATCAGCCAAGCCTGAATCATCAGGATCATTCATTCACTCAAATTGTTTACGATAGAGAAGAACGTAGCCTGTTGGCTATCGAGCAGGGAAAGTTTACTGAGAAAAACTTCATCAAACCATACCACGCTATTCTTGAGCAATGGTCTGCTAATTACGTTCTTTGATTAACCAAACACACAAGGTCACCGATTATTATGAAAATATTGTTACCCACCTCCACGGCTGGCAGCTTACCGAAACCTTCTTGGCTGGCGCAGCCTGAGACACTGTGGTCCCCTTGGAAATTACAAGGTGAAGAATTGATTGAGGGCAAACAAGATGCGCTACGTTTGAGCCTAGCAGATCAACTACAGGCAGGGATTGATATTGTTAGCGATGGTGAGCAAACGCGACAACATTTTGTCACGACCTTTATTGAGCACCTCAGCGGTGTTGATTTTGAGAAACGTGAGATCGTCAAAATTCGTAATCGCTATGACGCGAGTGTGCCGACAGTCATTGGTGCCGTGGTTCGCCAAAAGCCCGTTTTTGTTGAAGATGCCAAGTTTTTACGTCAGCAAACCACGCAACCCATTAAATGGGCACTGCCTGGCCCAATGACGATGATCGATACGCTCTATGATAGCCACTATAAGAGCCGCGAAAAACTCGCCTGGGAATTCGCCAAAATTCTCAATCAAGAAGCCAAAGAATTAGAGGCTGCGGGTGTCGATATTATCCAATTTGATGAGCCCGCATTTAATGTTTTCTTTGATGAGGTGAATGATTGGGGCATTGCCGCATTAGAAAGAGCCGTTGAAGGGCTTAAATGTGAAACTGCGGTACATATTTGCTATGGCTATGGCATCAAAGCCAATACCGATTGGAAAAAGACGCTGGGCTCCGAGTGGCGGCAATATGAAGAAATTTTTCCTAAGCTGCAAAAATCGGCGATTGATATCATTTCACTGGAATGTCAGAACTCTCGGGTTCCAATGGATCTTATTGAACTCATTCGCGGTAAAAAAGTGATGGTAGGTGCCATTGACGTGGCAACTAATACCATTGAGACACCCGAGGAAGTCGCCGATACGTTACGAAAAGCACTGCAGTTTGTGGATGCCGACAAGCTCTATCCGTCGACCAACTGTGGCATGACTCCTTTATCTCGTCGCGTCGCAAGAGGCAAGCTCAATGCGTTAAGTGCGGGTGCGGAAATCGTCCGCAAAGAACTCTTGGCTAAATAACATCGCCAAATAGTCAATCACTTGAGGCGAGTTCAGCGATACATCAGCCTTAATGAAAAGCCCATAAGGGCTTTTCATCTATATACGCATCGGCAAAACGTTAATTACCACATCAAATCATCAGGCACTTTAAAATCAGCATATGGATCGTCTTCATCCTGCTCTTCCTGACTCAGCGCACTATTTAATACAATACTGTTCGCATCTCGCTGCGCAATTTTATCGGCTACGCTTGCAGGGATAATAACGTATTGATTCTCAACGCTGCTATCAACCACCAAACGAGCAATGGCGAGACGACCGCTAATCAGCTGAGCTTGAGTTAGCTTATCCACCGTTATTTTCTTAATTAAATTATTATCGGTGAAGTTAAAATCAATGTCGCCTTTTGAAATAGTGATTCTATTCATTTCAATAAGTTGCTTCACCTGCGCTTTATACTCTTTAGATAAAGCCGCTTGTTTTTGTTGTTCACTTAGCTGTTTATCACGCTCAAGCTGCGCTTTTTTATTTTCTTCCACAGCTTCTCTTGCTTCACGAGCCTGAACGCGTGATTTCTTCGCCGTTCTTTGGACTTTGGCCATTTTTTTGCTGGTCACTAATCCCGCTTTTAGCATCTGCTCTTGTAAGGTGAGCTTTGTCATCTTCGTTCCTAAACCCGTTGAATAATATGTGGGATTATACCTGTAATTTTTGAGGCTGCACCAGGTTGCAGGGGCCGATCGCGGTGTGGAGTGAGTTTGGAGGGGCTAGCAGAAACAATGCCGAAATTCTGCTAATGAGTAGCGCAGAGATTTCGGCACAGGATCAGTCCGAATGATGTCAGACCTTGAGCAGTTTCGCCGTGGCATCGATGTCTATCTCATCTTCCGAGAAGATTAACGTCGTTCCCTGGAAGGTGGTGATCGCCAGTTTTTTCAGCGAGCGCATTTCACCCGGCTTAGCGGTTGATTTCGGCCTGATGCTACCCATCAGTGCCCCCACAGACAGCACCGTATTTTCTTTATCAATGCGGATATCGACAGGCACTTCTTCACTGTAAACCAGATAAGATTTTATCGATGTGAGCTTAATGCGCTCACCTGCGATATAGATGTATTTGCTTTCTGGTAGGACTTTCACAGCATACGCTGACAGCCCCTTGTTATTCGTGGTGGGCTCGAAAGTGACCGCCGCATCTTTCTTAATCAGATCGGGGTTGGCGACCTTAATCACATGAAAATAACGGTTCTCACCGTTTTCATCTTTGATAAATCCAAAGCCCTTATCTTTAAACCAGGTTGTGATCGTTCCGTTCATCGCCATTACCGCCTACTTAATCGTTTATCTACTCAGTTTTTGCAGCGCGCAGTGTAAAGCACAATGCCTGCGCAGACTACGTCTTTGGGTTAAGTATTGATGATAAATTTCTGGTATGCGAAGGAACATTCCCGATGCCGATTCCCCAGCATCGGGAAAGATCCATTTAGCTGATATCACCACCGTTAGTAGCAATCACTTTCTGATACCAGTGGAACGATTTCTTCTTATAGCGATTTCCGCTGCCGGAGATCGTGTCATCCAGTTCGACGTAGATGAAGCCGTAGCGTTTGCTCATCTCGCCGGTAGACATGCTGACCAGATCGATGCAACCCCACGGGGTATATCCCATCAGTTCGACGCCGTCGGCAATCGCGTCTGCCATTGCTTCGATGTGCTGACGCAGATAGTTGATGCGATAGTCATCGGCAATGTAATGATCTGCATCCGGCTTATCCACCGCACCCAGACCGTTTTCGACGATAAACAGCGGTTTTTCGTAGCGGTCATACAGTTGGTTGAGCGCAATTCGCAGCCCCACCGGATCGATTTCCCAGCCCCATTCGCTGGCTTCCAGGAACGGATTGCGCGCCCCGCCCAGCAGGTTACCGTGGGCCGCCGCCGCATCCGGGTCAGTTTTATAGGTGGTGGAAGACATGTAGTAGCTGAAGCCGATATAGTCGACGGTGTGCTGTTTAATCAGCTCCAGATCCCCCGGCTGAATATCCAGTGTGACGCCCAGCGACTGCCACAGACTTTTCGCGTAGTAGGGATATTTCCCGCCCGCCTGCACGTCCGCGCAGTAAAAGTTAAATGACTGCGTCTCTTTCAGCGCCGCCAACTGATTGATGGGGTTGCAGTCATAGGCGTAGTTAGTGGCAAACAGAATCATGCAGCCAATCTGGATCTGCGGATGGGTCTCATGCGCAATTTTCACCGCCAGACTACTGGCGACAAACTGGTTATGCCACGCCTGGAACTTCGCCTGTGGCTCCAACGCGCCGGTTTGTACCGTCAGCCCCTGACTCATGATCGGGAAGTGGGCCGCGCTGTTGATCTCGTTAAAGGTCATCCAGTACTTCACTTTGTGGCCGAAGCGCTCAAGCACCGTGCGGGCAAAACGCTCGAAGTGGCCGATTAACTCACGGTTTTTCCAGCCGTCAAAAACGGTGGCAAGGTGCAGCGGCATCTCATAGTGAGAGATCGTAATTACGGGCTCAATGCCGTGAGCGATGCAGGTATCAATCACCTGTTCGTAATGACTCAACCCCGCTTCGTTGGGCTGTTGCTCAACGCCGTTCGGGTAGATACGCGTCCAGGCAATGGAAAAGCGATAGCATTTGAAGCCCATCTCGGCAAACAGCGCAATATCTTCACGGAAGCGATGGTAGTGATCGATGCCTTTATGGTTAGGATAGGTGTAACGCTGCTCATCCAGCGCGAAGTCAAACGCGTCGGAAGCCACGATGCTTAAACGCGCTTTACCGCCGGGAATGGCATCCACAATCGACAGCCCTTTGCCGTCGATATTGTAGGCCCCTTCGACCTGATTCGCTGCGGTTGCCCCGCCCCACATAAAGCCGTGCGGAAATTTTTCGCTCATGGCACTTATCCTTTATCAATGCTGATTATTTATCGATGATGATTCTTTAATGTCGTGGTTCTGCCTGACGTTGCTTTGATTCAGCACGACCCGAATGGCGGAAATTCTAGAGGAAAAAAGAGGGCATGAACAGAAATAAGAAACCGGTTGCATATCCGGTTTATGCGGTTCTGCCAGCCTAGAGACATTCGCCACGGATAGCGGATTACACGTTATTCTTTCGTCTTCTGAGGCACTTTTCGCGTGGCTGACTTGCTCGTTTGATTGCGCATCTGGCTCTTTCGATGCGTGGTCTCCACGAGTTTCCTGAACGTCGGACACGCCATATGCGATGGCGCAGAACAGTCGGCAACGTGCCGCAGCGTGTCACGCAATACCTTCAACTCCTGAATTTGCCGATCGATGTCGTCGGCCTTCTGATGCAGCGCGGCGCGGGGCAAATCCGGCACCCCATCCTTGTTAAACATGCCGGCGATTTCTTGTAGTGAAAATCCCGCCGATTTCCCCATCGTAATCAACCTGAGTTGCAGCAGCACGTCGGCAGGAAACTGCCGCCGAAGCCCATGGCGGGACACCGAAGCAATTAGCCCAATCTCTTCGTAATAACGCAGCGCCGAAGGCTTGATTCCACTCTTCTGCGCGATTTCGCCTATATCCAGAAATTTCATGCTTGACCTCAAGTCGACTTTAATTCGTAGCATGCTCTGGAACCCACATTCTGACAAGGATAAAAAATGACAATTAACCAACCGGGCGAACCAGAGCACGCCAAATCGGGGGTCACCCTCACACTGGCACTCGCAATACTGTCGGCCTCGCTGGGAACAAGCATTGCCAATATTGCCCTTCCGACGCTGACAGCCGTATTTTCAGCGCCCTTCGCGCAGGTGCAGGCCGTTGTCATCGCCTATCTTGCGGCCATGGCGCTTTCGGTTGTGATCGCGGGTCGTGTTGGCGATCGCTATGGGCTGAAACCCGTTTTTATTGCAGGTCTTGTACTCTTCGCCATCGCGTCGCTGCTGTGCGCCATTGCCCCCCAGCTGTGGTCGCTTATCGGGGCAAGAGCACTTCAGGGGATCGGTGCAGCCTTCCTGATGACGCTCGGTATGGCACTGCTGAGGCAAACAGCCGGTGAGAAGCATGTCGGGCGAGCAATGGGTATAGTGGGAACAGTATCCGCACTCGGTACCGCGCTTGGCCCTTCTGTCGGAGGGTTCCTTCTTGCGATAGCGGGATGGCGTAGCCTGTTCTGGATACAGATCCCGCTAGTCACGATCGTTCTGTTCATGGCCTTTGCTCTATTGCCAGCCACGCCAGTGAAGGAAAAAGCGTCGCCCTCAGGGGGATTGTCGTTGCGGAACACCACGCTGTTGTCGAATCTCACGATCAATGCGGCCGTCACCGCCGTTATTATGACGACGTTAATCGTCGGCCCCTATTATCTTGGCTTGGGTCTTGGACTGAAGGAAACGCTGGTGGGACTGGTGATGGCCATTGGCCCTGCCGTTGCGACCTTTAGCGGGATTCCATCAGGGCGATTGGTTGATACCTGGGGGTTTGGACAGGCACTCATCGTCGGACTCACCCTCGTGATTGCTGGCACCTTTATGCTGGCGATCCTGCCCAATCTGCTCGGCGTCACGGGATACATTCTTGCCATTATTGTCCTGACGCCGGGCTACCAACTCTTTCAGGCGGCCAACAACACCGCCACCCTTGCCGAGGTTCCCGGAAACCAGCGCGGTACCGTCTCTGGCCTGCTTAACCTGTCGCGCAATATTGGGTTGATTGTCGGTGCCTCGATCATGGGGCAGGTTTTCGCTTTGGGTGTCGGTACGGAAGATTTTGCCCATGCCGCCCCCACTTCCCTCGCACATGGCATGCAGCTGACCTTCTTTCTGGCTGGCGGTATGGTGCTTGCCGCCCTTGTCTTCACCCGTCTGCCAAGCTGGGCTGCGCGGGCTCACTCAGCTAAGTCTCAGGGGAAGCGATGACGGCTAACCGCCTATTCTGACGGTTTATGTTGACGCGAGGCAACCTTTGCAAGCTCAGACAATACCGAGGTTGCCTCGTCTAAGCGCTCAGGGACGAGCTTGTAGAACACCCAGTTTTTGATGCGTTTCGATGTGACAATCCCAGCTTTCGAAAGATATTGAAGATGGCCGGTGACGGTCGGCTGGCTCAGGCCGATCTTCTCGGTGATAAAACCGACACAGACCCCATCGTTAACCAGATCCCCGTCCTGCTGTTCCGGGAAGTGCGCGCGGGGATCGGCCAGCCATTCCAGAATGATGAGCCGTTGCTCATTGCCGAGCGCTCGCAGCACATCGGCAGTTGTCGTCACACGCTTGTTCATATAGCCAAACACCTATATAGTTATTTCCATATACAGTTGATAGGAGAATACTATGACAAGCAAACACCAAAGGGCAACCGACTCTGTAACGCTGAAGGACATTTACGCCGCGTCTCAGCAGATCAAAGCAACAATACGCAGAACACCGCTAGACCACTCGCAGGAATTATCCGCTCTTGTTGGTGCAGAAATTCGACTCAAAATGGAAAACCTTCAGCAGACCGGTAGCTTCAAACTACGGGGGGCAGCAAACGTTCTTGCCAACCTGGATGCAGAACAGCGACGCGTTGGCGTCATCGCCCCAACGGCAGGAAACCACGGGTTAGGACTCGCCTATGCTGGGCAGGTCGCAGGCATCCCCGTAACCATCTTTTTGCCACGCGCGGCAGATCCCATGAAGGTCGCAGCCATGAAAGGCTGTGGCGCACGCATTACGTTCTTTGATGACATAGAAGAAGCGAGGCAAGCAGCTATCGCAGCGGCGCAGCAGTCAGGTGCTGCCTTCGTTTCTGCCTACGACAACCCACATATGATTGCAGGCGGTGGCACTGTCGGTCTTGAAATCATGGAAGACTGGATGGATGCAGAGATCATCCTGGTGAACATCGGCGGTGGCGGGCTCATCTCAGGAATTGCGACAGCGGCCAAAGCAATCAATCCCGCGATCGAAGTATGGGGCATACAAAGTGAAGCGAGCCCAACGTTCACCCGCTGGAAAGAAGCGGGTGAAACGATTCCCGTCGATCTGGCCTCCTCCATCGCCGAGGGCTTGAGTGGCTATATAGAGCCCAGCGCGATGACCTGGCCGCTGGTTCGCGATCGCGTCGATCGTGTGCTCACCGTCTCTGAAGACGAAATCAAAGCTGCGATGCTGTCAATGCTCGATCTGCATCGCCATGTCGTCGAGCCTTCAGGGGTGCCCGCTGTCGCGGGAGCCATTCGCTACGCGAAAGAAATTGGCGGAAGCAAAACCGTCTGCGTCATCACCGGCAGGAACATCTCAAGCCAACGCTATCTCACGCTGCTTAATGAGGCGACAGCCGACGTAAACCGGTAGGACAAGCGCCTCTTTGCTGGGCAACCTGCGGGAGGTGCTATAGCATAAATTCGTAATGCGAGCCGTCCGGCAGTTCAACATCCCGGTTCTTGCATTAGATTGGAAAGAGCCATTGATTAAGCGTCAAATGGCCGTTCAAGCATTGTTTTGTCTGGCCTGACGGCGAGAGCGGCAAATTTCGGCATGGTTCTTATCAGCCCACTGAATCAACAACTGCATGGGTTGCAAAAAGGAGTGCCCTAATGGTGTCAGCGTGTATTCCACGCGCGGGGGAACTTCCGCATAGATCGTCCGATGTATGAACCCATCAGCTTCGAGTCGTTTTAGCGTGCGTGACAGCATCTGACGCGAAATATCGTCGATATGGCGATGTAATTCATTAAAACGCAGCGTCTGTTGCGCCAGCGCTTCTAGTATTAACAAACTCCACCGATCGCCGATGCGATCCAGCACATCACGGATCGGGCAAGGATGATCAAACGCGGAATCGTTGGGGTTTTCCGCTGGCGATGTTTTTTGGCTAACCGCGTCATCGTTGAGGGTGTCATTAGTCATTGTTATGTGACCTGGTTGCATACCGGTGACTTCTTGTGGAGAGAAAGTCGGGAATGTACCATCCAGATTCTCTATAGTCTATTTTTGTTACTTAGTCCCAAAACAAGAGAATAAGGAGTCTACATGTCACATATCGCTCTCATTGGCGCCTCAGGCGATGCCGGTTCGCGCATTCTTAAAGAATTATCGGACCGTGGGCATACGGTGACCGCCATCGCACGCTCGCCAGAAAAAATTGCTTCACTGCCGAACGTTACCGCTAAGCAGGGTGACGCGCTGGACAAAGATGCGCTGGTCGCATTATTCAAAGGATATGACGTCGTGGTCAGCGCCGTTAAATTTGGTTCGTCCGATCCGGCTACCCTGATTGCAGCCGTTAAAGCCGCAGGCGTGAAACGCTATCTGGTCGTCGGCGGCGCGGGGAGCCTTGAAGTTGCACCCGGCCAGCGCCTGATCGATCAACCAAACTTCCCTGATGCTTATCGTCCTGAGGCCTCTCGCGGCGCAGCCTTTCTCGACTTGTTAAAACAGGAGAAAGATCTTGATTGGTCATTCCTCTCACCGTCCGCCGAATTTGTTCCGGGCCAACGCACAGGCACCTTCCGCCTCGGCAAAGACACGCTGCTGAGTAACGATAAAGGCAGTAGCATTTCCTTCGAAGACTATGCCATTGCGCTGGTTGATGAAATTGAAAATCCGGCACACTCTCGTCAGCGCTTTACCGTCGGCTATTAAGCCTTGATGGCGATCCGTACATTGATTTCTTCCCTTAGCAATGTGCGGATCTCGCGTTATACCCTTGTATCTTGAAGTTTAGGTATTATTGACAATGTAGGTTTGGCACGGTTCATGTAGCCTGGTTTACCCTGGGGTTTCTAAGCCCGTTATTTAGCTCATTGCGCATGAACCGCGTCACTCATCTGAAACCCGTACAGTTGTTTGACCTCATTTCGTATTTGCAAGGAGGGGTAAAAATGAGTCTGCCAAATTTACTTCACATCGGCATTGATGTTTCCAAAGCCTCCCTCGATGTCGCTATCGGTTCCGCATTGCCGCCCTTTTCCGCCAGGAATGACCTCGATGGCTTTGACGCTATTCTGGCTGAACTGGCAAAACATCCTGTTTCCCTTATCCTCATGGAGGCTACTGGTGGCCTCGAAGCCCCACTCGCTTGTTCGTTACAAGCCGCTGGGTTTGAGGTCGTGGTTATCAACCCACGTCAGGCCAGAGACTTCGCGCGGGCCATGGGATACCTCGCCAAAACCGACACGATTGATGCCAAAGCCTTGGCTATGATGGCCGAGGTCATCGACCGTCATCCTGAGCGCGAACGTTTTATTCAACCGCTGCCAGACCCTCAACGTCAGGCTCTGGCGGCTCTCGTCACTCGCCGACGCCAACTCGTGACCATGCTTGTCGCTGAACGTAACCGCCTTACTCAGGCTCATCCTCAGGCTCGTAAGAGCATAAAAACGATTATTGATGCGCTGAAACACGAGCTGGCTCGCATAGACCACGACATGAACAGGCATGTTCAGATTCACTTCAGCGCCTTGTCCGGTTTACTCAATAGCGTCAAAGGCGTCGGAACCACGACCACCGCTACGTTGCTGGCAGAGATACCCGAACTGGGAAAACTCTCGCGCCGCGAGATTAGTGCGCTGGCAGGCGTCGCGCCCCTCAATCGGGACTCTGGCAAAATGCGGGGCAAGCGGACAATATTTGGTGGTAGGGCCCACGTCCGTAGCGTGTTGTATATGGCAACGTTGGTCGCGACTCGGTTTAATCCGGTGATTCACGCGTTTTATACGCGTCTCGTGACGGCGGGCAAACCGAAAAAAGTCGCGCTGGTTGCCTGCATGCGCAAACTTCTGACTATTCTGAACGCTATGCTCAAAACGGGTAAGGAATGGGATGCGTCTTTTCACCTGATTACCTCATGAAAAATAGTGTTCAAGACAGTTGCTAAATAAGTAGAGATAGCACAGAACGGTATCAGCGAGCTGCGTGAGTTTGTTATGGTATTGACTTAACTCGCTCTCTTTTCATGCATAAGGAGTTTTTGAATGGCTACCTCCCCAACGTATGTGCCGCCAAAAGTCTGGCAGCCGGCCTCTTCCGGCGGTGCTTTTGCCAATATTAACCGTCCGATAGCTGGCCCAACGCACGAAAAAGCGCTGCCCGTTGGCAAACATCCGCTTCAGCTTTACTCGCTGGCAACGCCAAATGGCGTGAAAGTGACAATCATGCTGGAAGAGCTGCTGGCGCTGGGCCATTCAGGTGCCGAGTACGATGCCTGGCTGATTAAGATAGGCGATGGCGATCAGTTCTCCAGCGGGTTTGTCGATGTCAATCCGAACTCCAAAATCCCGGCGCTGCTTGACCAAAGCGGCGAAAAACCGATTCGCGTGTTTGAGTCCGGCTCCATTCTGGTGTACCTGGCAGAGAAATTTGGTGCGCTGCTGCCGAATGACCTCGCCACGCGCACCGAAACCCTGAACTGGCTCTTCTGGCAGATGGGTTCCGCCCCTTACGTTGGCGGTGGATTCGGCCATTTCTACGCCTACGCGCCGGAAAAATTTGAATACCCGATCAACCGTTTCACGATGGAAACCAAGCGTCAGTTGGATGTGCTCAACCGTCAACTGGCGGAGAACCACTATCTGGCCGGCGACAACTATACGATTGCCGATATTGCAGTTTGGCCGTGGTACGGTGGGTTGGTACAAAACACACTTTATTCCGCCGGAGAGTTCCTGTCCGTACACGACTATACGCATGTAAAACGCTGGGCCGACGAGATTGCTGCCCGCCCGGCGGTAATCCGTGGTCGCAAGGTCAACCGTACCTGGGGCGAAGAATCTGAGCAGGTCGCCGAGCGCCATCAGGCAGCCGATCTGGATTAATCTTCTGCCGCCTGCCGAGCAATGCTGGCGGTATTCAACAACTAAAAAAATCGGCCTTTGGCTTCTCCCGTTAAGGAGGAAGCAAAGGCCGAATAGGGGTAATACGCGCGATTGACGAATTAGCGGCGTACTTTCACTTTATTCAGCACCGTCTGAATCGCCGTCGACAGCTCATTGATCTCGAATTTCGCGACGTAAGCATCTGCGCCAACATTGCGTACGTGATCTTCGTTCGCGCTACCGGACAGCGAAGAGTGGATCACGACAGGAATATTCTTCAGATATTCTTCACGCTTGATGTTTCTTGTCAGCGTAAAGCCATCCATTTCCGGCATTTCCAAATCGGTCAGTACAAGCGAAATCTTATCCGAGATAGGTCGGCCTTCTGACTGTGCTTCTTGCGCAATTTGTCGAATCTTGTTCCAAGCATCCTGTCCGGTGACGTGCATACTAAACGGAATACCCATCTGGGTTAGCCCCTGCTCAAGCAACGAACGAGCAACTTTGGAATCTTCCGCCACAATCGCAATCGCACCTGGCGTATAAGGGTAAATTTTATCTTCTGTGCTCTTGAGCTTGGTTTCGCGCTCGCCAGGAATGATATCAAACAGAATCTGTTCAACATCCAGCACCAGTGCCAGACGGTTGCTGTCTTTGTCGTTATCAAGACGCGCGATACTGGTGATATAGGAACCGCTCACGCCCGCTTCAGCGGTCAAAACCTGACTCCACTCCAGACGAACGATATCGTCGACTGACTCCACGGCGAATGCCTGCGTACTACGTGCATACTCCGTGATAAGGAGAATATTCAGACCGGTTTCTGATGAACTGCCAACCACAGCTGGAAGATCGATAACGGGAATGATTTGTCCACGAATGTTGACCATACCCAGCATTGGCGATTTCATGCCAGCCGCTTTGGTCAGCGTAGGCATTGGCACTATCTCACGCAGTTTAAACACGTTGATGCCAAACAGCTCGGATTTGCCACCTTCAGGTGATTTGCCCAGCTGGAATAACAAGAGTTCAAATTTATTAGCAGAGGTGAGGTTTGTTCTCTCATCAATTTCTTTTTGAAAATTATCCATGTTTTCCTCAGTGCGAGTCATTGTCATTATAGGTATACCGTAACAAGGCAACATTCGAGATGTGAGCAAACAGGAACCAACATCCGACCGCTCCACTGTACGTAATAGTCGTGTTCTTCAATCTTATCCAGCGTCAAACGTAAATATTTGTTAAGTGTGTCAGACTTATCATCCAACGATGCTAATGATCGGACCAGTAGACGGATATCAACCCTCTTCAGTATAACAGCCAGCTAGCATCTTTAAGGTACAGGCCACATTCCCTGAATCATTAATATCGGCAGAATTTGCCAACACCTTATCCCAAATCGTGACAGAAATGTTGCCTGAGAAGAAAACCTCACACCGCTCTTGACACCGCAGTCAGAAAAAACCGAAAACATACCGTACGGTTCAGTTTTAATTTTACAAAAATGGTGTGTCAACGTCGTACAGTCGGCCACGAGTGAGCAACATCCCCTCCCTTTTCTGAGTCGCTGTTCCGTACATGTAAATACCGCCCAGATTGGCCATTAGCAGGCTTTAAGAATCTGGATAAAACGAGGAAGTGAGTGCTGAAATTTACGCGTTGGTATAACGACGAGCATAAGCGCAGACAATTGAGGTTCGTCACGCCGCATCAGCGATATACTGGTCAAAATGTGTAGATATTAGCGCAGCGTAAATCGGTCAATGGTGGCAACTAGCTTGAAAAACGCCGAAGGGGAGAAAGACATGACGATGAACAGCAACGGACGACGGGGTTGATAAGCGAAAACGGATTATTTACTATCCAGCGCCGAATAGCGGCATATCTAAATAATTCGAATTACAGGACAAAACGTTGTCGTTTTGCACAACGCTAAGCGTTGACCCGTAGGGCAACGCAGTGAATCCTCTGGAGCTTACTTCAGTAAGTGACTGGGGTGAGCGAGGACAAATCGGCTTAGCTGATTTGAACGCCGCTTGCGGCGGCCCTCTTGGGCGAGGCTCAAAGATGAGCCGAGTATTGCCAACGCATATGCAATTTGAAGTATGACGGGAGAACTGAATTTAGGGCGCGTGGTTTGATACCACACCCCCTAAATTCAGTAGACAGAACAGAAACAAAATTATGGGTAATTCCCTGGGTTGGCAAATCAATTTGTAACAATTTTTTTAAAATTTACTGTCTTGAATTTTTTATAAATTGCCCTGTTCATGAAAAAATTATAAGTGATATCATGGGGTAACAGTAGTTAGACTTAGGTATAGGTCAGCACTATACTTTTAGGATGCCATCTATATCATGGATACTTTCTCGCTTTTATTGAGGCCGTTACATGTCTGTATTTTGCTCTGACAATGAAATTATCAATAACACGATAAAAAGCTATCTTGGCCGAAAATTAAAGCAGTATGGCGACCTGAAATACGCCTACATGATCATGAACAAGAAGAACCCGTCTCAGGTTGTGATCATCTCAAATTACCCGCAGGAATGGGTTAATACCTATAAAGAAAATAATTATCAGCATATCGATCCGGTTATTTTAACGGCGATAAATAAAGTCTCGCCGTTCTCCTGGGAAGACAACATCGTTATTAACTCTAAGCTGAAGTTCTCCAAGATTTTTAATCTGTCAAAAGAGTACGACATTGTTAATGGCTACACCTTTGTCTTGCATGACAACAATAATAATCTGGCGGCGTTATCGATTATGTTTGAAGAACACGCGCCAACAGATATGGAAAATACTGTTGAGGAAAACAAAGACAAACTGCAAATGCTGCTCATCGCCGTTCATGAGAAAATCACCACGCTTTACAAAGAGATGGCGCAAAGCCCGCAGAGCAAAAAGCAAGGTGACAAAGAGATTTTCTCCCAGCGTGAAAACGAAATCCTTTACTGGGCCAGCATGGGAAAAACTTACCCAGAAATTGCGCTGATTCTGGATATCAAAATCAGCACCGTGAAATTTCATATTGGCAATGTGGTAAAAAAACTCGGCGTGCTGAATGCCAAACATGCCATTAGACTGGGCGTAGAATTACAGCTTATCAAGCCTGAACCCTTATAATCCCATCAAGTCTATTTCACCTTAGTGAAATAGACTGCTGTGCGTTCCACAACGCGCGATAACGGCCTTCAGCATGCAGTAATTCACTATGTGTTCCCAGCTGGGAAATCCCCCCATTCTCGACAACCAGAATTCGATGTGCCCCCACAATGGTCGATAATCGATGTGCGATGACAATAACCGTCTTGTCCTGAACCAGCCTGTCAATCGCCCGCTGTACGGCGAGTTCACTTTCGGTATCCAACGCCGCCGTCGGTTCGTCCAGAATCACAATCGGCGCGTCCTTTAGTAATGCCCGAGCAATCGAAATACGCTGCCGTTCACCGCCGGATAACCTGCCACCGATATCACCCAGCCGTGTTTGCCATCCCTGCGGCAACCGTTGAATAAATGCCAGACACTGCGCGGCGTCCGCAGCCTGCTCAACCTCGGCATCGCTGGCATCCGGCCGCGCCATCCGAATGTTCGCCAGCACTGAATCATCAAACAGATAGACATCCTGAAACACCACGGAAATCAGTTTGTTCAATTCACGCGTTGGAATACAGCGGATATCCACGCCGCCGATACACACGCGTCCATGTTGAGGATCCGTATGGCGCATGAGCAGTCGCGTTATTGTCGTTTTCCCCGAGCCTGACGGCCCGACCAACGCCGTCATCCCCTTTTCCGGCAGCACGATATCGACGCTATCGAGCACCGCCTCAGCCTCGTTGGCATAGCGAAAACTCACTTGCTCGAACGTAATCGCATACGTTGTCGGCATCTCGACAGGCTGATGTACGGGAAGCGGTTCAATCGCCAGCAGATCGTCAATGCGATGCAGCGCCGTATTAATCAATTCCAGCACAGCCGTATAGCTGACAAACGTCGCTAGCGGTTCAGAGAACCGCACCACCATCACCATCATCGCAGCGATGATGGCTATATCCCACGCGCCCACCACAACGCCGCTGATACCAAAAATCAGCACACCTTGCAGGCCCAATTCCACGACGCTGGCGACCACCGCACCGGGTTTGGCACCGCGGCGGTGAGCCGACGTTTGTATCTGCTGTAGATGCTGAAAACGCTGACGCAGTGCCGACGTGCGTTCAGCCTGCTGACAGCTGGTTCTCAGGACGGCAAGCCCCTGCACATATTCCACAATATCGGCGCTGGTTTGCTGATTCGCCTCCGCCAGCGCCTGCATCGTGTGCGCAAATGCCGGTCGCCTCCAGCGATAAAGCAGCGCGATGGCGGGAAAGATCAGCAGCAGACTCATGCCTAATCGCCATTCCACCAGCAGCATGACGAGCGCTATCACGATAGGCGTTACGATAGCCAGCAGCAGTTGGTTGACTATCGCCAGCATATAGTTCAGGTTCTCATCCACGCTGCCCAGCAGCAGCGCGTTAATGTCCCCCGCCCGCGCGGACTGGAGCGTGGTTAACGGCATGTTCCGCAGTTGTTCCCCCAAACGCATACGCAGCTCATGGGTCGCTGCCGCAAGCTGCCCGCGATATTCAAACCCTTGTCCATACCAGCGCAGCACCAGCGTCAACAGACTTAGGATCGTCATGATCGCCAGCCACATCGCTATCTCGTGGGAAGCCGCCGCGTGGGTGAACACAGACAGCAGCGGAAACAGGCACGCCAGCGCCAGCCCCTGCGCAACAGCCGCTGCCAGCAGACTTAAGCAACACCGACGGAACAGCCGAGACTGTGAACCCGTCACCCGCTCCAACTGACGATACGTGTGCCACCATGCGGATAACTGCATCGTTATGACGGTATGGTTTTTGTTCATCACGCGCGATCTCCCGACTGTCCGTTGCTCAACGATGTGCTGCACGGTGCGTGGCCTAGCGCCCAGTTCTGCGCCTGCTCATAGTGTCGCCACAGTTCGCTATAGCGGCCTTGTGCTG
Source organism: Pectobacterium aquaticum (assembly GCF_003382565.3). NCBI lineage: Bacteria > Pseudomonadati > Pseudomonadota > Gammaproteobacteria > Enterobacterales > Pectobacteriaceae > Pectobacterium > Pectobacterium aquaticum. The sequence goes on from NZ_CP086253.1 coordinate 2,829,338, forward strand.
CCAGCAGTACGTCATGACGACCCGATTCGCTCAGCCTTCCACGGTCGAAGACCACGATCTGGTCAGCATCGCGGATCGTCGACAGGCGGTGCGCCACCATGATGACCGTTTTACCCTGCATCAGGACGCCAAGCGCTGCCAGCAGCGCCGCCTCGTTTTCCGGGTCGGCAAACGCCGTCGGTTCATCCAGCACCAGAATCGGTCGGTTATGCAACAGCGCCCGCGCAATCGCGATACGCTGGCGCTGTCCGCCGGACAGGAACTGACCACGCTCACCGGCCAGCGTGTCGTAACCCTGCGGTAGCGCCATGATAAAATCGTGCGCCTGCGCCGCCGTCGCGGCGGCAACCACCTCTTCCATACTTTTTTCAGGCAAGCCGAGCCGGATGTTATTAGCGATGGTGTCCGCAAACAGGAAGGATTCCTGAAAAACAAACGACACCTGCTGCATAAGCGTGGCGGTTTTCATCTGCCGGATATCAACGCCGCCAATCAAAATGCACCCGGCCGTCACATCCCAAAAGCGGGGAATGAGCCGCGCCACGGTGGTTTTCCCTGCGCCAGACGCCCCTACCAGCGCCGTGACCGATCCGGCTGGCACCTGAAAACTAACGTCCTCCAGTACCCAGTCACTCGCGTGCTGGTCGTAGCGGAAACTGACCTGCTCAACGCTCACGCTGGCATCGGCAGGCAAGGCATCACTTTCCGCTTCCGGCAGCGGCGACAACGCCAGCACGTCCTGAATCCGGCTGATGCTCAATCGGGTTTTCGCTACCATATGGTTCAGCGCCATCATCGGCATGACGGCCTCCGCCATGCCATTACCAAGCAGTAGCACGGCAACCCACAGGCTGAAATCAAGCTCGCCGGCGTGATAGAAACCGTAGGCCACCCAGCACAGCACCAGCAGCGTTGGAAGCGGATTAAGCACCGCGAAGGAGAAACGCGCCGAGAAACCTGCCTGCTGATACCAGCGCGTAAGCACGTCCAGATAATTTTCCAGTGCCTGCTGGTAGCGCCCAAACGTTGAGGCCCCCGTATCGAAGGTGCGCACCACCGGCATTGCCTGCACAAATTCGATCACCGCGGTGCTGACGTCTTCCCGCGCCTGGTTATAGCGCTGGTTCATCTCGCCGGCATTGCGCATCGCCAACCTCAACACCACGGCTCCGATGACCAGCACCAGCAAGGCCGCCAGTGCCAGACGCCAGTCCAGCCAAAACAGCAACGCGCCCGTACATAGCGGTGCTACGAAGGCACGGGCATAGAGCGGCGTGCTGTCTGCCACAAACAGGTGCAGCGCTTTGACATCATCCTGCACGATCTTCGCCAGCGAACCGGTGCCGAGACGCTGCACCTCACCCAGCGGGATCCGCGCCAGTTGTTCCGCCAACGCGCTGCGAATCTGATTCTCCAGCCGAAACGCAGCGTAGTGAGACTGATTAAAGGCCAGCAGACGCAGCAGATAGCTGGCACACAGGCACAGCAACGCTCCGACGATCGTCAACAGCGGCCATGACGCGGGTTGCACGATCAGCAGTTGGATACTCCACGCCAGAAAAAGCAGAAATGCGATGCCAGCCAGAACCGACAGCCCCGACAGGCACATCGCCAGACGAATCTGCCCTCTTACGGGATGCATAATGTGCCAGGCTCGGTTCTGTGACGTAGAAGGCGGCGTGGCAGCGGATGAACCGCGCTCAACAGCGGAATGTGGCATAGTTGTTCTCTTTTCTCCTTCCCGCACAGTCGCCTTACCCGTAACGCAAGCAAATCAACTCGACGGCGGCAATAAAGTCAGGAATAATAACTATTCTCAATTGCATATCTACCCGATTCGAGCCGATTTCTACCCGAATCGGTACGGGTTGCTGTCATCAACTGCGGTGCGATGATCGTCCGATGACCGCACCCCGTCTCTTCAGGAGTCTGTCCATTGAATGCCTCCCCACTGAAAGCCGAAAGCGAGCCTGAAGTCACCCTTTCGAATTTGATCGCTGAACTGCACGTCATGCGGCCGGATACTGGTGCGGACTGTAGCCTGCTGCGCGCTACGCTTCAGGAAGGGCTGGATATTCTGGTGTGGCGCGGACAGTTCCGGCAGCCCACCACCATGCATTTGCACGACGACTGGGGACGCATCAATTTTTCCTGTTCGTTGCAGGGGGATTCACAATTTGCCCTGAAAGGCGATCGGGGACGGGAACATGTACTGAAGCAAGGGGCGGGTTGTATTAGCTATACCCCGGACTGTCAGGGTACGTCATCCTACGCCGGACAGTTTAAAAGCGTCACGGTGTCGCTGAGCCCTGAGTTACTGGCTAGCTGGGTGCCGGATCTCACCGGTAACCTGCAACAGCAGCTGGATTCCGGCCGGCTCTGCACCCACTGCGACTGCAATGCCGAAATGCGGGCAACCGCGCAAGTGTTAAGCCACGCGCTGTCCAGCCTGACGCACCCGCAGCAGGCCGGTGAAAACCGTCATGCGCCGCTGTGGTTACTGGGGCAAAGCATGATTCTGGTGAGTCTCGCCGTCGCCGGACATGCCGACGCGGTTCCCCAGCAAGACGCGCTCAGCCTGGCCGATCGCCAAAAGCTGCTGCGGGCCAAAGATCTGCTGCTGGCGGATCTGTCACAGGCTCCGACTATCGCCATGCTCTCCAGAGAAACCGGATTAAGCGTACTCAAGCTGAAACGTGGATTCCGTCAACTCTTCAATAACAGTATCTATGGGTTATTTCAGGCCGAACGTATGCACGAGGCGCGGCGTCGGCTGTTTGTCACAGGCGCGCCCGTCATGGTGGTCGCCACCGATCTGGGCTATGCCAACGCCAGCCACTTTAGCGCCGCCTTCCAAAAGCAGTTCGGCGTCACGCCTTCTGCTTTCAAACGCCTGAACATTTAGTCGTAGCCAACGTCCCCGTTCATCCCGATACGGGTACAAATAGACTGGATTCGGGTAGCGCCGCAACAGCGAATGATTATCATTTTCTCCATAATAAGCCGGAGAAACTACCATGCTCAATTCCATTGCAACGCCACATCCTTTCCTTGATACAGACGCCTGGCCGGTGGTCTTCTTACACATGCCGGAACAGGTGCCCGACGAGGAATCCGCGGGTTATATGGCGCAGATCGCTCGGTTGTATGCCGCGCAAGAACGCTTTGTACTCTGTATGACGGGTGCCGATCTGCCCCATCGCTCCCCTGTTTTTATGAATGCTTATCTTCAGTGGACGCGCGATAACGTCAGCCTGCAACAACAATACTGTGCGGGTGCGATTCGTATCGAAAGCGACGAAGCCCAAAGGCAAAAGTACGTAGAATGGGCGGAGAACTGGGCGCAGTCTGGGCAGGCGCCGTATGCCTATTTTGTCGTCGCCACCTCGCCTGAAGCACAGGCGCTGGCGATAATGCTGCTGGATCGCGACAAACCATGACGCACAACCCGATAACACGCTATCTGCCCTATTGGTGTTTCTACCTCCATCAGGGCATGATCACCGCCCTCATTATGCAGGGCGTAGCAGGCTATTTTCGCCATGCTGGGCTGGATCTGGCGCAATTAAGCTGGCTGTCGCTGACCTTTCTGCCGTGGATTGCCAAGTGCCTGTGGGCACCGTGGGGTGAGCGTCACACCCTCCCTCTGCGTGGTAATCCCTATTTAGGCAGTCTGGTGCTACTCCAGATCGCGATGGCGGCGACGCTGGTCGTGATTGGCGTCATCTCCCCCGAGCACTCTGTTCTGACTATCATCATTGCGCTGATGTTGCTGGCATTGCTCTCCGCCAGCCACGATATCTATGCCGACGGCATCACGATCTGCACCACTAACGCGTCCAGTCGCGCGCTGGCGAATACCGCACAGGTCGGCGGCAGCTATCTGGGTATTCTATTCGGCTCTTATGCGTTCCTGAGTATTGCGGAACAGGCGGGATGGCGAGGCGGCTTCTTCGCGCTGGCGGGGCTATCGCTGCTGATGCTCATCTTGCCGCTGCGCTATATCCAACAATCCCCTATTCAGCACAGCCAGACTTTGGATCGTCAGAGTCCGGATCGTCAGAGTCAGCAAGCCGCACGCCCGACGCTAAATCGTCTGACGTTTAAAGCACTCTGGCCGGCATTAACCTTCACGGCCATTTTCTATCTGGCAATGCGCGGCATGATGGCGCTACAAACCGTCATGCTGATCGACAGACAGCTTAGCCTGAGCCAATTGGGTATCGTCATGACCGTGTACAGCACCGCCGTCAGCGGCGTAGGGATTGTGCTCGCCAATGCTCTGATTCGACGCATGGGCGCACTGCGCTGCCTGCTGCCCGTGATGGTTGTGCACGCTCTGCTCGCCAGTGTGCTGGCCGTCGGCTACCCGCGGTATTCATTGAACGCCTGGATCGCGCTTTTTGGCGTGGTCAATCTGGCTGCCGCCGTCGGGTTTGTCACGCTATACAACGTCCTGATGGGCTTAGTCAGACCGCATCAGCCCGCTTCCGACTATGCGCTGTTTCAATCGACCGATGCGGCTGTCGCCATGATCGTGTCGATTGCTGCGCTTCAGTTAGCGCATCACACGAATTATCAGACCACGCTAGGCGTACTGGCCTGCTTCGCAGTCGCCAGCCTGTGGCCCGCCAAGCGGCTATCTGTACGGCTTTCCCGCGCGTTTTCAGAGGGAACGTCCCCCGGTGTTGCAAACCAACAGGGACAGGATTCATGACGGGGAGAACGTGCAGGACATCTGCTGTATTCGGGTTGAAATAGACCCGATACGGGTAGCTCAAAAAATGCAAACGATTATCATTTAACTTTCATCATTCTCTGTCTCACACGCTTTCCGTATCGTAGCTTTCCGTATCGTAAAAAAGCGTGTCGTGATGAAAGCCGTTGCCTTTGACATCGATTTTAGTCTTTTCAGGGATTTAATAATGAAAATAATGCGTCTTTATCCGCTTGCCTTAACTGGCGTGTTTCTCTCTTCTTATGCCTTTGCCGCTCAGGACGATACGCTTGTTGTCACCGCCAGCAAACAGTCGCCGTATTCTGCCTCGGCCAATAACGTCTCTTCCACCGTCGTGACGGCACCGGAGCTGAAAGACGCTGGTGTCACCAGCACCGATAAACTCACTCGTGTGATGCCCGGCCTGAATCTCGGCAATAACGGTAGCCTGCTGTTTCCGTCAATCTCACTGCGCGGTGTGTCCTCGGCACAGGATTTCTACAGCCCAGCCGTGACCGTCTACGTGGACGGCGTACCGCAGCTCGCCACCAACACCGTGCAGGCACTCTCCGATGTGGAAAGCATCGAAATGCTGAGAGGCCCACAGGGAACGCTGTACGGTAAAAGCGCTCAGGGTGGCATTATCAATATCGTCACTCAGCAACCGGACAGCACGCCGCGTGGCTATGTCGAAGGCGGCGTCGCCAGCCGTGACGGCTATCACGGCAAAATCAACCTCAGCGGCCCCATTCAGGATGGCCTGCTATACGGTAGCGTCACGCTGCTGCGTCAGGTCGATTCGGGCGCGATGACTAACCCTGCTACCGGCAGCGACAATCTCGGCGGGACAAAATCCAGCGTCGGGAATCTTCGACTGCGGCTGGCACCCGATGATCAGCCGTGGGAAACCAGTCTGGCGCTGACGGAAGACTGCTCGCGCGCCACGCAGGATACCTACCTGCCGTTTGGTGATGCAAAAAACCGGACACTGGAGATCGCCGCGGGTGCCCCCGACCCGACATTGCGCCGCTGCACACACAGCCAGTCGCTGAGCGGAAAATACACCACCGATAACTGGATTTTTAGCCTGATCGGCGCATGGCAACAGCAGAATTACGCGCGCACCTTCCCGAACGGTACGCGAATTGCCGACATGCCGGAGCGCTGGAATCAGGACGTACAGGAGCTGCGTGCCGCGACACACGGCGCAGGCCGCGAAGTGGATATGGTGTTCGGTCTTTACCGACAGAACATGCGTGAAAAACTCGATCTAACCTATATTCAGGCGGGTTCTCCGTTTATGAAGAGCAATGCCAACACGTCGTCGGAGACCTTAGCCGCCTACAGCGATCTGACCTGGCACCTGACCGACCGCATCGATCTGGGCGGCGGGCTGCGCGTGTCACACGATAGAGCCGAAACCCGTTACCACCAGCAGTTCTCAGGTATGAACGTAGGCGACCGCAATAGCGTCGATGACGATCAGGTACTGGGGCAGCTCTCCGCCAGCTATCTGCTGAATAATGATTGGCGTGTCTATACTCGCATCGCGCAGGGCTACAAGCCAACAGGCTTTAACTACTCACCTGCCGCCGGCACACAAGCCATTCCGTACAGCGCAGAGAAATCGATTAACTATGAAATCGGCTCGCGCTATCAGAGTGGCGATGTGCAGCTTCAGGGCGCGGTGTTCCACACCCATACGCGTGATATGCAGCTGTATTCCGGCCCGGTCAGTATGCAAACGCTCAGCAACGCAGGCAGTGCCGACGCTAGCGGCGTAGAGATGATGCTGAAGTGGCAGTTCGTTCCCAACTGGTCATGGGATATCAACAGCACCTATGTCCGTTCTGAATTTACTGGCGACAGCGAGAGCTATCAGGATAAACGCGTGCCCTTCGTACCGCGCTACGGGGCTGGCACCAGCCTGAACGGACTGATTGACACCTCATTTGGTGCGTTGATGCCGCGTCTGGCCTTCAATGTGGTAGGGCCGCACTACTTCGATGGTGATAACGCATTGCGTCAGGGCACCTATACCACGACTGACCTGCGTCTCAGTTGGCAGGCTACCGATCGGGTAAATATTGCAGGCTATGTGGATAACGTCTTTGACCGTCGCTATCGCACCTTTGGCTTTATGAGCGGCACATCAGGCTACGCGCAGGTCAATGAAGGCCGAACCGTTGGCGTAGACGTGCGGGTAGATTTATTCTGATTTCTATTATCGGTATTCGTACCGTAGAAACCTGTCGGGATGGTGTTCAGCCATCCCGATAGCATCGCATTGAATGCCTTTTATCCCCATCTCCTAAGGGTTAACCTACCGTCTCTCACCCTTACAATCCGTTACCGATTAGGATGTCTCCTTGCACCAAAGTCATATTAATGACATTACCCCTGCCCCATACTGCTGGCTTATCACTGAATTCTCATGCCCCGTTTTTCCCTGCTATTTTGTGCCTCGTGCGCCTGCCGGAGACCCGTCATGAAACGTAACACGATCCTGATCTTCACGGTTTCTGCCATCATTTTACTCGCAGCAGCCACAACAATAGGGTGGAAAGTTGGTCGGGGAAACAGCAATGCGCTGTGGGAGATCGTCAGCGAACAATGCGTGCCCAATCAGCAACGCAACGGCAAACCGGCCCCCTGTCTAGAGGTTAATCTGGCAGAGGGCTACGTGCTCTTCGATGACAGAAACGGTCCCTATCACGACCTGTTGCTCCCAACGGATAAAATCAGCGGCATCGAAAGCCTTGAACTCTTGCAGCAAAACGTACCTAATTTCTTTATGCAGGCGTGGGATCGACGCGGCCATCTTTCACGTGAAGCGGGCAAACCGATCAAAGATGATTACCTCTCGCTGGCAATAAACTCACGCTATGGACGCACGCAAAACCAGCTGCATATCCACATTGCCTGCCTGCGCCCGGAAATTTATCAAACGTTGAATCAGCAATTCCCGACGCTCTCTGCCGACTGGAAAACGCTGCCGGTGAAAATCAACGGGCACATCTATCTGGCAAAAACGCTCACGGCGAACGAACTGACGCAAAGCGATCCATTCAAAACACTCGATCGCTACGCCCAGCCGCGGAATGAATCTATCGGCAAATACGGCCTTGCGATGGTCTCCACGCCAGCAGGCGAAAAGGTGCTGCTCGCCAGCAGTCTTGACGTGTTCAATATGAGCCTCGGTTCTGTAGAGGAAATTCAGGATTTTTCCTGTGCGCTGGCTGCTATGCAGCAGCACCTCTCTCAAGGTCACGATACGTTGCCGCTCGTCGTTCCTTTACTGTTTTATCACGGCCAGCGTAGCCCTTATCCCTATACGCTGCGCTGGCTCGACGGTTTTGCTGACGCTATTCAGGCAGAAAAACTCTACAACGCTCCCTTTCCTTTGGTTGACCTCACGGTGATACCAGATGAGGACATCAAGACGCATCGCCGCGTGGCGCTGTTGGAACTGGTGCAAAAACACATTCGCACGCGAGATATGCTGGAACTGGCGCAGGATATCGGGCTATTATTTGAGCGCTGGCAGGTACCACTGCCGCAAAAAAGAGCAATACTGTTTTACATCGCGCGGAGCGGCAACACCTCAAGGCCGGCAGAGTTTATTGAGGCCGTCGCGCAGTCTCTGTCAACGGATCGGGAGGCGATCATGACCATCGCACAGCAGCTTGAGAAAATCGGGTTTGAAAAAGGCATCAAGCATGGCATGCAGCAAGGTATGAAAGCCAGTGCTCGAAACATTGCTCGCCAGCTTTTGCTCAGCGGCATGGAGCCCGCTCAGGTCAGCCAGATTACTCAGTTAAGCGCGACGGAACTGGCGCAGCTTGTTGACTCATCGAATGAGTAGGCTCTAAAAATACAACGCCACGAGATAGTCCGCACTTCCCTACGGTTTATTCTTTATCCCCTCTTTTTCATCATCGACGCGGCCAGCTAAGGCTGCGTCGCGGTGCCAATTTATACGCTCTGGATCACATTTTCTTTGCACCACGTCGTTGTAATTTGTTATGTTATTACATATCGATTTACACTGGCACTATACGTTATCCATGATTAACCGGAACAGACACACAGACGCCATTCTTCAGGTAGAAAACCTGAGCCTGTCTATGGGCGGTGAAACCAAAGTCAGCGATATCAGCTTTACGCTGTTCGCAGGTGAACGAGTCTGTTTGCTCGGTGCGTCCGGTTCTGGTAAATCCCTCACCGCCAAAACAGTCATCGGCACACCGCCGTCGGGCTGCCAGATTAGCGGCCGTATTCGGGTGAATGGCGAAGAGGTCAGTCAGTTGAAAGCACTGGCACGCCCATCGGTTAGCCGCGTTTCGGCCGTGTTCCAGGACTCAGCAACGGCGCTTAATCCTCTCATGCCGTTGGGAAAACAACTGTCTCTGGCGTTGAAAATCCCCTCTTCCTCTGAGCTTTCTGCACTTCTGGCTGCCATGAAGCTGGATGATATTCCCAACCTGCTGCAACGCTATCCTGCCGAACTGTCCGGTGGCCAGCGCCAGCGCATTTGTATCACCCTCGCCCTACTCGGCAAGACACGCCTGCTGGTGGCGGACGAACCGACAACCGCGCTCGATGTCATTACCCAGAAGCAGGTATTGCAGGTCTTACTGGAACGTAGCGCGCAGCCGGATGCTCCCGCCCTGCTGTTTATTACACATGATATCGCCGTTGCCGCCCAACTCTGCCAGCGTGGCCTGGTGATGGAAAACGGGCGAGTCATTGAATCCGGCAGTATGCAGCAACTACTGAATGCACCACAGCAGCCGTATACCCGCAGTCTGGTCGCTGCCGCGCGTCGCGCTGACACGCTTTTATCTGACAATGTGTTACTGACGACGAAGGTATTGCCTTCAGCCGTTGCCGGAGCACTTGCCGGATGAACCGCCACCTGCACGCGGTTTCCTCACCGTTTTTAAGCCTTGAGCACGTCAGCCGCTATCGCCAGACGTCACGTTTGCCGTGGCAAAAGGCCGATCCCGCCAGTGCCATTTTTCACGACCTATCGCTGAACCTGCAACAGCACGAACGCGTCGGGCTGGTTGGTGCCTCCGGCTGTGGTAAATCCACGCTGCTAAAAACCCTGCTCGCGCTTGAAGCGCCGGAAAGTGGCGCGGTGTACTGCGACGGCAACCTGATTAAACCCGGTTCAGTGCGTTCGCTGCTCTGGTATCGCCGCCGCGTTCAGTACATTCCGCAGGATCCGGCAGGCTCGCTCGCGCCACGTCAGCGCATCGCCGATCTCCTCATCGAGCCGCTGAAGCGACTCCGCCCCGATGAGAACCGTCATGCTAATGGAAACCATTCTGCCCGTCTGGGCGAAATCATGGATCAGGTAGGACTGAGCGTCACGCTTCTGGATAAGGTCGCCGGGCAGCTTTCCGGGGGACAGGCACAGCGTGTCGCGCTGGCACGAGCGCTGATTGTTCGACCCGAGTTTTTACTGGCGGACGAGCCCGTCAGCGGTCTGGACTTGCCGCTGCGTGAACAAATTAAAGCCCTGCTTCAGCAGGTCACCGAACAAAACAAAATGGGCTTGCTGATGGTCTCGCACGATATTTCCATGCTCGCCGGGCTGTGCGACAGGATGCTGGTCATGGACGGCGGACGTATTATTGAAGATCGCCCCACAGCCGAGGTGCTGGCTTCGCCGCAGCAGGCGCACACTGCTCATCTGTTGCAGGCCGTCCCCGCGCTATCTACGTCAGGCTATTAGCTCGCTGAAAACACGCTTTTTACCATAAAATATCGCATCAATAACACCTTCCCCCATAACGGGCTTTTTATAACGGATCATGACATGTCAGACCTTACCGCCAACCGCGCACCACGGCCTTATCCCCCGTTGCTTCTGGGTAGCCAGCTTGTTTTCAATATTGGCTTTTATGCCGTCGTGCCGTTTCTGGCGATTTTCCTGCGCGACGACATGCTGCTTTCCGGCTGGGCTATCGGGCTGGTGATTGGCTTACGCACCTTTTCTCAACAGGGCATGTTTTTAGTCGGCGGCGCGCTGGCTGACCGATTCGGCGCGCGCGTGATCATCCTGTGTGGCTGTGTCGTACGTATCAGCGGCTATCTCCTGCTGGCGTTAGGCGACTCGCTATGGCCGATCATCCTTGGTGCCTGCCTGACCGGTGTCGGCGGTGCCCTGTTCTCTCCCGCCATCGAAGCGCTGATGGCACAGGCCGGTACGCAAAGTGAAAAAGAGGGAAAACGCAGCCGCTCTGAATGGTTCGCTCTGTTTGCCATTTGCGGCGAGTTAGGCGCAGTGCTGGGGCCGTTGCTCGGCTCAGTGCTGGCCGGATACGGATTCCAGCGCGTGGCGCTCGCGGGCGCGGGCGTGTTTGTTATCGCGCTCATCATCCTGTTTTTCAGCCTGCCACCGACGCAGCGCAATCGGGGAGAATTACAGATTGCTCCGTGGTGGGAAACGTTCCGCCAGCGCCGCTTTGTCGCATTCATCATTGCCTACAGCGCTTACCTATTCAGCTACAACCAGCTCTATCTGGCACTGCCGGTTGAACTGCATCGCTCCGGCAGCAGCGAGAAAGATCTCGGTCCGCTATTTGTGCTGGCTTCCCTGCTGGTGATCGGATTACAGCTCCCGCTGGCGCGTTTTGCCCGTCGGGTTGGCGCGGCACGCATGCTGCCACTGGGCTTTGCGCTGCTAGCTGCATCGTTCTTTAGCGTCGCGCTGTTTGCCTCCAGCACGCCGCCTGAAGGCTGGCAGCGCCTGCTTCCGGCTATCTCGTTAATTACGCTGCTGACTCTGGGTCAAATGCTGATCGTTCCGGTCGGGATGGATCTTATCCCGCACTTTGCCAACAACCAGAATTTGGGTGCGCACTATGGCGCGCTGGCGTCGATGGGTGGCATCGCCGTTCTGGTCGGCAACTTTATCCTCGGCAGCCAGCTTGACCGCGCGCTGACGCCGTCACCGCAGGCCGCCATTCCGTGGGTGCTGCTCGCCGCCGTGCCGTTGTGCAGTTCGCTGGCCATGATGGTCATCTGCCGCCCGTTTAAATCCGCTTCAACCGTGAATGAATAAGGAAAGATTGATGAATATGCGTAATCGTCTGTGGCCCGTTTCTGGCTTGCTATCAGCAACGCTGCTGCTTTCAGGTTGCTTCAACGAGCCGGAGGAAAATCACACCTCGCATCATGGCGGTCGAATCAAACTGGCGATGCTTCAACCGCCGCGCTCTGGCCTGACGCCGCTGAGCGATGATGCCTTTAAGCTGTCGCGCTGGAGTACGGCAGAAACGCTGGTGGTGCTCGACAAACTCGGCGAAGCCCAGCCTGCGCTGGCGACAAAATGGCAGCAGATCGATGATAAATCCTGGCGTTTTGAACTGCGCCCCAACGTCCATTTTCACGATAACACCGTCTTAAATGCCGCCACGGTAGTGAATGCGCTCACCGTGGCCTCCACTGCCGCCCCCAAACCGCGCATTCTGGACGGCGTACAGTTAACGGTAAAAGCCGATGGCGATAACGCTGTCGTTGTCTCCACCGCTAAAGCGGATCCACTGCTGCCACAGCGTTTATCCAGCCCGCAGTTGGCGATTCTCTCCACCGCGGCATACGGTAAAAATAGCGTCGTCAATCCGATCAACACCGGAAGCGGCCCGTTCGTTCTGCGTACCGTCACCGGCACCAGCAGCGCGGTATTGGATCGATTTGATGGTTACTGGGGTGAGAAAGCACAGGCCAGCGGTATCGACGTCAGCTTTGTGTCCGACGGCGCAGCGCGCGCTGCCGCATTACGTACCGGCACAGCAGATATTGTCGAAGCCATTCCGGTTTCTCAGGCACCGCTGCTGGATCAATCGCTGGTGCATGAAGTCCCCATGCCGCGCACCAATACGCTGTATCTGAATACGCGTCATGGCGTGATGCAAGATCCCGCGATGCGTGCCGCCGTGCGCGATGCGATCAATCGCCAACAACTGGTAGACAACGTGTATGAGAAGCGTGCTGATATCGCGCAGGGTCTGTTAGGTCCCGCGCTGCCGTGGGCTGCGGAACTGCGTCAGCCGGTAACTAACCCAGTCAAAGCCGGTACGCCTGCGGGTGCAACCATCACGCTGGCAACGTTCAGCGATCGCGCCGAACTGCCTGAAGTCGCAGTCTATCTGGCACAGCAGCTCACCGCCGCTGGATTTACGGTGAAACAGGTGGTGCGCGAGTATGCGCAGATCGAGTCCGACGCGCTGGCAGGCAAGTTTGACGCCTTTATTTTATCCCGCGCCACCGTACTGGATTCCGGCGATCCGGTGGCTTATCTGTACAGCGACTTCACCTGCGAAGGGTCGTTCAATATCGCCCAGCTGTGCCGCCCGGAAATCGATCAGGCGCTACAAAAAGCGGCCGCGATTCCTGCGGGTGTTGCACGCCGTCAGGCCATCATGCAGGCAGAAAACCTGATCCTTGCCAGCGATGCCGCGATCCCAATGCTGCATGAGCGTGTGATTCAAGGTGAAAGCGCACAGGTAAAAGACGCACTGCGCGACCCACGTGAACGTACGCTGATTAACGCCGCTACGCATATTGTTACCGGCGCAAAGTAACGGATAGCGCCCCCGCAACCAGAAAGATGACGAGTTTATGAGCGAATCGCTGTATTGCCGCACCTGTGCGACCATCAACCAGACGCAACGCCCACGATACGGCGTGCTGATCCCGCTATTTTCGCGGCTGCTGACGCTGGCGGGGATTGTGGTGCTGATTGGCATGTTGCCGTGGTTATCCGGTCAGGATCCGGCACTGGCGCTGCTGCGCGCCCGTTCCGGCGAGCAGGAAGCGACGGCGGAAACGCTAAACGCGATTCGTCACTCACTCGGGCTGGATCAAGGCCCGCTGCAGTTGCTGTTGAACTGGCTGACGGGTCTGTTGCACGGCGATGCGGGTAACTCCTGGGTTTCTGGTCGCCCGGTCCTTCCGGGGATGTTGCAAGCGGCGAGCGTCTCGCTCACGCTGATGGCGTCTTCGGCGTTAGTGGCCTTCACACTGGCTGCCGTGCTGTGCACCCCTACCTTTCGGCAGGGGTTACGCGGTCAGATTCATCGTTCAGGTGGCCTGTTTGCCGCCTTATTTACCGCGCTGCCCGAATTCCTGCTGGCGTCATTTCTGCTGATTGTTGGTGCTGTCTGGCTACAGTGGTTTCCCCCTTATGGCTGGCTAGGCCTGCACTACGCAGTGCTGCCGTCGCTGGCGCTCGGTATTCCAGCAGGCGGCTACCTTGGCCGGATTATTGCCGACGCGCTATCCGCCACCTTCAGCGAAAACTGGCTCACCACCTGGAGTGTAGCTGGCGTGAACCGTCGTCATATTGCGCTGGCGGTGCTGAAACGCACGTTGCCCAGCGTGATGCCGCTGGTTGGGCTGGTGCTGGTCTCGTTAACTGGCGGTGCCATCGCCGTCGAAAAAGTGTTTGCGATTCCCGGTCTGGGACGCGCCACGCTGGGGGCGGCAGCGGCACAGGATCTGCCTGCTTTACAGGTCGGCGTGCTAATTCTCTTACTCATCGCCTCGCTGGCTGGCATCGCCGCCAGCGGCGTTCGGCTGCTGATTCTTGGACGCGCGCTGCGGAGCGGCGCTATGCCGGTGCCGGAAGAGCGCGGTAGCCCCACGTCTCGTCATGCTATCTGGCTGCCGATTATCTGCGTGCTGCTGCTGGCGCTGCTGTTGCTGGCTGGCCTGCCGCGCGATCCCTACACCTCCGCCTTTCTGCGCCTGCAACCGCCGTCGTTCCTGCTGCCTTTTGGCGCGGATGCGATGGGTCGCGATTTATTGGCACGCGTCGCACACGGTACGTTAAATACTTGTCTGCTGGCGCTGGCAGTGTCGCTGGCCTGTCTGGCGATTGGCCTGTTAGTTGGGCTGTTTCCGCGTCTGTTCAGCGGCCCCATCGAAGTGACTAACGCCCTGCCGCCAGTGATTGCCGGGCTGCTGGTTGCTGCGGTCAATGGTCCGACGGCAACGGGCGCGGCGATTGCCGTGATTGCCGTGAGCTGGGCACCGCTCGCAGCCCACACGGCGGCACTGGTCGCCGAAATCAATGCGCGCCCTTATATTCGGATGCTGCCGATCCTCGGCGTCGGCCCAATACGGCGCAGCCTGTTCTATATTCTGCCCGCGCTGATTGGTCCGCTTTTCCGTCACGCTATGTTGAAACTGCCTGGCATCGCGCTGGCGCTGGCATCGCTCGGCTTTTTAGGCCTGGGCGCGTCACCACCGACGCCAGAATGGGGACGCGTTCTAGCCGAAGGGATGCCGTATATCGAACGTGCCTTCTGGGGCGTGCTGGCACCGGCCGCCGCACTCGGCGTGCTGTCGATACTGGCCGTGAGCGCAGCGAACCTTTCCGGTCGCCACAAGCACTAATCTATTGCGCTATCGCAGAATACTGCTTAAGCGCCGCTTCTCTCCACGTTCACAGCCCTGCCAGATTTCACGATGGCGGGGCTGGGCATCTTCAGTTACGCTGTGAGCTAACTTCTGCCTAAGTACAGAATTTAAAGGAGAGAATATGCATAACAGCGGATCCCACGTCAGTCTTACCGTCACTCAGACTCTGGATAAACTGGAAGCGCTGTATGATGACGCCGTCTCAGCGCTGCGCGACGCCATCGGGGACTTCATCAATGATGGCACGCTGCCTGATGCTAACGCGCGCACGGCGGGGCTGTTTGCCTATCCAGCCTTACGCGTCAGTTGGAGTGGCAATTCGACCGGTCATCCCCGACATCGCGCCTATGGGCGTTTTACCCATCCCGGCAGCTACTCCACTACCGTTACCCGTCCGGCATTTTTACGTGCTTATCTGGCGGAACAGCTGGCGCTGCTGGAAGGCGACTATGACGTCACCATCGAGGTCAGCCCATCACAACAGGAAATCCCGTTCCCCTACGTGCTCGACGGTTCCGATCTGATCCTTGACCGTTCCATGAGTGCAGATATCGCCAAGCATTTTCCCACGACAGAGCTGTCGCAGATTGGGGACGAGACGGCAGATGGGCTGTTTCACGCGACCACTACATCGCCGCTGTCGCACTTCGACGCGCTGCGTACCGATTTCTCGCTGGCGCGGCTTCGTCACTACACCGGCACGCCGGTAGAACATATTCAGCCGTTCATTCTCTTCACCAACTACACCCGTTATGTCGATGAGTTTGTGCGCTGGGCCTGTGCGCAGATTGCCGATCCCGATAGCCCGTATGAGGCGCTGTCCTGCGCGGGCGGGATTTATATCACCGCCGACACGCCCAACCCCGAGCAGACGGTGTCCGATCTGGCCTGGAAGAACCACCAGATGCCGGCCTATCATCTGATTCCTCGTCAGGGTAAAGGGATTACGATGGTCAACATCGGCGTCGGGCCATCCAACGCGAAAACCATCTGCGATCACCTCGCGGTGATGCGCCCGCATGCCTGGCTGATGATCGGCCACTGCGGCGGCCTGCGCGAAAGCCAGTCCATCGGCGATTATGTGCTGGCGCACGCTTACCTGCGTGACGATCACGTACTCGACGCCGTGCTGCCGCCAGATATCCCGATTCCCAGCATCGCCGAGGTGCAGCGCGCGCTGTACGACGCGACCAAGATGGTCAGCGGGATGCTGGGGGAAGAAGTTAAGCAGCGCCTGCGTACTGGCACGGTTGTGACCACCGATGACCGCAACTGGGAGCTACGCTATGCAGCCTCTGCCCTGCGGTTTAACCTCAGTCGCGCCGTCGCGGTAGATATGGAAAGTGCGACGATTGCCGCACAGGGGTATCGCTTCCGTGTCCCTTACGGCACACTGCTGTGCGTCTCGGACAAGCCGTTGCACGGCGAAATCAAGCTGCCGGGACAGGCGAACCGTTTCTATGAAGGGGCGATTTCGGAGCATTTGCAGATTGGCATCTGTGCCATCGATCTGCTGCGGGCAGAAAGTGACAAACTGCACTCGCGTAAACTGCGCACCTTTAACGAGCCGCCGTTCCGTTAATCGAACGGCGTTGTTCAGACAGCCGACCCTATTCAGGCGGTCGGCTGCTCTGGCGCGACTAAATACGTTATGTTATAACAGACCAAATTCCATAGCGGATAAGCCCAATGAAAAAAGGTCTGTCAGTTCTGTTTCTTTCCCTGGTGGCAGCACAAGCTTCCGCTTTTCAGGCGAAAATAGCCCAGTCCGATGATGCTGGGTTACGTAATATCGATGAGGCCAAGCGCACCTTCTCTGGCTTTACGCCAATGGGACTCCAAACCATTCACCTCGGTCAGTGCGATGCGACCTCTGTTAATGGCTGTGGTTGCCCATTTTGCACTCAGCTGCGACTTATTGGGCGCTAGGCCTATACGCGCAGAGCAAAAGCGCCACATCCGTGGCGTTCGTGGTTGCTGACAAAGTCCGTCGAGCTGGGGTAACGGATAGATCGTAACGTCGCTGTAAACACTCCCCTGTGCACTCGGCTTGCACAGATATGAATCTCATCCCTGAGATTCACCCTTTCAGCGGCTGGTTAGCGGTTTCACGTATCGATATCCGCGTAATCAGGCACGTTCTCGATCTGGGTGGCAGCCCCAGTTGGTAGCGATTATGTTGGCGCGGCTCCTGACATGCTGTCTGCCACAATAATCTCTATCAGAAACTTGCCCAATCTGACGTACCCGAGGCTGATGCACTGGAAGACGCAGGGAGTCTGGCAAGCGAGAGTGTCTGTGTGACAGGCTTCGGCGTGGACCGTTGATCACGGACTATTTTGAACACCGAGACTTCTCTGACAAGCTGATCCGCTTGCTCCTTGAGACTCTGCGCCGCCGCCGCTGACTCTTCCACCAACGCGGCATTCTGCTGTGTTGTCTGATCCATTTGGCTAACCGCGATACCAACCTGTTCTACCCCCGTCGACTGCTCAGCACTTGCAGAGCTAATCTCTGATACGGTATCGCTTAACTGGCGGATGGACATCACGACCTGCTGCATCGTTTCTCCCGCTTTATTCACCAATACCGAACCGAGCTCGACACGTTCAACGCTCGCCGTAATGAGATTTTTGATTTCTTTAGCCGCTTCTGCGCTACGCTGCGCCAGATTTCGCACTTCTCCCGCGACAACAGCGAACCCTCGCCCCTGTTCGCCCGCTCGGGCCGCCTCGACAGCAGCGTTAAGCGCCAAAATATTCGTCTGGAATGCAATACTGTCGATGACGTTGATAATATCCGCAATGCTGCGCGAACTTTCATTAATGGACTTCATCGTATCCACCACGTCATTGACGACATTGCCCCCCTGAAGCGCCACGGTACTCGCATTTTGGGCCAGTACATTCGCCTGACGTGCATTATCAGCGTTATTTTTTACTGTCATACCCAATTGCGTCATGGTTGAAGACGTTTCTTCAAGCGCGCTCGCCTGTTCTTCAGTCCGTGATGACAAATCAGCATTACCCTGCGCAATCTGCATACTGGCCGTCGCGACACTCTCCGCACTACTCCTGACACCAACGACCATCCGCGTCAGCGCACTTTGCATCTCTTTCATGGCCTCCAATAGCAGGCCTGTTTCATCATGACTATTTACATCAATTGAACCGCTGAGATCGCCGGCGCTGATACGCTTCGCGGAAGAAAGCGCAATGGATAACGGTGCGGTTACGCTGCGGGTTAATAGCCAGGCGGCAAGGCAGCCTAAAACGGTAGAAAACGCTGATAGCGTCAGCAGCCATAGCAGTGCATTAGTGATATGTTCTTTTGTCGTCTGTTTGGCCGTATCAACCAATGATACCTGTAATGCCATCAGCTCATTTAGTTTGTTAAAATAAATGCCTTGAATTTTCGCTATGTCACCAAATACCACTTCTGTCGCCAACGCATCCTGATCTTCCATGGCGTAGTTGATAGCGTTATTAACCGACAGGCTATACTGTTTTCTTATATCAATGAGTTGATTAAATAATTCTCGTGCATTTTCCATGCGGATACTACTATCAAGCTTTTTATATAT
The DNA here is from genome assembly GCF_003382565.3 of Pectobacterium aquaticum. Lineage (NCBI taxonomy): Bacteria > Pseudomonadati > Pseudomonadota > Gammaproteobacteria > Enterobacterales > Pectobacteriaceae > Pectobacterium > Pectobacterium aquaticum. The sequence goes on from NZ_CP086253.1 coordinate 2,848,075, forward strand.
TTCGCTTGCCACGTCAGTGGTTTTTACTATATCAGCCTTAAGCTGTCGTTTTTCTTTATTTTTATCCTCAGGGAGAAGAATAATATCACGCAAAGTACGGACGTTTGTGTTAAGCACGTCTTGAATATTGCGCAGCATATCCACCTTGACCATTCTGTTTTCAGTAATTTCATCAAGTTGAGCACCAATATTCTTCATGAAAAAGTAACTAATTGATGATAAAAAAAGTGTCAATACAATTAACAAACCGAACCCAAGAAAAAGTCGGTTGCCAATTTTTATATTTTTCAGAAAGTTCATTTCAGCACCAGAATATTACGTTTGGAAAAATTTCACTCGATCACGATGCGTTGACATATTAAGCCACTGTCTATCTAACGAAGAAGGACAAACAGTAAAGCTAACCACTATCGCACGAGGCTCCCTGGCTTCTCTAAATCTCTTATTTCCTGATGCAGGTAACAGAAAACAGGCATAAGAAATCCATTTGGCCATATTTTTTTATAGTTCACATTGCATATGTATACTCGTCATACTTCAAGTTGCATGTGCGTTGGCTACGTTCAGTCACCCGAATCACTTACCTGAGTAAGCTCATCAGGATTCCTTCGCTTGCCGCGTTATTCGGCCTTATGGCCTCACCCCTTCGGGGTCAGCGCAAGCGCTGTTTAAAAACGTTTTACCGTTTTTGTCCTGAAACTCGAATTATTTAGAGTATATAACTATTTACCTGGTTAAATAATTTTAAAGACTCCGATTTTATTTCACTCCAAATCTCACCGTATGCATGAAAATAACTGAAAACAACCCATCTATAATAATGGTTAAGTTTTTAGCGTTCACGTTACCAGCCTAGATAAGCATGACGTTTAATGAATGTCATTCATTTATAAAAATGACATCGAGATTCAGCCTGCTAAGTTTCATAACTCTACACTATCGGAAATAAAATATCGATCGGAAATAACGATCATTAAACCGTTCAATCCCCTCTATTCGATCGTTTTTTTCTATCAAAAAATAATAATGGGAAAAATCTGAGTTCCATTAATTAAATCAGATTTATAAGTTAGAAGGCTAATAATTAAGATTGAGTAACAAAACCGTCTATATCATTACGCGTTGTGACACTCAATATAGTGTAACGTGACTGAACTAATTAGATTTAAAGCATAATGGCAGGTTCCCGCGTCTCGCAGGAGAATAAAAAAAGCCAGTCAGTAAGGGCTGACTGGCTTTCGGAGTGAACATAATCGGGTGCTGCGTGTTTCCGTCTCGTTTTTCACTCTACCGCATATTCCTTCATTTTATTTTCGTCAGGCATTGTGCCATTGAGTTTCTTGAGCACTTCCTTCGCTTCCTTCAATACTCGGGCACATTGCTCGCGCGTGATGGTAAGCGGTGGCTCAATCCTGACCGATTTAGCATTATTTAAGGTGCCCGCAACCAGAACATGACGTTGAAACAGCTCTTTCGCGAAGGCATACCCGATCTCATTTTTCCTGAACTCGATAGCCTGCAACAGCCCCATTCCTCGTGCTTCGATAATTAATTGAGGATATTCGGCTGCCAGTTGCTGTAAGCCCTGCAACAAAAATTCCCCCTGTATGGTGGCCTGTTCCGGCAGATTCTTCGTCAGCAACTCATTAACCGTCGCCAGCGCCGCCGCGCAGGCCAGCGGATTGCCGCCAAACGTGGTGGTATGCAGGAATGGATTTTCAAACAGCACGGAGAAAACGTCTTCCGTTGCCACCGTTGCGCCAATCGGCATCACGCCGCCGCCCAGCGCCTTCGCCAGACACAGAATGTCGGGCTGCACGCCATAATGCTCACAGGCGAACATCTTGCCCGTGCGCCCCATGCCGGTTTGTACCTCATCCAGAATCAGCAATGCCCCAACCTCATCGCATAATGCTCTGACGGCAGGCAAGTAATTTTCCGGTGGCACAATCACGCCGCCTTCTCCCTGAATGGGTTCAAGGATGATGGCAGCCACGTCATCACCGGTCTTCTGGCATTGCTCAACCTGCTTGCGCATGGCGTTGATGTCGCCAAAAGCAACATGATGGAAGCCGGGTAACAGCGGCATGAAGGGACGACGAAACGCAGGTTTAGCAGTGGCGGAAAGCGCACCCAGCGATTTCCCGTGGAATGCGCCTGTCGCGGCGATAAAGGTATATTTACCGCGCGGTGACTGGTAGGCCTTCGCCAGCTTTAACGCTGCCTCAACCGATTCCGTTCCACTATTGCAGAAGAAGCTGTATTTCAGATTGCCCGGCGTCAACGCCGCCAGCGTTTTCGCCAACAGCCCCCGCAGCGGATCAAGCAGTTCCTGACTGTGCAGCGGTTGTCTGGCGAGCTGGCGCTCAACGGCGGCAATCACGCTAGGGTTACGATGCCCGACGTTAAAAATGCCGTAACCGCCGAGGCAGTCCAGATATTCATTCCCTTGGGTATCAATCAGCGTATTCGGGCCGCTGGCGCGCCATTCGACTGCGCCGTAATCGCCGCCGGTGGTGACAGATTTTCGGTACTCCAGAAAACCCGGATTGACGTATTCACGAAAACAACTCAAAACCTCTCGATTCAGTGCCGCCATGTCATCGTGGGATAGCGTGTCACTATGAATCCAATGCAGTGCCTGCTGAGTACACTCTAGCGGGTTAAGGTGGGCGTTTGATCTGGACAAAATGCGCTCCTTGAAAACGGACATCACGCGATGCCACTTTAATTAATGCACATAACACGCCAGTCGCCCGCCCCAAATTAGAATAAAATATAAAAACGCGATATAATCCAAAAATTCAGTAAATTATTTGAAATAAATACGAATAGGAGGAATTAATAACCAATAAAAATGGCACATGCCAGTATGAAGAAAATAAAAGCAACACGTGATGCCCCGCTTTTGCGCAGCGCGCCCTTTTTTGGGGCACGCCGAGGCTGGACAAACGCGCTATATCAGTACCTGTTTCTCGTGCAGGACAAACAGAATCCCTAAGCAGGCAGAAGATCATCAGTGCCGGATCATGATATGACGCACGATGGTGTAATCCTCCAGACCGTACATCGACATATCCTTGCCGTAGCCGGACAGCTTCTGCCCGCCGTGCGGCATTTCACTCACCAGCATGAAGTGGGTGTTCACCCAGGTACAGCCGTATTGAAGGCATGCGGCCAGACGGTGTGCCCGCCCGATATCGCGCGTCCAGACCGACGAGGCCAGCCCGTAATGCGAGGCATTCGCCCAGCCAATCACCTGCGCTTCATCATCAAACGGCGTGATGGAGATAACGGGTCCAAACACCTCTTTCTGGACGATTTCGTCTTCCTGTTTTGCCCCCGCCAAAACCGTGGGTTGGAAGTAGAAACCCTGCCCTTTCACCCGCTCGCCGCCGGTCACCACCGTAATGTGCGGCAGCGCTTTGGCACGTTCGACAAAGCCAATCACGCGCTCCAGTTGCGGCTCAGTAATCAGTGGCCCTAGCTCGGTGGTTTCATCGTGCGGATCGCCGATTTTCAGCGTCGCCACCGCTTTTCCTAATGCTTCTACGACCTCATCGTAGATCGCACGCTGTACATACAGTCGACAGGCCGCGGTACAGTCCTGCCCCGCATTGTAAAAACCGAAACTGCGGATCCCATCAACCACCTGATCGATATCGGCATCGTCGAAAACAATCACCGGCGCTTTGCCGCCCAGCTCCATGTGTGTGCGTTTTACGCTCGCGGCAGTATGCGACAGAATATGCGCACCGGTTGCAATCGAGCCGGTCAGCGACACCATGTTCACTTTCTCATGCCCCGTCAGCGCATCGCCGATATCTGCCCCACGCCCGAATACAATATTCACCACGCCAGCGGGCAGTATCTCCGCCAGCAGATGCGCCAGATAGAATGTGGTCAGCGGGGTTTGCTCCGCCGGCTTCAGTACCACGCAGTTTCCTGCCGCCAGCGCCGGTGCCAGCTTCCACGACGCCATCATCAGCGGATAATTCCACGGGGCGATGGACGCCACCACACCAACCGGATCGCGCCGGATCATCGAGGTGTGCCCTTCGAGATACTCTCCCGCTGCCGAACCGCTCAGACAGCGTGCCGCACCGGCAAAAAAGCGAAATACATCGGCGACCGCAGGCACTTCATCATTCAGCGCCGCATGGTAGGGCTTACCGCAGTTCAGCGATTCAAGCTCGGCAAACGTTTCGGCGTGTTCCTCAATGGCGTCGGCAATCTGTAGCAGCAGCGTCGCGCGCGTTTTCGGCGTGGTTTGTCCCCAGTGTGCAAAGGCGGACTCCGCAGCCAGCACGGCTGCATCAACCTGGTGCAAATCGGCCTGCGCAATGGCGGCAATTTGCTCTCCTGTGGCAGGATTAAATACCGCTAACGCCTCGCCTTTCCCCGCGACCAGCTTGCCTTCTATGAGTAATTTATCGTGCATACATTTTCCTTACAGAGAGAAAACCATCTTGTTTTTCATCACTATCTGCAAAATGTCTGTGCAAAAAACCTGCCACGTTGCGCTTACCTGTCGCTCTGTTCTGCAACCTGCGGCATTACACATTACACTAAGGCGCGTTGCCCGACCCTTTCTGCGTCTGCGTGGCGGCCTGTCTGGCTTCCTCCGCCAGCGCTTCAATCTCTTCTTCCGTCAACTGCTCTGATGCCTCATGCACCTTTGCCAGCCCTTCGCTGACCGTCACCTCTTTGGGATCGTCCTTCGTCGCCATCGTCATTCCTCTCAATTAAATAATACGTCAACAACGATAAGTGTAGTCGACGGCGAGAATCCGCCAATCTGAAGAAGAGTTAACGCTGCTTTCCGGTTTGTCATATATGATAATAATTATCAATTACATTAGATTTATGAACGATTATCCTCCTGAAATCCAACAGCATGCATGACGCAGTGGAAAATCGCCGCCTTGCTGCTACTGGGGTAAGGAAAATAACTGACATCCATATATTCTAAAAAACTTATAAAAATTTCATATTAATAACCAATCACACTATAAAGAGTCTCCCTCTTCGCATCCAATGTAAAAATAGCAGAAAGACAGTCAGCTATATTCCCGACGTGAATAGCGATGTCGCGGCAGCCATTTTTATTTTTCGGCACTTATCAAGTGGTCTGACGTTGACTTCATTACCAAAAAGGGATTCATTTTATTATTTTTTAAACTAATCATTTAAAAACAATACAATATGCAAAAATACCTCGTTGGAGGTAGAAAAAGAGACGTTAGGATATGGTTTTTTGCGATTAACGTTAACGAGAACAAAAAGTAAAAGAACATAAAGCACAACAAAATAAGAACAAGAATTTAATCAGTTTTGAAAATCGCCTGTCATTCATTAACAACCACATCAAGAAGCACACCTTCAAATTATTAATAAATTAAATTTACACTTAAAAAACTAAATAAACCAAAAGGCGCAATTATTGCGAGCGAGATCTTTTATTTTCAGGAAATAGCGCAAAGATAAAAATTAATAGATTTAGATCAAGAAAACAAATAACAACCCGTCCATATAGTAGCCGTAGTAAAAACTCACTTATTTTAATTCTAACTAATCAATTCATCTTATAAAGCAATGCAATGGGGCTACTATGGACTTCATCATTCAATTAGTCATTGTCCTAATCTGCCTTTTTTACGGGGCAAGAAAAGGCGGGATCGCGCTGGGTTTATTAGGCGGGATTGGACTTGTTATTCTGGTCTTTATTTTTAAACTACAACCGGGTAAACCGCCCGTTGACGTCATGCTGGTCATCATTGCCGTGGTGGCTGCGTCGGCAACGCTTCAGGCATCGGGCGGGCTGGATGTGATGCTGCAAATCGCAGAGCGTATGCTGCGGCGTAACCCGAAATACGTTTCGATTATCGCGCCGTTCGTCACCTGTATTCTGACTATCCTGTGCGGTACCGGCCATGTGGTGTATACCATTCTGCCGATTATTTATGATGTCGCTATCAAGAATAATATCCGTCCTGAAAGACCGATGGCCGCCAGCTCGATCGGCGCTCAGATGGGGATTATCGCCAGTCCGGTCTCTGTTGCGGTGGTGTCGCTGGTTGCCATGTTGGCTAATTTCACCTTCCAGGGTAAACATCTGGGATTTCTCGATCTGCTGTCGATTACTATTCCCTCTACCCTGCTGGGTATTCTGGCAATTGGGATTTTCAGTTGGTTCCGCGGCAAGGATCTGGACAAAGATGAAGACTTTCAGGCATTCATCGCCGATCCAGAAAACAAACAGTATGTATATGGCGATACCGCCACGCTGCTCGACAGAAAACTGCCGCGCAGTAACTGGATCGCCATGTGGATCTTTCTGGCAACCATCGCGGCGGTAGCGATTCTGGGTGCCGTTGAAGAGCTGCGTCCAGTCTTTGCCGGTAAGCCGCTGTCGATGGTGCTGGTCATCCAGATGTTTATGCTGCTTTCCGGTGCCATCATCATTATCGCGACCAAAACCAATCCATCATCAATCTCGAAGAATGAAGTGTTCCGTTCGGGGATGATTGCCATCGTCGCGGTATACGGTATCGCCTGGATGGCGGAAACCATGTTCGGCGCGCATCTGGAAGAGATCAAAAGCACACTCGGCTCAATGGTGAAGGTCTACCCGTGGGCTTACGCCATTATCCTGCTGATTGTGTCCAAGTTCGTTAACTCGCAGGCAGCGGCGCTGGCGGCGATTGTGCCCGTTGCGCTAGCCATCGGGGTGGATCCAGCGTATATCGTGGCGTCTGCACCAGCCTGTTATGGTTACTACATTCTGCCGACCTACCCAAGCGATCTAGCGGCTATCCAGTTTGACCGTTCCGGTACCACTAAAATCGGTCGTTTCGTTATCAACCACAGCTTCATTCTGCCGGGCCTGATTGGCGTGAGCACATCCTGCGTCTTTGGGTGGGTGTTTGCCGCGATGTACGGCTTCCTGTAAGTCATTATCTGCATTCAACCGCTCAGCAGAACGTGGCGGTAGATGCCAAAGTAAGAAAAAGAAACGGGCGCATTGATGATTCAATGCGCCCGCTTTCATTATCGCTATTTACATTATGACGAGGATTATCCCCGCTGGGCTGGCTGCGTGCTTATCCCCTTGAGCTCACGTTCGTAGGCCTGCGCTTTTTTCTCATCGAACTGGTGCTCCCACTTGGCGATGACCAACACTGCCAGCGCATTTCCTACCACGTTCAGCGCGGTACGCGCCATGTCTAGGATACGATCAACGCCCGCAATAAACGCCAGACCTTCCAACGGAATACCGACGCTGCCCAGCGTCGCCAGCAGTACGACAAACGACACGCCCGGTACACCGGCAATGCCTTTGGACGTCAGCATTAGCGTCAACACCAGTACGATTTCCTGCCCAATCGACAGCTCGATGCCGTAGAGCTGTGCGATGAAGATCGCCGCAATACTTTGGTACAGCGTAGAGCCATCGAGGTTAAAGGAGTAACCGGTCGGCACCACGAAGCTGGTGATCGACTTCGGTGCACCATAGGCTTCCATTTTTTCAATGATGCGCGGCAACACGGTTTCGGAACTGGCAGTGGAGTACGCGAGGATCAACTCGTCCTTCAGGATACGGATCAAGAGGGTGATACGCAGCTTACACAGGCGTGCGACGATACCGAGCACCACCAGCCCGAAGAAGAAAATCGCGGCATAAACCAGCATAACCAGCTTGGCTAACGGCCACAGCGACGCAAAACCGAAGTTGGCAACCGTGACGGAAATCAGCGCAAACACCCCAATTGGCGCATAGCGCATGATCATGTGCGTCACCTTGAACATGGTTTCCGACACGCCGCGGAAGACGTTCAGCAGCGGTTCGCGGTGATCTTTCGGCAACGAAGATAGCCCCAGACCAAATAGCACCGAGAAGAAAATAATCGGCAGCATTTCACCGTGAGCCATCGCCGCGAAGATATTCGGCGGAATCAGCGACAGCACCGTCCCCACCAGACTGTGCGAACCGCTCTGCACCTGCTCGGTGGTCTTTTGATACTGCGAGATATCCACGGCGGTCAGCGTCGACATGTCAATGCCGTGGCCTGGCTGGAAGATGTTCGCCAGCGTGATGCCAAGGATAATCGCCACTGTCGTGATGATTTCAAAATAGAGGATGGTTTTGAAGCCGATGCGTCCGAGCTTTTTGGCATCCCCTACGCCCGCAATCCCGACAATCAGCGTGGCGATCACAATCGGGACAACAATCATTTTGATCAGGCGGATAAAGATGTCGCCCGCAGGGCTAAGAATATTGCTGATGAGCCACTGGCGGCTTTCTTGCTGTTCATGCAGCACGGCACCGAGTGCAATACCCAGAACCAATGCGATAAGGATTTGCCAGGCAAGGCTGATTTTTTGTGTTTTCATCGTCATTTTCCGTTTTAAACTCCCCGCCATCATAAACATGGCGCTAGCGCGACTCCGGCGCAATGCGAACCGAAAAAATCAACGTGGAGGTGACTGACTAGTGAGAAGGATGTCTGATGGATTAACCCGCCATACCTCAAGCCGCTTATACGTTGTTCAAAACGCACACGTTTTGTCCTGCAACTCGCATTATTTAGGGTAAACTTGCTATTGTGACACCAAAATTGTTAGCATAATTATTCAATAAAAACGCACAAGTATTTGTATCACCTAACAAAAATACAGACATAAGTTATTGTTATAATAGGGATGTTACTATTCCGGCACGTTCAGATCAAGCAGATTATCGGCACGATAAACCCTATTTATGCTGAATCAAGTACAGAAAACGGCGGGTAACGCGATACAAAAAATCGCGACGAAATCGAAAGGTAAAGACCTGCCCAGAGGGAAAGAATCAGCCCGTAGTTTTACAGCTACGGGATTTTTCATCATATCCTCCAACCGCTAAATTTTACTTATATAAGGATATATTGTCGCATTTTCTCAAAAAACAATATCTTCACACCATAATTAGTAGAATGAAAATCACTAGTCAAGCAAAAATATTGAAATATCGCCAATTATTCGGGTAAACTACCTGTATACAGGGAGAGAAATAGCCTAATAAAAGGGATGTAATATGCAATTATCAGAATATTTAAAATACAAAATGGAATCTGAAAGAGTTCTTGCCACTCATCTGGACAGTATGGCAGATAAAATTAAAGATGATACAATAAAAATTGGTGATGATTTACACAGTGGTATAGAAAGAGCAACATGGTATTCATCCTGTTTTATAGAAAAATATAATTCTGACTGTCAGCAACTAAAATCTGAAAATGAAAGAATGTATTTGGCTATTAAACAGATATACAAGAGAAAAGATGTAATAATAGATATGCTAATAGAGTATCTTAAAATACTTTTAAAAGATACTGAAGAAAGAGAGCAAGAATTAATAGCTAAAGCCATATTAGGCGTATCAGTTGCATCAGAGTTCGCAACAAGCCGAGCAGTAAAAATGTCAGTCGCTTATCTGCTTGCAAAGCATATTGCAACTTCGTTGAATTTTTCACTATCCATTCGCAGAACGATTAATAAATACTCGCTGATAGGGCTGAGTGCTCTCACATTTCATGGGAAAGTTCAGAAGGCGGCAATGTCTGCACGACACCTGCATGACGTATGTCCGGAGCTATACTGGTCTCTCTATGCTATGCAGGTTGAGATGTTATACTTCGTATTTGAAGAGCGCCTGTCTCCCTACGTGCCCAAAAATCCCTATGACAAGATCGATATCACAGAAGCAATAAACGGAATTCTAAAAAAATGAGCTTACAAAAAATAATTTCTTATGCCGTTAAAGAGTTTATTAACACCTATACCACAATGGCATTAATGATTGTTTTGGGGGTTTTATTCTACGAATTCATCCCCGACCATTGGGGTAAGTTGACTATTCTTTCGATTGTTATTATTGTTTATGTAGACATAAAATTCTTTTCAAAAAAATCAGGCCGAAAATAATTCGGCCTTTAATATAATTTTAGTAGGCTACATTCTGCCAAAGCATGTAAGCGCTTGTTCTTGCAATAACATGCTCCCATTCAATAGAAGCAAACTTGAATGATACGCTTTCCTGTGGCTGAACTTCATTATGTGTCAGTGAATTAGGGTAGAAAAAGCGAATGTTGCTGATAAGTGCATCCCGAAGCTTCATCTTAAAATAAAGTTCATTTCCACCAGACTGCGCCGTTCGGTAGAACGAAAAAATGCACTCCAGCTTTTCCTTATCATTAATTGCCTGAGCGAACAATGGCGTGGCTTTATCAATTGGCTTTCGGATTTCTACAGGAAGCATGGAAATATTCTCTTCCCGACTAATGTTGTTCACCAACTCATAAACAAAAATTTCATTCTCATGTGCCGATTGATACTTATTGCCAATAGAGTCCAGAGATGAACATCCTGCTGATATCAGTCCCTGTTTTTCCCCGGTAACGCTAAGATAAATAAGATTGGACATTATGTCTCCATACAAAGAAATTCCATTCTACGGTTCAGAGCCGTAGTTCCTATTGCATGGATATAATACTCTCTCAGGTAAGGTTTTAAAACACACCCCCTAGCAGGATAGTTGTCACGACTTAACATTTAACCAGTTGGGGCGTTAAGGCTTGATTGTGCCGTGCTATAGTGAAAAACGTAAACAAGCGATCTTGAGTAAATTGCTGCCTCCTTTAAACATGACTATTGCTGAAGTGGCAAGAAGTGAAAGGATTGGCCTGCAAACGTTCTATAATTGGCGCGATAAAGCCAAACAAGAAGGTCGTCCTGTGCCCGGAAATAAATCCACCCCAGAGCATTGGTCGGCAGAAGCAAAGCTTGCCACCGTGATTGAAACGACGAGTTTAAATGAAGCTGAACTCAGCGAATATTGTCGTGAAAAAGACTTGTATGTCGAACAAGTAAAGACCCGCCCAGTCAGAAAAAATGCTGGCTGGGCATCGGGTTAGGAAACGGTTATGTCATTCAGATTTGGTAATCAATCACCGCTTCATCGTTAGCCGAGAACACCTTATCTTTAATGTCATCCAGCGACATTTCTGTATTACACAGCTGAATAAATTTCCAGGCATAGTTACGTTGTAACTGACCCTTTTTTAACCCCAGCCAGACCGTGTTCGCTTCAAACAAATGCTCGGCATTCAACCGTACCAGACCTTTGTCTCGCATCGGATCGAATGACATATCGGCCACAATCCCCACCCCGAGCCCCAGTTCGACATAGGTTTTAATCACATCCGAATCCTGCGCGCTCAGCGTAATATCCGGTGACATGCCCACAGCCTGAAACGCGCGATCCAGGCGCGAGCGACCGGTAATTCCCTGACGATAGGTAATCAGCGGCTCCGCATTCAGCATCTCCAGCGTAATAACCGGTTCCTGCGTCAGCGGATGGTGCTCCGGCACAATCACCGAATGGTGCCAGCGATAGTAGGAAAACGCCGCCAGCGAGGGAGCGTTAATCAACTGCTCACTGGCAATGCCGATATCGGCCTCACCGGAATGGAGCATCGCCACGATTTCATCCGGCGTGCCCTGATTCAGCACCAGACGCACCTGCGGATACAGCGAGCGGAAGGCTTTAATCACCGGCGGCAGGCTGTAACGCGCCTGCGTATGCGTGGTCGCGATCACCAACTGACCGGTGTCGTTATTGGTGAAGACATTCGCCAGCCGCCGGATATTGCTGGCGTCATTCAGAATGCGCTCTGCCACCACCAGCAGCTCTTTTCCCGGTTCGGTCATGCCTAACAGGCGTTTGCCGCGACGGATGAAGATTTCAATCCCCAACTCTTCTTCTAGCTCGCGGATGTGGCGACTTACGCCGGATTGGGAGGTAAACAGCGTATTCGCCACCTCGGTCAGGTTGTAATTGCACCGTGCTGATTCACGAATAATCTTCAGTTGCTGAAAGTTCACCTTTCACTCCCTTGTTCTTTATTACAGATAGCAATATTGATGCAAGTAATGAGAGCCAGAACAAATAAGCAAATGGAGTTGATTATATTTTTTTATACTAACGGTATGTCTGTCGCGCAACCTTATCTAACAAGGAATAGATATAAATAGTAAAATCAAATAGTTAGATGAAGTCACTTTTGTTACGCACGCACCGTTAATCAACCATTTCGCTATGATTTATGCCTTTCCGGTCTATTTATCTCCGCGCTTTTATTCCCTTTTTCCCGTATTTCTGCTCAGTCTAAATAGGACGCACGACTTCAAGCTGACGTGCTATCACTGCTATGATGACGGTCAGAATCAGAGACAAGGTGGCAGCATGCAGGGTGTACCGGAACAGTTTACCGATGAGAGAGACTATGCCCAGTTCCGGCACTTACCGGCGCTGCCCGGCATTGAGCTTTATCACGCGCACATCTGCCGTTATGCCTTTGAGCCGCACACGCATGAAGCGTTTGGCATCGGCACCATCGATGACGGTGCGGAGCGATTCCGCTATCGTGGTGCCAAGCATATTGCGCCTGTCGATTCGTTAGTGTTGATGAACCCTGATGAGCTACATACGGGGGAATCCGCGACGGAAGACGGCTGGCGCTATCGCATGATCTACATTCCACCCGATGTGTTGGAGAACGTCTCCGGCGAGAAAGGCTGGTGGTTTACCGACGTCGTGCGCCACGATCCGGCAACCGCACGCCAGTTGGCGATGACGCTGGCCGCGCTGTGGCAGACGACCGACCCATTGGCAAGTGAGAGCCTGCTGCTGTCGCTGATTGCGCTTTTCCGGCCTCACGCGCACATTGCCCAACGCCAGAGGATTGAACCGCTGCACCGCTTTGATGTGGTGAAGGATTACTTACGGGAAAACTTCGCCCACACGATTACCTTGAAAGAGCTGGCGGCGCTGGTTTCCCTCAGCCCGTATCATTTCCTGCGCCAGTTCAAAGCGCAGTTTCATGTCACGCCGCACCAGATGCTGATGGCAATCCGACTGTATGAGGCTAAACAGATGCTGACACGCGGTATGGCGGCCGCCCATGTCGCCGTCGCCGTCGGGTTAACCGATCAGGCGCATCTGACTCGCACCTTTGCCCAGCGCTATGGCGTCACGCCCATTCGCTACCAAAAGCAGGTGTATCCAGTTCGCCGCTAACGCTTTCAGCACGCATGCTTTCACCGCTTCCCCACAGATGATATACCCTAAATAATTCGAGTTGCGTGAAGGCGGCAACCGAGCGAATCCCCAGGAGCTTACACAAGTAAGTGACTGGGGTGAGTAAGGGCAGCCAACGCACAAGCAGCTTGAAGTATGACGGGAATAAACAGCAATATCCTACAATAATTCATCGCCGACCCTCCCTAGACTGGCGCGATGCACTATTGTGAAAAAACGGGTTTATTATGCTGATTGGTGTTTTATTTGCGCTTGCCGCTGGGCTGATGTGGGGGCTGATTTTCGTTGGGCCAGTGCTCGTACCGGACTACTCTGCGGCCTTGCAGTCCACCGGACGCTATCTGGCTTTTGGATTGATTGCCTTACCGCTGGCGTGGCTCGATCGCCGTCGTCTGCGCCAGTTAACCCGCCGCGACTGGCTGGAAGCCACGAAGCTCACGATTATCGGCAACCTGCTGTATTACTTCCTGCTCGCCAGCGCCATCCAGCGTACCGGTGCGCCGATCTCGACGATGATTATCGGCACCCTGCCCGTGGTGATTTCTGTCACCGCGAATGTGTTGTATAGCAAGCACGATGGCCGCGTAGCCTGGCGTCGGCTGCTGCCTTCGCTGCTGCTGATTGCGGCGGGGTTGGTTTGCGTCAATATGGCGGAACTGAAAGGAACCACCGTCGAATTCGATTTATGGCGTTATGCCAGTGGGATTGTGATGGCGTTTCTCGCCGTGGTTTGCTGGACCTGGTATCCACTGCGCAACGCCCGCTGGCTGCGCGACCACAAAGGCAATACGCCGACCACCTGGGCCACGGCGCAAGGGCTGGTCACGCTACCGCTGGCGTTGGTGGGGTATATCGTGGTGTGCGGCCATCTGGCGCTAACGGATAGCACCTTTACGCAGCCGTTCGGCCCACGGCCTGAGGTTTTCATCCCGCTGATGCTGGCGATTGGGCTGTTTTGTTCGTGGATCGGTACGCTGTTCTGGAACGAAGCCAGCCAGCGTCTGCCGACGGTGCTGGTGGGGCCACTAATTGTGTTTGAAACGCTGGCGGGGCTGGCCTATGCCTTCATCATCCGGCAATCCTGGCCGCCGCTGTTGACGCTCTGCGGCATCATCTGCCTGATTGTCGGGGTGATCTACGCCATGCGGGTGAAACCGGAACCTGTGATTGTGGAAGTTCAGGTGCCGATTTCACGGACTGAGTGAAAGCGAGTGAGGAAATAAGACAAGCCGGTCTTTATGTCCGGCTTGCCAGCTTCTGAAACAGTGCGGTCAGTTGCGCTTCATCCCTTGCACCCTGATGCTGATCGGTCACCTTGCCGTTCGCATCAATAATAAATGAAGTTGGCGTGCCGCTGACCTGATAGCGCTCTTTGGTAATGCCTAACTGATCGCGCACCACCGGATAGGTCACCTTATGGTGCGCCAGCATTGAGGTGACATCGACGCCGTCAGGATCGGTGTTAACCGCCACCACCACCACTTTATCGCCATATTCCTGACTCAGTTTCTCCAGCGCGCCCATTTCGATCATGCAGCCACCACAGCCCGACGACCAGAAATTCAGGTACACGCTTTTCCCCTGCCAGCGTGATAGATCCACCTGCTGCCCTGACAGATCGTAGGCCGCCAGCGCCGGTGCCTGCGCCCCGACGCCAACCTGTTCTTCCTTACAGCCGCTCAGTGCCGCTGCGCCCAGCAGACACAGCGCGGTAATCGCGTTACGCCATTTCATGATGATTCACCTCTTCACCAAAATACTTGCCGTGTTGCAGGCGGATAATGCGGTCAGCAAACCGACCTAATTCAGGATTGTGCGTCACCATCACAATGGTACGCCCCTGCCGATGCAGATCTTTCAGCAGATCCAGCACCCGCTGTTCATTCTCTTCATCCAGATTCCCCGTCGGTTCATCGGCGAAAATCACCGGAGGCTCATTCACCAACGCACGGGCAATACACACGCGCTGCTGCTCACCGCCGGAAAGCTGGCTCGGTAAGTGATCGACGCGATGCGCCAGCCCAACCTGTTCCAGCACGCGTTGCGCCGCCGCTTCATCCACCACGCTATGGTAGTGCTGCGCCAGCATTACGTTTTCCAGCGCGGTCAAAAACGGAATCAGGTGGAACTGCTGGAATACCAGCCCGATCTTATCGGCACGGAACTGGCGTCGCCCTTCTTCATCCAGCCCAGCGGCATCGACGCCGTCCAGCAATACCTGCCCTTCACTCACCGTATCCAGACAGGTGAGAATATTCATCAGCGTGGTTTTACCCGAACCGGACGCGCCCATGATGGCGACAAACTCGCCGCGCGCGATACGGATATTGATGTTCTCCAGCGCGGTAACCTGACCAAAGCGTTTATAGAGCTGGCGAGTTTCAATCACCGCTTCCGCGGCCTGCGCCCTTTCCTGCACGTTCACCTCTACAGACATCGAGCTACTCTCCTTTCAAGACTTTGGCTGGTTCGACGTAGATCGCCCGCCGAGTGGGAACCACCGCCGCCACGGCAGCAACCAATAACGATAGCACCAGCGTGAGCGGGAACACCGGTAACCGCAGCGAGATCGTCGCGTTGAATACCGCCATCCCCAGCACCTGAGCCAGCAGATACCCCAGCAGCGAACCGCACACCACGGCTGCCAGTGCGATGATGCCGGTTTCGGCCAGCATCTGCCGGATGATGTCTCGTCCGCTCGCGCCCAGCGCCTTCTGTAGCGCAAATTCGCGGGCACGTTCACCGACAATCGCCATCAGCGTGGTGTTTACACACAGGGAAGACAGCACGAGGATCACCGCCGATACCAGCCCCATCAGCCCTTTGATTTTATTCAGCACCTGGCCTTCCGACGCCGACACCTTCAGGATCGGGCGGATCTCCAACTGCGGATACTGCTGCTGAAGTTGGGCAGCGAAGCGATCGACCTGCCCCAGATCGTTGCTGACGCTCAGCAGCGCATTACTGATCGCGCCCTCTTTATCCAACCACTTTTGCGCCAGATCCAGATTTACAATCAGCATGTTGTCTGTCGCATCGCCGGATTCTACGATGCCTTTGATCTGCAACCGCTGCTTCCCGCCATCACCCACCAGCGTGATGCTGTCGCCGACTTTGACGTTCAACCGCTCCGCCAGCTTCACCCCGATCATGGCATTACGGTCATCAAAGCTGACGCCAATCCAGTTACCCGTGACCTGCCAGTACGGTGCCAGCTGCCGCAGCGATTCGAACCACACGCCCATCAGCACCACTTTTTCCAGCTCCGTACGCGCCATACCGTACAGATAAGGACTGGACGCATTGATCAACCCAGCAGGTGCGTTGTCGATAATCGGCTGAAACGTGCTTTGTGGAATCGTATTGCCCCGCGCTGGCCCGATGTAAAAATTCGCACCGAAGGTGCGCAGTTCCTGACTCATCTTGGCGTTGATATCGAAATAGACGGCGGACATCGCCGTCACAATCGCCGCTCCCACCGTCAGCGCGGCGAACACTACGCTGACGCGCTGCATACGCAGTCGCAGTGCGCGAAACACCAGCCGCCAGAACATGCTGTTCATCCAGCTATTAGCGCCCATACAGCACCTCCACCGGATACAGTTTGGCGATCCGGCGCGCCGGGAACCACGTTCCGATGATGGCAATCAGCATCGAGATCACCAACACACAGGGGATAACGATCCACGCAAAACTCAGCGGTACGCCGAACAGCATCAGGCCAATGGCTTTCGCCAACCCCCAGCCTGCAACACAGCCCGCGATACCACCAGCCAGACCGCTCAGCGCGGCTTCGAGATAAAACAGCAGCATGATCTGCCACTGGCGCGCGCCTAGCGCTTTCATCAGCCCGATCTCTTTTGCTCGTTCCATAATGGTGCTCGTCATCAGCGAGGCAATCCCCATCGCTGCCGCCACCAGCGCGGCGAAGGTCACCACTGCCAGAAGCAGTTGGATCTTGTCGATCACCACGCCTTCCGACGCGGCGACCTGCCAGATAGGACGTACCACCGAGCCAGAAATCGCTTCTTCCAACTGGTGCGCAATCGAAGAGACATACGCGGTGCAGTACCAGAGGTCATACTCTTCGGCATTCAGCGCTTCCAGATTTTCCCGCGCCCGCCGCGACAGTTCATTTTCCGGCACGGTCAGCGCTGACACGCGGATGGCCTGAATTTTACCAGCCAGCCCCAACAGCGATTGCACTGTTGCCAGCGGCATCACCAGACGGCTTTCTTCATCACCGCCGCTGCTCAGAATGCCGCTAACCTCTACCGTTGCGTCCCCTTTTGCACCGTGCAAGGCGAGTTTATCCCCGACTTTCCAGCCCGTTTGCGCCGCCAGCTGTTTTCCTACCAGCGTCTGCGCCACATTTTCCGTCGTCACCGGTTCCTGCGGCCACTGCCCCGCCACCTGCCAGTAGGGGCTAACGGTCATTTGTCCCGAGCGATAGTCTTCTTCATCCGGCACCGCAACAGGCTGAGAAAAGAAGGTGCCCAGCACGGCAATCGGCTGTCCCTTGATCTCGACATCGCCGCTCAGCAGCGGCGCAAAGCCGACAATGTTATTGCGCCAGAAGATATCTTTGATGTTCGGCAGCTCGGCCTCATCGAGGAAATCCTGCCCTTCCAGCGGATTACTGCGTTCGCCAAACAGCGCGGGTAGCGCCGCTTGCCCTGCTGGCTCAATCAAAATATTCGCGCCGTAGGACTTCAGCTCACGCGCCATTTTGTCGCCGATATCGATGGACACCGCCAGCAGCGCAGAGATCAACCCCGCCGCCAAAAACACGGTCAGCACCGCCAGCGATTTACGCCGAATATTTCTGCGCCAGGACTGACGTAACAGTCGCCACAGCATGATTATTCCTCCTCAGCCTGCTCGCCAGCCGCCGCTTTGGCAGTGGCAAATTTCGCGGGACTTTCGCGGAAGCGGTTGTAGTTGGCCTCCGACGAGAAGAAGTACGTTTTACCGCCGTAGCGATATTTATGTTCCGCATTCACGTTGGTCAGTTTGGAGCCATCAACCGGATCGATAACGTCCATCGACACCACCGTCGAGAAGTAATTCGTGCCTGCCGCCAGTGAGGCTCGCCCAATCACCAGCTCATTATCGTCGTTGCTCCAGCCTTCAATCGGCACCGGATTACAGCCGCCCGCCTTCCCGATAGAAGGAATGAAAATATGCACGCCGCAGGCGACACAAATCACCTGATTGCCTTCCATCACGTAGCCCTGATCGCCGCACAGCAGGCAGGCGTCAAACACTACGCCAAGACGCAGGCGGTCGGGATAGCGGTTAATGATGAAAAAGCGCACGGTCTTGCCGTCATCGGCAATCCACACGAAGCGATGCAGCTTGCCATCACGCACTTGCTCAATCGGAATATGCACTTTGCCATCGGCCGCCAGCGTCACGGGCTGTGCTTCAGACAGACGAGGCGGTTGCGACGCGACCTTGTCCCAATAAAGCTGGGCCAACACCACCACCAATAACGCGGTGACCGTTGCCAACAACGTGCGGCGCAGCGTGCGATAGCCTGCTGTCGCTTTACGCTTTTCAATCGCCTCATGCGTGGCCAACATCTGGCGATGCGCATGCCGCAGCGGCCAAACCAGCCCGGCAGCCAACACCGCCATGAACAATGCGCTGAGGTAATTTAATAAATACGCGCTGTTGGTGACGTGCGCCACATAGCTCAGACGCGGCTTGGTGAGCCCCAGCGCCTGTAATTTCATCAACAGCAGCAGCAGATTACCGCTTATCGGCAACAGCAGAAGTGCAACCAACAGCGCCAGAAGCGGCCAGCGCAGTAAACGAATGCGGCGCGTAATCATGCCGCACAGCGCGGCACAGAACACCAGCCAGCCAAACGCCAGCAGCACCGCGCTGAAATTCAGCAGCAGATCGGTATTCACCACATGGGTGGTTGTCAGCGCGGTCAGATTGGGATCGTTGCCCCACTGCACCGCCGCTCCCGCTACCAACAGCGCCTGCCACAGATAGCCAAGACGCGGGTGGGAAAAACACTGACAGGCCAGGAACAGGATCAAGGCAAGCGCTTGAAGCGCCGTAAATCCCAGCAGAAACGCTTGCCCGTTAGGAAAATGCACGCCAATAAACGTCCCGGCAAACAGCGCCAGCAGCGTGATCCAACCCAGCGATTTGACTGTCGGCGTGGAGCGATGGCTCCAGTTCAGCCCTAGCAATAGCGCTATCGGCAGGAAGGATTGGAGGGTCGTGATAAAAAAATTCATATATACCCGTCACCTTTCAAGTTGCAGGTGCGTCGGTTGAGTGCGATACCGAGTGGCATCAGCACGTTGGCCGGAAAATCACCGCCTCTACGGGCAACAAAAGTGTACCCGCAGAGGCGTGAACATGGCCGCGACAGAACATCGCGGACAGAAGACCTTATTCTAAGCCGACGTATTTGAAGTCAAAGCTGACATCAAACGGTTTCCACCAGCGGCCTACGCCCGTTTCACCATCAGTGTGACGGTGCATACCAGCTTTTGATGGCGGATCGATGTGGTAAGTCACTTTGTAGTTGCCCACGCCCATCATTTTGATGTTCGCGCCGTAGTGCGGGCCATCGCTGGCAACCATCGGCATGAAGGTGCCTTCCTGCTTCGCACCGGTATCGGTGTTAGTCAGGGTGTACGCGATGGTCAGGAACGGCATCCACTCACCGGCACCGAAGCCATTCTTGTTACCTTCAGCGGCGTGGATATCGG
Source organism: Pectobacterium aquaticum (assembly GCF_003382565.3). Classification (NCBI taxonomy): domain Bacteria; kingdom Pseudomonadati; phylum Pseudomonadota; class Gammaproteobacteria; order Enterobacterales; family Pectobacteriaceae; genus Pectobacterium; species Pectobacterium aquaticum. The sequence continues at coordinate 2,867,953 of NZ_CP086253.1, forward strand.
CTTCCAGATGGATGTCCGCTTTCGCGGCAGGCAGGCCCATGCCACGCGGTTCCATGTCGATAGGTTGCAGATAAACAGCGGCAATTTCCATTTCGTTCATGGAAACCGGCTCACCCGCTGGGTATTCTTTAAACGCCAGCGCGGCAGGTGCAGTGAAAATACCGGCAATAACGGCACCCGCAATCAGACTTTTTTGCCTCTTCATCAAACCCATCCTCATCTCAGTCGTCCCTCTTCGCTTAATTCGCTAAGCGATTGGGGTTGTTATGGTTATTTGCTGCTCTTATTGCTTTCAGTATTAAATTCACGTCGAATGCCTTCTTTATCAGATGGCAGCGCCCTGCGCCGCATCACCCATAAGGCGATTAGCGCCGCGACCACCAGCACACCCTGTGGAATCAGCGTCTCAACATAAGGATAAATCCCCAACCCGCTGATTTCCGGTACGCCGGTCAGCAACGTCGGTTCAAACAGTTTGCCTTCGATCAGTTCCAGCACGCCTTTACCCGCGAACACAAACGCCATCAGGTACATAAAGCATCCGGTAAACATAAAGAACGGCTTCAGCGGCAGTTTGACGATGGTGTAACGCATCACGAAGTAGGCAATCAGCAGGATCACACAGCCGATGACAAGCCCAGCCAGAATAGAGAGATGCCCCGCCATGTTGCTGGCATCACCGACCAGCGCGTAATAGAACAGCACCGTCTCCGCACCTTCGCGGTACACAGCCAGAAAGCTGGTTAGCCATAGGCCGATCATGGAACCGCTGCTTAGCGAATGCGACAGTTTGCCTTCCAGATAAGCCTTCCATTGCCGCGCTTCCACTTTGGACAACAGCCAGTAGCTCATGAAGAACAGCATCTCGACGGCAATCAGCATCGTAATGCCTTCCAGCAGCTCACGGCTGGCACCGGAATGGGTGAACACAAGTTGGAAAATGACGGCGGTAATCACACTACACAGCAGCGCGGCGTAAACCGACTGGCGAATCAGCGGCAGCTTGTCCTGCTGATTGTTTTTCACCAGATAGGCCACGATCGCTGCCACAATCAGCAAGGCTTCCAAACCTTCGCGCACAATAATCAGCAGGCTGTATATCAACAGGCTCCAGTGGGTTTCGCCACCGTCGCCCAGCATGGTCACGGCCTTCGCCAGTTCCTGCTGCAGCGCGTCGGCCTGCCCTTGCAGTTGCTCCGCAGGCTGTTTGGCGTTCATCAAACTCACCAGACGGGTGAAATAGCCTTCGAGCGTCGATTTGAATGCCGCATCGCGAGAACCAATTTTGTTCTCCATGCCAGTCGCTTCAAACAGATCGAAATAGGTGTCCTGCACCGCCATGATGGCGGGCTTGACCTGGCCTTGACGGTATTGCGCGATCGCAGCGGCAATGGCCTGATTGATATCGTCGGCGACTTTCGCCCAGTTCGCATCCGGCATCGCACCGGTATCCGCGTTCGCGGCAGATGTCGCCGTCACCTGCTGGCTGTCACGCGTTGTTGGCAATCCCGGCAAAGCATCTTCGATATCCTGCAACAACGTGGTGACCCGATAGGCGATATCCGTCAGTTGATCGGGCTGGCTGGCTAACGTAATCAGCGCGGAGAATTGTTGATTAATGGAAGCCGCCTGCTGCGCCGAGCGATTCTGCCTGACCGACATCTCCATTTCAGAGTTTTTAAAACCCTGATAGTGCGCCTGCTGCACGCTCTGACTGGCCTTTTTGTAATCGCCGACCTGATATTCCGTCACGGCTAGCGCGAGCTGATCATCGATGATTTTGAAACTCTGCTGCCAGTACGGCGCAATGTCGGTGTTGTCATAGGCACCGTGCTGCTCCTGCGCGACCAGTTTGTGCCCTTCCGACAGCACGGGCAGAACGGCATCCAGTTCGCCCTTCAGCCAAGAGATTCTCGCTTGCACCTCGTCCTGCGGTTTGCCTTCGCCAATCATGCGGCGAATTTCACCGAAGGTCGCTTCCAACTGATAGCTTTTTTGCGCAGAAATGTTGATGCGGATAGGGCCTTCAAGGTTTTCAAACACCTCGAAATAGGCCATCTGAACTTCGGTGCGGGCATCATCCGGCTTTTGCTGCTCATAGAGCTGAGCCGTTTTATCCAGCCGAGTTTCGATATCTTGAATAAATGAGGCGTAATCGGTCGCGGCAACGGCCACTGAACAACTCAACAGCCAACACAACACGAGAAGCGTTCTTTGCAAGATAGACATAAGCGAGTGATAAAGCACAAATGATATTTATTCTTATTATCACTTTGAAGCTGCCATCTGTCTTGATTTACGTCACGAAAACATAAGCAACAACCACTTTAGTGTGTAACAAATGGTTTCAGGTTTAATTTTATACCCTAAAATAACGTTTTATTTCTATAACCCTAGAAAAATCCGGTTTTTCGATCTCAAAAGCGGCAAAAAATCACCAATAAAATATAGCAATAAATATGCCAAAACTTTAAATCACCTATTTCAAGACTAGAGACCCCCGTCTTAAAGTGGCATTTCTTTACATTACCACAGTCAGATTTACAGAGAAAAACACCATTTTCCTCTGTAATCCAACGCATTACACGCATCACGGTTAACACGTTTCACCGACCATGCTGGGCGATTACCCTCGCGTTCAGACGACGGTCAGAAACCAAGAGAAACCAGCAGAGTCCTTTCTGCTCGGTTCATCCCCCATCCCATCGTCTCTCTCATGTTCAACGCGTGCACGTATTCTTTCTGTCGCTCGTTCACCTCGCAGTGGATCAGAATTTTTCCCATCCCTCACCGCTGCGACCCTGTGCGGCTGGACAGGTTATCGTTGCCATCCTTAATGCTGGACGTCACGTTGTTGATTTCCGTCGTGCTCTGCCGGATGACCGTCACCGTATCGCGCAAACTTTTCTGCAATTTCTTAATATCGGGAATCAGTCGTCCCGCACAGTTGTTGCCGAACTCCGCTAAAGACTGAATCCTGATGCCACTCCCCACGCCACTAACAGTGGCAGCCACTATGAACAGCACCATTATTTTTATGCTGACATTTCTTAGAAATTCCATAATGCACTCCGCGACGTTAACAAATATTTCCCGCCCGCACGCTCTGTCGGAAAAGTATTTACTTTTTACTCATGACGGTGCCGCCCGTTGTCTCGTGCCCTTATCCCACGCGATCTCACAGACGTTCTGGAATTCCCTGATTCATGCCCTATTAGATGGGAAATTAAGCTAAAAAAATTAACGAATAGAATGCGTTATCTTCCTTTAGATACCAATTCCCGTTGTTTTAAACAGCCGACAGGCATGGCTACCCCAACCCAATCGGTGGCACATAGCGTTAATATCGTAAAAACAGTATAGGCATTAACAGATAAAGAGGATAAATACGCTGTCACGTTATTTTCCAGACGAATGTCCTATGGAAAAGGTCTCGGCACTCAACACGTTAGGACGATTTATCATCGCCCTGAGCATGACCACGATCAGTAAATTAATTTTCTTTATCGGTGATTATTGAAGGTTAGATGACTGCATCAACAGCCTGCCGCAGGAATGCAGTTCTTACGATCCAAGACTCGGCTTTGGAGAATAATCATGCAGAAAGTGCTTACCGTCTGCCCGTATTGCGGGTCAGGCTGCAAAATTAACCTGCTGGTAGAGAACGGCAAAGTGGTTGGTGCAGAAGGCGCAAACGGCGTCACAAATGAAGGTGAGCTGTGCCTGAAAGGCTATTACGGCTGGGATTTTCTTAACGACACGAAAATTCTGACGCCGCGTTTAAAGCAGCCGCTGATTCGACGCCAAAAAGGCGCACCCTTTGAGGCCGTATCCTGGGATGAAGCTATCGACTTCGCCAGCTCGCGATTAAAAGCCATTAAAGAGAAGTACGGTGCCGAGTCGATTATGCACACCGGCTCGTCACGCGGTCCCGGTAATGAAACCAATTACGTGATGCAGAAATTTGCCCGGGCGGTCACCGGGAATAATAACGTCGACTGCTGCGCCCGACTCTGCCACGGTCCTTCGGTTGCTGGGCTACAGGTTACGCTGGGCAACGGCGCAATGAGTAACTCTATCTGCGAAATCGAAAAAACCGACTGCATCCTGATTTTTGGCTACAACGCCGCAGACTCACACCCCATCGTGGCGCGTCGAATCCTGAAAGCGAAAGCGCGCGGGGCAAAAATCATCGTGTGCGATCCGCGCCATATTGAAACCGCCCGCATCGCCGATCTGTGGCTGCCATTGAAAAATGGCTCCAACATGGCACTGGTCAACGCGTTCGCTAACGTGCTGATCAACGAAGGCCACTACGATAAAGCATACGTCGCTCGCCATACCGAGGGCTTCGAAGAATTCAGCAAGACCGTCGCGAAATACACGCCGGAGTATGTCGCCGACATCACCGGACTGTCGCCGAAATTGATTCGCGACGCGATGCGGATCTATGCCGCTGCGCCGTCCGCCACCATTCTCTGGGGAATGGGCGTGACACAGTGGGGCCAAGGCGTTGATGTGGTCAAAGGGCTGTCCGGCCTGGCATTGCTGACCGGGAATCTGGGGCGTCCGAACGTTGGCGTCGGGCCGGTGCGGGGGCAAAACAATGTGCAGGGTGCCTGCGACATGGGTGCGCTGCCCAATATGTTCCCCGGTTATCAAAACGTCACGGATAAAGCGGTGCTGGCGAAATTTGCCAATGCCTGGGGCGTACCTGCACTCTCCGACAAAATCGGCTACTCGCTGACCGATCTCCCGCACAAGATAAAAGAAGGGAAGATCCGAGCCAATTACGTGATGGGCGAAGATCCGCTGCAAACCGAGCCGGATCTGTCAATGCTGCGCGATGCGTTCAACGAGCTGGACTTGCTGATCGTACAGGACATCTTCATGACCAAAACCGCTGCGATTGCCGATGTGATTTTACCCGCAACCTCCTGGGGTGAGCACGAAGGGGTCTATACCGCCGCCGACCGAGGATTCCAGCGCTTTTATAAGGCCGTGGAGCCGCAGGGCGATGTGAAACCCGACTGGGAAATCATCAGCTTGATGGCTACAGCACTCGGCTATCCGATGCACTATAACAACACGCAGGAGATCTGGGACGAGCTGCGAGCACTCTGCCCGCTGTATTACGGCGCAACTTACGAGAAAATGGCGGGACTGGGTTATGTGCCGTGGCCGTGCCCGACTGAAGACAGCCCCGGCACGCCGTGGCTGTACGCCGGTAATCACTTCGATCGTCCCGGCGGAAAAGGCTTACTGCTCACGGCCGAGTGGCGACCGCCGATGGAGCTGGTGGATGAGGATTACCCGCTGGTCTTGTGCACCGTGCGCGAAGTTGGCCATTACTCCTGCCGTTCCATGACGGGTAACTGCACCGCATTACAAACGCTGGCGGATGAGCCGGGCTACGTGCAGGTTAGCCCCTATGACGCCGAACGTTTAGGCATCCACGACCAGCAGCTCGCTTGGATCTCGTCACGACGCGGCAAGGTGATCTCTCGCGTTGCCGTCAGCGAGCGCATCAATAAAGGTGCCGTCTACATGACCTACCAGTGGTGGATCGGTGCCTGCAATGAACTGACGCTGGATCATCTCGACCCAGTATCCAAAACGCCGGAATACAAACACTGCGCCGTTAAACTGGAAGCCATCGACGATCAGCAGGCAGCCGAGAACTATGTACAGCAGGAATACAGCCAGTTGAAAGATCGGCTGCGCAGCACCGCAGAAAACGTCAGTTAATCTCCCTTACCTAAGCCGCCGCGAACCTCAGCCGTCAGGTAAACGCCGTGGCGGCTTAGGAAAATACATACTCTAAATAATTCGAGTTTCAGGAAGGCGGCAAGCGAAGGAATCCCGATGAGCTTACTCAGGTAAGTGATTCGGGTGACTGAACGTAGCCAACGCACATGCAACTTGAAGTATGACGAGTATAGATGGTTTAGACACCGTTTAACCTTCCTCACCGATAATGCCTTTATCCCGCACCTCATCTTGTAAAATTTCATGAATGAAAACGGATAAATTTCGGTTAATCGATAATAAACTTCTACGCAGCAATTAAATTTTCACACCTCTGTTTATCTTTTAAAATTATGTTGCTATCACCGACCTTCCCTCATCACAATTGTTCTTTATTACAATTTAGCGCAATTTGCGTTTTATTTTACAATGCTTTAATTTGTTTTTAACAAAAAGAGCCCCCTTATAACGGCAGTCATAAAATCGATCAAAACAATCACTAAACAATCGGTTAGATTGATGCTGGCGGGGATAAAAGGAATATTATTGTTGCTCGCATAGAGGTCATTTATGTTACCGATTACCGTTACCTTATCACTTCCTCATTATCTGTCATTTATTATTCGTATTGACCCTGGAAGCTAACTCACGCCTTTCATTCTTATTCCCCTGAACGTCGCTGACATCGGGAAATAAGCTAATTCCATCCCTTTCGATATGCGGTTATAAAAACCGTACGGTTTTGGGCTCCCCAAATTCGCTGAAAGAAAGGCAGTAAATTATTCAGAATATAATAAAAAACAGGAGATTCACTGTGCTCACTATTCTCGGTTTCTCTATGGTCATCTGCTTTATGTACCTGATCATGACCAAGCGGATGTCTGCGCTGATCGCGCTGATTCTTGTCCCTACGCTGTTTGCACTGGCAGCGGGTTTCTATCAGGGGCTGGGAACGATGATGCTGGATGGCATCAAAACACTGGCACCAACCGGCGTTATGCTGACGTTTTCTATTCTCTACTTCGGTATCATGATCGATGCAGGGCTGTTCGATCCGCTGGTACGCTTCATTCTCCGGCTGGTTAAAGGCGACCCGCTGAAAGTGTTGGTCGGCACCGCCGTATTAACCTTGATGGTAGCGCTGGACGGCGACAGTACCACGACCTATATGATCGCGATTGCTGCATTCCTGCCGCTCTATCAGCGGTTGGGAATGAACGTACTGGGGTTAACCTGTCTGGTTAACATTGCCAGCGGCGTGATGAACCTTTCCCCGTGGGGCGGCCCCACCGCGCGTGCCGCCGCCGCATTACGTGTTGATGCACTGGACGTTTTCCTTCCGATGCTCCCAGCGATTATTTTAGCCAGCCTGACACTGGTCGGCGTGGCCGTGTTCCTGGGTCTACAGGAGCGTAAACGGCTGGGGATCATTGATGTCAGCAACTTCCAGAATACGTCGATCAATCTGGGCAACGGCAGCGATGAAGAAAGCGACGCCAATCGCCGCCCTAACATGTTCTGGCCGAACTTTATCCTCACCACCCTGCTGCTAGTGTTTCTGGTGATTGGTATTCTGCCAATTCAGGTGCTGTTTATGCTCGGTTTCGCTATCGCCGTCATGCTCAACTATCCCAAGCTGGAGGAGCAAAAAGCACGGATTGGTTCACACGCGGCTAACGTGTTAGCGGTAACATCACTGATTTTTGCCGCTGGGATTTTTACCGGGATTTTATCCGGTACAGGTATGGTGGATGCCATGGCGAAGAGCCTGTTGCAGGTGATACCCGAAAGCTTCGGCCCGTATCTTGCGGTATTCACTGCGCTCATTAGCCTGCCGTTTACTTTTTTGATGTCCAACGATGCGTTCTATTTCGGAATCTTACCCGTTATCGCCCAGACGGCGGTCAATTATGGTATTACTCCAGAGGAGATCGCCCGCGCGTCGATTGTCGGCCAGCCGTTCCACCTGCTCAGCCCGCTGGTACCGTCGCTCTACCTGCTGGTCAGTCTGGCAAAAGTGGACATCGGCGATCACCAACGCTTTGCAATCAAATGGGCGATTTTTGTCAGCCTGTCACTGCTGGTCGGTGGTATTGTCTTCGGCGCGTTTCCGTTCTATCACCAGTAAAACAGGCCTGCTCCGGCCTTGCCGGAGCAGGCTTTACTGACAGGCGAGCCGTGCTGACAAGAACATAACGATTCCTCGTAACACCAGCCCCTAAACGACATAGCAGGATAGCCATGGCTTTAACTCCTCTACAAACAAGGATTGTCAGACAGATTGTCGCCTATATTCGCCGCGAGCAGTTGCCGCTCGGCGCTCATCTGATCGAATCGTCACTGGCGCAGGTACTGAACACCTCGCGCACGCCGGTCAAAGTCGCACTGCGGTATCTGACGGAAAAAGGCATGCTGCATTACCACCGCAACCGGGGATTTTATCTTAACCGCCATGCCCATGAATTAGGGCATTTGGTTACCGAGTTAGCCGCCAGCAGCGAAGAACCGCTCTACCGGAAGATTGTCGACATGCGCCTCTCCCGTCGGTTGCCGGAACAGTTTTCAGAAGTGGATCTGATGCGAGAATGTCAGGTGTCCCGCTCCGTACTGCGTAACGTTCTGACGCGTATTCAACAGGAAGGTTGGCTCGAATTTCGCACAGGTCAAGGCTGGCGAACCACGCCAATCATCGATTCCGTCACGGCCTATGAGGAAAGTTTTACGTTCCGCCTGCTGGTCGAGCCACTCAGTTTGCTGTCGCCGCAGTTTCGTATCGATCAACACACGCTCAATGCCTGTCGTAAGCAGCAGGAAGACATTCTCAATGGGGGTTATCTGACGCTCACACCGCATGAAATGTTCGATGCCAATACGCACTTTCATGAAACGCTGCTTGCCTGTAGCGGCAACCGCTTCGCCCACCATAGCTTGCAACGAATCAATCAATTACGGCGTCTGGTGGAATATCGACAAGGGAGCCCAGTCTTCAATCCCAAGCGGTTGGAACAGATTGAAGAGCATCTGGCGATTCTGGATTTCCTGCAACGGGGAGAGATAGAAACCGCGGCAGAGTGGATGAAAAAACATCTGGAAAAAGCGTGCCACGATAAGGTAAGCATCGATCTTTTTCGGTGAAATAACCAACAGCTCAGTCTCAAATCATCAGTAACATATGTTTAAAAAATAAAAAACACCATTTTAAACACGCCAAACGCCCAGATAGTTACAAACAGAAACACATAGAGCAATAATTAAACGTCAAATCAACAACACAAAAATAAAGCATTTGCCAAAAATTAAAAGTCACGATTTAAATAATTAAAAAATTAATTTTTTTATAAAATGATCTGTATATAAACTTTTCGTTAATTGTTCTTTTATTTTTACTTAATCTTTAAGTAATTCACCATATGTTTTATTGATGTGGTCCCCTGTATTATTAGCAACACTACTTCAACACCTTAGCCCATCGACTTTCATTAGCGAAAAACCAAATTAATTCATTGTTTAACAATGAATTAATAAAAAAACCATGCTTTCCAGGATCTTCGCATCACATCCCTATTTATCATTACAAGTGACATGGACATGCATTTTTCGCATGACAAAGATCACAATTACATAACAATCCGCAGAAAAAAAATGTAAAAAACAAGAATCGTTGTAATATCGGCGGGCAGACACAACACCCCAATAACAGGTTCGGGTGAGGAGTTGGTGTATTCAGGGAAAGCACCAACCATCCATCACGCGGCAATAATATTGTGTTGTCTGAATCAATTCATCAACATGAGGTTTATATGCAAAGGCAGAAGTTACTTGTACAGATAGTCTTGGCTATCGTCTTGGGAATATTAATCGGCTGGGCTTGCCATCAATATCTTGACGGCAGTCGAGCAAAAGAAGTTGCATCTTATTTCAACATGGTTACCGATATCTTCCTGCGTCTGATCAAAATGATCATCGCGCCACTGGTCTTCGCTACGCTAGTTTCCGGCCTGGCAAGCATGGGAGGAAACTCTTCTGCCGTTGGCCGTATCGGTATGAAAGCGATGATCTGGTTTGTCAGCGCCTCGTTCATTTCTCTGCTCATTGGTATGCTCTTCGCTAACCTGTTCCAACCCGGTGCGGGCATGAATCTCGAAGTCCCCGTACAGCATGTTGCGACAGGCCTGAATACCGACAGCTTTACACTTAAGAGCTTCATCAGCCATATCTTCCCGAAAAGTATCGTCGAAGCGATGGCGAACAATGAGATCCTGCAAATTCTGGTGTTCTCTCTGTTCTTCGGCTCCGCGCTTGCCTATGTAAAAGGCCACAACAAGCACGCGACCACGATCATTTCCATGATCGAAGAGCTGACCAAAGTGATGTTCCGCGTGACCGACTACGTGATGGCGCTGGCCCCTATTGCTGTCTTTGCCGCAATCGCTTCCGCGATTACCACGCAAGGTCTGGGCCTGCTTTACGACTTCGGTAAACTGATCGGTGAGTTCTACCTCGGTCTGGCCGTACTGTGGGGCGTTCTGTTCCTGGTTGGCTACCTGTTCCTGGGCAAAGGCATCGTTAAACTGGCGAAACTGATTCGTGAACCGACCATGCTGGCTTTCGCCACGGCGAGCAGTGAATCGGCTTATCCGAAAACCATGGAAGCGCTGACCAAATTCGGCGTGCCGAAAAAAGTCACCAGCTTTGTGCTGCCGCTCGGTTACTCGTTCAACCTCGACGGTTCTATGATGTACCAGTCCTTTGCGATTCTGTTTATCGCACAGGCTTACAACATCGACCTGAGCGTTACTGAACAAATCCTGATTCTGCTGACGCTGATGATCACCAGTAAAGGGATGGCGGGCGTAGCGCGAGCTTCCATCGTGGTGGTTGCCGCAACGCTGCCGATGTTCAGCCTGCCGGAAGCCGGTATTCTACTGATCATCGGTATTGATCAGTTTCTGGATATGGGCCGTACTGCAACTAACGTCATCGGTAACAGTATCTCTACCGCCGTTGTGGCCAGTCTGGAAAAAGACGTGCGCGATGATGATGAGGAAGAGGCCGCCGACGAAGTCGTCGCCTATAAGGAACCTCAGCAGGCTACGCAAAATAGCTAATGCTGAGTGAGTGAATATGTCATCTATAGCGGCCTTCGGGTCGCTATTTTTTTATCTCTCGTTGCCTGCCCACATTTCGTTTCATCATCTGTATGGTCACGACGCTTAGAGTCCAGACGCCGATGACAGCCCTTTCATGTAGCGCCAGAATTTCTCAGAAGCCACATTCAACCGCGCATCGAGGCGATACAGATAAACCCCCATGCGGATCACGGCATTTTCCATGCTCAGGATCGCCAGCTCTTTGTTTTTTAGCTCTTCCTGAATGGAATAATCCGGCAGCCAGGCAATACCATAACCTTTCTTCGTCATACGTTTGAGCAAGTCGCTCATGGAAGAAACAAAATTGACCGTAAACTTATCGCTGTCGACGCTGGATAAGTAGCGACTGACCTGACGCCCCATGTAGCTCGTTTCGGTATAGTTGAGTAGCGGCACCGATGAGGCACTGACATCAAACAGTGGCTTCCCTGCACTATCACACGCGCAGACCGGATAAAGCCGGGACTCCAGTATCTTCTCGTGCATGAAGGGCTCCCCCATCAGATCCTCATTGTAGAATGAAAAAATGAAGTCACTGCGCCCTTCTTTTAGATTCAGCACCGCCTCATCGACATCAATCGATTCGACATAAAAGATTTTTTCCTGCGGGTCCGGCACGTCTTTTAACAGCTCCGGCATGATGAATACCGACAGCGAATGTGCCGCGGCGATAGTGATCTTATTCTTGTAATTGTCCCCGCCGTGCAGCTTATTGAGCTGATACTCCAAATCGTCCAGCGTATTGCGGATATAGGCGTGGAACACGCGCCCCTGCTCGGTTAACTGTAGCGGCAACGCGCTACGGTCGAAAATATCAAACCCAACCGCCGCTTCCAGCGCCTGAATTCGCCGACTGAATGAGGATTGAGAAATATTCCGCTTCTCGGCTGCCAGCGTAAAACTCCGGTGTTCTTCCAGCACAATAAAATCATACAGCCACTTGGTTTCGATATTGTTCAGCATCGTCCCTCACTCAAAACGCTCAGCGCCATGTTTTCGCTCCCTATGTCAACGTTCTGCATCGCCAACAAAGATACTTTCCACCGAAGGCCGTTAAACCCAGTAAAAGCATAGAGATGCCAATAGTTATGCAAATCATACATAGCAGATGGGAATTTAGCAATTCACATTGCCAGGCAGTGTGAGATTATCCTTTTAATTTCATAATGCTACAGGGTTAACAGCATGAACAGTCTCGTGGGAATTCTTGGCGGTATGGGGCCGGGTGCAACCGTCGATGCGATGCAAAAACTGATCAAAAACACGCCAGCCTATCGGGACCAAGACCATATTCCGATGATTGCGGTTTCTATTCCTGATATCCCTGACAGAACACAATGCATTCTCCAGCACAGCGCGTCACCGCTGGATAAAATGCTGCAATATATGAAAATTCTCGAAAATGCGGGTGCTGAATGCATCATTATCCCGTGCAATACCGCGCACTATTGGTTTAATGACTTAAAACAGCAGTGCCGTGCGGAAATGATCAGCATTATTGATGTGACCTGTCAGGCAATTAAGCATGCCAATACCACACGCGTCGGCCTATTGGCGACGACAGCGACGGTCAAAGCGAGAATTTATCAGGACAACCTGATTACCGATAATATTGATTGCTACACGCCGGATGATGCAGACCAACACCAGGTAATGGAAAGCATCTACGCGTATAAATCTGGTGATATCACCGGAGCCTATAGCCTATTGTCACCGGTAAAAGATCGCCTGTTGCAGGCTGGCGTTGAGAAAATTATTCTGGGTTGTACCGAGCTTCCCTTGATCCTGGAGCAGGAAGTCAGAACGTCACCGCAACACTATGTCGATGCGACGGAAGAGTTAATTAAGAAAACGGTTGAGTGGTATTTTACCCACAGTCCGAGAAATGATATCGCCGCCTGATTCGCCGTTTCCGACAGATAATGGGTCCGGTGAAATATCTACCGGACCCGATTCAAAACGGAAAAAACAGTGTCATTACCAGCCTTTTACCGCACCACCATTAAAAATACGGTTCGCAGCCTGTTCAACTTCATCAGACTGATAGGCTTGAATAAACTTTTTGACGTTCTCCGCCTCTTTATTATTTTCACGCGTCACAATGATATTCACATACGGTGATTCTTTATCTTCAATAAAAATACCGTCTTTCGTTGGCGTTAAGCCCGTTTGCTGAATATAGGTCGTACTAATAATGGCTACCGTCACTTGCGGATCGTCTAACAAACGCGGCAACTGTGCCCCTTCCACTTCCATAATACGCAGATTATGCGGATTCGTCGTGATATCCAGCACCGTCGGCAATAAGCCCGTGTCAGGCTTTAGAGTAATTAATCCGGTCTTTTGCAATAGCAGCAACGCTCGCCCCAAATTGGTAGGATCGAAAGGAATCGCAATGGTATCGCCGTCTTTCAGATCGTTGATATTTTTAATTTTCTTCGAATAACCCGCCATCGGGAAAACGAAGGTATTTCCTACCGCCACCAGCTTATAACCGTGTTCACGGTTTTGCTGTTCGAGGAAAGGACGATGCTGAAAGACGTTCGCATCCAAATCGCTTTTATCCGTCGCCTCGTTCGGCAAGAGTGAACCGCTGAACCCTACCAGCTCAACCTCCAGACCATACTTTTCTTTTGCCACTTTCTTCGCGACATCGGCGACGTCCTGTTCCGCGCCGTTAATCACACCGACTTTAATGTGGTTGGCAGAGTGACTTGCGCTATCGCATGCCGTCAACGCCATCGCCGCCGTAACCATTCCTGCCACCAGCGCTATACGCCATTTATTCATCATTCTGGTTTACCTGATATCGTAACTGTATCGATTTAAAGAGAAAAACAGTAACGCCCCATAATTCACCGAGTCAAATAACTCCGCGTTCTATGAATATGCATTTCATCATTTGGTCAACGAAACGAATATATACCCTAAATAATTCGAATTTCAGGAAGGCGGCAAGAGAAGGAATCCCGATGAGCTTACATAAGTAAGTGATTCGGGTGAGTGAACGCAGCCAACGCACATGCAACTTGAAGTATGACGGGTATAAGGATATCTGTTAAGCCGATTCCATTTTACCTATCTGCTATTGCTCACCTCTACATTCCCCCGCATTATGACGTTTTGATGACTTTGAATTCACACGGCGAAACCATGATTAATGTGGCTTTGGTTGACGATCACATCGTTGTACGGTCTGGCTTTGCACAGCTTCTGACGTTAGAAAATGACATTCAGGTTGTTGGACAATATGCTTCTGCGGCACAGGCGTGGCCCCATCTACTCAAACAGCCGATTGACGTCGCCGTGATTGATATCGCCATGCCGGACGAAAGCGGCCTGTCGTTATTAACCCGTCTGCGTCAGCAGCGCCCCAATTTTCGCGCCATTATTCTGAGCATCTATGACACCACGGCGTTTGTACAAAGCGCGCTGGACGCGGGTGCAGGCGGCTATCTCACGAAGCGCTGTGGCCCGGAAGAGTTAGTACAAGCGGTTCGCGTGGTCAGCAGCGGTGGCCTTTACCTGTGTGCTGATGCACTGCACGCCATTCGCCATCAGCAGCAGCCACCGAAGGAGTTGCTGGCGCTGACCCCACGCGAACGAGAAATATTCAGCTTGCTGATCAACGGGATTAGTGTGAAAAGCATTGCTGAACAGCTCGAACTCAGCCATAAGACGGTTCACGTTCACCGTGCCAATATTCTCAGTAAATTACAGTGTGAATCCACGGTAGAACTGGTGCACTTTGCACTGCAACACCAATTGCTGGCTGGGAAGTAAATCATGCGTCGCCTGCACGTCATCGGCATGACGCTGTTTCTGGCCTTTTTCTATAGCCTGATTTGGCTGGCGCTGTGGACCATCAGTTTCTATTTGAGCAACAACGGCCAGCAGGCAGCGCTGCTGTTACCGCAAGGGCTGCGGCTGGCGTTGATGATTTTGCTTCCGCGCAAATACTGGCCGACCTTACTGCTTGCGGAAATCGCCATCCAGAGCTGGCTTATCAGCGAACAGCTCATGACGCGTTCGCTGCTGCTACTTTCCCCGTTCCTTAGCCTGATTCCGGCCATCATCACGCATAAAATTTGGCATCGCTATACGCTTTATTGGCAGCGACTTCTGCTATTACTGGCCGCGCTGACGCTCAATACCGTTCTGCACGGCATCGCTATCGGCCCTTGGTTACATTCGCAGCTGACGCAAACGCTGCTGGCCACGTTTACCGGCGGCGTCCTGCTGATTCCGTTCATCTATCTGCTGTACGAATACATCAAACAGCAGCATTTGCAGACACTGCTGGCACAGGAGATCCCCGATCCGCCGCTGCGTACCTCGCTGCTGATTTGGTGTTCGCTGTTTTTTTCTATCGGTGTTTGCCTGCAAATGACGTTCACACCCGAGATGGAACGCCTGCTGCTGATTTTCGTTTTTCTCCCTAACGTGGTCATGGCATATAAATTCGGCTGGCAAGGCGGCGTGCTCTCCGCCGTGCTCGGCAGCCTGATGATTGCCGTCACACGTCAGGTGAGCGGAGCCTTCGACGATCTGCGCGAACTGGAGCTCTTTCTCTCCACGCAGGCACTACTCGGCATTGGGCTGGGGATCGCGATCAGCCGTCAGCAACAGCTGGCACAGCGGCTCCAGCGCTATCGTCATCAGTTGGAGCAGGAGCTGAAAACTCGGCGGCGACTCATGGAGCGCATCATCCACACCGAAGAGGCCGTACGCAAAGACATCGCGCGCGAGCTGCACGATGACATCGGTCAAAACATCACTGCCATTCAGATTCAGGCCATGCTGGTGAAACACAGCGCACCGGCCGAGGCGGCTCAGCATGCCGCCGGACAAATCAGCGAGCTGTCGCGGCGCATCCACCACACCACCCGCCAGCTTCTGCGCCAGTTGCGCCCGCCGGTGCTGGATGAAATGGTGTTGGATAAAGCGCTGCATCATCTGGCGGATGAATTTGCCTTCTCGGCTCGCGGTATCCAGTTTCAGCTGGATTATCAGCTCCCCACGCCTCCGCATGATGACGTCGTGGTTTTCACGCTTTACCGGCTGGTGCAGGAACTGCTTAACAACATCAACAAGCACGCCAGCGCGACGCAGATTACCGTTCGGCTTTCCCAACAGGCTGACCTGATTACGCTCAACGTTATTGATAACGGTGTGGGCATCGCACAAGACAGATCGCATCCGACAGGCGGTGGCTTTGGCCTGCGGGGCATCGAGGAACGCGTACAGGCGTTGGGCGGTAACTGGTTGGTAAACGCTGCCACCCTTAGCGAATCTGGCACGCTGCGTGGTACGCACATAATTGTTAACTTGCCCACAAAATTTAAACAAAAAGACGACTAACTAGGAATTATTCCTAGCTATCTAAAACCTTGTCTCATCCTTTTTAATTCACATCCCTCTACTCTTCTCTCAACGCGACGGAGAACCCTATGCAGGCACCCATGTTTTCTACGGGACAGGACTCACTGGGACAGCTTTCACCCACACAAATCAGCCAGCGTTATCGCTACTGGCGACCACGGTTGCTGATTTCTATGGTCATCGGGTACGCCACGTTTTACCTGACGCGTAAAAGCATCAACTTCGTCATGCCGGTGATGCAGTTGGAATTAGGGTTAAGCAAAGGCGATATCGGTCTGTTGGGGACGCTGTTTTATCTCTGTTACGGCGCATCCAAGTTTATTTCCGGCATCGTGTGCGATCGCAGTCAGGTGCGCTGGTTTATGGGTGTCGGGCTGATGATTACTGGCGTGCTGAACATTCTGTTCATGTACTGCCAGTCGCTCACGGGTTTGCTGATTGTCTGGGCGCTGAATGGGTTCTTTCAAGGCTGGGGTTGGCCGCCTTGCGCCAGACTGCTGAGCAGTTGGTATTCGCGCAATGAGCGCGGCCTCTGGTGGGGATGTTGGAATACGTCGATCAACATCGGCGGTGCGGCGGTTCCACTGCTGGCGGGCTATCTGGCCTCCGAGTGGGGATGGCAGGCGGCGCTGCTGGTGCCGGGCATCATCGGCATTGTGATTGGTCTGTGGCTGTGCTGGCAGCTGTGTGACAAGCCGCAGCAACAGGGGTTACCAAGCGTCGGCCAGTGGCGGCGCGATTCGCTGGAGCTGCGTCAGGAGCAACAGAGTCCACCGATGCCGATGCGCCAGATTCTGCGCGATGCGATTTTGCGGAACCGTACCATCTGGCTGCTTGGGGTTTCCTACATTCTGGTGTACCTGATTCGCATCGCACTGAATGACTGGGGGAACATCTGGCTGTCGGAGAGTCACGGTTTCAACCTGCTCAGCGCGAACGCCACGCTGTCGCTGTTTGAACTGGGCGGATTGATGGGGGCGCTGTTTGCCGGCTGGGGTTCAGACCTGCTGTTTCGTGGTCAACGCGCACCGATGATTTTGCTGTTTGCATTAGGGCTGTTTTTAACCATGACCGCGCTGTGGCTGGCACCGATTCACCACTATTCACTGCTCGCGGCCTGTTTCTTCAGTATCGGTTTTTTTGTTTTTGGACCACAGATGTTGATTGGTCTGGCTGCGACGGAATACAGCCATAAGGATGCCGCAGGCACGGTGACAGGTTTTCTGGCGTTGTTTGCCTATCTGGGGGCAGCGCTGGCGGGCTGGCCGCTGGCACAGGTGCTGCAACACTACGGATGGTCGGGATTTTTTACTCTGCTGGCATTGGCTTCAGCCTGCATCGGGCTCTTACTGATGCCGTTGCTGATGGCAGGTGTCAGTCGCCGGGAACGTTTGATGACATCAAAATAGCAATAACAACAGATAGACACCTATAAAGGAAAACATCATGAAACTGAGTACCTTAACTACCCTCATCGCCGCTGGACTGACCGTTGCTGCCGTTACCACCACCACCGCTCGGGCGGAAGGTCGCCTAGTCATTTACTGTAGCGCCACGAACGCCTTCTGCGAGGAAGAAGCCAAGGCCTTCGGTGAAAAATACGACGTTAAAACCTCCTTTATCCGCAACGGTTCCGGCAGCACGCTGGCGAAAGTCGATGCAGAGAAGAAAAACCCACAGGCTGACGTCTGGTACGGCGGCACGCTGGACCCACAATCTCAAGCAGGTGAAATGGATCTGCTGGAACCCTATCAGTCTAAAAATCTTGATCAGATCATGCCGCAGTTCCGCGATCCGGCCAAACGTAAAGGCAACTACTCATCTGCCGTTTACGTCGGCATTCTCGGTTTTGGCGTCAACACCGATCGTCTGAAAGAGAAAAACCTGCCAGTGCCACAGTGCTGGAAAGATCTGACCAATCCGGTCTACAAAGGCGAAATTCAGATTGCTGACCCACAAAGTTCCGGTACGGCCTATACCGCACTGGCAACCTTCTCCCAGCTTTGGGGACAGGATCAGGCCTTTGATTACCTGAAGAAACTGAATACCAACGTGTCGCAGTACACCAAATCCGGTATTGCCCCGGCACGTAACGCTGCACGTGGCGAAACCGCTATCGGTATCGGCTTCCTGCATGACTACTCGCTGGAAAAAGAGAAAGGCGCACCGCTGACGCTGATCTCCCCGTGTGAAGGCACCGGCTATGAAATTGGCGGCGTCAGCATCCTGAAAGGCGCGCGCAATATGGATAACGCCAAGCTGTTCGTTGACTGGGCGCTGTCAAAAGAAGCACAGGAACTCTCCTGGAAGAAAGGCCAGTCCTACCAGATTCTGACCAACACCACCGCCGAAGCCTCTCCGCTGTCGCTGAAGTTGCAAGATCTGAAACTGATCAACTACGACATGGACAAATACGGCGCAGCAGACGTGCGTAAAGAGCTGATTTCCAAGTGGGTTAACGAAGTCAAAATGGGCCAATAATCTCGATTCATTGCCCTTGATTCATTGACCTTTATTGATTGCAAAAACAGCGGGAACACAGCGTTAAGCTCACATTTCGCTTAACGCCGTGTTCTCAGCATCGCTAATTAACCATTACTCAATATTATTCACCAACCAACACCTGTGACGATTCAATCTCATAAAACAACTCAATATCCCTAAATAATTCGAGTTGAGTGAAGGCGACAACCGAGCGAATCCCCAGGAGCTTACTCAGGTAAGTGACTGGGGTGAGTAAGGGCAGCCAACGCACAGGCAACTTGAAGTATGACGGGTATAAAACTTGCACGCACCAGGGAACCATATGTCACACACACTAACTCTTTCACCGACGCCTAAGCGGGATCCCGTTTTCCTGTGGCTGGCGCTGATTGCAGCAACATTTTTGCTGCTGCCAGCGTGGAGCCTGGATTACGGCCTGCTGGATGCCTCACGCGATGAACTGCTGGCGGCCTACAGCTGGTCGAGCCTGAATATCAGCCTGCTGTGGTTCCTGCTCCCAGTAGGGTTGCTGGCACGTCCACTGCTTACGCCCGGTCGGGAACAGCGTGGCCGCCACCGTTTTGATGCGGCTTACGCGTTGTTCTGTGCTCTTTTCGTGGTCATCAGTGCCACGGTTGAAGGACGCGGAATGGGCTATGGCACTATTGCGCTGTTTGTCGCGCTGAGTGCGATTATTACGCTGGCGCTCTCTAGGCTGGACTGGCTGGGTGGCGATCGCTTCGTCATCGGCTCGCTCATCAGCATCATCGCGCTGATTGGCGTCTTTATCCTTTACCCCAGCATCGCCATCTTCATCCCGATGTTCACCAACGATAGCGGTGAATTCGCGCCGCTGTCATTTATGCAGATTTTGGGTCAGGCGCACATCTTACGAGTGATCTGGAACTCATTCCTGCTGTCGGTTGCCGTCGGTATCGGCTGTACTTTCTTCGGTATGGTGCTGGCGATCTATACCTCGCGCATCGCCCGCCGTTCCGCGATTATTGGCAGAATTTTCTCTATTCTGCCTATCGTTACGCCACCGTTTGTTGTCGGGTTAGGCGTGACGCTGATGATGGGCCGCTCCGGTTACATGACCGAGCTGATGGTGAATTGGTTCGGGCTGACGAACACCAACTGGCTGTACGGTTTTACTGGCATCTGGCTGGCGCAGGTGCTCGCCTTCACGCCAATGTCATTTATGATTCTGGAAGGCGCGATGAAGACGATTCATCCGTCGCTGGAAGAAGCGTCGTACACCCTGCGTGCCAACCGTTATCAAACCTTTCAGAGAGTTTTCCTGCCCTTGCTGAAACCGGCGCTCGCCAACTCGTTCCTGATCGTGATCGTCCAGTCGCTGGCCGACTTCAGTAACCCACTGGTGCTGGGCGGCAACTTCGACGTACTCGCCACCCAGATTTACTTCTATATCACCGGTGCACAGCTGGATTACCAGTCAGCCAGTACGCTCGGCGTTGTCCTACTCGTGTTCTCACTGGCCGTATTCTGCGTGCAATATCTGTGGATCGGTAAACGCTCCTACGTGACGATTTCCGGTAAATCCTCTCGGGGTGATGTGCAGCCGCTACCCGTTTCGCTGGTGTGGATCGTCAGCATCCTGCTTTATGTCTGGATTGCCTTTAACGTCCTGCTGTACGGCAGCATTTTCTACGGCAGCTTTACCGTGAACTGGGGCGTGGATTACACCCTGACGCTGGCAAACTTCAGCAAGCTGTTCGGGCAAGGCTTTAGCGACGGCGCCTGGCCTTCCCTGCTGGATACGCTGTTGTTCGCGGGTATCGCCGCACCGATTACGGCACTGTTCGGGCTACTTATCGCCTACATCGTGGTGCGCCAGCAGTTCTACGGCAAGAAGGCTATCGAGTTCACCACCATGCTGTGCTTTGCGGTGCCGGGCACCGTTGCCGGTGTGTCTTACATCCTGGCCTTTAACAGCGCGCCGGTTTACTTAACGGGAACCGCGGTGATTGTCATCATGTCGATGGTGATGCGTAACGTGCCGGTTGGTATCCGTGCGGGTATTGCCGGACTGGGACAGTTGGATAAATCGCTCGATGAGGCGTCGCTCAGCCTGCGTGCGGGTTCGATGCGCACGGTGTTCTATATTCTGCTCCCGCTGCTGCGTCCGGCCATTTTGTCTGCGCTGATATACAGCTTCGTGCGCGCCATTACCACCGTCAGCGCCATTATCTTTCTGGTTACACCGGATACTCGCGTCGCCACGTCTTACATTCTTAACCGCGTGGAAGACGGTGAATACGGTATGGCAATTGCCTACGGTTCCATCCTGATTGTGGTCATGCTGGCCATTATTTTCCTGTTCGATTATCTGGTCGGTGAAGCGCGGGTTTCCCGAACGAAAGCCAAGAATAATGCCTAAGCGGAGTGATTACCTTGAATACTGAAAAAAGCTTTGTCGAACTGAAGCACATCACTAAACGCTTCGGCAACAACACCGTCATTGATGATTTGAATCTGGCGATCCCTCAGGGAAAAATGGTCACGCTGCTGGGGCCGTCTGGCTGCGGTAAAACCACGGTACTACGGGCCGTTGCCGGTCTGGAAAAGCCGACGGAAGGCCAGATTTTCATTGATGGCGAAGACGTCACCGAGCGCTCCATTCAACAGCGTGATATCTGCATGGTGTTCCAGTCTTACGCCCTCTTCCCGCACATGTCGCTGGGGGAAAACATCGGCTACGGGCTGAAAATGCTCGGTCGCCCAAAGGCGGAAATCAATCAACGCGTAAAAGAAGCGCTGGCGCTGGTCGACCTGGAAGGATTTGAAGATCGCTACGTCGACCAAATTTCTGGTGGACAGCAACAGCGTGTCGCTCTGGCGCGTGCGCTGATCCTCAAACCTAAAGTTCTGCTGTTCGATGAGCCGCTGAGTAACCTTGATGCCAACCTGCGCCGCAGCATGCGTGAGAAAATCCGTGAGCTTCAGCAGCAGTTCAACATCACCTCGCTGTATGTTACGCACGATCAGAGCGAAGCCTTTGCGGTATCCGACATGGTTCTGGTGATGAACAAAGGAAAAATCATGCAGTTGGGTGCGCCGCAGGAGCTTTATCGCCAGCCAGCTTCCCGCTTCATGGCCAGCTTTATGGGGGATGCCAATATCTTCCCTGCCACCTTTACGGCAGACAGTGTGAATATCTACGGCTATCTCATTCCGCGTCCGCAGGGCTTTGCCGCCGGATTAAGCGAATCCGTCGTCGGTATTCGTCCGGAAGCCATTACGCTCAGCCATCAGGGTGACGAAAGCCAGCGCTGCACCATCACGCAGGTCGCCTACATGGGGCCGCAGTACGAAGTGCAGGTGGACTGGCATGGTCAGTCTATGCTGTTGCAGGTTAACGCAACCCAGCTTCAGCCGAATCCGGGCGACAGCTACTATCTGCAAATCCACCCTTACGGCATGTTTGTGTTGTCCGAGCAGTAAACATCGGATAACTCACTATCCACCACAAACCGGGAGCGCTTGCTCCCGGTTTTACTTTTTACAAACACCTAAAAAGCCGACAAACGTCAGTTTCTCTTCGGCCTGCGTGATTACACCGGAATATGCACACCGATTACGGATTCACTGCGCGATTTGTTATGATAATGCTCTTTCAAGTACATAATCACGCACGGAATAGCCGCAATGAAACAGAAACCCATAACACTAAATGATGTCGCCGAGTACGCTGGGGTTTCCTATCAGACAGTTTCCCGTGTGCTGAACCAAGCGCCTCATGTTTCATCCCGTACTCGCAGTAAAGTCGAACAGGCGATGGCAGCGCTTAACTACACGCCTAATCGCGTCGCCCAGCAGTTGGCAGGGAAAACCATCACCACGCTGGGCCTGGTCACTACCGATCTTTCGCTGCACGCGCCGTCACAAATCGCCGCCGCGATTAAGACCACAGCCAGCCAGCTAGGGATTAACATCGTGATATCCATGCTGAGCAGCCCGGATGTCAACACCTGCAATAACGCCGTTAACGACCTGCTTTCTCAGCGTGTCAGCGGCGTTATCGTGAATGTTCCGCTATCCACGGATGACGTCGCCCACATTAGCCAGACCTGTGCCGACACACCCGTCCTGTTTATGGATGCCGATCCGCATACCGACATACTCAACGTCATGTTCGACCCCGATCAAGGCGCACGTTTAGCCATCACGCATCTGGTACAACTGGGGCATCAACACATCGCCCTGTTGACCGGACCAATGACGTCGATCTCCGCCCGTCTGCGTTATGAAGGCTGGCTAGCCGAGCTGGAAAAACAGCAGCTCACCCCCGCTTCAGTGCTACACGGTGACTGGAGCGCCGCATCCGGTTACCACCAGACGCTGGCCCTGTTGGGAGAATCCCTGCGCGTCTCGGCCATTGTTGTCGCGAACGATCAAATGGCGCTTGGCGTCCTGCGTGCGCTGCACGAGTATGGCCTGCGCGTACCGGAGCAGATGTCAGTGATCGGCTTTGACGATACTCAGGACAGCGCGTATTACACGCCGCCACTGACAACCATTCGCCAGGATTTCAGGCTATTAGGTAAAGAAGGCGTCACTCGTTTGCTCGCCACGCTGTGCGATCCTACCCAGAGCACATCACTGCTATTACCCACCGAACTGATCGTACGCCATAGCACCGCCGTACATTCATCAACCCATGCCTCCCTGCAAGAACTCACCAAAAACCTGTTGGACATTACACGCCAGCTACAAAGGCTGTAATCCTTTATGTTTGTAACCCCTTATGTTTGTAACCCGTTACACGATTTGTAACCCTTTACACAACAGCACCTTTTTCACTTTCGATGCCAAACCTTAACAAAATAAGATTATAAACAATAAGTTATTTATCATCTCTCGTTGATTTATTGCGTAACGCTTTCCAAATTCGATGTATCGCCACTCACTTTACAAACGATCTTTGTGATCGCTTCCACTTTATTGTCACGTTCCACTTTACTCGCCCTGACGAGTCGATATGTTATGAGCAACAGAAATTGTGAGCGAATAACAAATTAACTATCCAATCACAGAAACAGACTCAAGACGTTCAGGAGCCAAGCCATCATGAGCGATACCGTTTTACCGTATCCAGCACGCCATCGCGCCACACTGCAAGAGATCCTTGCCCGGCGTGATTGGGAAAATCCAGCCTGTACTCACTATCAACGGCTCCCCGCTCACCCACCGTTCAACAGTTGGCGCAGCGTGGCTGCCGCACAGCAAGATGAGCCTTCTCAGCGGCTTCGCTGCCTGAATGGTGAATGGACATTTAGTTATTTCACCCACCCGGAAGCCGTACCGGAAAGCTGGTTACAGCAGGATCTGCCTGACTCAGATACCATTCCGGTGCCTGCCAATTGGCAACTACAGGGTTATGACACCCCGATTTACACCAACGTAAAATACCCGATTCCCGTCAACCCACCTTATGTGCCAGAAGACAATCCTACAGGTTGTTACTCGCTCACTTTTAAAGTCAATCACGACTGGATCAGTAGCGGACAAACCCGGATTATTTTTGATGGCGTTAACTCCGCATTTTATCTCTGGTGTAACGGTCACTGGGTGGGATATTCACAGGATAGTCGCCTACCTGCGGAGTTTGATATCGGCCGCTATCTGACGACCGGAGAGAATCGGTTGGCGGTGATGGTGCTACGTTGGTCTGACGGCAGCTATCTGGAAGATCAGGACATGTGGCGTATGAGCGGCATTTTTCGCGACGTCATCCTTCTGCATAAACCAGCGATTCACCTCAGCGATATCCAGCTCACTACGCCGCTCAGCGCCGATTTCCGCCACGGCACGCTGGATATTCAGGTGAAGGCAACACTCTCTGAAGCTGAGGCCAAAAACCATCGCGTCCACGCACAGCTTTGGCGTGGTAATAAGCTCATCGGTGGTACGCGGCAGGCGTTCGGCAGCGATATTGTCGATGAGCGCGGTGCCTATCATGACAAATCTTTTCTCCGCATCGACGTGCCACAGCCCGACCTGTGGAGCGCCGAACAGCCGCACCTGTATCGTGCCGTCATTGCATTGGAAACGTCGGAAGGCGAACTGATCGAAGCGGAGGCCTATGATGTCGGTTTCAGAAAAGTTGAAATCCGCAGCGGCCTGCTGCTGCTGAACGGTCAACCGCTGCTGATCCGCGGCGTTAACCGTCACGAACATCACCCACAACACGGTCAGGTCATGGATGAAGACACAATGCGGCGCGATATTATGCTGATGAAACAGCATAATTTTAACGCCGTACGCTGCTCACATTATCCTAACCATCCGCTGTGGTATCGGCTGTGCGATCGCTACGGTCTCTATGTTGTGGATGAAGCGAACATTGAGACGCACGGCATGCAGCCGATGAATCGTCTGTCGGACGATCCCGTCTGGCTGCCGGCCTACAGCGAACGCGTATCGAGGATGGTACAGCGCGACCGCAACCATCCCAGCATCATTATCTGGTCATTAGGGAACGAATCCGGCTACGGCGCAAACCATGATGCGCTTTATCAATGGATCAAACGCCACGATCCGACTCGCCCTGTACATTACGAAGGCGGCGGTGCAAATAGCCGTGCAACCGACATTGTGTGCCCTATGTACGCCCGCGTTGATGAAGACCAGCCCTTCCCCTGCGTCCCCAAATGGTCGATCACCAAATGGGTCAGCATGCCAGACGAGCATCGGCCCCTCATCCTCTGCGAGTATGCACACGCGATGGGCAACAGTCTGGGAGGGTTCGCCCGCTATTGGCAGGCATTCCGCCAATATCCTCGGTTACAGGGCGGATTTATCTGGGACTGGGTCGATCAGGCACTGACCCGCCGCGATGAACAAGGCAATGCCTATTGGGCGTACGGCGGAGATTTTGGCGACATGCCTAACGATCGCCAGTTCTGTCTGGACGGCCTGCTTTTTCCCGATCGCACCCCGCATCCCAGTCTGTATGAAGCCCAGCGGGCACAGCAGCACATTCAATTCGCCTGGCAGGCTGAGTCGCCGTGTGAGCTGCGTGTCACCAGCGAATACCTGTTTCGCCATACGGACAATGAGCAGTTGAACTGGTGCATTACGCTAAATGATAAGACGCTCGCAGAAGGTTCGCTGCCGCTGACGCTCGCTCCGCAGACTACCCAGATACTGACGCTGCTGGAAGCCCTTCCCATAGTCGATCGTGCAGGAGAGCTTTGGCTTAATGTTGAAGTCGTACAGCCGAAAGCCACCGCCTGGTCAGAAGCTAATCACCGCTGTGCCTGGGATCAGTGGCAGCTTCCTGCACCGCTTCATCTTCACGAGGCACCGTGTTCTGGACAGAAGAATCCCCCTGTTCTGCGATCGTCCGATGCGTACTTTGACATCATTCAGGGTGAACAGCACTGGCGCTTTAACCGCCAAAGCGGCTGGCTGGAACAGTGGTGGACGGCGGATACTCCAACGCTGTTAACCCCCTTGCAGGATCAGTTTGTTCGCGCACCGCTGGATAACGACATCGGTATCAGCGAGGTCGATCGCATCGATCCACGCGCCTGGGCCGAACGTTGGAAATCGGCCGGACTTTATCAATTGCAGACGCAGTGTGTTGCGATTCAGGCTGACCAACTCGCCGATACCGTACACATTATCACCGAGCACATATTCCGCCATGCCCGACAAATCCTGCTGCGGAGTAAAAAGCGCTGGCAGATTGATGCACATGGCGTGATGACCGTGGATGTCGATGTTGATGTCGCCACGACGCTGCCGTCACTGGCCAGAGTGGGCTTGAGCTGCCAGTTAGCCGACGTCGCGCCTCAGGTCAGTTGGGTCGGGCTTGGGCCTCATGAAAATTATCCAGACCGACAGCTCGCGGCACAGCATGGGCACTGGAATCTGCCGCTGGATAACCTGCACACTCCTTACATTTTCCCAACGGAAAACGGTCTGCGCTGTAACACGCGTACGCTGACGTATGGCAAATGGACCATCACCGGAAACTTCCACTTTGGGTTAAGCCGCTACGGGCTAACACAATTAATGACGTGCACTCACCACCACTTATTAGAAAAGGAAAAAGGCGTTTGGCTCAATCTGGATGGCTTCCACATGGGAATTGGCGGCGATGACTCTTGGAGCCCTAGCGTTCATCGCGATGATTTACTCACGGCGACGCATTATCACTATCGCGTCGCTCTTCAACATCATCAGCCGTATTGATATGAAAAAACAGTATTAAAAAAACAACGGAAGAGAGCGGGTATACCGCCTCTTTTCATCCTGGTTGTACCCAGCAGGTATATATCCGCCGTCAAAATAAACGCTGCGGATATATACCCTTGTATCTTGAAGTTTAGGTATTATTGACAATGTAGGTTTGGCACGGTTCATGTAGCCTGGTTTACCCTGGGGTTTCTAAGCCCGTTATTTAGCTCATTGCGCATGAACCGCGTCACTCATCTGAAACCCGTACAGTTGTTTGACCTCATTTCGTATTTGCAAGGAGGGGTAAAAATGAGTCTGCCAAATTTACTTCACATCGGCATTGATGTTTCCAAAGCCTCCCTCGATGTCGCTATCGGTTCCGCATTGCCGCCCTTTTCCGCCAGGAATGACCTCGATGGCTTTGACGCTATTCTGGCTGAACTGGCAAAACATCCTGTTTCCCTTATCCTCATGGAGGCTACTGGTGGCCTCGAAGCCCCACTCGCTTGTTCGTTACAAGCCGCTGGGTTTGAGGTCGTGGTTATCAACCCACGTCAGGCCAGAGACTTCGCGCGGGCCATGGGATACCTCGCCAAAACCGACACGATTGATGCCAAAGCCTTGGCTATGATGGCCGAGGTCATCGACCGTCATCCTGAGCGCGAACGTTTTATTCAACCGCTGCCAGACCCTCAACGTCAGGCTCTGGCGGCTCTCGTCACTCGCCGACGCCAACTCGTGACCATGCTTGTCGCTGAACGTAACCGCCTTACTCAGGCTCATCCTCAGGCTCGTAAGAGCATAAAAACGATTATTGATGCGCTGAAACACGAGCTGGCTCGCATAGACCACGACATGAACAGGCATGTTCAGATTCACTTCAGCGCCTTGTCCGGTTTACTCAATAGCGTCAAAGGCGTCGGAACCACGACCACCGCTACGTTGCTGGCAGAGATACCCGAACTGGGAAAACTCTCGCGCCGCGAGATTAGTGCGCTGGCAGGCGTCGCGCCCCTCAATCGGGACTCTGGCAAAATGCGGGGCAAGCGGACAATATTTGGTGGTAGGGCCCACGTCCGTAGCGTGTTGTATATGGCAACGTTGGTCGCGACTCGGTTTAATCCGGTGATTCACGCGTTTTATACGCGTCTCGTGACGGCGGGCAAACCGAAAAAAGTCGCGCTGGTTGCCTGCATGCGCAAACTTCTGACTATTCTGAACGCTATGCTCAAAACGGGTAAGGAATGGGATGCGTCTTTTCACCTGATTACCTCATGAAAAATAGTGTTCAAGACAGTTGCTAAATAATTCGAGTTGCGTGACAAAAACGTCAGCGTGTTGAACAACGTGATGCGTTGTACCTTTAGGACAAAGCCCACTACGAGCAGAGTCAACCAGGGAAACCAACACACATGCAGCTTGAAGTATAACGGGTATAATGCATATCGGAGAAAACAACATGTACTACCTACATAATAAGAATTTTTGGATATTCGGCCTGTTTTTCTTTTTCTATTTCTTCATCATGGGGGCTTACTTCCCCTTCTTTCCTATTTGGCTTCATGATATTAACCAAATAAGTAAAAGCGACACAGGTATTATCTTCGCTTGCATTTCCTTTTTCGCCCTGTTATTTCAACCCATATTTGGTTTGCTCTCCGATAAATTAGGGTTGAGAAAACACCTGCTATGGCTTATTACCACTATGCTGGTGTTCTTTGCTCCATTCTTTATTTATGTTTTCGGCCCATTACTAAAATACAACATCGTTTTAGGTTCTATCGTCGGTGGGATTTATCTGGGGTTCATCAACAACGGTGGTGCACCGGCTATTGAGGCCTATATCGAGAAAGTCAGCCGCCGTAGCCAGTTTGAATTTGGCCGTGCGCGTCTGTTCGGCTGTCTCGGCTGGGCGCTCTGTGCGTCTATCGTCGGTATTATGTTTACCATCAATAACCAGTTTGTTTTCTGGCTGGGCTCCGGTTGTGCCATCATCCTCGCCATCCTGTTGCTGCTGGCGAAACCAGAGGCCTCTTCCAGCGCGCTCGTTGCCGATCAGGTAGGCTCCAACCAGAAACCGTTCAACCTAAAAATGGCAGCCGAACTGCTAAAAGAACGCAAAATCTGGTTCCTGACGCTCTATGTTGTCGGCGTTTCTTGCACCTATGATGTGTTTGATCAGCAATTTGCCAATTTCTTCACCTCATTTTTCGAGACCCGACAGGAAGGAACGCGAGTATTTGGCTACGTCACCACGCTGGGTGAATTGCTTAATGCCAGCATCATGTTTTTTGCCCCGCTGATTGTGAACCGTATCGGTGGTAAAAACGCCCTGCTCATTGCTGGGACGATTATGTCCGTGCGCATTATTGGTTCTGCCTTTGCCAGTTCCGTGCTGGAAGTGATTGTACTGAAAACGCTGCACATGTTTGAAGTGCCGTTCCTGATTGTCGGCTGCTTCAAATACATTACCACGGTCTTTGAAGTCCGTTTTTCCGCGACAATTTATCTGGTGTGCTTCTGCTTCTTTAAACAGGTATCCATCATCTTCATGTCGATCTTTGCTGGCAATATGTATGACAGCATCGGTTTTCATGGCACTTACCTGATTTTAGGCGGCATTGCCCTTTCCTTTACAGCGATCGCCCTATTTACACTGTCAGGAAAAGGGCCGCTGTATGCGTTTTCCGATAAACAGAAAGCGCCGCTGAATACACTCTAACGATGCCAAGGCGCGATAAAATGCCGGTATTTGCCAAAAATATCGGCAGATTGCACATTCTCTCACCGAACAGTGCGATTTTGTGGTTTACGCCTTTGACATGCGCGACACACGCCGTTATCATGCGCCCCGTTCACACAATTCCTCTGTAGTTCAGTCGGTAGAACGGCGGACTGTTAATCCGTATGTCACTGGTTCGAGTCCAGTCAGAGGAGCCATTTTAGAAAATCCCGCTTAAGGAAACTTAAGCGGGATTTTTGTTTTTATCACTTTATTCAATATATTCACGTGAAAAGTGTCCCCGATACACATTTCATTCTCCCTCAGCATTGGGAGAAGGTGGTGGTCTGATTGGGGTCAAATTGGTTCGATAATAGTGTGACCACCATAGGTCTCTCACGACACAAAAGTCCGTAACGTAAACTCTTCTGATTACGTCTTAAGAGTCTCAGATCCATAGCATGATGACTTCGTTGTTAACGGAAAGAAGTTACCCCTGCATCTTGATGACAACTTTTCCCTTTGCATGCCCTTGGGCAAGGTAGGTCAGTGCATCTTTTGTTTCAGCAAAAGAAAACACCTTGTCGACCACTGGCTTGATCTGTTCCGTTTCAAGGAGTTTGCCAATTTGGGTCAGTTGAGCACCATCAGGTCGAACGAAATGAAATGTGTAGGCAGTGCCCCGCTTTTTCGAAAGACGCATAATCTTTCGGCTCATCAACCAGAAAACAAAAGTCAGAAAAAAGTTTAATCGCCGAGCCCGTGCGAACGTTGCATCTAACGGCCCGATGAGAGAAACAATTATTCCTCCAGGCTTAAGCGTGTTGATAGATTTTTCAATCGCATCACCTCTGAGAGTGCCAAGTACAATATCGTAGCCACTCAGCACGTTTTCGAAGTCTTGCTTTTTATAGTCAACCACATCATCTGCGCCAAGATGACTTACCCATTCGACGTTGCCTGTACTCGTGGTCGTTCCCACCGTTGCCCCAAAGTGTTTCGCCAGTTGGATTGCAAAGGTACCAATGCCCCCCGAACCTGCTGGGATCAAAACCTTCTGACCAGACCGGAGTTTGGCGCGCTCAATCAGTGCCTGCCAGGATGTGAGGCTCACCATCGGGAGCGAAGCCGCCTGCACAAAATCCAGGTTTGCTGGTTTCATAGCCGCAGCGCTCTCAGGCACCACGGCAAATTCGGCGAGAGAGCCGGTTCCCCTATCGAAAATGCTGGCAAAAATTTCATCGCCTGGCGCGAAACGAGTCACACTGCTCCCTACTGCGATGACGACACCAGACAGGTCACTGCCCAATGTTGCAGGGAGCGTAAAATGCAGAACTGGCTTAAATATTCCGGTAGGGATCATATTGTCGATAGGGTTTAGCCCCACAGCGTAAACGTTAACCAAGATTTCATCGGCGTTGAGCGAAGGATAATCTACGTCATCGAATCCCAATTCAGGATGCTTACCATAACGTTTAAACGTGAAAGCTTTCATCGTCTTATTATTCATTTTTTATTTATCCTGTCGTATCAAGCTGAAGACTATTACGCACCACTTTGTCGAGGAATTTTGCGGGCGCAAATCTAAGCAAAAAATTCAACTGACCTGCCAATTTCCCCGCCGTGTAGCGTAACTTAGGCTGTGAACTCTGAGCCGCTTTAACGACGACTTCCGCCACCATCTCAGGGCTTTCCGCCTCAGCCATCGCCTTACCAACAACTTTCGTCAACTTAGCCCGAATACTTTCATACTCATCAAGCTTCGTGTCTGGTTCTATATTATTGACTTCAAACTGAGTTTTTATGTACGCAGGTTCGATCACAGACACTCTTATGCCTTGAGTCCGTAGTTCATGATCCAGTGATCCCGAATACCCTTTGACCGCATGTTTACTGGCTGCATAAAGTGCCACATACGGCAACGGAATCGTTCCCAATATCGAACCGATGTTGATGATGCGACCACTGCCCTGGCGGCGCATGTGGGGAACGACCGCCCGAACCAATCGGACTATACCGAGGAAATTCGTGTCGAAAAGGCTCTTAGCCTGTTCGATCGAACTTTCTTCTGCCGCCGCCGGCGCAATACCAAAGCCTGCATTATTCACCAAAATATCGATCCGGCCTTCCCGCCGCAGCAGCTCATCAATAGCGGCCTTTACGGACGCGTCATCGGTGACATCAAGCGCCAATAAAGGAAAGGAATGCTTACCGGCCTGAGAGCCGCGTCGACTCGTGCCATAGACCGTATACCCCGCGGCTAATAGTTTATTAGCCGATGCCTCGCCAATTCCTGACGAGGCTCCCGTAACAAGCGCTACACGTTTATTTGTCATGCTGAAATAAGACCTTCATAAGTGGTTGGGGCATACTCCTCTGCAGAACACCCAAAGACTGTTATTCGCGTCCTGCAGAGTGTGACTCATTGGTTAAAGGGCTTTATATCGCTCTGCAGCTTCATCTTGTTTGATGTCTGAAAGCAAAACCTGACGCGAAGCATCGAGGGTGTCCCAGCGTGCAGCATTATGTAAAGGTGGAATAGTGACGAGTTCGCGGCGATCAAAGCCAATCAGTGCGGCATCCACTAACTCGCCCACTTCCATGAATTTTGGAGAATGACTGATGTCGATACCTGCACGGTCCCAAATTTCCGTATAAGTACCGGCAGGAAGTACCGCCTGAATATAAATGCCCTTAGATGACAGCTCGACATTCATTCCCTGAGACAGGAAAAGCACAAAGGCTTTGGTTGCGCCATAAACCGTCATCGCAAATTCAGGGGCTAAGCCGACTACAGAGCTGATATTGACGATCGATCCTTCACCCGCTTGCACAAATCGTGGTGCCACGGCACTGGCCAGTCTGGTCAGGGCGGTGACATTAAGCGCGATAAGGCGTTCTATCGAATCAGGCGTCTGCTCGGTGAAGCTGCCCGACTGCGCGATACCCGCGTTATTAATAA
The DNA here is from genome assembly GCF_003382565.3 of Pectobacterium aquaticum. Classification (NCBI taxonomy): domain Bacteria; kingdom Pseudomonadati; phylum Pseudomonadota; class Gammaproteobacteria; order Enterobacterales; family Pectobacteriaceae; genus Pectobacterium; species Pectobacterium aquaticum. The sequence goes on from NZ_CP086253.1 coordinate 2,900,609, forward strand.
GAATGCCAATCTGCGCGTCTTCCCGCAGGCGAGCTTCGACCACGGCTAAATCACTCGTTTGCGTAAGGTCAGCAGGCAAAACATCGACAGAAATGCCATTTTCCTGTCGCAGACGATCGGCAAGTGTCTCTAACTTTGCTTTGTCGCGGGCGACCAGAACCAGGTCGTGCCCCCGGCGGGCGAACCGTTCAGCGTAAACCGCACCAATACCCGTTGATGCGCCTGTAATGAGAACTGAAGCTTTAGTCATAAGTTGATCTTCTCTATTAATGTATAAACAGAATTAATGTGTAAACAGAATCCGCAATGTGCGATGCAGGTAGAACCATGACACCTGCCGCTTTACTTGCTGGTCTCGGTAAGCGACGGGTAATCGGTATATCCCGCTGCGCCACCGCCATAAAGTGTTTCAGGATTGAGTGAGGCCAGAGACGCGCCCGTCTTCAGCCTTTCGACTAGATCCGGGTTGGAGATGAACGGACGACCGAACGCGAACAGGTCGGCTTTGCCTTCAGAGAGGTGAGTTGAAGCCAATGTCAGGTCATAGCCGTTATTGCCAATATAGGTATTTTTAAAGCGCCGGCGCAGAGAATCGTAATTAAACGGTGATGCATCACGCGGGCCGCCCGTAGCACCTTCAACGACGTGGAGATATACAATGCCTAATGCATTGAGTTGATCAGCGACGTAGTCATATTGTGGCTGCGGATCACTGCAAGAAATCGCATTCACAGGGGATACGGGTGAAATGCGCACACCCGTGCGATCTGCACCAATCTCCTCTTTAACGGCCGCCGTGACTTCTAACAGCAGGCGCGCACGATTCTCGACAGAGCCGCCGTACTCATCCGTACGCTGATTGGCACCGTCTTTAAGGAACTGTTCCAGCAGGTAGCCATTCGCACCGTGAATCTCAACACCATCAAATCCAGCGGCAATCGCGTTGGCTGCTGCTTTCCTGAAATCGTCGATAATGCGCTTTATTTCTCCCAGTTCGAGCGCACGTGGCTCAGAGACGTCCGAGAATCCATTGTTCACAAACGTTTTAGTCTCGGCACGAATGGCTGAAGGGGCAACTGGCGCTGCGCCATCAGGTTGTAAGTCGACATGGGATATACGCCCTACGTGCCATAGCTGTACGAAGATATGCCCGCCTTTGGCATGAACCGCGTCAGTCACTTTACGCCATCCTTCAATTTGCGCTGGCGTGTAGATCCCTGGGGTATCTTGATAGCCCTGTGCTTGTGCGGAGATCTGCGTAGCTTCAGTAATCAACAGACCTGCTGTGGCACGCTGCGCGTAATACGTTGCTGCCAGCTCGCTGGGTACCAGACCTTTTCCTGCACGATTGCGTGTCAACGGTGCCATCACAATGTGGTTGGCGAGCGTTAATGGCCCAAGGCTATAGGGTTGGAATAATTGTCGGTTCGTCATGTTTGTTCCCTTGATAGTGATTTGTGAAACGCTAAACATAATGATGATGATCGTAATCTAAAAAGTCAAACAGTTTGATTACGATCATCATCAATGTATACTTATGACATAAATTTATAAGAGAGGACCCTAAAGCGATGAAAGTTTCGAAAGAGCAGGTTCGCGAAAATCGAATGCGTATCGTTGAGACTGCCTCAGTGCTGTTTCGTGAGCGGGGGTATGACGGCGTGGGTATAGCAGAACTCATGTCCGCCGCAGGTTTAACGCACGGCGGATTTTACAAACACTTTAGCTCCAAGGCTGATTTGATGTCGGAGGCGATGAGTTGCGGTTTTTCACATTCGATAGAAAATACCGTGGGTGTCGATATGGCGGGTTTTGTAGAGCAATATCTCTCTCGCAAGCATCGTGATTCGATGGGAAATGGCTGTGTGATGTCAGCGCTTGGTGTGGATTCAGCACGCCAGTCAGCATCAATTAAGGAAAGTTTCGCAGTGGGAATTGAGAATCAACTGGCAACATTAGAAAACGAGAACGGGTCGGGAGACGACGTGCGTGCCGAAAGAATTAGCGCCCTTGCGCACCTTGTTGGCGCACTGGTGTTGTCACGTGCCTGCCCAGATGATTCCGCCCTCGCCGATGAGATTCTCTCGGTTTGCCGCTCACGTATTCTCAGTCAGGAAGCACTATTTCCCGGCAAGTGACTGTGTTCGCCGGACACCACCAGTGTCGGACGCTGGATTTTTCAGGGAAATACATCTCGCCAGTCGTTCAGAATGTGATCGAACAGAACATGTTGAAGCGCTGCCATATCCGATGGCACAAATTCTTCGGCAAGTTTGTGTGAGTTTTCAAACGCTGGCGCACCGAAAAAAGAGTGGAGCGGATCTTAGACGGGGTCGTATTTCAGGGATGAATGATACCGCTCTCTCAATAAGATTAATGCCCGTATTTAAAATTAAAACCTAATGCATCGCCCGTCGTGTCGTATTCGCGGAAGTTGTAAATCAGAGGCTTCCATTTTGACGAGTCGATGACATCATTTGATCCTAATAGCTCGCTCTCCACCCAGACATTCACAATATCCAGTTCGACAAGAATAAAACGCCCTTTGTCCGTCGTGCTAACGGTCTTACATTCCGCCTGGATAGGGCATTCAATCACCCGAGGCGGTGTAATATCGGTAGAGGCTTCAGTGTGAAGGCCGACTTTGGAGAATTTATCGTGGCAGACCTGAACGCCCCATTTAATCTGACCTTCAGACAGCGTATTGCTCCCAGTCAATTTACCCAGCGCTTCAACTTTCTCCCACAGTTTGTAATCAGGAATATTAATCACAACATCAGATCCGGATAATAAATTACTGCAGGTCTTACTTCCTTTTGTGACACCGATAATAATTTTATCTCCGAGAGAAATTGACGACGATACAGAAGCAACATTGATACTTCCGTTGTTCTTATCCGTCGTCGTAACAAGGAAAACTGGGAAGCCATAATAAAACGAACTGAGTTTTACGTTCTTTTTCATTTGAGCTAAGACCTCATTATCGAGTAGTGTTATATTTTTTCATTTTTACTCTTTTATTTATTTTTAACAATAACCCTAATTGAGTACCAATGAGGGTGTTTTTATACCCAATATCTCTAATAGAGGGGAGCATAAAAAATAACTTAATGTGACTATTCCTTGATGTTAGTTTTCATCTCCTCCAATTAAGTCAGATAAATAACCAAAGAGAGAAGCGTTGCTCCCTGATAATGTGGCCTTTCCGCGAAGTATTACGGTATTGTAAAAAATTAATTAGCAGAAAATAATTCACAAACATTAAAAGAGGTATATGATATGCACTATATGGTTTTTCCCTTCCCGCCCTGCAATGTGGCTGGGTAAAGCATGAGGTTTAAACATGGAACGAATTGTTATACCCGCGAATTATGTTCATACCCGTACAACGCCTTTCTGGACAAAAGAAACAGCCCCAGCGTCTATCTGGAAGCGCCATTTGGATGTAGGGACACGGCAAGGCGTCTACCCACGCTTGTGCGTGATGCAAGGGACAATTCGTTATTATGGTTATGCCGATGGGACAAGCCCTGAGCCCGTCGAAACGCTGACTATTGAAGCCGGACAATTTGGTGTATTCCCGCCAGAAAAATGGCACAGAATCGAAGCGTTATCTGATGACACGCTATTTAACGTAGATTTTTATGTCGATCCAAAAATTCTGATAGAAGGTTGAGGTAAACATAATGACAAGTGAAAATAAAGGTTATTCATTAACACTATTGAATCGAGAAAATAATAAAAAAGCAGAAAAAGCTTATCTTAAACCGATGGCTTTTTATGTGCCAGATTTCGCCGCAGGTGCAGTCGTGGAATTACTCAACGAATTACCTTCAACCAGTGAAAATAACAAAGGATTTTTACTAACCGTCACGAATAATAATAACGGCGTATCCGTTGATAAAGATCTCGCTACGGTCGAAGAATTAAAAGACAAGACGATTTCAGCTGACGCAGTAAAAGATCTGGTTAATATCGTGCGTGGCTACGATGCGGATGAAGAGACTAACGTCTGTGGCTGGTAAAAAAGTATAGACTCGCCATACTTCAAGTTGCATGTGCATTGGTTTTCCGCAGCGCGGATTGATTATTTAAGCGTTACCTTTCGTACCCCTACTCATTTAAAAAACAGGCGCTGGATGTCTTTTGACTTAACGAGCGCCCCTGTACCCTACTCTTCGATTATTCAAAATAGCCATTCATGCCACAACACAGGCTTACCAAGGTAACCATCGATATCTCCACACTGTTTATCCGCATCGTTCGCTAACCCTGAAAAATAGCCAAGTTATAATTATCTTGCTATCTAATTAAGTAAGAAAATCCTGTCTATAGCGGTTCGTATAACACAATCATCTCATTCTGGAGAAGCAAAGTGTAAATTAATAATTACAATGAATATTATTAGCGTGATTAAATTAAGAAGAGAAATTAAATATATTTTAAAAGCCTATAAAGCGTTATTAAAATAACCATAAATACTTAAACATTTTTTATATAATGCCGATTTATTATCAAATCACGTGGTCTGCCTGCGTTTATGGCTACAGCACACAGCGTCGTCTTCCACGTAGCAGGATAGAAAGAATAAAAAGACTGTAGTCGCAGATGAAAATACATGGAGTTTTTTCAAATGAAATCAAGCAATATTCTGTTGTCCTCACTATTCATGACAGCCCTTTTTGCATCAGCAGCTGCTAATGCGGGCCCGAAATTCAATGTCACCTTTAAGAATCTTGGCGCATCCAGCGCTCCGGATGCCATTTTTTCGCCAACGACGACAGCAGAAGTTTTTTCACAGGCGAATGCGTCACCTACACCGAGTGAATTCGTCAAGTCTGGGAATTCAAATCAATATACGATCTCCAATCCAATCAGTGACGTCGGTTCAATGCATGTTCGTTACAAAGTTGGGGCCAAAGTCTGCCAGTTTGATATGACGTATACTGTGAAGTATGTGTTGGGAAATAAAATCCCCCAATGGACTAAGAGCACCACGCCTAGCAACGGCGCACGCTGTGACCTGAGGGTGACGTATGCCAACGTCAATACTCACGACTCAGATGTAGAAATTACCATGAGATAACACCCGTACTGAAAAATAGCTGAGCAACCACTCAGGCATTTTTTATGAATAGGGGTAAGCAACATGAGTCGTTACTTATCCCTTAATCACAACGAGTGAGAAGAACGAATGATTAACTTCAATGGCCTTTCAAAAAGTACGGTGGCAGATGCGCAGTCCACCAATGACAGTCGCTCGATAAAAAAGCAGGAAAATGTATCCGAAAGCACACAGTCTGCGTCTACAGCGTCTGATGGTTATTCAAATAAAAAAAATAGCGGCATTACCACACTGGCAAAACAGCTCAGCGATGCCGCCGTCAGGGCCGAAGCCAGAGATGCAACAAACGATCGCAATGCATTGGCGGCCAAGGCCAAAAGTGCGCATAATGAAATTCTCGGTGTGAATTACGCCAACAACAGAAAAACCCACGATGCGGAAGTCCCCAATAGTGATGACCCCGAGCGATTAGCCAGAGCGAAACAAGCTACAGCGTATACCAATGGTCAAGGAAGTAACCCCTTCAAAGGCTTGTCTCGTGAACAGCTGGCGCTGATTACCTATGACGACAGCGGAACCTTTACAGTGAATGAGCGGCGTGCAGCCTGGAGCGAGGCTTATGACCAGGAGCAAGTGTGGCGCACAATGGCCATAGCACAAAGCAAACTGGAGTGGAATCGCGGCGAGTTTAAACAAACCGAATTTTTCAAAATGGTGTTAGATCACCATGAGAGTCTGCCATTAATCGAACAAGCACAGGCACCTGAAGGCTATGTACCACGTCTGAAGTACCTGATAGAAATGGACTTCAACTTTATGACTGGGGAATCAGGCAAAGACGCCGATCCGTTCAACCGCCTGTTTGAGCTCCTTTCCCCCACCAAGCTTCACTTAGAAGATGGCAAACTCACTCTGGATGCCACCAAAGATGCCTGATAATTACACCTGCACAGGCATTTACGACTGTGCTGTGATGACGCCAAAAGCGCGGGTTTGATCTTTTTTTCGTGTGACTTTATTGGCGTACATAGCAGCATCCGCTCGGCGGATCATACCATCCGGTTCATCGACGGAAGGATCTGCCGTGACAATCCCTATGCTTGCGCCTAAATATTCAATATTGACCGAACCGAGCGAACTGGCCTTACCGAGAGAATAGCTCCCCTGCAACAAAGGCGTAATGTCGTCTCTTAAGGAAGCAATCACGCATTCATTCTCTCCCGGCGCAACGTTGACCATACGGGCAAAGACAAATTCATCACCACCAAGACGCCCGACGACATCACCCGGATTCCCCCACGCCAGCAAGCGTCGCCCCACCTCTTGCAAGAAGATATCACCGGCTTCGTGGCCGAACTGGTCGTTAATTTTTTTAAAGCCATCGAGGTCAATGAACACAATCAACACCTGCTGGTGGTCATTCCCGGCCTGAGAAAACATCGCTTCCAGCGAGTAATGTTGTTTATCATCGATTAAAAAGCCCCCTATTTTATGCAACATGCCTGAGATTCATCGGCGCCGTCAGGCTAAGCCCTCCATTCTGCTATTGCCATCACACTTACCCATTAAGGCAGCACGATCTGTTTGACTTTCCCGCGTGCGAGGACTTACAACAGCAGCACAGGCGTGTAACTAGTTTTCTAGGCAAGACCTGAAGCTTTCCCACTCAGCATCATGGGAAGAGCTTCAGGTCTTTTTTCGTTTCTGGATCAGGGGAATCGTCGTATGAGCCATACAGCAGCAGATAATAACGCGACAGCCTACACCACCACTGCGGAAAAAATCATCACGTTAGTCGGTGGAATTGACAACATTGAGCATATTGAACACTGTTCTACACGGCTACGGCTAAGCCTTTATGACAACAGCCAGGTAAACCAGAACGAACTGGAAAAGGTACCGGGCGTGCTGGGCGTTCGGGTTAACGTACAGTGTCAGGTGATTATCGGCAGCGAAGTGATGCAGGTGTACGAGGCGGTGCAGAACCTCGCGGCAGGCCGTAAGAAAACAGATCGCGCCGTGCCAGCAAAAACCAATCGCACCGCTTTTGTTATCGATTTTATCATCAGCGTTTTTCAGCCGCTGGTGCCTGCGATTGCTGGCGGCGGCGTGCTCAAATCGCTGTTACTGCTGCTGGATTTGCTCGGTTGGCTCACCAAAGACAGCTCAACGTATAAAGTGCTGGATAATATCGGTTCCGCCCCACTCTATTTTCTGCCGATCCTGGTGGGTATTACCACCGCGATGAAGCTGAAAGTGAATGTATTGGTCGCCGTTTCCGCCGTCTCTGTCATGGTGCTGCCGGCCATGTCTAAACAGTTGGCGGACGGTGCGGAATTTCTCTCCTTCGACCTGAAAAACGTCGCTTACGCGTCGCAGGTTTTCCCGGCGATTCTGTGCGTCATTTTCTATGCGCAAACCGAAAAGCTCTTTAATCGCTACTCGCCGAGCTCCCTGCGCATTTTCCTGTCACCGATGCTGTCGCTGTTGGTCACAGTTCCCGTCACGCTGTTGGTTCTTGGCCCGCTCGGTTATGAACTCGGTGCGGGTCTGGCTAGCGTGATCCTCTGGCTGTACAGCAAGTTGGGCTTTGTGGCAACGGGGTTGCTCGCCGCTGCGCTGCCCTTTATGGTGGCCTCGGGGATGCATAAGCCCATGCTGCCTTATGCCGTGTCCTCCATGAGCCAGTTTGGCAAGGAAATGCTCTATCTGCCCGCGTCGCTTGCGCACAACATTGCCGAATCAGGTGCCTGTATGGCAATTGCGCTCAAGAGTAAAGACAAAACGCTAAAATCGACGGCGCTTTCAGCCGGTATTTCCGCCCTGTTCGGCATTACCGAACCCGCGCTGTACGGGATTACGCTACTGAATAAAAAGGCGCTCTACAGCGTGATCGCAGGTAGCTTGGTCGGCGGCGCGTTTATCGGATGGATGGCGATTGAAGCCTTTGCGCTGGTTGGCCCCGGCCTGGCTAGCATCTCCATGTTTATCTCACCGGAAAACAGCTGGAACATCGTCTATGCCATCGCCGGTGCCGTGCTCTCTTTTGTCATCGCCTTTCTCTCCGCCCTGTTCCTCTGGCGGGAAGAGAAGCCTCTCGTCACCGTAGAAGAAAGCCATCACGCGATTACCGAATGCCAGTTCACCAGCCCGATTGAAGGAAAAGTGATTCCGCTGGACAACGTGAATGACGAGATTTTCTCCAAACGGATTATGGGTGACGGCATCGCCATCATCCCCGAGAAAGGTGTGCTTTATGCGCCCGCGAACGGCACCATTGAGAACGTATTTGAAACCGGCCACGCTGTCAGCATGCTCACCGACAGCGGTGCTGAACTGATTTTCCATATCGGCATTGATACCATCAAACTCAATGGTCAGGGCTTTCAGCCGAAAGTCACGGCCGGCCAACAGGTTAATACTGGTGATATCCTCGTTGAATTTGACCTCGATAGCCTCATCGCCGCCGGTTACGATCCCGTCGTCATGATGGTTATCACCAACAGCGAGCGCTTTCGCGTGATACCGGAAGCCACTGACGTCGTCATCCCTCCCCACACCATCATCATGACCTTAAAGGAGTCTGTGTAATGGATAAAAACATCGCATTCCCGGAACACTTTTTATGGGGCGGCGCGATTGCCGCGAATCAGGCCGAAGGCGCATGGAATGAAGACGGCAAGGGGCCGTCGGTCGCGGACGCCATTACCTGGAAGCCGAATCTCGATCTGAAAAATTACCATGCCCACATGGCGCTGACGGACGAAAATATCGCCGATGCGCTCAACGGAAAAAATGACGCGTTCTATCCCAAACGACGCGGCATCGATTTTTATCACCGCTACCAAGGCGATCTGGCGCTGTGTGCCGAAATGGGCTTCAAGGTGCTGCGCGTCTCTATCGCCTGGTCGCGCATCTTTCCAACCGGAGAAGACAGCGCGCCGAATGAGGCTGGTTTACAGTTTTACGACGATCTGTTCCGCGAGATGCGCAAACACGGCATCGAACCGCTGGTGACGCTTTCACACTACGAAATGCCGCTGGCGCTGAGTGAGAAATACAATGGCTGGGTGCACCGCAACGTGTTGGATGCCTTCGTACGCTTCAGCAATGTCTGCTTCGATCGCTATAAGGATCTGGTGCGCTACTGGCTGACCTTTAACGAGATCGACAGTATCCATCGTCATCCGTTTACCACCGCGGGTATCCGTGAAGAAAAAAGCGCGCCGGGGCAGGCCAAGCAGGATATTTATCAGGGGCTGCACCACCAGTTTGTTGCTTCTGCCCTCGTCACCCGCGACTGCCATGAGAAGATCCCAGGCAGCCAGGTCGGTTGCATGCTGACCAAGCTGACGACCTATCCGCACTCCTGCCGCCCGGAAGATGTCGAAGCCGCGCTGAAAAAGAATCTCGAAAACTACTTTTATGCCGATGTGCAGGTGTTCGGTGAATATCCGCCGCTCATCAAGCGCGACCTTGAACGACGTGGCATTCACCTCACCATGCAGCCCGACGATCTGGCCATTCTCAAGCAGCACACCGTTGATTTTGTGTCGTTCAGCTATTACATGTCGCTCACCGAATCCACGCAGCCGGACGCCGAGAGAATTCCGGGCAATACCGTTCTGGGCGTGAAAAACCCGTACCTGCCAGCCTCAGACTGGGGATGGCAGATCGACCCTGTCGGGCTGAAAATTTCCCTGCTGGAGCTTTACGATCGCTACCAAAAGCCGCTGTTTATTGTCGAAAATGGGCTGGGTGCAAAAGACGTTGTCGAAAACGGGAAAATCCACGATCCTTACCGCGTTGACTACTTCCGTTCACATTTCGAGCAAATGCGTGAAGCGATTGGCGAAGGCGTTGAACTGATGGGGTTCACCAGTTGGGGAGCAATTGACATCATCAGCGCGGGCACGTCACAAATGTCCAAACGCTATGGCTTTATCTATGTCGATCAGGATGATGAGGGCAACGGTTCTCTGGCACGACTGAGGAAGGATTCGTTCTACTGGTATCAGAAAGTCATCGCGACCAACGGTGCCGACCTCACCTGACAGACAGCGCTACCGCAGACTACGTGTGCAATGACAGGACATGACTGTGATTGGAAAAACGTAATGAGAAAACCAGCATGATTGGAAGAAAAACGTGATTAAAGTGAAAAAAGCGTTAAATAACAGCATGCTGTTAGTCGACCATGAACAGCAGGAGATGATCCTGTTGGGTAAAGGCATCGGATTTGGTGCCAGACCCGGTTCATTGATTGATGTGACGCACGTTGAGCAGGTTTTCATTCCGCTGGAAAACCTGAAATCACGGCATTTTCTTTCATTGACCGACACGATTCCTGCGGCTTTTTTTGATATCACCCATGAGATCGTCACGCTGGCGCAAAGTCAGTACGCCGAAAAACTGAATTCAGTGCTGTTCTTTACGCTGGCGGAACATCTCTATTTTGCGGTTGAACGCTGTAAAACGGGCAACCACTTCATCAATAAGCTCAGTTGGGAAGTGAAACGCTATTACCAAAAAGAGTACGCCCTCGGCGTGCAGGCAAAAGATCACGTGTCGGCGCGCTTTAACGTCACGCTACCCGATGACGAAGCCATCAACATTGCGTTTCACCTCATTAATGCCGCTGGCAGCGCCGAAATTGCCGATGCCCACCAGCAGGTTCAACTGGTGAATCGTCTGGCAGAGATTGTCCGCTACAAATTAAACAAGAATATCGATGTCAACGCCGTCGATTACCTGCGCTTTATCACCCATCTGCGTTATTTCTCCGAACGAGTGATTGCCCGCAAAATCGCACCGGGACGCACGGACGATTTCTATCAGGAACTGCTGAAACACTACCCTGAAGCGATGGCGATCTCTTGGGCCATCAGGGATTACGTGCAGGAAAAATACCAGATGGCCTTGCCGAAAGAAGAGCTTACCTGGCTGACCATGCATATCAGCAGGCTGGCCGAAAGCCAGACGCCGTAGCAATAACCTTACTCAAGACAGCCAATCATTACGGTTTTTATCGAGATGCTGACAAATAAAACCGAGATCGCTCCTGAGGAGTGAGTATGTTGACTCCCATCACGATAGTGAATAAATCGCGTTAATGAGATTGCAAACAAGAGTGATTATCATATATTGTTTTAGTCACCTGCCGAAAATATCTCCTTATTTTATTCAGTTACGCATCACATTCACTCTGGAGAAGATAATAACATGTCAAAAACGCTGTCTGTTCTGCGCAAAAAAGCGCGCCTGCTGACATTAGCGTCATCGCTAATGGTTGCCTATGCCCTGCCTGCTGCTGCCGCAGACGACTCTCTGACGCTTTACACCACGCGTGAACCCGGCCTGATTCAGCCGCTGCTGGATGCGTTCACCAAAGAGACGTCGGTTAAAGTCAATACCGTGTTCATCAAAGACGGCATGCTGGAGCGTGTGAAGGCAGAAGGCCAAAACTCACCGGCTGACCTGCTGATGACCGTTGATGCCGGTAACCTGATCGATCTGGTAGATGCCGGTGTCACACAGCCGATTCAGTCCAGTGCATTAACCGAGGCTATCCCAGCAGCGCTGCGCGACAAAGATAACCAATGGTTTGGTCTGTCGATGCGCTCTCGCGTGCTCTATGCAGAAAAATCACTGCCGCTTACCGGCATTACTTACGAAAATCTGGCCGATCCGAAATGGAAAGGCAAGGTGTGTATCCGCGCGGGTCAACACCCTTACAATACCGCACTGATTGCCGCGATGATCGCCCACCACGGTGAAGCCAAAACCGAAACCTGGCTGCGCGGTGTCAAAGACAATCTGGCGCGTAAAGCCACCGGTGGCGACCGCGACGTTGCGCGAGATATCCTCGGCGGCATCTGCGATGTGGGTCTGGCGAACTCTTATTATGTCGGCCACATGAAGAATGCCAAAGAAGGCACCGACGCCCGCAAATGGGGCGATGCCATCAAAGTCGTTCAGCCTACCTTTGAAAACGGCGGCACACACGTCAATATCAGCGGTGCAGCCGTTGCACGTCACGCGCCGCATAAAGATCAAGCCGTGAAATTGATGGAATATCTGGTCTCCGCTCCGGCTCAGCAGATCTACGCTCAGGCAAACTACGAATATCCGGTTCGCAAAGGCGTCACGCTGGATTCCACCATTGGCAGCACGATTGGTGACGTTACTGTGGATAGCATTCCGCTGACCGACATCGTTAAATTCCGTAAACAGGCCAGTCAGTTGGTAGATAAAGTTGGATTCGATCAATAAGACCGGTTCGTCAACCCTGCGCGGCGCCTTCGGGCGGCCGCGCCTCTTTTTTTCTCCGCTTCGCATCGCTGCCGTGGTCATTGCTCTCGGCGTACTGGCTCCGCTGGTTTCCCTGCTTTGGCTAGCCGCTGGCGCAGGCGTCGGCCATTGGGATCACCTGATGCGCTACGTGCTGCCCGATGCCGCACTCAACACGCTGCTTCTGCTCGTCGGCGTCGGCGCACTCGTCATGGTGATTGGTGCTGGCTGCGCCTGGCTGGTGACGGCGTTTGATTTCCCCGGCAGACAGTTCGTCAGTTGGGCGCTGCTGCTGCCGCTGGCGATGCCAACCTATATTGTCGCTTTTGCCTGGCTCGATCTGCTGCATCCTATCGGGCCGATTCAGGAAGCGATCCGCAGTGTGCTGGGCTACGACAGCCCGCGTCAGTTCCGCCTGCCGGACCTGCGTTCTATGACGGGTGCAATTCTGCTACTCGGGTTGGTGCTCTATCCGTACGTTTATCTGACGATGCGCGCAATGTTTATCAGCCAGCCCGCACACCTGCTGGAGGCCGCACGCACGCTGGGATTGAGCGCAACAGGCACCTTCCTGCACGTCGCCTTGCCGATGGCGCGCCCTGCGCTGGCCGTTGGCACCAGCCTGGCCTTGCTGGAAACGCTGAATGATATTGGCGCCTCCGAATTCCTTGGGGTGAATACGCTGACCGTGACGGTTTACACTACCTGGGTCACCCGTTCGGATTTACCCGCCGCCGCGCAGATTGCCTGCACGATGCTGACGGTGGTTATCCTGCTGCTGACACTGGAATATTACGGCCGGAAAAACCAGCGCTACGGCACCAGCCGACAGATGCGCGGCATTCTACCCGCCCCGCTGAAAGGGGTACGCGCTTGGCTGGCGACCTGTGCGACCGCGTTGCCTATCCTGCTCGGCTTCATCGCCCCTGCCCTCTTTCTGGCATGGGAAAGCGCTAAGCGGCTGGGCGATAGCGTGACGATCTCCGCTGGCCTGATACAGTCATTGCAGAACTCGCTTCTGCTGGCCGTTGGCGTCACGCTGGTCGTCACGTTCGTCAGCCTGATTATTGCGTGGTATGCCCGTCATTCCGCCATCGCTGACCGCTCACCGGAGCGCCGCCGCACCCTATTGAGAATCGCCTCGCTGGGCTATGCCGTACCCGGTACGGTACTGGCGATTGGCATGCTGACGCCCAGTATGGCGACGGATAATTTTCTCGCTGAATTGATTGGCTATAAAGGATTGCCACTGCTTTCCGCCGGTATCCTGCTGGTGGTCTGCTGCGCCATTCGCTTTATGGCGATTGGGATTGGTGCGCTTGATGCTGGGCTGACGCGCATTCCGCCCGTGATGGAACAGGCATCGCGCCTGCTGGGCGAAAGTGAATTCGTCACCTTTTTCCGCGTGCACCTTCCCCTACTGCGCCCTGCGCTGGTGACCAGTGCGCTGCTGGTGTTTGCCGACGCAATGAAAGAACTCCCCGCCACACTGCTGCTGCGGCCGGTTAATTTCGAAACATTGGCAACCGTTCTGTATGCCGAAGCCGCCAGAGGCACCTACGAAGAGGGCGCGATTGCCGCACTGCTGATTGTGCTGGCGGGTACGCTCCCCGTTGTGCTGCTGGCTCGCAGCCAGCTAAAAACGTCGGTTGAGAAAGAATGAAAATCATGAGGAAGAGTCAAGGTGTCTGAGGCTACACTCGTTCTGAATAATGTCCACGTCGCCTACGGGCACAAGCACAATGTGCATCACGTGCTGAACGGTTTTTCCATGGAAGTTGCCGCGGGTGAACTGGCCTGTCTGCTGGGCGCATCAGGATGCGGTAAAACCACGGCTTTACGCGCGATTGCGGGTTTTGAGCACCTGACTCAGGGAACGATTCACGTCGGCGGACGCTGCGTGGCGGGCCCGGCCGTGCATCTGCCGCCGGAACAGCGCAACGTCGGGATGGTGTTTCAGGACTATGCCCTGTTTCCCCACCTGACCGCCGCGCAGAATATTGCCTTTGGCCTGAGAAAACAGCCGAAAGATCTCCAGCAGTCGCGCGTGCGCGCCATGCTTGAGCTGGTCGATCTCGTCTCGCTGGCACAGCGCTATCCGCATGAAATGTCCGGTGGACAACAGCAGCGTATTGCACTCGCGCGAGCACTGGCCCCGCAGCCTGCCGTCCTGCTGCTCGATGAACCGCTATCCAGCCTCGACCCCGACAGCCGCAAACGACTGGGACAGGAAGTGCGCGACATCCTACGCGATGCCGGACAAACCGCACTCTTAGTCACGCACAGCGAACAGGAAGCCGAACTGATGGCCAGCCACATTGGCTATTTGAAAGCAGGCACGTTGGAATGGCGGGAACAACGCGAGAAACAGAGCAATCTACAAAGAGAATGGTAATGCGGTTCGATGAACTGAAATCGGCTTCTGATGTGAAGCCGATTTATTACTTACTTTTGAATCTGGAAGCGAATACCGGTTTATTCCGTCGACGCCTCGTTTCACTATCCCTGTGCATTCCTGAATTTTCCACCAAAACAATATGTTCAACTAAAGCAATCTCATCAGTTTTAGCTAAACCTTTAGCGGCAACGACAAGTTTTTTTCTCAGCAGATCGGTGGCGAGACCCGTTTTCTCTGCATTCGCGGAAAGTAATGCAGGGAGCATATCATCCATAGAACGCTCGAAAGCAACCATGTCAGCATCTGCGGCATCAGGGGAAATGTCTTCACCATAGAGATCAGCAAGAGAAAACGCATTTCTCTCCCGTATGGCTTCGGATTTTGATGACATAATCGCTCCTTAAATCTGGATGTTTATTATACAGCGATGACATTAAGGTGGGCAAGTTTAGTGTAGGGACAGCGATGCGAATTCAAAAACTCCGTCTCTGTTTTAATATTTCTGATACGAGTAACGTTAAATTTATTGGGCTGCGTAAAGTCTTTTTCACGGTAATACACCGTCACCTGTACCCTTCCTATAAATCGTTCATCCTTCAACACCCTCTTAATCGTCGAGCGACACTTCATGAAGTTATTCTTTAGTACACTCAACGGTACTTTGCGCTTTCGCTGTCTGGCATACGCCCAAGCGAGTGCAGGATCCAAATAGACATAATCAATAGCCGTTAAATAACCACGACCTAAAGCCAGAGAGAGATTGAACTCAGCGTTCTTAAAACTCGCAAAATTTGAATCCATGATGATGTCTAAGCCTTCGGCTGTCGCTTTCATGTAGATATATTCAACAAGATTCGATGCTGCACGTTGAAAGAGTGGCGCATTGGTTTCTTCGTAGTAAGGCAATAGTCGACGAAATTCATCAGCATCTATCACCAGAATATTAGAAAAAACGCGGAGCCTTTGGTTAATCAACTCAGACTTGCCAGCACCGGGAGAGCCTGCCGTAAAAAATACTGCAGGGGTCACCGATTTCATCAGGCCAGCAGTGATCGCGTTATAAACAATATCCTTTATCGCCTCAGCAACAGCCTCCGCCAATGCAGAGATTTTTATGTCATCCATGAATTCCCTTACCGCCATTCCTTATGGTGCTTGCGAGGCAATATAACGAGTAGCCTAATAGAAACGGTAGGTTTAAATGAGAAAATGCACTGACCAAACGTAAAACTGGCATACGCCCCGCAAAACAGAGAGGCGCTATGCCAGATACGTTCACTATCACCTTAGGGCAATACGATTATTGCTATCCCTGCCTGTGCTTCTCCGCATACTCGGGACTGTTGATCCACTGATGATCCGCTTCCCAGGTGAAACGCCACTGGCGCGTCGGGCCGGCCATCACATTCAGATAGTAGCTGTCATAGCCTGCAAGGGTGGCGACCGGATGGTAGCCGCGCGGCACCTGCACCACATCCCTATTGTAGACCGCCATACATTCATCTAATGAACGGTCATCGGTATAGACGCGTTGCAGGCAGAATCCCTGTTCTGGATTCAAACGATGGTAGTAGGTTTCTTCCAGATAGGTTTCCTGCGGCGGATTATCGACATCGTGCTTGTGGCTGGGATAAGAGCTGGTGCAGCCTTCATCGGTGTACACTTCGACCACCAGCAGGCTGTCTGCCGCTTTGTCCTCCGGCAAAATATTATGCACATAGCGCTGGTTATTGCCGACACCACGCTGCTCCGCGTCAATATCCTGCGGCGCGATCAGCCGGGTCGGATGCGTGCCGAATCCCGGTGCGGCGCAAACTGCCAGCTCCAGCGCCGTGTGTGCCGCCACCGTAATCGTCTCTCCCGTCGTGACATAAACCGCATAGGGTTTTCTGCGCTCAAACGGGCTCATTCTGTCGCCAATCTGCTCAAAGCGCTCACTCGGCGTGACCACCGTTGCCTTGCCGCTGACCAGCACCAAACAGCGTTCGTTATCGCTGGCGGGCAGCGATAGCACTTGTTCCGGTGCCAATTGATATACCTCGAACCCCACGTAGCGCCAACCCGCCGTTTCCGGTGTGATGTGCTGCGTCCGCCCGTGTTCGTCAGGGACGCGATGGCGTGATAATAGTCGGGACATCTTTTGCCTCCTTATCTCCCCCGATTTCAAACTGCCTGCACGTTGATCTACTGGCAGCTTGAAGATGCGGGGGATATCACCACGAATCAGATCAATTCCGCCTGCTGGGCGAAACGTTGCAAGTTATTGTAGCCTAGCGTCGCGTACGTCAGCGGATGCGCAACAGCCGGATCCTGTTCCGCTTCGACCACCAGCCACCCGCTATAATTATGGGCTTTCAGGACGCTGAACACCGCCGGATAATCGACGCAACCATCGCCCGGTACGGTAAAGACGCCGCTCAGCACCGCGTCCAGAAAACTGGTCTTGCGGTTTTTCACGTCTTTCAGCACGTCTGGACGAATGTCTTTACAGTGAACGTGATTGATGCGGTTAATCCAGCGCGTCGCCACCGCCACCGGATCGGCACCCGCGAACGTCAAGTGTCCGGTATCCAGCAGCAGCCCGACTTCCGGCCCGGTATGTTCCATTAGATTATCTACGTCCTGCGCGCTTTCAATCACCGTGCCCATATGGTGATGATAGGCAATCTGCACGCCCTGACTTTGCGTGTAGCGCGCAAACTCGGTCAGCTTTTTGCCGTATTCCGGCCAGCGCTCTTCGGGGAAACGCGGGCGCAGATGAACCGGTTTCTGTTGGTCGCCGTGAATCGCGCCCGTCACTTCGGCAAACACCAGCACCGTCGCACCGAGGTCGCGCAGCAACGTCAGATGCCCCTGCACCGCTTCAATTTCTTCTTCTACTGAACGAGTGAGCAGTTCGCCGGAATACCAGCCGGAGACTAAGCGCAGATCGTGCGCTTGCAGGATCGGCCCCAGCACGCTGGCCTGACGCGGGAATTTATTACCTAATTCAAAACCGGCAAAACCGGCCTGCCGTCCTTCGCTCAGACAGGTTTCCAGCGGGGTGTCCGCGCCCAGAGAAGGCAGATCGTCATTGGTCCAGGTGAGTGGATTAATACCAAGTTGAACGCTCATGTTATGTCCCTTATTCAAACACAGAGGAATGGGTTAACCGCGCTGACGCCAAACGGCGATCAGTTGCAGGTAGTTATGTTTAACTTGCTCAATCAATTCGGCGTCATCGATCTCGTTACGCAGCCACTTTTGCGCGGGCTGGGCAAACAGGGTGCGGCCGACGGCAAAGCCTTTGACAATCGGGAAACCCACGGCGGCACTGAAGCCTTGTTGTAATGTTTCCAACGGCGCATCCAGCCCCAGAATGACCACGCCCCGACAGTAAGGATCGCGCTGTGCCAGCAGCGGCGTGAGTTGTTCCCAGCCTGCGGCAGACAGCGGCGGCAGTTTCCACCAGTCTGGCCGCACGCCGAGGTTGTAGAAGCGTTGAATCGCACGTAGATAAAACGCATCGCTGTGCGGCATCCCCGCGGGCAGAATGACTTCAAGCAGCAGTTCATGGCCGGATTGACGACAGGCCTGATAGACCTCTATCACCTTCATTTCCTGCTCGCGCCGTAGCGCGTGGGCATCTTCCGGGTGGAAGAACACCAGACATTTCACTACGTGCTCCAGCGGCCAGCTCACCAGTTGTGAGCCAATATTGCCGCGCTCCATCATTAACGGGCGCGATCCCGGCAGCTCAATCGGTCGGCCAATCCACCAGCCTTTTCCGGTGATGTCGTTCAGCGCATCCTGCCCGAACGTGCCGTCACACAGCAGACCGGCTTTACCTTCCAGCCCCGCCTGTTGTGCTGCGTCATAGCTGGCACGCAGAATCAGCTTTTTCAGTGCCGGAATACGGCTGATTTCAGTACCGCAGTTCAGCGCCATGTCTTCCAGTTGGCTGCGGTGATCGAACGCGATCACGCACAGCTCATGCCACTGTTTACGCCGTGTCGTAACGCGGTGCAGATGGTTAAGCTCTTCGTCCAGATCGGGACGCGGCACGCTCGCCGCCCGTGCTAAATAGTTATCCAGTTCGATCTTGCTTGGCATCGCTGGGGCACAGCCGTGGCGTGACACCACCAGCGCACCGCAGGCATTAGCGTACGCACAGGCTTTCTCCCAGCCTTCACCGTTGAGATAACCACGCAGCAGGCCGGACATAAACGCATCGCCCGCCCCCAGCACGTTCAGCACATCCACGCGCACGCCTTTAATCGTGATGCCTTTATCCAGATGGTCAGGAATCTCGTCGCTAAACACCGAGCAACCCAGCGCCCCGCGTTTACACACCAGTTCCGCCTGCGTGTGCTGCCGCACCGCGCGTAGCGCCTGCAAGGTATCCGTGCTGCCGCCCGCAATGTGGAACTCCTCCTCGGTGCCGACAATCACGTCGAACAGCGACAGCACCTGCTGCAACTGCTCCGTGACCGCCTGCGCTTCAACAAAACGGGTTTCGCCATCGCCTAGCGACGTCAGCCCCCACAGCACCGGACGGTAATCGATATCCAGCGCCGTTTTCACCCCGTTGCGCCGCGCGTATTGCAGCGCCGTTAGCACCGCTTCGCGCGTATTCGGATGGGAGAGATGCGTGCCGGTAATCGCCAGACAGCGTGACGACGCAATGTAATCCTCGGTGAAATCCTCCGCTGAGATCGCCATATCGGCGCAGTTGTCGCGGTAGAAAATCAGCGGAAAGGTATCGCGATCTTTGATGCCCAACAGCACCAGCGCCGTCAGACGTTCCTTATCGGTAATTAAATGGCTGGTATCGCAGCCGACCTGATTCAGCTCTTCACGCAGGAAGCGCCCCATATGCTCGTCGCCCACCCGCGCCAACATAGAAGAACGCAGCCCTTGTCGTGCCGTGCCGTAAGCCACGTTGCCGGACGACCCACCCAGATACTTGGCAAAACTGCCCATATCTTCCAGACGCGCGCCGATTTGCTGCCCGTACAGATCGACAGCAACGCGCCCCATGCAAATCACATCAAACGTCTTTTCCTTACTCATAGCGGCCAATCCTGTAAAAAAGTCGCGTAAAAAAGCCTTATATACCCTAAATAATTCGAGTTTCAGGCAGGCGGCAAGCGAAGGAGTCCCGATGAGCTTACTTGAGTAAGTGATTCGGGTGACTGAACGCGGCCAACGCACATGCAACTTGAAGTATGACGGGTATAAAAAGAAGAAATCACGTCAGCTGGCTGATTAGCCCACCTCGTCCACATTCACCCAGCGCGCCGTTTCGTGTGACTGCACGATCGCATCCAGAACTCGCGAGACTTTCCAGCCCTCTTCGAAATCCGGCCACATGGGGACGTCAGCCGCAATACCGTCGATCAGATCGCGCACCTCTACCGTTTTCTGATCGTTAAATCCAATACCGTGTCCGGCGCTGGCGCAGAAGGCCGCATAGTCAGGATGCTGCGGCCCAGTCAGCAGCGTTTTGAATCCCTGCCGGTTCTCTGGGTCGTCATGTCGATAGAGTTTCAGCTCTGCCATACGTTCCTGCGTGAAACTCAGCGTGCCTTTGGTGCCAGTGACCACGTAGGTCAGGCCCATTTTGCGGCCGCAGGCGATGCGCGACGTTTCAATCACGCCGCGTGCGCCGCTGACAAACCGCACCATCGCATGCGCCTGATCTTCATTCTCCACCTGTACTAATTCGCTGCTGCTCGGTGCCGTTGGACGCTGCGTAATCACCGTTTGCAGATCGCCGCAGACGCTGGCGATATCCCCCACCAGATACTGTGCCATGTTGACGATATGCGCCGCCAGATCCCCCAGCGCCCCCAGCCCTGCCGTTTCTTTAAAACAGTGCCAGTCGGCGGGTTTATTCGGATCGGCCAGATAATCTTCGTTATGCGTGCCGTAAAAATGCACCACTTCGCCAATCTCGCCGCTGGCGATAATCTCTTTGGCCAGCTGTGAGGTCGGGTTCTTCATGTAGTTGAACCCCACCAGCGTTTTCACGCCCGCCTGCTGCGCGGCATCGACCATTTCTCGGGCATCACGCGCGTTCAGCGCCAGCGGTTTTTCCGAGTAAACGTGCTTGCCGTGCTGGATGGCCGCCATCGCCATCGTTTTATGCAGAAAATTCGGCGCGCAGATATCCACCACGTCAATGCCTGGGTCCGCCACCAGCGCACGCCAGTCCCCCGTTGAGCGCTGGAAGCCAAACTCCTGTGCCCGTTTGGCCGCCAGTTCCGGCGACACTTCTGCCAGCATCGCCTTCACCAGATTGCCTTTCAGCGGGAAGACCGTCGGCGCCTGCGCGTAGGCGATGGCATGCGCACGACCGATATAGCCGGTGCCGATTAACCCAATGCGTACATCCTTCATATCCACCTCGGTGCGAAAAAAGAGTCGGTACGGGTGCGGCTCAAATAGCGCCGCGACGGCTCTTGGCGTAGGTGTCGAACGCCACGGCCAGCACGATAATTAACCCGGTGATAATCTGCTGGTAGTAAGCCGATACGTTCATCAACACCAGTCCGTTAATCAGGATCCCCATGATGATCGAGCCGATAATCGTGCCGCTTATCCGGCCGTAGCCGCCCATCAGCGATGTGCCGCCAATGACCACCGAGGCGATAACGCGCAGCTCGAAGGTGATCCCCGCAACCGCTTCGGCGCTGCCGAGACGGGCGCTGAGAATAAAGCCCGCCAGTCCGGCCAGACAGCCAATCACGATGTAGACGCTGACCAGCACGCGTTGCACATTCACCCCGGCCAGACGCGCGGCTTCGGTGTTGCCGCCGATGGCGTATACAAAGCGACCCCAGCGGGTTTTATGCAGCGCGAGATAACCCAGCAAGGCGACCAGCGCGAAGATCCAGATCGGCACCGAAATACCGAGAATTTCGCCTCGTCCCCACCAGCGATAGCCGGGGTCGAAACCGGCAATTGGCGCGCCGTCGTTCATTACCAGCGTTAACCCGCGCCAGATCGTCATCCCGCCCAGCGTGACGATGAACGGCGGCAGACGCAGTTTGGTGACACCCAACCCATGCAGGAAACCAATGAAGGTGCCCATCGCCAGACAGACGCCCAATGCAACCAGCCAGCTCAAGCCGTACCAGGCATCCGGATCGACGGTGGTGAAGTTGTCGCCTTTAATGACCGAAGCGGCGGTGATGGCGCACACCGCCAGAATCGAGCCGACGGACAGGTCGATCCCGGCAGTCAAAATGACGAACGTCATCCCTACGGCCATGATCCCGTAGATGGAGACTTCGGTCAGGATGTTGGTGATGTTGCGTTCGGACAGGAAGTTACTGTTCTGCGACTGAAAGAAGATCAGCAGCAGAATCATGAAAATAAACACGCCAAAGCGTTCAAAAAAGGCAATCGGGTCAAAACGTCCACGCGAATTGGACGGCGTAATGCTCTTAGAAAGCGGCTGCTGGGACATGCGTCACCTCCGTTATGCTGCGTGTAATGCGTCGTGGCAAATGGCCATCATCGTCATCAGTTTTTCTTCTGTGGCGTCATCGCCATGAATTTCCCCGCTAATCCGCCCTTCGCTGAGCGTGATAATGCGGTCGGAAATCGCCATGATCTCCGGCAGGTCGGAGGAAATCACAATCACGGCGACGCCCCGTTTCGCCATATCGAACAACACCTGATGCACTTCGGACTTGGTGCCAACATCGATGCCGCGCGTGGGCTCATCCACGATCAATACTTTGGGGTTCAGCGCCATACAGCGGGCAAGAATCACCTTTTGCTGGTTCCCGCCCGACAGCTTGCGCACCTCCTGCTCGCTGTTCACCATTTTGATGTGCAGCGCCTGACGATAGGCCTCGATCAGGTCGTCCTCCTTACGGATGTCGACAAACCAGCGCCAGCGCATCAGCGACGAGAGGTTAGATAGCGAGATATTTTCCCTGATCGACAGCCCCAGCACCGCGCCCTCTTTCTTGCGATCTTCCGGCACCAGCGCGATGCCTTGCGACAACGCATGCAGCGGTGTAGAGGGATAATAGGGTTCGTCATCCAGCACAAATTCACCGGTAGAGAACGCGTCGGCACCAAACAGGCAACGCGCGATTTCCGTACGTCCTGCGCCCACCAGCCCGGCAATACCGAGCACTTCGCCCGCATGCACCTGAAAGCTGATGTCCTTTAGCGCAATGCCGTGCGCATCCAGCGGCGGTTTTTCCCGGCTTAAGCCCTTCACCGCCAGCCGTACCGGCTTATCCTGATGATGCGTTTCCGCAGGCGGACGGCGGTTAAACACCACGTCACGGCCGACCATCAGGCGAATAATCTCCTGCACATTCGTGCTGGCGACATCCCCAGAACCGGTGTAGCGGCCGTCCTGAAAGACGGTAAACCGATCGCACAGCTGGAAGACTTCGTGCAGCCGGTGCGTGACATACACCACGCTCACACCGCGCCCTTTCAGCTCGCGCACCACGCGGTGCAGGCTGTCAACTTCACTGTCGCTCAGCGCCGCCGACGGTTCGTCCATCACAATCAGCTTGGCGTTCAGCGTCAGCGCTCTGGCGATTTCCACCATCTGCTGCTGCGCCACGCTCAAACGCGCGACCTGCGTCGTCGGCGCAATGTTCAATTTCAGATAATCCAGTACCGCTTTCGCCTCGCGATTCACCGCCAGCGCGTCCACGAATACGCTACTACGCTGCGGTTCGCGTCCCAGGAACATGTTCTCCGCCACGCTCATATTGGGCAGCAGATTAAATTCCTGATAAATGGTGATAATCCCCCGCTTTTGGCGCTCCACGGGCGATTCAAGCGGTAACAGCGTCTCGCCACCAAACCAGATATCGCCGCTGGTCTGCGGCTGCGCCCCTGCCAGCGCCTTCAACAGTGTCGATTTGCCCGCGCCGTTTTCTCCCAATAGCGCATGAATCTCTCCCGGCTGTACGGTCAACTGCGCGTTGCTCAGCGCCCAAACACCGGAGAAACTCTTTGCCAAATTGGTAATGTTCAGTAGGGGTTCCGTCATGTTTACCTTCCTCCCGCAAGGCCGCGCGGACGCGGCCTGCTGAATACCTGTTATGTAGAGAGCGATTTATTTACCCGCTTCGCCAATACGTTCGGCATCGTTCAGGTTATCTTTGGTAATCATGGTCGGTTGGTAGTCGGCCCCGGTGATAGGCGCTTTACTGCGGATGTTATTGGTCAACTGCGTCAGTGCGGTCGTCACCGCGTAGCCCGGACGTTGATCGGCAGTTACCGCCAGCCAACCGTCGCGTACGCGAGCCAGCGCTTCCGGCACGGCGTCAAAGCCGGTCACCATTACGTCACCGGGTTTCAGACCTTGCCCTTGTAACGCTTCAATCGCACCCAGCGCCATGTCGTCGTTCGCAGAGAGGATCACCTGCGGGCGTTTAGGCAGCGAAGGAAATACACTTTCAACAATGCGCATCCCTTCGGAACGCATCCAGTTCCCCGTCTGGTCTGCGACGATGTGGTATTTGCTCCCGCCTGCTTTCAGGCTGTCGCGAATCCCCTGCGTACGCTCGATGTTAGAAGACGAACCCGGTTGACCGGTCAGCAGAATGATCTCTGCGCCATTCGGGAATTTGGTTTTGACATAGTCGGCAATCGCCTGACCGCCTTTGTAGTTATTGGCACCAAAGTGCGGCACCGCTTTCTCTGTTTTTACCGAACGATCCAGCGTCACCACCGGTAGCTTGGCATCCTGAATATCGGTAACCGCGCTGGACACCGCGTTGACGTCATTCGGTGACACTACGAAGCCCTGTGCCCCACGCGTAATGGCATTTTCCAAGTCGGCGGCCTGCTTCGGTGAGCTACCCTGCCCATCCAGCACCTGCAAATTCACGCCCAGTTCTTTGGCGGCTTTAACGGCGGTGCGCTGCATGTGTACTTCAAACGGCATAGCGAGATTCGGCGTACTGAAAACGATTTGTTCATTTTGGGCCTGAGCAAAACCAGACAGACCCAGTGCGATGGCGATTGCGGAAACGCTGATGATCTTTTTCATATGTCTTTTCTCTGCTTCTGTTATGAGTATGGGTGTAGGGTTGAAAGCAGGTAAAACGCGATGTGCCAATGCCGATACGGTTACACGGCGACCTCCTTGCCTTGAGCCAGTGATTCAAAGGCTTTATCCGCCAGATTCAGTGCACGCTCACCGTCCAGCCCGGAGCATTCCGGCTGTGTGCGGCCATTCAGTACGTCGACAAAGTGCTGCCACTCTGCCGCGTAGGCGGCGTGATAGCGTTGCAGGAAGAAGTATTCGGGTTTCGCCGCCAGACAGCCGTCGTCGGTCCACTGCTCGACCACGTTTTCGCGGATGTTGCCCGCGCTGAGCACGCCTTTCGCGCCATGCAGTTCGAGGCGCTGATCGTAGCCGTAGCCGGAGCGGCGGCTGTTGACGATGGTCGCCATCGCGCCAGAGGCGAATTTCAGCACGATGAATGCGGTATCGATGTCGCCCGCTTCACCAATCGCCGGATCGACCAAATTACTGCCTTGTGCAAAGACCGACACCGGCTCTTCGCCCATAATGAAGCGCGCCATATCGAAATCATGGATCGTCATGTCGCGGAACATACCGCCGGAAACGCGGACATACTCAGCAGGCGGCGGCGACGGATCGCGGGAGATAATCAGGAGAGATTCCGGCTTGCCGATACGGCCTTCACCCGCCAGCGTTTTGACGCGGCGGAATTGCGGGTCGTAGCGGCGATTGAAGCCGACAAACAATGGTACGTTCTGCTGTTTGACGACGGTCAGGCAATCGCGAACCCGGGCAATATCCAGGTGCACCGGTTTTTCACAGAAAATGGCTTTGCCGTGTTTGGCAGCCAGCTCAATCAGGTCGGCGTGCGTGTCGGTCGCGGAGGCAATCAGGACGGCGTGCACCGCCGGATCGCTCATGACCTCGTCAACCGTTTTTACTTTGGTATGATAACGTTCTGCCAGCACCGTGGCATTTGCCGGGTTGGGATCGACCACCGCGTGCAGGTTGGTTTCTTTGTGTGCCGCGATGTTCACTGCATGGACCTGGCCGATGCGGCCCGCGCCCAGTAAAGCGATGTTAAACATAGATGCTCCCTTGCTGCCTGAGTGGCGTGTAATGCCAGACTGAAAAAGTGACGGATAACGGCTAGTCGCATTCTCCCCAGCCCCATCACCCGCTCTTTACCGCGAATCCTGATAGATAAAATAAAACATTTATTTCAGTTTTGTATAAATTGAAAATTATGTTTTTGCGCGCCAGTTAACATTTTCATGACATCTTCGCTGTTTTCTGCAACCCCAATCACACATCGAATGAGTATGTCTGTGCCGGTATACAGGAATATCAGAGGATCGGTCAGGCGCTGGCGTAAAAAGGAGGGAAAAATGAAACCGCGGTTTGAAAATGAAATGGATGTTTCAATTTAATTCGGGAATCTAGAGGAAGGATTAGGCAGCACTAAAGATCGCAAACGTTATCTGCACAGGCTGTCCCTTCGTCAAATTTTATGCGAACGAGGAGAAGGTTTCGTGCGCTACAATACTGCTATTCCATGCTACCTCGTAGCACGCGCCCGACGCAGGGCGCTCAGTCGCCGCCCTGCGAACCCTGGCTTCCGGCTAAATTATGTCGCTACGCGATACCTTCGTCGCCATCAGGCTTAACGGACCGCTTGCGACACGCTCCCGGCGTGGCGCAAGCTTTCGCCGCGTCCATGCGGCTCATCCTAAGCCTGCTATCTCCTCAGCATAATTTCTTACGCCGGATTACGGCCCCCCTACTTGCACCCTTGCGTTATTTGTAGATAAGAGACAGTGATGCAGGGGAGATCACCTAATATTGCCGTGCGCGGGAGAGCGCGGCTTTCACGCTATTGGCGGCAGACTCAATCTCTGGGTTATCCGCAACCTGTGCCGTACCGGTGCGCCACCAGGATTCGTAGCCGTGCGTCATGGTCTTCGGCAGTACTTTGATATCGAGCAGTACTGGTCCCGGATGTTCACGTGATTCCGTCAGCGCCTGCCTGAGCGAGTCTTCATCATGCACCCGCCACGCTTTGCAGCCGTAGCTTTCCGCATTCTTGGCGAAATCCACCGGAATGAGTGCGCCGCGCAGTTGCCCCGACTCCGCATCGCGGTAGCGATTTTCCGTACAGAAGCTCCCCATTCCCTGACTCATTTGCAGGTTGTTAATACAACCAAAGCCCGCGTTATCGAATAGCAGCACGGTGATTTTGATGCCCTCCTGTACCGCCGTTTGCAGTTCGGTATGCAGCATTAAATAAGACCCGTCGCCGACCATCGCGTAGACCGGCTGTTGCGGTGCCGCAAGGCGTGCACCAATCGCCGCCGCAATCTCGTATCCCATACAGGAATAGCCATATTCCAGATGATAGCTGTCCGGCGTTTTCACCTGCCACACGCGCTGTAGATCGCCCGGTAACGAACCCGCCGCTCCCACCACAATCGCGTTGTCTTCCAGTTTCTCATTCAGAATGCCCAACACACGCGTTTGCGTCAGGTGGGTATTCAGCATCTGGCGGTATTCATCCAGCTTGTCTTCCAGACCATCCACCACTTCTGGCACCAGTTCACCGCTATCCTGCACGGTAAACAACCGCTGTAGCTCGCGTTCCCATTCAGCACGAGCCTGTTCGACGGCCTGCTGCCAGCCGCTACGATACGATGCCGTCGCCAGCCGTTCAGACAGCGCTTCCAACCCGACACGCGCATCGGCGATCAGGGGTAGCGCATCCAGTTTTAACGCATCGAACTCGGCAACGTTGAGCAGTAAAAATTCGACGTTCGGGTTCTGAAACAGCGACTTGGAGCCAGTGGTGAAATCGGTTAAACGCGTCCCGATACCGATAATCAGATCCGCCTCATGCGCCAGCCGATTCGCCGCCAGCCCGCCCGTCACGCCAATACCGCCGCAGTTCAGCGGATGTGATGACACAATCGCACCTTTACCCGCCTGCGTTTCGCCAAACGGAATCGCAAATTGCTCGGCAAATTGCGCCAGCGCCTCATGTGCGCCGGAATAACGGACACCGCCGCCGCAAATCAGCATCGGACGACGCTTTTTCGCAATCAGCGCTGCCGCCTCATCCAACCGTGCCGCATCCGGCGGGCGTCGTTCGAGGTGATGGACGCGCTTGCGGAAAAACGATGCCGGATAATCCCAGACTTCCGCCTGCACATCCTGCGGTAAACATAGCGTCACCGCGCCGGTATCGGCCGGATCGGTCAGCACGCGCATGGCGTTAATCAGCGCACTCATCAGTTGTTCAGGGCGATTAATGCGATCCCAATAGCGGGAAACGGGTTTGAAGCAGTCATTGGTGCTGATCGACAGATCGTGATATTGCTCGACCTGCTGCAACACCGGATCTGGCTGTCGGCAGGCGAAGAGGTCGCCCGGCAACAGTAGTACCGGAATGCGGTTGGCGGTGGCGGTCGCCGCCGCAGTCACCATATTTGCCGCCCCCGGCCCCACCGACGACGTCACCGCATAGATTTTCCGCCGCTTGTGCTGTTTAGCGAATCCAACGGCGATCTGTGCCATTCCCTGTTCGTTGCACCCCTGATGCACGGTGAGACGATTCGCCTCCTGTTCCAGTGCCTGGCCGATGCCCAGCACATTGCCGTGACCAAAAATGGTCATGACGCCCTGCACAAAGGGGGATTCTTCACCGTCTACGCTGAGGTATTGCTGGTTGAGAAACCTGACCAGCGCCTGCGCCATGGTGATGCGACACGTATCCATTGATCTACTCCTTCACGTAAGGGAGGATTAAATTACTGATCCCTGCTGCAATATCGAGATACACGGGTATACCACGGGGCGAGGCGTCCCTGCGGGAACCTCATCCCCGTGTTCCCCCTAAAACTACACATTCTTGATGCAGCACATTTCTGGTTCTTGTTATCGTTACTAACGTGACACACATCCTCACTCCAGCGTGGGCATGACGAAGCTGCTGGTGTGGTGTTCCAGACGGACGCTGGCGGGCCAGCGGCTGGTGACGGTTTTCATGCGGGTGTAGAAGCGCACGCCGTCGTTGCCGTGAACGTTCAGCGGCCCAAAAATGGAGCGCTTCCAGCCGCCGAAGCTGTGGAATGCCATCGGCACCGGAATCGGTACGTTCACGCCGACCATGCCTGCCTGCACCTCTTCGCAGAACTGACGCGCCGTTTCACCATCGCGGGTAAAAATAGCGGTGCCGTTGCCGTATTCATGGTTGTTAATCAGCGTCACTGCCGTCTGGTAATCCGGCACGCGCACCACGGACAGCACCGGGCCAAAAATTTCTTCCTGATAGATCGTCATCTCCGGCGTGACGTTATCGAACAGCGTCGGCCCGATGAAGTAGCCTTGCGGGTGCCCCTGAACAGACAGCGTGCGGCCATCGATGCGCAACGTCGCGCCCTGATCGACGCCACTTTGAATATAGTCGGCAATCTTCGCCCGGTGCGGTGCGCTGATCACCGGCCCCATTTCATTTTCCTGCCCGTCCACCAGACCTGGCCCGACGCGCATTGCTTTGATCTGTGCGCTCAAACGCTGATGCAATGCTTCCGCGGTGTCATCTCCGACAGCCACCACCACCGACAGCGCCATGCAGCGTTCGCCTGCCGCGCCAAAGGCCGCGCCCATGATCGCGCTGGCAGCCATGTCCATGTCGGCATCCGGCATCAGGATACAGTGGTTTTTCGCCCCGCCCAGCGCCTGACAGCGTTTGCCGTGCGCCGATGCCGTCTGATAAATGTATTCCGCTACTGGCGTCGATCCCACAAAGCTTACCGCCTGTACCCGCGGATCGGTCAGCAGGATGTCCACCGCTTCTTTGTCACCCTGAACAACGTTAAACACGCCATCCGGCAGGCCCGCTTCTTTCAGCAGTTGCGCTAACAGCAGCGAAAGCGACGGATCTTTTTCCGACGGCTTAAGCACAAAGGTATTGCCGGTCGCCAGCGCAATCGGGAACATCCACATGGGCACCATCGCGGGGAAGTTGAAAGGCGTAATCCCGACGCACACGCCGAGCGGCTGCATGAGCGAATGACTATCCACCCCAGTACCGACATTCGCCGAGTGTTCGCCTTTTTGCAGATGCGGAATACCACAGGCAAACTCAACGACTTCCAGACCGCGCGTCACCTCCCCCACGGCATCGGAATAGACTTTGCCGTGCTCCTGTGAAATCAGACGGGCCAGCGTATCCATTCGTTCTTCCAGCAGCGCCTTGAAGCGAAACAGCACGCGCGCACGGCGGAGCGGAGAGTGTTTTGACCACGCAGGGAATGCCGCCGCCGCGCTGGCAATCGCCTGCTCGACTTCCGCCTTATCAGACATCACAACCTGGCGAATCTGCTCGCCCGTCGCTGGGTTATACACCGCGGCGTAGCGTTGGCTGTTGCTGGAGGCAATCGCCCCCTGAATGAAGTTAGATACGGTTTCCATGTTTACACCTTTGTGGGTTTTGAGGAGACAAACGGCTGACATCGGATTACAGTATATGAAATGAACATTCCATTTAATGTAAAAATAAAATAAATGTTGATTATTGTGATCCGCTGCGAATTTTTATGTAAACTTGAAGACAGCCGTCCATAAAGACAGGCGAGCAGCCTCTGAAAATAGTCGTATCGATAAAAGGTGTGCCGCCGGAAATGTCATACAGATAAAACAACCGTATCCAGAAATGAATTTTCTGTTCCGTTTCAGGCGCCAGTCATGAAATCGCCCTAATGGGATAGGTTCTTATACGTCTTTGGGAGATAACCCGATATGCCCATGGCTACCAGCCTGAGAGAGTTACAGGAACAGATCCGCGAGCGTTATGATTCGCTCAGCAAGCGGTTACAGCAGGTGGCGCACTATGTGCTGGATAATACCAACAGCATCGCGTTCGATACCGTCGCGGTGATCGCCGAACGCGCTGACGTTCCCCCCTCAACGTTGATTCGTTTCGCCAACGCCTTTGATTTCAGCGGCTTCAACGAAATGAAACAGCTGTTCCGTATGAATCTGGTGGAGGAAACCGCCAGCTATACCGACCGGGCGCGGCTGTTTCGGGCGATGGAAGCTGACGCCGTGCCAGAAACGCCGCTGGATATTCTGCATGAGTTTGCCCGCTCAAACGCGCAGGCGATGCAGCAGTTAGCGGCACGTACCCCGCAAGAAGATCTGCAAAAAGCCGTCGATTTGCTGGCTCAGGCGGAAACCATCTATATCGTCGGACTGCGGCGCTCGTTCAGCGTCGCCACTTACCTCACCTATGCGCTCAGCCATCTGGAAAGCAGCCCGATTCTGGTCAACGGCTTGGGAGGCATGTTTCGTGAACAACTCAGTCGAGTCAACTCACGCGACGTGGTGGTTTCCATCAGCTTCTCGCCCTATTCACAGGAAACCGTGATGGTCAGTGAGATGGCCGCGAAGGCCGGTGCGCGGCAAATCGTGATTACCGACAGCCAGATCAGTCCGCTGGCAACACTCAGCGACGTTTGCTTTGTCGTGAAGGAAGCGCAGGTTGATGCGTTCCGTTCACAGTCCGCCACGCTATGTCTGGTGCAATCGCTAATGGTGTCGCTGGCCTACCGGCAGGGAAACGGCGCAGATCAGAGTGAAAAACAACAGCGCAGCGGTAATGACTCCAATTCGTTGAATTGAGGTGTACTGCTCGCTTTTGAGGTTTTCTTATGGCCAGCGTTACTGTTCATTGTCCCCGTTGTCAGTCTGCTCAGGTTTACCGACATAGGCAGAACCCTAAAAGCCGTGGCAGTGTACTGGCCCTACACCTTCGGTCCACGCACCGATGAGACATGTCGGGAGTTGCTGGCCCTTTTGACGCCGTTCAGCATCGGCATGATAACCAGTGATAACTGGGGCAACTATGCCAGAGAAGTACCGAAAGATAAGCATCTGACGGGTAAAATCTTTACGCAGCGCATTGAGCGTAACAACCTGACTCTCCGTACCCGAATCAAGAGGCTGGCTTGCAAAACGATTTGCTTCTCGCGTTCAATAGCGCTCCACGAAAACGTCATTGGAGACTTCATCGAAAAATAGATGTTCTACTCATTGGCGGCATTACCCGATTATTATCGCAGGTGTACCCGTCATCATAGCCCATGTTATTAAGCTTGGGAGGGTTGTAACCGATTAATATGAATAGTCAAAAACATGATCTCATCGGTGGTGAGATAGCAGGCGTAATTTTTTTCCACATAGTCATACACCTTCATCGCACAGGCATAGGCCCGCGGCATCAATTCGGTAATCCCTTGATAGAGAGAATCGTCGCCGTGGTTCACGGTTTCCCGATTTAGCAAACGCAGAGCGAAAAATTTCAGATGCGTAATCAAGCGCTGATAATTAAGCGAATGTTCATCAAACGTGATGTGTAGATCGTATTTCAGAATGGTCAGAAT
Source organism: Pectobacterium aquaticum (assembly GCF_003382565.3). NCBI lineage: Bacteria > Pseudomonadati > Pseudomonadota > Gammaproteobacteria > Enterobacterales > Pectobacteriaceae > Pectobacterium > Pectobacterium aquaticum. The sequence goes on from NZ_CP086253.1 coordinate 2,932,795, forward strand.
ATCTTTAATGATACCCGCGCTTTGCACCGTGCTCTGCATATCGCTGTTATTCGTTGCATTCGCCAAATGCAGCGCAATAAATCCCGCTTCATCCTCCGGCAAATCGATATCCAGTCTGGTGCGAATCAGTTCCAGTGCCTCTAACCCAACGGTAAATTCACTGCGATAGAACTGGCGAATATCCCACAGCATCAGGTTCTTGATCGTCTGCCCTTTCTTATAGCGTTGAATAGCAAAGTTAATATGGTCGCTTAAGGCCAGAAATAACGTGTCCTGGACATCAAGCTGTAGCGTTTTTTGCGCCAGAGTAATAATCTGCTGCGTGACCGCAAGACAGTCGGGTGGAATGTCCGCCAGCAGTTGTGACAGCACATCCGCTATGCCGTCGCTTTTCTTCACGAACTGGCTTTCTATGCGCCGCGGATCGATAGGATCACCCACTTTCTTGCCAAAGCCGACGCCTTTACCAATCACCACAATTTCCCGTTGGTCATTTGCCAGCACCAGAACGGCGTTATTGCTCAGTATTTTTTCAATGATCATCGCATCAGCCGTCCTATCTGACGGGAAGGCACGCTGGCCTTACCTGCTGTTTTGCACTTTGGAAACGTATAGCCTATTCGCGTTAACAAAAAAAAACCTGATACCAACATGTCTGAATAACATGCGTCGTATCAGGTTTCGCTCGGACTCAGGCCCGATCACGTCCTTCTTATCGGGTTATATCTGCTAACCGCCCTAGACTCAAACCGAGGTCGGGTAATCTGTGATGAATATCACCGATAATGTCCTCACCTGAGCAGGCGCGTTCCTGTGCCAGCCCTCTCAGGCATGCAGACTCACCGCTCGTGTCCGTCGTCGCTGTCGTGCACGCCATTACCATTGAGCCTCACGAGTCGCTGCAACAGCCTGAGCAACGTCATTCCATCCGGCGACCCCAGCCCCGTACAGGCGTCCCACCCTTCAGAGGCCACAAAGGCCCCATTATTTCCCCGCACGATATCCTTGCAGCTATTACGGTTACGGTACAACAAGGGAGGAATAAACAGCGAGGCCGAATGGGTTAACGCGAGCATACGTGCCAGCAATCCCGCCCACAGCGGTGCAACCGCGCTGGTTCCCCCAACAACGCCTTCCCGTCCGTTAACTTCTATCAGATAGCCAGTTTCGGGATCGGCATTACCGCTGACGTCCGGTACGCCACGGTGTTGCAAAGGATGATGACCGCCATATTTGTCGACCAGAGACATCCCTAACTGCCAACCGGGCAACGCGAAGTGCCGGCTGACGCCACCGCCTGTCGCGCCGCCGTCTCGGCTATGCCAGGTGGTTTCCTCCATCGTTTTTTGCAAGCGAGTGCCGCCACAGGCTAAAACGTAGGGGCTGGATGCGGGGAAATCGACGTGCAAACCATGGGGTTCGCCATCCTTTGAGCCGTGATCGCCAGACGCCACGCACACCGTAATCCCTAGCGCCGCGGCGGTCTGAAAGGCCTGGTTGTACACCTGTAATGACTGCGCAGTCCAGCGTGGTTCACTGGATCCCCAGCTAATCGAAATCACCGACGGTGCATTTTTCTCATCATGAATCGCCGCATTAATCGCCTCTAAAAACCCGGCATCGGTATTCGGAGCAAAATACACCACAATTTTCGCGGCCGGTGCCAGCGTACCCGCAATTTCGATATCCATCTGCACTTCGATATCGATCGGGTTCACCTCTTTGTCGTCATCTGACGAAGCAAGGGCATTCTTAGCCCCTCCCACACAAACATCGACGATCTGCGGCGGGTTGACGCCCATGCGTTTAAAATAGTGCTCTAACTGCGGTAAGCGATACCCGCCCCCCAATTCAATAATGCCAATACACTGCCCCGCGCCGTCATGTTCTGGAAAGTGGTAAAAATCCGCCAACTCGAGTGGCGTATAGCCTGATACTCCTTTGGCCGTATTGGAGAAGGCGTCGTTCATACGTAGGCAACAGTTTGTCGCCAGACGCTCATCAAGGCCTAGTACGGCGATAACTACGCCTTGTAGGTATTCAGGTAGATAAATTCCCCCTGCTCTGCCACGAAATGCCCCCTGTTTGTGGTCATACCGGGCCAAGCTCACGCGAAATGCCTGCTCCATTTGCGCCACTGTCCCCGTCAAGAAGACGGTACGGCTGGCAACATGTTCACGCTCGACAGAGAGCCGATAATGCCGTGCAAACGCTCGGACATGCTCTAGATCGGCCTCATCAGCGCCGAACTTTCTGGCATAACTGGCGCGCGACAGCGGTTTATTGGCGTTGATGCCGCCAAATTGCGGATCGATGCTATCGTGTAGTTCGGTGTAATACTCATCATCTGGCGTCGTAAAACGCAACACCAGCATGACTCTGACGCTTTCATTAACATTACAGCGTTCGCGGTACAGGGCGTCAGCGATATTTCCGCGTTCACTCCCTTTCAATAATTGGTAAGTCATCGTCTTCTCTCCACTCAGCTATTTGCCGTCTGGTTCAATTTGACTCAATGCCGCATAAATCTGGCGTTTGTCGTTCTGTGACAGATGCTCAACATTAATAGAAGAAAGAAACGTCGCCTCTTGCTGAGGCGCAAAATGCCCGCCATTCGCAAGATAACGTTTAATACTCACCAAGAGCTGGTCGTCAATCGTGAGTAGCGTGGGTCTAATGGTGTCGTTCAGCGAAAGCGGCGTCCAGTCGCTCTCCGGTGTCGCAAGCCAGTCCGCCATATAACGATACTGAATCGCTTTGCTGGCATTCATTAATGACGTAAAAAACAGCGGTGTACTCTGCGGGGATAAACCCACGGCAGCAGATTGCTCCCGCGCCTTACTCAAAATACGTTCCTCTTGTTTTAGATCCTCAACGGGCAGGTGTTGACGGGCCTTATACCCCGCAACATCTTTCATCAACACCATCCGTTCCTGAATCAGTTGATAAATACCAAGAGGGTTGTCCTGCGTTGCGGCATAGAGAGGAACACACCAAACAGCGCTCATCGTTAACGAGATAACAGTGGAAATAGGCAAATTCATCGGGTTGCACTCTCCTGTTAGCACTACCATGAAGATCTATGGCTATACCCGTCATACTTCAAGTTGCATGTGCGTTGGCTGCGCTCACTCACCCGAATCACTTACTGAAGTAAGCTCATCGGGATTCCTTCCCTTGCCGCCTTCCTGAAACTCGAATTATTTAGGGTATATGTTTTTATTTCGCCATTGCGGCAGGAGATAATAGGTTTCGCGATATGAATCTTCCATGATGAAACTATTTCAATCATTACCCTCAGGACACACTTCGTCTTAAAAATGCTCCGACTCGTCACGACAATCGTGGTTAAGCTATTAAATTATCATCAATTTATCGCTAAAGACTCAGAAGCGTCATCTTCAGTACGACATGATTAAGATACAAACGATAACCAAATGAAATAGTTCATATTAGTTACTAAATGAATTAACTCCGCAAAGCCAACACGCACAAAAAAGCCCGTCACGGCACTCGGCGATGACGGGCTTGATTAACACCCTAAACGAACTAAGATCGATTAGTGCTCGGTGAGGCCATACAGCGAGCTGCGACGCTGTAGCATCTGACCACCGTCACGCGTCAACGGTACCCAACCAACAGCGCCACGTTTCACCGTTGGTTCGGTGAACAGCAGATCAAACGGTATCGAGACGTAGAAGCCTTTGCTAAAGCTTCCTTCACCATATTCAGCAGCGCTGACGTTGGTTTTGGTCGCAAAGGCACCCGCAATGATTCCGCTATCAAAGCGGCGAGAGAGATCGAGGGTGACCCCCTTGTCCCCTGCCAGATAACGACCCACACTCACCTTCGCGACCGCACCTTCCACAAACGGCAGTTCCCAGTACGCGGTCAGATGGCCGGTGACCACATCGTAATCGGCCATCCGCATAATATCGTTCCAGTCACGCTGTTTGGCATAGTTCACATCCACCCCCAGCGCCCAGCTTTTACCGAATGGACGATACAGCACTTCAGATCCGACACCCGCGTACATCATTTCCAGATAGCCGCCGTAGACCTGGGTATACCAGTCCTGCGCCGGATTATCTCTGCGAGTCAATTGCAGGTTGGTCAACAACAGATCCGAAGAAGTAACGTATTCACGCACCCAGGTTCTGACGCGCGGCAGGGCAGCACCATCCGCCGGTGGTGTTTTATAGTTGAACTTGTCGTAGTTATTCACCAGATTCAGCGTTGCCGTTCCGCCTACGCTCCAGTGATCGCTCAGACGATAGTCCACGTTGCCTTTCAGGGCGACCTGATACATGTAGAAGGATTCAGGGCCACCGAAAGACTGCGTCAGCGTCGGATCTAATGAATACGTCAGACGATCGGGTTCTGCGAGCAGCACCTGCTGACCACGCACGTTGGATGCTGGCTCTTTACGATGCGTTTCAGGTTCTGGTTGACCCAGTGGAACGGCAGCCTGCTTAACCTGGTGCCAAGCTTTAGCATCCACCTCCGTGCTGGCAATCGGTAGACGCTGGCTGCGCTGCACAATGTGGTATTCATCAATACTGCCCGGTACATGATTCGCCAATACCGTCGCCGCACGCTGTGTTGCCTGATCGCTGTCACGATATTTGGTCTGATCGGCAACAATGGTGACCTGCTTTTGGTCCGCGTAGATATCAGCGTCCTTAAAGCCGGCCTTATCATTCAGCTCTTTCGACACGAGCTGCCAGTTTGTGCCTTTGCCATCCTGTACCGGCGCATAGACGGGTGGTGCATCGTCTAAATAGTTCGGCTTCAGGTCGTTGAAATTAGTGCGTAGGGTAAAGCCCCACATCAAGGTGTTGCCGCGCTGCCATGATAACGTGGTATCTAACACCTCGCCCACCCGGTAGACTGCGCCGATATTGAAGGGGGAATCGTGTTTGAGCTGCTGTGGCACATTAGTGGATGACGTTCTTTCTGCGCTATAGTCGTTACCATCATATTCGAGTTTCAGGCGCAGAGGATCCCAGGGTGTCTGGTACTCAACGCCACCAAACAGCGCAGCAGGGCCATGGAAGAAATTGCCCACCTCAAACTGGCCAGTTTCAGTGCTCTGAGTACGATTACAAAAGCTGGCTTTCAGCGAACAGGCTGGGTTTTTAATATTGCCGCTCTCGGCCATATTGCCCCACCCCATCCCCAGGGTGAAATCAAACGGCCCCATACGTTTACTGGCGACCAGATATTCGCTATCAAACAACCCCGTACCCGCAATATCACGCAACCCTGCAGAAACATCCGGCATCCAGTAGCTTTCCTGCCACAAACGGGCTTTGACATCGAATGACTTATCTTTGTAGGTTTGGCTACCGCTGAAATTAGGGTCATTACTATAAGGACGAGTACGGATATCGGTATAACGCACCGTCGTTTCCAGCCAGTCAAAGAGCTGGAGCGAGATGGAATAACGTCGATATTCTTCGTTGTCACGGTAGTTCAGGCTAAACTCACCGGTTTGCGCCATACGCGCCGTCGGCATCTGCAACAACCCCGTACCGCCAAAATCAGACTGTGAGACTCCCACCGGCTGAAAGCGCAGATTCGGGTTGGTCGCAGTACGGTTGCTTTCGGTTTCAGCCGCCATCGCCTGTGCACTCAAGATGCTGCCCATCGCCAACGACAGACAGCCTAGTTTAACGTTTCTGTTCTTTGTCATTCGAGTGGCGTCCGGTTAGCAAGGTAGTCAGCAAGCTGCTCGTTGAGTGATGACATATCCTGTGGCAAAACTGAGGGATTAAAGCCAATAAAGAGCGTTTCGCCCGCGGCGGGTTCAACATGCTGGCGGTTCCACAGCGCCAGCGGCACTTTGCGCCACGTGCCATTTCCCCCAATCAGATAGCCGTAGCTGTTATCCGCGCCCGCGAGACGTCGCCGTCCAGAGAGATAATTCTCGACCGACCATCCGGCACGCAGTGCCACTTTCCCCGATGTCTCCAGTTCACCCACATCGGCAGACGTATTCACCAGACCGAGCAGGGACAGTTTGTCATCATGAGGCGCGATGTACAGTGCATATTCCCCCACCAGAGGGCGATTATTTTCTATATAGACACGTACGCGGTCAGGATTCAGCTCGGTACGGATACGACCCGCCACATTAATCGGGCTAATCGTCTTTCTTAGCAACCAAGCGGAGATCGCCAGATCGCCATTACCTGAATTACGCCAGCGCGTTTCCAGTTCAGCCAGATTTTGCAGCAAGACATCCCCTTGCACACGAACCTTCTGTGTCGTCGCAAAATCAGAAATAAACGCCGTTTGCCAGTTGATACTCTGTGGCCAGGGAACCTGTTCGTAAAATTTTTCAAGACGCGTGCCATCATCCAATTTGACGACGGCGATCGTCTGTTGAGGCGATTTCACAGTCAACTGCGCAGACGTCGCAACACCGGAAACCAGCAGCAACAAGGTAGCGATACGATTAAGTGCTAACATTGCAGCCCCTTATTGGACGTAGGGTTTTAATACGGTGAATGTGACCAAGGCCATATCTGGCCCCATATACTGCTGGCTTTGAACCACATTTCCATTAACCGGATCGAGCCAGTAGCGATTAGTGTAAGACTCATTCAACGCGGGGATGGTCACCTGCTCATCAAAACGCAGCAGCGCACGTGAGGTATCCAGGATTTTTACGGTTTCTTTGCCACGCGCCTGAAAAACAGACCGAGTATCATAACCGCCACGGAAGACCTGAGCCCATTCAACCCGACTTTGCCATGTCATTGGCGTCGATGTCTTCAATAAGCCTAACGTCAGGGGATCCTGTTGCAGGTTATCCACATAGGTAATGTCTTCACCGAAGCCCTGTGTTTTCACCAAGCGGCCATGTTGGATCGCGACGATATTTTTATCGGCCCCGATCCATTTCAACTGATTCTGCTCGGCAAAAGCGAGCACGACAAACGCTTGCGGTGCTTTCCCCACCTTCAAATACGCTGAGGCATAGGGCGTGTTAGCAACCTGTTTGGCCGTCACGTGGGTGTCATCCTGCCCGAAAAACGCCAATTTGAAGGTTTTGCCCACCTGTTCCATATTTTGGGAACAACCCGTCAACAGAAGAGAGAAAAGAGGGATGGCAATCAGCGCTTTCATTTCTGCTATTCGTTTTATTCTTGTCATGCGATGAAGTTCTCGTTGAACCGCGTAGCCCAGAAAAAGAAAGGCCACCGAAGTGGCCTTGGGAGTAGTGAGACGTTAGGTTCTCGTTGTCGTACTCGTACTCGTAGCAGTGGTGCTATCGTCATTGCTGGCGACAGCAACAGCGACACCAACAGCAACAGCGGCAGCAACACCCACACTAATCAGTGCAGTGGTACCCGCAGCAACACCCGCACCCGCAGCACCAGCGGCACCAGCAACGCTTGCGCCGGCAACTGTGGTGGTGGTGGTACCGGTGGTCGCGGTGCCAGCAGCCGTAGCGCTGGAGACGCCATCAACAGCAAACGCGTTTGACGACATGGCCAGAACAGCGGTCAGCGTGATTAACGTTTTCTTCATTACGATTTCCTTTTAAACATGAAGTACTTCAGGGTGAGGTATCGTCGAAAAGACCATACTTCGTCCTTCATTCCAGCCAGCATAACGGCAAACCGATTTGGTATTACGTCATTACCGACCGTTACTGGGATCCTCCCAGTAATGTGTTACCGTTCAATGGCGCTAGGACCACCTCTGACAAGCAACACCAGAAAGCAAAACGACAACTCAATTTTTGCAACACCGTTAAAAATAGCAAGATCCCGATGTAATAAACAGCAATGATCTCGGTAAAAAAGCAGATTTCTTTAATGAAATTTACAGTATTCCCGAAAAAAAATCATAGATATCTTAACGATATCTATGTATTCATTCAGCAATATAAAAAACGCCAGATATTTCCTAATCTGGCGTTTTATTAACAAACCGCGCTATCTAAGCATAAGAAACGACTATTCCAGCCATTCGGTATGGAATACGCCTTCTTTATCCGTACGCTTATAGGTATGCGCGCCGAAATAATCACGCTGAGCCTGAATCAGGTTAGCAGGCAGCACGGCTGAACGGTAGCTGTCGTAATAAGCAATGGCCGCTGAGAAGGTTGGCGTCGGGATGCCTTGCTGAACCGCGTAAGAGACGACGTCGCGCAGCGCTTGCTGATATTCGTCCGCCACTTTCTTGAAGTAAGGTGCTAACAGCAGGTTAGCGATATCCGCTTTCTGCTCATACGCATCGGTGATTTTTTGCAGGAACTGTGCACGGATGATACAGCCCGCACGGAAAATCTTGGCAATTTCACCGTAGTTCAGATCCCAGTTGTTCTCGTCGGATGCTGCTTTCAGCTGTGAGAAGCCCTGAGCATAAGAAACGATTTTACCCAGATACAGCGCACGACGCACTTTCTCAACAAACTCGGCTTTATCGCCACCGAATGCCTGAGCCGTTGGGCCAGTCAGCACTTTAGAGGCAGCAACACGCTGATCTTTTAGTGAAGACAGGTAACGAGCAAACACGGATTCCGTAATCAGAGACAGCGGTTCACCCAGATCCAGAGAGCTTTGGCTGGTCCATTTACCGGTACCTTTGTTAGCTGCTTCATCCAGAATCACGTCAACCAGATAGTTACCGTATTCATCTTTCTTCCTGAAGATATCGGCAGTGATTTCAATCAGGTAACTACTTAACTCGCCTTTGTTCCACTCAGAGAACGTCGCGGCAAGCTCGTCATTGCCCAAATTCAAAGCCTGTTTGAGCAATGCATAGGCTTCGGCAATAAGCTGCATGTCGCCGTATTCAATACCGTTATGCACCATCTTAACATAGTGGCCTGCACCATCAGCGCCAATGTAGGTCACACAGGCTTCGCCATCAGCACGTGCGGCAATCTGTTCCAGAATCGGCGCAACCAGTTCATACGCTTCTTTCTGGCCACCCGGCATAATGGAAGGCCCTTTCAGCGCGCCCTCTTCCCCACCAGATACGCCTGTACCGATGAAGTTAAACCCTTCAGCGGACAGTTCGCGGTTACGGCGAATCGTATCTTTATAGAAGGTGTTACCGCCATCGATCAGAATATCGCCCTTTTCCAGGTAAGGTTTCAGCGATTCAATCGTTTTATCGGTTGCTTCACCGGCCTTCACCATCAGCAGAATACGGCGGGGTTTTTCCAGGGATTCGACAAACTCTTCAACGGTGTAAGAAGGAACCAGTTTTTTACCCGGATTTTCCGCGATAACTTCATCGGTTTTATCGGAAGAACGGTTAAAGATGGAAACGCTATAGCCACGGCTCTCAATGTTCAGCGCCAGATTGCGCCCCATCACCGCCATACCGACAACGCCAATTTGCTGTTTGGACATTAAAGCAACTCCTGTCTGAAGGATAACCTGCCTGCAACGGCGACAACGCCTCGCGTTGCGACCTCGCAAGCAATTTAAAAACAGGCCGACATGGTAACTCAGCTTGGCGTGAGTGGGTAGTGATTGGTTTGATAGCGAAAGCTCACCCAATCGGAACGTATGGTGGGAAAAAGAAAAAACCGCAGAACGATTCAACGATCTGCGGTTTTACAGCGAGTTATCACTCAATATTACTTTTTCAGCAGCGCCTTAATACTTTCTTTAAATTCGGCACCAAACTCAGGGTTGCGTAACCCATAAGACACAAATGCCTGCGCGTAACCCAACTTACGGCCACAGTTAAAGTTCTTGCCTGACATTTGCACAGCATCCACCTGCTGAGTCGCGATCATATCGGCAATCACATCCGTTAACTGAATACGTCCCCATGCACCGGGAACCGCTTTTTCCAGCAGTGGCCAGGCATCGGCGGTTAACACATAACGCCCTACCGCAGAAAGGTCAGACCCCGTTTCAGAAGGTGCCTCAGGCTTTTCAATCATAGATGTAATCGCTGCGGCATCACCTGGGTTCACCAGCGGTTTGTCGCAATCGACGACAGAGTACTCGGGCAGTACCTCATAAGGACGATGTTTCACCAGCACCTGACTACGCCCTGTTTCTTCAAAACGGGAGATCAACAATGCCAGGTTTTCCTTCGTTTGATCGGCTGTGCTTTCATCCAGCACCACATCCGGCAACACCACCACAAACGGACTATCGCCAATGATTGGGCGAGCACAAGAGACCGCATGCCCTAACCCTAGCGTTTCCCCTTGACGAACGTTCATGATCGTTACGCCTTTCGGACAAATGGCCTGAACTTCTGCCAACAGCTGACGCTTAGCCCGTTCTTCCAGCAAGGACTCAAGCTCAAACGAGGTATCGAAATGGTTTTCAATTGCGTTTTTCGACGCATGCGTCACCAGAACAATTTCTTTAATCCCCGCCCTCACACACTCGTTGACGATCTTCTCAATCACAGGGCGGTCAACCAATGGCAACATTTCCTTAGGAATTGCCTTGGTCACTGGTAACAAATTCATCCCTAAACCTGCTACAGGGATAATCGCTTTCAATGATGTCATGGATTGACTCTCTTCAATCTAATGGTTTTTATCTGGAGAACGATTGTGTTTTATCGAACACTTTTCACTTAGCAGCGTAATCCCACAACGCCACGCATGACACTAAGATTACACCTAATCAGCCACAAAGCGATCTCAGGTTGAGACTTTTTATGATGTGCTGGAACGTTCTGTTTTTATCATCGTGCCAGTAAAGAACATTCCGCAACAAAATCATCTTTATGAATCTATTTAGAAAAGGTCAGCGTGCGTCCCTGTACGTTCAAAACGCAAAACGTCATCGGTCAGCTTGTAAATAAGAAGCCAATCCGGCTCGATATGCGCATCTCTGTAGCCTTTATAGTTTCCCTGGAGGGGGTGATCCTGATATTCCTGTGGCAACGGTCGTTTGTCTTCAAGCAAAAGCTGCATAAGCGTTTTAAGCTTGTTCATGTTTTTATGTCGCCGTTGCGCTTTTTTCACATCACGTTGGAATTGACCAGAATATGCAATTTCCCTTTGCTTTTTCATCCATTAGATCCCTAATTTATCAAACAGATCGGCGGCGTCTTTTGCTGTATAGACATCAACCCCTTTCTCGCTGTCAGCCATCGTTTGTGCGGTAAGCTTATTAGGGACATGCATATCAAATGGAAGTGCTTTTTCTTTAGCCACTTTCGTTAACGTTATGCGCACCAGATCCGATACCGTCAACCCCATGCTAGCCAACACTTCCGCTGCTTCATTTTTAAGATTCTCATCAATACGGGCACGTACAAATGCATTCGCTGCCATAATATTTTCCTCCATTCAATGTGTACTCAAAATGTAGCTCAATTGAGCTACAAAAGCAAAAACATATCCACTCCTGCATTCGTTACTTTTTCTGATACATCAGACAATTCTGGTGAAACAGGGTGATATACTTGAACGACGATTTAGAGATAACGTTTAATACAATAAAGGTGAAATTGTTGATGAAAGGGATCGTGCTCGCAGGGGGAAGTGGTACTCGGCTATATCCGATTACTCGCGGTGTTTCTAAGCAGCTACTGCCTATCTATGATAAGCCGATGGTTTATTACCCCATTTCGGTTCTCATGCTCGCGGGTATCCGTGAAATACTGATTATCACTACGCCCGAGGATATGCCAGCATTTCAACGCCTTTTAGGCGACGGAAGCCGTTTTGGCATTGAGCTTAGCTACGCGATTCAACCTAGGCCTGATGGACTTGCCCAAGCTTTTATCATCGGTGAAGAATTCATCAATGGGGAACGCTGCGCGCTAGTGCTCGGTGATAATATTTATTTCGGCCAGAGCTTTGGTAAAAAACTTGAAGCCGTTGCAGCTAAAGACAAAGGGGCAACAATCTTCGGTTACCAGGTCACCGATGCCGAGCGGTTTGGCGTTGTCGAATTTGATCAGGATTTCAGAGCGTTATCGATAGAAGAAAAACCGGTTAAACCAAAGTCTAATTGGGCCGTCACTGGACTCTACTTCTATGATAAAAATGTCGTAGAGATGGCGAAACAGGTCAAACCATCACACCGCGGCGAGTTAGAAATTACTACATTGAACCAAATGTATCTTGAGCAAGGTACGTTGAATGTTGAGCTGCTGGGAAGAGGTTTCGCCTGGTTGGACACTGGTACACACGACAGTCTGATTGAAGCGTCACAATTTATCCATACTATTGAAAAGCGTCAAGGGTTGAAGGTTGCCTGTCTGGAAGAGATCGCATTCCGAAAAGGCTGGCTCTCTAAACAGCAAGTTGCTGACGAAGCAAAAGTAATGAGCAAAACGTCCTATGGGCAGTATTTAACCCAACTTATCGCAGAGAAATAATATGCAAGTCATTGATACTATTATTCATGGCGCAAAAATTATTCAGCCGAAAGTATTCGGTGATGCCAGAGGCTTCTTTCTGGAAACGTTTGAAAAGAGACGTTATCAGGAGATGTTGGATATCGATGTAGACTTTGTTCAGGATAATCACTCTCGTTCAAGTAAAGGTGTATTACGAGGCCTGCATTTCCAGAAAACAAACCCACAGGGGAAACTAGTTCGTGTTGTACGCGGCGAGGTTTTTGATGTCGCGGTAGATATTCGTCAGGATTCACCTACCTACGGGAAATGGTATGGCGTCACACTGTCAGAAGAAAACAAAACCCAATTTTGGCTTCCACCGGGGCTGGCGCATGGTTTTGTCGTTCTCTCAGATACCGCAGATTTCGAGTACAAGTGTACTGATTATTATGATCCTAGCGATGAAGGTTGCCTGCTATGGAACGATCCTGAAGTTGGCATTGAATGGCCGATAACCGCCCCTTTACTATCTGAGAAAGATAAACTAGGGAAATTATTCAAGGACCTGGCAAAATGAAAATATTACTGACAGGTGCAAATGGGCAATTGGGTCGCTGTTTTCAGGATCGTCTGCCAACTGAGTGGGAAATCCTAGCAACCGATACTGCTGAGCTTGATATTACTGATTTAGCGCGCGTTGAAGAAATAGTAAAAGATTTCCAGCCTGATGCTATCGTCAACGCTGCTGCGTACACTGCAGTAGACAAGGCTGAATCAGAACCTGAACTTGCAGAAAAGATTAACGTTACGGGCCCAGAGAATTTAGCGATTGCCGCCAGCAAGCAAGGTATTCGGTTAGTCCATGTTTCTACTGACTACGTCTTTGATGGTAATGCTACTGAGCCTTACCACGAAGATAGTGCGACGAATCCGTTAAGTGTTTACGGTAAAACCAAGCTGGCGGGTGAGCAGGCAGTGACACAAGCTGCGCCTGAAACAATTATTGTGCGTACTGCTTGGGTATTTAGCGAATACGGCAATAACTTCGTGAAAACCATGCTCCGGCTAGCCAAAGAACGTGACACGTTGAGCATCGTTAACGACCAGCGTGGCTGCCCAACTTATGCTGGCGATATTGCGCAAGCGATTATTGCACTGCTACAGCAACAGGCTGCTGGGGGGATTTATCACTACACGGGTGATAAAGAAGTTAGTTGGTTTGAATTTGCCCAAGCGATATTTACTGTGGCGGTACAGAAAGCGGTGCTGAGTAAAGCGCCGACGCTCACGCCGATCACCACAGCTCAGTATCCCACACCAGCACACAGACCTGCTTATTCAACGCTTGCTGGGGACAAAATAAAGGGATTGGGAATTACGTTATCTGATTGGCAGAGTGCGTTAAGCACAACAATTGGCGATTAAAGCCTGGGCTGAGCCATATCGATAAACATTGTTAAACGCCTGATGCTATTACATTAGGCGTTTTTTAAGATAGTAAAATTCGCTGAGTCAAAGATGGAACGCCACTCTTTTTCCTGTCGGAAGTTTCACCTTGAAAGCGGTCACATTCCGTTTCAGGATGGAAAATCGGTAATGCCTTCAATCGATAGAAATTTCTGTTACCCTATGGGTATTTGAGGTTTTCTGTGGCTACCGTTACCGTCCATTGTCCCCGATGCCATTCAGATGAAATTTATCGCCATGGTCGTAGTACTTCACAACACGAGCGCTTTCGGTGTCGGTCATGTAAACGTGTTTTCCAGTTGACCTACACCTATGAAGCGCGGAAGCCGAGAGTCAAAGAACAAATCGTTGATATGGCGCATAACGGTTCCGGTGTGCGCGATACCGCCAGAACGCTGAAGATAGGCATCAACACCGTCATACGTGCTTTAAAAAATTCTCTCCCCAGCGCATAACTTCTTCTCCGGTCGCTCACGCCGACGTAGCCGGTAAGTGTCAAGGTAGTTGGCACCCCCGGTTGATTTAGGCTGCCTGTTTTTCCCGTTCTGGATTCAGCATTACCCTGCCTACCTGATGCCAGTTTCGTGTTCTGCCAGACCAGCGTTCAGGCCGTTGCGTTTTTGCCTTTTTGTACACCTCATCCCGATTTTTCAGCAACACACCGTCTTCTCCACGATGTCGCTGACCCGGCGTCACATATCTGATACCGCTATGTCTGTGCGTTTCGTTATACCACTGCGTAAAATCCTCTACCCATTCACGCGCCTCATCCAATGTACCGAACCCCGATGACGGCCACTGCGGGATATATTTCAGTGTTCTGAACAGCGACTCCACATACGCGTTGTCGTTACTGACTCTTGGCCGGCTGTGAGATGGCCTTATTGCCAGCTCATGTAGCTTCATTTGCAACGTCTGTGACTTCATCGCCGCACCATTGTCCGCATGCAGTACCGGCGGGGATTGCCAGCATCCTTCCCGGAGGACCGTGCGTTGTATCAGCGCTGCCGCCTGCTCACCACTTTCAGTTTCATGCACTTCATATCCCACGATTTTTCGGCTGTAGAGGTCTTCCACCAGATACAGGTAAAACCAGCGCCCCTTTACGGTTGACGGAACCCATGTAATGTCCCATGTCCACACCTCATTCGGCCCGCTGGCCTGCCAACTCGTAGCCGGGGTGACTTTCTGCGCTGCCCGTTGCCGTCCCCGGCGATGCACCTCTCCATGACGACGCAGTACCCGGTAAAAGGTTGACTCGCTTGCCAGATAAATCCCCTTATCCGCCAACGCCGGTACGATTTGTGACGGGGGGAGGCTGGCGTAGTCTGGCTGATGGCACACTGCCAGTATCTGTTGCTCTTCTTGCTCACTTAACTGGTTCACCGGGGAGGGCCTGACCGCGCTAACACGCTTGTCTTCCCACGACGTTTGCCAGCGTCGCCACGTCCGTTCACTTAATCCCGCTTCCGTCAGCGCTATTGACAGCCGAGCTCCTGACGCCATCGCGTCCCGCACGTAACCGATAAGTGCCTGCCGCTCTGTTCCGGGCGTCAGTCGTCCTCGTCGGTTTCCCCGTAAAAATCCCGCAACTGCTTTCGCAGCACCAGTATCGCTGCCGCCTCCGCCAGCGCCTTTTCCTTACGAACCAGTTTGCGTTTTAGTTGTTTAACTTCTTTCTGGCTTTGTTTGAGCGCCGCTTTGTCAGTGGGCGAAGACACCTGCAAAAAGCCTTGTTTCCACTGACTAATCTGTTCCAGGTAAAGCCCTTTTTTACGGCAGTATTGCGCGAGTTCTGTTTCGCTGAGTGTAGCTGTTTCGATAATCACAGCCAGCCGGGCTTCGGCTGACCATTGGTCTGTAGTTTTGTTTGCACCCGGCACCGGTATTCCCTCTGCTTTCGCCTTGTTACGCCAGTAATAAAGGGTAGCTTCCGATATCCCTTCCATCTGCGCAACTGCGGTGACGGTCATGTTGTAAGGCGGTAGTAATTTAGCCAGTGCAGCCGATTTACGTTCTGGTGAAATTCGTTTCACGATCTGTTCCCATCTTGTCATTAGTATTTTCGATGGGGGTGACAACTATCCTGACAGAGGGGGTATGCTTATAACACCAAAACAGGCGGCGTTCTGGCTTATACGTTCGGGCCGCGAAGCGATGAAACTTGCCGTGAACTGCTGGCTCTGCTCACTCTCTTCAGCATTGGCATGATAACCAGCGACGGCTGGGGCAGCTATGCCAGAGAAGTGCCGAAGGAGAAGCACCTGACAGGTAAAATTTTTACACAGCGCATTGAGCGTAACAATCTGACGCTCCGTACCCGCATCAAGCGTCTGGCACGCAAAACGATTTGCTTCTCACGCTCAATTGAGGTTCACGAGAAAGTCATCGGTTCCTTCATCGAAAGATACATGTTCTACTAGGCTGTGTCCCTTAATCACCTGAGCTATAGTAACTACTTGTTCCCACAACACATTGAACTATGGCCCGATACGATCTTCCCGATGAAGCATGGAGCATCATCCAGCCCTTGCTGCCTGCTGAACCCACATCCCCACGGGCCGGACGCCCATGGGCTGAGCATCGTAAAATCATTAACGGTATGTTCTGGGTGTTGTGTTCTGGCGCACCCTGGCGCGATTTACCTGAGCGATATGGTTCGTGGAAAACGGTTTATAATCGCTTTAACCGGTGGTCAAAATCGGGTGTTATTAACATTATTTTCAATAGGTTACTTTCGTTACTTGATGCAAACGGCCTTGTTGACTGGTCTGCCACGGCGCTGGATGGCAGCAATATCCGCGCGCTGAAATGTGCTGCCGGCGCTCAAAAAAACATATCGATATCACCGCAGATAATGGGCTGGGTCGCTCTCGCGGTGGTTTTGGCACCAAAATCCATCTGGCGACAGACGCAGACGGTCTGCCGTTAAACATTGTACTGAGTCCCGGACAGGCTCACGAAAGCCAGTTCGCATTACGCCTGCTGGATGGTATTGGTGTTCAGCGTCAGAACGGCAGTATGAAACGTCGTGGTCATGCGGTGCTGGCTGATAAGGCTTACTCGGGACATGCACTTCGCAATGAGCTGAAACGAAAAGGGATAAAAGTGGTTATCCCCCGAAAATCTAATGAAAAAATGGCATCGGATGGGCGTTCACAACTCGACCGTGATGCCTACCGAAATCGCAACGTTGTTGAGCGGTGTTTTGGCCGCTTGAAAGAATACCGTCGCATCGCTACTCGTTACGATAAAACGGCGAGAAATTATCTGTCGATGGTGAAACTGGGCTGCATCCGGCTCTTTTACAAGAAGTTATGCAATTAAGGGACACAGCCTAATTGGAGGCATTACCGGAAAACCGTGGATCATTACTCGCCTGTTCCACTTTGGCTATCCTTGGCTGTGTTAATCTCGGTTACTACCTTAAGAAGTGACAGTACCTGTAATTCTCATAACATGCTTTCAGCAAAAAAATGGTTTGCAGCTGTACTCTCTTCTTTTGAAAAAAAGAAATACATTAATTTCTCATCAGGTAAGAAATCACCTTGTCCTTTTTCAATTCTCCGACCATCAATCCCTTCTGCATACATAGCACCTGTTGGGAAAGTCTTTTTTTCGTTTGAATTGTGGTATACAGCAATGACAACATTCTCTTCAGCAGGAATTAACGCCTTGAATCCATGGTCAAAGGCTAAAAACTTCACATCACTTTGTGGCGATCCAGCCAGTATTTTTCCTGCTTGAACGTAAGCAGCAAGACTGAGATTTGGGCTGCCATCTTTACTTGTCAAACCGAAATATCTGATTCTCCCTCGCGGGTCCTTTTCAGTATAAAAAGGCAACACGAACGGAAAATAATGTTTAACCCCAGCGCTATAACCCACTATTGCTTTAGCAGCAATTTGTACAGCAACATCCATATTCTGCTGGTTGACGGTTGTCAGATCGTCCGAATAAGACTTTACTCCTGATTCAGTGATCCATACATTGCCAGAAAAACCCTTTGACTTGAGCCATGATTTATATTGAGTCAACGTCTGTATCAGCTCCTCGGCAGTTTCATAGGTATGAAAACTAAAATCACCTTTGGACTCAAAAAAATCTTTTCGTGATGAGATTGTTTTAGAAAATTCCGTATTAGCATAAAGACTACCAGCAAAGGTGCCATTAACGACCAAAACATCATTACCAATAGCATTGTGCATTTCTCTGGAATATGAAAGATATCTATCTACATATGCCACCATGTCCTTAACAGACAATCTTTGACCTTGCACATTATTGGGCTCATTTTTAGGTTCTATGCCAATCCAAGTCTTCTTCCACCTTTGGGTAACTTTAGGGAAATCAGTCATGATTTTATCAGAACTAGGAAATCCCAAGTTACCGAACATTGGAACTTGAACAGCCTCTAATATTTGTACATTAGAATTTTGATACTGTTTCCTGAGACTGTCTGTTTTATAATTACCATCCCACACTCCATTATTAGGAGATAAATCAAGCCAGATCAATCTTTCTCTTGCAACATTAATGTCAATCCGCTTTAACAGTTGTATATATTGATGCCGAAGATTTTCATCTTTAACAATATAATTCAATGCAGCATCAACACCAAAATAATCAGGTAGTTTTTTTGGCTCAAGTGAATATATACCTTTTACAACCCCCTTAATATTTAAGTGATAATATCCACTAGGTAAATTCAACTTTACCTTTGACGTGCAGTTAGCACTGGCTACGTTACCGGAGTCGGCTTCGCGTCCCATAATGTCTGAGATGGAATAGGACAGGTTATCTTCACAGGGCGATTGCACTATTTCGATCCACGCATCCTTATCAGATTCGACCACATACTGATCTAACTCTTTAGCACGCCAAAAAGTACCTACATCCGCCAAAAGGGTATGGGGTAGCATAGCGACACATAATGTGCTACCTAATATTATAGATTTGCTCCGTAAGAGACGGTTCAAGATTGCGACAACCCCCAGATTCATACTCTATTCTCCCGCTAAAGGCACCGCATTTGCATTCAGAATAGCAATCACACGCTCGACATCTTCTGCAGTATCCACTCCCTGTGGTGGAACACCATCCCAATGTAATACATGGATAGGGATCCCCAACCAAAGTGCCCGCAACTGCTCAAGCTTTTCGCTCATCTCCAACTGGCATGGCGGCGTTTTCGTGATTTTATCTAAAATATCAGCGCGATAAGCATAAATACCAATATGCCTTGAATAAGCTTTTATATCCCATTGTTCAGGAGGCAACTCGCGATTGAATGGCACCGCCCATCTTGAGAAGGTGATAGCATGGCTATCTTTGTCACACATAAGTTTGACAACATTAGCATCGTGTAGCTGGTTCATCGTTTCAATAGGAACTGAAACTGTGCCCATTGAAAAATTTGCCGATTGCCTGCAAAAATTAGCAAATGCGCGCAGCAACGCTGCCGGAACCAAGGGCTCATCACCCTGCACATTGATTATGATGTCACTACCTGACCACCCTATGTTTCGAACGACTTCTGCTGTTCTATCTGTGCCCGATTCATGATTAACATCAGTCATGATGCCAGGCACATCATAGGCACGAAGAACAGACTGAATACGTGCGTCATCGAAAGCTACCACAATATCTGCATCTTGCAACGCGCAACGGACGGCGTCATATACACGCACGATCATCGGCTTACCAGAAAGATCGATCAATGGTTTACCTGGCAGCCGAGTGGAACCATAACGTGCCGGAATAACAACTTTTAACCTAGATTCACTGGACTGCACCATATCTCTCCCATTGCGCAATCAATGGCTGATAGGCCTTCTGGAGAGAAAGCCCCCCGCTTGCAAAATACGCTCAACAACCTCCCTTGCCACCCCTTTCCCACCTTGGGATACAGGGCGGGATTCCACTTTGTTGATGAATTAACCAAAGATAACCTCGCTACGAAAATCTCCTGACCATCCGGCACATTGTTGTTTGCCCGCTATGCTATCTTTTTTTCCTTCATGCTGTTTCAGGACACTCAATGCCACTCGATTGAACAGCGCCATATGCGCCGCTCCTTCTGGGTCTTTTAGCTGCATCTCATCTTCTCTGAAAACCACATCCAATACCCAATGCAGTTGATTTTCTATGCATCTGATGTAGCCCCCTGAAACACCAGACAGTAGCTGTATCTCCAGATAAGAGATAGGCTTGAATATATGTCTAACACTAACGCCAATTTTGAGATGACCGGGATCCTGTTAGGGCAAGAAGTCCGTAAACGTAAAACTCCTCAGGAGAAGATCGCCATTATCCAGCAGACGATGGAGCCGGGCATGAATGTCTCCCATGTCGCCCGCCTGTATGGTATCCAGCCCAGCCTGCTGGATCTATATCAGGAAGGCAGCCTCACCGCCGTGGCGGCCGGAGAGGAAGTCGTTCTTGCTTCTGAGCTTACTGCTGCTCTGAAGCAGGTCAGGGAGCTTCAGCGACTTCTGGGCAAGAAGACGATGGAAGTTGAGATCCTGAAAGAAGCCGTGGAGTACGGCCAGTCGCGAAAATGGATAGCGCACGCGCCCTTGTTGCCAAAGGACGGGGAATAGCCCTGGTCAGCCGCACCATGGGCGTGTCGCGTGCGCAACTGTCACTGCGGATTAACCGTTCTGCCGACTGGCAGGACAGGCGCTGTAACCGGCGTAATGACGAAGCAGACGCAGGAATACTGTCGGCTATCCTGAACATTATCAGCGACATGCCGAGTTATGGTTATCGACGCGTGTGGGGCATCCTGCGCAAGCAACGTCGCACAGAGGGACAGGCCCCTAACGGCTTTACAGGATAATGAGCGAGCATAACCTGTTGTTGTTGCATGACAAGCCAGAGCGACCGAAGCGTGAACATAAGGGCAAAATCGCGGTAGCAGAAAGCGATATGCGCTGGTGTTCAGATGGCTTCGAGTTCGGCTGCGACAACGGCGAAAAACTGCGGGTAACGTTCGCGCTGGACTGCTGCGACCGTGAGGCCATAGACTGGGAAGCAAGCACGGTAGGCTATGACAGTTCGACGGTGCAGGATGTGATGCTGAGGTCGGTGGAAAAGCGCTTCGGCGACTGGTTGCCGGATACAGCGGTGCAGTGGCTGACGGATAACGGCTCAGCGTATACCGCGAATGAAACGCGGAGGTTCGCGAGAGAGCTGAATCTGGTGCCCTGCACAACAGCGGTGAGCAGCCCGCAGAGTAATGGCATGGCGGAGCGGTAGCATTTTCCAGCGACAGACATTCAATAAGCTGGCGGGCCACCGGTCCTTCTTTACCTTTGCTTTCAGTAGATTGTTGATACAACGCAATACCATTGCCAATGTCATAAGCGCTGACGACATGCAGAGCTTGCGCTAAAAAGCCGTTGCCCGTTCCGCGAAGCGTTTTACCGTCAATCGCTATCTGTTTTCTGCCATTACTGCTGCGACGTTCATTAATCCAGCTTAACAGTGCCGACATCAGGGACTGGCTATCTAATGCCTTGATAATATTGGCGATACAGTGACGTTTTGGAATGCCATTAGCA
This sequence comes from Pectobacterium aquaticum, assembly GCF_003382565.3. Taxonomy (NCBI): domain Bacteria; kingdom Pseudomonadati; phylum Pseudomonadota; class Gammaproteobacteria; order Enterobacterales; family Pectobacteriaceae; genus Pectobacterium; species Pectobacterium aquaticum. The sequence continues at coordinate 2,954,118 of NZ_CP086253.1, forward strand.
AAAGGAGAATGCTGTCTCAGCCACGGGAGTTGGCACTCACCGAATTGCTGTATGGCTTTCCATCCCGATGCACCGCTTAGCACAGCGGTAAAGGTGAGGAAAATGACGTCCATCAATTCATGCTTTTTATTCGTTTCGCAGCGTGGGTCGGGTATTTCATTGATATAATTAAAGATAGTCATTGTCTTTCACTGAGAGTTAGTGGAGATAAAGCTCAGATCAATAAAATCGAAATAAGTTCTCTATTTCAATAAGTAAAGTGGGATCCCGCCCTGCCTTGGGATGTGACTACATAATCCGCAGCCTCTAGGCTGTGTCCCTTAATTGCATAACTTCTTGTAAAAGAGCCGGATGCAGCCCAGTTTCACCATCGACAGATAATTTCTCGCCGTTTTATCGTAACGAGTAGCGATGCGACGGTATTCTTTCAAGCGGCCAAAACACCGCTCAACAACGTTGCGATTTCGGTAGGCATCACGGTCGAGTTGTGAACGCCCATCCGATGCCATTTTTTCATTAGATTTTCGGGGGATAACCACTTTTATCCCTTTTCGTTTCAGCTCATTGCGAAGTGCATGTCCCGAGTAAGCCTTATCAGCCAGCACCGCATGACCACGACGTTTCATACTGCCGTTCTGACGCTGAACACCAATACCATCCAGCAGGCGTAATGCGAACTGGCTTTCGTGAGCCTGTCCGGGACTCAGTACAATGTTTAACGGCAGACCGTCTGCGTCTGTCGCCAGATGGATTTTGGTGCCAAAACCACCGCGAGAGCGACCCAGCCCATTATCTGCGGTGATATCGATATGTTTTTTTGAGCGCCGGCAGCACATTTCAGCGCGCGGATATTGCTGCCATCCAGCGCCGTGGCAGACCAGTCAACAAGGCCGTTTGCATCAAGTAACGAAAGTAACCTATTGAAAATAATGTTAATAACACCCGATTTTGACCACCGGTTAAAGCGATTATAAACCGTTTTCCACGAACCATATCGCTCAGGTAAATCGCGCCAGGGTGCGCCAGAACACAACACCCAGAACATACCGTTAATGATTTTACGATGCTCAGCCCATGGGCGTCCGGCCCGTGGGGATGTGGGTTCAGCAGGCAGCAAGGGCTGGATGATGCTCCATGCTTCATCGGGAAGATCGTATCGGGCCATAGTTCAATGTGTTGTGGGAACAAGTAGTTACTATAGCTCAGGTGATTAAGGGACACAGCCTAGTACCAAAGAATGTGCATCGGAAGGGGCGTAAAAACAACCAACAATCCCAGCCAAGGGAAGTTCAACAACATCATCACCCACATATGCGTATCATCTAACATCTGCTCGCGTTTAATTGCCTCGTAAGCTTCACGCTTTTCCAAGTGTCCTGTTATGGTTACATCGAATTTAAGCTGCTGGATTCGAAAATCCAGCGCTTTACTGCTTTTCCCTGACAGCACACCTGCACGTAAACCGTGCGCATGTAACAACGCAATAGCTAATCCATCTCTGACATTGAATGCTTTAAAGCGCTCTCCTTGTTCATCCAAGTATAATGAACCGTCGGTCAGCACCCCATCAACATCAAATAACACCAAACGAATCGGCCCTTGATACACCGATCTCATCCTTATTCAATCTCCAAAGCAGGCAAAGATTTAATTAGCTCGTCGACCGATTTAATCTGAGTTAGAAAAGGCGCTAATGCAGCCAGAGGCAGAGCACTGGGACCATCACAACGCGCATTATTGGGATCGGGGTGAGACTCAAGAAACAGCCCTGCTAGCCCGACGCCCATTCCCGATCTTGCTAGCTCTAAGACTTGCCGACGGCGACCACCTGAAGCTGCACTACCAGGATCTCTACGCTGGAGGCTATGAGTAACATCGAATATGGCCGGCAACCCATCGCAAGCTTCAATCATTTCTCTGAACCCCAGCATATCGACTACAAGATTATCGTAGCCGAATTGTGCACCACGCTCACAAAGGATGATTTTTTCGTTCCCCGCTTCGCGAATTTTACTCACGATATGCTTCATTTGCTGAGGGCTTATAAATTGCGGTTTTTTGATGTTTATCACACGCCCAGTTTCTGCAATAGCGACGACCAAATCGGTTTGTCGAGCGAGAAACGCAGGAATCTGCAACACATCAACCACTTCTGCGACTACAGCTGCCTGCTCTGGCTCATGAACATCAGTAATTACCGGTACATCGAAACGCTTTTTAACTTCTTCAAATATTCTCAATCCCTCTTGCAAACCGACGCCACGAAAAGACTTAACGGATGAACGGTTTGCTTTATCAAAAGAGGCTTTGAACACATAGGGGATACCAAGTTTACTCGTTACATTGACATAGTGTTCAACAGCCGATAACGTTGAATCTAAATCTTCCAAAACGTTAATACCGCCGAATAATACAAACGGACGTTGGTTTGAAACCACTATATTTTTTGAAATTACAACTTCCATAATTAAACCCTTACCCACTATATTTGAAGAGAAACCGATACAATTAAGAACTATCAGTTTCAATACATTACAACATCAACCATTATTCAGAATGAATAATTAACACATCAGTTATATTATTCGTCCTATAAGGCACACTCACTAACAAGCTTGGAAATCAGTTTGAATGATTAATCACGCGGTTATTTTTTAAAAATACCGACCAGATCATCGCGGTCGAAAACAAGCAATGCAGAAATTTTTCGCCGCTCCATTAATTGCAGTGCATCCTCCGTGCGCGTGCCAACAGAGACGCGTACGGGGTTGCGGGTCATCACCTCAACGGCTTTGCGATCAAAAAAATCTTTACCGTGTTGTTCAAGAGCCCGCCGGATATCACCATCGGTAATAACGGCCCAACTGTCTTTGGTGCGAACAATAGCAAGCCCTAAGCTGGAGTGCGTTATCGTCGCAATAACATCCATTAAGGGTGTATATTCCTCCACCAAAGGCAGCGTACCCTTGAACATCTCATACTCAACTTTGCTTAGTAGACGTCTTCCAAGTGAGCCACCGGGGTGGAAACGGGCAAAATTCTCAGGCTTGAAACCACGAGCTTCCATCATGGTTATCGCCAACGCATCCCCCATTGCCAAGGTAGCGGTGGTAGAAGACGTTGGTGCCAATTGCAGCGGACATGCCTCTTGCTTGACATGTACATTAAGATGGCAATCAGCCGCACGCGCCAATGTTGAATCTGGATTCCCTGTGATACCAATCAAAATATTACCGTTATCCTTCAGGAAGGGTAACAACTTAACAACTTCGTCGGTTTCACCTGAATTAGAAATGGCAACAAACACATCTTCATGCGTTACCATTCCCAAATCGCCGTGATATGCCTCACCAGGATGCATGAAAAAACTGGGCGTACCGGTGCTTGCCATAGTTGCTGCAACTTTCTTACCTATTATCCCTGATTTTCCCATACCACAGATAATAACCCGACCTTTGGACTCGAGAATATATCTAACAGCCCAATTAAATTGCTCATCCAAGTTATTAGAAAGCCCAGCAACAGCTTTAGCCTCAATATTAAAGACATGGCGTGCAACTGCGACATAATCGAGGTTAGTATCAAATATCGTGCTCATATTTGCCATTCTTCTCTTATCTATTATTAATATTGGGAATGTTTTTCCACTTCACAAACACGTTCCCACGATGAAGTCTCTGGATTATAGCGTTTGATAACTCTTCCAGGGGCACCTACAATAACTGAATAATCAGGAAAAACACCTCTTACAACTGCATTCGCGCCCACAACACAACCTTTGCCAAGAATCGTACCAGCTTGAATTCGAGCACCAACGCCGATAAAACAATTTTCGCCAACTTCTGTTTTTTTTATTATATTCGGTTGTTCAAATACGGGGAGAGCGATATTTGTATAAGTATGATCTGTATCAGTGATAAATACATTACTAGAAATCAAACAACCGCTACCAATATGCAATTCTGTGCTAGCAATGACATGAAAACCTTGTCCTATCGATACATTGCTATGTATAAACAATCGTCCTTCACCATGACATTCGGCTCGCAACCCCGGAAAAATTCGAACTCGTTCTCCAAAATACATTTTCAGTGAATTCATTAAAAAGACAGGTTTTCCTATATAACCAGGAAATTCAAACCGCCCCAAAATAAACTTATAAAAAAAAGCACGTAGCACCCAAATAATTACATGTATTTTATTCATCATTGTCCAATCCGATCAGGAAACAAAAACGAGTGGATACTTAAAGTGCTTACAGCACCATAAGAAGTAATTGTAAGAAGTCCGGCCATAAAACAAACGACAATAGTTATAATTAATGATTTAGATTCACAAAATCTATTCTTCAATGAAGAGTATAGTAAAAAAGGAAGACAAATCAGTATATAAGCAAAATATCTCTCGGAGATTTTTGGCGTGGCAGAAAAAAGCAAAATAAGAAAGAAATAATAAAAAAAATAAAAATGAATGCGAGCGTAACCAATAGCTAAAAATATAACCACATGAAGAATTATAATTAAAAAATACCCAGTTGTAAAAACTGACGTTATATTGAAATTTTTATATTCATAATAATCGGTATATCTTTGAGAATAAAAACCTCCAGCAAGTTGTATTATGCTTTGAAGTCCTTCAAATTTACCGATTAAAAATGCAACCAAAAATGCAGTAACAACACTAACAGTCATTTTTTTTGAGTAGCTGAAATTTATTTTCAAAAACTCAACAATAAGCAAAGGCGCTACTGAGATGGCAGAATTATGAAAACATAGAGAGAGACTAAAAAATAACAACGTCAGCCAAAACTTTCTATTAAGAGCAAACATATAAGAAATAAAGGCCAAAGGAACGCCAAATGCAGATCTAATATGCCCACCAAAATATGCAATCTCGAAAGATAAAAAAACTGCATAGGTAAAAATCAATGCAAGCGAAGCTTGATGCCAACGAGCATTTTCACCTATATATTCTACAGCAAGCTTATTACACATATATACTAAATAAGCTGATATAAAAATTGAAAATATTAAATAAACCTGAAAATCCGAAGATATTAGCACCTTAAACAGCGCAGCGAAAGGCCAATATAAAAGCTCACTATTACCATAGTCTTGAATACCTATATCTCTTGCCCCAGATATATCCCCAAGCGACTGAAACGTATAATAATAATGGATAGTATCATTGCCTGCATCAAAAGGACGCAACCCTACAAAAATCAATAACTTTAAAGAAACAATAAAAAATGCAGTTAAGAAAAAAATGAATCCTTCTCTTCTTTTAGCCGCATAAGATATAAATAACAAAAAGACCAACACATCCATCATGATATAAAAAATATCACTTCTAAAAAAACTTTCAATACTTAAAGAAGATTGCATTAACGCTGCCTTTTTCTAACTCAGGTTCTCCGAAAATGCTAATTCAGCATCATCCCAAAAAAACAAAACCGATGAAAAATATATACAACAAGGTAGACACAATAGTAATTATTGGTTTTGACATACTAATTCCATCTGAAAGGCGAATATACAGAGAAAGAACAAACCTCAAAGAAAAATAAAACAACCCAGCAAAAACTGAAAGAGAAATTAAAGAGTTCTCCAATGCAGAAAAATATTTCAAAATAAAAAAAACGCTCAACAAAGATATAGTTGCTATTAAAACTAATCTAGATTTTTCGTTAATTTGCAAATACTCAATTACGGGCCCATGAGCACTAGAGAATGCTAGTCCAGCAGAAAGAGCTAGAGTTGCCTTAGCAAAATCCGGCCCCGCATTACCAAGAAAGTCAGCAAAGAAAGGAGCTACGACTGCAATACCGATAACAGCCATACAAGATACTAAAAAAGTCCTAAATTGAAGTTTTTTCAATAGATTCTGACGTTCTTTATCCCCTTTCAATTCAAACAAAAATGGTTCACTGGTTTTCGATAGTGCCATAGCCGGAAACATTGCTGTCAGCGATAACATATAAACCAAGTCATAACTGCCAGCACGGTCAACCCCCATAACAGCATTTACCAATAAAACATCTAGCCTGTTCACTGAAGCCATGATAGCAATGGGTAAACCAATGACAGATAGTTCTTTAAAATTTTGCTTTAATATCGGCACAATTTTTCCAATGCCACGCAATGGATAAGCTTGTAAGTTTTTTCGGATCTGTGTCAGCGATAAAGATTGTGCAAGCAACATGGCCAATGAAGCAGACCATGCCATTGGCCAAAGTAACACGCTACCTATCAATAAAGGGGCACGTAACAGCCTTTGGGTAAAATTCAAGTGTATTTGTGCAGAAGAAGTACTGCCAATATGACGCCAAATAGTGTTTGCCAAATTATAAGTAATGGTTATCGGTATAATAGAAACGCTCAAAAAATATACACTAGCCGGCACATTACCATCAAGAACATAGTAAGCAATAACAGGATAAAGGACGACCAGCAAAAATGTTCCACACAATACAATAAATAAAACGGTGAACAGTGCCTGAGAAACTGGTAGTTTATTCTCACCACTGCTTTGAATCACCCGACTGATCAATCTTTCTCCACCTAAAGCAAGAAAGGGTATCATTAGCGTACTAAAATTTGAACCGACTCGAAATTGACCAAACTCTTCGGCTGTCAATATTCGAGTCAATAGTATGGTAGCGCAAAGCATCAGGAGATTGCCCACGACATTCGAAAGAATACCTAAATAAACACTCTTAGAATTCATTTACACTAGTTTCTCAGCAATACGCTGCGCGGTAATCTCTAATGAGTCATCTAAATAATGACCCGGAATAAAATAACGTGCACGCAACTCAGCAAAAATAGCTAATGGATCACGCCAGGTTAGAAGCATATTCAAACCGCCAGCAGAAAGTTCCACAATAGAAGACTGCAAAGAAGATACATCCGTTACCCGAGTTATGCCTGGGAGATGATCGTAAAAAGCATTTCCGAGCACAATTGTCGGTAATCTACGCAGATATGCATCTAATCCAGTCATCGAGTTTACAGTAACAACAACAACTGCGTTAGACAGATCATCATCCAAACTGGCTTGAGACAAAGTTGTGCGCTGCGATCGACTCAACAATTCATACATCTCACAACTATACCGCTGTTTGTATAAAGGATGCTCACGAACCCTAACGGGATAAGGTAGCCCTTCAGCAGCAGCCATCACCATACTGACAAACTCTCTGTCACCTAACCCCAACGGATTATGGTGAATATTATTCGCATCATCAGGCACCTGAAGCGCAACAAGAATATGCTTACTATTTTCTTGCATATTTCTGCGACCTGAATCCAGACACTGCTGATAATCAGATGTTGGATATTTCGCTAGTGACATGGTATCCCATTCTGGAGGAACTGCGTTAAATGGCCGTAATAAGCCGATTAAAGCGTAATCAATCCCTCGAAAGATTGGATTACGTTTAAAGCGCTTAGGTCTGGCAACAGCCTCAGGAGAATAACCACTACCGGTCAATTCAGCAACCGACTCTCTAAAGGAACAGTTAGCATTTACACCGCAAGTATCGAAAATAGTCGTACCATTTGGGCCTTGTTCGAAGAAATAGCGCCTTCCAGTGTAACCACTACGGTCCAAGTAAAAAGATAATGACTCACAGGCAATACGCGTATCCCCAGAAAAGAGAACAACATCTGGCTTAAAATTTTCTACATATGAAGCCATTGTTACTATATATCTTTGCGCTCTACGCCTTAAAGCATATAGATATTTCTCTCCAAAACGCTTACCAGTAACCGCATGGTAATATGCGACAGCGTCAAGTTCCTGCTTGTTGACAGATAAGTTGATGTCAGCAGCTTGAGGAGATTTAAAAATCTGCCAGGGGAGTAACCGAACATTCCGCCCTTGGCTTTTCATATACAACCAACCGCTTGGAAAAATAGCCAAATGTAAAAATTCAGCGTTGGGGTCTCTAACTTTTACGGCGTCTTCAATCGCGCTGAAAAACCTCGCGAAAGTATCATAATAGATGATGCTAAGATATCTCATTGAAAAATCCTATCAACCCATGCAGAAACCGAATATCTATCTCGAATCTCCGAAGAAAATGGTAAGCTATTTTCTGCCAGAAATGCATCATCAATATATGGATTGCTCCGATCGACAACCAACACTGCGTTTGGATTGTAAATGTCATAATTGACGATATCAGCATTAGTGGTGATCAGCTTACGCTGTGCACCAACTGCCTCCAGACTTCTCATGGTAAGCCCAAGTTGATCTGGGCGATTCACATCAATTACGGCTTTACTGTCAGCAATTTTATCAACAACATCCGAAAGTTTCATACCGACAAAACTCACGTATTTTTTGCCAAATCGACGGAAACCAGGGTCGATAAAGGCCCGTAGCCGATACAATATTCGTGATGGATAATAACAAAATACAAATACACGGCGTTCACGAGACTTCAAATCATCAAGAATTTTTTCTAGCACTTTATAGCGATCTGTATGAATTGTACCGATAAAACAGGCGTCATAAGTATGAGGACATGTCCATGCTGCAGAACGATCAAAATCCCGACCATAAAACAACGGTAAGAATTCAAGTCGTGAGTTATTCTCGACATCGGATCGGTCAAAAGAAAAAACGCAATCAAATTCGTTTAAAATGTTCCGTGCGTTCGGATTGTAGTGCATTGAGTCCCATAAATACAAACATAGCCGAGCTTGCGGCTGTGTCAGCCGCAACTTATGTAACATTGACTGAGAAATTGCTTCACCACGCACAATCAGAATATAATCGTATAAATGGCTGCTCGTTACCTTGATTATATTTTCATAATAACGATTTGTTTTCTTAGCCAGCAATCGGCGATCGATACGAACCAATGACTTTGTCAAAAATGAATTGTCTGGGCGATCGTTAAAATAGTCAACAAGCGCCCCTTTTCGCTCCAATTCGTCCTTTATCAACTTCTCATAACCAAAAAACATAGGCGCTATAAACAGGATCCGTTTGCCTGACAAGGTCATCCTATCCCCTCCATGCAAGTATGCATCGACATCATTTTAGCAAACCCTTTTCACGCATTTCAGTTACAGAGCGTTCATAACCCGAATCACTGATTTCTTGTGTTTTTACCCAATCACAGAAAGCTTTAATTCCCTTATCAAATGATACTTGAGATACAAAACCAATCTCCCGCTTCACCTTACTGAGATCAGCCATGTTATGTCGAATATCCCCCACACGGAAATTTCCTGATATACGAATGCTTCCGCCTTTACCGTAGTTCGCCTTTAATGTATTTGCTACGGTCAGTACATCAATTGATTCACCAGTGCCGACGTTATAGGCCACCCCAGTGACATCGGAATCTACAGCAGCAATCGTTGCGGCAACAACATCATCAATGTAGACAAAATCTCGACTTTCTTTTCCATCCTCAAATATGTTCACATCCTTGCCTTGCAGCAATAACGTAGAAAATATTGAGAGAATACCTGTATAGGGATTTTTTAGCGATTGTCCTGGCCCATACACATTTTGATAACGCAGCGCGACAGAACCAACCCCCAAAGCCGTGCCACTGGTCAGCACGAGCTGCTCTTGTACTTGCTTGGTAATACCGTAGATAGAAGTTGGATGAATTAGAGAAGTCTCATCAGTTGGTACAAGCTTAGCGATATCGCCCGTTTCAGGATCTCTGCATTCAAAAATACCATTTTCCAGATCGGAAAGATTTCGTGCTTCTGGGTAGACAAAACCATTGCGTCCCTGGTACTTACCTTCACCGTATATTGCTCTCGATGAAGCAACCACGACACGTCTGACGGACTCACTTCCAAGTTCTTTCTTGGCCAAGATATCTAACATCAGCGAAGTACCACGCACATTGACATCCACATAACGATCAATTTCATACATGGATTGTCCAGTGCCTGTCTCAGCAGCCAGATGGATGATAGCATCACAACCAGGCAATACTTTAGCCCAATCATTACGGTCACGAACATCCCCTTTTACAAACCGAACAGCTTTAGGCAATCGCTGCACTAATGCTGAAGACTCAGGGGTTTCCCCATGGATCTGTGGAGAAAGACTATCCAGCACAACAACTTCATCACCGCGTTTCGCTAGAGCAATTGCCAAAGCACTGCCGATAAAACCCGCACCACCAGTAATCAAAATCTTCACTTAATAAAACTCCTCTATAACGCCTTCAAATATCTATTCCTAAATGACTTCGCCTAATACCGCTCCACTTTAGCCAGACCATGCTGATTGCCGGGGAACGGTGAAGCGGCATTCATAAATAATTTTACCTGTTCCAGTAACTGCCACATATACCGGCACTGATGGTTACGCGTTATCGTTTCGTGTAACGACAACCACAGCAACTCGATTGGATTCAGCCACGGCGAATACGTGGGCAGGAACAACAACCGGAACTTCGTATTTTTTCCCAGCCACTTTTTCACCTTGTGGCTTTTATGAATGATGTAATTATCAACGACCAGCGTAATGGTTTTCGCTCGCCGATATGTCCGCCGTAATGTCTCTAACAGGTTGATAAATAAATCAGAACACTTTTTACTGCCGCCAACGTAATGGACTCGTCCCGTATCCGAATGCAGTGCCCCTGCCAGATAATACTTTTGGTTCTGTCCCGGCGTAGTAATACGTTTCTGTTGCCCTTTGAGCATCCAGTCCGCGCCGATTTTCGGGTTCAGGTCGATATCTACTTCATCCTGATAAAACACGGGATGCTCTGTTTGTTTCCGAGAGACCGCTTGTTCGATGGCGAGTCGTTTTTCCTCATAATCTGGGTCTTTGATTTTCAGTGTTGGCGCGGCTCTGCGCCAGACAATGCCCGCTCGTCTCAGATAGCGATGCAACGTGGAAGGATGCAGCGCCACGTTAAAAAGCCGGTTAACGATAAGTGCCAACAACTCGGTGCTCCAGCGGGAGCGCAGCCAGCCAAAATCCTGAGGATAACGTTGAATCAGAAGCGGTAGCGTATGCAGGATATCAGCGACTGGCCAGCGCGGTGCTCGTCCGGCTTTGAGGCCCTTTAGTCCTTCAACACCATCAATTTATCCATCTTCCAACGGATGAGCGGGCCGCATAGAGCAGTCCGGCGACGTCGGTGACGGTCATTCCCCTATGCAGCATCAGTATGGCGATGAGTCGTCTAGAGTAATTTTTATCATGTGTCTGTTGGGCTTCTTTACGCATTAGTCGTCGTTCTTCATCAGGGATTGCTGCTCTGATCGGCATCGCTCAGTCCGGTTGGCAGGGCGGGATTCCACTTTGTTGATGAATTAACCAAAGATAACCTCGCTACGAAAATCTCCTGACCATCCGGCACATTGTCGTTTGCCCGCTATGCTATCTTTTTTTCCTTCATGCTGTTTCAGGACACTCAACGCCACTCGATTGAACAGCGCCATATGCGCTGCCCCTTCCGCGTCTTTCAGGTTCATCTCATCTTCTCTGAAAACCACATCCAATACCCAATGCAGTTGATTTTCTATGCACCAATGCTCGCGTATCATTTGTGACGCTACCCGTGCGTCTACCCCCAATGAACTGACATACCAACGCGACTCTCTGTGTACCACCTTTCCCCGTTCACCACGCTCACTCACCACTTCTATTAACGTACGAATTGTCGGCCAGCGTTGTTTTAACTCCTCAGGAAAGTCCGCATCTATCTGCATCACCTGACGATATTCCGTCCGCCCATGAGCTTGATTATTTTCCGTATGCGTCGCCAGTCCTTCATCGGCATAACATGAAGAAAAACGCTGTTTAACAAATTCATACAGCTTTTTTTGGTTCCCTTTAATGCCGACAATAAACTCGCCTTTACGCTGACAGATAAGCCGCAATGTCTCCACCTGACAATGAAGCGCATCCAGCGTGACGGTCGCATTTTCCAGCGACAGACATTCAATAAGCTGACGGGCCACCGGTCCTTCTTTACCTTTGCTTTCAGTAGATTGTTGATACAACGCAATACCATTGCCAATGTCATAAGCGCTGACGACATGCAGAGCTTGCGCTAAAAAGCCGTTGCCCGTTCCGCGAAGCGTTTTACCGTCAATCGCTATCTGTTTTCTGCCATTACTGCTGCGACGTTCATTAATCCAGCTTAACAGTGCCGACATCAGGGACTGGCTATCTAATGCCTTGATAATATTGGCGATACAGTGACGTTTTGGAATGCCATTAGCAAAAGGAGAATGCTGTCTCAGCCACGGGAGTTGGCACTCACCGAATTGCTGTATGGCTTTCCATCCCGATGCACCGCTTAGCACAGCGGTAAAGGTGAGGAAAATGACGTCCATCAATTCATGCTTTTTATTCGTTTCGCAGCGTGGGTCGGGTATTTCATTGATATAATTAAAGATAGTCATTGTCTTTCACTGAGAGTTAGTGGAGATAAAACTCAGATCAATAAAATCGAAATAAGTTCTCTATTTCAATAAATAAAGTGGGATCCCGCCCTGGTCCGGTTGGTGATTTGTTTTGATTTGGCGAAAATATTTAGGCTAATCGTTATTAAAACTTAATCAGGACAACAATAAATTTAATATAATCACTAAAACCCAGAAACCCAGGGCGACCGCATGAGTGCTCTTTTTTTACCCACTCTTAGCGGTTCATAATCAACATCGTTCAGGTAATGATTCTGACTGGCTACTAATCACACAATAATTGATTGAAAATTAACCTTCATACGTTCAAAAAACGTTCGTGATCTTGCCCTACCCAGAAACCATTCATGCCGAACATTAATAAGCAGATTTATTAACAAACCCCTTAAAAATGGTGAAAAATATAATTTTCATATCTAACCACACACTCCACGACTGAATATATTCAAGATCAAACTCTATTCTTTTCTCCATTTTTTCAAGAGTATCTGTTTCTCCTCGCCAGCCATTTATTTGTGCCCAGCCAGTAATGCCCGGTTTCATTTTGTGACGTAGCATATAACCATCAATCAGTTTTCTGTATTGTTCATTATGGTAAATAGCATGTGGGCGTGGTCCGACAATTGACATGTCGCCTAATACGACATTAAAAAATTGGGGTAATTCATCCAACGATGTTTTCCTGAGAAAACCACCGATCGGAGTTAAGCGCGGATCATTTTTTCTTGCCTGTATGACATCATCACCATTCTCCATTACGGTCATACTACGAAATTTCCACACTTCTATTGCTTTGCCATCCAAACCGTAACGCATCTGTTTGAAAATAACAGGCCCAGGAGAGGTCAATTTAATCAGTATGGCAATAATCAAAAGTATTGGAGATATCATTAATATAATTAATAAAGAAATAATTATATCTTCGAGCCTTTTGATAATTCTATTTATTCCACTCATGGGCGAATCATAGAGTGATATAACAGATATACCATTTACTGTTTCACTACGAGAACGCAATACATTAAATGTGAATATATCTGGTACTAACAATACCGTGCAAGTTGTATCTGATAATTCTCTAAGTATGTGATTGATGAGTTTAGATTCGTTCATGGGTAATGTTATATACACTTTATCTATATCACCATTCCGCGCACTCGTTATTAAGTCATCAACCCCACCCAGCCATTTAACATTCAAAGTGTTATATGTATCAGAAACAGAGTTTTCATCTGGCATATAATAGCCAATGACATTTAACCCTACCCAAGGTGCATTCATGATACTCCGAATTAAATGCCCACCAGCAACGGAATCACCAACAATCACAATTTTCCGCTGATTATAACCCATTGCTCTTAAATACCTGACAATTATCCGGATAGATATCCGAGCCAAACAAAAGCCAATTAATGAAACAAAAAACCATGTTAAATAATAAGTAAAATCAATAAACAAGCTGGGTATAACAGAAAGAACCCCCGCACTAAAGATAATACTTAGCAACCAGTTTCTAACTAATGAATACATTTCAAGTCTAAAATTAACACCTCGCCATGAACGATAGAAATCGGTAATTCCACCGACCATTTGAAATGTCGAGAGACTAATTAAAGCTATCAACCAGTGCTTTAAGAAAACATCACCATAAATAAAAAATGAAAAAAATAAAGTGCTTGACAATATCACAGCTATATCAGAAACTCGCTGTAATATTGAAATGATTGAAGCATTGGAGTATATAAAATCCCCTTGTCTTTTAATCATCTTCCCTCTCTTTTATTTGAAATAATAAAACCCATAATAATTTTCATCTTTATTTATTTTTATATATCCCTTCAAATTAATAAGGTGAAATCATAATTTTCAAGAAACATATAGTGATTAGCAAATCCAGCTCATATAACCATAAATTTTTTGTGCGTTAATTCCCAGCGAGATATAAACTCACTCTTATTTATCGGTCTCAGCGTTATTGCGTTTAAGGATATGAAAATCAGGCCGATACGAAAAAATTAATGATTACCAGAAAATAATTTATGCCTGAAAGCACAACCTGCAACCAAAAATTCGTATGGCTGCAGGTCACACTTAGTACGCTAGCTGTTCTTATCCGACTTATAATCATAAGTATAGTAATGATAATTACCATACCCATAATAGCTAGCGGCACGCTTAACAATGGCATTAAGAATAACACCCTTAATTTCTGCACCATTCTGTTCAAAGCGACGGATACTGACCTCAATTTCTTTTAGCGTGTTAACTTCGAAACGAGCAACCAGTAGAGACGTTCCCGCGTGACGGCTTATGATCGCTGCATCCGTCACAGCCAAAATTGGCGGCGTATCCAACAGAACTAGATCGTAGTGTTCCCCTGCCCAGTGAATAAATTCAGCAAAGCGGCTGTGCATTAATAGTTCCGACGGATTCGGTGGAACCTGGCCACGGGCAATAAAATCCATATTCTCTACGGCAGTTTTTCGCACGCTTTTTGCCACGTCACACTGGCCGGATAAAATATCCGATAGGCCATCAGTGCCATGCGTTCCCATCAACTCATGGGCATACCCTTTGCGCATATCGCAGTCAACAATCAGCACACGCTGCCCCGCCTGAGCGATCACGGCTCCCAGGTTAGCACTGACAAAGGTTTTACCAATGGAAGGGCTAGCACCCGAGATCATCAGCACATTGTTTTTGGCTTCCATCATGGCAAAATGCAAACTGGTGCGTAAGCTGCGAATGGCTTCGATGGCTAAATCAGTTGGATTACCCACTGCCAGCAGCTCCGTAGAACGAGTATTGCTTTTTTTACTCTTAGCCAACAATGCTTTGTCTTTTTTCTGTTGCCATTCAGAAAGCGGCACGCTGGCGTAGACGTTAATACCTAATTCTTCCAGCTGTTCTGGGCTTTCGATGCCTTTATGTAACAGCGTTTTCAGTATGACGAAAGCTGTTGATGCCATGCCGCCCAGAATCATTGCCAGCAAAACAATCAGTGCCTTTTTCGGCTTTACCGGCTTGGGCTGAATCATAGCATTGTCGACAATACGTACGTTTCCGACGGTACTTGCTTTGTTAATACTGAGCTCTTGCTGTTTATTCAACAGTTGCATGTAGACTTCCTGCCCTGCCTGCACATCTCGCGTTAAGCGCAAAATCTCCTGCTGGGTTTTGGGCATTGCCCCTACACGCTTATTGAGCTTATCGCGTTCCTGTTCCAACGTTTTGCGTTTTTCCATCAGGGCCCGGTAGGCTGGGTGCTCTCGAGTATACAGTTTAGATATTTCTGCTTCTTTAAACGTTAGCTCATTCAATTGTGCTTCAACCGCAACGGTCGTATCCAGCACCGCCTTAGCTTCCAAAGAAAGATCGACCGATTCATTCTGCTGGCGGAATTGGTTAAGCTTGTTTTCCGCGTCATTCAGTGAGCTACGCACATTGGGAAGTTGTTCTTTAAGGAACTCAAGACTTTTACCAGCCTCTTCCGATTTACGTTCGACGTTTTGTTGCAGATAATTTTGGCTAATACTGCTCAGTATCTTCGTTGTTAGCGTCGGATCTTCACCTTCCAGACTCAGCGCCAATACTCCCGTGTCCTTCCCTTTATCCGCGACAGAGAAATTATCCAACAGATCATTAATCGCGGTTAACTGATTCAGCTTTTGAATACGGAAAACCGTACCCGGCTCTGCATCAATGCCACTCACCAACAATGTAATGCCGTTATGATTTTCGAGTTGGCCAACACGTCCGGTGAATTTCACCGCGTCGCCCTCGTCCGCTTCCACCGCATATTGCTGATTAGGTAATACTTCAAGGGATAATGTTTCATCCTGCCAAGACTCAGGTACATCAAGGCGAGAGACGGCTATTTTTCCCGGTTCATTGCCTGTTAGCCGAGCAATACCTTTACCCACTAACGGGAAATATTTTTGCTCAACATCAATATCCAGCGCCAGATCGTTCACCGTTTTGCCAATCACCATGCGGGATTTAATCAGTTCTACTTCAGCAGCAGACTGGGGTTTGGCATCTGGCAACATGCTGGAAATGTCATTTAATAACGAATTACCCGAGCTTTGTTCCACCTGAATCAATGCATCGGCTTTATAAACCGGTGTGGCTAACATGGCATACATAATGCCTAAAACGGTGAACACTGCTGTCACACCAATAATCAACCAGCGGTTATCCAGCAATGTCCCTAATAAACGCCCTAAATCGATCTCATCTGAATTAGTTTCAGATACTTTTACTGAAGTTTTCTCTGTCATCGGATTCTCTGACGATTAACGATTTAACGCCTGCACCCATTTTTGCGCAGACCGCTCAAGTTGTGAGTAAACGAATTCAAATGCTTCGCGGCTTTTACGATACGGATCGGCTATTTCCTGCTGGTTTGACCAGTGCCCGAATAGCATGGTTTTGCCCCGCACTTCTGGCGCAATGCGGCTCACCCCATCGATATGACCTTTCTCCATCACCAGAATCAGATCGTACTGGCGGCATAGCGCAGAGGTTAATTGCTGCGCTTCGTGCCCTTCAAGAGAAAGATCATGATGACTTGCCACCTCGGTTGCCATCGCATCGGCGGGCTTCCCTACCAGTGCGCCTAACCCAGCAGACGCGATTTTTTTCGTCGGCAAAGCCTGTTTTAACAACCGCTCTCCAGTCGGAGAACGGCAAATATTGCCCACACACACCACCAAAATTGAATCAAACATAGTTATCTCTACGGCCAGTTACGAACACGTAATGAGCCCTCGGTTAACTCATTAAAGCCGGAAATGGTCGGTACAAGTTGGCTGATAACACGGTTCCAGCGAACAATCGGCGCGGTGGTGACATACACGATGTCATACGGTTGTAACTGAAACTCTGTGCCCATCACCATCGCGGTAGCATCTTGAGCATTCAATTGGTAAATATTTGCCAGTTTAGGGCCTTGGGTGCCGCGCAATGAACGAATTACAAAGATCCCTGTAGCATCCGAAAATGTCTGATCCATCCCTTCCGCATTGCCTAATGCTTCCGTCAGCGTCATGCCACTGCGGTCCATTTTGAGGGTACTTTGCTTTTTGACTTCCCCCATAACGAACACTTTCAGATCATCGTTACGTGGGATGTAGAGGATATCACCGGGGTAAAGCAGATGGTTTTGTGAAAGGTCGCCATTTTGCATCAGCGCCTGAAGCGAGAGTCGTTGTTCTTTACCATTGTGGGTTAATACGATATTACGCCAGTCGGCATTTTCAGTGAGACCACCCGCTCTGTTGATTGCGTCTAGTACTGTCAATGGCACGTTGGTAATTGCCTGTTGCCCTGATGTCGCGACTTCACCCGTTACGTAGGCCTTCTGTGAACGGAAGGCTGCAATGCTGACATCGACTTGCGGTGATTCAATGTACTGAGCCAAACGGCCCATGATCTGATCGCGAACTTCAGTGACTGTTTTGCCAGCAACGCTGACTTTGCCAATATAGGGGTAAAAAATCGTGCCATCGGAATGAACCCAGTTACCGGTATCGGCTGCGGTACGGTACGTGCCCGCTGGTGTCGTTAGCTCAGGGTGATCCCACACCGTCACCATGATGACGTCACCAATACCGATGCGATATTCATAACCCTGCAATTCTTTCTCTAGGGCAGGGTTAGTCTGCGCGATCAGTGGTTTAGGGCGCATTTTTTCGACTAAATAAGGCGTCATCGGGTAAACATTGACAAGCTTATCGATATTGAAATCCGCATCCTGCTGCTCGACTACATTTTTACCGCTAGTAGAAAGGTGGGAACCGGGAATCAAGGTACAACCGCTAAGTAGCGCTACCGACACCATCAAGGGCATCAATTTTAGTTTGTGCTTTATCATCCTGTCTATGCCATCGCTCTTAATAGAAAATTGTGCAGATCCCTACAAAATAGTCAGTAATTATAGAGAAAAACTATTCAGATGAACTCAAGATCTAACGTATAAAATAAGGGTAAATCTCTCTTTAGCAACTTTTCGATCCTGCTATTACCTATCTACAGTGAGAGGGCGACGAAACCATGCTAGTACTCGAGCCATCGAGGTTATTAACGTCACATAGCCAGAGAAAATCAGCAAAAAGACGCTTAACATAATAGACTCACTTATGTTGTTACGCTCGCAAATGATGCCAGCTGTTGCAAATAAAGTAGCGATAGCCACAATCACTGCCAACGTCTGGTTCTGCGTAAATCCCGAACGAAGCAATACGTGATGCAAATGTTCTCGATCGGCTTTGAAAGGATTTCCGCCTCTTGCAAGACGCCTCATCATTACGGCAACCATATCCATGAGGGGAACAGCAATCAGCCATAGTGCAGTAACGGGTTGGATTACGCGCCCTTCCCCTTGAGTCGCCAAGAGCAGTAGCCATATAACAGAGAATCCGATCAGCGTGCTCCCCGCATCGCCCATAAAGACTTTGAATTTTTTCCCGAAAAACATACCCGAGTTTAAGAAGGTATACGGTAATGTTGCCGCCAGAAAACACAGACTCCAGCGAGCAAGTTCGTTACTCCCTCCGAGATAAAAAACGATAACCAAAGCGCTAAGCGTAACAAATGAAAGTCCACTAAGTAAGCCGTCCATCCCATCAACCATATTGAAAGCATTGATAGAACCCCAGACCGCAAAAAGTGTGACCACATAACTGAACGAACCCAAAAAAATTTCATCACTAGAGAAAATATTTCCTAAAGAGGAAATAGACAACCCCGTGAACATCATCACGATAGCAACACACGCTTGTAATACGATTCGCGGTAAAACAGGCAGGTGAAAACGGTCATCAATAATGCCCACAACTAGCAGAACCGTTGAGCACACCATATATAGGAAAAAGTGCGGCAGCAAACCAGCTTGATGTAGATAAAGTACCCACAGTGCTAAATAAATTGACACGCCACCAACCAATGGAATATGGCCTTGATGTTTTTTACGGACGTCAGGTTTGTCCACCAATCCGATTTTAAACGCCGCCTTTCTAGCCAAAAAAAGCGAGGCAAAAGCACTAATAAATATTAGAGTGGACTCTTGCATATCTGTACCATCGTAGCCCATATTGAGTTTTTGCTTTAGACACGCTACCGCCCTTGGCTTGTAGCTACCAATGCACTATCAAACTATGGAACCAACCTTTAATTTCTCTTAAAAACAAAAATTTAGGGTAAAGACACGGTTATTTTTTCGTATACACCTTGACCTTAGGGAACTGCAGCAACTATCTTCACTTATTTAAAAATCACCTGTCTTTAAGCCAATGCTTGCCCTTCGGCTAACCTTGCCTTTCAGCTAACATAGTATTGACCACTCAAGTAGGAGCACAAGAACAAGATGTTTAGGGCGGGGTTTTTAGGAATAAGACTATGAACATCCATTGTGGCAAAACCTCCATAAGTATAAAAAACCGACTAAAAGAATAAAGTCAGCCTGCTTCAGTCATAAACACGGCTGCGCAGGATGTAAAATCACATGATTATGTGGAGATTAACAGCGGCGCGTTATTCTATGCTTGGATACATAGCATGATCAAATGTTACGTCTTGTATCTCCGTTATACAGCATAAAATTTTGCTTAAGGGCAACAATGGGATTTTTTAACATGAGTTGACCTTAATCTGACATGCTGCGTATAAAAAACACACAAAAACACGTCATCATTCCTACCCACAATCCCGCATAGTAAAGAATATCCCTGCAAATTCTGGTTCATCGGTGCCTGCCCTGATAGGCTATCGGGGTTATGTCCATTTAAAGGTGAAAAAAGAGATATGGAGTGGATCGCTGATCCAACGATATGGGCCGGATTGGCCACGCTGGTTGTCCTAGAACTGGTTCTGGGCATTGATAATCTTATCTTCATTGCCATTCTGGCTGAGAAACTACCAAAAGAACAACGCGATAAAGCCAGAGTCGTCGGTCTGTTACTTGCCCTGATTATGCGCCTGGGCCTTCTGGCGTCCATTTCGTGGCTGGTGTCTTTGACTACCCCCCTCTTCACGTTCCTTGGGCACACATTCAGCGCTCGCGATTTCATCATGCTAATTGGCGGGCTATTCCTACTCTTTAAAGCCACTATGGAGCTAAACGAGCGCCTCGAAGGGAAGGATGAGGAGCAGCACGCTCAACGTAAAGGCGCGCGTTTCTGGCCGGTAGTGGCACAGATCGTGGTACTGGATGCCATATTCTCGCTGGATTCGGTGATTACCGCCGTCGGCATGACCGATCATCTGCTGGTCATGATGTCCGCCGTGACCATTGCTATTTTCCTGATGTTGCTGGCCAGCAAGCCGCTGACCCGTTTTGTCGCTGAACACCCGACCATCGTTATCCTGTGTCTCAGCTTCCTGCTGATGATTGGTTTCAGTCTGGTCGCAGACGCCTTTGGTTATCACATCCCTAAAGGCTACCTCTACGCCGCGATAGGTTTCTCGGTGATGATTGAGATGTTGAATCAGGTTTCCATGTTTAACCGCAGGCGCTTTCTCTCCTCCTCGGTTCCACTGCGCCAACGTACTGCGGAAGTGGTTTTGCGTATCTTACGCGGTAATCATGAAGACGCTGAGCTGGACAATCAAACCTCATCGATGATTGCAGATAACACCCGGGCAGGTCAGGAAGTCTTCAATATTCAGGAACGCCGTATGATAAAGCGGGTATTGGGGCTGGCGCAGCGAACCATCAGCAGCATTATGACGTCGCGGCATGACATCGACTCGGTTGAGCTGGATATTACACAGGATGCGCTCGCTAAACTGTTAACGACCAACCAGCATTCCCGACTGGTGGTGACCGACAGCAATACCTCCGACGAACCGTTGGGTATCGTACATGTTGCCGATTTACTCCAGCAGCAGCTAAACCGAGAGCCGTTCAATCCACGTATTCTGATTCGTCAGCCGCTGGTCTTTCCTGAACAGCTTTCACTTTTACAGGCTTTGGAACAGTTTAGAGAAGCGCGAACACACTTTGCGTTTGTCGTTGATGAATTTGGTTCGATGGAAGGGATAGTGACATTAAGCGACGTAATGGAAACCATTGCTGGCAATCTGCCGCGCGAAGGGGAAGATCGCGATGCGCGCCACAGCATTCAGCAGAATGACGACGGCAGTTGGATCGTAAATGGCTATATTCCACTGGAAGACTTAACGATGTATGTTCCGCTGACGCTGGATGAAAAGCGCGAATACTACACATTGGCAGGGCTGTTAATGGAGCACGCGCAGCGGGTTCCACAGGTGGGCGATACACTATCAATCGATGGCTATCAGTTCACTATTCTGGCAGTGGAAAGTCATCGTATCGTGGAGGTCTGTATCACACCGAACGACGAACCACAGACTGATTTTGAAGTGTGATGCTAAGCATAGCCTTATCTTCAATTGTTGCCTATATAGGCAGCTTTAATTTCATACCCTATAATGTTTCCTATATAGGCAACATTATAGGTAAAACAATGAGCAATAGACTCGCGATAGGTAAAAAAATAGCCGATACGCGGAAAGAGATGGGAAAAACTCAGCAACAGATGGCCGATGCAACGGGTATTTTCAAAACCACGCTATCGAAGATAGAAAATGGCCGTTTCACCGGTTCCCTCGACATACTAGAGCGCTACCTTGATTCTGTCGGGCTTCAACTTACCGTAGCACCAAAACAACATACCTTACCCAGATGGGACGAAATTGACGATTTATTCTCTGAGGACAAATGATGGTTCTATCATCTCTGCCAGGAAAAGTTGATCGTCTGACCGTTTTTTCCAGTGAAGACGAAACTGGGATATTAACCCATGGTTCTGTTCATTATTATCAACCCACACAGGATAGACTCAATGTATCACTAACCATGACAGGAAATGGCATGGATGGTTACTCATCTGGCGCATTGCATCCCATATTTTCTCAAAATTTACCTGAAGGCTTTAATCGCCGCTACATTTCTGAAAAACTGGCACGCTATGCCAACGTTAACGATATGTACCTTCTTGCTTTACAAGGCGATCGTGGGATTGGAATGCTAAACTACGCGGGTGAATTTACGCTCCCAGACGCTGAGCCAATCAGCCTGTCAGATATATTGACCTATCAGGGAACCGAACCCTTGTTTCCTCAATTGTTGGAAAAATATTATCTGCGCAACTCTCTGGCTGGTGTGCAACCCAAAGTCAGCATTTCAAAGACAGACCGAACCCTTGAACAGAAAGATTTGATCGTTAAGTCGTTCGATGATGAATTTCCACTTTTGACCGTTAACGAGTTCGTCTGCATGGAGGCAGCAAAGTATTGCAGATTGAATGCTCCCCAAGTTTATTTATCAGAAAATCTTGAAACCTTTGTTATCGAGCGTTTTGACAGACCGAATGGCAACGCTCTCGGCTATGAAGATTTTACGACGTTATTGAAAAAACCAAACACTCCTGATGCCAAATATACCGGTAGTTATGAAACGTTACTAAAAGCCACGTTGCTCTATACTGGCAGTCTTTCTGAAGTGGAAAAAATGTATCAATACATCGTATTTAACTGCTTGATTGGGAACGGGGATGCTCATTTAAAAAACTTTGCGCTGCAATATACCCAGGACATGAAAAATATTTTTGTATCACCCATTTATGACGTCACGCATACCCTCATCTATGATTCAATAGACAACAAAATGGCTTTAAAATTAGCCAACAGCAAAGTTTTCCCAGACAAAAACCATCTATTGGCATTAGCTGAATCTCAACACTTTAAGATTCGTGGCGCAAAGGAAATGATTGAATCAACGGCTGACGGAATTCTGGAATATATTGAGCAGTCATCTGAAATTTCACTATTTGATGGTTTGAAAACGTCTATCGCACAATCTGTCTCGACTGTCATGACTACGCAATATGCTAACAAACCCTACCGCCATGACAGAAAATTGAAATTTGAGTAGCTCTACGACACAATCATGGCATCTTATCAAGAGGTAAACATCGCCAATATGAATGATGAGATCGTTTTGACACTGAAAAAACAGATGCCTGACATCAAGATGATTTACCTCTTTGGTTCCCAGGCAACAGGCAATGCCAGAGCAGACAGCGACGTTGATATCGCAATCATGGCTACGAGAGCCTTGGATCCCGTTGAACGCTGGGAGCTCTCCCACCAGTTAGCAAAAGCAGTAGGTCATGATGTCGATCTTATCGATTTATTGCAGGCCTCGACGGTATTAAAAATGGAGATCGTTCGTAACGGCAAGCTACTTTACGATGCGGAAGCAACGGCGGGAGAATTTGAAATGACAACACTTTCAATGTACCAGCATCTGCAAAGAGAGCGTGCGGATATCATTCATAGCTTTAATCAGGATCTAAAAGCATGACAGATATCTTACTCAACAAAAGCAGCACCTTTAGAGCACGTAGCTTAAAGGTGCTGCTGTTTACCTCATTTCGATTATCAGGCTGGCACCATAATTTCGGTAGCAATCACCACCACAATCAGCCCAACTAAAACCGGAACCGATGTGCGCTTCACCACCTCGAACGGCGATATTTTCGCCATCCCGGCAACGGCAACGACTACGCCGGATACCGGAGAAATGGTACGGCCCAAGTTGGAAGCCTGAAGCATCGGAATCGCTAGATAGGCAGGGTTGATGCCCATTTGTGACGCCAGCTTTGGAATCAGCTCAACAAACGCATAGAACGGCGCATTGCCCGAGCCCGTTGTCATCGCAGCCAACATCGTGATCGCAACCAGCACCAGCATAATCACCAACCCACCGCTGCCAAATGACTGTGCCAGGCCAATCAGGCCGCTGATAAAACCAATTGTGCCAAGCCCCTGGGCAAAGACACCAGCGGCAACTAACAGGATAACGACGCTAGAGAAGGCATCGGCCATCCCACGGTAAGCCACATCCAACCCGTCAAACACTTTTTGCGCATTGAACGAACGGACAAATTCCAGCACCGCGGCCAGCACCATACAGATGACCAGTACAGTGATAATGTGGAGTTCCGGCCCCCATTTGCCATCAAACACCAGTACACCCATGATCGGCGTAAACGGCAGAATGGCGTAAAAACGCGGGGCATCCGTCGTGATCTCGCTGACGTCCAGAATCTCATGGCTGACATTCGCTTTGTTATCCAGATAGCGCTGCCAGAAGAAATGCGCGACGGCCATGCACACGATCGCCATGATGGAAATAGGCAGCGTGGCTTTAAAGGCAAAATCCACTAACTTCATCTGCGATGCCTGTGCAGCAAGCACTACGTCGCCCGACGTCGGTGACAGGATCAACGCCACAGGGGAAGCGCAGATTGCGGCAGCGGCACCGCGACTGATACCGACGTTCACCATGATGGGGAACAGGGTTGCCATCAACAGCACACCGAGTCCCGTGGCCGATGACACCGCCAGCGACATTAGACAGGCGACAAAATAGGCCGCGATCATCAGTAAGTAAGGTGAGTTAATCATTTTCAGCGGGCGAGAAACCAGCTTCACGACAACATCATTGGCACCGATGTGCGTCATATAAGCCGCAAATCCACACAGCACCATAATCATCATGCCGAGATCACCACCGCGGCTCATCAGCAAAATTTTTACGTATTCAACAATATCCGTTGCGTTCCAGCCCGTCGCCTTCGCACTGGCTGGTAATACGTTTTTCCCCAGCATGGCACTGATTGCCAAAAGTAAGAGGCCGCCCACCAGCAACACGCCAGTCGCGGAGTACCCTTTTATAATGTAACGACCAACCAGAATCGTTACAGCAACACCAATCAAAAGTTCGAGCATAGTGGGTTTCGATACCTGAGTAATAAATTATCTGACAGACATTCCTCGGCAGCGGAATAGCGCCGCACCGAAAACAGGGAGCGAAGTTTACTGCTTTAGAAAATAAAAAAAGAGAAAAATATTAACATTCGGCGTTAAAAAAGAGACACGGAGCACATAGTCAGTCTGGAGGATGATAAACAGAAGGAAAACGTTGGCGAGAAGCTGCCGATTTACTGACAGGAATCAGCAAACCGGCTATCCCCGTCATACTTCAAGTTGCATGTGCGTTGGCTGCATTCAGTCACCCGAATCACTTACTTGAGTAAGCTCATCGGGATGCCTTCTCTTGCCGCCTTCCTGAAACTCGAATTATTTAGGGTATAAAACGGAGTATTTAGAAAATTAAAGACGATCGAGGAGTTGCTTCAGGTCTTTACCCTTTTGGCTTTGCTGGTTTTGGCTGGCCCAATCATTCAGGCGTTTTTTCAATTCGTCCTGCAAGCGCTTACGCAGCAGTTGATCCACCTGCAATTGGTAATTCAATTTATCCCACTCGCCATAGATGCGTAACGGGATCGCCGTGTTTTTCAACACGCTGACCAGTTGCTCATCCCCCTGCCACCCTTGCGTGATAGAGACATTCAAATTCACGCCACACGTCTGGGCTGGCAAATCGAATTGGCCAACACCGGTTAGCGACAGCAGCTCTGAGCGGCCCGAGAGATCGGTAAGACGTAGCTTACCCGCATTCAGTTGTACTTTCCCGGTCAGCTGTTGTAGCTCGGTGTAACGCTCGTAACGCTCTTGACCTCGCACGTTTCCGTTGCTACGCGCCACGGCCATCTGCACCATTTGCTGGATATTCAAACCCTGTAGACGAACATTATTACCTTGCAGCGTCGCTGTCCCCTGCCACTGCTGGAACAACGCAGGTAGTGCAAAGCTATTGCCGCTGAACTGCCCCACCATCGACAATTTCCCACTGACCGTCTCAGCGGGCAGCGCAAATGCGGACATCAACTGGGATAACTCAACATCCTTGAGGTCTGGCCGTAGCGTGATGTTGGTCGATAACTTCGTCACCACTTTACCGGGTAATGAGAAGTGTCCACCGCCCAGTTCACCGCTCAAGGTCGTCACATCCAGCAGCCCCGGATGATTGTCTGCCCGTAGTGTAAATTGGCGAATATTAAGCCCACGATAGATCAGCGCCGCGGCCTGTAATGACAGACGCGCAGTGAATGTCTGTAAGCCGTCTTCTGGCTTGGCTAACCCGCTTTCATTTGAAATCACAGGGGCTGATGATTTAGCCAACACGGCAGCGGCATTGTTCTCTTTTACCGACGCGATCCCCAGCAGGGAATCCAAATCCAGCTTCTCAGACAACAGCTCCAATTCGTAATGGGGGATATCCCCCAGCGTCACGCTACCGGTGCCAGACAGTTGGCTATTATTGGTATTGAGTGAAAGCTGGCTAAACGTGATTTTTTCAGGCTGCTGTTGATAACTTGCCTGAACGCTACCCGTTCCACTGATACCGCTTGCCGGAATGCCTGCGCCCTGAAGCTGGTAATCTAGCTTGGTGATATTGGCATTGACCTGCTGGGGGAAATGCAGTAAATCGACATCTGCGGCAAGAGAGAAGGCAATATCGCGCTGATCGCGATTGATACGGCTTGATAATTCGATGCTGACCTGGCGGTCGCTGTTCTGCTCCATCGCAAGATTAATATCGCGAACATTAATCTGTTCGTTGTTGCTGCGTTGCAGAACCAATAGGCTATCGGCGACTTTGATCTTATCAATATCCAGCCGCCAGTGCCGTTCCTCAGATGGGGTCTGCGATCCTGCTGGGGCAATGGGCGCAGTGGTAGACTGTTTGGCTTCACTTTCCGGCGTCAGGCGAATAATGGCACCTTTCAGCATCACCTGTTTGACCGCGAGCTTGTGCGACAGCAGCGGCCACAGTTGCACATCAAGACGCATGTTCTCGGCGCTGACAATCGGCGCACGGGATCCCGGCGCGCTCAACGACATCCCGCCTGATAATATGCTCAGTTGCGGCCACACATGCCAACGCAGATCGCCATCCAGTTGAAGGCGATAGCCGCTACGTTCCTCAACTTGCTTCACCATGTAGGCGCGGAAGTCATTGGGATTAACCAGTACGACCAAGGCCGTCATTCCTGCCACCAGCACCACAAGCAGAATTGCCAGCGTCGTCAGAAATCTTCTCATGCCATCCTCATTGTGAAACGCACGGCTACCTGCTTTTTACCTTACAGGCCGACCGCCAGACGCTTAGTCTTTATCGATCCGGCTCGCTACCGCACCCTGTTGATCTTTATACTTGGCATCCTGACGGCGGTTGTAAGGACGAGCCGCCGACCCGGAAAGTGGTTCAAAACTCAGAGCGCCAATCATCATGCCGGGGCGTAGTGCCAACGGCAACTTACCTGAATTATAGAACTCCAGCACAATTCTTCCTTGCCAACCTGGATCAATGCGGTGTGCGGTGACGTGAACCATCAATCCCAGACGGGCTAGCGAAGAGCGACCATCCAGCCAGCCAACCACATTATCCGGCAGCGTAACGGATTCAAACGTCACTGCCAGCGCTAATTCTCCTGGGTGTAGGAAAAATGCCTCACCTTCTGGCAAATTGATTTCATCACTCATCACGCGATCCAGCGCCGCGCTGACTTCATCTTTCGGGCCACTTAAGTCAATGAAGGCCGCAGTGTGTCCGCGGAAGACGCGAAACTGATTTCCCAAACGAACATCAACGGTCGCACCACTGATCCTCTCAGTAGGCGGACGGGGTGTAATCACCAGTCGGCCATCATCCAGCCAGGCTTCAATGTCACGGTCACACAGTCTCATCTTATTCTCCATTCGATGCCGGTATCTATCAGATAAACCTCATCTACCCGTCATGCTGCTCGTTGCCCCGCGTTAGTGATGCTACGCGGGTTATTTAGGGTATCGACTACTCAAAAAACTGGCTTATCTTGGCTTTCAAAATATCAATCGCAATACGGTTTTTCCCGCCGCGCGGCACGATAATGTCGGCATACTGCTTAGAGGGCTCAATAAATTGCAGGAACATCGGGCGCACGGTCTTCTGATACTGTTCCATCACGGAGTCCATTGAACGCCCACGCTCATTCACATCGCGACGCATACGGCGCAGCAGGCAAATATCCAGCGGTGTATCGACAAAAATAGAGAAATTCATCTCACTGCGCAGGCGCGCATCCGTCAGCAGCAGGATACCTTCCAGGATAATGACCTTTTTCAGCTCGATATGCACGGTTTCCTGCTTGCGGGTGTGCTCAACATAGCTGTACTGCGGGACTTCGATCGCCTGACCCGCTTTCAGCATCTGTAAATGCTTGAGTAGCAGACTATGATCCATCGAGCTCGGGTGGTCATAGTTAGTTTTTACCCGCTCTTCCATCGTCAGGTGGCTTTGATCTTTATAATAACTGTCTTCAGATATCACCCCGATATGCTGATCACCAACCTGATCGCGCAATTCTCGATACAAGGTGCTGGAAATAAGACTTTTACCCGAAGCGGATGCTCCTGAGATCCCGATGATGACACACTGGTGAGACTGATCAGTCATGGTATTAACGACCTGATTAACATAAATAAAAGAGAGGGGAATGCGCCAACGAGCGCTTTGACGCGGCAATTATAGGGAGTTACCCCCCTTCACGCCACCCTTTCTGCGTATTGTGCCCGAGGGAAATCGCATGCTGGCGCAGGATCAAGCCGGGGCAGAGCCCCCCGGCTGATTACTCTTTGGTGGAAGCGTTACAGCGCCCGGAAAGAAATCTCGCCTGGAATCGTGTCACCCTGCCAGTAGAGCTGAGCGGCAACCTGCCCCGCCAGTTCGCGGTACAGAGAAGTAAACTCGCTATCCGGCTGGCTGACCACCGTCGGCTCACCGCGGTCAAGGTCTTCACGCAGGGAGATATGCAGAGGAAGCTGACCTAACAGGGAACAGTGATATTTTTCCGCCAGCTTCTGCGCGCCGCCAGTGCCAAAGATCGGCTCCAAATGACCGCAGTTGCTACAGATATGTACGCTCATATTTTCAACGATGCCCAGCACTGGCACGCTGACTTTTTCAAACATCGCAATGCCCTTCATGGCATCCATTAGCGCGATATCCTGTGGCGTCGTCACGACGACCGCACCAGTGACAGGAATACTCTGCGCCAGCGTCAGTTGAATATCACCCGTACCCGGCGGCATATCTAATACCAGATAGTCCAAATCCGGCCAGAGTGTATCCTGCAGCAGTTGCAATAACGCTTTGCTGGCCATCGGCCCACGCCACACCATGGCGTTATCGTCCGTCACCAGATAACCAATCGAGTTGGTTGCCAGGCCGTGCGCGATAATCGGTGCCATATGTTGGCCATCTGGCGAGGTTGGGCGCTCACTGGCCGAGCCCAGCATGGTCGGAATGGAAGGACCGTAGATATCGGCATCCAGAATGCCCACATTGGCACCTTCAGCCGCCAATGCCAGCGCCATGTTGACCGCCGTACTGGATTTGCCGACGCCGCCTTTCCCGGAACTGACGGCAATGATGTTTTTCACGCCCTTCACGCCGGCCTGATCGTTAACCCGGCGCAGCGTCGCGATATCGTGCGTTAAACGCCATTCAACCGCCTTTGCGCCTGATAAACGTAACAACTCATCGCTAACCGTTTCCTTTAATACAGCTAAACCGCTCAGCCAGACAAACGGCATCGTCAGGTCGATATGCAATACGTTGTCGAGCTGCGCACAATGGCGCAGTGCATTCAGTGTCGTCAGGTTATTTTTCAGTGTCGGGTGCTGAAAAGTAGATAAAACCCCGGTGACCATCGCACGTAGTGCTTCAGGGCGTTGTTCGGGGACTGTCGCGTTCATTCCGGCTCCTTGAAATTCTCATATTTGACCGTTGAGACCGTATATAGCATACCAGAGCGAGGGAAGCCTGACGCCCTTCGGCATCAAAAACGTGGAAACGCTACGCAAATAAAAATCTGCCATGGGGTTTCCTGCCGTTTTTACTCACGCCAGCGGTTTACGCAACAAGGCGCAATCGGTTAACATCGATCTCCCTCTATTCACAAAAGAAAGCAAGTTCCTCATGACTCAAGTCGCAAAGAAAATCCTGGTAACGTGCGCGCTGCCTTACGCTAATGGTTCAATCCACCTCGGTCATATGCTTGAACACGTTCAGGCCGATATTTGGGTTCGTTACCAGCGAATGCGCGGCAACCAGGTTCACTTTATCTGTGCGGACGATGCTCACGGCACGCCAATCATGCTGAAAGCACAGCAGATGGGGATTGCGCCAGAACAGATGATTGCGGCAATGAGTCAGGAACATCAGCAGGACTTTGCCGGTTTCAATATCAGCTATGACAACTACCACTCTACGCATAGCGAAGAGAACCGTGAGCTGTCAGGCCTGATTTATGGCCGTCTGAAAGAGAACGGTTTTATTAAAAATCGCACCATTTCTCAGCTGTACGACCCAGAGAAAGGCATGTTCCTGCCGGATCGTTTCGTCAAAGGCACCTGCCCGAAATGTAAGGCTGCCGACCAATACGGCGATAACTGCGAAGTCTGTGGCGCGACCTACAGCCCTACAGAGCTGATCGAACCCAAATCAGTGGTCTCTGGTGCCACGCCAGAAATGCGTGAAACAGAACACTTCTTCTTCGACCTGCCTGCGTTCAGCGAGATGCTGCAAGCCTGGACGCGCTCCGGCGCATTGCAGGAGCAAGTCGCTAACAAGATGCAGGAGTGGTTCGATTCTGGCCTGCAACAGTGGGACATTACCCGCGACGCACCGTACTTCGGCTTTGAAATCCCCGATGCACCGGGCAAATATTTTTACGTCTGGCTGGATGCGCCAATCGGCTACATGGGGTCGTTTAAGAACCTGTGCGACAAGCGTGGCGATCTGAATTTTGATGATTTCTGGAAGAAAGACTCCGATGCAGATTTGTACCATTTCATCGGTAAAGACATCGTTTATTTCCACAGCCTGTTCTGGCCAGCCATGCTGGAAGGCAGCGGTTTCCGTAAACCGACAAACCTGTTCGTGCACGGCTATGTCACGGTCAACGGTGCCAAGATGTCTAAATCACGCGGCACCTTCATTAAAGCGGGCACGTACCTGCAACATCTGGATGCCGATTGCCTGCGTTACTACTATGCGGCCAAACTGTCTTCTCGCATTGATGACATCGACCTCAATCTGGAAGATTTCGTGCAGCGCGTGAATGCTGACATCGTTAACAAAGTCGTGAATCTGGCATCACGTAATGCTGGTTTCATCAACAAACGCTTTGACGGCAAGCTGGCGGACACGTTAGCCGACGCCGAGCTGTACAAAACCTTCACCGATGCCGCCACCAGCATTACCGAAGCCTATAACAACCGTGAATCTGGGCGTGCCATTCGTGAGATCATGGCGTTGGCAGATATCGCCAACCGCTACGTTGACGAACAGGCACCGTGGGTTGTGGCGAAAGCAGAAGGTCGGGATGGAGATCTGCAGGCCATTTGCTCAATGGGCATCAACCTGTTCCGCGTACTGATGACATACCTGAAACCGGTCCTGCCTTCTCTGGCAGAACGAACAGAAGCGTTTTTGAACACGGAACTGAGCTGGGATGCGATTGCCACGCCGCTGCTGAGCCATCAGGTTAGCCCATTCAAAGCGCTGTTCAACCGCATCGATCTGGATAAAGTTAACGCAATGGTTGACGCGTCGAAAGAAGACATGGTCGCCGCACAAAAAGTCGTGTCTGGCCCGCTGGCAGACAACCCGGTGCAGGACACCATTAACTTTGACGATTTTGCCAAAGTCGATATGCGTATCGCACTGATTAAGCAGGCTGAACTGGTTGACGGTTCAGACAAACTCTTACGTCTGACGTTGGATCTGGGCGGCGAAACCCGTCAGGTTTTCTCCGGCATTCGTGACGCTTATCCCGATCCGGCTAAGCTAGAAGGCCGCTTAACCGTGATGGTCGCCAATCTGGCTCCGCGTAAAATGCGCTTCGGCATATCAGAAGGTATGGTGATGGCAGCCGGTCCCGGCGGGAAAGATATCTTCCTGCTGAGCCCAGACAGCGGCGCTCAGCCTGGGATGCAGGTCAAATAACCACCACATCAAGCCGGATTTTTATCCGGCTTTTTTTGCAACAATTCCTCCACAAACTCCCGCTTATTCCCCTTTGACCGGCTCGTCACGCCACATTATTTGTAACCATGAAATAACAAAATCGCTATGCGATACAATATATAGCGAATGAAAAATATACCTCTTTATAGGTGTTATGGGGGTTTAAATACTTAAATTTTGATTTTGCGCAAAGCCCACAATTTATGTGTTGTTAAATTGCTCGCAACAAAAATGACACATAATTACACAGGGAAACTAATGCAACTGAATAGAAGAGGTTTCTTTAAAGTTTGCGCGGGGGGGATGGCTGGAACCACTCTCGCGGTATTGGGCTTTACACCCACGGAAGCAATGGCATCAGTACGTCAATATAAGCTGTTACGTGCGAAAGAGACGCGTAACAACTGCACATACTGCTCGGTCGGTTGCGGTGTGCTCATGTATAGCCTGGGCGATGGCGCCAAAAACGCGAAGCCTTCTGTTTTTCATATCGAAGGTGATGCGGATCACCCAGTCAGCCGTGGCTCCCTTTGCCCGAAAGGTGCGGGTCTGGTCGACTACATCCACAGCGAAAACCGCCTGCTCTACCCAGAATACCGTGCGCCAGGCTCAGACAAATGGCAACGAATCAGCTGGGACGACGCGATCGAACGCATCGCGCGCCTGATGAAAGCTGACCGCGACGCCAACTTCCAACGCACCAACGCCAAAGGCGAAACCGTCAACCGCTGGCTGACTACCGGTATGCTGTGCTCTTCTGCCGCCAGCAACGAAACCGGCATTCTCGACCAGAAATTTGCCCGCTCTCTCGGTATGGTCGCCATCGACTGCCAAGCTCGCCTGTGTCACGGGCCAACCGTCGCCGCGCTGGCACCGACATTCGGCCGTGGCGCAATGACCAACAACTGGGTTGATATCAAAAACGCTAACGTCATCATCGTCATGGGCGGCAACCCAGCAGAAGCCCACCCGGTCGGTTTCAAATGGGCCGTTGAAGCGAAAACACACAACAATGCGAAGCTGATTGTGGTCGATCCGCGTTTTAACCGCTCCGCTGCCGTTGCCGATCTCTACGCACCGATTCGCGCAGGTTCAGATGCCGCCTTCCTGTTGGGTATCGTTAACTACCTTATTACGAACGATAAAATTCATCGTGAATACGTGGTGTCTTACACTAACGCCAGCCTGATCGTGCGTGATGATTTCAGCTTTGACGAAGGCTTGTTCAGCGGCTACGACGAACAAAAACGCCAATATGACAAATCCAGCTGGCAGTATGAGTTGGATGAGTCCGGTTTCGCCAAACGCGACAACACGCTGTCCCACCCACGCTGCGTTTGGAACCTGCTGAAAAAACATGTCTCCCGCTATACGCTGGAGATGGTGACATCGCTGTGCGGCACCTCAGCCAAAGATTATGAAGAGATTTGCCGTACGCTGGCTGAAACCTGTGTACCGAATAAAACTGCAACTTTCATGTATGCACTGGGTTGGACGCACCACACCAACGGCGCGCAAATTATCCGCTCCGCCGGCATGATCCAGCTTCTGCTGGGGAATATTGGTATGGCAGGCGGTGGCATCAACGCCCTGCGCGGTCATTCCAACATTCAGGGGTATACTGATCTGGGTCTGCTGTCGTTAAATCTGCCGGGCTATATGCCACTGCCGTCAGAAAAGCAGCCGGATCTGAAAACCTATCTGGGCCAAATTACGCCAACCGCCGTATTGCCCGATCAAGTTAACTATTGGAAAAATACGCCAAAATTCTTTATCAGCATGATGAAGAGCTTCTACGGCGATCACGCACAGGCCGCGAATAACTGGGGTTATGACTGGTTGCCGAAGTGGGATCGTAGCTACGACGTTATGGTGCAAACCGAGCTGATGGTGGAAGGCAAAATGAACGGCTACATCGTTCAGGGCTTTAACCCTGTCGCGGCGTTCTCTAACAAGAATAAAGCGACCGAAGCGCTCTCCAAACTCAAATACATGGTCATCATCGATCCGCTGGTAACAGAAACCTCTACGTTCTGGCAGAACTATGGTGAATTCAACGACGTGGATACGAAGTCCATTCAGACTGAAGTCTTCCGTCTGCCGTCTTCCTGCTTTGCTGAAGAGAATGGTTCTATCGCCAACTCCGGCCGCTGGCTGCAATGGCACTGGGCGGCGGCCGAGCCACCAGGAGAAGCCCGTCACGACGGTAAAATCCTCGGTAAGTTGCTGATGCGCCTGCGTGAACTGTATAGCGAAGAAGGCGGTACTTATCCTGATCCAGTGATGAATATCAACTGGAACTATAAAGACCCGGAAGATCCGACGCCGGAAGAGATCGCGCGCGAAGCCAACGGGATGGCGCTAGCTGATATCTACGATGACAGCGGCAAACTGATTCTGAAGAAAGGCCAGCAGCTCGCCGATTTCTCACAACTGCGTGATGACGGTACCACGTCCAGTTTCTGCTGGATTTACGCTGGGAGCTGGACAGAAGCCGGTAACCAGATGGATAGACGCGACAACGCCGATGCCGGTCTGGGCTGTACGCCGAACTGGGCATGGTGCTGGCCGCAAAACCGCCGCATTCTCTACAACCGCGCCTCCGCCAACCTGCAAGGAAAGCCGTGGGACAGCAAGCGTAAATTGCTGGAATGGACCGGTCAGAAATGGCAAGGCATTGATGTGCCTGACTTCGCCGCCACCGTCCCACCAGGCAAAGACACCGGACCGTTCATCATGCTGCCGGAAGGTCTGGCGCGTTTGTTCTCCGTAGACAAACTGGTAGACGGGCCGTTCCCTGAACACTACGAACCGATCGAATCGCCTATCGGCACTAACCCACTGCACCCATCGGTGATTTCCAGCCCAGTCGTGCGTTTGTTTGCACGTGATGCGAAAACCATGGGTACCGCGAAAGATTTCCCTTACGTGGCAACGACATACTCGATTACCGAATTGTTCCGTCACTGGACAAAACACGCGCGTCTGAACGCGATTGTGCAACCAGAACAGTTTGTTGAGATCGGTGAAAATCTGGCGAAGAGCAAAGGCATTAAGGCGGGCGATGAAGTCAAAGTCTCCTGCCAGCGTGGCTACATCAAAGCCAAAGCGGTGGTCACCAAGCGTATCAAAACACTGGAAATTGCCGGACGCAGCGTGGAAACCATTGGTATTCCCTGCCACTGGGGCTTTGAGGGAACCACGCGTAAAGGGTTCCTGGCTAATACACTCACCCCGAGCGTCGGTGACGCTAATTCACAAACGCCTGAGTACAAAGCGTTTTTGGTTAATGTAGAGAAGGTGTAAGGGTAGCCAACTATGTCAATGCAATCACAAGATGTTATTAAACGTTCGGCCACCAACGGCTTTACACCGCCTCCGCATGTGCGTAACGACAAAAGCGAAGTGGCAAAACTGATCGATGTCACCACCTGTATCGGCTGTAAAGGCTGTCAGGTGGCCTGTTCAGAGTGGAACGACATTCGTGACGACGTCGGCCATAACCTCGGGGTTTATGATAACCCAGCGGATCTGAGCGCCAAATCCTGGACGCTGATGCGCTTTTCCGAAGTGGAAGAGAACGATCGTCTGGAATGGCTGATCCGTAAAGATGGCTGCATGCACTGTAGCGATCCGGGCTGTCTGAAAGCCTGTCCTTCCGCTGGTGCGGTTATTCAGTATGCCAACGGTATCGTCGATTTTCAGTCCGAACACTGTATCGGCTGCGGCTATTGCATCGCCGGCTGCCCGTTCAATATTCCACGTCTGAATAAAGAAGATAACCGCGTCTATAAATGTACGCTGTGCGTCGACAGGGTCAGCGTGGGGCAAGAACCTGCCTGCGTGAAAACCTGTCCGACGGGTGCCATTCGTTTCGGTACGAAAGAAGAGATGAAGCATCTGGCAGAAGAGCGCATCGCCGATCTGAAAAGCCGTGGTTATAAGAATGCAGGCCTCTATGACCCGCAGGGCGTGGGCGGTACACATGTGATGTATGTTCTGCACCACGCAGACAGGCCATCGCTCTACCACAATCTGCCGGATGATCCGCAGATTTCCACGCCGGTCAATCTGTGGAAAGGTATTCTGAAACCACTCTCTGCATTAGGGTTTGTCGCCACGTTCGCTGGGTTAATGTTCCACTACGTCGGTGTGGGTCCGAACACAGAAGAAATGGAGCATGAACACGAGGGAGAAGAGAAAAAAGGGGGAGACAAACATGAGTAAACCACAAATGATTTTGCGTACCAAGTTTATCGATCGCATCTGTCACTGGATTGTGGTGATTAGCTTTTTCTTGGTCGCGCTCTCAGGTATTGCTTTGTTTTTCCCGACCCTGCAATGGCTGACACAGACATTTGGTACGCCACAAATGGGGCGCATTTTGCACCCGTTTTTTGGCGTGCTGATCGTCATTTGCCTGATCCCGATGTTCTTCCGCTTTGTTGGCCACAACATTCCGAAGAAGCGTGACTTGCCGTGGTTCCTCAACATTATTGAA
The DNA here is from genome assembly GCF_003382565.3 of Pectobacterium aquaticum. Lineage (NCBI taxonomy): Bacteria > Pseudomonadati > Pseudomonadota > Gammaproteobacteria > Enterobacterales > Pectobacteriaceae > Pectobacterium > Pectobacterium aquaticum. Next base: position 2,991,052 of record NZ_CP086253.1, read on the forward strand.
GTGTTGAAAGGCAATGAGCATGAAGTCTCTGAAGTGGGTAAATACAACCCAGGTCAGAAGATGATGTTCTGGAGCATCATGGGGCTGACGCTGGTACTGCTGATCACTGGGGTTATCATGTGGCGCCCGTATTTTGCCCACCTGTTCCCGATTGATATCGTGCGCTACGCTATTCTGATTCATGCCGTTGCGGCTATCGTCCTCATCCATGCCATCCTGATCCATATGTACATGGCGTTCTGGGTTAAAGGGTCGATCAAGGGCATGATTGAAGGCAAGGTCTCCAAGCGCTGGGCGCGTAAACACCACCCACGCTGGGCGCGTGAAATGGAAGAGAAAGAAGCGAAGAAATAATTCACTCGCTTTTGATCCCACCGCATTCGCAAAGTCCGTAGTGCGGTAGTAACGGATAGATCGTAAAGACGCTGCAAGTACGTCCATGTAAGCTCGGATTGCGCCATCCCTGGCGCAAACGCTTTACTCTTCTATTCCGTTACTCCCGTTTTCGTTCGACACATAGGTTTGTCAACGGCCTCAAATGCCCGCCTAGCGGGCATTTTTCTTTTTATCCGCAGTCAGCACGAATCGTTATAACTTAAACCCAAAAGTCATAATGATCTCCTCTTCCTCGTCTATCGCTCAACAGCTATGATGCAGTATCATTTTTAAATAGACATCCAGACATAAAGATAGCTATAAAGTAGTGACGCAGAAAACATAACAATACTGCCATCGACACGACACACTTTCATCAACACAAGATCCCTTTATAAAACGCCATGGAGCTGATAATGAAGAAATTTACGCCCGCCCTGCTTGCACTGAGCTTACTGACAGCATTACCGGCACTGGCGAATCAAAATGCCACTATTGCTCCCGTTCCGGCCACTATCGCCAATCATGATGGCCCAGTTCGCATCGCGGTTATCCGCAACTTGGGTTCCGACGACAACACTACGCAATTTGTTTCCGGCGTGCTCGAAGAAGGTAAAAAACTAGGCTTCAAGGTCAGCACCTTCCTGAGCAACGGCGATGATGCCCGTTTTCAGGATTTCGTGAATCAGGCGATTAGCCAAAAATATGATGGCATCATCCTGTCACAGGGCCGCGATCCCTACTCTACCGATTTGATTAAACGCATCGTCGACAGCGGCATTGCCGTTTCCGTATTTGACACCGCCGTAAATGGCGATATTCCGGGCGTGACCGTCACCCAGCAGGATGACGCCTCCCTGACTAATGAATCACTTGGCCAACTGGTGAAGGATTTCAACGGTAAAGCCAACATTATTAAACTGTGGGTCGCTGGCTTCCCACCGATGGAACGCCGCCAGCTTGCCTATCAACAGATCCTGAAAGCTAACCCCGGCATCAAAGAACTGGAATCGATTGGTGCAGTGTCCTCTGACGTTCAGGGCGATACCGCTAACAAAGTCGGCGCGGTGCTGGCGAAATACCCGAAAGGCAAAATCGATGCCATCTGGGGATCGTGGGATGCTTTCAGCCAAGGTGCTTATAAAGCATTGAAAGAAAACGGCCGGACCGAAATCAAACTGTACAGCATCGACATCTCCAATCAGGATTTGCAGCTAATGCGCGAAGCGAGCAGCCCGTGGAAAGTCAGCGTGGCTGTCGATCCTAAACTGATCGGTAAAGTTAACCTGCGTCTGGTTGCCAACAAGATTGCTGGTGAAGCGACACCTGCGACCTACGAGTTCCGCGCTGCCGCGATTCCACAGGCGCTGTTAGCCAGCCAGGCTGGTGCAGTCAACGTCGCCGGATTGGCGAAAATCATCCCAGGCTGGGGCCAAACGGATGATTTTATCGCACCGTGGTTTGCTACACTGGAAGCCAAACAGGCGAAATAATAGGAGATAACTCATGGCATCGACCCCTCTGCCCACCCCCGATTACAGCCGTAATATGCGGCTGATTGGGCACAGCGATCAGGGTGGCAGACCCGACGGCGTGCAGGTGATGGTTCATCGCGGCTACGCTTACATCGGGCATATGGTTTCACAAGGCGTGTCGATTGTGGATGTGCGCGATGCCAAGAATCCCAAGCCGGCGGGGTTTATTGCTGCCCCGCCCGGCACCTGGAATATCCATCTGCAAACGCATGATGACCTGCTGCTTGTCGTTAACGCGCGCGATTTGTTTGCCGACGCCAGCTTCGCCGAGGAAAAGGTCTATTACACTCGCTCCGTCGCCGACACGGTCAGTACCAAACAGCAGGACAAAAGCTGGAGCGCTGGATTACGGATTTTCGATATCTCAACACCGGATAAACCACGCGAAATCAGCTTCCTGCCGCTGGACGGTATCGGCATTCACCGCATCTGGTACGTGGGCGGGCGCTGGGCCTATGTCTCCGCGCTGCTTGATGGCTACAGCGACTACATCTTTTTGACTATCGATTTGGCCGATCCGCAGCGCCCGGAAGTTGCTGGCCGCTACTGGCTACCCGGCATGCACACCGCCGGTGGGGAAACCGCAAGCTGGCCGGAAGGCAAGCGTTACGCACTGCACCATGCCATCATCAGTGGTGACACCGCCTATGGTAGCTGGCGCGATGGCGGATTGACGCTGTTGGACGTGAGCGATCGCACCAATCCACAGCTCATCAGCCACCGTAACTGGAGCCCACCGTTTGGTGGCGGTACACACACGGCACTACCGTTGCCGGATCGCGATCTGCTGATCGTGTTGGATGAAGCAGTATTGGATAATCAGGAAGATGGCGAGAAATTGATTTGGGTGTTCGATATTCGTGAACCGAGCAATCCGGTGAGCATCGCCACCTTTCCGCAGCCGAAAGAAGCGGACTATGTGAAGAAAGGCGCACACTTTGGCCCACATAATCTGCATGAAAACCGGCCCGGCAGCTTCATTAGTTCGTCACTAATTTTCGCCACGTACCAAAACGCAGGGGTACGGGCTTATGACATCAGTAACCCGTATCAGCCGAAGGAAACGGGTGCACTGGTGCCTGCTGCGCCAGACAGAATGGTCGACAAGCGCCCCGGCAGACCGCAGATTATTCAGTCCTGCGATGTGTTTGTTGATGCCGGCGGCATCATCTACAGCACGGATTACAACGCGGGTTTGTCGATCATCGAATACCGAGGTTAATCGAAAAAAAGCCCTGCGGATCAATGCAGGGCTTATTGTTGTGCGTAGCTAACTTAGTCCAGCGCCAGCACCGACACCCACATTGGCCCCTGACCGACGGCATAACGCGCCAGCGGTTGCAGATCGCCCGAGTTCTGGTCGATGTGATACACCTCAAGGTGCTGCGATTTCTGCCCTGCTGAAATCAGGAACTCACCGGTGTTGTCGATATTGAAACCGCGCGGCTGCGTTTCGGTTGGCTGATGTCCGGTCAGCGTTAACGTGCTGCCGTCTTCAGACACCTGGAAAACACTCAGCAGGCTGGCAGTACGATCGCTGATGTACAGGAAGCGACCATTCGGCGTGATGTGAATATCTGCCGCCCAGCGCGTATCGCTAAAGCCTGCAGGCATAGCATCCAGCGTTTGCACTTTCTGCAATTCCCCGTTGGCTGCATCCAACTGATACACATCCACTGAACTGTCCAGTTCATTCACACAATAGGCAAAACGTTGATTCGGGTGGAAAGCCATATGGCGTGGACCGGCACCCGCTACCGTCGTCATTTCAGCCTGACGGTGTACGCTCAATTCGCCAGCCGCACCCAGATCGAACAGACGGATGCGGTCTTCTTTCAGGCACGGTGCCCATACAACAGAATTGGTTGGATCGATATTGGTAGAGTGGCACCCTTCCAGTCCGTCCAGTTGTTGGATCGGCTCGCCGACAATGCCGTCAGCGCTAATTGGGCTAACGCTGACGCAGGCGCCGCTGTAAGACGCGCTAAACAGGAAACGTCCGTCGTTGTCGGTCGACAGGTGCGTCGGGCTGCCCGGTAATGATGCGCCACCCGCTTGCGTCAATTTACCTTGTTCATCAATACGATAGCTCAGAACCCTGAAATCAGGACGCACGCCAACATACAGGTGACGCTTGTTCGGTGCGATCACCATTGGCTGAACCTGCCCTGGAACGTCAACGGTTTGCAATAATGTCAGATTTCCCTGAGCACCGAGTTGCCAAACATGAATCTGCTGGCTTTCCGGGCTGGCGACATAAACCACTTGCTGCATCGTATTCTCCTTATTTTTCACGCGAATGTGGCGACTCAGGAAGGCTCAAAAGAGGTTGGTTCATCAGAAGGATAACGAACTTGCTCAACCTGACGCACGGTATACCATAAATGACCAATTACTCTATTCTACAGAGACATCGCAAGGCTACTATTGATTTAAGGGTCATGACGAAAATGCGTTGTAATGGTGTTTTTCAATGTAAGTACCGATGACTTTTTCATGTATTTCAAATGAGCGTGAAAAGCAGGTTGTTTTACTCGCCAGACGTTTAATATGAATTCGTAAATTAAGGTTATGTCGCTCAATTCGCTGCGTGAATATCTTATCTGTCAGGTGTTTTTCTGACTCAATTTCTCGTGCGTAGCTACCATCTCATCGTTGATGTTGTCAATCGGGACCATTCTGTACCAAAATAGCCGACAACATCAGTAGCATTCTTTAGTGACGGGTGCCTTCTCTGAATGCAGATCGTCCACAACGCAAACGCAAAGGTAGGCTAATGTGGGTAATTCCAACAAATCAGCATTGCAACATGCCGTAAAACTGCTGACATTTTTTCTATTTACGGTTAATGCACACGCTGACGACCCGTTATTAGCGCCACCTTCCCAGATCCCGTCCTCACTCACCGCCTCAGACAATCAAGCTCGTGGGATACTCACTGCGGTGGCACAAGCGACACTTTCCAGCGATCTGGCAGGACGAATCATCGAATTACCGTTTAAAGAAGGGGAGTCATTCAAGAAAGGCGACCTATTGGTGCGCTTTGATTGCTCGATTTATCAGGCACAACTAGCGGCATCACAATCCGCCATGCGGGCTGCAGAAGCCGAGCTAAGCCAAAATCAACAACTGGCGCAAATGAAATCGGTGGGAAAACACGTTGTCGCACTCTCTGCCGCGCGTTTTTCACAGGCACAGGCAGAAAGTCAAGTTTATCAGATTCAGGTTAATCGCTGTCGCCTTGTCGCTCCCTTTGACGGACAAGTTGTCAAACGTCGTGCTCAAGCCTATGAAAGTGTTGGCCTTGGTACCCCGATAGTCGATATTGTCAATAACCATCATCTTGAAATCACGTTACTGGTTTCCTCTCGCTGGCTGTCTGTTATCAAACCCGGCCTGCCGTTTACGTTTACCCCCGATGAAACGGGTAAACCTCTGCGAGCCAGTGTCTCACGGTTGGGTGCGCGTATCGATGAGAGTAGTCAGACACTCAGCCTGACAGGGACAATCGACACCAAGGACACCGCGCTGATAGCTGGCATGAGCGGTACGGCAAATTTCTCGGAGAAACCGTGAGCACGACGCTGCCCGTTTCTGGCGAACGTATTTTCGCCCGTTTTTTAGATATTGAACGTCAGGTACGTTCAGCCAATACCACGGAAGAGTTGGCCTATTGTATGGTCAACGACAGCCACACATTGTTCGGTTTCCATCATGCTGCATTATTGATTAACGGTACGGTTCGGGCAGTCACAGGAGTAACGCAACCCGCACCTCATGCACCTTTTGTTGCATTTATTGAGCGCGCTTTTACACAATTGCTGCAAACCCAACAATATGAACAGTGCACTGTGGTTAACGCCGCATCACTGGATCAGCAAAGCCGCGACGACTGGCAGGCGTTGTCTGCCGCCGAAGTGCTGTGGGCCCCTCTGAAAGATCGCAAGGGTCGCACGTTTGGCGGAATCTGGTATGCCAGAGATACCCCCTGGCAACAGGCAGAACAGGTACTGGTGGAACAACTTACTCATACCTATAGCCACGCCTGGTTGGCACTGGAGCCACTGCGTGCCTGGAAGCGCCCACGTTGGCAGTGGAAATTCGCAATACCCTGTGTGCTGATCGCCGCCTGTCTGTTTATTCCCGTACGTCAATCTGTACTGGCACCAGCAGAAGTGATCCCTCTCAATGGGCGAGTCGTCGCAGCCCCACTCGATGGCGTGATTCAATCATTTACCGTGCAACCGAATCAACATGTGCGCAAAGGTGATGTATTAGTGCGTATTGACGATACCACACTGAAAGCACAAGCCGATGTGGCCGAACGGGCATTAAACGTGGCAGAAGCAGAATACCGCGCTAACTCACAACGCGCCTTTCAGGATGCAGACTCCAAAACAAGGCTGGACTTCCTTGCGGCACAGGTAGCACAAAAGCGAGCTGAACGGGATTATGCGAATGCATTGCTGAACCGAACAGAAATTCGTGCAGAACGTGACGGGATTGCTGTATTTGCTGATGCTGAACGCTGGACGGGTAAACCCGTGCGAACAGGGGAGCGATTAATGGAGCTTGCCGACCCATCATCTGTATCGCTGCGTATCGAGCTGGATGTTGGTGACGCTATTCAGTTAGAACCCGACGCGCCTATTACTCTCTTTCTGGATAGCGATCCCCTGATACCGCATGCCGCAGTACTAGAACGTATCGCGTATGAGTCTGAACTTACGCCGATCGGCAACCTTGCTTACCGTTTGGATGCTCGCTTTACCGGCACGCCTCCGCGTATTGGATTACGTGGGACAGCAAAAGTCTCTGGTGAATACGTTCCTTTGGCTGTTTATCTCTTTCGACGCCCACTTGCAGCAATGCGTCAATCGGTAGGGCTATGAGTGAATATTTACCCCCCTTAAGAACGGATCTGACTATCACGGAATCCGCCGTAGGACTGGATGGTGCTCCGCAATGGGTCTTGGTCGATCCGGTCACGGGTCGCTATTTCAAGCTCACCCCCTCAGCAATGCGTTTATTACGGCACTGGTCCCTCCGCTATCCCCAACGCGTACTGGATGCCGCTAACCAGGAACCCGGGCTACAACTTCAAGCTAAAGAACTTGAAATATTCGTGCGTTTTTTGAGCAATAATGACTTGATTGCTGCGAGTAATGCCGAACAACGTAAAAAGTATGCATCTAAGGCAGCCGCATCACGCGTCAGCCTGTGGAAGAAACTGCTACATCAATACCTTTTTTTTCGTATCCCCTTGTGGCGACCGGACCCATGGCTGAATCGCTGTTGGCCTATACTGCAACGCATTGGCCCTCTCTTTCTACGCATTACGTTACCATTGATTCTGCTACTGGGGGGATTTCTTGTCAGCCGCGACTGGGTCCGTTACACCCACACATTTCCCCATCTTTTCAGCCTACAGGGGATGGCAACCTTTGGCATCACGCTTATCTTCGCCAAATTCATCCATGAACTAGGGCATGCCTTTATGGCCAAACGCGCCGGATGTCGGGTGCAGAATATGGGCGTTGCTTTTATCGTACTCTTTCCTCTGTTTTACACTGATGTCAGCGATGCCTGGAAGCAAAAAGATCATCGAGCCCGCTTATTGATCAGCGCAGGAGGTATTTTCGCTGAATTGATACTGGCCTCTATTGCTCTACTTACGTGGTCACTGTTGCCAGACGGCCCGATCCGTACCGTCGCATTTATGCTCTCCGGTGTCACATGGGTAACAACGCTGATTATCAACCTTAACCCACTGATGCGTTTTGACGGTTATTTTCTACTGAGTGACTTCTGGCGAGTAGAAAACTTACAGGAACGTGCCTATGCGTTGTGCCGCTGGCGGCTGCGTGAAGTGTTATTTGGTTACGGTCAGCCTGCGCCACAGACGTGGTCACCAGCAATGCAACGTAAATTGTTACTCTGGGGCTATGCCTCATGGATATGGCGTTTTTTCCTGTTTTTCGGTATCGCGCTGCTGGTGTATCACTTTTTTATTAAAGTCGTTGGCATTGTGCTGATGCTGGTAGAAATAGGGTGGTTTATTGTGCTCCCCATCGTCAAGGAAGCCTATATCTGGTGGACCATGCGTAAAATTGCTCATCCCGTTAATCTGCTGCGCTCAGGGCTGATTGTGGCAGCCATACTGGTGCTGGTGCTGTTTCCCTGGCACGGCAGCATTCGTATTCCGGCAGTACTGGAAGCAGAAAACGTCAGTGTCATGTATGCCCCCCTTGCCGCTCAGGTAAAAGCGTTATATGTCACCGAGAGCCAGCAGGTAAAAGCCGGTGACGTGTTACTGGAACTGACGTCATCGGATCTAGATTACCGCATGAATATTGAACGCCAGCAGATTGCCGTCTTGCAGCAAAAGCGACAACGCGGTGCCGTGCGCCAGGAAACCGCAAGCGAAACGCAGATTATTGATCGCCAATTGGCCGAATCGCTCGCCCGTTATCGAGGCCTTGATGCACAGCGACAACGATTATCCATCACCGCGTTGCAGGCAGGACAAGTGAGAGATGTGGCTCGTGATATGACGGAAGGTCGCTGGTTAACGGCGGATATGCCCCTGCTGCGCATCGTTGAACAAGGTGCAGGAAAGGTACAGGGATATTTACCGGAAGACACGCTAAAACGGGCGAAAACAGGCATGCAGGGTGATTTTATCGCAGACGATCCTGCTTATCCTCGACTGGCAGTACAACTGAAAGACATTGCCCCCACCGGCACTGCTTGGTTACAGCAGGAAATGTTGGCCTCCGATCGTCACGGGCCTATCGCTGTACGCCGTGACCGTGATCATAATCCTCAACCTATTCAGGCGCAGTACCGCGTTCGTTTCGTGGTAAACGGGGGACCATTCCAACTGCCGCAGCAACCGTTACGCGGTAGCGTAATTCTGGAAGGGGAAAAGGAATCCCTCCTTGGTGCTGTGTGGCGTCGGGTAGCGGCATTGGGTATCAGAGAAAGTGGGTTCTAATTCGTTGAAGATGAACCGTTCCACAGCAATGCAATATATTATTCGATTAATTATATTACGTTGTTTTTTATGTGATGGGATAAGAAATATTTTATTTTATCAGCGACAGATCTCTCCGGCTTAGACTATGTTTTTATAGTGGTTAACGTTCTGACCACAATATCGATTACGACACAACATCCTGATTGCCCCATCCTCTGGGGTTAAAACATTATGATTAAAATTAATTATCAGATGCGCTTCACTATACGATGAGGTCGTCATCTGTCTAAGGAGAGATGAGTAATGAAGCGAGTTCAACGTTTGTTTATCAAATCAATTCTTGCTGGCGCATTAGGTTTTGCTATGTTCCCAGCGTCAGCAGATGCTTGTACTTACGAGCCTTATTTGGGCTCCGTTTGCTATATGGCCAGCAACTATTGTCCTGAATCTTACTTACCTGCCGATGGACGGACAATGAGCGTATCCCAAAATCAGGCACTCTATGCCGTGATTGGCAACCTTTATGGTGGTAGCGCACCGAATACCTTCGCGTTGCCCGATTTACGGGGCAGAGCAGCGATAGGTGCCGGCAGACTTAATGGTAATACCCCGCTTTATAATGCCGGGCAACAAGTCGGGCAGGAAGGCGCACCGTTTATTGCGTCTACATCAGTCACGCTGACGGCCTCTCAGATTCCGCCGCATACACACCCCGCCACCCTGACGTTGAACGGCTCTGCCGGTACGACACCGGTGGCCAGCGGTTCCGTTTCTTTGGCGCTTTCTGGCAGCATCACCAACCTACCTTTCAGCGCCGTCGCCAGTCTTCCCGTGACCGGTATTGCCAAAATTGGTTCGTCCACCACAACCGGACGTAGTGCTAACCTGACCGATAAAGCCTTGTTGACCACGGTTGTTGGGCCTGCAGCCCAAATCTATGCCCCTTCTGGCACCAATGATCGGCAGGTGGGGCCGGATGGCGGCGTGACAGGTACCGCGAGTGGCTCGGTCAGTGGTACTGCTAGCGGTGGACAGTTAGCGGGAACAGCGTCAGGCAATGTCAGTCTGCCGTTAACCGCTGCAGTTTCGGTAGGGCCAAATGCGACGCTTCCAGCTCCGGTAGTCATTCAGGTACCCGTATCGTTGCCGGTGCGCGATCCGTCATTAACCATGACCGCCTGTATTGCAGTGAATGGTCTTTATCCGCCTCGTCCTTGAAGTGATGATCAGCGCAAGGGGGACAGGTTGCTGTCACCCTTGCGACAAACGATGCTCATGTGACATAGTTGTGCGGAAAGTAGCATTAAATGCTAAAAAACTGTTAATTTACTCAACCAGACATAATGTAAATGATTGTTGTAAATCGACACAGTCATTGATTATAGCCGGTAATTATTTTTAATCGTTCTTGATACTAACCCGCTTTATTGTTGACAGCACTTCGTGGCTTTGGGGTATCTCTATGTTATGGCGTCATCTGTTCCGTAAGAAAGGCAACTACCCAGTGTGCTCTCGTAAAGAGATTTCTGACATACCATTGGGATATGTATTAGAAGCTCGCATGTTGTTTGATGGTGCCATTGCCGCTACCGCAGATCAGGCCAGTACCACGCAACATACCTCCCAGGACACGAATGCAGAGGCATCGGTGCATACCGATAACACCGACAGTACAGCGGTGGCTATTGATAGTAATGTAATACAGCCCCACAAAGAGGTGGTTTTCATTGACACCTCGGTGGCTGATTACCAAACATTGGTAAACCAAGTGCCTTCTGGTGTAGATGTCGTATTGCTGGACAGCAGCAAAGACGGACTGACCCAGATGGCAGAGTGGGCACAAACCCACCACGGTTATGATGCAATTCACATTATCAGCCATGGCAGTGAGGGGCAGGTTTCACTCGGAACACTGGCGTTAAACACGAATACCGCGTTAACAAGAGCCTCTGATTTAGCCACTCTCGGTTCTGCCCTCACAGAGACAGGAGACATTCTGTTCTATGGATGTGATATTGGGTCACCCGGAGGATCCGCATTTATACAGCTGTTAAGTGATACAACTGGCGCTGACATTGCGGCTTCTAACGATAACACCGGTGCTGCCGCGCTAGGCGGTGACTGGGTACTCGAAACATCAGTGGGTAGTATTCAGGCCGATGTCCTGAGCGTATCCGATTACTCACACGTGCTCTCAACGGTAACATTTGTCGTAGATTCGCAAGAAGATACGGATGCAAATAATAATAATATGTTCGTGCGCACTATCGACGGGGCGAGTTTCACGTTTAAGGCTGGCTCAACAATCACAGGAAAGAGCGCGAGTTATCTCGATATTCAGGAAGATACAGACCCTAATTACCAGATTTCCGGTGGTGGGATTGGGCCGGGGATCTATTCGCTATCCGACCGTAATGGCGGTAGTGGTATGGATTTCGAGATCTCGGTACAAAGTGGCTATAGCTTTGATTTGACGGGATTCGAAACGCAACTTCGAACCGGTAATCTGACGATTTATTATGTTAAAGAGGGTGTCACCAATTCTTTCTCTCTTACTCCTGGCGCGGATTCATTTCATACCTACAGTGGCTTAACAACATTGAATGATGTGACGTCAGTGGTATTTACCTCGGATGACTTTGGCCTTTTTCAAAACATTATTATCACCGATGTTAAAGCGATTACGCCAAAAGACTCGACCTCTACGCTAACCGCTGGCGCCGCTAGCGAGGCGACAACGTTTTCTACCACGGCGACGTCAGTGGGCAGCGCGACGTCACTGATGGATTTCACGATTACGGACACCGGTGATTCGGACGGGGCAGCCACTACCGTCAGCGAGTTATACGCAAACGTCAGTGGAAGTGCGACATCATCAGAACTGAGTAATATGACCTTTCTGCTCAGCGGCCCCGATGCCTCTAACGTGGTGGGCACGTACGACAGTAGTACTGGTAGAATCACATTTTCTGGGCTGAATGTGTCGATTAGCGACGGCGGCCACGAAACCTATACCATCAAAGCCTATCTCAACGATAACGCCAGCAGTAACGACATCACCGATCATCACACGGTAATACTGTCCATCAATGCCAGTAACGTGGCCACTGAGTCGGGAAGTTCCACCTTTACGGGTGCCCAGACCAGCGTGACCAACGGTAGCGGCGCCAGCATTGACGTCGTCGCCACCAAGTTGATTTATAACCAAGCACCCTCGACGTCGGTGGTCAGCGGAATTAATTTCACCAATCAGCCCGTGATCTTCGCCGTTGACGATCGTGGCAATATTGATACTGATTTCAGCAGTTCGGTGACATTGAGCGAAAATGGTAGCGGCTCGCTGACCGGCACCACCCAGGTAACCGCCTCAAACGGTATTGCCACCTTTAGCGGAGTGAAGTACACCTCGGCCAGTGATGCCGATGCTAACTTCGTGCTGACGGCGGCGTCCGGTAGTCTCGCCAGCACCACATCAGCTGCCATTAATCCCGATGTGGTTGCCACAGGATTGGTCTTTTCCACGCAGCCAACACCAACTGTTATTCAAGACGGGCAGAGTACGTCCTTCACCGTAACCCCCGTGGTACAGGCAGTCGATGCCAATGGCATGGTAGATCAGGATTACACCACCAATATCGTGCTCTCGGTGACTGACCCTAACGACAGTGTCGTCGATGGAACGGTCAATAGCCTGACAGTCACCTCTGGCGATCAGGATGCCAGCGCTACGACGGTAACATTAACGCAGTCTGGCGGTATCGCCACTTACACGGGACTGATCATTCAGTACACCAACAGTGGCAGCGCCAATACACTGGCGTTGCGCGCAACCTCGGGCGCACTAACAGCGGTCAACAGTTCATCAATAACGTCAACCGTCAATACCGCCCCGGTATTCAGCAACCTGAACGGTGGTACGACCTATACCGAAAATGGCAGCGCGGTGGTGATGGATAACAATGTCACCGTCGCCGATACCGAATTGGATGGCCTGAACAGTGGGCAGGGCAACTATAACGGTGCGTCGATCACTCTCGCCCGCAATGGTGGAGCCAGCAGTAACGATCTCTTCGGCAATAGCGGGCTGTTAGGCACGCTGACGCAAGGACAAAACTTCACCTACAACGGTACGACGGTGGGCAGTGTCACAACCAATTCCGCTGGCACGCTGACGCTGACGTTCAATAGCAGTGCCACCTCGGCGATGGTAGATGCGGTGCTGCAATCCCTGACCTATACCAACAGTTCTGACAATCCACCGACCAGCGTCACCCTGAACTGGACCTTTAATGACGGGTCGCTCAATAGCACGGGGACTAATCAGGCGGTGCTGGCCATCACGCCAGTCAACGATGCACCGACCATCAGCACCCCGTCTGTCAGCAAAACTTTCAATGAAGATAGCGCCCAGAGCTTTAGCGCCGCCGATTTTGGTTTCAGTGATGTGGACAGCAGCGACACGCTGCAATCCATTACCATCGTCACGGCACCGACCGCCGGTGAGCTGTTTATTGACGCCAATAGCGACGGTGTGCGCGGCGTCGGCGATACGTTGCTTGGCGATGGTGCGGTGGTCAGTGCGGCCGACATCAGCAAACTGACCTTCCACCCGGCGGCGAATGCCAACGGCGCGGGGTATGCCACCTTTACCTGGACGGTCAGCGATGGTACAGCATCGTCCACTGACATAGGGAGCATGACGCTCAATGTAACAGCGGTCAACGACGCACCGGTCATCAGCGACACCAATATCAGCAAAACCTTCAATGAAGATACGGCCCAGACGTTCACTGCCTCAGACTTTGGTTTCAGTGATGTAGACACTGGCGACACACTGCAATCCATCACTATCGTCACCGGGCCGAGCGCCGGTGAGTTGTTTATTGACGCCAACAATGACGGGGTACGCGGTGGCGGCGATACCTTGCTTAGCAATGGCTCGGTGGTCAGCGCGGCTGACATCGGCAAACTGACCTTCCGCGCGACGGCAAATGCCAACGGCGTGGGTTATGCCACCTTCACCTGGAAGGTCAGTGATGGTACGGTGTTGTCCGGCAATACCGGGACGATGACCCTCAACGTAACATCGGTTAACGATGCGCCGACGTTATCGAGCGGCATGACGGTAAACCTGGCCTCAACGACGGAGGATGTGACGTCATCTGCCACTACGGTGTCGTCGTTGCTTAACGGCGCAGGCTATGGGGATGTCGATAGCGGGGCATCCGGCGGCATTGCGATTACTACCGCGGCAGGGAATGGCGACTGGCAGTACTCCACGGATAATGGCGCTAACTGGTTTAGTATCGGGACAGTATCTGGCTCATCGGCGCTGCTGTTAGGCTCAACGGCGCAGCTTCGTTATGTACCGGACAGCGCCAATGGTGAAACGACCACGCTGAGCTTCAAGGCGTGGGATCAAACCAGTGGTAGCGCGACAGTTGGTGGCAGTAAAGGCCTAGCGGACACCTCGACATCTGGCGACAGCAGCGCATTCTCGACCAACAATGCACAAGTCTCATTGGTCGTCACCAGTGTGAATGATGCCCCCACTATCGACAGTACAGTCAGTAGCCAAAGTGCAACCAAAGACGCCGTCTTCAGCTTCACCGTGCCAGTGGGTACTTTTGTCGATGTCGATAATGGCGACGTGTTGACACTGAGCGCAACACAGTCAGATGGCTCGGCACTCCCGAGCTGGCTGAGCTTCAATCCCGCTACCAGAACCTTCTCAGGAACACCGGCTAACGCTGATATCGGTAATCTGACGATCAGAATAACGGCAACGGACAGCAGTAATGCATCGGTTAGCACCACCTTTGGGTTAACGGTCAACGACAATAACCACGCACCTGTGGTCGCCACCCCCCTCGCTGACCAGACTATCGCACAAGACGGCAGTCTCAGTTTTAGCGTTCCGACAGGCACATTTACCGACTCCGATGTGGGTGACACCTTAACCCTCAGCGCTACGCTGGCGGACGGCTCTGCCCTGCCGAGTTGGCTCAGCTTTAGCTCGGCCACCGGCACCTTCTCTGGTACGCCGGGCAACAGTGATGTCGGCAGCCTGAGCATTAGGGTGACCGCCACCGACGGCAGCAATGCCGCGGTCAGCACCACCTTTGCACTGACCGTCAGCAATATCAATGATGCACCGGTGGCTTCCGGCAGCGTGTCGCCACAAAGCGTGGCGCAGGACAGCCCGCTGAATTTCACCCTGCCGGGCGGCCTGTTTACCGACTCCGATGTGGGCGATACCTTGACCCTCAGCGCCACGCTGGCGGACGGCTCTGCCCTGCCGAGTTGGCTCAGCTTTAGCTCGGCCACCGGCACCTTCTCTGGTACGCCGGGCAACAGTGATGTCGGCAGCCTGAGCATTAGGGTGACCGCCACCGACGGCAGCAATGCCGCGGTCAGCACCACCTTTGCACTGACCGTCAGCAATATCAATGATGCACCGGTGGCTTCCGGCAGCGTGTCGCCACAAAGCGTGGCGCAGGACAGCCCGCTGAATTTCACCCTGCCGGGCGGCCTGTTTACCGACTCCGATGTGGGCGATACCTTGACCCTCAGCGCCACGCTGGCGGACGGCTCTGCCCTGCCGAGCTGGCTCAGCTTTAACCCGGCCACCGGCACCTTCTCCGGTACGCCGAGCAACAGTGATGTCGGCAGCCTGAGTATCAGGGTGACGGCGAGCGATGGCGATGCCGCGGTCAGCACCACCTTTGCACTGACCGTCAGCAATATCAATGATGCACCGGTGGCTTCCGGCAGCGTGTCGCTACAAAGCGTGGCGCAGGACAGCCCGCTGAATTTCACCCTGCCGGGCGGCCTGTTTACCGACTCCGATGTGGGCGATACCTTGACCCTCAGCGCCACGCTGGCGGACGGCTCTGCCCTGCCGAGTTGGCTCAGCTTTAGCTCGGCCACCGGCACCTTCTCTGGTACGCCGGGCAACAGTGATGTCGGCAGCCTGAGCATTAGGGTGACCGCCACCGACGGCAGCAATGCCGCGGCCAGCGCCACCTTTGCACTGACCGTCAGCAATATCAATGATGCACCGGTGGTTTCCGGCAGCGTGGCACCACAAAGCGTGGCGCAGGACAGCCCGCTGAATTTCACCCTGCCGGGCGGCCTGTTTACCGACTCCGATGTGGGCGATACCTTGACCCTCAGCGCCACGCTGGCGGACGGCTCGGCGCTGCCGAGCTGGCTCAGCTTTAACCCGGCCACCGGCACCTTCTCCGGCACGCCAGCTAACGGCGATGTCGGCAGCCTGAGTATCAGGGTGACGGCGAGCGATGGCGATGCAGCGGTCAGCACCACCTTTGCACTGACCGTCAGCAATATCAATGATGCACCGGTGGCTTCCGGCAGCGTGTCGCCACAAAGCGTGGCGCAGGACAGCCCGCTGAATTTCACCCTGCCGGGCGGCCTGTTTACCGACTCCGATGTGGGCGATACCTTAACCCTCAGCGCCACGCTGGCGGACGGCTCTGCCCTGCCGAGCTGGCTCAGCTTTAACCCGGCCACCGGCACCTTCTCCGGCACGCCAGCTAACGGCGATGTCGGCAGCCTGAGTATCAGGGTGACCGCCACCGACGGCAGCAATGCCGCGGCCAGCGCCACCTTTGCACTGACCGTCAGCAATATCAATGATGCACCGGTGGCTTCCGGCAGCGTGTCGCTACAAAGTGTGGCGCAGGGCAGCCCGCTGAATTTCACCCTGCCGGGCGGCCTGTTTACCGACTCCGATGTGGGCGATACCTTAACCCTCAGCGCCACGCTGGCGGACGGCTCGGCGCTGCCGAGCTGGCTCAGCTTTAACCCGGCCACCGGCACCTTCTCCGGCACGCCAGCTAACGGCGATGTCGGCAGCCTGAGTATCAGGGTGACCGCCACCGAC
This sequence comes from Pectobacterium aquaticum, assembly GCF_003382565.3. Taxonomy (NCBI): domain Bacteria; kingdom Pseudomonadati; phylum Pseudomonadota; class Gammaproteobacteria; order Enterobacterales; family Pectobacteriaceae; genus Pectobacterium; species Pectobacterium aquaticum. The sequence continues at coordinate 3,007,847 of NZ_CP086253.1, forward strand.
GGCAGCAATGCCGCGGCCAGCGCCACCTTTGCACTGACCGTCAGCAATATCAATGATGCACCGGTGGTTTCCGGCAGCGTGGCACCACAAAGCGTGGCGCAGGACAGCCCGCTGAATTTCACCCTGCCGGGCGGCCTGTTTACCGACTCCGATGTGGGCGATACCTTGACCCTCAGCGCCACGCTGGCGGACGGCTCGGCGCTGCCGAGCTGGCTCAGCTTTAACCCGGCCACCGGCACCTTCTCCGGCACGCCAGCTAACGGCGATGTCGGCAATCTGAGCATTAGGGTGACCGCCACCGACGGCAGCAATGCCGCGGCCAGCGCCACCTTTGCACTGACCGTCAGCAATATCAATGATGCACCGGTGGCTTCCGGCAGCGTGTCGCTACAAAGTGTGGCGCAGGGCAGCCCGCTGAATTTCACCCTGCCGGGCGGCCTGTTTACCGACTCCGATGTGGGCGATACCTTAACCCTCAGCGCCACGCTGGCGGACGGCTCTGCCCTGCCGAGCTGGCTCAGCTTTAACCCGGCCACCGGCACCTTCTCCGGCACGCCAGCTAACGGCGATGTCGGCAGCCTGAGTATCAGGGTGACCGCCACCGACGGCAGCAATGCCGCGGCCAGCGCCACCTTTGCACTGACCGTCAGCAATATCAATGATGCACCGGTGGTTTCCGGCAGCGTGGCACCACAAAGCGTGGCGCAGGACAGCCCGCTGAATTTCACCCTGCCGGGCGGCCTGTTTACCGACTCCGATGTGGGCGATACCTTGACCCTCAGCGCCACGCTGGCGGACGGCTCTGCCCTGCCGAGCTGGCTCAGCTTTAACCCGGCCACCGGCACCTTCTCCGGCACGCCAGCTAACGGCGATGTCGGCAATCTGAGCATTAGGGTGACCGCCACCGACGGCAGCAATGCCGCGGCCAGCGCCACCTTTGCACTGACCGTCAGCAATATCAATGATGCACCGGTGGTTTCCGGCAGCGTGGCACCACAAAGCGTGGCGCAGGACAGCCCGCTGAATTTCACCCTGCCGGGCGGCCTGTTTACCGACTCCGATGTGGGCGATACCTTGACCCTCAGCGCCACGCTGGCGGACGGCTCTGCCCTGCCGAGCTGGCTCAGCTTTAACCCGGCCACCGGCACCTTCTCCGGCACGCCAGCTAACGGCGATGTCGGCAATCTGAGCATTAGGGTGACCGCCACCGACGGCAGCAATGCCGCGGTCAGCACCACATTCAGCATGTCGGTTACCCCTGCTGCCGTAAACGGTGGCGATCCTGAATTCAGACTGGGGAGTAATGATCAAACACCTATAATGTCACCGACGAATTCGGTGACGATAACTTTGGGCCAGTCACAGAATACCCCCATTACGCTGGGTAGCATATTCTCTCAAGCGTCACTTCCAGGGTTTGATGCCAACAGAACGACCAATACATCAACGGTAACATCAACGCTTTTTCAGTCTCCTGTAAATCAACCCCAAGCAGGCGCAATGCCCATGGGCCAGATAGCGAATACGTTTGCGCCGGGAAGCCTTGATGTGGGGACGACAAGCCGGTTTGATAGCTCACTTGGCGCGTTCCCCAGCTTTAATAACGGCGGGGCGTTAGGGGGAAATTCTACCTTATCGGGTGTGTTCTCTGGCATGAATCTTCCATCGATTACGCCGATGGAAGTGTTCTCCCGCGGAAGTTGGCAAGGGGTTAACGTTGATAACAACAGTCGCACCCCACTGACATCACTACCGGATGCAACTGCCATGGAATTTGCACCTAACTTAGAACAGCAGTTACAAAGCATTGGCAATTTGAAATTACAACGACTGGCGGTTATCGAACAGGCGTTGCTTGATATGGATAAACACAGCATTGAGGCAGAACGTTCATGAGTACAACAATAATGACAGCAGCAAACGAGGTTAGAAAGCATGGGGGGATCGTGTCCAAAGGGCGAAAATTGTTCAGTCTTAGCCTGATCATGGTGACAATCAGCGGCTGTGCCGTCACCACTGACCCGATTTCGAAGCAACAAAGCACTCAGCGAGCCCAGCAAGACAGAGTGGTGATGTTCAGTCAGCAGGAGCCGGTAAGCACATCGATTACGCTCTACGATGCCATGGCCAGGGCACTCAAGTACAACCTGGAAGCTCGGCTGAAGGTCATGGAGCAGGCACTGTCACAGCAACAGTTGGAGCTGGCACGCTATGACATGCTACCGCGTGTTGCGATGTCTGCCGGTTACGTTGGGCGTAACAATGCCAGTGAATCCCGTAGCCGCAATATTTTTAGCGGTAAAGAGTCCGTGGAGCCTTCAACGTCATTAGATCGCGATCGTAACGTTGCCGATCTCACCATGGTGTGGAACGTGCTCGATTTCGGGGTGAGCTATGTCACCGCCAAACAGCGTGCCGACCAACGCTGGATTGCCGATGAACGCAAACGCAAAGTGGTACACACCATCCTTCAGGATGTACGCTCAGCCTATTGGCGTGCTGTCACCGCTGAACGACTGTTAGGGCACATTGATGATTTACTTGCGCGCGTCAATCAAGCGCGAGAAGCCAGTGAACGCATGACAACACAGCAAATTGGCGACCCGGTAGAAGTACTGAGCTACCGCAGAGCGCTAATTGAAGCGACTCGGCAGTTAGAAGAGCAGCGTCGTGCGTTATCATTAGCAAAAACCGAATTGGCTGCGCTAATGAATATGCCCTTGGATACACCTTATACGCTGGCATTGCCAGACAGTAAGGAAATGGCCGTTCCCCAGCTAACGATGGATATGAAAACACTCGAACTGAGTGCATTGACCCATCGCCCTGAACTCAAGGAGCAGGATTATCAAGCACGTATCCACGCGGCGGAAACCCGCAAGTCACTGCTGCGTATGTTACCTGGTGTTGAGATTAGCGCTGGCGGCCACTATGACAGCAACTCCTTTCTCATCAATAACAGTTGGGTAGACGTAGGGGTAAAAGCGACCTGGAATCTGTTTAACGTGATATCTGGCCCAGCCGCCTACAAAACGGCACAAGCAAACGAATCTGTCTCAGAAGTACAACGCCAAGCCATGTCATTGGCGATCATGGCACAGCTGTATATTGCGCGGGCCAACTTCAGTGAAGCCCAGAGACAGTACAAAACCAGCACCGAACTGCATGAACTTGACGGTCAGATTGTCGAACAGTTACGAAACCGCTACAAGGCACACGGCATCGGTGAGTTACAACTGATACAAGGTGAGCTTAATGCACTCAACGCCAACCTGCGTCAGGATTTAGCGTATGCTGAGTTGCGTAATACCTACGGTCAGATCCTTTCAACCGTGGGGTTCGACCTGTTACCCAAAACATTACCTACAAATAATCTGGCTGATATCAGTAAGGCGTTACGTCAGTCTGAAATGAATTGGCAGCAGGGTAACATCACTACATTGCAATCTTTCTGATGGGGTTATGCTTTCACTGGCATAAGTAAAGCAGAAGATGGTTAGATTTTGATCCGGTAGTGGGGCATGAGCAGGGAGGACATCGCCCCACTGTTGTTCTTAGCCCCTTCGCTTATAATACTTTGACCGGAATGTGCTTATGCGTCCCATGCACAACCCAGCGCAAAGAATATAGCTTCGAAGTCGAATTATCTGGAGACCGTTAAAGCGTGGCTCTCGCCGATCAGGTCACTTGTGTAGACTGGCGTAACGGTAAGGCAACAAAGAAAGGCAAAGTGACTACTGATGAATTAGAAATCATCAGAGCAAAAGCTAAGGCTTTGATTGGCTAACAATTCCGTTCGGTGGTGCTAGAAAACACCACCTACTACTATCTGAAAAGACCAATAAATCATCATCGTTACTGCTGATACCACTATTTTTCCTCTTCTTCTTTTTCGTTCATCTTCATGGCATCAGCGACCTTGGTATCCATCATGTGGTCATTTTTGCTCAGGTAGAGGTTAAACAGCCGATCAAACTCGCCCATGAGCACTTTTTCAGCAAACGGTTTGTCGGTATCCTTGATAATTGCTGACGATATGGACAAGAGGAGATGAGCGGATAATCAGGGAGAAATAAGATGAAAAATAGATAGGCCGGATACAAAAAAAGCCTCCGGCTAAGGAAGCTTTTATGCTGCACTTTATGCAGGACAGAATCAAAAACAATTCATAACTTGTTGATTCTATTGAATGTGTGGCGGAGGAGTAGAGATTCGAACTCTAGAACACTTTCGCGTCGCCGGTTTTCAAGACCGGTGCCTTCAACCACTCGGCCACTCCTCCGCAATGACGCGCACTATAAACAGTACACCGCACATTGTAAAGCCACGTTGTGTTCAACTGCTTAAAAAATAGATGATAAGCCGTTGAAAGCATAGAAAATCGACAATGGTGTTGTAAAACCGCCCGTTTAACCTTATTTCCCACTGCCGATCTGAATCCTTCATCATCAAATAAGCCCAGATATTTTTATCTCGCTGTTGTCTGTCTATTTTTCGCCGCGTCCTTTATCGTAAGACTCATTTGATACACACATTTTTATTTGCGAGACAACGATGACCTACCGAGTAATTGCACTTGATCTTGATGGTACACTACTGAATCAACAGAAAAAAATCCTGCCCGAATCGCTCAGCGCACTCGCGCTGGCCCGTCAGCAAGGCATAAAAGTGATGATCGTCACCGGACGCCACCACTCGGCAATCCACCCTTTTTATCAGGGGTTGCAGTTGGATACGCCCGCCATCTGCTGTAACGGCACCTACGTTTATGATTACCAGCGAGGTCAAGCGTCGCACACCAATCCACTCTCTGTCGAACAGGCCAAAAATGTCATCACGCTGCTAGAGGAATGTGATATTCATGGGCTGATGTATGCCGATGATGACATGTATTACCAGTATCCTACCGGGCACGTAGTCCGCACGCTGGCATGGGCGGCTAACCTGCCGGAACAGCAGCGTCCTCGTTTCGCTCAGGTAGAAAATCTGGTGCGTCAGACTGAAGCGTCCCACGCGATCTGGAAATTCGCGACAACGCACGCCGATGTTCCCACACTGAACCATTTCGCCGCAGAAGTGGAAAAGCAGCTCGGGTTGGCCTGCGAGTGGTCATGGCAGGATCAGGTTGATATCGCCCAAACCGGCAACAGTAAAGGCAAACTGCTCCAGCAATGGCTTGGCGAACAGGGCATCAGCATGAAGGACGTCGTAGCATTCGGCGATAACTTTAACGATATCAGCATGCTGGAAGGCGTAGGATTAGGCGTCGCGATGGGCAATAGCGCCGATGAAATCAAAGCGCGAGCCGATCTGGTGATTGGCAGCAATGAAGAACCCAGCATCGCCGATGTCATCCGCACCCGCATTCTGGCATAACCAACGGTAACGCAATCAGGCAAGCGAGAGCTGTCGCTTTTCCTGATTGCGTTCGACGAGAAAACTGACTTACAGCGCGCTGCCCAACACCTGCCGCAGGTACGCCCCCGCCCCCATTAATCCTGGCTGTTCATGGGTAATCAGGTACACAGGGATATCCTGCATATAGCCTTTGAACCGTCCTTTGTCTTCAAAAGCCGCCCGGAAACCGGAGGCTTTAAAGAACTCCAGAAAGCGCGGAACGATGCCGCCAGCAATATACACACCGCCAAATGTGCCTAAATTTAACGCCAAATTGCCACCGAAGCGTCCCATGATAACGCAGAAGAGCGACAGCGCGCGGCGACAGTCCACATCCGTATTGTTGACAGCACGTTCGGTAATATCTTTCGGCTCCAATTCCTCCGGCGTGCGGTCATCAGACAGCACCACGGCACGGTAGATATTCACCAGCCCCTGCCCGGAGAGTATACGCTCAGCGGAAACATGCCCGAGCGACTGGCGCAAAACAGAGAGAATTTTGTCTTCTTCATCGCTATTCGGCGCGAAATCTACATGCCCGCCCTCACCCGGCAGGCTAATCCATTGATTGGCGGCATGGACCAAATGAGCGACGCCTAATCCCGTGCCTGCACCATACACAGCGATCGGTTTACCTGGCACGGGCTCCCCGCCACCAAATTGGAGTAAATCCGCGTTAGCCATCACCGGCACCGCCATGGAAACGGCGGTAAAATCGTTGATGACCTCAAAGTGGCGCAGACCCAGACTCGCTTTCATTTCTGCGATGGAAAATGCCCAGGTGTGGTTCGTCATTGCCACCCAGTCACCGGTAATCGGGCAGGCAATCGCGATACAGGCATCCTGTACCGTGACCTGTCGCGAATCGAGATAATCACGAATGGCCCCTTCCAGAGAAGGGAAATCCAGCCCGGAATAGGTTTCGATTTGCGACAATTCGCCCGTTGTAGCATCACATAGCGCCAAACGCGTATTGGTGCCACCGACATCGCCCACTAAAACAAAGTGCGTCATTCTTCTTTTCCCCTCAAACAAAGCAGATACCCGATCATTGCGCGAAAACAGCCAGCTACGCTATGGCCATATAACTTTCTAGTGATAAGGATCTCATTTATGTCTAAAAGCTGCGGTTAAGTTAAAAGTAATCGATTACATTTAGAAAACACAAATTGTAATCGATTACTTTTAAGAGGGATACCACATGGTTTCTTCATCTGAAAACACAGCGACCAAATCGTTACAGCCGGCCTTCGTGGTTCCCAGACTGTCACTCATGATGTTTCTAGAGTTCTTCATCTGGGGTTCATGGTCTGTCACCCTGGGCCTAGTTATGACACAGCACAACCTGGCCGCCATGATTGGCGACGCCTTCTCTGCCGGACCGATCGCCTCAATCCTGTCGCCGTTTGTACTGGGTATGGTGGTTGACCGCTTCTTCCCATCACAAAAAGTCATGGCGCTGCTGCACCTGCTCGGCGCGGTCATCCTGTGGTTTGTGCCCACCGCGTTAATCAACGAAGATGGTTCACAACTGCTGATCCTGCTGTTCGCCTACACACTGTGCTTTATGCCAACGCTGGCGTTAACCAACAACATCGCGTTCCATAACCTGACTAACAGTGAGAAGAGCTTCCCGGTTGTGCGGGTATTCGGCACCATTGGTTGGATCGTTGCCGGTGTCTGCATCGGGACGGCGGGCATCTCCGCAAGCGTCAATATTTTCTACGTCGCTGCCGCCTGCTCTGCCATTCTGGCAGCCTACAGCCTGACGCTGCCGCATACTCCAGCGCCAGCCAAAGGCTTGCCGCTGGCAGTGCGCGACCTGTTCTGTGCTGATGCATTTGCGCTGCTGAAGAAAGGCCACTTCCTGGTCTTTGCCACCTGCGCCATGCTGATCTCTATTCCGCTGGGCACCTACTACGCTTACACCGCCTCCTTCCTGAGCAATGCGGGTATCAGCGACGTCAGCACCGCGATGTCGTTTGGTCAGATGTCCGAAATCGTCTTCATGCTGATCATTCCGCTGCTGTTTAGAAAGCTGGGCGTGAAATACATGCTGTTCATCGGCATGCTGGCGTGGTTCGTACGCTATGCCCTCTTCGCGATGGGCGTGAATGAAGAAACACGCTGGTTGCTCTACATCGGTATCCTGCTGCACGGTATCTGCTATGACTTCTTCTTCGTCATTGGCTTCATCTATACCGACCGCATCGCGGGAGAGAAAATCAAAGGTCAGGCACAAAGTATGGTGGTCCTGTTCACCTACGGTATCGGTATGCTGCTGGGCTCACAGGTTTCCGGTGCGCTCTATAACCGTCTCTTCAACAACGGCACGTTAAACGCGCCTGAAATCTGGGCGACCTTCTGGTGGATCCCTGCGGTTGCCGCAGCCATCATCGCCGTCATTTTCCTCTTCTCCTTCAAATATAAAGAAGAGCGGGCTTAAGCATTTGAGACGGATTAGTTAACGAAAAAATGGGATGAGGTCGCCTATGGCACCTCATCCCACTGCATTCTCCGCTATCGCAATCGTGCAACGGTATTCATGACCACACCCGTTGCCAAAGGAGGTAATAATGAAGACGTTAAAAGGACCGGGTATTTTTCTCGCCCAGTATATTGGCGATCAGGCTCCCTTTAACACGCTGGAAAATCTGGCGCAATGGGCAGCCGGATTAGACTTTAAAGCGCTACAAATCCCCTGCAATCACTCGCACATTTTCGATCTGGCTACAGCCGCCGACAGCCAAACATACTGTGATGATGTGAAAGGTCTATTGGCACAGCATGGGCTGACCATCAGCGAACTGTCGACCCATCTGGAAGGCCAACTGGTTGCCGTCCACCCTGCGTATGACGATGCCTTTGACGATTTCGCACCACCGGCTTACCGCCGCAATCCACAGGCTCGCCAAGAGTGGGCTATCGCGGCAACCAAGCAGGCAGCAAAGGCCTCTTCACGCTTAGGACTAAACGCCCACGCTACATTTTCCGGTGCGCTGGCCTGGCCCTATTTTTACCCCTGGCCACCGCGTAAAGAAGTCCTGATTCAGGAAGCCTTTAAAGAACTCGGTCGCCTGTGGACGCCGATCCTCGACTGTTTTGACGAGCACGGCGTGGATGTGTGCTATGAGCTGCATCCGGGAGAAGATTTACACGACGGCGTAACCTTTGAACGCTTCCTTGATGTCGTCAATCATCACCCGCGCGCCAACATTCTTTACGATCCTAGCCATATGCATTTACAGCAGATGGACTACCTCGGCTTTATCGATCGCTACCATGCACGAATCAAAGCGTTCCATGTGAAAGATGCGGAATTTAACACGTCGAGCAAAAGCGGCGTCTACGGCGGCTATCAGTCATGGGCTGAACGCGCCGGGCGCTTCCGCTCACCGGGAGATGGTCAGATCGATTTCGGCGGCATCTTCAGCAAGCTGGCCCAATACGACTACGACGGTTGGGCGGTGCTGGAGTGGGAATGCTGCCTGAAAGACAGCAACTGCGGTGCGAAAGAAGGGGCTGCATTCATCAACCGCCACATTATTCCCGTCGCAGGACGCGCTTTTGACGATTTCGCTGCGACCAGCGACGATCGTCCGTTAGTCAGAAAAATGTTGGGATTAAAAGAGGAGAACGCAGAATGATTCGCGTTGGCATTATTGGTTCCGGTTTTATTGGCCCAGCACATATTGAAGCGATTCGTCGCCTTGGCTTCGTTGAGGTGGTGGCGCTGGCAGAAAACTCGCTCGATCTGGCACAGCAAAAAGCGCGTCAGCTCAACATTCCTCATGCCTACGGCAGCGTCGCTGATTTGTTAAATCATCCCGGTATTGATGCGATCCATAACTGCACGCCGAACCATCTTCATGCGGCGATCAATAAGCAGATTATTCAGGCAGGCAAGCACGTCTTTTCGGAAAAGCCGCTGTGTATGACCAGCGAGGAAGCGCGTGAACTGGTGGCGCTGGCGGAAGAAAAAGACGTTGTCCACGGGGTCAGCTTTGTCTATCGCCAATTTGGCATGGTGCAGCAGGCTGCCAGCATGATTAAGCGTCAGGAGATCGGCCGCGTCTTTGTCGTACACGGTGGCTATCTGCAAGACTGGATGCTGCACGACACCGACTATAACTGGCGTGTTGAACCGGAGTACGGCGGCGTTTCCCGTGCAGTGGCCGACATCGGCTCGCACTGGTGCGACACGGTGCAGTTTATCTCCGGTCGGAAAATTGTCGACGTCTTCGCCGATTTAGCCATCGTCCATCCGATCCGAAAATCCAATCGGAACGGCACAGCCACATTCTCATCATCCGATGCGCCGCCAGAGTACGACAACAAACCGGTCAAGACCGAAGACTACGCGACCGTGTTACTGCGCTTTGAGGATGGCAGCCGTGGATCCTTTACCGTTTCTCAGGTCAGCGCTGGCCGGAAAAATCGCCTGACGTTTGAAGTGAATGGCAGTGAACAGTCGCTGGCGTGGGATCAGGAAACGCCGCAACAGCTGTGGATCGGTCATCGTGATAAACCGAATCAGATGTTGTCGGACGATCCTGGACTGCTGAACCCAGAAGCCGCCGCCGCGGTCCACTTTCCCGGTGGGCATATCGAAGGCTGGCCAGATGCGTTCAAGAACATGATGGCGAACTTTTATACCTATCTGCGTGACGGCAAACAGCCGTGCGTCGATCCGTGCAACTTCGCCACCTTCTACGATGGCGCGAACATCATGTTCATCATTGACGCCATCGTGCAAAGCCATCAGCAACAAACGTGGGTGAAGGTCGCCAATTAAGGCATCAGACCGTTTATTCTCTCACGGTATTCATCCCGCAGGTGCGACGCCTGCGGGATGCAGCCAGAGATATTTATGGTAATCTGCTCAGCCAAGCATAAGTAGCGTGAGTGCCTTCTGAATTATGTCGATTCAAAAAATAGCACGGATAGCGGGGGTCTCGGTTGCCACCGTTTCACGGGTGTTGAACAACATTGGTAGCGTGAAACCGCAAAACCGGGAACGTGTTCTCAATGCGATAAAAAGCAGCAATTATCAGCCGAACTTACTGGCCCGGCAGCTACGTACCGCGCGCAGCCAGATGTTATTGGTCATGGTTTCCAACATTGCCAACCCCTTCTGCGCCGATGTGGTGAAAGGCATTGAGGCGGAAGCGGAAGAAAACGGCTACCGCATTCTGCTGTGCAACTCCGGCTCCGACATCGTTCGCGCCCACTCCAGCCTGCAACTGCTGTCCGGCAAAATGGTCGATGGCGTGATCACCATGGACGCCATTTCAACGCTGTCTGCGCTTCAGGACATGATTGGTGCCGCACCTTGGGTGCAGTGTGCCGAGCATGATGATACGTCCGCCGTTTCATCCGTCGGTATTGATGACGCAGAGGCATCCCGCTTCGTGATTAATCACTTTATTGACAAAGGCCGCCGTCGTATCGCCATGATTAACCACGATATGAATTACCTCTACGCCCAACAGCGAGAGAAAGGCTATCGTGACGTGATCGCAGGGAATGTGCTTGATTATAGCAAGGTAGAATATGCCAGTGCGCTGAGCTATGAAGGCGGAAAAGCGGCAATGACTGCACTGCTTAACGCTACAGAACGCCCGGATGCCGTCTTTGTGGTCTCCGATACGCTGGCCGCAGGCGCGCTGTCTGCCATCTGTGAGGCGGGGCTAAGTGCGCCGCAGGATATTGCCGTGATCGGTTTCGATGGTTCGGAGCTGGGCTACATCACCTCGCCTCAGCTCAGTACGATTCAACAGCCATCCGCACATATCGGCAGAGAGGCCGTGAAGCTGTTATTACAACAGATCGACCAGCCGGACAGCGAAACAGAAAAGCGCCTACTGGAATGGACGTTTGTCGAACGGGCATCCAGCTAACCTGAATAGAATAAAACCAATCCTTTTTCATATCTGATAACCTGCGGTCCGCTGACCGCAGGTTGAATCTATTCCTTACTTACTTTTTACCTTACTCAGTTTTTCATACAGAGACTGATAGACTGCGCGCTAGATGTGGGTGGAACAATACCTTTATCATCAGCCTATCGTTACGCCGTGATCGACACGCTCTTAATCTGCGCATAGATCGTTTGCCCAGGATGAAGCATGAGATCGTCCCGTGCCCACGGTGTGATACGGGACCACAGCGTCTGCTGGCCGACCGCAAGCTTCACTTCAACCTGTCCATCGACATCAATGCACTCCACCACGCTGGCACGCAGCACATTACGGATGCTGCTTTTTTCCGGTGGCTGTAGCACCAGAGAGACATCGGCAGCATTCACGCGAATGCGTAACGCAGCGTCCTGCGGGAGTTCGACTTTTCCGACCCACACCTGCTGGTCGCCTAATGCCAGCGCCGTCATCGCGTAATGCTCATGCTGAGCCAACACACGCGTACTCAAAATAGTGCTCTGTTCGTCTTTCGGTAACCACGGGCGTAGCGCGCTGCTAGCCCACACCTCTTCCAGCAGACCCTGCGCTTTCACTTTGCCTTTATCGAGCACCACAACATGATCGGCTAACCGGACAATCTCTTCAAGACTGTGGCTGACATACAGGATCGGAATATTGACTTCTTTCGCCAGACGTTCCAAATACGGCAACAGCTCGCGCTTTCTGGGTAAATCCAGCGACGCCAGCGGTTCATCCATGAGCAGCAATTCCGGTGTGGTCAGCAAGGCCCGACCAATCGCGACACGCTGTTTCTCTCCACCGGACAGCGTCCGTGGATAGCGATTTAGCAGCAGTTCGATACCCAGTAAACTGACGATATCATCGAACTGCGATTCCATTGTCTCAGCCATACCGTAGCGTAGATTACCGCGCACGCGATAGTGCGGAAACAGCCGAGCATCCTGAAATACATAGCCGATTCGCCGCTTTTCCGGCGGAAGAAAAATACGCTGCTGCGTATCCACCAGCACATGATTATTGAGCACAATCCGTCCGCTATCTGGCCGAGTCAGGCCAACAACAGCGTTGATCAGCGAGGTTTTCCCTGCCCCGGATACGCCGAAAATAGCGGTAATACCGTTCGCAGGCAGTTCAGACTGAACGCGAAGTTCGAGGCTACCCAGCTGTTGATGAAAATCGAGTTGCAGCATTATCCCCCCAACCGCTTGCGGCTCCAGTTTGTTAGCCATTCCGATGCTAACAGCGCAGCCAGCGACAAGACGATGGCAATGCTACACAGTCTTGCTGCATCAGCCTCCGCGCCGGGCGTTTCAATCAGGGTATACATCGCCAGTGGAATGGTTCGGGTTTCGCCAGGAATGTTAGAAACAAACGTAATGGTCGCGCCAAACTCGCCAAGCGAACGGGCAAACGCCAATACGGTTCCAACAACAATCCCGGGAAAAGAGAGAGGTAATGTGATGGTGAAAAACACGCGCCAGGGCGAGGCACCCAATGTCCGAGCAGCCTGTTCCAGATGCGTATCGACAGCATCAAGCGAAAGACGGATCGCCCGAACCATCAGCGGAAACGCGACAATCGCCGACGCTAGTGCAGCACCGCGCCAGCTAAAACTAAAGCTGAAACCGAACCAGTCATAGAGCCAGGAACCGATTACACCGCGTCTTCCCATCGCCACCAGCAGCAAATAGCCAATAACCACGGGCGGTAACACCAGTGGTAAATGGATAATGCTATCCAGCAGTGATTTGCCGGGGAACCGACAGCGCACCAAAATCCACGCCATCAGTATCCCAAACGGCAAGCTGCACGCCACAGCCACAACGGAAACTTTGAGGCTCAGCTCAACCGCCTGCCATTCGTAATCACTCAGCATCATTAACGCGGCGCGAAGCCGTAACGTTTAAATACGGCTGCTGCTTCCGGCGTTTTCAGGTAGTCATAAAAACCGGTAACCGCCGCGTTTTTATGCTCTTTGACTATCGCCATCGGGTATTCGACAGGCTTGTGGCTCGTCGCTGGGAATGTACCGATAACCTTAACTTTGTCGCTGGCAACCGCATCAGAACCGTAAACGATGCCCAGCGGGGCTTCTTCACGTTCCACCAGCGCCATCGCTGCCCGTACGTTGTTGGCACGCGCCATCAGCGGGGAAAGTTCATCCCAGACTTTCAGATTCTGTAAGGCTTCTTTGGCATAGATCCCAGCAGGCACGTGATCTGGGTCGCCAACGGCCAGACGTCCGCCTTTTAGCAGGCTTTTCCAGTTGGTTTTATCGTCAATTTTAATGTCTTTCTGCGCACTCGCCTTCGGCGCAATCACCACCAGCTCATTGCCCAGCAGCGTGTGACGCGTCGCGGTATCCATCAGGTTTTTATCCTGCGCGTAGTCCATCCACTGTTGGTCAGCGGAGATGAACAGATCGGCAGGCGCACCTTGCTCAATCTGGCGAGCTAGCGTTGAGGATGAGGCATAAGACGCGACGACAGCGACGTTTTTCTCTTTCTGATATTGCGTAGCGATTTCCTGCAACGCATTGGTCAGTGATGCCGCGGCGAACACCGTGACTTTATCTTCTGCTACAGCGGGCAACGCCATTCCTGCACTGAGGGTTAGTGCGGCAAACCATTTTAACCATTGCTGCTTCATTCTTGTCTCCTGACAATTATCGTTGTGTAAATAATGATATAACGAATGATGAAGCAGTGTCATGCGCTTTAAAGAGGTATATTACCCGTCATACTTCAAGTTGCATGTGCGTTGGCTACGTTCACTCACCCGAATCACTTACCTGAGTAAGCTCATCGGGATTCCTTCTCTTGCCGCCTGCCTGAAACTCGAATTATTTAGGGTAGATATGGGGGTAGAAAAGAAATGTCCGGCCAGAAGCCGGACATCAAAATAGGAAAGGATCGTGAATCAGTGCTGATTCTTTGCGCGCTGACCGTCGGAATGACCGATGCGGGACAACACGTTAAACACTTCGCCCAGGCAATAAATCGAGCCCATGATAATCACCATCATCACAGGAACCATGGCAACTGCAAACAGCAGGCTCTTCAATAACTCCAACATGCTTACCTCACTTGTTGCAACGGTTACCGTTACTTTAGCCCGTCTATACCCGTCATACTTCAAGCTGCTTGTGCGTTGGCGCCCTTACTCACCCCAGTCACTTACTTGTGTAAGCTCCTGAGGATTCGCGCGGTTGCCGCCTTCACGCAACCCGAATTATCTAGGGTACAATGCGCTATTTCACTGTAAACCGAGATCGTCGTAATTGCCACGTAGTCTACCGCAGTAATAGAAATTAGTGCGTCTATTTGTGCGATTTGCCCCTGATGAAGAAAATAGCGACAATACAGAGAAGTAAACTCACCAACGGTGCCCTCACTATGCAGGCTGAAATTCTTCTCACCCTGAAACTCCAACAGCGTTTATTCGCCGATCCGCGGCGCATTGAATTGCTCAAGCAAATTCGTCATACCGGTTCAATCAGCCAGGGGGCCAAACTGGCGGGGATTAGCTATAAAAGCGCCTGGGATGCCATCAATGAGATGAACCAGCTAGCCGAACAGACCATCGTCGAACGCATGACCGGCGGCAAAGGCGGTGGCGGGGCTCAGCTCACCCGCTACGGCGAACGTCTTCTCCAGTTGTACGATTTGCTCGCGCAGATTCAGCAAAAAGCCTTTGATGTCTTGCAGGAAGACGGTCTGCCGTTAGATAGCCTGCTGGCAGCCATCGCGCGTTTCTCGCTGCAAACCAGCGCCCGTAATCAGTTTTTTGGAACCGTGCTCGCACGCAGCGAAGAACAGGTGCAACAACATCTGGATATTTTACTCGCCGATGGTAAAACAACGATCAGCGCCCTGATTACGCAACAAAGCGCCGAGCGCCTGCAATTGCAGAAAGGGAAAGAGGTGTTGGCACTGATTAAAGCACCGTGGATCGATGTGTACGCTGCCACATCCAACACGCCCGCGGTCGATAACATTTTGCCCGGACAAATTCAGGCCATTCAGCACGGTGTAGAAAACAGCGAAATTCTGATTACGCTGACCGGGGGGGAAACCCTGTGTGCCATGGTGCCGAATGCCTTGCTTGAGCAGCAAAAGCTGCAACAGGGAGCGGATGTGAAAGCCTGCTTCAATGCGGACCGGGTCATCATCGCCACACTTTGTTAATGTCGCTTTAGCGCTATCGCCGTCTGACGAAGGATAGAGAATGTCATTGTTAAACATCACTCAGGGGCTGTTTCGTCTCAGCGACACCCGCATGCTGCGTCTGGACGACCTGACGCTCGAACAAAACCAGTGCTGGGCCTTTGTCGGGGCCAACGGAAGTGGTAAATCTGCATTGGCACGGTCGCTATCCGGCGAACTGTCGCTATTGAGTGGTGAGCGAACCACGGGATTTCAACGCCCTGTTCGCCTGTCATTTGAACAATTACAAAAACTGGTTTCCGACGAGTGGCAGCGCAATAACACCGATCTGCTCAGTGAAGGTGAAGACGACACTGGCCGCACCACGGCAGAAGTGATTCAGGATAGCCTCAACGATCCCGCGCGTTGCCAACAGCTGGCACACCAGTTTGGTATTGCGCATTTGCTGGAGCGGCGCTTCAAGTACCTCTCTACGGGGGAAACCCGTAAAGCGATGCTATGTCAGGCGCTGATGCCCCAGCCCGACCTGCTGATTCTCGATGAGCCTTTCGATGGGTTGGACGTTGCCTCCCGCCAGCAACTTGCCGATGAGCTGAGGAAACTGGCAGGCACCAGTTACACGCTGGTGCTTATTCTGAACCGCTTTGACGATATACCTGACTTTATCAACCATGTCGGTGTACTAGCAGACTGTACGCTGACCCGCGTCGGCGAGCGTGAAACGATCCTCTCTGAAGCGCTGGTGGCCCAGCTCGCATTTAGCGAAAAACTGTCGGGAAGTTCGCTGCCAGAGCCGGAAGATCCGCAGCGATATATGACGCTGCCATCTGACGAGGCACGCATTAGGCTGCGTAACGGCGTGGTGCAGTACAATGATCGCCCTATTCTGCACGAGCTAACGTGGGAAGTATTACCCGGTCAGCATTGGCAGATTATCGGGCCCAATGGCGCGGGGAAATCGACACTGCTCAGCCTGATTACAGGCGACCATCCGCAAGGCTACAGTAACGACCTCATGCTGTTTGGCCGTAAACGTGGCAGCGGTGAAACCATTTGGGACATCAAGCGCCACATCGGTTACGTAAGCAGCAGCTTTCATCTGGATTACCGCGTCAGCACCAGCGTGCGCAACGTTATCCTGTCGGGCTTTTTTGACTCTATCGGGATTTATCAGGCCGTTTCCGACCGTCAGCGCCACCTGACAGAACAGTGGCTCACTCTGCTTGGGCTCAATGGCGCTATCGCCAATACGCCGTTTCAGTCGCTCTCCTGGGGCCAGCAGCGTCTGACGCTGATTGCCCGCGCATTAGTCAAACACCCTGCCCTACTCATTCTTGACGAACCGCTACAGGGGCTTGATCCGCTCAATCGCCAACTGGTACGCCGCTGGCTGGATATCTTGATTGGCGAGGGCGAAACGCAGCTACTCTTTGTCTCGCATCACGCAGAAGACGCGCCAACGTGCATCACGCATCGGCTCACTTTCGTCCCGCAAAATGATATCTACGGCTACCAGATTGATGCGTTATGTCAATAACACCTGAAAGCAGGGATGATAACGCTACCACAAAATAAAATGTAGGGTAAAAAGCGAGTCTCATTTACACTGTAATCTATACTTAGCTAAGGTTATTCGTAAAAAAATCATCGATAACAGGTGCTGATTCTCGCTGCAGATCACCTTTTTCAGCATCCAGCCATGTTATTTTGCCGTATTGCGATAATAGAGGTTATTATGAACGTTCTTGTTACAGGTGGTAGCGGTTACATAGGGAGTCATACTTGCGTACAGTTGCTCGCTGCTGGGCACACTCCCATCATTCTCGATAACTTGTGCAACAGCAAGGCTAGCGTCGTTAAAACCATTACACGCTTAACCGATAAAACACCCGTTTTTTATCAGGGCGATATCCGCGACAGCGCACTGCTGGACGATATTTTCGCTACGCATTCCATTGATTCTGTCATCCACTTTGCCGGCTTAAAAGCCGTGGGCGAGTCAGTGCGTGAACCGTTGAGCTACTATGATAATAACGTCTACGGTACGCTCGTGCTGGTAGAGGCGATGAAGAAAGCCGGCGTGAAAAACCTGATTTTTAGCTCCTCTGCCACCGTCTATGGCGATCAACCGCGTACGCCCTATCAGGAAAGTTTCCCCACAGGGCACCCTGCCAGTCCTTATGGCCGCAGCAAGCTGATGGTCGAGCAAATCCTACAAGATTTACAGCATGCTGAACCGGAATGGAGTATTACGCTGTTACGGTATTTCAACCCAGTGGGTGCCCATCCATCGGGTGAAATGGGCGAAGATCCGCAAGGTGTGCCTAATAACCTGATGCCTTATATCGCTCAGGTTGCGGTAGGCCGTCGCGACTCGCTGGCGATTTTCGGTAATGACTACCCTACCGCTGACGGCACTGGCGTGCGAGATTACATCCACGTCGTCGATCTGGCTGACGGTCATATCGCCGCCATGAACACCCTGCAAAATCGTGCTGGCGTGCATATTTATAATCTGGGCGCAGGCGTAGGCTACAGTGTATTGCAGGTCGTCGAGGCTTTTAGTCAGGCCTGTGGCAAACCGCTGGCTTACCATTTTGCCCCGCGTCGTCAGGGCGATCTGCCTGCTTATTGGGCAGATGCCGAGCGTGCAGCGAAAGATCTTAACTGGCGAGTCACACGCTCGCTGGAAGAAATGGCGCAAGACACCTGGCGCTGGCAATCCAACCACCCCAATGGGTACGACGAAGCGTGACGGCGCGTTTTCACACCGAGTGACGGATTAGGGGGAAGAGCCGATCTGCTGGCCTTCCCCTAACATTGCAGACATCGGCCAACCCTCTCTATTTATCGGGCCTCTACAGGAGCAAGTCATGTTGAATGAAAGTCTTAGCACGCTGGCACCCGATGGTCAGCCGTTTCAGTTAACGACCTTGCAGAATCAGGCAGGTATGCGCGTGAGCCTGATGGACTGGGGTGCAACCTGGCTTTCCTGTGCGCTCCCGCTACCGGAAGGTGAGGTGCGAGAAGTCCTACTGGGCTGTGCCTCACCCGAGCAGTATCCGCGACAAAGCGCTTATCTCGGCGCATCGATTGGCCGCTATGCCAACCGCATAGCCAAAGCCACGTTCAGTCGAGAAACCGAAACGTTTCATCTGGTTCCAAACCAGAATGAACACCAGCTGCACGGTGGCCCAGAAGGCTTTCATGCCCGCCGCTGGCGAATCGCCAGTCAGGATGCAACGCAAGTGACTTACCAATTGCATTCACCGGATGGCGATCAAGGGTATCCGGGGCATCTCAACGTACAGGTGACGTACGCGCTGACCGAACATAACTCGCTGGAAATCTCGTATCAGGCGACCGTAGAGAAAGCCTGCCCCGTTTGTCTGACCAACCACGCGTATTTCAACCTTGATGGCGATTTGACTGACGTCCGTAAGCACCAATTGCAGCTGTTTGCCGACTATTATTTGCCGGTCAATAGCGCGGGCATTCCCAACGCCGATCTGACACCAGTAAACGCGACCGGAATGGATTTCCGCCAACCCAAAACGCTGGAAGAAGATTTCCTGCGCGACAGCGATCAAATGGCCGTCGGTGGCTACGATCACGCTTATTTATTGCATCGCACCTGCGGTTCCAGCGAAAGCCCGGCTGCCAATTTGTGGTCATCCGATGGCCGCGTGCTGATGAGCGTTTTCACCAGCGCCCCCGCCTTACAGCTCTATAGCGGCAACTTTCTGGCCGGAACCCCCTCGCGTGACGGCGGTCAGTATGAAAACTATGCCGGTGTCGCACTGGAAAGCGAGTTCCTGCCGGACAGCCCAAATCACCCAGACTGGCCGCAGCCCGACTGCTGGCTGAAACCGGGGAAAGTCTATCGCTCGGATACCACGTACCAGTTCCTTACCCAGTAACCGAACAGCAAAAGATAATTAACCCATTGATAACATTGGCAGATGGCTATCTGCCAATTTACAAAACTACTTTACAAAACTATGCCATTCCCCGCTTGCCGCATTCCAACTCAGACGCTTACACTGCTATGAGGTTCAAAAAGGAAACGCTATGTCCGCATCATCACGGTCACCATTATTCATTCATCATCTGCGCCATAAAGGCAGGTGGGGATGGCTACTGGCGCTGTGCTGGCTTTTCCTGAATGCGCAACTGGCTATCGCAGGTCATCAATGCGATATGACAATCAGCCAGACCTCCCCCGCTATCCAGCATCAGGCACATCTGCAACAGGCTGACATTCAGCCGTTATCATCTCACGCTCAGCATACGGCTACAGCGTCTTACGCTGCTGACCAGCAAACGCCGCTGTGCGAAAAACACTGCGTGCCGGATAGCGTGAAGCAGGATAATGGCTCGCTGGCATTATTAGCACTGCCGGTCAGCGGTGAGCTGGTCTTAGCGGATAACCCTGTCCACCTTACCCCAGCCTCTGATGTCTGGCTTTCCCCCCCTGCGGTCGGCCCTCCGGCTGAGATCCGCTTCTGCCGATTTAGAGAATAACCCAAGCGATTGATAACCCCTGCGCCAGCGGGCGCAACGTCTTGTTTATCAATTATTTTTATTGGGATTTTTTTATGCGTATTACTTATATGGCGCTGATTAGCGGCCTGATTTTTTCTGTTTCTTCCTTCATCTTCCCCGTGTGGGCCAACGACCACCAGCATCACGCGATGATGCCGACCACTCCCCCAGCGGCTACGACAGCCGTTTATCAGACCACTGGGATTGTTAAGCAGTGGAACGCTAACAGCGTCACGCTCTCCCACGCGCCGATTGCCGGCCTCAAATGGCCTGCCATGACGATGGCCTTCACGCTGCCATCCAGCGGAGAAATAACGCCATTGCCAGCCAACACCCCAGTCACGTTCAGCTTTATCCAGAAGGATAGCGGCTACATCCTGACCGCGATTACGCCACAGCAGCCTTAACCGGAGCACAACATGAACTTATCCAAACACGACGCTGCGCGCGCGTGTCTGGCGATGTTGCTGTGGCTGCCTGCCGCCGTCTTTGCGGCAGATCTGAGTCTTGAACAGGCTTTACAGGCGGCAGAGCGTTATTCCGCCGACCTGTCAGCCAATCAACACCAGATTAACGCGCTCCAGAACATGGCCGACTCTGCCACGCAGCTTCCCGACCCTAAGTTGAAATTTGGCGTCGAAAATCTGCCATTAGGCGGCAACAACGGTAGCCGACTCACGCGAGAAGGGATGACGATGCAGCGTATCGGCATCATGCAGACCTACGTCAGCAGCAGTAAGCGTGATAGCAAAGCGCAGGCCATTCGGGTAGAAGCCGATGCGCTACAAAGTAATAGCGAGAGTATCCGTGCTCGTCTGCAACGGGAAACGGCACAGGCATGGCTGGATCTGGCACTCTCACAGAAAGCGTTGGGCGAGGTCACAGCACTGGTCACAGAAAGCCAGCGGCAGATCGCATCGCAAAAAGCGAATGTGGCGGCAGGCGGTGAAACCAGTAGCGTGCTGGATGCCCGCCTGACGTTGGCAACCATGCAGGACAGGCAGTCTGATGCAGAACGGGATACTCGCATCGCACATGCCCGGCTGGTGCAGCTTACCGGCATCGCAGATATCAATGTAAACGGCGATCTTCCCCGCTTTGAACGGCTGCCAGCCTCACCAGAGGTGCTGGGCAATGCCATTCATCAGCATCCAGAAATGCAGCAGGCACAGCGTGAAGCCGAGCTGGCTCAGGCTCGCTCCGCACAGTCGGCCGTTGCCACGATCCCCAATGTTGATGTTGAAGTCTATTACGCGAAGCGTGGAGATGATTACGACGATATGGCGGGCATGATGGTGACAGTCGATCTGCCGCTGTTCACATCCAAGCGTCAGGACAAGGACTACGCCGCAGACGTCTCGCGCAGCATGGAAGCTCGCGACAGAGTGTTGCTCACCGAACGAGAGCATCAGGCGCAACTCAATACGCTAATTGCTCAATATCAAGCCGCACAGTCTCGCTGGCAGCGCCAGAACAACGAGGTTCTCCCTCTCCAACAGCAGCGCATCAAACTGATTCAGGCTCAGTATCAATCCGGCAGCAGTAATCTTTCCGCCGTACTGGATGCCCGTCGGGCGTTGCTCGAAAGCCGGATTGCCGCTCAGGATACCGCTCGGGAGATGGCGCAATATTGGGCTGCCATCCGTTATCTGACACCACAAGGAAGCCCTACGCGATGAGCAAAACAGTCACGAACAAATCATTGAGGTTTAGCCTGATGACACTGGCTATTCTCAGCGCGGGTGGCGTGAGTTATCTGGTTGGCAAACAGCAAACGCCGCACTCGCTTTCTACCGCAGAGCCAGCACGTGCCGTTCTCTATTGGTATGACCCGATGGTGCCGGATAAACGTTTCGACAAACCGGGGAAATCGCCCTTTATGGATATGGAATTGGTGCCCCGCTACGCCGATTACGTGCAGGAGGACGGCGGTGTCATCGTCAGCGCTCGTCAGCAACAAAATCTCGGCGTTCGCACCACCCGCGCGGAAATGCGCGAACTGACTGACCGCACTACAGGTTATGGCACCGTCGCCCTCAACGAACGCGGTTTACACACGTTGGTGGCACCCAGCGGCGGCATTGTCGAGAAACTCACGGTCAATGCGCTGCAACAACAGGTGAAGAAAGGCGAAACGCTAGCCACATTATGGAACCCGACCTGGGCGGCGGCACAGCGCGAATATCTGGCGGTACGGCAGTTGGGCGACGACATGCTGACTCAATCAGCCCGCCAACGGCTGGCGCTGTTATTTATGCCGGAAGCGATTATTCGGCAGGTCGAGCGGAGCGGCAAACCACAGGACAGGATCGCGATTACCGCACCAGAAGACGGCTATGTGAATAAGCTGGAGGTGCGGCAAGGCATGCAGTTAAGCCCTGCTCAGCCGTTATTCGAGCTTGCTAGTCTGAACCCAGTTTGGATCGATGTCGATTACCCCGAAGCGCAGGCGGCACAGCTCACTCTCGGCAGCGACATCAGCGCAACCAGCCGTGCCTGGCCGGACAAAACCTTCCACGGCAAAATCAGCGAACTGCTACCCGTACTGGACAGTACCACGCGCACGCTAAAAGCCCGTGTCGTGCTGGATAACCCGCAACAGCAGCTTAAACCCGGCATGTACCTGACCGTGCTGCTTTCTCACGCTCAGGCACAACCGCGTCTGGCGATCCCGCAGGAGGCGCTATTGGTCAGCGGTAGCCAAAACCGGGTCTTACTGAGTGATGGCAACGGCCATTTCACCCCACGCAACGTCACGGCAGGCGCATCGCTGGGCGACTGGGTGGAAATCATCGATGGACTGAAAGCAGGCGACAACGTAGTCACTTCGGGTCAGTTCCTGATTGATTCCGAAGCCAGCCTGCGCAGCGCCTTACCACAGTTTGATGCGGAGACATCGGCAAACCCAGCAACGCCGACTGCCCCCGCGGGCTACCACACTCAGGGAGTCATCAGGGCGATAAACGGCAATCAGGCCACCATCGAACACGAAGCAGTTCCGGCACTCAACTGGTCGCCAATGACGATGGACTTCACGCTGCCATCGTCAGGGCTGCCACAGGGAGTGGGGATCGGCAGCACCGTCAGTTTCCAGTTCAGCATGGACGACAGTGGGATTCGCGTCCTGCATTTTTTACCCGCTGACGACCCGCATGCTGGCCACGGAGGTCATCCATGATTGCCTACATCATTCGCTGGTCGCTCAAAAACCGTCTTCTGGTTTTACTGGCCGCGCTGCTCATGGCGGCGTGGGGCCTGCTGTCTCTACAAAAAACGCCGCTGGATGCCCTGCCCGATTTATCGGACGTACAGGTCATCATTCGCGTCAGCTATCCGGGGAAAGCGCCGCAGGTGGTGGAAAATCAGGTGACCTACCCGCTGACGACCACCATGCTTTCCGTGCCGGGTTCCAAAACGGTACGGGGCTTTTCCATGTTCGGCGATGCCTACATTTATGTACTGTTTGAAGACGGCACCGATCCTTACTGGGCACGCTCCCGTGTGCTTGAATATCTCAGTCAGGTGCAATCCAGCCTGCCTGCCGATGCGAAAACCTCGCTCGGCCCAGATGCCACCGGCGTCGGCTGGATCTACGAATACGCACTGGTCGATCGCAGCGGCAAATACAGTCTGGCCGATCTGCGCGGTTTTCAGGACTGGCTGCTGAAATATGAGCTGAAAACCGTTCCCGATGTAGCAGAAGTCGCCAGCGTGGGCGGTATGGTCAAACAGTATCAGATCGTCGTCGACCCAGAACGCATGCGAACGCAGGGCATCACCCATCAGCAGATCGTCAGCGCTGTTCAAGCAGCCAATCAGGAAAACGGCGGTTCCGTGCTGGAGTTGGGCGAAGCGGAGTACATGGTGCGCACCACCGGTTACCTGAAAACCGCGCAAGATTTCAACCAGGTGGTAATGACTACCCGCAACGGCATTCCTGTGCTGTTGCAGGATGTGGCAACGCTCAGAGAAGGGCCGGAGATGCGGCGCGGCATCGCAGAACTGAATGGCGAAGGCGAAGTGGCGGGCGGCATCATCGTCCTGCGCTATGGCAAGAATGCGCTGAATACACTGCATGCCGTCAAAGCGCGGTTACAGGAAATACAAAAAAGCCTGCCCGCAGGTGTAGAAATCGTCCCAACCTACGACCGCTCGCAGCTGATTGAACACGCCATCGATACGCTCAGCTTCAAGCTGCTGGAAGAGTTTGTTGTCGTCGCGATCATCTGCGCCCTGTTTCTTTTTCACTTCCGCTCGGCGTTGGTGGCGATCATCAGCCTGCCGTTGGGGATTCTGGGGGCGTTCATCATCATGCGCTATCAGGGCGTGAACGCGAATATTATGTCGCTGGGCGGTATCGCGATAGCCATCGGCGCGATGGTGGATGCCGCGATTGTGATGATAGAAAACATGCATAAAGTCATTGAACAGTGGCGGCATGAAAACCCAGGGAAGCAGCCGCAGAATAACGAGTGGTGGCAGTTGGCAGAACGAGCTGCGGTGGAAGTGGGTCCCGCGCTGTTTTGCAGCCTGCTGATCATTACGCTGTCGTTTGTCCCGGTGTTCTCACTGGAGGCACAGGAAGGCCGCATGTTTTCACCGCTGGCCTTTACCAAGACCTATGCCATGGCCGTCGCCGCCGGATTAGGAATTACGCTGGTGCCGGTATTAATGGGGTATTTCGTACGCGGCAAGATACCGGACGAACAGGCGAATCCGATTAACCGCTGGCTGATTGCAGCCTATCACCCAGTGTTGCAAAAGGTATTGAGCTACCCGAAAACCACGCTGCTGATTTCCGGCCTGCTGTTGCTACTGACGCTCTTTCCGCTCAGCCGTCTGGGGAGCGAATTTATGCCACCGCTGGATGAAGGCGATCTGCTGTATATGCCTTCCACCCTGCCCGGCATCTCTGCACGGGAAGCTGGCCGACTGCTGCAACAGACGGACCGGCTGATTAAAACCGTGCCCGAAGTCGAGTCGGTCTTCGGCAAAGCGGGCCGTGCCGAAACGGCAACCGACCCAGCACCATTAACCATGCTGGAAAGCACCATTCGGCTGAAACCGCGCGACCAGTGGCGTGAGGGCATGACCATGGACAAGTTGGTGGCTGAGTTGGATCGTACCGTCAGCCTGCCGGGTATCGCGAACGTGTGGGTACCGCCGATTCGCAACCGGCTGGACATGCTGGCCACCGGCATCAAAAGCCCGGTGGGCATTAAGGTTAACGGCAATAATCTGGAAGACATAGAGCGTACTGCTGCACAAATCGAGCAGGTGGTGAAACGGGTTCCGGGCGTGACGTCTGCCCTGGCGGAACGGCTGGCGGGCGGGCGCTATATCGATATTGATATCAACCGTCAGCGCGCCGCACGCTATGGCGTGTCCGTCGAAGAGCTTCAGTCGGTGGTTTCCACACTCATCGGCGGGCAAAATATCGGCGAAACCATTGAAGGCCGCCAGCGTTATCCCATCAACATCCGCTACCCGCGTGAATTACGCGATTCGCTACAAAAATTGCGTGACCTGCCCATCGTGACGGCCAACGGCAGCAGAGTGACGCTGGCAGAGCTGGCTGATATTCGCGTCAACGAAGGACCACCGATGCTAAAAAGTGAAAACAGCCGCTTGTCGGACTGGATTTATGTCGATCTACGCGGCCGCGACCTAAAATCTGCCGTTGAAGACATGCAGCAGGCCGTTGCCCAACAGGTCACGCTGCCGGAAGGCGTTTCACTGAGCTGGTCCGGTCAGTTTGAGTATCTGGAACGCGCTACGGAAAAAATGAAAGTCGTCGTGCCCTTTACGCTGCTGATCATTTTTGTGCTGCTGTATGTCACCTTCAACCGCATCAAAGACGCGTTGCTGATTATGGCAACGTTACCTTTCGCGCTGATTGGCGGCGTCTGGCTGCTCTATCTCCTTGGCTATAATCTTTCCGTAGCGGGTGCAGTGGGCTTTATTGCACTGGCGGGCGTGTCGGCGGAATTCGGCGTCATCATGCTGCTGTACCTCAACCATGCAGTAGAGAAACACCGTGTGGCAGGTCAGGCGCTGTCACGCCAGCAATTGATGGATGCCATCCACGAAGGGGCGGTTCTGCGCGTACGGCCAAAAATGATGACCGTGGCAACGATTATGGCAGGGCTGCTCCCCATCATGTGGGGGGGCGGCAGCGGATCCGAAATCATGCAGCGGATTGCCGCGCCAATGATAGGCGGGATGGTGAGTGCCCCTCTGCTGTCGATGCTGGTGATTCCAGCGGTCTACCTGTTATTGCACAAGGGGGATTCCGGTTTGCTGAAACGGTAAAGCCAGAGCGTGATTTTACGCAAACAACCTGCGGATAAATCACGCTTGCCATCGACTATCGATTGCCGATAACCGTTCTACACCCCTATAATGAAATCAGTTATCACAGAAATCTTAGGATAGGAAGGAGTTTAGCTATGGCTGTAACTAAGCTGGTACTGGTAAGACACGGTGAGAGCCAGTGGAACAACGAAAACCGCTTCACAGGCTGGTACGATGTCGATCTATCCGACAAAGGCCGTTCAGAAGCCAAAGCCGCAGGTCAGCTGCTGAAAGACGAAGGTTTTGCCTTTGATTTCGCGTATACCTCCGTGCTGAAACGTGCCATTCATACACTGTGGAATGTACTGGACGAGCTGGATCAAGCCTGGTTGCCAGTTGAGAAATCCTGGAAACTAAATGAGCGCCACTACGGTGCGCTGCAAGGTCTGAATAAAGCCGAAACCGCTGAGAAATACGGTGACGAGCAGGTTAAACAATGGCGTCGTGGTTTTGCGATTACGCCTCCAGAGTTGACGCGTGATGACGAACGTTTCCCAGGTCACGATCCGCGTTACGCTGCTCTGAGCGACAAAGAGCTGCCGCTGACTGAAAGCCTGGCGCTGACCATCGAACGTGTTGTGCCTTACTGGAACGAAACCATCCTGCCACGCGTCAAAAGCGGTGAGCGTGTGATCGTTGCGGCTCACGGTAACTCACTGCGTGCACTGGTGAAATACCTGGACAACCTGGGCGAAGACGAAATTCTGGAACTGAATATCCCAACTGGCGTGCCGTTGGTTTATGAGTTCGACGAGAACTTCAAGCCTATCAAACGTTACTACCTGGGCAACGCAGACGAAATCGCTGCAAAAGCTGCCGCAGTAGCGAATCAGGGTAAAGCGAAGTAATTTTCCCCTGAATGACAAAAACCCGGCCTGTGCCGGGTTTTTTATATAGCATGCTATTCGATATTACTTGCTACGGCGCTCGCGTACCGCAGAAGCCAGTTGACGCAGCAGGGATTCTGTATCTTCCCAGCCAATGCAGGCATCGGTCACGCTGCGGCCATAAACCAGCGGCTCGCCGCTTTCCAGATTCTGGTTGCCTTCGACCAGATGGCTTTCCACCATCACGCCCATAATCGCTTTCTCGCCCTGCGCGATCTGCCCGCAGACGTCAGTGCAGACATCCATCTGCTTTTTGAACTGCTTGCTGCTGTTCGCATGGCTGAAATCGATCATGACCTGCGGTGTCAGGCCCGCTTTTTCCAGACCAATTTTCACGTCTTTCACGTGCTCAGCGCTGTAGTTCGGCGTTTTACCGCCGCGCAGAATAATGTGGCAATCGTTGTTACCGCTGGTATTCACGATAGCCGAATGGCCCCATTTGGTGACAGACAAGAAGCAATGTGGTGCGCTGGCGGCGTTGATCGCATCAATCGCGACCTTGATCGTACCATCGGTGCCGTTTTTAAAACCGACAGGGCATGACAGGCCGGATGCCAGTTCACGGTGTACCTGAGATTCTGTCGTACGTGCGCCGATAGCGCCCCAGCTCATCAGATCCGCCATATATTGCGGCGTGATCATGTCCAGAAACTCACCCGCAGCCGGTAAACCGATGTCGTTAATTTCCAGCAGCAGTTGGCGTGCAATGCGCAGGCCGTCATTGATCTGGAAACTATTGTCCATGTGCGGATCGTTGATTAGCCCTTTCCAGCCAATCGTGGTGCGTGGTTTTTCAAAATAAACCCGCATAACCACTTCCAGATCGTCGCTCAGCTCGTTACGCAGCGCCAACAGACGCGCGGCATACTCTTTTGCTGCTTTCGTGTCGTGGATCGAGCAAGGACCAATCACCACCAGCAGGCGGTCGTCATTGCCGTTAAGAATTTTATGGATGGCAGTACGCGCGAACGATACCGTTTCCGCGGCCTTCTCCGTGGCTGGAAACTTTTCTAGCAAAGCAACCGGCGGCAAAAGTTCATTAATTTCTTTAATTCTTAAATCATCATTTTGGTAATTCATAAATAAATCCATCGGTTCCGAAACGGTATGTTAACCCCATCCAATACGCGCCATCCCGCCTGTACGGGTCGTCTGAGAAACGGGATGTTTCATATTGAAGATTGATTATTATATGTCAAGCTGGTGTTGTCGGGGCGCTAAAATCAGCGGGATTTACGCGATCAAATGCTCTCAGATACCGCATCCGTCCTATTTTCACCAGAAAATAGCGCAACGGACAGATCGGGTGAACCACAGAATAGGTTTTCTCTGTGGGTTTCAGTAAAGTAGGATAAAACCGCAACTCAGGGTGATCTATGGCACATAACCACAGCCACACAGAATCAGGTAACAGTAAACGTCTGCTGGCCGCATTTGTCATTACCGCCACGTTTATGGTGGCAGAAGTCATTGGCGGCCTGCTGTCCGGCTCCCTCGCCCTGCTGGCGGATGCAGGCCATATGTTAACGGACGCCGCCGCGCTGTTTGTCGCGCTTGTTGCCGTACGTTTCGCACAGCGCAAACCTACTGCTCGCCATACCTTTGGCTATTTGCGACTCACTACCCTCGCCGCCTTTGTGAACGCGCTGACGCTGATACTGATTACCGCCTTCATCTTCTGGGAAGCTATTCAGCGCTTCTATGATCCCCAGCCCGTCGCTGGCGTCCCTATGCTGCTTGTCGCTGTTGCCGGGTTGGTGGCAAATATCGTGGCATTTTGGCTGTTACATCATGGCAGCGAAGAGAAAAATATTAACGTCCGCGCGGCGGCCCTGCATGTGCTGGGCGATCTGCTCGGATCCGTTGGCGCGATTGCTGCTGCCATTATCATTCTTTATACCAACTGGACGCCTATCGACCCGATTCTCTCTATTTTGGTGTCATGTCTGGTGCTGCGTAGTGCGTGGGCGTTATTGAAAGAGAGCATTCACGAGTTGCTGGAAGGTACGCCGAGCCAGCTCAGCGTTGAGGTTCTACAGAAAGATCTGACGCTGAATATTCCCGAGGTTAGAAACATTCACCATGTGCATTTATGGCAGGTGGGCGAGAAACCGATGATGACGCTGCATGCACAGGTGGTTCCCCCTCACGATCACGATGCGTTGTTAAGACGTATTCAGGAATATTTACTGAAGCATTACCAGATTGAACACGCGACGGTTCAGATGGAATATCAACGCTGTGATGATGACCACTGTGATTTCCACTATCAGGAAAGTCATCATCATGAAAGCCATGATGCAGAAGGTCACCACCACAAGCATTAAATTTGGCTTACGCGCCGTGTGAAACCGTGCTGACGCGGTTTTCCTGAGCGCTCTTAATCCACAGCCAGGAGCCGTTCAGGGCAATCAGCGTCAGGATCGCATACTCTACCGCCATCGCATACACGCCCTGATAAGCAAAAATCACCACGCTTATCACATCAATCACCACCCACAGCAGCCAGTTCTCGACGTATTTGCGCGTCATCAGGATCATCGCCACAATCGACAGCACCATCATGGTGGAATCCCAGAATGGGAACGCATCTGGCTGGAGAGTCGGCATCTGCACAGACAACCCCAGCCCCTGCATACCGGAAACGGCAATACGCGTCAGCACGGCAAACACCGCGTCAATGTAGAATGTCATCAAGCCAATCGCGACAACGCACGCTACCGACCAGCCAATGAGCTTCTGCACCGGTAGCCAGCGGATGCGTAACGCCACTTCCTGCGAATCTGTCTTGCGCGTCCAGGCATACCAGCCATAAATGTTGGCGACAAAAAAGAAGATTTGCAGCAACAGGCTGGCGTAAAGCTGAATCTGGAAAAAGATCACGGCAAACAGCGTAACGTTAATCAACCCAAACAAATAGTTGATGGTTTTTTCCTGACTCGCAAACCAGATACACAGCAGGCCAAACAGCGTACCAATCGCCTCAATCCAGGAAAGCGCATATCCCCCTTCCCCCAAAGGGATATGAATTAAAATATTGCTGGTACTTAAAAAGTCCATCTCACCACCCTGTCTCAATTATTGTAAAAAAAGCTATCAAGAGGCCCAAGATCTCCGTCAGGCATTCCCTTTCACACGCAATTTTAGTGAAGCCGCAAAATCCAGCATGCGATTAAGCGGGATTAACGCACCTTCTCGCAGGGCTGCATCAATATGAATCTCGTGAGCGTCACCGCCTTGCTCCAGGCCGTTAGCAATCGCCTCAAGCCCGTTCATCGCCATCCACGGGCAGTGGGCGCAGCTGCGGCAGGTTGCCCCTTCGCCCGCGGTGGGCGCTTCCAGCAACGTTTTCTCCGGGCAGGCCTGCTGCATCTTGTAGAAAATACCGCGATCGGTCGCCACAATCAGCTCGCGCTGTGGCAGCGTTTTCGCAGCCTGAATCAGTTGGCTGGTTGACCCAACGGCATCAGCCATCTCTACCACGCTCTGCGGCGATTCGGGATGAACCAAAATTGCCGCATCGGGGTACAGCACCTTCATGCGCTGCAGCGCCTGCGTTTTAAATTCGTCATGCACAATGCAAGCGCCCTGCCAGCACAGTACATCCGCCCCTGTCTGCTTTTGTACATAGCTTCCCAGGTGACGGTCCGGTGCCCAGATAATCTTTTCTCCCAGGCTATCCAGATGCTCGATCAATTCCACCGCGATGCTGGATGTGACCACCCAATCAGCACGCGCTTTCACTGCCGCGGAGGTATTGGCATACACCACCACCGTTCGGTCCGGGTGCGCATCGCAAAAACGGCTGAACTCATCAACAGGACAACCGAGATCGAGCGAGCATTCTGCTTCCAGCGTGGGCATCAGAATCGTCTTTTCCGGGTTGAGTATCTTGGCGGTCTCTCCCATAAAGCGGACCCCCGCTACCAGCAGCGTTGATGCCGAATGGGTGCTGCCGAAACGCGCCATTTCCAGCGAATCCGCTACGCAGCCGCCGGTTTCTTCCGCCAGCGCCTGAATTTCAGGATCGGTATAGTAGTGCGCGACCATGACGGCATTTCTTTCCCGCAGCAGCGTTTTTATCCTGCTACGATAGTGCTGTTTTGCATCAGCCGATAAGGGTCTGGGCTTCGGCGGAAAGGGATAAATGGTCTCATTGCTATCAAAAAGGATACTCATTATAAACTTCCACGATGACAACTCGGGTTGTAACACCTGATACTCATTAATGATCAGTATCGACGTTTTTTATCCTAAACAAAATACCGAAAATTCGCCCTAAAGTCGCGGTATTTTTTCCATATTACCCACCATTCTGTTTACTATGCTTAAAATGGTGAGGTGGAATGCGTACGTGGCATGACTCGTAGAAAAGAGACGTAGAAGAGGGACAAAGAGAGAAATGGCATGGCCAGCCTCTATATCAGACTATATCGCGATACCCTGACCGTCAGAAACGTGGACACGAAACAAGAGGTGACGGAGCAATCAGAAACGCCTTTTACCACCACACGTTTACCGATCAGGAAATGACACAAAATTTAGCGGCGACTTGCCTTCGATCGTCAGCCGCCAATCAGACGCAGCGCTTTAGGCGAAGAAGCGATGCCAGTACAGAGAGATAGGAATAACCAAAACCAACGCAGGCAGGAAGTTAACCACCGCAAATGATTTGATCTGCGCGATCCTTAGCCCTACAGCAATCATGATAATTCCTCCACAGGCAGAAAAATCACCCATAGTGATCTCTGTCATAAAGGGCATAATCAATTTGGCGGAGAAGAATAGCAGCGTCTGGATAATAACCTGCGGTATCGCAATCGACATCACGGCAAGACCAAGCGTGATGGAAAAAATCAGCGCGGTGAAAATATCCAAAGCAGATTTGATGATCAGCAGTTGATAATCACCAGTGAGTCCTTCCGTCAACGCCCCAACCACACCGGTTCCGCTGGCACAAAACAGGACGATTAACGCGGTAAAATTCTGAGTGTAGACATCCTGCGGCAAACGGTGCTCCTGTGCAGGCAGCACGCGGTTTAATCCTTTCTGAATCATCGTACCGGCCCACTGCACACCAGACTCCATACGTAACAGTTCACCTAACGCAACGCCAATCACAATAGCCAGCGCCACCGCAGGCAGTTGCTGGACTTTCACAACCAGCGTCACCCCCATTGCAATCGACACCATCGCAAATGCTGGCGGAAGGCCATCTTGCAAACGCTGAGGGATAAAACGACGCAAAGCAATACCCAGACCACTACCAATCAAGATAGCGGCACCATTAATCAACGGACCAATCATATATCTTCCTAAACAGGGCTACACGCGTTTCCCTGTGGCAATGACTCCATCCCTGCTCGATAGAATTAGAAAACAGTTCCTGACGGGTTATATAGTTCATAGAGAGGGGCAAAGACCTAATATACCGCAAAGTCTTAACGAGTAGGGAATGATGATGGCTTTATCTCACCGATGCGACATGTGCGATATATGATTTAAAATGAGTTTATTCGAGGAAGGAAATTTACTGCCGAAGTGGTGGGTCGTGCAGGATAACTCGGCCTCCGGCCTCGCCCCTTCGGAGTCAACGCTAACGCGTCGCTGTCTCGCTTCGCTCGGCTCGAACCTGCGACCAATTGATTAAAAGTCAAGATACTTGCTATGTGAATAACGAGAGGAATAGCGATTGTATAATGTTGAATTGCTAGGAGATGGTGGGTCGTGCAGGATTCGAACCTGCGACCAATTGATTAAAAGTCAACTGCTCTACCGACTGAGCTAACGACCCGCAATGCGGAACTACTTTGATACTTAATGCTGCTATAACTGCACTTGAAATTGGTGGGTCGTGCAGGATTCGAACCTGCGACCAATTGATTAAAAGTCAACTGCTCTACCGACTGAGCTAACGACCCAATTTCATGCTGCTTTAGCGTTTTGCTATTTGCCTTGGCAACGGCGGCACATATTACTGATTTAAATTTTCGGCGCAACCTATTTTCTTAAAAAACTGTTTGATTGCTTACTCTTAAGACGTTTAGGCACAAAAACCGCTCATGATGCGCAATTTTTGTGCCAATTAAGACGGGGTTACGATGCAGATAAACGTTTTTGTGCCTGCTTTGCACTTTCCGTATTGGGGTACATTTTTACAACTTGCTGGTAAACGGCCTTGGCTTTATCAACCTGACCTTTTTCCTGCATGATCACCCCAACCTTCAGCAACGCCTCGGAACTTTTTGGTGACTTGGGATAATTTTTGACTACATTGGCGAAATAGTACGCCGCATCGTCCTTTTTCCCCTTGTTGTAATTCAACTGACCAAGCCAATAGTTAGCATTAGGTTGATACGTTGAATCTGGGTACTTTTTGACGAATGCCTGAAATGCGCTGATAGCCTGATCGTACTGTTTTTTCTCCAGCACGAGGGCGACTGCGGCATTGTAATCTGTATTCGCATCACCCGTACTGGCTGGTGCCGCCGTATTGGCAGCACCAGTATCAGTACCCGCCGCAGCGGCAGGTGCACCGTCTGTCGGCGGTGTAGAAGATGATTGCGAACTTAATCCATCAATCTGCTGATAGATCTGTTTCTGTCGTTCAACAACCTGATTCAACTGATACTGACTTTCCTGAATCTGACCACGTAGGCTGTCGATATCACGCTGATTATCAGAGAGCTGCTGTTGAAGTTGGGTTAAAAGCTGACTGTGAGCGTTAGAAATACGCTCCAATTGAGTGACGCGATCTTCGACCGAGCCTGAGCCGACATTACTGATTGGCGCTTGGGCAGTAGCGGCCCAAGGGACCGCTACGCCAACCAGTAACGACAGACCCAACAGGTGATGTCTGAAGTTACTGCTCATGCGATTCTCTTAATATACCAGAACGGCACGACGGTTTTTGGCATAAGCCGCTTCGTCATGACCGAGAACAGCTGGTTTCTCTTTACCGTAAGAAACGATAGAGATCTGATCGGAAGAAACGCCTTTACCTTGCAGGTACATTTGTACCGCGTTGGCACGACGCTCACCCAGAGCGATGTTGTATTCTGGCGTACCGCGTTCGTCCGCATGACCTTCGATAGTCACTTTGTAAGACGGGTTGCTACGCAGGAATGCAGCGTGTGCGTCCAGCATCTGAGCGAATTCAGAGCTCACATCGTACTTGTCCAGACCGAAGTAAACGATGTTGTTGCGCTGTAATTCTTGCATCTGCAAACGAGCTTGCTCAGAAGAAGACATGTTGCCGCCGTCCATCATGCCGTTGTTGCCTGCACCCATGGAAGATTGGTCATTGTCTGCGTTCTTGTTGGAGCTACAAGCGGCCACTGCCAGTACCGGCAGAGCCAACATCAGGCCTTTCAGCACTTTATTGAATTGCATTTCTTATGTCCTTTGACGAGTTTATTGTACATATCTGTACTTATAGATACGGCGACCAGGCAGGGAATTTAACCTGTCCATCAGTAGCCGGAAGACGCGCTTTGAAACGCCCATCTGTCGAAACCAACTGTAGCACTGAACCCAGCCCTTGTTTGGAACTGTAGATCACCATCGTGCCATTCGGTGCGATACTTGGCGTTTCGTCTAGGAACGTGTCCGTCAATACTTGTACGGCACCCGTTACCAGATCCAGTTTGGAAATATGCTGAGCTCCACCATTCGAGCTCACCGTTACCAAAAATTTCCCGTCGGCGCTCACATCTGAGTCCTGATTCTGAGAACCTTCCCAGGTCAGACGCTGTGGCGCGCCGCCGTTAGCATTCACTTTATAAACCTGCGGACGACCAGCCTGGTCTGAAGTATAGGCCAAGGTCTGGCTGTCTGGGAACCAGGTTGGTTCCGTGTTATTGCTGCGACCATCGGTCACCTGGCTGATTTGCCCAGATCCCAGATTCATCACATACAGATTCAAGCTACCACTCTTAGACAGTGCGAACGCTAACTTGCTGCCATCAGGAGAGAAAGAAGGCGCACCGTTGTGACGCGGGAAGGAAGCAACCTGACGGATTGCACCATTTGCCAGTGTCTGAATAACCAACGCAGAACGGCCACTTTCAAACGTTACATAGGCCAGCTTGCTGCCGTCTGCGGACCAGGCCGGAGACATCAGCGGCTGTGGTGAGCGGTGAACCACAAATTGGTTGTAGCCGTCATAATCCGCAACGCGCAGTTCATAAGGGAACTGACCACCGTTAGTCTGAACGACGTAAGCGATACGGGTACGGAACGCCCCTTTGATACCACTCAGTTTCTCAAACACTTCATCACTGGCTGTGTGCGCCGCATAGCGCAACCACTGCTTGGTCACTTTGAACTGATTCTGCGCTAATACGTTGCCCGGGTTACCCGAAGTATCGACGAGTTGGTAAGAAACCAGATAGCTGCCATCAGCACTTGGTTGAACCTGACCAACCACAACCGCATCGATGCCCAATGCCGTCCATGCTGCTGGCGTCACTTCAGATGCCGTTGCAGGTTGCTGAGGCATACGGTTTGCATCGATCGGGTTGAATTTTCCGCTGTTACGCAAGTCAGCACCCACGATGCCGCCTACGTCTTCAGGCGCAGCGCCCGGGCCAGCCCATTTGAACGGAACAACACCGATAGGACGTGCAGAGTCTACCCCTTGGGTAATCTCAATACGTACTTCCGCGTGCAGCGCCGCTGCCCACAGCATTAAAAAGCTTACTGCAATTTTCAGTACTTGCTTCATCTCATCTCCCTTATCCAGACGCGAAGTCTACGATAAATTAGCAGAATTTTAACAAAAACAAACCAATGTCAACAAAACAACATAACCTGGTTTATTTACCATCGTAATAATCTTAAACCTATGGGTAAACAGCCCGGTTACTGCGGTTTAAAGTCTATTGGCGCATTTTTAAAAGCCTCATAAACATCCGTACTGGGTGGCTTCGGTATTCTAGCCTGTTTGGCAGCCGCAATAGCCGCCTGGCATAACGCCGGATCGCCGCCTTCAGCAGTGACATCAATCAGCAGACCATCTGGCGCCAGCTTAATCCGTAACGTACAGGTACGCCCTTTGTAGAGCTGCCAGTCATAAAACTTGCTCTGAATGGCTGAACGCACCTGACTACCATAGCTATCAAGCGCTGCACCTGATGCACCGCTCTTCTTATTGTTACCTGTGCCCGCAGGCGCACCGCCACCAGACTTCGGCGCATTTTTCGATGAAGCCAACCCGCCCAGCAAATCATCAACGGCACTTTCCTGCTTAGCCGCTTCTGCGGCCGCTTTCTTTTTATCCTCAGCGGCTTTCTTAGCTGCTGCGGCTGCTTCTGCTTTCTTCGCTGCTTCAGCGTCAGCTTTTTGCTTAGCCGCCTCAGCTGCTGCTTTTTGTTTAGCTTGTTCAGCCTCTGCGGCTGCCTTTGCAGCTTCTGCTTTAGCGGTTTCTGCTGCCTTCTGCTTAGCGGCTTCAGCGGCTTTTTCTTTAGCCTCTTCTTCCGCCTGCTTCTTAGCCGCAGCGGCTGCAGCGGCCTGTTTCTTCGCTTCGTCTTCCGCTTTCTTTTTAGCGTCTGCCGCCGCTTTCGCCTGCTGTTCAGCTTCAGCCTTCGCTTTTGCTGCTGCAGCTTCGGCTTGCTTCTGCTGTTCTTTTGCCTGCTGAGCCGCTGCTTCAGACTGCTTACGCTGTTCAGCCTGTTCCTGAGCCTGCTTTTTCGCCTCTTCCTGCGCTTGCAGACGCTCTTTTTCCAACTCTTTCAGCCGCTGCTGTTCAGCCACTTGCTTCTGCTGGAGTTCTTCGGCCTGCCGTTCAGCTTGCTTCTGACGCAGCTGTTCAGAACGTTTCGCATCGGTCTGCTGCTGCTGTTGGCGGTTATATTGCTCCACCACTGCGCTCGGATCGACCATTACAGCATCAATTGACGAGCCTCCGCCGCCCCCGCTGGCATCCATCGTTTGCGTCGACGAACTCCAGAGCAGCAAAGCAATCAGTATGATGTGCAAAACAGCCGAGATGATCACGGCACGTTTCAGCTTATCGTTTTGTTGGTTTGCCTTTAACACAAGCGATTCCCAAAAACAGTGTTGCCAGAAATAGGCTTAACGATCATTACCGTAATACGCTCATTTAAATCGGTTGCGTCATCAAACCAACGGATTTTACGCCAGCCTGATGCAACAAATTCAACGCTTTAATGATCTCATCATAAGGAACATCCTTCGCGCCACCAATTAAAAAGACCGTCTTTGGATTAGCTAACAGTCGTGATTGCGCTTCAGCAACCACCTGTTCTGCTGGGAGTTGCTCAATACGGTTTTGTTCAATCACCAGGCTATATTGTCCTATGCCCGAAACCTCTACGATCACGGGCGGATTATCGTTGCTGGAGACCGTTTTTGAGTCGGTCGCATCAGGCAGATCCACCTCAACGCTCT
Source organism: Pectobacterium aquaticum (assembly GCF_003382565.3). Classification (NCBI taxonomy): domain Bacteria; kingdom Pseudomonadati; phylum Pseudomonadota; class Gammaproteobacteria; order Enterobacterales; family Pectobacteriaceae; genus Pectobacterium; species Pectobacterium aquaticum. Next base: position 3,045,545 of record NZ_CP086253.1, read on the forward strand.
GCGTAATAATCGGTGCTGTCGCCATAAAAATCAGCAGCAGCACCAACAACACATCCAGTAGCGGAACAATGTTGATCTCGGATTTCAGCTCACGACGGCCTCTGCGTACTCGTGCCATGCTCCCCCCTGATTACTTGCTGTTGTCGCTGGAGAACGCCTGACGGTGCAGGATCGCGATAAACTCTTCCGTAAAGTTGTCGTAGTTCTGCTCCAGTTTGCCCACCCGCTGGTTAAGGCGGTTATACGCCATAACCGCAGGAATAGCTGCAAACAACCCTATTGCAGTTGCAATCAAGGCTTCAGCAATACCAGGAGCAACCATTTGTAAGGTTGCCTGCTTCACTGCGCCCAGCGCGATGAAAGCGTGCATAATTCCCCAAACAGTACCGAACAGACCGATATACGGGCTGATAGAACCCACGGTGCCCAAAAATGGAATGTGTGTTTCCAGCGTTTCCAATTCACGGTTCATTGAAATGCGCATTGCACGAGACGCCCCTTCCACCACCGCTTCGGGCGCATGACTGTTGACACGATGCAACCGTGCAAATTCTTTGAAACCTGAATGGAAGATTTGTTCAGTGCCCGTCAGGCTATCGCGGCGAGTCTGACTTTCCTGATAGAGGCGCGACAGTTCGATACCCGACCAAAATTTGTCCTCGAACGCCTCAGTCTCACGCGTCGCCGAGTTCAGAATTCGGGTACGTTGAATAATGATCGCCCAAGAAGCGATAGAAAAACAGATTAAAATCAGCATGATTAGTTTGACCAGAAGGCTTGCCTTCAGGAACAAATCAAAAACGTTCATGTCAGTCACTGCTTGAACTCCGCGACAATAGACTTAGGAAGCGCAATTGGCTTCATTTGATGTGGATCGATGCATGCGATCAAAACTTCAGCATGGCTTAGCAGGATGCCATGAGCATTGAGAATACGCTGTGCGAAAGTCAGAGAAGCACCGCGCATCGAGATAATCTCACTTTGCACTTCCAGCATGTCGTCGAGGCGCGCAGGAGCAAGATACTCCACCGTCATCCGACGAACAGCAAACGCGATATGCTCACTTAGCAAAGCTTGCTGGTGAAAGTTGCGCTCACGCAACGCCTCAGTCCTTGCCCTTTCATAAAAGGCAACATAGCGTGCATGGTAGACAACGCCACCTGCATCAGTGTCTTCAAAGTAGACTCGAACTGGCCAGCGAAACAACGAATTACTCACTCTACATCCCAGTAATGCATTAAACCTCGCTACTATACGCAAGAGGAATCAGGTTTGGAATGGATTGTGGCAACGGAAAGAAAATAATTATGGGCTGCAAGCAACCCATAACTAAATGGAATAGGAGGCTATTTTAACCGAAGAAATAGTACAATCCTGCGCACAGGATCACAAAGGCGGGAAGTGGGGCGAAAAACACGCGCCAGAGCAGACGATGTGGACGGAAACCAACGCCATGAACAACGCCAGCACAAACGGCCCAAATTAGCAGCAGCCCCTGCCAAACAGCGAGTTCGCTAGTTCGCGCCGCAAAGCGCGTCGGATCCCAGAACACACAACCAGCCAGCAGCAACGCTACGATAAGGGAAAGAGCCCTTATCGGGCTCTTATCCATCAGGCGATAAAATTTATCGACCAGATCACTCATTGCTTATCTTCTTCAGTTGCCTCACTCTGCTCAATAGCCAGGGCCGTGATGATCCCCAGTGAGCAAGCAAGAAGCGTTCCGAGTATCCAGGCAAAATACCACATAAATTAAGCTCCTTACTTAGTACATAGAGTGAGTGTTTTGCTCAATCTGCTCTTTGGTAATGCGACCGAACATCTTGTAGTAACACCATGCGGTATAAGACAGCACGATAGGAACGAAAATCATCGCAACCACTGTCATGACTTTCAGCGTCAGCAGACTCGATGTCGCATCCCATACCGTCAAGCTGACGTTAGGCACAGTCACTGACGGCATGATGAACGGGAACATAGCGATCCCTGCGGTCAGAATCACACAAGCGATAGTCAGAGAAGAGAACAGGAATGCCCATGCTCCTTTCTCTGCGCGCGCCATAAGGGTAGTCAGCACTGGCAGCACTACGCCCAGAGCAGGGATAGCCCACAATACCGGATGGTTATTGAAGTTGATCAGCCAGGCACCCGCTTGATGAACGACTTCTTTACGCAACGGGTTAGACTCAGCCGCGGTGTTAATCGCAGACGTCACCACATAACCATCAATACCGTAAACGACCCATACGCCAGCCAAAGCAAACGCCACCATCATCACCAACGCGGAAATCTGCGCAGCGGATTTGGAACGCACGTGCAGGTCGCCCGTGGTCCGCATCATCAGGTAGGTTGCACCCTGAGTCAGGATCATCGTCAGACTGACGACACCCGCCAACAAGCCAAATGGGTTCAGCAGTTGGAAGAAGTTTCCGGTGTAGTACAGACGCAGATATTCATCGACGTGGAATGGTACGCCCTGCAGCAGGTTGCCAAATGCCACACCAATCACCACCGGTGGGACAAAACTACCGATGAAGATGCCCCAGTCCCACATGCCACGCCAGCGCGGATCTTCGATTTTTGAACGGTAGTCGAAGCCGACAGGACGGAAGAACAGTGAGGCCAGCACCAGAATCATGGCAATGTAGAAACCAGAGAACGCGGCGGCATAAACCATCGGCCAGGCAGCAAACAGCGCGCCACCAGCGGTGATCAGCCAGACCTGGTTACCGTCCCAGTGCGGCGCAATACTGTTAATCATGACGCGACGCTCGGTATCGCCACGTCCCATCAGACGCACCAGAATGCCCACGCCCATGTCAAAACCATCAGTGATAGCGAAGCCAATCAGCAAAATACCGATCAACAGCCACCAGATAAAACGTAAGACTTCATATTCAAACATAGTGGACTCCTGTTTACCGTGCTTCCTGCGCAGCCGCTATAGGTTGTTCAAAATGGTAGCGCCCTGTTCTCAGGCTACTTGGCCCCAGACGTGCGAATTTGAACATCAGATACATTTCTGCAACCAGGAAGAGCGTATACAGACCACAGATCAGCCCCATGGAGAACAGAATATCCCCTGCAGTCAGTGATGACGTCGCAACGGCTGTCGGCAGAATCTCACCGATAGCCCAAGGCTGACGGCCGTATTCAGCCACAAACCAGCCGGCTTCGATAGCAATCCACGGCAGCGGAATACCGTACAACGCCGTACGGAGCAGCCAACGTTTTTGACCAATTTTGTTGCGCAGAACGGTCCAGAAAGACAGGCCGATGATCAACAGCATGAGAATGCCGCAGCCCACCATGATACGGAAAGAGAAGTACAGCGGCGCAACACGTGGGATAGAATCTTTAACCGCCTGTTGAATCTGCGTTTCTGTCGCATCAGAGACTTTCGGCGTATAGCGTTTCAGCAACAGGCCATAGCCCAGATCTTGCTTAGACTTTTCGAACGCTTCTTTTACCGCCGGGTCAGTATTGCCCGCGCGTAATTCTTCCAGCAACTGGTAAGCCTTCATACCATTGCGAATACGCACTTCATGCATCACCAGCAGTTCTTTCAGACCGGTAACTTCTTTATCAGTAGAACGCGTGGCAATGATTCCCAAGGCATAAGGAATCTTGATGTCATAGTTATTTTCCATCGTATCCTGATTCGGGATGCCGATCAGCGTAAAGGATGCCGGAGCAGGTTGTGTTTCCCATTCGGCTTCAATCGCTGCCAGTTTGGTTTTCTGTACGTCACCCATTTCATAACCAGATTCATCACCCAGTACAATAACGGACAGGACAGAAGCCATACCGAAACTTGCTGCGATAGCGAATGAACGCTTGGCAAACGCAATGTCACGGCCTTTCAGCAGATAGTAAGAACTGACACCCAGAATGAACATCGCACCCGTACAGTAACCTGCCGCTACCGTGTGAACGAATTTCACCTGAGCAACAGGATTCAGTACCAGATCGGCGAAACTTACCATTTCCATACGCATAGTTTCGAAATTGAAATCCGAAGCGATGGGGTTCTGCATCCAGCCATTGGCAACAAGAATCCACAGAGCGGAGAAGTTAGAGCCCAGCGCGACTAGCCAGGTCACAGCCATATGCTGCACCTTTCCTAAGCGGTCCCAGCCGAAGAAGAATAAGCCAACAAAGGTCGATTCCAGAAAGAACGCCATCAGGCCTTCAATCGCTAACGGCGCGCCGAAAATATCCCCGACGTAGTGAGAGAAGTATGACCAGTTAGTCCCGAATTGAAACTCCATGGTCAATCCAGTAGCGACCCCCAGAGCGAAGTTAATTGCGAATAACTTGCCCCAGAATTTGGTCATATCTTTATAGATTTGTTTGCCGGACAGCACATATACCGTTTCCATAATCGCCAGCAAGAACGCCATCCCGAGCGTTAATGGTACGAATAGAAAATGGTACATTGCGGTTAAGGCAAACTGTAAACGTGACAGTTCGACTACATCAAACATTTTGACTCCTTGCTCCTCGCAGGAAGGGATTAGCTTGCAAACGCTGACAAGCTGCCAAACATCCGGCCATTACACCCAAAAGAACACAACAAGAATTGCTTTAATACAAGCTGTAATGAACGTTAGGAATACCGTTCATCAGGGCAGTCACACCGCAACCCCCCAGCAGCAAGCTCAAGATAAATCACAAGTATTACAAATTGCGTACCCCATAGGGAGGTAGCCGTATATTACGCCTGTAATCCCCTATAATAAATAGGTTTTTACGTGACCCAGACTAGGTTTTTGGCTTCAAATCAACTTTTCAACCAAAAGACACGAAAGGCGATAATTGACCTCGCGCAATTTAAGCCTATTTCAGAAATTATATCCAGAGGCGTTTTTTGATCTAAAACAATTTAATGCTTCTCTCGTGATTAATGCGTTGCATTAATTTCTTTATTGCACTCATTGTTAATGTGATGTTGCTTTTCGGTTTAATTAAAATTAATTCAGCAATATAATTTTTACTTTCAGTTATCGATTATTCACATGCTTTTCTCATCTTCTATTTTATGTCAAATTTTTATTTTTATTGCTGGCAACCGTGCAATATTTCTTGCTAAACAGGGTAATGACTCCAATTAGTTGAATTGAGGTGTACTGCTCGCTTTTGAGGTTTTCTTATGGCAAGCGTTACTGTTCATTGTCCCCGTTGTCAGTCTGCTCAGATTTACCGACATGGGCAGAACCCTAAAGGCCGTGATCGGTTTCGCTGCCGCGATTGCTACCGCGTGTTCCTGCTCACTTATACCTATGAAGCCCGTAAGCCCGGTGTCAAAGCGCAAATTACGTACCGAAAGATAAGCATCTGACGGGTAAAATCTTTACGCAGCGCATTGAGCGTAACAACCTGACTCTCCGTACCCGAATCAAGAGGCTGGCTTGCAAAACGATTTGCTTCTCGCGTTCAATAGCGCTCCACGAAAACGTCATTGGAGACTTCATCGAAAAATAGATGTTCTACTCATTGGCGGCATTACCAAAAAAGCCACCCGAAGGTGGCTGGTATATTTAATCGACTCATCGATTAACGCGGTAATATTGCTTTTACTGCATCGCCGATATCCGCTAGGCTGCGAACGGTTTTAACACCCGCTGCTTCTAACGCTGCGAATTTATCGTCAGCAGTACCTTTACCACCCGCGATGATGGCGCCAGCATGGCCCATGCGCTTGCCTTTCGGTGCTGTCACACCCGCGATGTAGCCGACAACCGGCTTCGTCACGTGCTCTTTAATGTAGGCAGCCGCTTCTTCTTCTGCCGTACCACCGATTTCACCGATCATCACGATGGCTTCCGTTTGCGGATCCTGCTCAAACAGCTTCAGGATATCGATGAAGTTAGAACCTGGAATCGGGTCACCGCCGATACCTACACAGCTGGACTGACCCAGACCCGCATCGGTCGTTTGCTTCACCGCTTCATACGTCAGCGTACCAGAGCGAGAAACGATACCGACTTTACCCGGCAGGTGAATATGGCCCGGCATAATACCGATCTTACATTCGCCTGGCGTGATCACACCTGGGCAGTTAGGGCCAATCATCCGCGCACCGCTCTGGTCGAGTTTCACTTTCACCGTCAGCATATCCAACGTCGGGATACCTTCGGTGATACAGATGATCAGCTCAATACCTGCGTCAATCGCTTCCAGAATGGAGTCTTTACAGAACGGAGCGGGGACGTAGATAACCGATGCCGTTGCGCCCGTCGCTTCTACCGCTTCACGCACCGTATTAAATACTGGCAGACCCAGATGTTCCGTGCCGCCTTTACCCGGCGTCACACCACCGACCATTTGCGTACCGTAAGCAAGTGCTTGCTCAGAGTGGAATGTCCCCTGACTACCGGTAAAACCCTGACAGATAACTTTGGTATTTTTATTAATCAGAATGGACATTATTTATCCCCCACTGCTGCAACAACCTGCTGAGCTGCACCCGTCAGGCTGGTCGCGGCAATAATATTCAGGCCGCTATCCGCCAGTTTCTTGGCACCCAGTTCCGCATTGTTTCCTTCAAGACGTACAACAACCGGTACGTTAACACCCACTTCGGCTACCGCACCGATGATACCGTCAGCGATCAAATCACAACGTACGATGCCACCAAAGATGTTAACAAAGACGGCTTTTACCTTGTCGTCAGACAGGATGATTTTGAACGCTTCAGTCACACGTTCTTTCGTCGCACCGCCGCCTACATCGAGGAAGTTAGCAGGAGAACCGCCGTGCAGCTTCACGATGTCCATCGTGCCCATCGCCAGACCCGCACCGTTCACCATACAGCCAATGTTACCGTCCAGCGCAACATAGTTCAGTTCCCACTGCGCTGCATGCGCTTCACGGGAATCTTCCTGACTTGGGTCGCGCATTTCACGCAGCTCAGGCTGACGGAACAGGGCATTGCCATCCGCACCCAGCTTGCCATCCAGACAGATCAGATCGCCCTGCTTGGTGATAACCAGCGGGTTGATTTCTACCAGCGCCAGATCGCGCTCAAGGAACAGCGTCGCCAGACCCATAAAGATTTTGGTGAACTGAGCCACTTGCTTACCGCTCAGACCCAGTTTGAAGGCCAGTTCACGGCCCTGATAAGGCTGTGGGCCGACCAGTGGATCGATCGCCGCTTTATGAATCAGCTCCGGCGTTTCTTCCGCCACTTTTTCAATTTCTACGCCACCTTCGGTGGACGCCATGAACACCACGCGACGCGTGCCACGGTCAACAACCGCGCCCAGATACAGCTCTTTGTCGATATCCGTTGCGGCTTCAACCAAGATCTGATGAACCGGCTGACCCTGTGCGTCAGTTTGATAAGTAACGAGTTTTTTACCCAGCCAGTTTTCAGCAAAGGCACGGATATCTTCTTTATTGCTGACGACTTTAACGCCGCCCGCTTTACCGCGGCCACCAGCGTGAACCTGACATTTTACGACCCACGGACCCGCACCAATTTTAGACGCGGCTTCTTCCGCTTCACGCGGTGTGGTACAGGCATAGCCGGTCGGTGCCGGTAAACCATATCGAGCAAAGAGTTGTTTTGCCTGATACTCGTGTAAATTCATGATGTTCTATCCATTTAGGTTTGGAGATAAGTCGGCAGACGGTTTTTCATCACCGAGTCTTTCGGTAGAGAAAAGCGCCATTAACTCTCTGATATATTTGGATAACGCCGCTGAGAAGAAGCGGCCTGCATAGCACATATGCCTAATATATACCCTAAATAATTCGAGTTGCAGGAAGGCGGCGACGCAGTGAGTCCCCAGGAGCTTACACAAGTAAGTGACTGGGGTGAGCGAGGAAAGCCAACGCACATGCAGCTTGAAGTATAACGGGTATACTTCGGGCGGAAACCGTCAGGGTTATCCGCCCGAGAGCCTATCTGTCGGACTACACGTCTAACAGTAGACGCGCTGGATCTTCCAGCATCTCTTTCACTGTCACCAGGAAGCCAACGGACTCACGGCCGTCAACCAAACGGTGATCGTAAGACAGCGCCAGATACATCATAGGCAGAATAACGACCTGACCATCAACCGCCATCGGGCGATCTTTAATGGCGTGCATACCCAGAATCGCACTCTGCGGTGGGTTGATGATCGGGGTAGACATCAGAGAGCCAAAGACGCCGCCGTTGGTAATCGTGAAGTTACCGCCCAGCAGTTCTTCAACCGTCAGTTTGCCGTCACGGCCTTTCACAGCCAGCTCTTTGATACGCTTCTCGATGTCGGCCATGCCCAGCGCATCCACATCACGCAGCACTGGCGTAACCAGACCACGCGGGGTAGATACCGCGATGCTGACATCGAAGTAATTGTGATACACCACATCTTCGCCATCAATAGACGCATTCACTTCTGGATAACGCTTCAGCGCTTCGACCACCGCTTTGATGTAGAAGGACATGAAGCCCAGACGTACACCGTGACGCTTCTCAAATGCGTCGCCGTACTGCTTACGCAGATCCATGATTGGCTGCATGTTGATTTCGTTGAACGTTGTCAACATTGCCGTGCTGTTTTTCGCTTCCAGCAGACGTTCTGCAACACGCTTACGCAGACGCGTCATCGGTACGCGTTTTTCGCTGCGCGCGCCCAGAGCAGGTGCTGAAGCCGCCGCCGGAGCCTCGGACTTAGCCGCTTTAGCAGGCTCCTTCTTCTGGGCAGCCAAATGCTTATCCACGTCTTCACGGGTAATACGACCGCCGACGCCGCTGCCTTTGATCGCAGTTGCATCGAGATCGTGCTCTGCAATCAGACGGCGGATTGCAGGGCTAAGCGCATCGCTGTTCTCTTCTTCCAGCCCAGCAGTATGGCGCTGTGCTGGTGTTGATTCTTTGCTCTGTGACTTCTCGCTGGTTTCTTTACCGGAGCTATCGCCACGGCGAATACGGCCCAGTAGCTGGCGAGACGTTACGGTCGCGCCTTCTTCTTCCAGCACGGCATCCAGAATGCCTGCTTCAGAGGCAGGCACTTCCAGCACAACTTTGTCAGTTTCAATTTCAACCAGCACTTCATCACGCTGAACGCTATCGCCTGGTTTTTTATGCCAAGTAGCAACAGTGGCGTCAGCGACGGATTCAGGCAGGTCGGGTACATGAATATCTACGCTACTCATTATCTATCCTTTTATTTAATCAACGTTCAGCGCGTCATCAACCAGATCTTGCTGTTGTTTCTGGTGTACGGACATATAGCCAACGGCGGGTGATGCAGACGCCGGGCGTCCTGCGTAACGTAAAGAAGCCCCAAACGGAATCACTTCACGGAAATGGTGCTGACTGCAATACCAGGCTCCCTGATTCAGCGGCTCTTCCTGACACCACACGAAATCGTGAACATGGGCAAACGGTTCCAGCGCAGCTTGAACGGACTGATGCGGGAACGGATAAAGCTGTTCGATACGGACGATCGCGACATTTTTTTGCTCGTTCTTGCGGCGCTGTTCCACCAAATCATAGTAGACCTTACCGGAACAAAGCACGACACGCTTCACGGCTGCCGGATCTAATTCTTCTACTTCACCAATCGCCGGCTGGAAGGAACCATTTGCCAGTTCATCCAGTGAAGAAATCGCCAGCGGATGGCGCAGCAAAGATTTCGGTGACATAACCACCAGCGGACGGCGCATACCGCGCAGCGCCTGACGGCGAAGCATGTGATACACCTGTGCTGGCGTTGACGGAATACAGACCTGCATATTTTGCTCAGCGCACAACTGCAGATAGCGTTCCAGTCTGGCAGACGAGTGCTCAGGGCCTTGACCTTCGTAACCGTGCGGCAGCAGCATGACCAGACCACACATGCGGCCCCATTTCTGCTCACCAGAGCTGATGAACTGGTCGATAACGACCTGCGCACCGTTGGCGAAGTCACCAAACTGCGCTTCCCAGATAGTGAGGGTGCGCGGTTCTGCGGTCGCATAGCCGTATTCAAACGCCAGAATCGCTTCTTCGGATAGCACGGAGTCCCAAACATTGAACTCACCCTGCCCGTTGTGCACGTGGTTCAACGGCGTGTAGCTGGAACCATTTTTCTGGTTATGCACCACAGCATGGCGATGGAAGAACGTACCGCGACCGCTGTCCTCACCAGACAAGCGAATCGGAATGCCTTCATCGACCAACGTGGCGTAAGCCAGCGTTTCTGCCCCGCCCCAATCAAACGGTTTGTTGCCCGCCGCCATTTCAGCACGGTCGGTATAAACCTTGGCAACGCGAGGATGGATTTCAATCCCTTCTGGCACTTCGCTGATACGCTTCGCCAGTTCCTGCAAACGCTTCATTTCCGTTGCATGCGGATAAGGTTCATCCCACTCATGGTTCAGATACGGCGTCCAGGTAAAGGACTGCATATCCATCTGACGCCATTCTTCCACCACGCATTCACCCGCATCCAGCGCATCGCGGTATAGGTTAACCATCTCGGTGGCATCTTCCAGCGTGATGGATTTTTCCTGCTCCAGACGATCGGCATAGACCTTACGCGGCGTCGGGTGCTTCTTGATCTTCTGGTACATCATCGGCTGCGTTGCACTTGGCTCGTCAGCTTCGTTATGACCATGACGGCGATAACAAATCAGATCGATGAACACATCACGTTTGAAGGTATTACGGAAATCCAGCGCCAGACGCGTAACAAACGCCACCGCTTCCGGGTCGTCTGCGTTAACGTGGAAAATCGGTGCCTGTACCATCTTGCCGATATCGGTACAGTATTCGGTTGAGCGAATATCCAGCGGGTTAGAGGTGGTGAAGCCGATACGGTTGTTGATAACAATACGTAGTGTGCCGCCAACTTCGTAGCCACGCACCGTCGACATGTTCAACAGCTCCTGCACCACGCCCTGACCGCTAATTGCCGCATCACCGTGAATAGTGATAGGTAAAACACGCGGGCCGCTTTCGCTATTCAGACGATCGAGACGCGCACGTACCGAGCCCGTCACTACTGGGCTGACGATCTCCAGATGCGATGGGTTGAACGCCAGCGCCAAATGCACCAGACCGCCAGCTGTCTCAAATTCAGACGAGAAACCTTGGTGATATTTCACGTCACCGGTACCGAGGTGTTCTTTATGCTTACCAGCAAACTCGTCAAACAGATCCTGAGATTTTTTTCCCAATACGTTGATCAGCACGTTGAGGCGGCCACGGTGTGCCATCCCCAATACCACTTCGCGAGTACCGTTTGCACCCGCATGGCGAATCAGCTCTTTCAGCATCGGAACCAGTGCATCACCGCCTTCCAGCGAGAAACGCTTGGCACCCGGATATTTGGCACCCAGATAACGCTCCAGCCCTTCGGCTGCGGTTAACTCTTTCAGGAAACGGCGTTTTTCTTCGAGAGAAAATGACGGTTGCCCCATTACCGATTCGATACGCTGCTGGATCCAGCGTTTCTCTTCCGTACTGGTCATGTGCATATATTCTGCACCGATAGAACCGCAATAGGTGCGTTTCAGCGCGTCATACAGATCTTCCAGCTTCATGGTGTCTTTGCCGATGGCAAAAGACCCCACGTTGAAAGATTCCTGCAGATCATCCTGCGTCAGGTTGTGGTAATCCAGATCCAATTCTGCAACAGGTTCCTGCGGGCGCAGGAAGATCGGGTCCAGGTTAGCTTGCTGATGTCCACGGAAGCGGAACGCATTGATCAGTTGCAATACCTTGACCTGCTTAGCATCAATATCAGGATCGGTGACTGACGAGGTAAAGCGCGAAGAGTCTTTCGCCAGACGGCGGAAATATTCACGCGTTTTGGAATGGAGTTGATCCGGTTTGACCCCACTCGTAGGCAATTGCTGGAAGATCGAGCGCCAGCTATGTTCGATCGAGTCAGGATCGGTTAAAAAATCTTCATAGAGTTGCTCTATGTAGGACTGATTCGCACCCGCCAAATAGGAGGAATCCAGCCAGGCCTTCATCGCGCCGTTCTGCATTATGATCCCTTAAGCTAATAAGCTTCAGTTTTCGCCGTGGTTAACATGTAATTAGTGTCCGTATATTGTTCGCCGTAAAAACGGTTCACTTGCCGTACTTCGGTACGCGCTTAGGGTATCCATCCCCCCCTAAGGAACCTTTAAAAACCGGTTCGGGCGCGTAAGCCGGTTTTTAAAGGTTTCCTGCGCTCCCTCTGAAGAATAGCAACTTCAGAGGGAGATACATGTTTTACTGCTTAATCTTTATGCAATAACACGTTACGTACTGACGAGTCATTACGCGCTACGGTGCAACAGCATCGATTTAATATGACCAATAGCCTTGGTCGGATTCAGCCCTTTCGGACACACGTTGACGCAGTTCATGATGCCGTGGCAGCGGAAGACGCTGAACGCATCGTCCAGATCGTCCAATCGTGGCGTGGTTTCAGTATCGCGGCTGTCAATCAGGAAACGATACGCTGCCAACAGCCCCGCAGGTCCGACAAACTTGTCCGGGTTCCACCAGAACGACGGGCAAGATGTTGAACAGCAGGCGCACATGATGCATTCATACAATCCATCCAGCTTGGCACGTTGTTCAGGCGATTGCAGATGCTCACGCGCCGGCGGATTTTTCCCATTATTCAACAGGTAAGGCTTTATTTTCTCATATTGAGCATAGAACTGCCCCATGTCCACTACCAAATCACGAACAACCGGTAATCCAGGTAAAGGACGGATAACAATTTTGCTGTTTCCGCGACGTAACGCAGAAACCGGCGTAATACAGGCCAGCCCATTTTTGCCGTTCATGTTGACGCCATCGGAACCGCAGACGCCTTCGCGGCAGGAACGACGGAATGACAGCGTCGGATCCTGCTCTTTCAGCAGCATCAGCGCATCCAGCAACATCATGTCGCGGCCTTCTTCCGCCTCTAACTGGTAATCCTGCATCCGCGGAGCATCGTCAACATCCGGGTTGTAACGATAAATAGAAAATTCGAGTTTCATCGTTTGATCTCCGCAATTAATAAGTACGTACTTTCGGCGGGAACGCCGGACGCAGTTTAGGCTGCATGTTCACCTCACGGCGCGTCATGCTGTCGGTTTGCGGCAGATACAACGAATGGCACAGCCAATTTTCATCGTCGCGCTCTGGGTAGTCGAAGCGGCTATGTGCGCCACGGCTTTCGGTACGGAAGTTGGCCGATACCGCCGTCGCATACGCGGTTTCCATCAGGTTATCCAGCTCCAGACACTCGATACGCTGGGTGTTGAACTCGCTTGAGGTATCATCCAAACGCGCATTTTTCAGGCGCTCACGGATCACTTTCAGCTCTTCCAGCCCTTTCGCCATCGCATCGCCTTCACGGAAGACAGAGAAATTGTTCTGCATACAGGATTGCAGCGCCTTGCGGATTTCAACCGGATCTTCCCCTGAACGGGTATTGTTCCAGCGGTTCAGACGGTCGAGCGAGGCTTCAATATCGGATTCGCTGGCATCACGGCTTTCGCCCTGCTCGTTCAACGACTCTTGCAGGTGAATACCCGCTGAGCGACCGAATACCACCAAGTCGAGCAACGAGTTACCGCCCAGACGGTTAGCACCATGAACTGAGACGCAGGCAATTTCACCCACGGCAAACAGCCCTGGAATCACCACATCTTCGCCTTTCTCATTCACCGTCAATGCCTGACCGCTCACTTTGGTCGGAATACCGCCCATCATGTAGTGGCAGGTTGGGATAACCGGAATGGGTTCTTTCACCGGGTCAACGTGAGCAAATGTGCGGGACAGCTCCAGAATGCCCGGCAGACGGGATTCCAGAACATCTTTACCCAGATGGTCCAGCTTCAGCTTGGCGTGTGGTCCCCACGGGCCTTCACAGCCGCGGCCTTCACGAATTTCGATCATGATGGAACGGGCAACCACATCACGGCCAGCCAGATCTTTCGCGTTTGGCGCATAACGTTCCATGAAGCGTTCACCGTGCTTGTTCAGCAGGTAACCGCCTTCACCACGGCAGCCTTCTGTCACCAGCACACCCGCACCAGCAATACCGGTCGGGTGGAACTGCCACATTTCCATGTCCTGCAACGGAACGCCCGCACGCAGTGCCATGCCCACGCCGTCACCGGTATTAATGTGTGCGTTGGTCGTGGACTGGTAAATACGGCCTGCGCCGCCAGTTGCCAGCACGGTCGCTTTCGCTTTGAAATAGACCACTTCACCGGTTTCGATACAGATCGCCGTACAGCCGACCACCGCGCCATCCTGATTCTTCACCAGATCGAGGGCATACCATTCGGAGAAAATAGTGGTGTGATTTTTCAGGTTCTGCTGATACAGCGTATGCAGCAGGGCATGACCGGTACGGTCAGCGGCAGCCGCAGTACGTGCGGCCTGTTCGCCGCCAAAGTTCTTGGATTGACCACCGAACGGACGCTGATAAATGCTGCCATCATCCAGACGGGAGAACGGTAACCCCATGTGTTCCAGTTCCAGAATCGCTTCCGGACCGGTTTTACACATATATTCAATCGCGTCCTGATCGCCAATGTAATCCGACCCTTTTACGGTGTCGTACATGTGCCACTCCCAGTTGTCCTCATGGGTGTTGCCCAGCGCAACGGTGATACCGCCCTGCGCGGACACAGTGTGAGAACGGGTTGGGAACACTTTCGATAACAAGGCACAAGACAGGCCCATTTGGGAAATTTGCAGCGCGGCACGCATACCTGCGCCACCCGCGCCAACAACAACGGCATCAAATTCTCTGACTGGCAAATTCATCACGCACCCCACACCACAATAGTTCCATAAATGACGTACACCAACAGCGCAACCACAATCGCCAACTGTAAAGTCAGGCGTAAGGCCAACGGTTTAATGTAGTCGGTCAGCACTTGCCACATTCCTATCCAGGCATGAACCAGAATGGAAAATAACGTTAGCAGTGTGAATACTTTGGTGAGGGCCATCGCGAAGAAACCACGCCAGATTTCATACGTGATGTCGCCAGCCGTAGCAATAAAACCAATAATATAAATTACATACAGAACAATGACGATGGCGGAAGCGCGAATCAGTAACCAATCGTGTACGCCATTGCGTCCTAACGCAGAAGCATTGCTTACCATACGAGGACTCCAGCCAGAATTGAAAGCACGACAGTAATAATAAAGGAGATATTTGCAGAACGCTTGCCTGCGGCAAAGTCTTCTTCTATATAGCCAAAATCCATCAACAGGTGACGTATACCACCAACAATGTGATAAGCCAACGCGACGAGGATGCCCCAAACGATAAACTTGACGATGAAGCTATCCATAATTTCCGCAGCACGCAGGAACCCTTCCTCTGAAGAAAGAGAAGTGCCTAACAGCCACAGTAAAATACCGACAGCGACAAAGGTGATAACGCCGGAGACGCGGTGAAGAATAGATGCTATCGCAGTAACGGGAAACTGGATCGTCTGCAATTCCAGATTGACAGGTCTTTGTTTTTTCACAGATTTGCCCACACAGCTTTTATTATTGTTTCTTCCTCCGGGCCTGATGTGAGGTCAGACAGCATGAAAGTTACAGCCCTGAAAAGTGGGTTTACGATACGCGCTCAAACATCGACATTCCGGTGTCTAAACAGCGCATGATCCTTTCATACTGGGTGCTCCTACTGCAGGGTGATTCCGGAGACCTGTCGGCAGTATAGGTACTTCACATTCCCATTACAATTCCCATACAAACTGTTTGGTGACATTTGCCCCGAACAGTGATTTAGATCACGAATTTCACAATTAATATAAAATTGATTATCCGATTTGACAAAAGTTCAACATTTCAATTACAACTAGGGGATTGAATTCCTTATGATGTGTTAAAGCACGACGGCGACACTTCCACACTGGCGTAACTTATGTAACAGTGAGGAGAGTCCACGTAAAAGTCATAGGTAATGACTACAATCTATTCAGAGCACAACGCATTTATCTGAATATCGTTAATTACCTGGAGAACGAATTTTTCATCCTGAATGCGGCTATCCGCCTTACTCTGTATCCTATTTGACGACTGTGTCACGACAGAGTTTCACCGGCCATTATCCGCCCGGTGCACAGGCATGACGGTATTTCTTCAGTGAAAATATTTAAAATTAAAGCGCTAAGGAGACTGTAAATGGCTGATAAGAAAGCAACACTTACTCTAGAGGGTAAAGATCCAATTGAGCTAAATGTCCTATCGGGTACATTGGGGTATGATGAGATTGATATTCGTCCCCTCGGTTCTAAAGGTTACTTCACGTTTGACCCCGGTTTTACCTCTACCGCATCTTGCGAATCCAAGATTACCTATATCGACGGCGACGAAGGCATCTTGCTACATCGTGGCTTCCCGATTGCCCAACTGGCTGAAAAATCGAATTATCTTGAAGTCTGTTACATCCTGCTGTTCGGCGAAACCCCGACGGTAGAACAGTATGAAACCTTCAAGACCACCGTGACACGTCACACCATGATTCATGAGCAGATTACTCGTCTGTTCCACGGTTTTCGCCGTGATTCACATCCAATGGCTGTCTTGTGCGGCGTCACCGGTGCACTGGCGGCGTTCTACCACGATTCACTGGACATTAACATTGAGCGCCACCGCGAAATCGCGGCCTACCGCCTGCTGTCCAAAATGCCGACCGTTGCAGCAATGTGCTACAAATACTCACTGGGCCAGCCGTTTGTTTATCCGAAAAACAACCTGTCCTACGCGGGTAACTTCCTGCACATGATGTTCTCCACCCCTTGTGAAGAGTATGTTGTGAATCCGGTACTGGAACGTGCTATGGACCGTATCCTGATCCTGCATGCCGATCACGAACAAAACGCCTCGACGTCTACCGTGCGTACTGCTGGCTCGTCTGGTGCGAATCCATTTGCCTGTATCGCCGCGGGGATCGCCTCGCTGTGGGGACCGGCGCACGGCGGCGCGAATGAAGCCTGTCTGCGTATGCTGGAAGAAATCAGCAGCGTGGAGCACATCCCTGCGTTTATCGAGCGTGCTAAAGACAAAAACGACTCCTTCCGCCTGATGGGCTTCGGTCACCGTGTGTATAAAAACCACGATCCGCGCGCCAAAGTCATGCGTGAAACCTGCCATGAAGTGCTGAAAGAGCTGGGCAGAAAAGACGACCTGCTGGAAGTGGCGATGGAGCTGGAAAATATCGCGCTGAACGACCCGTACTTCATTGAGAAGAAACTGTACCCGAACGTCGACTTCTACTCAGGCATCATCCTGAAAGCGATGGGTATTCCGTCTTCCATGTTTACCGTTATCTTTGCGATGGCGCGTACCGTGGGCTGGATTGCGCATTGGAGCGAAATGCACGCCGACGGCATCAAGATTGCCCGTCCACGTCAGCTGTATACTGGCTATGACAAACGTGACTTTACGTCCAATCTGAAAAACGACTAATCCATTCAGTACGTGTAAAAAGGCCGGATTTTCCGGCCTTTTTTTATAACGGCACTAAAGGGATGACTTACAACCTAAACTTTGCGTGAATCGCAATAAATAGCCATCCGGATCCTGTACCAGAAAATTACTTTCCCCGTGGTACACCTCATGATCGCGATACCAGCACGTTTCCACGGGTCTGCGTAGCGTATAACCCGCACGTTCAATCTCCGCCGCCAGCGCCTGAGCATCTGGGCACTCAATCGATAAATTCATACCACGACCAAACGGCGGTTCTAAAGGCTCCACACGCCAGGGTGACTCGGTTAAATAATCCTGTTCCAGCATCAGTTGGCTCCCATGAAAAGAAAGGAACGCGAACTTATCTTCAGGCCTGTCGTACTCAATCTGAAATCCCAAAACGTGGCAATAAAACGCCAGACTCTTTTGTAAATCAGAGACAATCATTTCTGGAATTAACGTATTCATCTTGCGCATAAATCACTCACATTATTACTTCTGGCAACTCGGGCACCAATAGAACGGGCGTGATGACAGTATCGTTCTTTCGATGATCCCACCGCAGCGCTCACAGCGTTCCCCTTCACGATGGAAAACCTTGAACGAAAAAATCGCCCCGTGATGTCGATTCTCATCAACGGTGCCACGCGTGTTGTAGGACAAACGGGGAATCTCCAGCAGCGCTCGACTTAACCTCTGCAACTGTTCCTCATTCAACTGCGCTGCCGTGTGTTGCGGCGCAAGCTGTGCCTGCCAGAGAATCTCGACGCGCAGATAATTCCCCAGCCCAGCGAGAAAAGCCTGATCCAACAGCAGCCCACTAAACTGGCGACGACGAAAACGGGGTAATAACAGACGCTCACACACCTGTTCCGGCGTCAGTGAGAGATCCAAGACATCGGGGCCGATACGTTGCAGGAAAGGATGCGTCGAGAGCGTCTCCGGCGTCAGCATTTCAATATCTGACGCGCTGTAGAGCAGAATAGCGCGATCCTGCGTTTCCAGCCGGACGCGCAAATCCCGCTTTGTTTCCGGTGATTCACCCGCACTCACGGCTCGCCACACGCCATAAAGCTGATTGTGGCTATACAACACCCGATCATTGCTAAAATAGGTCAGCAGCGCTTTTCCGCGCGTTTCAATCTGCCTGACCTGCTGCCCGACCAATTCTGCCTCGTATGGCTTCAATTCTGGAAATGCAAACCAGACACGCGTCAGCGTTTTGCCCACAACAGCCTCAACCAGCTTATCGGCCGTCCGGCGAATTTCCGGTCCTTCGGGCATACCTTACTCCCTGAAATTCAGACATATTGCGCAATTAACCACACTCTCGGTTAACTACACTAATGCAGGGCGCCCCCCGTCACCGCCATATCAACCTGCTGCACCAGCGATTGCTGGATCATCACTTCCAGCGCCGCCGTGACTAACGGCGTGGGCATGCTCGGTTCACCGGGGTGTCGTGCGGCCTGTTCAGGTGAATAGGGGATATGAACAAATCCACCGCGAACCGTATCACCCTGTTGGTGCAACTGGTGTAAAAGGCCGTACATCACGTGATTGCAGACAAACGTCCCTGCGGTTTGCGACACCGAGGCGGGAATGCCCGCCACGCGCAATGCCTGTACCAGCGCTTTCACCGGCAGCGTCGAAAAATATGCCGCAGGCCCGCCTTCCACTACCGGCGTATCGATCGGCTGGTTGCCTCGGTTATCCGCGATTCGGGCATCATTAATATTAATCGCCACGCGTTCGACAGAAATATCAGCACAGCCGCCCGCCTGCCCCACCGCGATCACCACTTCCGGCTGCCATTCGGCTATCGCGCGGTAAAGCTGTTCCAGTGACAGATCGAAGACGCAAGATAAACGGCAGGCCACCACGCGTGCACCGCCAATTTCTCGCTGATGAAGTCCTTTTACCGCCTCCCATGAGGGATTAGTCGCTTCCCCCTCAAAAGGTTCAAACGCCGTGATCAAAACGGTTTTCATCGGTTATCCCGCCATACAAAAATAATGATTATGCCGCCGCAACAGCGATCTGATGCTGGCTAAAGCAGTGTCGCAGCTTGCGGGCAAACAGCAGCGCGTGTTGTCCATCGCCGTGAATACACACGGTATCCGCCTGCACGTTCACCCAAGAGCCGTCAATCGCTCTGACCCGCTGACGTTGAATCATCTCCAGCGTCTGCGCCAGCGCCAGTTCATCGCTGTTAATCAAGGCCCCCGCCTGCGTGCGCGGCACCAGCAATCCGTCAGGCAAGTAGCAGCGGTCGGCGAACACTTCCTGACGCGTCTCCAGCCCCAACCGTTGCCCAGCGCGGATTAACTCGCTTCCCGCCAGACCGACTAAGCGTAACGCCGGATTCACCACCTTCACCGCCTTGGCTATCGCATCGGCCAGCGCCGGTTCGTATGCGGCCTGATTGTAAAGCATGCCATGAGGCTTAACGTGCGACAGTATTCCTCCTTCAGCCGCGACAATCGCGCTCAGCGCGCCAAGCTGATACACCACCTGGGCAAAGACAATTTCCGCAGGTACATTCATCGCCTTGCGACCAAAATTCTCACGATCGGGAAAGCTCGGGTGTGCGCCAAGCGCAACCCCATAGCCGATCCCCCAACGCACCGACTGACGCATAGTTTGTGCGTCACCAGCATGAAACCCGCAGGCAATATTGGCTGACGTCACCAACTTCAGCAGCGCTTCGTCATGCTCGCCCCCCTCACCCAGATCGGCATTCAGATCAATAATCATGCAGCCTCCACGCCAGCTGTTCGAGGTAACGCCGCTGTTCTTCGGCCGCTTTTTGCGCCTGTGCCTGCGTACAGTGAATAAAATGTATCGGTTCACCGAGTCGGGTTTGCGCTAAATGGAATAAATCCGCTTCGATCACCGTCGCAATACGCGGGTAACCGCCGGTTGTCTGCGCATCCGCCAGCAGTACAATAGGGTGACCATTGTGCGGAACCTGCACGACGCCCGGCAGCAGCCCATGCGATGGCAGCTCGCGCGGTTTGCTACCCGGTAATGCGGCACGCTTTAGCTCTGCGCCCAATAAACGGTAGCCCATGCGGTTACTTTGCGGGCTCAGTTGCCAGGACGTTCGCCAGAACAATTCCTGCATCTCTTCGCTGAACTCCTGATACTCCGGCCCCGGCAATGCCCGCACGCGGTTGCCGAACAACAGCTGCTTGATACCGACTTCTCGCGTCAGTTCGCGAGTCGGCGTTCCCAGCAGAAGTTCATCGCCATCCATCAGCAAGCGTCCGTCAAAGCCCCCAAAACCGGCTTTCAAATCGGTACTGCGCGACCCGAGCATTTCCGGCACATCCACACCGCCGGATAACGCTAGGTAGCTACGCATTCCGTTACGTGGCATACGCATTTTCAACGTTTGCCCCGGCTTCACGGCGAAACGCCAACCTGTCCAGAGCGGTTTGCCATCTAAGTCGGCATGGCAGTCCGCACCGGTCAGTGCCACCCAGCAGGCGGTGGTGAATGTTGCAGTAAACTTGCCCAGCGTAATTTCCAGCGCGGCAGCATTCTCCGCGTTGCCCACCAGCAGGTTGGCCATTGTCAATGCAGGCAGATCGAGCGCGCCTGACTGGCTGATACCCAAACGGCGAAAACCGACGCGACCGCCGTCCTGCACCGAGGTATGCAATCCGGCATGGATAACCTTCAGCATACGCCCTCCTTCTGTGGAAGAAACCGAACGTTATCGCCAGGACGCAGCAACGTTGGCGGCATCGTTTGTGGATTAAACAGCTTCAGCGAGGTGCGACCAATCAGTTGCCAGCCACCCGGCGTCGCCAGCGGATAAATCCCCGTCTGCGCGCCGCCAATCCCGACCGATCCCGCAGGCACACGCAGGCGTGGCTCGGCGCGACGCGGCATATGCAGTTTCTCGTTTAATCCGCCAAGGTAGGCAAAGCCCGGCTGGAAGCCCAAAAAGTAGACCACATACTGTGCGGCCGCATGTGCTTCAACAACCTGACTCACTGTCAGGCCACTGTGAGCGGCAACCTCCGCCAAATCTGGCCCCGCCTCTTCGCCATACACAACGGGAATATCGATATCGCGTGGGTCAAACGCCAGCGATTCACTCTCTTCCCACCAGCGCTGCAAGCGTTCAATCGCATCCAGCGCCACCTGCTGCGGATGCGCCAATAGCACCGTTAGATTGTTCATGCCCGGAATCGCTTCCAGCACCTCTTCATGATGATTCAGGCGCTCGGCAAGCCCCCATATCCGCTGCTGGCTCTCCAGCGACATTGGCGGTTCCAGTTCCAGAACGACAGCCCTCTCGCCCAGAAGATAACACCGTGTTCGTTGCAATCTTTCCTCCTGAATCGCGTTTTATCCGTCATGGTGAACATGGCTAAATGATTAGTGTTGCTTACCGATATATTTTCCTCCCAACAGCGAAGCAACAACGGTGCCAACATAGAAGACATCGCATCATTCACGTGTGATACAGAGACTTTCAGCCCCTCACGCGGGGTTAGGAATATCAATAAATGTCACATCAAAACCATGCAGTGCCGCCAGCCATTCGCCCAACGCTTTGATGCCGCCACGTTCGGTGGCATGGTGTCCGGCAGCAAAGAAATGCAGCCCCATCTCACGCGCGATGTGGATCGTTTGCTCAGACACTTCACCAGTAATAAACGCATCAACCCCAAAGCGCGCCGCTTGCTCAATAAAGCCTTGACCGCCGCCGGTACACCAGGCCACGCGTTGTATCTGTTGCGGTGCATTATCCCCGCAATGCAGCACGCTACGCCCCAGCCGTTTTTCTACACGGCGGCAAAAAGCATCTGCCGTCATGGGCTGCGCCAGTTCACCATACGGCACCAGCGGCTCGATCGTGCCCTGCACCTGAATCTCTAGCAGCGCCGCCAACTGTGCGTTATTCCCCAGTTCTGGGTGTGCATCTAGCGGCAGATGATAGCCGTACAGGTTGATATCATTGAGCAACAGCGTTTTCAGTCGGTTACGCTTCATGCCACAGACAATCTGCGGTTCGTTTTTCCAAAAATAGCCGTGATGAACCAGAATCGCATCGGCCTGCTTTTCTACCGCCGCATCCAGCAGCGCCTGTGAGGCCGTTACGCCCGTCACAATTCGTTTTACGTCCGCACGTCCCTCAACCTGTAAACCGTTCGGTGCGTAGTCCTGAAACGTCGCCGTGCTCAGTTTCTCGTTAATGATTCTTTCCAATTCCACATTACGCATACTTGCTTTTCTCTTCTCGATCGTTATCCGCCATACCGATGTTTTTGGCCGCCTCAAACGCCACCAGCGTATTCTGACGCGCGGTTTTGTGGTCGACGATGGGCAGCGGATAGTTCAGCCGATGGTGGTGTTTATCAGCCCAACGATGGGGCTGATGAATCTCTTTATCCGGCACGGCCGCTAGTTCGGGCAGCCAGTGACGAATAAACCGACCTTCAGGGTCGAAGCGCTCGCCCTGCGTTGTCGGGTTAAAAATACGAAAATAAGGTGCCGCATCGGTGCCTGTCGATGCCGCCCACTGCCAACCGCCGTTATTCGCCGCCAGATCGCCATCCAGCAGTTGCGACATAAAGTAGCGTTCGCCTTCGCGCCAATCGATCAGTAAATCTTTGACGAGAAAACTGGCGCAAATCATACGCAAGCGATTGTGCATCCATCCCGTTTCATTCAGTTGACGCATCGCTGCATCCACGATCGGGTAGCCCGTATTCCCCTGCTGCCAGGCGGCTAAATCTTCCGGCGATTCTCGCCATTTCACCCACTGCGTCCACGCGATGAACGGTCGGTGTTTACACAGTTGCGGCCAAGAGACAATCAGGTGGCGATAAAACTCACGCCAGACCAGTTCGTTAAACCAAGTGAATGCTCCCCCCTCACCCCGTTCCAGCATCTCCGGGCATTCAGCACGCAGACGGTTAAAACATTGGCGCGGCGATACGATCCCAAGCGCTAGATACGGAGAAAGTTTGCTGGTGCCGGGTAGCGCCGGAAAATCCCGCTTCTGGTCATAATCCTGCACCTGTTCGCGACAAAAACGCCGCAGTTGCTGCAATGCTGCACGTTCGCCGCGAGGGAAATCCTCACTATCCACTTCGCGCTGCGGATAGCTGAACGGTGCCAGTTCCACCATGTTATCGATCGGCTCACCTCGCGCCTCCGGTGCTGGCACGCACGTCGTATCCGACTCCAGCAGGCGTTTGATAAAGGCCTGACGAAAGGGCGTAAACACTTTATACATCTCGCCGTTGCCCGTCAGCACGCTACCCGGCGGTAACAACAGGCTGTCATGATAACCGTGACAAACCACGCTATCGGCCAGCCGATCTTTCACCTGCTGATCACGCAGGCGCTCGTTGATTTCATACTGATAATGGTAGAAAAGATCGGTGGCCTGCTGCTGCGCACAAAACTGCACCAGCCAGTCAACCGACGACGCAAAGTCAGCACATTCGTGGTAATGCAGCGGGATACCTTTTTCTGCCAGCGCGTACTGCACCAGCGTCAGGTTCTCCCGCAGAAAGGCTGCCTGACGCGGAGCCATATCGTGCTTTTCCCACTGCGCAGGCGTAGCGATAAAGACGGCCAGCACGGTGGCAGTAGGATCCTGACAGGCCGCGTACAGCGCCAGATTATCGGTAACGCGCAGGTCGTTGCGTAGCCAGACTACATGCGTGGTCATGACATTCCTCGAGCGGTCAAACTAATGTCCGTAACGCAGGCGTAATGCCTCGGGGTACGGCTCAAAATAACGCTGCTGAGCCAGATACGCATCGGGGTATTCCGCCATGTAATGTTTTAGCAACGTGATAGGTGCCAGCAGCGGCTGCAAACCCTGTCGATAGCGATTGATGAGCTGCGCCAGCTCCTGTCGCTGCTGAGAATTGAGCTGACGTCGGAAGTAACCCTGCACGTGCATCAACACATTGGTGTGGTTGCGCCGCGTCGCAGGCGTTGACAACAGTTTCATCAACCGCTTCCGGTATTCAACAATGTAGTCTTCCAGTGACTCCCACTTATCGATTCCCGCAACAAACGGCCCCAGTTCGCGGTATTCCGGCTGGGAATGCGCCAGCAACAGGAGTTTATAGCGGCTATGAAAAGCAATCAGCGCACCACGGCTCAGCCCGTTTTTCCATAGCTGATTCAGTTCGTGTAACGCATAAACGCGTTCAATGAAATTTTCTCGCAAGCCAGGATCCTGCAGGCGTCCGTCTTCCTCAACCGGTAGCCAAGGCATTTGCCGCATCAGCTCCTGTGTAAATAAGCCGATACCACTTTTACGCGCATCCTTTTGCGTTTCATTGTAAACCTTCACGCGCTCCATACCGCAGCTCGGCGATTTGGCGCAGACGATATAACCGCATAAGTGCTGAAGCTGGCTGACTTTTTCAGCGGAAAACTCCGCCATCTGTTGGGTAACATCCAACGACGAACCATTGCTGGCACGCATCGTGATATGGTTTTCCCCTTCTCGCACCAGCCTGAGTGCTGGACGCGGCACCGGTAAACCAATCGCCATTTCCGGGCAGACCGGCTCAAAACGAAAATAGGGTGCCAGTTGTTCAGCAGCAAACGTCAAACGCTTGTGTCCGCCATCAAATCGCACAGGACTACCGAGCAAACAGGCGCTGATACCAACAGGGATGAGTTCGAGCGTCATGATTTATCCTTATACCCGTCATATTTCATTCAAGTTGCACGTGTGTTGGCATTCTACAAACGCTCTTATCAGCATAGCGGATTTCACCACAATTCTGTGCAGTCACAGCGAAGAATAAAGTAATAAATCATGAGATTGGGAAGAAATACCGGAAGAAGATGCAGGAAGGGAAAAGGGTAAACCGTGTCAAAACAACCTTAAACCGATATTTCACCGGTTCATTTTTCGTGTTTATCTGCCGAGAATGACAGATAAACACGAGAAACCTTACGCGCTGGCCTTAATAGAAATCGCAGGCGGCGGCTTCGGACTGCGCCATCCAGACGGGTTTATCGCTGGTTTTCAGCCAGACGCGGTGTAAATAGCTGTAAAAACGCGCCCGATCGCGACGAAACAGCATCACCGGTAACGCCAGCACGCCGATGGCAATCACGGCGGCGCGACGCAGGAGAATACGGTGCAAGGGATAAGCAGTATAAAGCGACATAATGATCCTCCTCTGGGATAAGCCCCCTTATTCAGCGGCGCTTTTCATAACGATAGAATAAGAACTGTGACATTGGTTAAAATTTTACCGCCTTTTCTGAAAGTTTACTACTCATCTGACCAGTAAAAGATGAAATAATCGCCAATTTTTTTCGTCATCACGTCATTAAGTTACAGCAAGGTTAAAAATAAACTTACCAATAGTTAATTTATGGTTTTAGGTTGGATCACTTTACTCCCTCTTCTTTAATGTTCTCTTCTCGTTGCCTTCAACTTTGCTGACGCCACAACCCCCTTATGGCCTACACCGCCTACTTTTAATCCCATTTTTATACTTTTTTTACGCCCACAGACAGGAAATTTGCACCTTCTTTTCCTGCGTTTTCCTACTCTGACGCTGTCTATTCTGTTCTGGAGGTGTGTTGTGACGCTTAGCATCGTCTTAGGCGGCCTGCTCGTGCTGCTGTTACTGGTCTATCTGGTTTATGCCTTGTTGAAGGCGGAGGAATTCTGATGGCCGCTGACGCTTTTTTACTGATCTTTGGTCTGCTGCTCACGGTACTGATCGTAGCCCAACTGCTGGGCAGCGGACTGGCCCGTCTGATTGAGGGTGAAACGGGTGCGCTCCTGCAAAAGTTTGAAACGGGAACGGCGCGCCTTTTCGCTTTCGATACGTCGGAGATGCGCTGGCAACAGTATGCGGCGGCTATTCTGACGCTCAACCTGATCGGCATTGTCGTGCTGTTTGTGCTGTTAATGGCACAGGGGGCTCTGCCGCTTAACCCAGAAAATATGCCAGGGCTGTCGTGGCATTTGGCATTAAATACGGCAATCAGCTTTGTGACCAACACCAACTGGCAGGCTTACAGCGGCGAAAACACGCTCAGCTACCTGAGCCAGATGGTTGGTCTAACGGTACAAAATTTTCTGTCCTCCGCCAGCGGTATCGCCGTCGCTTTCGCGTTAATCCGCGCATTTTCCCGTCGCTGCGTCGACACGCTGGGCAACGCGTGGCTCGATCTGTTTCGCATCACGCTGTATGTGCTGCTGCCACTGTCTCTGCTGTTAGCGCTGTTCTTTGTCAGTCAGGGCGTATTGCAGAACCTGCTGCCCTACCAGCATCTGACTACGCTGGACGGCGCAGCTCAAACCCTGCCGATGGGGCCCGTCGCCTCACAGGAAGCCATTAAACTGCTGGGCACCAACGGCGGCGGTTTCTTTGGCGCCAACTCAGCACACCCGTTTGAAAACCCGACCGCGCTGAGCAACATCGTGCAAATGCTGGCGATCCTGTTGATCCCTACTGCGCTGTGCTTCGCCTTTGGCAAAGCCGTCAGCGATAAGCGGCAAGGCCACGCGCTGCTGTGGGCGATGGCGCTAATCTTTATCGTCGCCGCTGCCGTGGTGATGAAAATGGAGGTCAACGGTAACCCACATCTGCTGGCCTTAGGCGCGGACAGCGCCGCGAATTTGGAAGGCAAAGAGACGCGTTTTGGCGTCCTGACTTCCAGTCTGTATGCCGTTGTCACCACGGCCACCTCAACGGGCGCGGTGAACGCGATGCATGACTCCTTCACCGCCCTCGGCGGCATGGTTCCCATGTGGCTGATGCAAATTGGCGAAGTGGTGTTCGGCGGTGCCGGTTCTGGCCTGTACGGCATGCTGCTGTTCGTGCTTCTGACCGTCTTTATTGCCGGCCTGATGATTGGTCGCTCGCCGGAATATCTGGGCAAAAAGATCGAAGTCTATGAGATGAAGATGACGGCACTGGCGATTCTGATTCCACCCGCACTGGTGTTACTCGGCACGGCGCTGGCGCTGAGCACGGAAGCCGGACGCAGCGGCATTCTGAACCCCGGCGCACACGGTTTTAGCGAAGTGCTCTATGCCGTGTCCTCCGCCTCGAACAACAACGGCAGCGCGTTTGCCGGCCTGAGCGTCAATACGCCGTTTTATAACGTCCTGCTCGCTGTCGCCATGCTGCTGGGCCGCTTTGCCGTCATGGTGCCCGTGCTGGCTATCGCCGGTTCATTGGTCGTGAAAAAACGCCAGCCGGAAAGCAAAGGCTCACTGTCGACGCGCAGTCCGCTGTTTATCGGCATGCTCATCGCCATCGTTCTGCTGATTGGTGCGCTGACATTTATCCCTGCACTGGCGTTAGGGCCAGTCGCTGAACATTTACAGTTCGGCCTGACTCACTAAGGCTGGAGACTTTTTATGACTCGTCACACGATGAATCATCAGGCAACACAGGAACCGACCTCAGCCCAACAGGGTGAGGCCTCCCGCCAGGTTGGCAAACGTAAACAGCAAACGCTGTTTGACAGAACGTTAATCCGTTCGGCGCTGAAAGATGCGTTAAAGAAACTCGACCCGCGCATACAGTGGCGCAACCCAGTCATGTTTGTGGTGTATCTCGGCAGTATGCTGACCACCCTCGTCTGGCTGACTATTCTGGCAGGTAAAACAGAAGGGAATGCCGTGTTTACCGGGCTAGTGTCACTCTGGCTGTGGTTTACCGTGCTGTTCGCCAACATGGCCGAAGCACTGGCGGAAGGTCGCAGTAAGGCGCAGGCAAACGCGCTGAAAGGCGTCAAGAAAACCAGTTGGGCTAACAAGCTCGCCGCGCCGCATCACGATGCCAGCTCAGAATCAGTGCCAGCCGACAGCCTGCGCAAGGGCGATATCGTGCTAGTGAGCGCGGGCGAAACCATTCCGTGCGACGGTGAGGTACTGGAGGGCGGCGCGTCCGTCGATGAAAGCGCCATCACCGGAGAATCCGCGCCGGTGATCCGCGAGTCCGGCGGCGATTTCGCCTCCGTCACCGGCGGCACCCGCGTGCTGTCCGACTGGCTGGTGATTCAGTGCAGCGTCAATCCCGGCGAAACCTTTCTCGACCGAATGATTGCCATGGTTGAAGGTGCACAGCGTCGGAAAACGCCGAACGAAATCGCCTTAACCATTCTGCTGATCGAGCTGACACTGATTTTCCTGTTGGTGACTGCCACGCTCTACCCGTTCTCCTGGTTCGGCGTACAGGCGAATAACAGTGGCGATGTCGTCGGTGTGACCGTACTTGTCGCTCTGCTGGTCTGTCTGATCCCGACCACCATCGGTGGCCTGCTGTCAGCGATCGGCGTAGCAGGGATGAGCCGGATGTTGGGGGCTAACGTGATCGCCACCAGCGGCCGTGCTGTTGAAGCGGCAGGCGATATCGACGTTCTGCTGCTGGATAAAACCGGCACCATTACGCTAGGTAACCGTCAGGCTTCCGCTTTCCTGCCCGCGCCGGGCGTGACCGAGCAAGCGCTGGCTGACGCCGCACGCCTCGCCTCTTTAGCCGATGAAACGCCCGAAGGCCGCAGCATCGTGGTGTTGGCAAAGCAGCGCTTTAATCTGCCGGAGCAGGACTTAACGTCGCTAGACGCCACCTTTGTTCCTTTTACGGCCCAGACACGCATGAGTGGCGTGAATTTTGGTCAGCGCACCATTCGTAAAGGTGCCGTCGATGCTCTGCGTCGCTACATTGAAGCGAACAATGGTGACTTCCCGCATCTGGTTGAAGAAGCGGTATCCAACGTCGCACGCAGCGGGGGGACGCCACTGGTCGTTGCAGAAGGCAAGCGCGTGCTTGGTGTAGTGGAACTGAAAGATATCGTGAAAAGCGGCATCAAAGAGCGCTTTGCCGAGCTGCGCAGTATGGGGATCAAAACCGTGATGATCACCGGCGACAACCCGCTCACGGCAGCGGCGATTGCCGCAGAAGCTGGCGTCGATGATTTTCTGGCGGAAGCGACACCCGAAACCAAGCTGGCGCTGATCCGCCAGTATCAAGCCGAAGGTCGACTGGTGGCAATGACCGGTGACGGCACGAACGATGCTCCCGCGCTGGCACAGGCCGATGTGGCGGTGGCCATGAACTCCGGCACGCAGGCAGCAAAGGAAGCGGGCAACATGGTTGATTTGGATTCTAACCCGACCAAGCTGATCGAAGTGGTGCATATCGGCAAACAGATGCTGATGACGCGCGGCTCGCTGACCACGTTCAGTATCGCCAATGACGTGGCGAAATATTTCGCCATTATCCCGGCTGCTTTTGCTGCCACCTATCCTCAGCTCAATGCGCTAAACGTGATGCAACTGCATTCCCCCACCTCGGCCATGCTGTCGGCGGTGATCTTCAATGCGCTGATTATCGTGTTTCTGATCCCACTCGCGCTCAAAGGGATTCGCTATCGCCCCATGAGCGCCGCGGCGCAGTTAAGCCGCAATCTGTGGATTTATGGTCTTGGCGGGCTGCTGGTGCCGTTCCTCGGTATCAAGCTGATTGATATGTTGCTGACTGGGCTGAATTTGGCTTAAGGACTGACGGGTATACGCTATGCGCTATTTACGTTCTTCTTTGTTTTTATTCTTATTATTACTGCTGGTTACCGGTCTGGCCTACCCGCTACTGACAACGGTGCTGGCACAGTGGCTGTTCCCCACACAGGCAAACGGATCGCTGGTTTACCGTGAGAATACCGTCGTCGGTTCATCCCTGATCGGGCAATCGTTCAGTCGGGCGGGCTATTTTCAGGGGCGTCCGTCGGCCACGTCAGATGCCCCGTATAACGCACTGGCGTCCGGCGGTAGCAATCTGGCCGCCAGCAATCCGGCGTTGGATAAACTGATCGGTGAACGCGCCGATCACTGGCATCAGGCGATCGGCAACCAGCAGCCGGTGCCAGCTGAACTGTTGACGGCCTCCGGCAGCGGGCTGGATCCGCAGATTTCCCCAGAGGCAGCACGCTATCAGGCACTCTATATCGCGCAGGCCAGAGGGATGTCACTCCAGCAGGTACAGCAACTGATCGATCGTTTTACTGAGACGAGTAAGCCCGCATTCATTGGGCAGACGGCGGTCAATGTCCTGTTGCTGAATCTGGCGCTGGATAAGGAAAAGCCCCTGCCGTAATCGACAGTGCGTTACTATTAATTATTATACGGGGAGCCAGACTCCCCGCCGTCTTTGCTACGGCCTGAGCACCGTTCAGGCCGCGCTAATAAGGGATAGAACATGATTGACGGTGAAGATCGTCGCCCGGATCCCGATAGCCTGCTGGCTCAGGTCGGTGCGCCACCGCGCGGCAAGCTGAAGATCTTTTTTGGTGCCTGCGCGGGCGTTGGGAAAACCTATGCCATGTTGCAGGAAGCCCAGCGGCTACGGGCGCAGGGATTAGATATTCTTGTCGGCGTGGTCGAAACCCACGGCCGCAGCGAAACCGCCGCGCTGCTGGAGGGTTTACCGCTGCTGCCGCTCAGGCATTTTCGCCATCACGGTCGCCACACGGTTGAATTCGATCTGGATGCGGCACTGGCGCGCTGTCCGGCTCTGATTCTGATCGACGAACTGGCGCACAGTAATGTAAACGGCTCTCGCCACCCAAAACGCTGGCAAGACGTGCAGGAACTGCTCAATGCAGGTATTGATGTCTTTACCACGGTGAATGTTCAGCATCTGGAAAGCCTGAACGATGTGGTCGGCGGCGTCACGGGGATTCGCGTACGGGAAACCGTGCCAGATCCAATCTTCGATCAAGCCAGCGAAGTGATTCTGGTGGACTTGCCGCCGGACGATCTGCGCCAGCGCCTGAATGAGGGCAAAGTGTATCTGCCGCTTCAGGCTGAGCGCGCCATCGAGAACTTTTTCCGTAAAGGCAATTTGATCGCCCTGCGTGAGCTGGCGCTGCGGCGCATGGCGGATCGGGTTGACGATCAAATGCGCGCGATGCGTGCCGGAAAAGGGCGTGAGCAGGTGTGGCATACGCGCGATGCTATTCTGTTATGCATCGGCCACGGCACGGGCAATGAAAAGCTAGTACGTACGGCCGCGCGGCTGGCGGCACGGTTGGGCAGCGCCTGGCACGCCGTTTACGTCGAAACGCCGCGTCTGCACCGTTTGCCCGAACCGCAGCGGCGCGCCATCTTGCGGGCACTCAAGCTGGCACAGGATTTAGGGGCAGAAACCGTTACGCTGTCCGAACCCGACGAAGAGCTTGCCGTCCTACGCTATGCGCGTGAACATAATCTCGGCAAAATCGTCATTGGTCGCCATGTGGAGCAGCGCTTCGGCTGGTGGTGGCGCACCCGCTTTGCCGAACGGCTCGGCAGGCTGGGACCGGACCTCGATCTGGTCGTGGTCGCCGTGCAAGATGACGTGCCAGCCACGCCGATAAAAACACCGGATACCCGCGGATTGGTAGAGAAATGGCGTATGCAGCTGTTTGGCTGTGGGCTCGCCACGCTGCTGTGTGCCTTCATCACCCTGCTCGCCTCGTGGTCGCCATTTGCCATGCTGGAGCCGGTCAATCTGGTGATGATTTATCTGCTAGCCGTGGTGATCGTCGCGCACGTCTTTGGCCGCTGGCCGTCGGTGTTCGCCGCTATCATCAACGTCGCCAGTTTCGACCTCTTCTTTGTCCTGCCGCACGGCACGTTTGCCGTGTCGGATGCGCAATATCTGGTCACGTTTGCCGTGATGCTTAGCGTCGGCTTGCTGGTCGGTAATCTGACCGCTGGCGTACGCTATCAGGCCAGAGTCGCCCGCTATCGCGAGCAGCGCGTCCGCCATCTGTATGAGATGTCCAAGGCGCTAAACCGCAGCCTGTCCAGCACCGATATCGTCGAAGCCAGCCAGCATTTTCTCAGCACGACGTTTCAGGCCAGGATCGCGATTCTGCTCGCCGACAGCCTTCATCATACGTCGCCCAAACTTGCGCAGCCTACACGGGACAGCCAGCAGTTGATTGTCGATCATGCTGTCGCCCGCTGGAGCTTCGATCATCGCGCGCCTGCCGGAGCGGGAACATCCACCCTGCCCGGCGTGTCGTATCAGATCCTGCCGCTCGCCACCACACAGCAAATCTTCGGCGTGTTGGCAATCGAGCCGAATAACGCTCGGCAGTTGATGATCCCCGAGCAGCAGCGCCTGCTGGAAACCTTTACCGTGCTGATTGCTAATGCGCTGGAACGTCTGCACCTGATGCAAAGTACGGAAAATGCCCGGCTGGATGCCGAGCGTGAGCAGTTGCGTAACTCGCTGCTTGCTGCACTTTCCCACGATCTCCGCACACCGCTGACTGTCCTTTTTGGTCAGGCCGAGATTCTGACGTTGAATCTGGCAAGCGTAGGGTCGCCTTATGCTCAGCAAGCCAACCAGATTCGCCAGCACATTTTAAACACCACGCGGCTGGTGAATAATCTTCTCGATATGGCGCGTATTCAGTCGGATGGCTTTAACCTGCGCAAAGAGTGGCAAACGCCGGAGGAGCTTATCGGCAGTGCCCTACAACAGTTGGAAAGCGCACTGGCGAAAAACACCATTCAGGTTAATCTACCTGATGAGATGGTTCTGGTTTATTGTGATGCAGGGCTGGTCGAACGCGTATTCATTAACCTGCTGGAGAATGCGCTGAAGTACGCTGGCGAACAGGCCACCATCGTGATTTCAGCGAGCATTATTTCAGCAAATTGGGTTCCAGAGAGTACAGCCTCACAGCCCGATACGCAGGAAAGCGCGCTGGAAATC
Organism: Pectobacterium aquaticum; assembly: GCF_003382565.3. Taxonomy (NCBI): domain Bacteria; kingdom Pseudomonadati; phylum Pseudomonadota; class Gammaproteobacteria; order Enterobacterales; family Pectobacteriaceae; genus Pectobacterium; species Pectobacterium aquaticum. Next base: position 3,078,700 of record NZ_CP086253.1, read on the forward strand.
ATCGTGCAGGACAATGGCCTGGGAATTGAACACGGTCAGGAAAGCATGATTTTTGATAAATTTTCCCGCGGACACAAAGAGTCATCGATTCCCGGCGTGGGACTGGGGCTGGCGATTTGCCGAGCGATTGTGGAAATTCACGGCGGTCGTATCTGGGCAACAAATGCAGAAAACGGCGGCGCGGCTTTCCATTTCACCCTACCGCTGTCGGCACCGCCGGATCTCGAACCAGAAGATATTGAGGAGCACTAAATCCATTGCAGGCCACTATTCTGATCGTTGAAGATGAAAAAGAGATCCGTCGTTTCGTTCGTCAAGCGCTGGAAAGCGAAGGCTGCCGCGTGTTTGACGCCGAAACGATGCAGCGCGGCTTGCTGGAAGCGGCCACGCGCAAACCCGATCTGATTATTCTCGATTTGGGCCTGCCGGACGGCAACGGTATCGACTACATCCGCGATTTACGTCAGTGGAGCAGCCTGCCCGTGATTGTGCTGTCTGCCCGTACCGACGAACAGGATAAAATCGATGCGCTGGATGCCGGTGCCGATGATTACCTGACAAAACCATTCGGCATCGGCGAGCTGCTGGCACGGCTGCGCGTCGCACTGCGTCGCCACAGCAATATGCAGCAGGAAACGCCGCTGGTGAGCTTCAGTAATATTACTGTCGATTTACTTAATCGACAGGTGAATCGCGGTGGTCAGGAACTGCACCTGACGCCTATCGAGTTTCGCCTGCTAGCAACACTGCTCGCCAGCCCCGGCAAAGTGCTGACGCAACGCCAGCTCCTGACGCAGGTTTGGGGGCCGAACGCCGTCGAGCATAGCCACTATTTGCGCATTTATATGGGGCACCTGCGCCAGAAGCTGGAAAGCGATCCCGCAAGACCGCGTCATCTCTTGACTGAAACCGCTATCGGCTATCGTTTTATGCCGTAAAATCCTCTTCCTGTATCAGGCAAGATCCTCTCCGTAGTACGAGACTGTCTTTTCTTCAGGAATATGCCGCCATAAGTAGTTGGTTAATTTACGCTTTGCTGTCTGCCGTGTGCACCGCAAGGTTATTCTGATCGATAATCTCAGCGTGATCTTCGCTGTCGTGCTGGCAGTCATCCTGCTGGGAGAAAAAATTTCGCTGGTGGCGGGAGCTGGAGTGGCGCTGATTTCCGTCGGAGCGCTACTTGTCGCGTTGGGATAAAGGCATTCTGCGTTTTCTGTCCGTACACGATTAAAAATGGTTCATCGCGCTTAAGCGTGAACCAATAGAAAACGGCGGTAAAAGTGGTTAGTTTTGTATTCGCCAAAACACTAACCGACCACTCAACCGCCGTCTGCCATGAATGCTAACCTCTCTTCCCTTTTCTGGGAAGGCTTTACCGTTGACTCCTTTTCCCATTCCTCATCTGATGCGCTGCTTATTACGCTTCGCCCAGAACCCAGTTTTACACCCCAGTGCCGCCGGTGTGGCCGAAGAGACTGTGCCGTTCATGATGTCTCTGTACGTCAGGTTCGTGAGCGGGATTTGCTGCACTGGCGCGTCACGCTTCTGGTTCCTGTTCGTCGTCTTCGCTGCGCCTGCTGCGGTGTTGCCACCGAACGTATCTCCTGGTTGCCTGAGAGGCAGCGTTACACCTCTACATTATCAGTCTGGGTTGAGTCTCTTAGCCGTCTACTCCCCGTGAAGCACGTAGCACAGCTGACAGGCCTGCACTGGCACACCATCAAGAATATCGACCTCCGCCGTTTGCGTCGGGAATTGCAGGAGCCAGAGCGACATACACTTCGTCGCCTGATAATGGATGAGTTCGCCCTGTTTAAAGGTCATCGCTATGCCACTGTGGTCGTGGACGCTGATACGCAGCAGGTGCTGTGGGTCGGGGAAGGTCGCAGCCGCGCGGCCTTCCGCCCGTTCTTCACCTGGCTGGGACCGGAAGGCTGCGCGGCTATCGAGTCTGTCGCAATGGACATGAACACGGCGCTGGACCTTGAAGTCAGGGAGCAATGCCCACAGGCGGAAGTGGTCTATGACTTGTTCCACGTGGTGGCGAAGTTCGGTCGCGAGGTCATCGACAGGGTGCGGGTTGACCAGGCGAATCAGCTACGTGACAACGCGAAAGCCCGGAAGGTTATCAAGCGCAGTCGCTGGCTGTTGCTGCGTAACGCTGAAAATCTGCCAGCAGGTCATGATGTAAAGCTGGCAGAGTTGCTGGAGGCAAACCAGCCGCTGAACACCGTGTACGTGATGAAAACTGCGCTGAAAGAGCTGTGGTATGCGCCGGATAAGGAGGTCGCCCGGCATCGCTGGGATGAATGGTACAGGCAGTCTCAGGAGAGCGATATAAAAGCGCTGCAGCAGTTCGCAGATAAGCTCAAGGGCTACGTGAGCGGGATAATCGCCAGTGCTGAACATCGTCTGAATACGAGTGTGCTGGAGGGGATGAATAACAAAATCAAGGTACTAAAGCGAATGGCTTATGGATACCGGGATAACGACTACTTCTTCCTGAAAATTAAAGCAGCGTTCCCCGGTAAAGCGCGATGAACCTTAAAAAAGGCGCTGCAAGCAGCGCCTTTTCAGACCATTGACAAACCTATTTACCGAATGAAAACGGGCATAACGGAATAGAAGAGTAAAGCGTTTGCGCCAGGGATGGCGCAATCCGAGCGCACAGGGACGTGTTTACAGCGTCTTTACGATCTATCCGTTATTCCCGCTCTACGACTTTGTCAGCAACCTCAAAGGCGCTGCAAGCAGCGCCTTTTCACTTATTTAGCCGTTGCGAGTACCGCACTGACAATCTCTACCGCTTCTTTCTCGATACACTCGCGGTGTTCCACCCCGAGGAAACTTTCACAGTAGATCTTGTAGGCTTCTTCCGTACCGGAAGGACGCGCAGCAAACCAGCCGTTCTCCGTCATCACTTTCAGGCCACCAATCGATGCCCCGTTGCCCGGCGCAGCGGTCAGGCGTGCGGTAATCGGATCGCCAGCCAGCGTGCTGGCTGATACTTGCTCAGGCGACAGCTTAGACAGCACCGCTTTTTGCGCATGCGTCGCGGAAGCCTGAATACGGTTGTAGCTCGGGGCGCCAAAGCGCTGTGCCAGCTCATCATAGTGCTGCTGCGGGTTTTTGCCCGTCACGGCCGTAATTTCCGCCGCCAGCAGACACAGAATGATGCCGTCTTTGTCCGTCGACCACGGCGTGCCGTCAAAGCGCAGGAAAGAAGCCCCAGCACTCTCTTCACCACCGAAGCCAAAGCTACCATCATACAGACCGTCAACGAACCATTTGAAGCCAACCGGCACTTCCACCAGCTTACGGCCCAAATCAGCGACCACGCGGTCGATCATTGCGCTGGATACCAGCGTTTTGCCGACGGCAACAGACTGCCCCCACTGTGGACGATGCTGGAACAGATAGTTGATCGCCACTGCCAGATAATGGTTCGGGTTCATCAGCCCAGAAGGCGTGACAATACCGTGGCGGTCATAGTCAGGATCGTTAGCAAAAGCCAGATCGAATTTGTCACGCAGCGCCAGCAGCCCAGCCATCGCGAATTCTGACGAGCAGTCCATACGGATCACACCGTCGTGATCCAGCGACATAAAGCGGAATGTCTGATCGACGGCATCGTTAACCAGCGTCAAATCCAGCTTGTAGTGCTCTGCGATACGCTGCCAGTAGGCAATGCCGGAACCACCCAGCGGGTCGACGCCCAGCTTCAGACCCGCGCGTTGAATCGCCGCCATGTCCACCACGCTAGCCAGCCCTTCTACATAGGCCTGAACCAAATCCTGTTCATGGACGTGCCCGCTTTTCAATGCCTGATCCAGCGTAATGCGTTTCACGTCACGCAGTTCATCCGCCAGCAACACGTTCGCACGCGTCTCAATCACACTGGTAAGGTTGGTATCCGCAGGGCCACCGTTCGGCGGATTATACTTGATCCCACCATCTTCCGGCGGATTGTGGGACGGCGTAATCACAATGCCATCCGCCAGCGCACCGCCCTGACGATTGTGAACCAGAATCGCGTTAGACACCGCAGGCGTTGGGGTAAAGCCATTATCCAACTGCACGATCACATCCACACCGTTGGCAGCCAACACTTCCAGCACGGAGATAAACGCCGGCTCGGAGAGCGCGTGAGTATCTTTACCAACATAGCACGGGCCGCTGATGCCTTGCTTTTTACGTTCTTCTGCAATCGCCTGCGCAATTGCCAGAATGTGCGGTTCGTTAAAGCTATGACGCCCCGCGCTACCGCGATGGCCAGACGTACCGAATTTCACCGCGTGCGCTGTGTTGCCAACTTCTGGGCGCAGCACATAATATTGTGACGTTAACTGTGCCACATTAATCAAATCGCTCTGCTGGGCAGGCTGTCCGGCCCTTGGGTGATTAGCCATTGGCGCTTCTCCCTAACGCTGTGGTTAGATAAGTGGTTAATAGATAGTTAGATGGTTCCGCACACTTTTTCTGTCAGTTCTGCGGGGAACTGCATTGCCAGCATGATGTGCCCAACCATGCTGCGTTTACGACCGGTATTCGTGTTGGTGATCACCCAGTATGGCGTGCCTGGGATATGTTTGGGCTTGGTGTGTGTGCCATGCTGAAGCAAGGTTTGCTGGTCGCCCGCGAAATAGACTCGGGTGCGGCCATGAAGAGATTCTGTCGCGGCAGCAAATTCCTGCGGCGACAGGGTATACAGCGTGGACAGAACCAGCATAAAGCGATTGATGGCTTTATTCTGTTCAGCGTATTCATCCGACAGCAGCAGCTCACGCAGGGTTCGTACCCGATCGCGCGGGCTCGGCGCAGCCGCAGGCTGAGACGTTGTCGTCGTTGCGGCAGCCGCTACCGCAGGCGTTGTGACAGGCTGCCCAGCAGTAAATTTCAGCATGCGCCGTAAAATATCTGATGCGCTCTCACCAATATGCTGTGTGTGGCTGGCAATATAACGATAAAGCTCTTCGTCGACTTCAATAGTTTTCATCTTTATCCAGTGCTGTTTTTACCCATTATCATGCAAATTACAGAGACGTTCCCCTTCTGTAACCCGACATTGATGGGTAGATGACTCAAATCAAAAGGATTATACAGGCGTTCAAACATTATCGAACAGCGGCATAGTGGGACAATACCAAAAGTCAGACTATGCCCCAATGCCTTTCATTCCTTGCTGCCCCTTCAGTGACAACATTCATTCTAAAGTCATGATACCCTAAGCCCATGTCTCTCTGAATGAACTTCACCATGAAATTGAATCATCGTAGGCTTTATGCGCACCAGCCCACAGATAAACTTCCTGTCATCCTGATTCATGGCCTGTTTGGCACATTAGATAACCTTGGTGTATTGGGCCGGGATTTGCAAAACACGCATGACATTCTGCAAATCGATTTACGCAATCACGGTTTGTCGCCACGTTCATCGCAGATGAACTACCCCGCGATGGCACAGGATGTGCTGGCATTACTGGATGAACTCAACATCGAACGCGCGATTGTTATTGGGCATTCGATGGGCGGAAAAGTCGCCATGGCGCTCAGCGCGCTCATTCCCGAACGGTTGGACAAGTTGGTCGCCATTGATATCGCGCCGGTGGATTATCAGGTGCGCCGCCACGACACTATCTTTGCCGCACTGCGTGCCGTAACCGAAGCGGGTGTGACATCACGCGCGGAAGCGACAGCATTAATGCGACAGCATATAAAAGAAGACGGCGTGATTCAGTTTTTGCTGAAATCCTTCCAACAGGGAGAGTGGTGTTTTAACGTACCTGTTTTGTGGGATGAATACGAAAATATCGTCGGCTGGCAAGACGTTCCAGCCTGGCAAGGGCCAATCCTGTTCATTCGCGGCGGCGATTCTCCCTATCTGGACGATTCCTACCGCGATTCACTGCTTCGCCAGTTCCCGGCGGCGCGTGCGCATGTGATCAGCGGTGCCGGTCACTGGGTTCATTCAGAAAAACCCGATGCGGTTTTGCGCACTATCCACCGTTTTCTGGACACAAATTAACCAGACGATACTGACACTGGCGGATTCACGATAACGGCGACAGTTAACCGTTGTCGCCGCCAGTGCGGCTAGGGTATGATGGCCCCCGCAGTAGAGGGACGGCTGATTCAGCCACAAGCATTGTAACCACTTCATCAGAATGCACGTATAACTTCCCGATATGTTTCACAGATAGAAAACCGCCACCTGACAACCCTGTAGCAGGATGAGAATAGGCATCGGTTTTATCTTTTGAACAAGACGGACAGCGCTGTGTGTTTTGGTCCGAATACCTTGCAGTATCATTACTTATGGCAAAAGAACAAACGGATCGCACCACACTGGATCTGTTCGCAGACGAGCGACGTCCGGGCCGCCCCAAGACCAACCCGCTCACGCGTGACGAACAACTAAGAATCAACAAGCGTAATCAACTACGTCGCGACAAAGTTCGTGGGTTGCGCCGTGTTGAATTAAAGATTAACAGCGACGCCGTCGATATCCTGAACAGCCTTGCTGAAGAGCGGAACATTAGCCGCAGTGAATTGATTGAAGAGATGCTGCTGGCGCAGTTGGCCGAACAGCAATCCTGATTGACGTAATCTGATATTTATATAACGTAGTATTTAAATAACGTTGTATTTAAATAACGTTGTATTCACATCTTGTGCGGCGCCATTCCTGACGCCGCCTGAACATTCACCCAAGATTACACACGCTATCTCAGATTAAAACGACGCTTAGAATTTTTCCCAGTTGTCGTTACTGGGCGGTAGCGCCTTGCCTGTACGCGGTGCAATCACTGGCGTTTTCTGCACCGGTTTTGCCCTCACTTGCAGTCCTGACTGCGTATCAGACAGTTGGAACAGCGATACAGTCTGGTTCAACAGCGCCGCCTGCTCTTCCAGCGACAAGGCTGCTGACGAGGCCTGTTCAACCAACGCGGCGTTTTGCTGCGTTACGCTGTCCATTTCCGCCACCGCCTGACCAACCTGTGCTATCCCTTTGCTTTGTTCTTCCGAGGCAGAGGCAATTTCACCCATGATATCCGTCACGTTGGTTACCGCACGGACGATATCCTGCATGGTGTCACCCGCGTCGATAACCAGATTGGAACCAGTATCCACACAGCGAACAGACTCAGAAATCAGTCCTTCAATCTCTTTCGCCGCCTGCGCACTGCGCTGCGCCAGACTGCGTACTTCGCCCGCCACCACGGCAAACCCGCGACCTTGTTCACCTGCACGCGCCGCTTCTACTGCCGCGTTCAGCGCCAGAATGTTGGTCTGGAACGCGATGCCGTTAATCACGGTGGTGATCTCTGCGATTTTTCTCGAGCTGCCGGAGATTTCCGCCATGGTTTTCACCACGTTCTCAACGATTTCACCCCCCTTCTTCGCCGTTGTCGACGCTTGCAATGCCAGTTGGCTGGCATGGTTGGCGTTTTCGGCGTTCTGTTTCACCGTTGCTGTCAGTTGCTCCATGCTCGCCGCGGTTTCTTCCAGCGCGGAAGCCTGCTCTTCGGTACGTGAAGACAGATCGTTGTTGCCTGCGGCAATCTCAGAAGCACCCTGATAGATGGAATCCGTGCTGTTTCTGATCGTGCTAACCGTGCTGGCCAAACTCCCCTGCATTTCACGCAGCAATGGGAACAAGCGACCGACACAGTTATTACCAAAGTCCAGAATCGGTTTACCCAAATGACCAGAAGCAATCGCGCTAAAGTGATAACGCAGATCGTTCAATGGACGAACCAGACACATCACCAGATAGCGGTCGGTCAGGAACAGCATAATCAGACCGATAACCAATCCACTCAGTAAAATGTTCTGCCCAATCGTGGTGATTTGTTCAAAACGAACACCCGCTGCATCAAATTTCTCTGCGCTGGCGTTACTGAATGCGGAGAGAGAGACGCCAAACTGACGGCTCAATGGCGGCACAACGTTCTTGGCCTGATTTTGGTAGTCATCCAGCGCGTTGGAAGCGGCCTTCTGGTAAAGCGGTTCAACCCCCTGAGTCACGAGGTTATTCCAGTCACGGCTGACGGCCTGTACTAGCGCTGCATCCAGATCCGCATGGTCGATAGCATTAAACGCCACCAAATCAGATTTCAGTTTATCCAGCGCGACAAGTGCTGAAGCCTGCTCTTTATCTGCGGTGGCATTATCACCGCTGCGACGCGCGTCAACCGCACGCGCCAGACGGGTTACCATACGGAAATATTGATCGTTGCCCTGGTTGATAAAATTCATGTTCTGAACCAACAAAGTGCTGGTTTTTGAGGTCGCCGTCATCTCTTTAAAAGAGAACATGGTATATATTGATACGCCCCCCCAAAGAACACAAAAAATGCCCAGCACCCATAGCATCGCGGTTCTGATGGCAATATTTTTTATAAGTTTCATCGTTCACTCCAAATCAGGAAAATGGTTAAAAAGATTTTTATCGCTAATCAACCGATATGAATCAGAAAATTCATAACATGAAACAAGTCACTTCTCCCTAGCGTTCACATTTCACCGAGTTGAAAACTCAAAAACCACGCTAATTCATCGGCTAAATACAGAGAATATTTAGCGTTCTCGCTACATTTATTAATATAAATTTTCATACTGAAAATAAACCCACTTATTTTTATAGATATAAGCTATCTAATCATAGGCTTGCGAGATAATTCACCGCACGCATCCTGCGGGCGTTAGCATGGACATGTTATTAGGCGACAGAGCAGTTTGAATGCAATTTCACTTTATTCTTTAACATCAAAAGAATACCTCCCTTATAGACTTGTATTACTTCAGTTGCAAATGGTTATAATTCTTATTCCCATTCATTGGGGATATTCCCGAGAAATGTGCCAGATTTTCAATTCTATAAAAGCATTATCTTTTGTACGCATTTTATTCCTCACGAATAGTCATCTTCAATTCCATAGTTTTATTATCCACAAACAGAAGCCTGCTTTTAATTACAACCGAAACAAACCATAAAATAAAAAGTACATTCATAAAAAATGAAACGCCGTTATAAATAAATAACCATAAGTCTATTAAGGGAATGTACACATAATCTCAGACGATAACATGATCCCTATTCATTATAGGAAATTTTGCATCAGTCGCGATGTTTTCGTTTTCTGACTTACCTCGCATTTCACACACTCTTGATTTACGCATCCTTACCGATACGAGTTTCTCCCGATGTGAGTGTCTGTTATTATTAACAGATAAGTGGGTGAAATATTACACCATACCATTAGGAATCAAGAGGTTATTCAATTCATGGCACTCATCGGAATATTCTTTGGCAGTGATACTGGCAACACTGAAAACATCGCCAAAACGATTCAACAGCAGTTAGGAACCAACGTCGCTGATGTTCATGACATCGCCAAAAGCAGCAAAGAAGACCTCGAAGGTTTCGATATTCTGCTGCTGGGTATTCCAACCTGGTATTACGGTGAAGCTCAGTGCGATTGGGATGACTTCTTCCCGTCGCTGGAAGAAGTGGATTTCACAGGAAAATTGGTTGCCCTGTTTGGCTGCGGCGATCAGGAAGACTATGCAGAATACTTCTGTGATGCCATGGGCACCATCCGTGACATTATTGAGCCTCGCGGTGCAACAATTATCGGCCACTGGCCAACAGACGGCTATTACTTTGAAGCCTCTAAAGGACTCGCTGACGACAATCACTTCATCGGCTTGGCTATCGATGAAGACCGTCAGCCTGAACTGACCAGCGAACGCGTAACGACGTGGGTGAAACAGATCAGCGATGAGTTGAACCTGGAAGAACTGGTGGGCTAAGCCATTTCGGCTCTGATAATCCCGATCAGAGCCGAAACAGAATTGATAGGTAAAACCTTTGATAATAATTGATACATTTTTTTAACTTCTATCAGTAAACCTGTACAATAATCCCATCGGCTTTGTATGTGCATCAACATTTCCTCATTCATCAACAACGGATTGCGTTGTATACCAATAGTGTGAATGGGGACAATATTGTTAACATTCGCTTGTTTTCATTTTGTATGCGCGGTTCTATAATTGAGACGCTTTTGCATTTTTTGCGCCGACCGATGTCATAGGCTAGGCAGCCTCCATTGATAAGTAAGCAACAGGATTAAACCCGCATGACTGACAACAATACCGCATTAAAGAAGGCCGGCCTAAAAGTCACTCTTCCAAGACTGAAAATACTGGAAGTGTTACAGGACCCTGTCTGCCATCACGTCAGTGCGGAAGATTTATATAAAAAACTGATTGATATGGGCGAAGAGATTGGTCTTGCTACCGTCTATCGCGTACTCAACCAGTTTGATGATGCGGGTATCGTAACCCGTCATAACTTCGAAGGGGGCAAATCCGTCTTTGAATTGACGCAGCAGCATCATCACGATCACTTAATTTGCCTCGACTGTGGCAAAGTCATTGAATTCCGGGATGAATCTATCGAAGCACGTCAGCGCGAGATCGCAGAAAGACACGGCATCAAACTGTCCAACCACAGTCTGTATCTCTATGGGCATTGCAGTGAAGGGGATTGCCGAGAGGATGAAACCCTGCACGATTCCACACGATAAATCGACCGCATAAAAAAATAAAACCGCCTAGGCGGTTTTATTTTTTTCTTCTTACCGGTGCCTTAGCCAACCCAAGTATCTCGTAGCCCAACCGTACGGTTAAACACCAGATGTTCTGCACTGGAGTAAACGCGGTCAGCACAGAAATAGCCTTCGCGCTCAAACTGATACGCTTTCTCTGCTTCTGCCTGCGCCAGGCTTGCTTCTACAAAACCTTGCGTAATTTTCAGTGAGTCTGGATTAATCGTCGATAGGAAGTCTTCCGCCGCGCCTGGGTTTGCCACACTGAACAGGCGATCGTACAAGCGGAATTCAGCTGGTACCGCGTGTGCCGCAGAAACCCAGTGGATAACGCCTTTCACTTTACGACCATCAGCCGGATCTTTGCTCAGCGTTTCCGCATCATAACTACAGTAGATCGTGGTGATAGTACCCTGCTCGTCTTTTTCAATGCGCTCTGCTTTGATCACATAAGCGTTACGCAGACGCACTTCTTTACCCAGCACCAGACGCTTGTACTGCTTGTTGGCTTCTTCACGGAAGTCAGCACGATCGATGTAAACTTCGTGGCTAAATGCGACCTGACGTGAACCCATTTCTGGCTTGTTAGGATGGTTTGGCATCGCAACAAACTCTTCATGCCCGGCGGGCAGATTCTCGATCACAACTTTGACCGGATCCAACACTGCCATGGCACGCGGAGCGTTCTCATTCAGATCGTCACGGATACAGGACTCAAGCGCGGCCATTTCCACGTTGTTATCCTGCTTCGTTACGCCGATGCGCACACAGAATTCACGGATAGAGGCTGCGCTGTAACCACGACGACGCAGACCAGAGATGGTCGGCATACGCGGATCGTCCCATCCTTCAACGACGTTTTCCACCACCAACTGATTCAGCTTACGCTTGGACATAATCGCGTATTCGAGATTGAGGCGGGAGAACTCGTACTGACGCGGATGGCAAGGAATGGTGATGTTATCCAGCACCCAGTCATACAGACGGCGGTTGTCCTGGAATTCCAGCGTACACAACGAATGCGTGATCCCTTCCAGCGCATCGGAAATGCAGTGGGTAAAGTCATACATCGGGTAGATGCACCACTTGTTGCCCGTCTGGTGATGATCGGCAAATTTAATACGATACAACACCGGATCGCGCATCACGATAAAGGACGATGCCATATCGATTTTTGCACGCAGACAGGCTGTACCTTCCGCAAACCCGCCGTTACGCATTTTTTCAAACAGCGTCAGGTTTTCCTGCACGGTGCGATCGCGGTAAGGGCTGTTTTTGCCCGGAGCCGTCAACGTACCGCGGTATTCGCGAATCTGCTCAGGCGTCAGTTCATCAACGTAAGCCAGCCCTTTACCGATCAGTTCAACCGCATAAGCGTGCAGTTGATCGAAATAATCAGAAGAATAGCGAACGTCGCCGCTCCATGAAAAACCCAGCCACTCGACGTCACGTTTGATCGACTCAACGTATTCGATATCTTCTTTTACCGGGTTGGTGTCGTCAAAACGCAGGTTGCATTGCCCCTGATAGTCACGCGCGATACCAAAATTCAGGCAAATAGACTTTGCATGTCCAATATGCAGATAGCCGTTCGGCTCTGGCGGGAAACGCGTCTGAATATGGTCATGCTTACCGGACGCCAGATCTTCATCAATAATCTGACGGATAAAGTTGGTTGGGCGGGCTTCAGCCTCACTCATTCTTCATTCCTCAATGCTAAAACGACGTATAACCGACAATGATCCAACAAGCTACGCTGGGAAACAACCGTTAGTTTCATTTAATTATTCATAACGAAAAAAAAGGGCGAGATTGCTATCTCGCCCTATCCATATCATCGGTATAACACCGCGTTAAACGATCAACATCGTCGTATTACGCCTTGTCATACTATATCTTTTCATACTCCGCTTTCAGCGCGGTCGCTATCGATTCAGCCTGCGTACCCACAACAATCTGTACGCTCTGCTTATTCAGACGAATAACGCCCGCCGCACCAAGACGTTTTGCCTGTGCATCATCAACCAGAGAGGAATCAGCCACGTTCAAACGCAGGCGTGTGATACAGGCATCAATCCCCGTCAGATTAGCTTTTCCGCCCAGCGCCTGCAAATAGCCCCGCGCCAACACCGCTGCATCGCTTGATTTCTCGCCCGCAGACGCCGTACTCACGTCATAGCCATCGGCTTCGCTACCGCTCACAGCCAGTTCACGCCCCGGCGTTAACAGATTGAAGCGAATGATGGTAAAGCGGAACACCACATAGTAAATGACGAAGAATACCAGTCCCTGAGCAAGCAGCATATACCACTGGGTGGCCAGCGGGTTACGTGAGGACAGCACCATATCAACCAGACCCGCACTGAAACCAAAACCGGCGATCCAATGCATGCTGGCCGCGATAAAGACGGAAAAACCGGTCAGCAGCGCATGCAGGAAATACAGCACTGGCGCAACAAACATAAAGGAGAATTCCAGCGGCTCGGTGATCCCAGTAAAGAAGGAGGCAAATGCCGCCGCCAGCATAATCCCGGCCACTTTGCTTTTGTTCTCAGGGCGCGCACAGTGATAAATCGCCAACGCGGCTCCCGGCAGGCCGAACATCATAATCGGGAAAAAGCCTGCCTGATAACGTCCGGTGATCCCCACGACAGCTTTGCCAGAGTCGATAGACTGTTGGCCAGCAAGGAAGTTAGGAATATCGTTGATACCCGCGACATCAAACCAGAACACAGAATTCAGCGCATGGTGCAATCCAACAGGAATCAGCAAGCGGTTAAAGAAGGCATAAACCCCAGCGCCAACCGAACCCAACTGCTGAATGTATTCGCCGAACGATACCAGCGCATTGTAAATCACCGGCCAGACGTACATTAAAATGAACGCGATCAGAATCATCAGGAAAGAAACCAGAATCGGCACCAGACGACGGCCGCTGAAGAACGACAGTGCCTTGGGCAACTCAACCTGACTGAAGCGGTTATACAGCTCGGCGGACATGACACCGACCAGAATCCCGATAAACTGGTTTTCAATCTTGCCAAACGCAGCAGGTACCTGTTCAACAGGGATCCGTTGGATCATGGCAATAACGGCCGGCGAACACAGCGTGGTCAGCACCAGATAACCGACAAAACCGGTCAATGCTGCCGCACCATCTTTATCTTTAGACATACCGTATGCGACACCAACGGCAAACAGCACGGCCATGTGCCCGATAATCGCCTCACCTGATTTGATAAGGAGTGCCGCCAACGCGTTCTCGCTTCCCCAGCCAACCGGATCAATCCAGTAACCTATCCCCATCAGGATAGCGGCAGCAGGCAGCGTCGCGACAGGCACCATCAATGCCCGACCGACTTTTTGTAAATAGCTCAGAGTACTCACTTTTCCCTCTCTTACCTTTGCGAGGTAATGAAATGTTGTGGGGCAAACAAACCTGCCAATAAATTTCACTGCCGAAGAACGTCGCTGTCGAAAACGTCACTGTCGAGAAAACATGGCAGCGGTAGTTCTTAGGGGGAGTGTAAGAAAAATAATTCGCTACACAAATTAAACCCCGTAATTATGTGATAAAAATCACCAAAAAACTGCATACAAAAAGTTTATACCTGAATAAAACCCCAACTTATTTCAAGATTAAAAAAAACGGAGTAGACTAATTTTAATGCATAGACAAAACGCGCAACTGGCGCGATTTGCGCAATAACGTATTTAATTCCACTAAAAATCAGGAGAGCGCCGATGAGACTCATTCCTTTAACTACCGCCGCCGACGTCGGAAAATGGGCCGCCCGCCACATCGTTGAGAAAATCAACGCGTTCAAGCCCAGCGCAGAGCGTCCTTTTATTCTGGGATTGCCGACGGGCAGTTCACCGTTGGAGGCCTACAAATCACTGGTCGCCATGCACAAAACCGGTCTGGTGAGCTTCAAACACGTCATCACTTTCAATATGGATGAATATGTCGGCCTGCCGACCGATCACCCAGAAAGCTATCATACCTTCATGCATCAGAATTTTTTCAATCACGTTGATATTCCGCGTGAAAACATTAACCTGTTGAACGGCAACGCAGAAGACACCACAGCAGAATGTCGCCGCTATGAAGAGAAAATAAAGTCCTACGGGAAAATTCATCTTTTCATGGGCGGCGTGGGCAATGATGGACATATCGCCTTCAATGAACCCGCCTCCTCTCTGGCCTCCCGCACCCGCATCAAAACGTTGACAGAAGAAACCCGTATCGCCAATTCCCGTTTCTTCGGCGGGGACGTCAATCTGGTGCCTAAATTTGCCCTGACCGTGGGTGTCGGTACGCTGCTTGATGCCGAAGAAGTGATGATTCTGGTGACCGGTCGTAACAAGGCGCAGGCGCTACAGGCTGCGGTAGAAGGCAATGTTAACCATATGTGGACTATCAGCTGTCTGCAACTTCACGCTAAAGCCATCATGGTTTGTGACGAGCCTTCAACAATGGAGCTGAAGGTAAAAACCGTTAAATATTTCCGTGAGTTAGAAACGGAAAGCATGAAAAATCTCTAACCGATGCGGGAGTCGATGATGTACGCATTAACCCATAGCCGGATTTTCACTGGCCACCAGATTTTGGATAATCACGCCGTCGTGATTGCTGATGGGATGATCGAGCGAGTCTGCCCACTTGCCGAGCTTCCTGCCTGCATTGAACAACACGACCTGAGCGGTGCGTTCCTCGCCCCGGGTTTTATCGATCTCCAGTTGAACGGCTGCGGCGGCGTGCAGTTCAACGACTCGCTGGACACGATCTCCGTCAAGACGCTAGAGATCATGCAGCAGGCGAACGAGCGTTCAGGCTGCACCAGTTTTTTACCTACGCTGATTACCTCCAGCGATGCATTTATGAAGCACAGCATCGATGTGATGAGAGACTGGCTGGCGCAGAATAAGCATCAGGCGCTTGGGCTTCATCTCGAAGGTCCGTGGCTGAATGTACTCAAGAAAGGCACGCATGACCCTGCCTTTATTCGCAAACCAACGCAGGAGCTCGTCGACTTCCTGTGCGCCAACGCAGATGCCATTACGAAAATCACGCTGGCACCGGAAGAAGTCGAACCGTCGGTTATCCGCCAGCTAACAGCGGCGGGCATTATCGTTTCTGCCGGGCATTCCAACGCCACCTGGGAACAGGCAAAGCTGGGTTTTGCCGCTGGTATTCGTTTCGCTACCCACCTGTTCAACGCCATGCCGTATCTGACCGGCCGCGAACCCGGATTGGTCGGCGCGATTTACGACGCCCCGGAAGTCTATTGCGGTATTATCGCGGATGGACGACACGTTGACTGGGCCACTATTCGCAACAGTAAACGTATCAAGGGCGATAAGCTGGTGCTGGTGACCGACGCCACGGCACCGGCCGGTGCGGATATTGACCAGTTCATTTTTGCTGGTAAAACCATATACTACCGCGATGGTATTTGTGTCGATGAACACGGCACTCTGAGCGGTTCGGCACTGACCATGATCGAAGCCGTGCGTAATAGCGTCGAACATGCGGGTATCGCGCTGGATGAAGCAATTCGGATGGCAACGCTCTATCCTGCTCGCGCCATCGGCGTGGATAAGCAGTTAGGTAGCATTGAAAGCGGTAAAGTGGCCAACCTGACCGTCTTTGACCGTGACTATCACATTCTCAAGACGTTTGTTAACGGTAATCCTGTTTGGGGATAAAACGAGAAACGCCTTGGGGTAAAGCGGAAATACCTAGGGGTAAACTGAGATAAGGTTTACCCCTACGTTGAGTTAAACCTAAGCGAGTAACTTCTTAATGACCACAGGCGGACAAGCGCAGATAGGGAATGTCGATCTGGTTAAACAATTAAACAGTGCGGTGGTTTACCGCCTGATTGACCAGCAGGGTCCGATCTCACGAATTCAGATAGCAGAACAGAGCCAGCTTGCCCCCGCCAGCGTGACCAAAATCACCCGCCAGCTTCTGGAACGTGGGCTCATCAAAGAAGTCGATCAACAGGCCTCCACCGGTGGCAGACGCGCCATTTCGATTATCACCGAAAACCGCCCTTTCCATACCATAGCGGTACGCCTTGGTCGCTATGACGTCACTATTGCGCTGTACGATTTGCAGGGAAAAGCGCTGGAAGAAGCGCACTACGATCTGCAAGAAAAAACGCAGGAGTCGCTAGAAGCCGCACTCTTTCACGTTATCAGCGGCTTTATCGCCAGCCATCAACGCCGTATTCGCGAGCTCATTGCGATCTCGGTTGTTCTGCCGGGGCTGGTTGATCCCGTTGCGGGCATCGTCCGCTATATGCCACACATCAGCGTGAATAACTGGCAACTGGTCGAAAATCTGCAACGTCACTTCAACGTCACCAGCTTTGTCGGTCACGATATCCGCAGCCTGGCGCTGGCAGAACACTATTTCGGTGCCACCCACGATTCACTGGATTCCATCCTGGTACGCGTCCATCGCGGCACAGGCGCGGGTATTCTCGTCAACGGGCAAATTTTTCTCGGCAGTAACGGCAACGTGGGCGAGATCGGCCATATTCAGATCGATCCACTTGGCGATCGCTGCCACTGCGGCAATTTCGGCTGTCTGGAAACCGTCGTCGCCAACGCCGCCATTGAACAACGCGTACAACACCTGCTGGGTCAGGGCTACCCCAGCAAGCTTTCTACCGATAGCTGTACGATTTCTGCAATTTGCAAAGCGGCAAACCGCGGTGATGCCCTCGCCCGTGAAGTTATCGAACAGGCCGGACTCAATCTGGGCAAAGCACTGTCCATCGCGATCAATCTGTTCAATCCTCAGAAAGTCGTGATTGCTGGTGAAATCACCGAAGCAGAAAAAACGCTGCTTCCTGCGATCCAACGCTGCATCAACGCGCAGGTGCTGAAAGAATTTCGTCACAACCTGCCGATTGAGGTCTCCAGCCTCAACCACCTTTCCGCTATCAGCGCGTTCGCGTTGGTCAAACGGGCGATGCTAAACGGTGTGTTGCTACAGCAATTGCTCGAAAACGCCTGATTCCCTTTCTAGCCGGATTATGTAATCACTAAAAATCCGGCCTTTCCCTTCTATGAATTTGACGAATCAACACCAAAAAACCGAATAAATTAACGAAACGCCATGCTTATGGCTTTTTTCATTAAATAATATTGAATTCCTATGGCACTTTGATGCTAAATCAATGGCACTGAGTTCGAATCTGTCATTACTGGGAGTCATGTATGTGTTCTATTTTTGGTGTGCTTGATCTGAAAAGCGATCCTGTTGAACTGCGTAAGAAAGCGCTGGAATTATCCCGTTTGATGCGTCACCGCGGGCCAGACTGGTCCGGCGTTTATGCCAGCGACAAAGCCATTCTGGCTCACGAACGTCTGTCTATCGTTGACGTCAACACGGGTGCACAGCCGCTTTACAACGCCGAGCGCACCCACATTCTGGCCGTTAACGGTGAAATTTATAACCATCAGGCATTGCGTCAGCAATACGGTGACCGTTACGCGTTCCAGACTGGCTCCGACTGCGAAGTGATTCTGGCGCTGTATCAGGAAAAAGGCCCTGAATTCCTGGATGAACTGCGCGGCATGTTCGCCTTTGCCCTGTATGACAGCGAAAAAGACGCCTACCTGATTGGCCGTGATCACCTCGGCATCATCCCGCTGTACATGGGTTACGATGAGCACGGCAACCTGTATGTCGCTTCTGAAATGAAAGCGCTGGTGCCGGTTTGCCGCACCATCAAAGAATTCCCGGCTGGCAGCTACCTGTGGAGCAAAGACGGCGAAATTCGCGAGTATTACCAGCGCGACTGGTTTGATTACGACGCCGTAAAAGACAACGAAACGGATAAAGAAGCGCTGCGCGATGCGCTGGAAGAAGCGGTGAAAAGCCACCTGATGTCTGACGTGCCCTACGGCGTGTTGCTCTCTGGCGGTCTGGATTCCTCCGTTATCTCAGCAATCACCAAAAAATATGCGGCACGTCGCGTAGAAGATGACGAGCGTAGTGAAGCCTGGTGGCCTCAGTTGCACTCTTTCGCCGTCGGTTTGGAAGGTGCACCAGATTTGAAAGCCGCGCAAGAAGTCGCTAACCACTTGGGCACCGTGCACCACGAAATTCACTTCACCGTGCAGGAAGGGCTGGATGCGATTCGCGACGTGATTTATCACATCGAAACCTATGACGTCACCACGATTCGCGCCTCAACGCCGATGTACCTGATGTCCCGTAAAATCAAAGCCATGGGCATCAAGATGGTGCTGTCAGGCGAAGGGTCTGACGAAGTGTTCGGCGGTTACCTCTATTTCCACAAAGCGCCAAACGCCAAAGAATTGCATGAAGAAACCGTGCGTAAGCTGCTGGCACTGCACCAGTACGACTGCGCCCGTGCGAACAAAGCGATGTCAGCCTGGGGTGTGGAAGCTCGCGTACCGTTCCTGGACAAAAACTTCCTCGATGTCGCGATGCGCATCAACCCACGCGACAAAATGTGTGGCAACGGCAAGATGGAAAAACACATCCTGCGCGAGTGCTTTGAATCTTATCTGCCGCACAGCGTTGCATGGCGCCAGAAAGAACAGTTCTCTGACGGCGTAGGCTACAGCTGGATTGATACGCTGAAAGAAGTAGCGGCTCAACAGGTTACCGATCAGCAGTTGGAGACAGCTCGCTTCCGCTTCCCGTACAACACGCCAAGCTCCAAAGAAGCGTATTTGTACCGTGAAATCTTCGAAGAGTTGTTCCCGGTTCCAAGCGCAGCAGAATGCGTACCGGGTGGCCCGTCTGTCGCCTGTTCGTCAGCTAAAGCGATTGAGTGGGATGAATCTTTCAAGAAACTGGATGATCCATCAGGCCGTGCGGTTGGCGTACACCAGTCAGCCTACAAATAATTCGATTTAATTTCTTCAATCAACGGGCCTTTCATGGCCCGTTTTTGTATGCTTAATTGACTGGGAATGCGTGCTTTTTGGCGTTTTTCTCACCATACTGTTCACAACCCAAACAAACGGTACATTGAGGGCACTTTTCGGGAAAAAACTAGTTGACGCAATTAGGCCAACTACGCATAATGCGCCCCGCAACGCCGATGAAGGTGACGCGGAAAAGATGGCTACGTAGCTCAGCTGGTTAGAGCACAGCACTCATAATGCTGGGGTCACAGGTTCGATTCCCGTCGTAGCCACCATCTTTTTTGCGGGAGTGGCGAAATTGGTAGACGCACCAGATTTAGGTTCTGGCGCCGCAAGGTGTGCGAGTTCAAGTCTCGCCTCCCGCACCATATCATCTTCTCGGTCTGACATCGCTTTTCGAAGCTTGTTAGTGTTTTGTAGTGATTGGGGTATCGCCAAGCGGTAAGGCACCGGTTTTTGATACCGGCATTCCCTGGTTCGAATCCAGGTACCCCAGCCATTTCAAAACATATGCTGAAAAATTCGTTGTCCTGTTGGGGTATCGCCAAGCGGTAAGGCACTGGTTTTTGATACCAGCATTCCCTGGTTCGAATCCAGGTACCCCAGCCATATACTTGATAGTAGAAGATTTGTTGAAGTAAAGTAACATTAGCAGTACATTTGGCTACGTAGCTCAGCTGGTTAGAGCACAGCACTCATAATGCTGGGGTCACAGGTTCGATTCCCGTCGTAGCCACCATATTTTTGGGGTATCGCCAAGCGGTAAGGCACCGGATTCTGATTCCGGCATTCCGAGGTTCGAATCCTCGTACCCCAGCCAAATAAAGCTGGTAAAACAGCAAAGAAACGGGGCGACAATCGAAAGATGTCGCCCCGTTTTGTTATGTCATGCGACAAAAATTTTAACGCTCACCCTACGGTTACTCCCCTTCTCTATTTTAAATACGAAGTTCCCCCTTCAATAGGCGGAAACAACACTCTACTCTTCTACTTGGCCCCAAGCATTTCCCTAAAGCTCGTCAGAAAGCCATAGCGCCACGCAAAATAAATTCCTAAGCCCGAGGCGATATGCTGTCATATCTCACGATACGAAGCCCTTGAGGGCGTTTCACGCCAAGTGAAGAATCCGCTCTATCCAACGTATGTAAAAATCCCATCTGGAAGTGATTCGGGAGGACTCCCCGTTCTTGTCATGATCCTAAATAGCTTCGCCTAATACCGCTCCACTTTAGCCAGACCATGCTGATTGCCGGGGAACGGTGAAGCGGCATTCATAAATAATTTTACCTGTTCCAGTAACTGCCACATATACCGGCACTGATGGTTACGCGTTATCGTTTCGTGTAACGACAACCACAGCAACTCGATTGGATTCAGCCACGGCGAATACGTGGGCAGGAACAACAACCGGAACTTCGTATTTTTTCCCAGCCACTTTTTCACCTTGTGGCTTTTATGAATGATGTAATTATCAACGACCAGCGTAATGGTTTTCGCTCGCCGATATGTCCGCCGTAATGTCTCTAACAGATTGATAAATAAATCAGAACACTTTTTACTGCCGCCAACGTAATGAACTCGTCCCGTATCCGAATGCAGTGCCCCTGCCAGATAATACTTTTGGTTCTGTCCCGGCGTAGTAATACGTTTCTGTTGCCCTTTGAGCATCCAGTCCGCGCCGATTTTCGGGTTCAGGTCGATATCTACTTCATCCTGATAAAACACGGGATGCTCTGTTTGTTTCCGAGAGACCGCTTGTTCGATGGCGAGTCGTTTTTCCTCATAATCTGGGTCTTTGATTTTCAGTGTTGGCGCGGCTCTGCGCCAGACAATGCCCGCTCGTCTCAGATAGCGATGCAACGTGGAAGGATGCAGCGCCACGTTAAAAAGCCGGTTAACGATAAGTGCCAACAACTCGGTGCTCCAGCGGGAGCGCAGCCAGCCAAAATCCTGAGGAGAGCGTTGAATAAGAAGCGGTAGCATATGCAGGATATCAGCGACTGGCCAGCGCGGTGCTCGTCCGGCTTTGAGGCTCTTTAGTCCTTCAACACCATGTAAAGTAAACCAATTTATCCACCTTCCAACGGATGAGCGGGCCGCACAAAGCAGTCTGGCAACGTCGGTGACAGTCATTCCCCGATGCAGCATCAGTATGGCGATGAGTCGTCTGGAGTAATTTTTATCATGTGTCTGTTGGGCTTCTTTACGCATTAGTCGTCGTTCTTCATCAGGGATTGCTGCTATGATCGGCATCGCTCAGTCCGGTTGGTGATTTGTTTTGATTTGGCGATTGATCAGATCGCACAACTCGGACTGAGTTCCCTTCAAGTGATCTACTATTTGGCGAAGTTATTTAGTTCACCGATACGCCTATTTTTCATACGAATACCAACAGAGTTGAAATTGTAATATTCAGAAACATAGGGCATCATTTGCAACCAAGCACGGTTTAAAACGCATGTTCTACGAAGTTGAATTTCTGACTGACGTGATTGTTGCATCCGTTCAATGCGATCATGCCTAAGCTTGATGAAGTGGCAGACGGCAAGTGGCTGGTTGAAATTGAAGGTAAAATTAGTATCCGCGATCTGACCCATAACCTATATCCCTGTGGGCAAAGTGCGCGTTAGCGGGATTGATATGGAATTCGATTGTAGGATTGATGTTTATCAAAAATAACAACCACCAATTTTAAATAAGGAATAGTTTAATGGCTGAAAGATCTATCGGCGAAGAAATAAAAGACAAAGCAGATTATTTATTAAGCAAAGGAATAATAGAATCTTACCTGCATAAACATATATTCTCACTTATTGAACTAGGCGAAGTAAAATCATCTGGAAAAATAGTAGACTCTATATTGGATAATTTTCAAAAAAATGAATTAACCAATAAAAAAGACCCTGATGAAAAAGAGTACTTTTTTAAAAAAATATCACAACTAAATAAAGATAAAATAATTCTTTCAGAGGAAAATTCGCATCTTAAAGAACAACAAAAAATATATAAGTCAGAATTTGACATAGTCATGAGAAAAATTCATGAAAAAGAAAATGAGATTAAAAAGCTAACTGAAGAAAATAAAGAACTGAGAGAAAAAACACAACAATCAAAAATTGATAAGAACATATCTGGGTATGTGGACTCAGTAAAAGAAAAACTAAATATTGATGATAGATTTTTCATAATAATGTCGCATATTTGGTCAGGCTGCGGCATGTTATTTTGTATTGGAGCAATAGCAGCAGCATTTTGTACATTCATAGCAGGTATTGACACCCTTTTAAAAAATGAAGAATTAAACTCAGTGAGTATATTTTACTTATTTACACGCGGCCTGTTAGGAATTGGCTTACTTTCGTGGCTTTCCTATGTCTGTTTCAGCAATTCAAGACGTTACACTCACGAATCAATTCGGCGAAAAGACCGCCAACATGCATTGATGTTCGGGCAAATTTTCCTACAGATTTTTGGCGGAACAGCTTCAAAAGAAGATGCGATCCATGTATTTAAAGACTGGAATATGTCCGGTGATACCGCATTTTCTGGTAAAACAGAACAACCGCCATCCGTTCATGGATTGTTAGCACAAATAAAAAATATGCTGCCAGCAAAATCTGACAATGCTACTGATACAAGTAAAAAAGAAGATAGTAACTAACAAAAGGGAAGAGGTTTTTTATGTCGCTCCGCTGGTTACAATTAGATGAAAAAAGACTTTCACGACAATGGGTTTTTAGATTGGCAATAGCTATACCGTTTGCAATAAGTTTCTTATTGTGCATTCCATTATGGTTCGAAACAACATTCGATTTTTCATCTGCTGGCTATGCAAAATTCCTTTCGATGTTTTCATTACCTATAGGTGTATTGTCTCTATCAATTCCTTGGGTTGCTATTGTCGCGCATATACACAGGACGATCCAAACGGAGGTACAAATTGAACTCATTAACCAGAAAAACGTCAGTGAACGATTTCACTCACATCAAAAATATGTAACAGAGAGCCTTTCATTTATAAAAGGAAATAAAATACAAATAAGAGGATATGATATAAAATTAGAAATATCAGATCCATACTCTCTTTATCGTGATTTTTTCCCTAACTCATCTCCAGATAACGGGATCATCTTAGACACTAAAGAAAGTCATGCTTTAAATATCATAGTATCCTTATCAGATATAAACAAAAATCTAGAAAAAACATACAATTATATAAATAAAAACAAAGAAGTTAACGTAAATATATTGGCCATGAATTTACTTGAGGTTATCCTTGACATGTCAAATATAAAAAGATCCTTATCAATAAATAAAACAGAGATAGAATTAATAAGAAAAAATAAAGAAATTTTATTTTTAGAAGATAATAGAAAATATAATTTTTCCACTTATTTCTTTAGCGAAAAAGAACTAAAATCATACCTAGAAGAAATACGTTCAATATCTTACAGGGTTCTATATTTATTAGATATTGAAAATAACGAATATTATACTCACATAAATAGATACATATTTGAGGATGAACATAATTACTTCTCTATGGTGTTTGAAAAAATGAAGGATACGGGACAATCCAGAGCAAGGTTCGTCTTTGGAGAGAGCGCATTTACTCCAGAAAAATTTGAAAAATTCAATTCATTTTTGTCCGAGTAATAAATAATTTATGCCTATGTATTTCCAGAACAATATCAAACATTGGTAACTAATTTATATACAGTAAAAGTACAGCCCTCAGTTAACAGGGGGCTGTATGGCAGTTCGTAAACAAGCATCAGGAGAATGGATGTGTGAGAACTACCCGCACGGACACGAAGGCAAACAGTTTGCTACCAAAGGGGAAGCCGTCGCCTTTGAACGCTTCACAATAGATCAATCGAAAGATGTCGCCCCGGACCTTGTACATGATTCTGTGTAAATGCCATTTCTCAGAAGTGACCGTCCAGGCGGTCACCGAACTCGATAATAAAGCGGCTCATCGCCAGCCGCCAGTTTTGGATCGGCATCGTCCATTTTTTTGATGCCGACTGGATCGCCAGCCACACCACTTTCCTTACTGAGTCATCTGTCGGGAACACCTTGCGTTTCTTTATGGCATGCCGGATGACGCTGTTCAGCGATTCAATGGCATTGGTCGTGTAAATCACCTTACGGATGTCATCCGGGTACGCGAAGAATGTTGACAGATTCGCCCAGTTTGCACGCCAGCTACGGCTGATTTGCGGGTAGCGCTCATCCCAGACCCTGGCGAATGTTTCCAGCTCCTGCAACGCCGCTTCTTCCGTCGCGGCCCCATAAACCGCCTTCAGGTCGCGAGTGACGGCCTTATAGTCCTTCCATGAGACGAAGCGCAGGCTGTTGCGCACCATATGGACGATACACAACTGGATGCGGGTTTGCGGATATACCGCGTTGATAGCGTCAGGGAAGCCTTTCAGACCGTCAACGCAGGCGATGAGAATGTCGTTCAGACCTCTGTTTTTCAGCTCCGTCAGCACATTCAGCCAGAACTTCGCCCCTTCATTCTCCGCCAGCCACATACCCAGTAGTTCTTTCTGACCGTCGATATTGATGCCCAAGGCCAGGAACACGGATTTGTTGATGACACGACTGTCCTGACGGACCTTAAGGACAATACAGTCAAGATAAACAATGGGATAAAGGCTATCCAACGGCCGATTCTGCCATTCAACAACCTGCTCCATCACCGCGTCCGTGACCTTTGAAATCAGGGCCGGCGACACATCCGCGTCATACAGTTCCTTAAACGTCGCGACGATTTCGCGGGTAGTCATGCCTTTGGCGTATAACGACAGGATTTGGTTATCCATGCTGGTTATCCGAGTCTGATTTTTCTTCACCAGTTGAGGTTCGAATGTGGCGTCACGATCGCGCGGAGTACGCAGTTCGAGCGGGCCATCGCCAGTAATGACAGTTTTTGTGGAATAACCGTTGCGTGCGTTAAGACCCGCTTTGGGCTGGTTTTTCTCGTACCCGAGATGGTGGGACATTTCAGCATTAAGGGCGGCTTCAACACTGATTTTTTTCAGCAGGCGATCGAACTGGCTGAGATCATCAGGTGTTTTGAGATTTTTGGCCAGTTCGTTAGCCAGTGCCTGTAATTGTTTTTCGTCCATAAATTAACCTGCTTTTGATGTTGGATTGAACATATCAAAATCAGGCAATTACACAAATTTATGTACAGGCTCTCGCCCGTTTTGTTGTGTCTGGTATTAACATAGTCTGGTGTTAATATATCCAAACCAATCATTCGATTTTCCTAAAAGGGCGGGCATGAAGGTTTTATCGACATCCTGTGTTATTCATGATCTCAGCCACGTTGTGCTGCCACGTCAGAATGACATCGGCCAATCGCGATGGGCTGTCATACGTGCGCAGTTAACCACGCTGTTACTCAGCGTGGCGTTGCTATTTTGCTTCATCGCGTCGACTTATGCCGCCAATGTCACTTCTTTTAAGATGTCATCGCAAACGTTCGCTGACCGGATGAATGCCAATCTGACGAAACTCAATATCCCTCTCGCATTGACCATTAAGTTGGAAAAGGGAAGTTCCATCGATGACTTTCAGCACATTTTTAACGAGCATGTTGGATTAATTGGGTCGTTAGAGAGTAAAAGCCAACAGCTTAATGGAATCTTGCTACTCAACGCCGCGTCAGAATCCGCAGAAGCAACAAGACAGAATCTGCAAATCGTTACAGCCGCATTTTCTGCGCTATTGGGTGAGAACAATCTTGAAAGCTCTGAGGTGACTGAGATGATGTTCGGCCTGCTTCAGGATAGCCAGACCTCAGGCAAAGGCGTTCGGCAGGTCGGAAAGGTTCGATTTACAGCAACAACCAATGAGGACACCGATATTATCTTCACCGCCGAGCCCATACTCTAGCGGGTGGCATCCTCATTATTCATCAAACGCCAATGGCATATTTCAATGCGCGCTGTTTTAACACGCCAGCGCGCTGCGCGACCATCAGCGCCATATTGCGAGCAAAGCTCAGCGGTGGTAACGCATTACTGAACGCGTTATAGAAGAGATCCATCCCGCTTTGCATCATCAGGTTATCCGGCATACGGCGGCACTGATAGCGGCGTAACACGCGCTCACAAGCCCATTCTTCTCCTGCATTGCGCGCGTTAATTAACACATCCAGCAGCGCCTCAACGTCGCGATATCCCAGATTCACCCCCTGCCCCGCCAGCGGATTGATGGTATGCGCGGCATCACCCAGTAGCACCAATCCTGGCTTGATATAGCTTTGCGCATGACGTCTGACCAACGGGAATGATCCCGCAGAAAGCGCCTTAACCGCGCCCAATCGTTCAGGAAACGCAGCCGCAATTTCTTTATCCAACTGTGTAAGCGGCATCGCCTGAAGCTGACGAATACGCGACGGACTGTCGTACCACACCAGCGATCCCCACTCATCAAACAGCGGTAAAAACGCACGCGGGCCGCTTGGCGTGAACTGCTGCCAAGTCACATCCTGCTGGGGTTGCGAGGTCTCTACGCCGATCAACATACAAGACTGACGATACTGCCAGCCGCTGATGCCAATCCCCGCCCACTGGCGAACCTGAGAATTCGCGCCATCGGCGCCAATTACCAGCGCAGCCGTCAGTTGTTGCCCATCGGCAAGCTGTAAACACCAGCCATCATCGGTGCGTTGCAAGTTCTGCGGCGTAACTGGGCAATAGCATTGGCAGCGATCCTCTTCCTGCAAACTTTCCCAGAGCGCCCGTTGCAGCACCCGGTTTTCCACCATAAAACCCAGTTCAGGCAGGTGAATGTCGGCAGCATCAAAAACGACTCTGGCATTCGCCCATTCCCAGGTTTCCAGCCGACGGTAAGGCGCGCTGCGCATCTGCTGCACTCGCTGCCATGCGCCTAGCTCTTTCAGTAGCGCAACCGACGCATAGCCAATCGCCGAGATCCGTAAATCTGGCGGGCTGGCGGCATCAAACGGCGTCGGCATGTCCTGCTCAATCACCGCAACTTGAAATCCTTGCTGTGCCAGCCCAAGCGCCGCGGCCGCGCCAACCATGCCACCGCCAACCACAATCGCATCGTAATGCATATTGGCTTTATCCTCTCTGGTTCTGGTTTATTCACACCAGTAAAAATGCATGAAAATAGTGTACTGGATTTGCGGGTAACTTTTCAGAAAAGCCGCATTTTTATAGAAAGTAAGGCGTTATCAAGTCAGCGTAGTTTCCGGCGCTGGTCACAACGCCGGTGAGCGATTACAATAAACACCCCAAATGAGGGGGAATCTTTCTTATCCGCACTGAGTAATGGTAAGTCGATGACAAAAAAACTGCATATTAAAACCTGGGGCTGTCAGATGAATGAGTACGATTCATCAAAGATGGCTGATTTACTGGGAAGTACGCACGGCTATGAGCTGACTGAAATCGCTGAAGAAGCCGATGTCCTGCTGCTCAATACCTGTTCGATCCGTGAAAAGGCGCAGGAAAAGGTCTTCCATCAACTTGGCCGTTGGAAAACGCTGAAAGATCTCAATCCTAACCTGATTATTGGTGTTGGTGGCTGCGTGGCCTCACAGGAAGGCGCGCATATTCGTGAACGTGCGCACTACGTCGACGTTATTTTTGGCCCGCAAACCTTGCACCGCCTGCCGGAAATGATTAATCACGTTCAGGGCACCCGTAGCCCCATCGTTGATATCAGTTTTCCTGAAATCGAAAAATTCGACCGCCTGCCAGAACCGCGAGCCGAAGGGCCAACAGCTTTCGTCTCCATCATGGAAGGCTGCAATAAATACTGCACATTCTGCGTTGTGCCTTATACCCGTGGCGAAGAAGTCAGCCGCCCGTGCGATGATGTGTTGTTCGAAATCGCTCAACTGGCCGCACAAGGCGTGCGTGAAGTTAACCTTTTAGGGCAGAACGTCAACGCCTATCGCGGCGAAACCTATGACGGTGAAATCTGCTCCTTTGCTGAGCTGCTGCGCTTGGTCGCCGCTATTGACGGGATCGACCGTGTCCGCTTTACCACCAGCCATCCGATTGAATTCACAGACGATATTATCAGCGTCTATGAAGATACGCCGGAACTGGTCAGCTTCCTGCATTTACCGGTACAAAGCGGCTCTGACCGCGTGCTGACAATGATGAAACGCCGCCATACCGCGCTGGAATACAAAGCAATCATTCGTAAACTGCACAATGCACGTCCGGGCATCCTGATCAGTTCTGACTTTATCGTCGGTTTCCCTGGCGAAACACAGGCTGACTTTGAACAGACGATGAAGCTGATTACCGATGTGAATTTCGATATGAGCTATAGCTTTGTCTATTCCGCCCGTCCCGGAACACCGGCCGCAGAGATGGTCGATGACGTGCCGGAAGAAGAGAAAAAACAGCGTCTATACCTTCTGCAAGAGCGCATCACCCAGCAGGCAATGCGATTTAGTCGCCTTATGCTGGGCACCGTCCAGCGTATTCTGGTAGAAGGCACCTCACGTAAAAGCGTGATGGAGCTATCTGGCCGTACGGAAAACAACCGTGTCGTCAATTTCGAAGGCACGCCAGATATGATCGGTAAATTCGTCGATGTGGAAATCGTTGATGTTTATACCAACTCGCTGCGCGGCATCGTGGTACGTACCGAAGATCAAATGGATCTGCGCGTACATGAATCACCGTCTTCCGTGATTGCGCGTACCCGCAAAGAGAATGAGATCGGCGTCGGGTTCTATCAGCCGTAATCGATGTACGCTTCAGTCTCAGCGTGATTGATGGGTGGCTTTGCCACCCATTTTTTATGGCAGGCTATCCCTGCCAGCCACCCTACGGGCCGTTGCTTCGCCACGTTGAAAAACGCTCCTGCGTTTTTTTATGGCAGGCTATCCGCTTCAATTTCATGCCGCTTACATTTGCTTTTGCGAGGCGGCATCCCAATATCATGATTGTGACTTGCACCATCGGGCATTCACGATGAATAATTCACTCATAGGGCGGACACATCAGGCCGTCTGACAACTGTTCACTTTGTGCGGGCAGGATGGAGCCAGCACAGTAACGCTCAAGAGGAATAATTTGAACGTAACGACAAAAGAGATTGCCCTTGAACCCGCCGATAACCAACGCCTGCTCAGCCTTTGCGGTCCGTTTGATGACAATATTAAACAGTTAGAACGCCGCTTAGGCATCGAGATCAACCGCCGGGATAATCAATTTAAACTGGTCGGCAAAAGCCTGCTGACGCAAGCTGCCGCCGATATCCTGCATCGTCTATATGTCGATACGGCCCCAATACGTGGCGTCATCGGTGATATCGATCCTGAGCAAATTCACCTTGCGATTAAAGAATCTCGCGTGCTGGAACAGTCTGCAGAACACATTCCTGACTATGGCAAAGTGGTCAATATCCGCACCAAACGCGGCGTGATAAAACCGCGCACGCCAAATCAGGCACAGTATGTCGCCAATATCCTTGATCACGACATCACGTTCGGCGTTGGCCCTGCGGGAACAGGGAAAACCTACTTAGCTGTCGCTGCCGCCGTAGATGCACTGGAGCGTCAGGATATTCGCCGCATTCTGTTAACGCGCCCAGCCGTCGAAGCGGGTGAAAAGCTGGGTTTCCTGCCGGGCGATCTGAGCCAGAAAGTCGATCCTTATTTGCGCCCACTTTATGATGCCCTGTTTGAAATGCTGGGCTTTGAGCGCGTCGAGAAGCTTATCGAACGTAACGTGATTGAAGTCGCGCCACTGGCTTACATGCGTGGCCGAACGCTGAACGATGCCTTTATCATTCTGGATGAAAGCCAGAACACCACCATCGAACAAATGAAAATGTTCCTGACACGCATCGGGTTCAACTCAAAAGCGGTCATCACCGGTGACGTCACGCAGATCGACCTGCCGAAGAATCTGAAATCCGGCTTACGCCACGCGATAGAAGTACTGGCCGATGTGGAAGAGATCAGTTTTAACTTTTTCCACAGCGAAGACGTGGTTCGCCATCCGGTGGTCGCGCGGATTGTGAATGCCTATGAAGCGTGGGAAAATGCCGAACAGAAACGTAAAGACGCCTTAGCAGAACAGCGTAAGCGTGAAGCACAGGCTGCGGCATCAGATCAGGAGCAAAAATGAGTCAGGTGATTCTGGATTTACAAATCGCCAGCGAGCAAGCACAGGGGCTACCGGAAGAAAAAGACTTTCAGCGCTGGCTGGAAGGCGTTCTGCCGCAGTTTCAGGAAGTCTCTGAAGTCACCATCCGTATCGTGGATGAGGCCGAAAGCCGCGACCTGAATAACACCTATCGTGGTAAAGACAAGCCGACCAACGTGCTATCGTTTCCTTTTGAGGCACCGCCTGAAGTCGAGCTTCCTTTGCTTGGCGATTTAATCATCTGCCGTCAGGTTGTCGAGCGTGAAGCCGCCGAGCAGGAAAAAACCGTAGAAGAGCACTGGGCGCACATGGTTGTCCATGGTAGCCTGCATCTGCTAGGGTACGACCATATCGAAGACAGCGAAGCCGAAGAAATGGAAGCGCTGGAAACCGAGATTATGCAGGGCATGGGCTATGCCGATCCTTACCTTGCAGAAAAAGATGGCCTCACCGAATAAATAGAAATACATTTTATCTAGCCCGAAATCGGGAAGATATCGGGCATTTGTATTCACACATCAGCCACTGTGCCGCTTCCAGTTGCTGGTAATAATCCTTTAACAAGAGTGATGTTAATTAAAACGCATGAGCGACGACCATTCTCAAAACAGCGATGCACCCAGTCCCAAAAAGGGCTTCTTTTCTCTTATTCTTAATCAGCTTTTTCACGGCGAGCCAAAAGATCGTAACGGCTTACTCACTCTGATTCGTGATTCCGAACAGAATGAACTGATCGATCCTGAAACACGAGATATGCTCGAAGGCGTCATGGATATCGCCGACCAGCGTGTACGCGACATCATGATCCCTCGCTCGCAGATGATTACGCTCAAGCGCGATCAAACGCTGGAAGAGTGTCTGGACGTGATTATCGAATCCGCCCATTCTCGTTTCCCCGTGATTAGCGAAGATAAAGACCACATTGAAGGCATCCTGATGGCGAAGGATTTGCTGCCGTTTATGCGCAGCGATTCCGAACCATTCAGTATGGATAAAGTTCTGCGTTCCGCCGTGGTTGTGCCGGAAAGTAAACGCGTTGATAGAATGCTGAATGAGTTCCGCTCGCTGCGTTATCACATGGCGATTGTCATCGATGAGTTTGGTGGCGTATCCGGCCTAGTCACGATTGAAGATATTCTTGAGCTGATTGTCGGCGAAATTGAAGACGAATACGACGATGAAGAAGACAGAGATATTCGCCAGCTTAATCGCCAGACCTACACCGTTCGTGCGTTAACCGATATCGAAGATTTTAACGAGGCTTTCGGTACACGGTTCAGCGATGACGAGGTCGACACCATTGGCGGCTTGGTTATGCAGTCTTTCGGCCATCTTCCTGCCCGTGGCGAAACCATCGACATAGAAGGTTACCTGTTTAAGGTTGCGATGGCGGACAGCCGCCGTATTATTCAGGTTCATGTCAGAATCCCTGATAATGCCCCTCAACCAAAATTGGAAGAATAATTTGGCAATGGTTGTCGCTTCTTTTCTACAACGCCAGCAGGTCAAAGCCCTGCTGGCGCTCTTATTTGGTGCCTGTGGCACGCTGGCATTTTCTCCCTTTGATTTCTGGCCCGCGGCGATTCTCTCGCTCATGGGTTTACAGGCGCTGACGCTCAACCGTACGAGTCGTCAGTCAGCCTCGATAGGGTTTTGCTGGGGATTGGGTCTGTTCGGTAGTGGCGTTAACTGGGTTTACGTCAGCATCGCCCAGTTTGGCGGAATGCCGGGCGCTGTCAATGTTGCGCTGGTCGTTCTGCTTGCAGCCTATTTGTCACTCTACCCTCTGCTGTTTTCTGCCCTGCTCTCACGCCTGTGGCCAAAGACGACACTGTGGCGTCTGGCGCTTGCTGCCCCTGTGCTCTGGCAGCTAACTGAATTTTTGCGCGGCTGGGTGCTCACCGGTTTTCCGTGGCTGCAATTCGGCTACAGCCAAATTGA
Organism: Pectobacterium aquaticum; assembly: GCF_003382565.3. NCBI lineage: Bacteria > Pseudomonadati > Pseudomonadota > Gammaproteobacteria > Enterobacterales > Pectobacteriaceae > Pectobacterium > Pectobacterium aquaticum. Next base: position 3,111,334 of record NZ_CP086253.1, read on the forward strand.
CGGCCCACTGAAAGGTATCGCGCCCATTCTGGGTATCGACACCATTACCTTCCTGTTGATGAGCCTCAGCGGGCTACTCGTTTATGCCATCAGTCAACGAAAAATCGTACCGGCGGCCATTGCTATCGGCGTTTTCGTTTTATCATGGCCGCTGCGCAACGTGCAGTGGTACACCCTGCAAACTGAACGCGCCGTCAATGTCGCGCTGGTACAGGGCAACATCCCGCAGGCTATGAAGTGGGAACAAGACGAGCTGCTGAACACGCTGAAGATTTATCTGGATAACAGCCTGCCCTATATGGACAAAGCGCCCATCGTTATCTGGCCGGAAACCGCGATTCCCGATATTGAAAGCCGTCAGGCTGCCTATTTGAAGCAGATTGATGATATTCTGCGTAGCCGTAATAGCAGCCTGATTACGGGTATCGTCGATATCCGCCGTGAGGGTAATAAAACCGATTTTTATAACTCAGTGATCGTTTTGGGCGACAAAGATCCGTATCACTACCCCACAACGAACCGTTACAACAAAAACCATCTGGTACCTTTTGGCGAGTTTGTCCCGCTGGAAACGTTGTTACGTCCGCTAGCGCCGTTCTTCGATCTCCCCATGTCATCGTTCAGCCGCGGAGACTACGTTCAGCCTCAACTTTCTGTGCACGGCTTCAAGCTCAATGCCGCTATTTGTTATGAAATCATCTTAGGCCAGCAGTTGCGTGATAACTTCCGGCCAGACACCGATATGCTGCTGACCATCTCGAACGATGCCTGGTTTGGTCATTCAATCGGCCCGTGGCAACACTTCCAGATGGCTCGCATGCGCGCACTGGAATTAGGCCGTCCTCTGGTGCGTAGCACCAATAACGGCGTCACAGCGGTGATTACGCCTGATGGCAATGTCAGCGCTAGCCTGCCGCAGTTTACGCGCGCGGTGCTGAGCACGCAGGTCGTGCCAGCAACGGGGATAACGCCTTATGCGCGCTTCGGTTCCTGTCCGCTCTGGAGCATTACGCTACTGGGCGGTGCCGCTGCCGCTTTCTTCGGTTTGCGTCGCCGATAATCGTCCCCTCCTCACATCCCTAAAGGCATGCTTTTGCATGTCTTTTTTATTTATGGCACGGTATTTGCCTATTATTACCCTGTAAAGGGTTGTTTCTGTATTTTTTTGGATACTACGTCGGCGTAAAGCGCTCTATTGGGGCAAGTAACGCACCAAATCGGTGCCACCCTGTGACATTGCTACCATTTGGTGCGGCGGATATCGCAAAAAACAAACATTCCTATTTCAATCTATTTACAATCAGCTACTTTTTAACTGTATAGACAGTAACTTCGCGCTTTAACGGTGCAGCGTTATCACTGAGAAGTAGCAAAGTATTATGAGTGATGCAGCGATCCGCTGTTTACCTTGAAGACAATGTTAACTTGAAGATAACGGGCACATTAACCATACGGTTATTAATGACAGCGCTATCACTATTGCACTGTAACGACAGCAAAGGAGTTAGAACATGCAAATGCGTAAACTGGCATTATCACTGCTTCTGCTTGGCACCGCCGCCAGCGTAGCTCAGGCTGAAGATCTAGCCGGTACATTGAAAAAGGTCAAAGATAATGGCGTGATCGTCATTGGACACCGCGAATCGTCCGTGCCTTTCTCTTACTATGACAACACGCAAAAAGTGGTCGGCTACTCTCAAGCCTACTCTGACAAAATTGTCGAAGCGGTTAAGAAAAAACTGGATGCGCCTAACCTGCAGGTCAAGCTACTCCCTATCACCTCTCAGAATCGTATCCCGCTGTTGCAGAACGGTACCTTTGATTTTGAATGTGGTTCAACGACTAACAACCTGGAACGTCAGAAACAAGCCGCGTTCTCTAACACCATTTTCGTGGTCGGTACACGTCTGTTAACCAAAAAAGATTCCGGCGTAAAAGACTTCCCAGATCTAGCGGGTAAAACCGTCGTCGTGACTTCCGGTACGACCTCTGAAGTTCTGCTGAACAAGCTGAATGAAGAAAAACAGCTGAAGATGCGCATCATCAGTGCGAAAGACCACGGCGACTCCTTCCGTACGCTGGAAAGCGGTCGTGCGGTTGCCTTTATGATGGATGATGCGTTGCTGGCGGGTGAACGTGCGAAAGCGAAAAGCGCCGATCAGTGGGATATCGTCGGCAAAGCGCAGTCTGAAGAAGCCTACGGCTGTATGCTGCGTAAAGATGACCCACAATTCAAGAAACTGGTTGATGACACCATCGCTGAAGTTCAGACCTCCGGTGAAGCTGAAAAGTGGTTCGATCGCTGGTTCAAACAACCGATCCCACCAAAAGATCTTAACCTGAACTTTGCACTGTCAGACGAAATGAAAGCGCTGTTCAAAGCGCCAAATGACAAAGCACTAAACTAATTAATAATGAGAATAAGGGCAGAGCTATCTGCCCTCTGATTGCTGATTCGTGGCAGGACAGACAGGCATGTGATGGTCGTTCCCCATCACATGTTGCCCCGAGAAATTTCGATAAACAGGAAAATAAACAATACACCTGTAGTTTGAAACAGAACGGGAATATGGCCGCTCATCAATCTTCAGGGTAGCTTCGCTACCCTTTTTTTACCGGAGTTCGTTATGTCAATAGATTGGAACTGGGGCATATTTTTACAAGACGCCCCCTTCGGCAACACAACCTACCTCGGGTGGATTTTGTCCGGCCTGCAAGTCACCGTTACATTATCTATCTGTGCCTGGATTATCGCCTTTCTTATTGGTTCTTTATTTGGAATCCTGCGTACCGTCCCAAATCGTTTTCTTGCGGGTATTGGCACCTGCTACGTCGAACTATTTCGCAACGTTCCACTGATTGTCCAGTTTTTTACCTGGTATCTGGTGGTTCCCGAGTTGCTTCCCGTCAACATCGGAATGTGGTTCAAAGCCGAGTTAGACCCGAATATTCAATTCTTCCTGTCATCGATGATTTGTCTAGGGCTCTTCACCGCAGCGCGCGTTTGTGAGCAGGTGCGTGCGGGGATTCAGTCTTTACCACGCGGACAAAAAGCAGCAGGGCTGGCGATGGGCCTGACACTGCCGCAAACCTATCGCTATGTATTACTGCCGAATGCGTACCGCGTGATCGTTCCGCCGTTGACGTCAGAGATGCTGAATCTGGTAAAAAACTCAGCTATCGCTTCCACGATTGGTCTGGTGGATATGGCGGCACAAGCAGGGAAACTGCTGGACTACTCCGCCCACGCGTATGAATCCTTTACCGCTATCACGCTGGCGTACGTTGGCATCAATGCCATCATTATGTTGATTATGCAGGTCGTTGAGCGAAAAACCCGTTTGCCGGGCAATATGGGGAGCAAATAAATCATGCATGAATTTGACTGGAGCTCAATTGGGCCAAGCATGCCGTACCTGATTCAGGGGATGGTCGTCACACTCAAAATTACGCTGACAGCTGTGGTATTCGGGATTGTCTGGGGCACGATTCTGGCGGTGATGCGCCTGTCGCCGATAAAGGCCGTTAGTTGGTTTGCCAAACTGTATGTGAACCTGTTCCGCTCCGTTCCACTTGTCATGGTGCTGCTGTGGTTCTATCTGGTGGTTCCTAGCTTATTACAAAATGTGCTTGGGCTATCGCCGAAAACCGATATTCGACTGATTTCAGCTATGGTAGCCTTCTCGCTGTTCGAGGCAGCCTATTATTCGGAAATCATTCGTGCGGGTATTCTCAGCGTGTCACGCGGTCAATCCTCCGCAGCGTTAGCATTAGGCATGACGCACTGGCAATCCATGAAGCTGGTTATTCTGCCGCAGGCATTCCGCGCCATGGTGCCGCTGCTGCTGACGCAGGGGATTGTTCTGTTCCAGGACACCTCACTGGTTTACGTGCTCAGCCTCGCTGATTTCTTCCGTACCGCCTCAACCATCGGCGAGCGTGACGGAACACAAGTTGAAATGATCCTGTTTGCTGGGTTCATTTATTTTCTCTTCAGCATTACTGCCTCAATGCTGGTCAGTTACCTGAAAAAAAGGACGGTTTGATGATTTCCCTGAAAAATGTTTCTAAATGGTACGGCCAATTTCAGGTGCTAGCCGACTGCTCCACAGAAGTAAAAAAAGGTGAAGTTGTGGTCGTCTGCGGGCCTTCAGGCTCTGGCAAATCAACCCTGATCAAAACCGTAAACGGTCTGGAACCGATTCAAAAAGGTGAAATTACCGTCAATGGCATTGCCGTTAACGATAAAAAAACCAATCTGGCTCAGTTGCGTTCCAAAGTCGGGATGGTGTTCCAGCACTTCGAACTGTTCCCACACCTGTCGATTATCGAGAACCTGACGTTGGCGCAGGTGAAAGTGCTGAAACGTAAGCGTGAAGACGCCAAAGCCAAAGCACAGAAGCTTCTGGAGCGCGTTGGGCTATCAGCACACGCCAACAAATTCCCAGGGCAACTTTCCGGCGGTCAGCAACAGCGTGTCGCTATCGCCCGCGCGCTGTGTATGGATCCTATCGCGATGTTATTTGACGAACCGACATCCGCGCTTGATCCAGAGATGATCAACGAAGTGTTGGACGTTATGGTTGAATTGGCGCAGGAAGGCATGACCATGATGGTCGTCACCCATGAAATGGGCTTTGCCCGTAAAGTGGCGCACCGCGTGATATTTATGGATGAGGGCAAAATCGTTGAAGACACCCGCAAGGATGATTTCTTCAATAACCCACAGTCCGAACGCGCTAAAGACTTCCTGGCGAAAATCCTGCATTAATACTCAGATAAAGCGTGCCGCAAGGCACGCTTATTTTACCCCCAACAGCCTACGGCTGAAACGGCTGACGGTGGAACAGGTCATGCGAGCATTTCGGACAGAGTGGCAAAACCTCCGGCGTGTAGAACGCAATATGATGATGGCAGTTCTCACACACCAGATTACCGAGCCCCACAACTTCACCGCTGTGGTACACCCCGTGATGATTCACATCTTTGAAGATCTCACGCCATTCCAGCTGCGTTTTATCCGTAATATCCGCCAACTCCTGCCACAGGCTTTCCTTGATGACTCGCATAAACACGCTGTCGGTAAACTCATCCTGACTTTCGTTATAGCTGCGAGCAAATTCTTCCAGATCGCGCTGAACGGCTTGAATCACCTGCTCTATTTCTTTTTGCGTCAGCTCCGAGCTTTCCTGCAAGGTTTTGCGGGCGCTCAGCACCAGACTGTCGAGATCGCGTTCACCATTGTTCAGCCGAGCCGTCACTGAAGCCATTAACTCGCGATAATAGCGGGCTAGTTTATTCATGCTTCCTCCTGAATGAAGCGGGTTGAAGGGTGATAAAGAACGCCTATTCGCTGTCTGGCACATCTGGCCAAAACCGATACGTTACCTATCTCTCTCTATTTTAGATTATTTTTTCGGTACGCCTGATAAATTGTCGCCAATTTGCGCAACGCCTCGCAGTCTATCGCTCACAGATCAGAAATATTCCTCAGTCGGGCGCTGGGTGTTGTTGCCCGCGCCGCTTACAGCTATGCTATGCGGATCTTTTGTTATGAATCAGAAGAGGCTACTCACGACGTAGCTATTCTTCACTAAACAGGACCCCTGGCAGCCATGCAAGAGCAATACCGCCCAGAAGAGATAGAAGCGGACGTCCAGCTTCACTGGCAAGAGAAGCAGACCTTTAAAGTCACCGAACAGCCCGGCAAGGAAAAATACTATTGCCTTTCCATGCTGCCTTACCCTTCTGGCCGACTACATATGGGCCACGTCCGTAACTACACCATCGGCGACGTGATCTCCCGCTATCAGCGCATGCTGGGAAAAAACGTTCTGCAACCGATCGGTTGGGATGCTTTTGGTCTGCCGGCAGAAGGTGCTGCGGTTAAAAACAACACCGCACCAGCCCCTTGGACCTACGCCAACATCGACTACATGAAAAACCAGCTCAAACTGCTGGGCTTTGGCTATGATTGGGATCGCGAAGTCGCGACCTGTAAACCAGACTACTACCGCTGGGAACAGTGGTTCTTCACCAAGCTGTACGAGAAAGGTCTGGTTTATAAAAAAACCTCCGCCGTTAACTGGTGTCCAAACGACCAGACCGTACTGGCGAACGAACAGGTTATCGATGGCTGCTGCTGGCGTTGCGATACCAAAGTAGAACGCAAAGAAATTCCACAGTGGTTTATCAAAATCACCGCTTACGCAGATCAACTGCTGAACGATCTGGATACGCTGGAAAGCTGGCCTGAGCAGGTCAAAACCATGCAGCGTAACTGGATCGGCCGTTCTGAAGGTGTGGAAATTACCTTTGATGTGGCGGACAGCGCAGATAAACTGACCGTTTACACCACGCGCCCAGACACGTTCATGGGCGTGACCTACGTTGCTGTTGCCGCCGGTCACCCTCTTGCAGCACAAGCTGCTGCAACCAACCCAGCGCTGGCCGATTTCATTGCAGAATGCCGTAATACCAAAGTTGCCGAAGCCGATATGGCAACGATGGAGAAAAAAGGCATGGCCACTGGCCTGTATGCGATTCACCCGCTGAACGGTGAGAAAGTCGCTATCTGGATCGCCAACTTCGTCCTGATGGAATACGGTACAGGCGCAGTCATGGCCGTTCCGGGCCACGACCAGCGCGACTGGGAATTTGCCACCAAATACGATCTGTCCATCAAGCCGGTTATTCTGAATGCCGACGGCAGCGAGCCCGATCTGTCCGCTCAGGCGATGACGGAAAAAGGCAACCTGTTCAACTCTGGTGAGTTTGACGGTCTCGATTTCGAAGCCGGGTTCAACGCCATTGCCGATAAGCTGGTAGAAAAAGGCATCGGCGAGCGTAAAGTCAACTATCGCCTGCGCGACTGGGGTGTCTCCCGTCAGCGCTACTGGGGCGCACCAATCCCAATGGTGACGCTGGAAGACGGCACTGTTATCCCGACACCAGAAGATCAGTTGCCGGTGATCCTGCCGGAAGATGTCGTGATGGATGGCATCACCAGCCCGCTGAAATCTAACCCGGAATGGGCGAAGACGACCGTTAACGGCCAGCCAGCGCTGCGTGAAACCGACACGTTCGACACCTTTATGGAATCGTCTTGGTACTACGCGCGCTACACCTGCCCGCAGTACGATCAGGGAATGCTGGATCCGGCTGCCGCCAACTACTGGCTGCCCGTTGACCAATACGTTGGCGGTATCGAACACGCCATCATGCACCTGATGTATTTCCGCTTCTTCCACAAACTGATGCGCGACGCCGGTCTGGTGACCTCCGATGAACCCGCCAAACGTCTGCTGTGTCAGGGCATGGTGCTAGCCGATGCCTTCTATTATCTCGGTAATAACGGCGAGCGCATCTGGGTGTCTCCGACCGACGTGGCCGTTGAGCGTGATGAGAAAGGACGCATCGTCAAAGCCGTCGATAACGAAGGCCGTGACGTGGTTTACGCGGGCATGAGCAAAATGTCGAAGTCTAAAAACAACGGCATCGACCCGCAGGTCATGGTAGAGAAATACGGTGCAGATACCGTTCGTCTGTTCATGATGTTTGCTTCTCCTGCAGAAATGACGCTGGAATGGCAGGAATCCGGCGTAGAAGGCGCAAACCGCTTCCTGAAACGCGTCTGGAGACAAGCCTTCGAGCATACCGAGAAAGGTGCGGTAACGGCTCTGGATATCGCTACACTGACTGAAGATCAGAAATCACTGCGCCGCGACCTGCACAAAACGATCGCGAAAGTGACCGATGATATCGGCCGCCGTCAGACCTTCAACACCGCGATCGCCGCCATCATGGAACTGATGAACAAACTGGCGAAAGCGCCGCAGGACAGCGATCAGGATCGCGCACTGACGCAGGAAACGCTGCTGGCCGTCGTTCGTATGCTGTATCCGTTCACGCCGCACGTCTGCTTCACGCTGTGGCAGGCGCTGCAAGGTGAAGGCGACGTCGATACTGCACCGTGGCCAGTTGCAGATGAAAACGCAATGGTTGAAGATTCCAAGCTGGTCGTTGTTCAGGTTAACGGTAAAGTACGTGGTAAAATCACCGTTGCCGCTGACGCGAGCGAAGAACAGGTTCGCGAACGCGCTGCTCAGGAACCGCTGGTCGCGAAATATCTGGACGGCGTCACGGTTCGTAAAGTGATTTATGTCCCTGGCAAACTGCTTAACCTGGTTGTGGGTTAAGGCAAGGAGGAACTGTGCGACATCGTCTATTCACGTTGTTGCTGGGGCTGGCGGTGTTAATCACCGCTGGCTGCGGTTTTCATCTGCGCGGCACGACACAAGTGCCTGCGCAGTTACAAACACTGGTGCTCGACAGCAGCGATCCTTATGGTCCGCTAACGCGTGCGGTACGTGAGCAGCTCCGTCTTAGCGATGTAAAAATCGTTGACGATGCGATGCGTCAGGATATCCCGTCTCTGCGGGTACTGGGCTCAAGCGAAACGCGCGATACCGTCTCTATTTTTCAGGACGGTAAAACAGCGGAGTACCAGATGGTGCTGACGTTGCAGGCGCAGGTGCTGATGCCGGGTGAAGATATTTATCCGCTCAGCGTGACGGTGTTCCGCACGTTCTTTGATAACCCGCTGGCTGCACTGGCGAAAGATGCCGAACAGGACATCGTCCGTCAGGAAATGCGCGAGCAGGCTGCCCAGCAGTTGGTGCGTAAATTGCTGACCATCAACGGTAGTCAGGAAGTCAAAAATCGGTTGCAGTCCACCGGTTCACCTACTGCCGCTACGCGTTCATGATTCGGCTTTACCCCGAACAACTCACCGCGCAGCTCCATGAGGGGCTGCGCGGTTGTTATTTGGTCTTTGGTTCAGACCCGCTCCTGCTGCAGGAAAGTCTCGACAGCATCAAACGGGTTGCTCAACAGCACGAATTCAGCGAGCATTTCAGCTTCATTCTGGATCTTCATACCGATTGGGATGCGATTTTCAGCACCTGTCAAGCGCTCAGCCTGTTCGCCTCGCGCCAATCGCTCTTACTGGTTTTGCCGGAAAACGGCCCAAACGCCGCGATGGGTGAAAATCTGGTTAAGCTCTCTGGATTATTGCACCCCGACATTTTGCTGATTCTGCGCGGTCATAAGCTGACCAAAGCGCAGGAAAACAGCGCCTGGTTCAAAGCGCTAGCGCAAGACAGCATCTATATCAATTGTCTGACGCCGGAACAGGCACAGCTTCCCCGCTGGGTCGCCCAGCGTGCCAAATCTATGAAGTTGACGCTGGATGAACAAGCCACGCAGCTCATTTGCTATTGCTATGAAGGCAACTTACTCGCGCTGTCTCAGGCGTTAGAGCGGTTGGCACTGCTTTATCCCGATGGCAAGCTGACCCTGCCGCGTGTGGAAAGTGCTGTCAATGATGCCGCCCACTTCACGCCGTTCCATTGGCTTGATGCACTGCTGGCAGGCAAAGGTAAACGCGCCTGGCACATTTTGCAGCAGTTAAAACAGGAAGATTGCGAACCTGTCATTTTACTACGCACGCTACAGCGTGAACTGCTACAGTTGCTGACGCTGAAACGGCGCATGTCAGGCACGCCGCTGCGTACGCTATTCGATCAGCAAAAAGTGTGGCAAAACCGGCGTGACCTGCTCACTCAGGCGCTACATCGGCTCTCTCTTCAACAGCTACAGCAGGCCGTACGATTGCTAACGCAGGTGGAAATAACCTTAAAGCAAGACTATGGCCAGTCTGTTTGGTCTGAACTGGAATCGCTTGCCATGCTGCTGTGCGGAAAAGCTTTGCCGGAGGCATTCATCTGAATACGTCACCCGCTGCGCTATCGATGACCGCATTTTTTGGCGGCACGTTCGACCCCATTCATTACGGTCACCTTCAGCCAGTGACCGCACTGGCAAAGCTCGTGGGGCTGACTCAGGTCGTCCTGATGCCCAACAACGTTCCGCCGCACCGGCAACAGCCCGAAGCCAGTTCCCGGCAGCGTTTTCATATGGCTGAGCTGGCCGTGGAAGGCAACCCGCTGTTTACCGTAGACGATCGTGAACTGCAACGGCAAACGCCCTCTTATACCATCGATACGCTGGAAGCACTGCGGGCTGAAAAAGGCCGAGATGCGCCGCTGGGCTTTATCATCGGGCAAGATTCGTTGCTGACGCTGCACCATTGGCACCGCTGGCAAGATCTGCTTAACGTTTGTCATTTGCTGGTATGCGCTCGACCCGGCTATCGCTCGACGCTGGAAACACCCGAATTACAACAGTGGCTGGAGGACCATCTGACGCACACGCCAAACGATCTTCATCAGCAACCGCATGGGCGGATTTTTTTGGCAGACACGCCGCTGGTCACCATTTCCGCAACGGACATTCGCCAACGTCGCCAGCAAGGTCTGGAGTGTCATGATTTATTACCTCCCGCCGTGCTCAGCTACATCAGCAAAAGCGGCCTGTACCAATAACACCGCTTTTCCTGCCCATCAGCCACGGGCTTTATACCACTCGGTAAAAGTGCGTGATATACTCCGCGGCTGGTTTCAATCACCGAGAAAAGCGGAAATTCTCGGCAATTACTCGGTGATTCACCTTTTTCTTAAACAATTCAGCGCCACACGCGTTCGTCAGTTGCTGACAAAACGCCATTGAGGGGGAACCTTTGCAAGGCCAAGCACTCCAAGACTTCGTTATTGATAAGGTCGATGACTTAAAAGCCCAGGATATTGTTGCACTTAACGTGCAGGGTAAGTCCAGCATCACCGATTACATGGTTATCTGTACGGGTACCTCTACGCGTCATGTCGCGTCTATCGCCGATCACGTCGTGCAGTCTTCACGCGCCGCGGGTCTGATTCCACTCGGTGTCGAGGGCGAAAGCGCAGCTGACTGGGTTGTTGTCGATTTAGGTGACGTGATGGTTCATGTCATGCAAGAAGAAAGCCGCCAGTTGTACGAATTAGAAAAGCTGTGGGGCTAGTATGAAACTGCAACTGGTCGCTGTTGGCACAAAAATGCCCGACTGGGTGCAGACTGGTTTCACCGATTATCTACGCCGTTTCCCAAAGGACATGCCTTTCGAATTACTCGAAATTCCGGCGGGGAAACGGGGTAAAAATGCGGACATCAAACGCATTCTGGAGCGCGAAGGCGAACAGATGCTAGCCGCGGTGGGCAAAAGCAACCGCATTGTTACGCTGGACATTCCAGGGACTCGCTGGGAGACGCCACAGTTGGCGCAACAGTTGGAGCGCTGGAAACAGGACGGGCGCGACGTCAGCCTGCTGATTGGTGGGCCTGAAGGACTTTCGCCAGAATGCAAAGCCGCAGCGGAACAAAGCTGGTCACTTTCACCATTAACGCTACCGCACCCGCTCGTTCGTGTACTCGTGGCGGAGAGCCTGTACCGTGCTTGGAGCATTACGACTAATCACCCTTACCATCGGGAGTAAGGCGATACGATGAAACCTGTGAAATAGCACTGGATGAAAGTAGAACGTAAACCCTTTCGTGATTATACGGCTGAGTCCGCCCTATTTGTGCGCCGTGCTTTGGTGGCATTCTTGGGCATTTTGCTGCTTTCCGGTGTATTAGTCGCTAATCTTTATCATCTGCAAATTGTGCGTGTTGATGACTATCGCACGCGTTCTAACGAGAACCGCATTAAGCTGGTCCCTATCGCGCCAAGTCGTGGCATCATCTATGACCGTAACGGTACGCCACTGGCGTTGAATCGCACTATCTATCAGTTAGAACTGGTGCCAGACAAAGTCGACAACCTTAAAGATACGCTAGAAGCCCTGCGCCCCGTCGTCGATCTGACCGATGACGATCTGGAAAATTTTGAAAAAGAGCGTAAGCGTTCACGCCGTTTTACTTCTATCCCCGTAAAAACTGGGCTCGATGAGATTCAGGTCGCCCGCTTTGCCGTCAACCAATACCGTTTCCCCGGTGTTGAAGTTAAAGGCTACCAGCGCCGCTATTATCCTTACGGTTCTGCGCTGACGCACGTCACAGGATATGTCTCGAAAATTAACGATAAAGACGTAGAGCGACTAACCAAAGAAGAAAAAATTGCCGATTATGCCGCCACGCGTGACATCGGTAAGCTAGGTATTGAACGCCATTACGAAGACCTTCTCCACGGTAAGCCGGGCTATGAGGAAGTTGAAGTTAACAACCGCGGGCGCGTGATCCGTCAGCTCCACGAACAGCCACCGCAGGCTGGGCGTGATATTTATCTGACGCTGGATCTGAGCCTGCAAATCTACATCGAGAAGCTGCTGGAAGGCAGCCGTGCCGCCGTGATTGTCACCGATCCACGCGACGGTGGTATTCTGGCGATGGTTTCCACCCCCAGTTACGATCCCAACCTCTTTGTCGACGGGATTTCCACCAAAAATTACGCAAAACTGCAAAGTGACCCCGATCGTCCGCTGATCAATCGCGCAACACAGGGGATTTATCCCCCCGCCTCCACTGTTAAACCTTATATCGCGGTTTCTGCCCTGACGGCAGGCGTGATCACCACGAATACTAGCCTGTTCGATCCCGGCTGGTGGCAATTACCCGGTTCCGAAAAACGCTTCCGCGACTGGAAAAAATGGGGACATGGCCGTCTTAACCTCACCAAATCACTGGAAGAGTCTGCGGATACCTTCTTCTATCAGGTCGCTTATGACATGGGGATCGATCGCCTATCAGAATGGATGAATAAATTTGGTTATGGCGAGAAAACCGGCATTGATATTTCGGAAGAAAGTGCCGGCAACATGCCAACCCGCGAATGGAAACTCAGGCGATTTAAGAAACCCTGGTATCAGGGAGATACCATTCCTGTCGGGATCGGCCAAGGCTACTGGACGGCAACCCCTCTCCAGATGAATAAGGCGCTGGTGACACTGATCAACGACGGCCAGGTCAAAACGCCACACCTGCTTTATAGTTCGCGGGAAAATGGCGTTATCGTGCCTTTCCGACAAACTGAGAATCTACAGATTGGCAATGTCCATTCAGGCTATTGGGAAGTAGCGAAGGACGGAATGTATGGCGTGGCTAACCGCGCTAACGGCACCGCACACAAGAGTTTCGATGATGCGCCTTATAAAATTGCGGCAAAATCCGGTACAGCACAGGTTTTCGGGCTGAAAGAAAACGAAACCTATAATGCACACAAGATCGCAGAGCATCTGCGTGACCATAAATTAATGGTCGCATTTGCCCCGTATAAAGACCCAAAAGTTGCGATGTCGATTATTCTGGAAAACGGTGGCGCAGGCCCGACCGTTGGCACCATCACCCGCCAGATCCTTGACCATATTCTGCTGGGCGATAACAATACCGATTTACCCAGTGCGCCTCCTGCGCCACCAGGTAGCGAGAGTGAGTAACAGACAGTCATGACCGATAGCCAACAAAAGGGGTCGTTCTGGGCGAAAATCCACATCGATCTTCCGTTTCTTCTCTGCATCCTGGCACTGCTGGGCTATAGCCTATTTGTCTTATGGAGCGCCAGCGGGCAGGACGTCGGCATGATGGAGCGAAAAGTCATTCAAATCGTGCTGGGGTTTACGGTAATGATCGTGATGGCGCAAATTCCCCCGCGCGTTTACGAAGGCTGGGCTCCCTACCTCTACATCGTCTGCGTAATTCTGCTGCTCATCGTGGATATTTTTGGGCAAATCAGTAAAGGCGCACAGCGCTGGCTCGATCTGGGTTTTATCCGCTTTCAGCCGTCAGAAATTGCCAAAATCGCCGTACCGCTGATGGTCGCGCGTTTTATCAACCGTGATATGTGCCCACCCTCGCTAAAAAATACGGCAATCGCGCTGGTGCTGATTTTTGTCCCTACACTGCTGGTTGCCGCACAGCCCGACTTAGGCACCTCAATTCTGATCGCGCTATCAGGGCTATTTGTGCTTTTTCTCGCGGGTATGAGCTGGAGCTTAATTGGCATCGCCGTCCTACTACTCGCCGCTTTTATTCCTATACTCTGGTTTTTCCTGATGCATGATTATCAGCGCGCTAGGGTCATGATGCTGCTCGATCCGGAAACCGATCCGCTCGGGGCAGGGTACCATATTATTCAGTCGAAAATTGCGATAGGCTCAGGTGGCCTGTCTGGGAAAGGCTGGCTGCATGGCACACAGTCTCAGTTAGAGTTTCTGCCAGAGCGCCACACCGACTTTATCTTTGCCGTGCTGTCAGAAGAGCTCGGCTTAATCGGCGTATTGATTCTGCTCACCATGTACCTGTTCATGATCATGCGCGGTCTGGTCATTGCCGCGAATGCGCAAACGTCGTTCGGCCGGGTGATGGTCGGCGGGCTGATGTTGATTCTGTTTTTCTATGTGTTCGTCAATATCGGGATGGTCAGCGGTATACTTCCCGTCGTTGGCGTGCCGCTGCCGTTAGTCAGCTACGGTGGGTCGGCGCTGGTCGTCTTAATGGCGGGGTTCGGTATCGTCATGTCGATACATACTCACCGCAAACTGCTATCTAAGAATTTATAACACGAGGTGAGCAATGCGTAAGGATTGGCTTTGGGTCGGCGTAGCAACTCTGGCGCTTGCGGCCTGTACCACAACGGAACAGCGGCAGCCTGCGCCGCCCGTGACTCAGGTTTACAGCGGACCGACAGAAGAAATAGGTGGCGCAGAACCACGTTATGAACCCTACAACCCAGGCACGCTGCAAGACTACAACATCAAAGGCAAGACCTATAAGATTGTCCAAAATCCGCAAAATTTTAGCGAGACAGGCTTAGCGGCATCGTATGGCGAAGAAGCTAACGGCAACCGCACGTCAACTGGCGAAACGTTTGACCCTAATGCGATAACCGCCGCCCACCCAACGCTGCCGCTACCAAGCTATGTCCGCGTGACCAACCTGAGTAATGGTCGCCGTCTGGTGGTGCGTGTGAACGATCGCGGGCCGTATACGCCGGGCAGAATTATCGATCTGTCGAAAGCCGCGGGCGATCGGCTGAATATCTCGAACAATACCAAAGTAAAAGTGGACTTCATCAACGTCGCACCAAACGGTACGCTCTCCGGCCCCGGAACCGTGGGCACCACCGTCGCCAAGCAGAGCTTCGCCCTGCCGGAACGCCCAAGCTTCGGTGCCAGCGGGCTGGGCACACCGATGATGGAAACGACATCGCCAACGCCCAACAGCGCCGTGCGCCCGATCAGCAATAGCAGCCTGAGTGCACCAGCAGAAAGCACACAGCCGCAGAGCAGCGCGCCGTCACACAGCGGCGGTTTTTTGGGTGCGCCTTCCGCTCTGCGTGCTGGCGTGGTTGAATCCAGCGTGACGCCAGCGGTAGCACCATCATCATCCGCTGCGCCAATGAATGTCGCGCCAGCAGCGGCTGCGGTTACTGCTCCCGCGACTGCAACGCCATCTGCCACGGGTCGCTATGTGGTTCAGGTCGGTGCACTGAGCGATCAACAGCGCGCGCAAACCTGGCAGCGCAGCCTGAGCGAACGCTTCCGCGTGGCCGGAAAAGTCACCGCGAGCGGAGGCCTGTATCGTATCCAACTGGGGCCATTCCAGAATCGCCAGCAAGCCGTTGAACTTCAACAACGTTTGTCAGTCGAAGCTCAGCAGCAATCGTTTATTACCGCGGCGCCCAGCCCCCTCTAGTAACGGATAATCGGCAGACTCACGCAGCGAAAACGGCGGCTATGGCATTGAACATACCGCCCTTTTGCAAAATCACGTAACGTAATGTCTGATGCCTGCCTATTTCCCATCTGCTATAGTGTGGCTCGTTTTTTAACTCATACCCACGGATGTTGTTGTTCCAATCATGAATACTGTAAACACGTCTCGTTTTACTAAACGTACCGCGCTTGGCGCACTGCTCGCCATTAGTGCCTCTTCCTTTGCCTATGCCGAAGATATCAATCTTAAAACGATGATCCCCGGCGTCCCGCAAATCGATGCTGAATCCTACATCCTGATTGATTACAACTCTGGGAAAGTGTTGGCGGAAATGAATGCCGACACGCGCCGCGATCCGGCCAGCTTAACGAAAATGATGACCAGCTACGTGATTGGTCAGGCCATTAAATCAGGAAAAATCAGCCCGAACGACATCGTTACCGTCGGTAAAGATGCCTGGGCAACCGGCAACCCGACTTTCCAGGGTTCTTCCCTGATGTTCCTGAAGCCGGGCGACCGCGTTCCTGTCTCCCAGTTAAACCGCGGCATTATCCTGCAATCCGGTAACGATGCCTGCGTCGCCATGGCCGACTACGTTGCTGGCAGTCAGGATGCCTTCGTTAACCTGATGAACGGTTACGTGAAAGCACTGGGGCTGAAAAATACCAATTTTGAAACCGTGCACGGTCTTGATGCACCGGGCCAGTTCAGTTCGGCACGCGATATGGCCCTGATCGGTCAGGCGTTAATCCGTGATGTGCCAGAAGAGTACGCGACCTACAAAGAGAAAGAGTTCACGTTCAACAATATTCGCCAGCCTAACCGTAACGGTTTGCTGTGGGATTCCAGCCTGAATGTTGACGGTATCAAAACGGGCCATACGTCATCAGCCGGCTTTAATCTGGTTGCCTCGGCAACAGAAGGCCAGATGCGCCTGATTTCGGCGGTACTGGGCGGGCGTAACGCCAAAGGACGCGAATCAGAAAGTAAGAAACTGCTGACCTGGGGCTTCCGCTTCTTTGAAACCGTCGCGCCATTGAAAGCAGGCAAAGAATTCGCTTCCGAGCCCGTCTGGTTTGGCGACAGTGACCGCGTTGCGCTGGGCGTTGAGAAAGATGCTTACCTGACTATTCCACGCGGCCGTATGAAAGACCTGAAAGCCAGCTATGTTCTGGACAACACGGAACTACATGCGCCATTAGCCAAAAATCAGGTTGTGGGTTCCATCAACTTCCAACTGGATGGCAAAACCATCGATCAGCGTCCGCTGGTAGTCATGAACGAAGTGAAAGAAGGCGGAATCTTTGGCCGCATGATCGACTACATCAAACTGATGTTCCATCACTGGTTCGGCTAAGTCCCCTTGTGGGAGGCCAAAACGCCCCCATATAGATACCATCCATAACTCCCGCACAACGCGGGAGTTATATTTTTTAGTATAATGTCGTTATATCGTGGCTAATACAGTTGGCATTACGCCGATGTATTCCCTTTTCTGGAGCGCAAATGAAAACCAAATTAAACGAACTGCTTGAATTCCCGTGTATTTTTACCTACAAGGTCATGGGTGAGGCAAAACCAGAGTTGGTCGATCTGGTCGTTGAAGTGGTACAGCGTCATGCGCCAGGCGACTACACGCCGCAGATCAAGCCCAGCAGCAAAGGGAATTATCACTCGGTTTCCATCACCATCACAGCGACTCACATTGAGCAGGTGGAAACGCTGTACGAAGAGCTGGGCAACATCGACATCGTGCGCATGGTTCTGTAAAGCATAGGGTTCTGTAAGACATAGGGTTCTGTAAAAGTCATACTGTAATCAAAATGTGCGGGAAAACTGGCGAGTGCGGCAGGGTGTTGTGATTTTGCAAAGTGCTGTTCGCTGACGCTTCCCGCCGTTATAATCTCCTCCACCTTTCCTTAACCTGAAGATGACACACTTGCTACAGGATAAGATCATCGTACGCCAATTTGACGTACAGCCGTATGAACCCGTCTCTCTGGCGATGCATAATTTCACCGACCGACGTGATGATAAAACCCCAGATGAAATCTGGCTGGTTCAGCATCCTCGCGTATTTACGCAGGGTCAGGCAGGCAAAGCCGAACATGTCCTCATGCCCGGTGATATTCCCGTGATTCAGAGCGACAGAGGCGGTCAGGTAACCTACCACGGCCCCGGTCAGCAGGTCATGTACGTGTTGATTGACCTGAAGCGTCGCAAGCTCGGCGTTCGTCAGCTCGTCACCGCGATTGAAAATACCGTGATTGGCACACTGGCACATTTTCACATTGAAGCCCATGCGCGCCCTGATGCGCCCGGCGTCTATGTCGGCGAGCGTAAAATCTGTTCGCTAGGACTGCGTATTCGCAAAGGCTGCTCTTTCCACGGGCTGGCGCTCAATATTGCCATGGATCTCTCCCCTTTCCTGCGTATCAACCCGTGTGGTTACGCTGGCATGGCGATGACGCAACTCAGCGATCTGGTGCCGGGCGTCACGCTGGATGACACCGCCCCCGTGCTGGTGAACACCTTTTTGCAGTTAGTCGGCTACTCCGCACCCGAATTTGTTTCGTGGAATCTGGACGTTCAGGGTGAGCCGCTTCCTAGTTAACGCATTTCATCCTGTTAATAAAAATCAGTCAGGTAGACGATCGTTTTTTGATAAATTACATTTTATTCACATAATTTCTTCATTTTGATCGCGCAAAGGCTGATTGTGGTTAGGCAAGATGATATAATTTTTATAGTTTTTTAAAAAAAAGTTTAACTAAAAACATAATCCTTTGAATTTGAATTACAAATTTAAAGAAACGATTCAGAACTGGAACTTACGCAAACATGAGTAAACCGATTCAGATCGAACGCGGCGTTAAATACCGCGATGCCGATAAGATGGCGCTAATCCCGGTACGTACCGTCGTCACCGAACGCCAAGAGCTTCTGCGCAAACCTGAATGGATGAAGATTAAACTTCCGGCGGATTCCAGCCGTATTCAGGGAATCAAAGCGGCCATGCGCAAAAACGGGTTGCACTCAGTTTGCGAAGAAGCGTCCTGTCCGAATCTGGCGGAGTGTTTCAACCACGGTACCGCCACCTTCATGATTCTGGGTGCCATTTGTACCCGTCGTTGCCCGTTCTGTGACGTTGCCCACGGCCGCCCGCTTACGCCGGATGCCAATGAGCCTGAGAAACTGGCACAGACCATTCATGACATGGGTTTACGCTATGTCGTGATTACCTCCGTTGACCGTGATGATCTGCGCGACGGCGGAGCCCAGCACTTTGCAGACTGTATCAGCGCCATTCGCCGCAAAAACCCGAACATCCGCATCGAAACGCTGGTGCCAGACTTCCGTGGCCGTATGGATCGCGCATTAGAGATCCTGACCGCCACGCCGCCAGATGTGTTCAACCACAATCTGGAAAACGTACCACGCGTTTACCGTCAGGTTCGTCCTGGTGCAAACTATGAGTGGTCACTGAAGCTGCTGGAAAACTTCAAAAAAGCGCATCCAGATATCCCAACCAAGTCTGGCCTGATGGTTGGCTTGGGGGAAACTAATGCGGAAATCGTGGAAGTGATGCGTGACCTGCGCCGCCACGGTGTGACGATGCTGACGCTCGGACAATATTTACAGCCGAGCCGCCATCACCTGCCAGTACAGCGCTACGTCAGCCCAGATGAGTTCGATGAGATGAAAGCCGAAGCGATGGCGATGGGCTTTACCCATGCTGCCTGCGGCCCATTTGTTCGCTCCTCCTACCATGCCGACCTACAGGCAAAGGGCATCGAAGTAAAATAAGCGTTCATACATATTTACACATTTTTTGTGTGGAATAAAAAACGGACGGCAATAGCCGTCCGTTTTGCTGTGTGAAATGCGATCAGGATTCTTTACGAGATGAATCATGCAGCGCTGTCGTTTCATCCGTCTTTGCCGGCTGATCGTCATTCATCGCCTTCTTGAAGCCTTTAATCGCCGCGCCCAAGTCACCGCCGAGGCTACGAAGTTTATTCGTACCGAACAGCAGAATGATTAACGCGCCAATCACCAACAGCTTGGCAATACTGATACCTTCCATACAAGCCTACCTGATTTAGATGCTGGAGACGCCAGCGAACGAGAACGATTTCTATTGAAAATAATTCTTTTACTCTATGTCCTCTATCTAAGACCTTATGCAGCGCGGCACAATTAGCATATGTAACAAATTGCATCTATAAAAACGTAAGACTCGGCAAAAGCGCTTTCTCGCGCATTCAAATTGCTTTACAACTTTCACCTCGGCACCACTACAAAAATGCCTTCTGACGGCGTAAACTTTCTTGACTAAAGCGGAGATGACATTCCTCCCTACCCTCGCGCAGCCAAAACGCTGACAGCCTTAAAACAGGGTACAACCGCCACTCGGCTAATGATGTCTACGTCCACTCGCAGAGAGGGCGTGGCGTCTTACCCAACACTCTCTGAGATCGCAAAAACAATTCAGGTAATACAACACAAAGAAAGGTTTCTATGTTTAGTACATTACTCGCGGTATTTATTGGTGGCGGAGTCGGTAGCGTGGCGCGCTGGCAGCTTGGTGTGAAGTTTAACAATCTGTATCCAACGCTGCCGCTGGGCACGCTGCTTGCCAATCTGATTGGTGCTTTCGTTATTGGCGGCGCGTTAGCCTTCTTCCTACGCCATCCTCATCTCGATCAGGACTGGAAAATATTGATTACTACTGGGCTGTGCGGCGGTTTAACGACGTTTTCGACCTTTTCCGCAGAAGTCATCATGTTTCTGCAAAGTGGGCAGCTTGCGGTGGCGGGGTTACACCTACTATTAAATCTGGCGGGTTCGTTGCTCATGACCGCGCTGGCGTTTGCGCTGGTCACGTGGGTGACAACACACTGAGGTCACGCGGAAATTGATAGCATGTGGAAAATGAAGCAAAAAAAACCCGCCATAGGCGGGTTTTTCACGAAATCGGTATAATTAAATAGCGTTAACGTTAGCAGCTGAAGGACCTTTGGCACCGTCAGTGATTTCGAACTCTACACGCTGACCTTCAGCCAGAGTTTTGAAACCATTGCTCTGAATGGCAGAGAAGTGTACGAACACGTCTTTGCTACCATCTTCAGGAGTGATGAAACCGAAGCCTTTAGACTCATTGAACCACTTAACACTACCTTTAATCTTAGACATCAAACTTACCTTTACATGAATGAAAGACACAAAATCTGTGTCAGGTACAGTACAACAATAGATTGACCTTTTGTCCAGTTGAAGTTGGATAAAAAGTGATAAAAGTCGCTAAAAATGCATACCACGCAACTCCGCTGGCCTATTTTAACCCAATGCAGAATACAGAGAGTTCAGTTCTGACCGATTCATCACTTTTTACGATATGAAGGAAGGCACCATGGTAAAAAAAACGCTGGATCTGATCGGGGGCATGAGTTGGGAATCCAGCATCCCGTATTACCGCATTATTAACGAGTATGTGAAAAGCCAACTTGGCGGCCTGCACTCCGCTAACAAAGGGAAAGAAGTCGTTAATCGCATCATTCTGGGGTGTACAGAGATTCCGTTGTTAATCAGCGCCCAAGATGCGGAAGTTCCTCTTTTTGATACCAGCAGGCTCCACGCGATTGCCGCTGCGAAATTTGCGCTTAACCAGTCATGACTATGAATTAATTCGATAAAATAAAATTCATACGCAAACTAATAATAGCCTCTTTTATTCACTCAGGTTTCCCCTTTTCACAAAGAAAAAAAGCAGTATTGAGAGACCCAATACTGCTTTTTCACATGATTTTATTCCTGGTATGGAATGACTAACAGTACTTCTCGTTATTATTTACGTAGCATTGTTTCAATAAAATCTTTCCAAGTACTCACTTCTACTTCTACCATACGAACCTCTTGGTGATTAACAGCGACGTATTATATGCACATTTTTTAATCAAGTAAAAGTACCATGACAGTATAAAAAGCGTACTAATATTTATTTCTGCTACACAGTTCACAGTAGATCTCCCCGCCTTTTTTCGGCATGCTGGGCTATCGCACGATTAGGCTCAGTCAGGCAGTACTGTCCTGCACAGCAATCGTCATGCAACCGAATAAGTAGAAAGGATTTTATCCCTATGGCGCTGACCATGTATGGCATCAAAAACTGTGACACTATAAAGAAAGCGCGCCGTTGGCTGGACGATCAACAGGTGGTGTATCGCTTCCATGATTACCGTGCCGACGGTCTGGATGAACAGTTGCTACAGCGTTTTATCGACCAACTGGGGTTTCAGGCCTTACTCAACACACGCGGAACGACCTGGCGTAAACTCAGTGAAGACCTGCGTGAACAGATCAACAACGATACCCGCGACAGCGCAGAGGCCGCCAAAAACCTGATGTTGGAACAGCCAGCGGTGATTAAACGGCCGTTGCTGATAACCGATGACGGCCACGCGCTGCTTGGCTTCAGTATCGACAGCTACCAGAAATTTATTGCGGAGAACAAATAACGTGTCTTGCCCAGTCATAGAACTCGCTCAACTGTTAATTAAACGCCCTTCCCTCAGCCCGAATGACGAGGGTTGCCAGGCGCTCATGATTGAACGCCTGACGGCGATTGGCTTTACCGTCGAAGCGATGGATTTTGGCGATACCCAGAATTTCTGGGCATGGCGCGGCACGGGGAAAACGCTGGCCTTCGCCGGACACACCGATGTGGTTCCCAGCGGTGATGAAAGCCACTGGCAGCATCCACCGTTTGAACCCATCATTCGTGACGGCATGCTGTATGGTCGTGGCGCGGCGGACATGAAAGGTTCACTGGCTGCAATGGTAATTGCCGCCGAGCGTTTTGTCGCCACCCATCCTAATCATCAAGGGCGTCTGGCGTTCCTAATTACCTCGGACGAAGAAGCCAGCGCCGTTAACGGCACCGTAAAAGTGGTTGAGGCGCTGATGGCACGCAACGAGCGGCTGGACTACTGTCTGGTCGGCGAGCCGTCCAGTACGCATGTTGTAGGCGATGTGGTAAAAAACGGCCGTCGTGGTTCTATCACCGCGAATCTGCGTGTACACGGCGTGCAAGGGCACGTTGCCTACCCTCATCTGGCGGACAACCCCTTTCACCGTGCAGTACCGGCGCTTAACGAACTGATCGCCACCGAGTGGGATCAGGGCAACGACTTCTTCCCACCGACCACGATGCAAATCGCCAATATCCAGGCAGGTACCGGCAGCAATAACGTCATCCCCGGCGAGTTATTTGTGCAGTTCAATTTCCGCTTCAGCACCGAATTGACGGATGTCTTAATCCAGCAGCGCGTGGCGGAATTACTGGATCGCCACCAGCTTAATTACACCATCGACTGGACGCTCTCCGGCCAGCCATTCCTGACCGCACGCGGCGAACTGGTCGATGCCGTAGTGAATGCCGTCAAACATTACAACGAGGTTACGCCAGAGTTGCTGACCACCGGCGGCACTTCAGATGGCCGTTTCATTGCCCGCATGGGCGCACAGGTCGTTGAACTGGGCCCCGTCAATGCCACGATCCACAAAGTCGATGAATGCGTCAGCGCAGCAGACCTACAGCTACTGAGCCGCATGTATCAGCGCATTATGGAGCAGCTCATCGCATGATGACGCCAGCTACGTTAACCGGTAAAAGCGACCAGCATCTGGTCGCTTTACACGGTCATCATCGTCTTCAGCCGGAGGCGGTAACCGCGTTTCTGGCGTTACAGCAGGCGGCAAAAACGGCGGGATTTAACCTACAGCCCGCCAGCACGTTTCGTGATTTTGAGCGCCAGCGGCAGATCTGGAA
Source organism: Pectobacterium aquaticum (assembly GCF_003382565.3). NCBI lineage: Bacteria > Pseudomonadati > Pseudomonadota > Gammaproteobacteria > Enterobacterales > Pectobacteriaceae > Pectobacterium > Pectobacterium aquaticum. The sequence continues at coordinate 3,134,810 of NZ_CP086253.1, forward strand.
TAGCAAATTTCGCGGCGAGCGTCCCGTTATGGATGCCAACAGCCAGCCGCTGGACGTATTATCTCTGGGCGAAGGCGAGCGCTGTGAAGCGATTCTGCGCTGGTCCGCGATGCCCGGATCTAGCCGCCACCATTGGGGCAGCGATCTCGATATCTACGATCCCGATTTATTACCCGCAGGCCATTCGCTCCAGTTGGAGCCGTGGGAATATGAAGAAGGCGGTTACTTTGCTGCACTGAACGCGTGGCTGAGTGCGCACATGCATGAATACGGTTTTTATCGGCCTTATGCGCACGATCTCGGTGGTGTCGCAGCCGAACTCTGGCATATCAGCTATTATCCACTAGCACAGTATGCGGAAGAACAGCTTACACCCGACCTCATTCTTGCCGCCTGGCAAAATGAAGACATTGCCGGCTACCACTGGCTTTGCCAGAACTTGCCGCAACTGTTTACCCGTTATATTCATAATGTTGATGAGGCGTAACCATGGCATGGCTGGCTGATTATTGGTGGATAATTCTGATTGTCCTGATAGGCATGCTGATTAACGGCATCAAAGAATTGCGCAACGTTGACCATACGCGTTTTCTGCTCAACAAACCGAAATTGCCCCCGCACCGTGACAACAACGACAAGTGGGACAAGGAAGAAGACGAAGACTGGCCGAAGAAAAAACCCTGACACCTATCATCGTCAAACCGCCTGCACGCGAGCTAAGCCCCGCGCGGCGGGCGGTTTGGATGCTTACACTTTCATTAAAACGCTCTCATCAGCTAAAACGTTTCCCAATTCGCATTCGATGACCCAGCATGAGCGGGTTTAGGTAACAGTGATTTTGGTAATGCAGCAAGCGAAGGTACGCTCTCGGCACGATGTTCCTGCGCTGCGGCTTGATCAAGCTTGAACACCGCCACCGCATTCTGTAAATATCTGGCTTGCTCTTCCAATGCCGCCGCAGCAGACGCGGATTCTTCTACCAGCGAGGCGTTTTGCTGAGTGACACGATCCATTTCATTGACCGCCTGACCAACCTGCTCGATCCCGCGGCTTTGCTCATCGGATGCCGACGCGATTTCCCCCATAATATCCGTCACCCGACTCACAGCCCCAACGATTTCTTTCATCGTGTCACCCGCGTCTTTCACCTGCAAAGAGCCGATATTGGTGCGGCTAACCGAATCATCAATCAGCGATTTGATCTCTTTGGCAGCCTGAGCACTGCGCTGCGCCAGCGTTCGTACTTCACCCGCCACCACGGCAAAGCCTCGCCCTTGCTCCCCGGCACGCGCCGCCTCTACTGCTGCATTCAGCGCCAGAATATTGGTTTGGAAGGCGATGCTATCAATCACGCTGGTGATGTGGGCGATTTTTTGTGAACTGTCGGCTATCTCATTCATCGTTTTCACAACATTATCGACGACGGTACCGCCTTTATTAGCCGTTTCCGACGCATTTCTTGCCAACAGCGTGGCATGACGCGCGTTGTCTGAGTTCTGCTTCACCGTTGAGGTCAGTTGCTCCATGCTAGCCGCCGTTTCCTGTAGCGATGCGGCCTGCTGCTCCGTGCGCGAAGACAGATCGTTACTGCCCACCGAAATTTCGCTGGCCCCAGCGTGGATGGAGTGGGAACTATCACGCACCAGACTCACGGTACGGATTAATGACTGCTGCATATGATGTAGCCCCGCCGCAAGCTGGCTCATCTCATTGCGCCCAGTAGCATCAATAGGATGTGTCAGATTGCCCTCGGCAATCGCACTGATATGCCGCATGAGCGTACGCAGCGGGTGCAAAAGAATACGCTGCAACCCGATCCAACTGAGGATAATTACCAGCACCACGACCACAGAGAGTGCACCAAGAAGCCACAGCATCGTTTCAAATGCCGCGTGGTTTTCCTGTAGCCCGTCATCCGACAACTGGTTTTGCGCCGCTCGCCACGTAATATAGGCGTCCTGCATGGCCACGTTAAGCGGCGTCGCACCGCTACTCAATTTCATCGCCGCCCCCGCTAAGCCACCGGAAAGCGAATCAACGATATCATTCAGTAGCTTGTCGTAAGCGGTATAGCTCGCCTCAAGTTTTTTGGATAATGCTTCATCCAACCCAGGTGTATTAGGCAGAGACAAATAGTGTTTATAACTACTCTCTGAGGCGGCCAAGTGAGATTTGGCTTGCTGTAAAAGAGCCTGCATAGCCTCTTTATCCGCATTCCCCATCATCATGTTTTGTATAATAGAACCGATAGCGATGCGCGTCTGATTCATCATAATCCATGCATCGGTAAATGCAGCTACATTCTGGTTAGAGCGTTGGGAGACAAGGAATCCTTCTCTGTCGTTAATCAGTGCCCGAACGGATAGCGCACCGGTTAAAAATTGAGATATCCCCAAGACAAACAGTAAAATAACAAGGATGGTAATGACTCGAATACGTTTAAACATGGCACACCCTCTTTTTCCATAAGGATGCGATATTTATATCCGAAAAAAGAAGGGAAATATTGAACACTCAACACAAATAAAAACATTGCCTATATTATTTAACACCCCGATATGGACTATATTATTTTTCATATGGATAAATTCTCATTCCTAAAAATATAAGATCAACCTTGAATAGAGAAGTAAAGAATCGAGCAATAAGATAATCTGATGAAATAAAAGATAATTCGAGCCGCATGATAAAACGTGAACAGATGTTGGTCCTTTAAATGTCCTGTAATGACCCTGCATTTAAGGGAAACCAATGCACATGCAGCTTGAAGTATGACGGGGATAGCGGGATAGATTTTTATTTGAGGTAGGCTAACGCCTGTTTCAACATCCTTTCATCAATGCCGTGCCCAACAGCGGGGGCAACATCCAGCGTAAACGACGTCCCCAGTTCCTGAAAACGCTGAGCGGCAGCGTGAGCATGTCCAACCACAATCACACCGTCCGCTTCACCGTGAATCAGGTGCACCGCGACATCGGCAAATGCCTTTTCTGGCAACACAGCAAAGCGACCGCTGAACGCGATAATGTGCCCAGCCAGCAAGGATTCAGACTTCAACGCCTCCAGTGACATAATGCTGCCCTGTGAGAAGCCCACCAGCACGGTGTGTTCCGCACTCATGCCGCTTTGCCCCTGCCAGTGACGTACCGTCTCGATAAAACGCGGCAGATTCGCCTCAATACGGGAGAAACGATTCTCTTCCGTGATTCCCTGAACAGAGAACCACTGCCGCCCGTCACCATAGCCGCTGCTGAACGGTCCAGCAATGCTGATCACCATCGCCTGCGGCAATGCGGCGGCAAAATAGCGCCCAATCTGTGCCATGCCTGCGGCGGTATCGCCCACGCCATGAAACAGCAAGATTAACCGATTTGCTTCCGAAGGCTGCTGAACAACAACATAATCTTGATTCACGTTTCTCTCCTGAAGGCATGCGCCGAAGGCGTCACCTGCCAATATTCGTCATAAGGTACGGTTAATCCTCACTATACGCCGTGCACCAACAGGAGAAATCGGGAATTACTGAACGAGATGTTCCATTTTTTGCAACGACAGACAGAGATGCTCGCCCCTCCCTGTCAATGCGGTTTGATAATACGGATCGTTGAGGCCGGATCGTTCACCAGACAGCGTGTTGGACGCACAGGCCGTTTAACCAGTTCGCCGCCGCAGTTCGGGCAGGCGTGGTGAAAGACAGAATCGGCACAGTCAGGACAGAACGTACACTCATAGGAACAGATATATGTTTCAGCATCCGGCGGCAAATCACAATCGCAGTGCTCACAGTTGGGGCGTAATTCCAGCATTGGCTTATCCTGAAAGGCACAGAGTGAATCTTACAACTTATCAGATTTCACAAAATTTGGGAAACCCATCTACGGCACCGTTGCGCATCGAGATCGAGCAGCGCAGCGGCGGCCTCTTCTCGCCAACGCCTCAGGAGCATTTTTTTACCAGTCAGCCCCAGCGTCGTGGCTATCTGCTCGCTTTCACTCGGCTTTTCCGCCAGCAGGCGTAACGAAGGCAGTGGCAATGCAGTGTGACTCAACAGGCGGCAAAGCGCAGCGAAGCTGGCCTCCATCGGCCGATGCGCAAACGCAAACCCCGCCAGCTCACGCCAGTCGTCTTCATCCAACTCGGTATTTTCTGTCTGCGGCAGCGCAAGGTTCAGCGGAATCAGGCGCTGTAACCAAAACCAGTCACGCGCCAATTGCTGGCTTCCCTGCTGCGCCAGACGCTGTCCCGCTTCACTCAACGGCAGTATCGCCATCGCGCTGTAACAGCCGCTGCTGGCTTCAAGATGGCTACCGATACGCACCAGTTGAAACCCACACGACTGCCAGAATGCCCACAGGTCTGGCTGATAGCCAAAGCTAACCGACAGGTAATCCAGCGCCTGTCGCTGTGCCTCACGTATCTGTTCAGCAATTAACGCGCGACCAATCCCCTGTCGGCGATATGCCGATGCCACCGCAATCCGGCTCACGCGGCGAGCACGTAGCGTTGGTGCATACCATAGCCCGGCGTGTGCCGCCAGCGACTGCGCCACCAGATTACCGCGCGGTCGCCGCCGTCCGGCCCACACCTCATGCGCCAGTGAGGCAGACAGTCCGCCTTCCTCCACTAACCACAGCACGCCACACATCTCGCCCGCCATCTGTGCGCTGGCAATATGCATGCCCGGCGCATCCATCAGACGGCGCAGATCCAGCGGCGAGGTACGGTAATGCGCACTGCACAAGAGCGCGTAGCACCACGTCAGGCGGTCAGGATGTGCCAGCCAGTCGTCAGCGCGTTCGATTCGACTTTCCAACGCAGAAGAGGGAATAGGTCGATCGGGCGGCTGCGGGGAATGAAACGCTTCGGGTTCGTTAAATAACAATGCCTGATCCAACACCCGCTCCAGTGGATCATTCGCGGCCCAGCGCAAAGGATCGTCCAGCGTAAATGCCCGCCACTGCGGCAACGTCGCACAAAATTTCAGCAGAAATCCCCGTCCAGTACCTTCATACCCCTGCACCGTCGTGGTCATCAGAATGCGGGGAAAATACCGTAACAGCGCGGAAAGCACGGAAGACGGAATCGTCGCCGCTTCATCAATTAACAGCCAGTCGACATTGGGATCGCCATGAAGGCGGCAGTGTGTCAGCAGCGCATCAGGTGCCCAGAACTGCGTCTCGGTACGTGCGTGCTGTTGCAGAATCTCCGCCGCGGCACGGGAAGGTGCGGTAATCCAGCAGGCTCCCCGACTCCGCTGAGTCAGCATTCCCGCCAGCGCTGATTTCCCCCGCCCGCGCGGTGCGGTAATAACAAACACACCAGATTCTGCGGCATTCAGCTCATGCAGAATCTGCTGCTGTTGCGCTGTCGGTTCGCCGTTCGCAGGCTGCCAGTCCGATCGCGCGGCCAGTGGCCGAATCACGAATGCCCAGCCCTGCTGCCAGAGCACCACGTCCTCATCGGCCAGTAGCTGGCGCTGAAAATGCTGAATAAAGTGCGGGGTAGCAATCGGCTTTTCTTGTTCGCTCCAGCGCAGGCTGTCTTCATCCGGCTGCGTCGGCCATGCCTGCCACGACGGCACCAGCATAATCAGCCAGCTACCGGCCTGTAGCGTACCTGACAGCATCGCCAACGCGTCGACATCCACGCCGCTGCGTGCATCAAACACCGCGTGAAGAAACTCCCTCCCCAGCAGCGTCCGCACTCGACTGGCTGGCAGTGCGGTGACGGAATCAGGTGCGGATTCGCTAACCCACAGCCAGTCGCCGGACAATTGGCCACTGAGCGCCAACGCCTGCTCTTCACACCAGTTCGCTTCACCGCTCAGCACCAGCAATCGCCGGACGCCATAGCGCTGCTGCTGGCGCTGGCTGTGGAGAAAATCATGCAACATCATCACACGCGCCGAATCAATCAGGTCTTGCCGATCAGCAGAGAAAGCAGCCCTGCGGCGATCAGCGGACCAACCGGAACGCCGCGAAACAGCGCCACGCCCATGACCGTCCCCACCAGCAGCCCGGCCACCACAGAGGGCTGGTTACTCATCAGCGACACGCCGCGTCCGCCAAGCCAGGACACGACAACACCAATGAGGATCGCCAGCAGGGATTTCCAGTGCAGGAAGGAATGCATGACTTCACTGGCGGTAATTTTTCCGCTGGCAATCGGTGCCATCACACCAATCGTCAGAATGACGATACCGATGCTCAGGCCGTATTTTTCTACCCACGGGAAATAGTTATTCAAAGGCGTGATGCGTATCGCCAGCAAAACCAGAATCGCCAGTGTGACGGTCATGTTGTGGCTGATGATACCCAGCCCCGCTAGGACGAGCAGAATTAACAATGTCGGATCGAAATAAGCCATGGATGTGAGTCTGTCGAAAGTCGTCGGGTTGCGCGTTAAGCAAACCGCGATGATAGCATTAATCGGGGTCAGGGGCAGGAGTCGAAATAAGGGGTAAGTCAGCAAATCATTCAGCCAGAAACGAGAAGAGAAAGGCTGCTTTTCGAGAGAAAAATAGATAAAACATTCAGGCCGTCAGCCTATCGCAGACTGGCGACCTGAACGTAAACGATTGCGCAGTTAGTCTAATTTTACGCCGATACGGTGCGCAACTTCTTCATACGCTTCAATCAAACCACCGAGGCTCTGACGGAAACGGTCTTTATCCATTTTGTTCAGCGTTTCTTTGTCCCACAGGCGGCTACCGTCTGGTGAGAACTCATCGCCCAGCACGATTTCACCTTTGAACAGACCGAACTCCAGCTTGAAATCGACCAGAATCAGCCCGGCGTCGCCAAACAGTTTGCTCAGCACGTCGTTCGCCTTGTAGCTCAGCTCTTTCATGCGAGCCAGATTCTCTTCATTCACCCAGCCGAACGTCTTGCAGTAAGATTCGTTCACCATCGGGTCATGCATCTCATCGTTTTTCAGGAACAGATCGAACAACGGCGGGTTCAGCTCGATGCCTTCTTCGATACCCAGACGTTTTACCAGCGATCCCGCCGCGCGGTTGCGCACGACACACTCGACCGGCACCATGTCCAGCTTTTTCACCAGCACTTCATTGTCAGACAGCAGGCTCACCATTTGCGTTGGGATTCCAGCTTCTTCCAGTTTGCTCATGATGAAATGGTTGAATTTGTTATTCACCATTCCTTTACGGTCAAACTGCTCAATGCGTGCACCGTCTCCTGCTGATGTATCATTGCGGAACTCCAGCACCAGTAGATCGGGATCTTCGGTGGTGTAGACGGTTTTCGCCTTTCCACGATACAGCTCAGCTAGCTTTTGCATCTTTAATTACTCCACACAGTGAGGGTCAACAAGTACGACCCGATATTTAACGCTTCCCCGAACGGTTGCCGATAGCGCCCGTCAATTCGGGTAGAGATTGTTGAATGAAGAAGGGCCGGATAATCCGACCCTTGGTTTATTTATGCGTTATTTACTGAACGCCGCCTGGAATACGGCCACCAGTGCATCGTTCTGAGACTGGGTTAGCGTATGCCCTTTGGAGTCGATAAATTGCAGACTGCTGCGGTTATCTAAATCGCCGACCTGCAATTTGTAATCGCCGTTAGGCAGTTCAGGATTTTTCGCACCCAGGTCATCCCAGGTTCCGCCGCTCGGCGCACGATACGTCACGGAGACAGAACCCTGCGGACGGCTGCGATCGTTAACCTTCATGCCGATTTTGTCCAACGCGACAGGCAGACGATCCCACACCACGGTATACGGGCCGCGCACAATCAACAGTGGCAGACCAGTGTCATCCGCCCCGCTCTGCACATCCAGCGAACCAATGGTGCGGTTTGCCAGTGCGTTTTCGCGTGCGGTTGCCTGAGAATCCAGACCATTGCTAAGCGCATTCAGCATCAAGCCGGTGTATCGCTGGGCCTGATCGCCCGCTGTCACCGGCTGACCGTTCAGCTGTAATCCCAGCAGTTTCACGACCAGTGCGACCTGATAACCCTGCTGCTGCACGGAAATCTGATAACGTCCTTGATACGGAACGTCTTCATCTTCACGCGGCCATGAGATCCAATCAGTCGTCAGCGTTTGGCTGGCATCCTGACGGCTGGCAATGGTGAACGCTTTGTCTTGCAACACGCGGATAACCTGAGACCAGAGCTGGCTGTTTTGCGCGCTGTTTTCTAACAGCAGCGTTGCCGTATCTCCTGAAATCTGGGTACGGGAACCATTCAACAAAGCCAATGGCTGCACGGGAGGACGGATATCCAGCTCCTTGCCGACCGCACCATTCAGGGTAACTGGCGGTATATCATAATCCCCGTTCTGCACCGGTAAAATCATCCCGGCAGGCGTATTCAGCGCGTGCAGCGCCGGTGCTTTCAGATAGGATTCATCGCCACTGACCTGACGCTTATAGCGCTGATCGCTGGAACAAGCCGCCAGCAACATCACGAGTGATATGCCAACAACTTTCGCCACCATCGACTTTTGTAATGAATAACTCATTAAATCTCCCTAACGATTACAGCAAACCCGCTTGCTTAAGTGCTTGCCCCATCACCGTACGACCGGAATCGGTCAGCGGTGTCATTGGCAGGCGCAGCGTATCGGTCGCCATGAGTCCCAATTCCTTACAGGCCCACTTCACCGGAATAGGATTGGGTTCAACAAATAATTTCTGATGCAGTGGCATCAGGCGCTGATTTAAACGGCGCGCTTCGACAAAATTACCCTGCGCCGCCAGCTTGCAAAGTTCCGCCATTTCACGCGCAGCAATGTTCGCCGTTACGGAAATCACACCGTTACCACCGAGTTGCATAAAGTCCAGACCGCTGGCGTCATCGCCGCTCAGCAAAATGAAGTCTTCACTAACCAGCTCTTGGATCTGGCTCACCCGACTTAAGTTCCCCGTCGCTTCTTTAATTGCGACAATATTTTTCACTTCGGACAAACGGGCAACAGTTTCCGGCAGCATGTCGCAGCCGGTGCGGGAAGGTACGTTATACAGGATTTGCGGCAGATCGGTATGCTCGGCAATCGCTTTGAAGTGCTGGTACAGGCCTTCCTGCGTCGGTTTATTGTAGTACGGTGTGACCGTCAGGCAGCCAACAACGCCGGTGCCATGAAAGCGTTTAGTCAGTGAAACGCCTTCAGCGGTAGCATTCGCACCGGTTCCAGCGATGACAGGAATACGTCCGTCGCTCAGTTCCAGAGTCAGCAGCACGACATCGCCATGCTCGTCGTGACTCAGCGTGGCGGATTCCCCCGTCGTGCCGACAGAGACAATCGCCGATGTACCGCTAGCGACATGATAATCAATCAGTTTTTTCAAGCTCGCCCGATCGACGGCGCCTTTGGCGTCCATCGGCGTAACTAGCGCAACAATACTTCCCGTAAACATTGGCCATCCCCTCCACAAACAAGTGCTTCATGGTACTTTTGACTTCTATGCAAAAGCAAGCGGACAAGGGCGTTGTAGGTGCCTGACGCAGGTTTTTTTATGACGCAGTAAACGAAATTAAAAATGCTTCTGACGTTTTGGGGAAATCGGCTAGCAAGGATAGCCAACATAGCTCCCGTTTTTTACGGTGGGCTATCCCTGCCCGCCACCCTTCGGGCCGCCGCAAGCGGCGTTAAAAATTGCTCCAGTTTTTTACGGTGGGCTATCCCTGCCCACCGCCCTTTGGGCCGCCGCAAGCGGCGTTAAAAATTGCTCCAGGCAATTTTTTATGTTTACCATGTGATTAATGGGAAAAAAGACAGGAAGCATGATGTTGCCAAGCTCACAAGAACACTATCTGGTTATTACCGCGCTGGGAGTCGATCGCCCCGGTATTGTCAATGCGATTACGCGCCACGTCAGTAGCTGTGGCTGCAACATCGAAGATAGCCGTCTTGCTATGCTGGGCAAAGAGTTCACCTTCATTATGCTGCTGTCCGGTAGCTGGAACGCGATAACGCTGATTGAATCAACTCTGCCGCTGAAAGGCGCGGAGATGGATTTGCTAATCGTGATGAAGCGGACGGAGTCACAGGCTAGCCAACCAACCCCTTCTACCGTCTGGGTGAAGGTTGACGTTGCCGACTCCCCTCACATCATCGAGCGTTTTACCGATTTGTTCGATTCTCACCAGCTAAACATTGCTGAGCTGGTTTCAAAAACCCAGCCTGCCGAGGGTGACAAGCCGCCGCAGCTGTATATTCAGATTGCCGCACACAGTTCTGCCACGCTGGATAGCTCAATTATTGAGCCAGCCTTTCATCAGCTATGTACAGAATTGCACGCACAAGGCAGTATTAGCGTCGTTAACTATGCCCAGTAGCATTTGTGCCCAAGAGTATTGGGCCGCAAGATTATGGGTATATCCACAGCATGAAGAGAAACAAGACGGAGAGTCGTGATGAACACACTGAAAGCCGGTGATATTGCACCGAAATTTAGCTTGCCCGACCAAGATGGCGAACAAGTAAATTTAACCGACTTCCAGGGACAGAAAGTGTTGGTGTATTTCTACCCTAAAGCGATGACGCCAGGATGCACCGTTCAGGCCTGCGGCCTGCGTGATAATATGGACGATTTGAAAAAACATGGCGTTGAAGTTCTCGGTATTAGCACGGACAAATCAGAAAAGCTGTCCCGCTTTGTCGAGAAAGAAGTCTTAAATTTCACGCTGCTTTCTGATGAGGATCATCAGGTTTCAGAAGGGTTTGGCGTTTGGGGAGAAAAAACCTTCATGGGGAAAACCTATGACGGTATTCATCGCATCAGCTTCCTGATCGATGAAAATGGCAAGGTGGAAAAGGTGTTTGACGACTTCAAAACCAGCAACCACCACGACATCGTTCTCGATTATCTGAAAAGCGTCTGATTCACCGCTTTCAGATTTTCCACCGGCACCGTCATACGTGCCGGTTTTTCCTGTTATTCTCCCTCTTCATCACGTTTTTCCATTTGGTCGTTTTCATTCCACCCTCATCTCTGCAATTTTGCTCACCGTAAGCCATATTATTGATGCACAATAGCCATGCTCATATCGCTAAGAGGTGAACCGCGCAGATGATAAAAAAAGCAGCTCGCAATACACAAATCAGCCGTATTGTGATTCAAGGATATAAATCTATCGCCGCCTGTGATGTGGAAATGCGCACGTTGAACATTCTGATCGGGGCTAATGGTGCCGGAAAGTCCAACTTCATGGGATTTTTTCGTCTGGTAACGAACCTACTTGCTCAGCGCTTACAACTTTTTGTTGGCAAAAGTGGTGGGCCTGATGCGCTACTTCACTTTGGGCGTAAAAATAGCCCTTATTTGGAAGGAAATGTCTTCTTTACAGACACAAACTACCATTTCTCTTTGGTGCCGACGAACGATAACCGGATGATGTTTCAATCTGAAGATATATTCCAACAACATGGGCCCGTGATGACCAGTGGTCATTTTGAATCACAGCATAAGACATACCGTTCTTACAATGGCTCAAACAAACTTGATGATATACTTCCTCTGTTAGAAACAGTGGAGGTTTATCATTTAAATGACACGAGTGAAAGCGCCAGGGTTAAACAAATCCACCGTATTAACGATAATGACTATTTACGAGAAGACGGTGCCAATTTAGCCGCATTTCTATTTCGTTTGCAAAAGAATCACACGGCACATTATCAGCGTATTGTGAAAACGATTCAGATGGTCGCTCCTTTCTTTGGCGATTTTTATCTCCGTCCTACGCCGGATAACTCCGACAGTATTCAACTCGAATGGATCGAAAAAGATCAGGATATTCCCTTTAAAGCTCATGAACTGTCCGATGGCACACTGCGTTTCATTCTGCTGGCGACAGTACTGCTCCAACCTGAAACCTACATGCCCAGCGCTATCATCATCGATGAACCTGAATTAGGCCTGCACCCTTATGCCATCAACGTGCTCGCGGCACTCATCAGAAGCGCAAGCGAACAGCACCAACTTATTGTTTCAACACAATCTGTTGAGTTGGTTAATGAATTCGAAGCCGAAGATCTGATCGTCGTGGATAAACATCTTGGCGCCTCCACGTTTAAACGTTTGGATCAAGATTCACTGCAAGAGTGGCTGGAAGATTACAGTTTAGGAGAGCTGTGGAAGAAAAACATACTTGGCGGGAGGCCACAACGATAATCATGACGAGGATTAATGTTTTTGTTGAAGGACAAACGGAAGAAACATTTGTTCGCGATACGTTGGCCCCTTACTTTGTGCGGCAAGGTATTTACCTTAATGCGATTCTGGCACAAACCAGCCGAGGGCATAAAGGTGGAATTGTCAGCTATGGAAAAGTGAAACATCAAATAACCAGGCTGTGCCAGCAAGATAAGAAAGCCTGGGTAACCACGCTGATTGATTATTATGGCCTCCCGACTGATTTCCCAATGGTTGGGCAAGGCAAATCTGTTAATGAAGATATATATTCGTGGATCGAAGATTTGGAAAACACCTTTGATGCCGATATTGCTCAGCCTAATTTTATCGCCAATTTTTTATTACATGAATTTGAAGCGTTGCTATTTTGCGACCCAGAAAAATTCGCAGACTGGCTTGAAGAAAAAAAGCCGATAATTGAACTTAACAATATTAAGCTTGCGTTCGATTCTCCTGAATCCATTAATAATAGCCCACAGACCGCCCCCTCAAAACGTATTCTTTCTGCCATACCAGAATATCAAAAAACGTTACATGGGCCACTGATTGCCGCAGATATTGGGTTGGATACGATTCGTCAGCAATGTCCTCATTTTGAAGACTGGCTACAGCGTCTGGAAGCATTGAAACCGCCTCAGTCCTGATAAAGTTATCTCTGTGAGATGAGATTTCTTCCATGCGGACTTCCACTTTCACCACGTTTTTCCCGCTCGGGCATTTCTTTGTCTGCCATCGCTGGCTAAGATAGTCAGCAGAATGTTTTCATGTTAGCTGTTGATAAGGTTATCTTCCGTTATGTCTATTCGGTTAAGAAAAACGGTCATGTCCGTCCTGTTTGGGACATTACTGGCTGGCAACCTGTTTCCTGCTCAGGCCGACACGCAGGATCGGCTGCCGGATATCGGCACCACCGCAGGCGGTACGCTCAGTATCAATCAGGAACTGGCGATGGGCGATTTTTACGTCCGCCAGTTGCGCGCAGGTGCGCCGCTTATCAACGATCCGCTGCTGTCCAATTATATTAACCAGCTCGGCAACAGATTAGTTAAACAGGCCGATTCGGTGCGTACGCCGTTCCATTTTTACCTGATCCGCAATGATGACATCAACGCCTTCGCCTTCTTCGGCGGCAACGTGGTGCTGCATTCTGCGCTGTTCCGCTATGCCGATAGCGAAAGCGAGCTGGCCTCGGTGCTGGCGCATGAAATCTCCCACGTTACCCAGCGTCATCTGGCACGTAGCATGGAATCACAGCAGCGTAGCGCCCCGCTTACCTGGGTCGGCGCGCTCGGTTCTATTCTGCTGGCGATGGCCAACCCACAGTTGGGGATGGCGGCGCTCAGCGGCACGCTGGCGGGTGCGCAGCAGGGCATGATTACGTTCACGCAGTCGAATGAACAAGAAGCGGATCGCATCGGTATTCAGGTGTTGCAGCGCGCGGGCTTTGATCCACAGGCCATGCCGAATTTCCTGCAAAAGCTGGCGGATCAATCTCGCTATGCCTCCAGACCGCCGGAAATGTTGTTGACTCACCCCTTGCCGGAAAGCCGCCTGTCCGATGCCCGCAACCGCGCCAACCAGATGCGCTCAACGCCAGTGCAATCTTCTCAGGATTTCCTGTTCGCCAAAATACGCACCTTTGGCATGTATGGATCACCGGAACGACCGCTGAGCAACGATCTGCTGGAGCAATGGGAAAAAGGCAACGTGCGGGAGCAGCTAGCTGCGAAGTATGGCCGCGCGATACAGCTTTATCAGGCGAAGAAGTACGATGAAGCACGTAATGTGCTGCAACCGCTGCTAAGCAGCGCGCCTGAAAATCCGTGGTTTCTGGATATGATGACGGACATCGATCTGGGACAAAGCCGCGCGACACAGGCTGTCGCCCGTTTACAAAACGTGCCTGGAATGCAAGCGAACCCGGTACTTCAGCTTAATCTGGCGAATGCTTATGTAGAAGGGAAACAACCTGCTGCCGCCAGCAAAATACTGTATCGCTACACCTACGCACACCCTGACGATTCGAACGGCTGGGATCTGCTGGCACAAGCCGCAGCAGCACAAGGACAGCGGGCAGAAGAACTGGCCGCACGAGCGGAGAGTCTGGCCCTCAGCGGTCAGCTCGATCAATCTATTCGATTACTGAGCAACGCGAGTTCACTAGTCAAATTGGGGAGTCTGGAACAGGCGCGTTACGACGCCCGCATCGACCAGCTCCGCCAGTTACAGCAGCGCTTTCGCCAGTACCAAAAATCCTGATAAGGAGCATGACGATGACACCGTCTCCAACCAAAACATCCGTGACGATTTACCACAACCCGCGCTGCTCTAAGAGCCGTGAAACGCTGGCGCTGTTGCAAGAACACAATATTACGCCTGACGTCGTGCTCTATCTCGACACGCCGCCCGATGCCGCGACGCTGGCACAGTTGATCAAGCAGTTGGGCTTTACTAGCGCACGTGAATTGATGAGAACCAAAGAAGAAATTTATCAGCAGTTAGGGCTGTCCGACACAGCACTAACGGAAGCGCAGCTGATTCAGGCGATGACCGATAATCCGAAGCTCATCGAGCGCCCCATCGTCGTGGCGCAAGGTCAGGCTCGAATCGGCCGTCCGCCAGAGCAGGTGCTGGAAATACTGTAGCCGGAAGCAATCCTCAACGACGATTGTTAATAACGATCGTCAATTACAGTCCGAGGATCTCTTTCACAAAAGGAATGGTCAGCTTGCGCTGGGCGGTGATGGAAGCGTGGTCAAGCTGATCGAGCGTCATAAATAACGTGCGCATTTCGCGATCCAGGCGCTTAAGCAGAAAACGGCTGACGTCTTCCGGCAATTCGAACCCGCGCAGTCTGGCACGCAGCTGTAGCGCTTCCCCTTTTTCGTCATCCGACAACGGTTGCAACTTGTAGATTTGTCCCCAATCAAGGCGAGAAGCCAGATCGGGCAGGCGTAAATTCAGCTGACGCGGCGGACGATCGCCGGTAATCAACAGCCGTGCACGCCCTGTTTCCTGAATGCGGTTATACAGATTAAACACCGCCATTTCCCACTCTTCATCGCCCGCGATAGATTCGATGTTATCGATGCACACCAGCGCCAATTGCTCCATCCCTTCCAGCACATCGGGTACAAAGTAGGCGCGTTTATCCAGCGGCACATAGCCCACCGCACGTTCCTGACGCGACAGCTCGGCGCAGGCAGCATGCAGCAGATGGCTGCGCCCGCCCCCTTCGCGTGACCAGAAATAGATGTAGCTACCATGCTCCTGATACAAAGCATTATTGACGGCGGCAAGAAGAGACGCGTTTTCACCCGGATAGAAACTGGCAAATGTTTCGTCATCGGGTAAGTAGAGTGGCAATGAAAGCTGTGCCGGCGTGTTCAGAATCACCTCAAGCAAAACGGGCAGGAAACGGATCTAGTTTATCACAGAAACCGAGCCCTGTTGAGGACGCAATACGCACGGCCTCAACAGGGGGAATGATGCGGCTATGAACGCGCGTCGTTCTCTTCCGGCGCATCGAGGATCTCTTCCTCTTTGCGGAACAGGCTGATGACCTTAAACACCAGACTCATGCCGATACCGACAACCGTCGCCAGCGCCATGCCTTTCAGTTCGGTCGAGCCCAGATGCACTTTCGCGCCACTGACGCCGATGATCAGAATCACGGAGGTCAGGATCAGGTTTTGTGCTTTGTTGTAATCCACTTTGGATTCAATCAGCACACGAATACCGGACGCACCAATTACGCCGTACAGCAGCAGCGACACGCCGCCCATGACCGGAACCGGTACAGCCTGAATCGCCGCTGCCAGTTTGCCCACGCAAGAGAGCAGGATCGCGAGGATCGCCGCACCGCCGATCACCCAGGTGCTGTACACTTTGGTAATCGCCAGCACGCCGATATTTTCGCCGTAGGTCGTGTTCGGCGTGGAGCCAAAGAAGCCGGACAGCACGGTAGAAATCCCATTGGCGAACATGGAGCGGTGCAGCCCCGGTTCACGCATCAGGTCTTTCTTCACGATATTCGCCGTTACCACCAGATGGCCGACGTGTTCCGCAATCACCACCAGCGCCGCGGGCAGAATCGCCAGAATGGCAAACCACTCAAAGCGTGGCGTATAGAATGTTGGCATCGCGAACCAGTGCGCTTCACGAATCGGGGTTAAATCGACCACGCCCAGCGCGAACGACAGCGCATAGCCAGCGAGCACCCCGATCAGAATCGGGATAATCGCCAGGAAGCCGCGAAACAGCACCGAACCCAGAATGGTGATCGCCAGCGTCGCCAGTGAAATCGTCACCGCGGTGGAATCAACAGACGTGCCATCGGCAGGCAGCAACCCAGCCATTCCTGCCGCGACACCCGCCAGTTCAAGACCGATAACGGCGACAATCGCCCCCATCGCCGCAGGCGGGAACAGCACATTCAGCCAGCCGGTGCCCGCTTTCTTAACAATCAGCGCCACCAGACAGAACAACACGCCGCACATAATAAAACCACCCAGTGCGACTTCATACCCCAGCGGTAACAGCAGTAAAACTGGGGAAATAAACGCGAAGCTCGATCCTAAATACGCTGGGATTTTGCCCTTACATATGAATAAATAAAGCAGCGTCCCCACACCGTTGAATAACAGTACGGTGGCTGGATTGATCTTGAACAGAATGGGTACCAGAACGGTAGCGCCAAACATCGCAAACAGATGCTGGAAACTCAACGGGATGGTTTGTAACAAGGGTGGTCGTTCACTTACCCCGATGGCGCGACGAGTCATCTTCAATATCCTCTGTAGTGTTGTTATTTATGTGTCTTCTTATGGCAGCCAGACTTATCCCGCCCCACCGCGGTGATGAAGCAAGAAAAGGTTGACTGCTGATGTAATAAAGCACCGCATGTGACGAAACACAGGCTCTGGCGCACCATAGGAAATACTTAGGTTTACGCCAAAAAAAAGCCGACTATCAAGTCGGCTTACCTGTTATTTCGTACCAAATATTTTATCGCCCGCATCACCGAGGCCCGGCATGATGTAACCCTGCTCGTTGAGGCCTTTATCGATGGATGCCGTGTAAAGCTCGACATCGGGGTGGGCTTTTTCCAGTGCGGCAATCCCTTCTGGCGCCGCGACCAATACCAGTACCTTAATACTGTGACAACCCGCTTTTTTCAGCAGGTCGATCGTCGCGATCATTGAGCCACCGGTTGCCAGCATGGGGTCAACCACCAGCGCCATGCGCTCTTCGATATTAGAAACCAGCTTCTGGAAATAAGGAACAGGCTCTAGCGTCTCTTCATCACGGTAGATGCCGACAACGCTGATACGCGCGCTAGGCACATTTTCCAGCACGCCGTCCATCATCCCCAATCCTGCACGCAGAATCGGTACGACGGTAATTTTCTTGCCTTTGATCTGATCGACTTCAACCGGACCGCACCAGCCATCAATGGTGACTTTTTCGGTTGCCAGATCAGCCGTCGCTTCGTAAGTCAGCAAACTTCCCACTTCGGAAGCCAGCTCACGAAAACGCTTCGTGCTAATATCGTTCTCACGCATCAAACCTAGTTTGTGTTTGACGAGTGGGTGTTTCACCTCGACGATCTTCATCATTATCTCCCCATCGGCTAGTAGACGGACAAAAACGCCAAGCGCGTTTTTAAACACCGCTTGCGGCGGCCCGCAGGGCGGCGGGCATGAGAGCCCGTCGTAAAAAAAATCGCGGGATTATACCGCCTTTTTTACTTAGCGCCATATGATTAAGCCTGATCCAGATCAACCGAGGAAAGAAATTGTCGCCATTAACGAAAAATAGCCAGCCGATGACTCATCACTCGCAAACGATTGCCTACACTGTTAGAATTAGCGCGCATTATTTTTACCACAGTATGTTTTCTAAATACCGTGTTTTCTGAATACGACCCGTAACCTTCGTGGGGACTCAGCAGTGACCGACAAAACCTCTCTCAGCTATAAAGACGCAGGCGTGGATATCGATGCGGGTAATGCATTGGTAGACCGTATCAAAGGTGTAGTGAAACAGACCCGTCGCCCGGAAGTTATGGGTGGATTGGGTGGTTTCGGTGCCTTGTGCGCCTTACCGCAAAAATACCGCGAACCGATTCTGGTTTCCGGCACTGACGGAGTCGGCACCAAACTGCGCCTGGCGATGGACCTGAAACGCCACGATACCATTGGTATCGATCTGGTTGCGATGTGCGTGAACGATCTGGTCGTTCAGGGCGCTGAGCCGCTGTTCTTCCTCGACTACTACGCCACGGGCAAGCTGGATGTCGACACCGCTGCCAGCGTCATTACCGGTATCGCGGAAGGCTGTAAGCAATCAGGCTGTGCGCTGGTCGGTGGCGAAACCGCCGAAATGCCGGGCATGTATCACGGCGAAGACTACGACGTTGCTGGCTTCTGCGTCGGTGTGGTAGAAAAATCAGAAATTATTGACGGCAGCAAAGTGCAGAACGGCGATGTTCTGGTTGCCCTCGCTTCTAGCGGCCCGCACTCAAACGGCTATTCGCTGGTGCGCAAAGTGCTTGAAGTCAGCAAGACCGATCCAGAGCAGTTCGAGCTGGAAGGCAAATCGCTGGCCGACCACCTACTGGCCCCGACCAAAATCTACGTGAAGTCCATACTTTCCCTGATTGAGAAAGTCGATGTCCATGCGATTTCTCACCTGACCGGCGGCGGCTTCTGGGAAAATATCCCACGCGTGCTGCCAGAAGGCATGCAGGCGACAATCGACGAATCCAGCTGGCAATGGCCTGCTGTTTTCAACTGGCTGCAACAAGCCGGTAATGTCAGCCGCCACGAAATGTATCGTACTTTCAACTGCGGTGTTGGTATGATCATCGCACTGCCAGCCGAACAGGCAGACGAGGCCGTTGCATTACTCAACAGCAGCGGCGAAAACGCATGGAAAATCGGCGTCATTACTCAAACCGATGCCGGAGACGCAGTGGTTATTAACTGATGAAAAACATCGTTGTGCTGATTTCAGGTCATGGAAGCAACTTGCAGGCGTTAATTGACGCCTGTAAAAACGGACGCCTTAAAGGAAAGATCGCCGCCGTATTCAGTAATAATGCGGAGGCTTACGGGCTAGAACGCGCACAGGATGCGGATATTCCTACGTGCGTCCTGAACCCTGAAGACTTTGCCGACCGTGCTGCATTTGATGCCGCACTGGCAAACGAAATTGAGCAATATGAACCGGCGCTGGTGATCTTAGCAGGCTACATGCGGATTCTTAGCCCGGAATTTGTTGCCCAGTTTGCTGGCAAAATGCTGAACATTCACCCTTCTCTGCTGCCCAAATATCCTGGCCTGCACACGCACCGCAAGGCGCTGGAAAATGGCGATCGGGAACATGGGACTTCCGTCCATTTTGTCACCGATGAACTGGATGGCGGCCCACTGATTCTGCAAGCGAAGGTGCCTGTATTTAGTGACGACACGGAAGAAAGCCTGAGCGAGCGTGTGAAAACGCACGAGCACACGATTTATCCGATGGTCATCAACTGGTTCCTGAACGGCAGACTGGTGATGCGGGATAATGAAGCCTGGCTGGACAGTGTTCGCATTCCGCCACAGGGCTATGCTGCCGAGTAGTATTGTCAGTTTATCGCTTCATCATAGAGTCAGGTTCCCCTGCGGGGCCTGACTCTTTATTACTTGTTCACTTATTTATTTCTTTCGACACCAACTCGCTAGTCATCATCATTTCTTCTCCCCCTCTTTATGTTTTAAGTATTTACGAGTTCTCATTGAACGTTCTACACAGAACGCGCCGCCGCTATACTCGCGTTGGTATACTCATGCCAGCGTGATCTCGGTAACCACAGTTCACGTCCCTTTATATTAATTAAGGATTCACTATGTCCGGTAAGAGCAATTCCGTTCGGCTACGACCGCTGGAACGAGACGAGCTCACTTTACTATCTGGCGAAGCACAAAACCGTGACGGGAACCGGCGGCGAAGCACCGAGAAGTTCCATCAGTCAGTAAGGTAAGAAAGTCGGTTTTTTCTGTTATCCGGCATCAAAAATTATGCAGCGGTGAGCTTGACCGCCGAGTGAGCGACAGGACGTCGCGAAAGCCAGTGCCGCGTCGGGAACGCGTCACTGGCGGCTCGATCAGCGGCCATGCACACCGATGGCACCGCGCAGCGGCATAATTTATGCCAAAAGCCAGGGTTCGCAGGGCTGCGGCGCTTAAGCGCCCTGCGTCGGGCGCGTATAAATTTTTGCATAAGCGTGGCGGCAGTGCTGCGCACGAAACTGCCTCTGTGCTTGCATAGAAATGCACCTAAGAGAAACGGCGAATTTCATCCGCAATTTTACCCCGCAAACTGCCGGAATAGCGCTTTACCGCGCAAGAGTCGTAGCCCCAGCCAGCCGCCGCAGAGCGACAGGAGGAACGCCGCGATTAACGGCAGTGCTATCCACATCCCGATATTCGGTTCCCAGGCAAAGTTAAAGACCTTACGCTGCAACAGCCACAGGGCCGATTCTGCGCCAATCGCCGCAGCCGTTCCCGCCACCAAGCCCAGCACCGCGAATTCACACCACAGCGTGGTGCGCAACAGGCGCAACCCGGCTCCCAGCGTGCGGTATACCATCAGTTCCTGACGTCGCTGACGCATCCCGACCTGAATCTGAGCCAGCAACAGCAGCACGCCACAGAACAGCACCAGGATGACCATAATCTCCAGCGCGCGACTCACCTGCTGCAAGACCTGCCCAACCTGACGCAGAATACTGCCGATATCCAGCACGCTCACCGTCGGAAACTGGCGGTTCAGTTGCGTAATCAGCTTCTCATCGCCATCGTAGCGGAAGCTCGTGAGCCAAGACTGTGGCTGATTATCCAGCGCACCCACGGGGAAAATAAAGAAGAAATTCGGACGCAGGCTTTCCCAATCCACCTGACGGAAGCTGGTCACCGTCGCGCTAAACGGCTGTGTGTCGCCGGTGAAGGTCAGCGTATCGCCAATCTTGATCCCCATCTCTTTGGCTTCTTTCGCTTCCATCGAGACTTCGCCCGTCTTCGGCGCTTCGCCTTCCACCAATACGTTGTGCTGTGGAATCCCGTTCATCCAGGTCAGATTCAGCTCACGGTTCACCGTGTTGCCGCCCGGATCGTCCTCGTGGATCACTTCAGTAGCAACCTGCTGATTAATCTCCGTCAGGCGCGCACGAATAATCGGGAAGAACTGCTCTGGCGTCACGTCATGCTGAGAAAGGAACTCCCTCATCTGCGGCACCTGTTCCGCCGTGATATTCAGCAGGAAATAGTTCGGGCTGCCCAGCGGCAACTGCTGTTGCCAGCGTTCCAGCAAATCACCGCGCATCACCAGCAGCAGCGCTAATAGCATGAAGGACAACGAAAACGCCGCCAGTTGGCTGAGCGTCGACCACGGCTGACGCAGCAGGCGATTAATCGCCAGACGCAATGCCAGTCGTTTAACCGTCAGACGCCGTAACAGCAGCAGACCGCCCCAGCCAATAACACCCAGCAGTAGCGACAACACCGCCACGCCGCCGAGCAGCGACCACAGCAGCACGCCGCCACCGGACAACACCGCCAGCAGCCCGACGACAATAATCAGGACAATCGGCAGGTAATAGCGCAGCGGCCACACGTTCGCCACCACATCCTGTCGTAACACGCGCAGCGGCTGTGTCGCCAGCAGCAGTCGATACGGACGCAGCCCAACCAGCAGCGAGATCAGCACCAGCGATCCCAGCGCCCATACCCACGGCCACAGCCCGGATGCAGGCAATACGGCAGGCAGCACTGGAGCCAGAATTTTCATCAGCAGTGCCTCAAACCCAAGGCCAAGCACGCTACCGCAAACCGCCGCCAGACCCAGCACGGAAAGCCACTGCCCGATAATTAATTTCCTCAGCGCTTGTTTGCCGGCTCCCAGCGTTTTCAGAATAGCGACCAAATCATAGCGACTGCGGCAGTAGTGCCCCATCGCCACCGCGACCGCAGCAATAGACAACAGCAGCGTCAGCAGCGCCGACAGCAACAAGAACTGCTGCGACCGCTTTAACGACTGGCTCAGCGCACCTTCGGAATCTTCCATGCCATACCAGCGCTGATCGGGCTTGAGCTGGGGCTTGATGAAGTTGCTAAATTCGCTAATTTGCTTCTCATTGCCAGAAAACATGTAGCGCCAGGTAATACGGCCCCCCGGCTGAATCGCCCCCGTTTTCTCGACATCATCCAGATTCATCAGAATACGCGGCGCGGTCTCAAACGGATTAAAGCCGGAATCCGGTTCCTGAATCAGTTCGCCGCTGATACGCAGTGAGGTATCGCCGACATCCAGCATGTCACCGACTTTCAGCCCAAGCAACGCCAGCAGGCGCGGGGCCACCAGCACCGTTCCCGCTTCCGCATGCAGCCCTTCAGGGCGCGTCTGCAAATTGCCGTACAGCGGATAACGCTGGTCGGTCGCTTTAACCTGCGCCAGTTGCGGCGTATCGCCCGCGAACGTCATGGTCATGAAAGAAATCTGACGACTAAGCGTCAGCCCGCGCTGCTGCGCGTCTAAAAGCCAGTTTTCCGCGACGGGTCGCGACGCACGCAGCACGCGGTCGCCCGCCAGAAAATCACGGCTCTGCTGGCTGAGCCCTTTTTCCATGCG
This sequence comes from Pectobacterium aquaticum, assembly GCF_003382565.3. NCBI lineage: Bacteria > Pseudomonadati > Pseudomonadota > Gammaproteobacteria > Enterobacterales > Pectobacteriaceae > Pectobacterium > Pectobacterium aquaticum. The sequence continues at coordinate 3,157,641 of NZ_CP086253.1, forward strand.
GTCGCTGATCGTCCCCAGCGCCAGCACGCAGGCTACGGCCAGCGTTAGCGCCAGCCAGACAATCAATAAGGAAGGAGAACGCCATTCGCGCCAGAACCACCGCCAGATCATGCGTCCTCCCGCAGCTTGCCGTCGACTAACCGCAGGCGTCGCTCGCAGCGGGCCGCCAGTTGCTCATCGTGCGTCACCAGAATCAGCGTGGTGGCATAATCGCGATTGAGGGAAAACAGCAGATCAACAATGCGCTCACCGGTTTTACGATCCAGATTCCCGGTAGGTTCATCGGCAAACAAGACGTTAGGACGACCGCTGAACGCACGAGCCAGCGCCACGCGCTGCTGTTCACCGCCGGAAAGCTGAGCGGGAAGATGATGTAAGCGTTCACCCAACCCGAGCTGCTGTAAAAGCTGCTCGGCCTGTCCACGACTGTGGCTGTCGCTTTCGCCACGCAGCAACGCGGGTAATTGCACGTTCTCCAGCGCATTCAGCGTCGGCACCAGCATGAAAGACTGGAAGACAAACCCCACATGCTGGGCACGCAGCGCCGCACGGCCTTCTTCATCCAGTGCGCTCAGCGATTTGCCCATCAGGCTAACGTCACCTTCTGTGCCATCATCCAGGCCAGCCAAAATCCCCAGTAACGTCGATTTCCCCGAACCGGATTCACCAATCAGGGCAATTGTCTGCGCAGGTTTGACAATGAGCTCAACTCCGGTAAGGATGGAAAGCCGATTTTCTCCTTGACCAACGTGCTTACTAAGATGATGAACTTCAAGAATGTTTTCTACGTGCGCAGTTTTGCTTGGCGTAGCACTCGCTGGGCTGGTCTTCGCAAACATGTTTTCGTCCTTTTGCTTCTGGGATTATGCAGCGTACGCGCTTTCGCCGCTGACACATTATTAATTCTGGGCGATAGCCTCAGTGCGGGCTATCAGATGCCGATCGCTAACGCGTGGCCAACGCTATTGAACACGCAGTGGCAGACGCAGAAAAAAGGCGTCGCGGTGGTTAACGCCAGCATTAGTGGCGATACCACCGCACAAGCGCTAGCGCGTCTTCCTGCCCTGCTGAAACAGCATCAGCCGCGTTGGGTGTTGATTGAACTGGGCGGCAATGACGGGCTTCGGGGATTTCCCGCACAAAATATTGAGCAGGATCTGGCGAAAATCATCACGCTGGTCAAACAGGCTAATGCCCAACCGTTGCTGATGCAGGTTCGTTTGCCGACCAACTATGGCCGCCGCTACACCGAGTCATTCAGCAATATCTACCCCAAACTCGCAGAGCAGTTTGCGCTTCCTCTGCTGCCTTTCTTTATGGAGCAGGTGTATCTTAAACCGGAGTGGATGATGGAAGATGGCATCCATCCAACCCGGGATGCCCAACCGTTTATCGCAGACTGGATGGCGAAGCAGCTGGAACCCTTAGTTAACCATGAGTCTTAATAAATAGGCTTTTGAATTAGGTAAAGTTATGCAAAAAACGGTCTTCATTACGGGTTGCTCCAGCGGTATTGGCCTGATTGCCGCTCAGGATCTGCAAAAACGCGGCTATCGCGTGATTGCATCCTGCCGCCGAGCAGAGGATGTGGCGCGTCTGACCACGCTGGGTCTGGAAGCGATTACGCTCGATCTGGATGACAACGCCAGCGTGGAACAGGCCGTGGCGGAGGTGATCAGACTGACCGATAATCGCCTGTACGGTTTGTTTAACAACGCCGGATACGGTCTATATGGTCCGTTGAATACCATTTCGCGCCAGCAGCTTGAACAGCAGTTTTCCAGCAACCTGTTCGGCACGCATCAGCTCACAAAGCTATTATTACCCGCGATGCTGCCGCATGGTGAAGGCCGTATCATCCAGACCAGTTCCGTGCTGGGGCTGGTGTCTACACCGGGTCGCGGTGCGTATGCCGCCAGCAAATATGCGCTGGAAGCCTGGTCAGATGCGTTGCGTATGGAGCTCCACGGCAGCGGCTTGCACGTCAGCCTGATCGAGCCAGGCCCGATCAGTACGCGCTTTACCACTAACGTGGCACAGACGCAGACGGACAAACCGGTCACCAACCCCGGCATCGCCAAGCGCTTCACGCTGCCGCCAGAAGCGATCTTGCCGAAGCTCCACCATGCGCTGGAAAGTTCACGGCCAAAATTACGCTATCCCGTGACGCTAGTGGCTCACGCCTTAACCTGGCTGCGTCGTTTGCTACCGGGGTGTCTTCTGGATAAGGTATTACGAGGATAAGGTCGCAGAGGGCGATGTATTGCGCACTCTCCTCTGCACAAGGCTTGTAAGTCACACCGACAGGCCCCATCTAAGAGTCAAATGAATTCAAGAAGTAAGAGAGACTACTCATGTTAGAACAACAAGCGACTATCGTTGACGTCAATGAATCCAACCTGCATCAGGTGTTGGAACACTCCATGACACTGCCAGTCCTGTTTTACTTCTGGTCGGGTCGTAGCCAGCACTGCCTGGAGCTGGAACCGGTGCTGGACAAGCTGGCGCAGGAATACGCCGGACAGTTTGTTCTGGCGAAGGTTGACTGTGATGCCGAACAGCGCGTCGCCGCCCAGTTTGGCCTGCGCTCAATCCCAACCGTGTATCTGTTTAAAGACGGGCAGCCGCTGGACGGTTTTCAGGGCCCACAGCCGGAAGAGGCGATTCGTGAATTGCTGAAACGCGCGCTGCCGAAAGAAGAAGAGCTGAAAGTCGCACAGGCGCAGCAGCTGATTCAGGAAGACAAACTGCCGGAAGCAATGCAACTGCTGAAAGACGCCTGGCAACTCAGCCAGCAGCGCAGTGACATCGGCCTGATGCTGGCGGAAGTGCAGATTCAAATTAAACGCAGTGAAGATGCTGAGGCCGTGCTGGCCACCATTCCTTTGCAAGATCGAGACACGCGTTACCATAGCCTCGTGGCTCAGATTGAATTGCTGAAACAGGCGGCAGATACGCCGGAAATTCAGCATCTACAGCAGCAGTTGGACGCCGATCCGCAAAATGCGGATCTCGCGGTACAGCTGGCTCTGCAGCTGCATCAGGTCGGCCGTAACGAAGAAGCGCTTGAACTGCTGATGGGGTTCCTGAAGAAAGATCTGGCCGTTGCTAACGGCAGCGCACGTAAAACGCTGATGGACATCATGGCCGCCCTCGGCACCAGCGACGCCCTCGCCGCCCGCTACCGCCGCCAGCTCTATTCGTTATTATATTGATTTATCTTGTGAAAAAGGCCAGAACGTTGATTCTGGCCTTTTTATTTGCAGGCGAGTATTAGCCATCGGCTTATAGACTTATCGTCTTATGCTAGATTGATGTGATGGTTTCGGGCGTGCTAACCCGGCGTAAAAATTGCGCTGAGGTGAGCGTTACCGCCGAGTGAGCGGCATGGACGCCGCGAAAGCCAGTGCCGCGTCGGGAACGCGTCACTGGCGGCTCGACAAGCGGGAACGATCGCCGAAGGCACCGCGTAGCGGCGTAATTCACGCCAAAAAGCCTAGGGGTCACGGGGCGAGCGGCGCTTGAGACGCCCCGTGTCGGGCGCGTGCTATGAAATAGCATGAAAATGACGGTATCATCGCGCACGAAACAGCCTCGACAGTGACATAAAAATACGACTCAGAGGCAGTCTTAGATCCCCCCGCTAACTACAACGTCTCCAACACCGTGATCCAACCATGTCCGCCGTAGACGGACCAGCCATTTAGCCAGCGGCGCAGCATGTTCATCGCCAGCATCGCAACGACTTCCTGATGCGTTTTCAGGCTGTAGCGCTGTACGTTGAACTGTATCGTTTGGGCAAAAGATCCTTCCGGCGTATGCAGCGCTAATGACAGCTCTGCATCATTCCGGTTACCCACAACCAGCGCTAACGATGCCCCCTGACGCTCCGCCAGATGGCGAGCATAGTCCACTAACCCAGACAGGCTGGTATCCTCAACGTTTGCCAACAGTTCCCCGCCCGCCAGCGGAACATCCGCCGACTGGAGCTGCCAGTTGAGCAATCCTGCCGTGAAGTGTTCACTCACTGCCAGCGTCATATCACGCTCGTCCAAACGCCGTGCCAACTGTGCCGGTAACCCTTCGGTTCCTTCAAAGAGGGTATTTTCCCCTGCCACGGTGCGCACTGTTTCCCACAGTTGCTCCATATTTTCCTGCTGGGCAGCAGGGCCAGTCAGCTTCAACTCGATAATCGGCATAGAAGAGCGGTAGCCCAACACCACGCCCGGCGGTAACGCCATACCATCCAACTGGCTTGCCAGATCGCTCTCGGAGCGGCCAAAGGTGGTCAGGCGTAGGCACAGTGGAGCATCGGCGACAGCAAAGCGCTCGCGCAGGCGCGGCATAATTTGCTGATCGACCATGACCTTAAACTCAGACGGCACGCCCGGTGTAAAAAACATCAGGCACTTGTTCAATTGCAGCGCAAAACCACAGGCGGTGCCCACCGGGTTATCCACCATTTCCGCACTGGCAGGGATTTGCGCCTGTTTACGGTTGCTCGGTGCCATCACTCTGCCACGCTCAGCAAAAAAAGCCTCCATACGCGCCAGCCATTCTGCGTGCTCAACCAGCCCTTCTCCTGCGGCGGTGGCCGCCGCCAATGCGCTGAGATCGTCGCTGGTCGGCCCCAGGCCGCCGTTCACAATCAGGATATCGGCAATCTGGCTACGCTGCGTTATCGCAGTCACCAGCGCATCGAGATCGTCCCCCACCGTCATCCGGCTGGTCATCGGTAATCCCTGCTGAAACAGATAATCCGCCAGCCAGGCCGCATTGGTATCAATAATCTGACCATGCAGCACTTCATCGCCGGTACATAACATCTCGACCCTAAGCATTTTTTTATTCCTCGTGACGATCCTGAAACCACTTTAAAAAGTCGCATGAACAAACACAATGTTTCTTTCTGCCTGCCCGATAACGTATCGCCTCCGACGTCCCTCACTCCAGTGTAAATATAAAATTACACCCTTCGTAACGGCGTTTTGACAGAAATCACTGAATACTCTACCCTGCTGCCAAAAATATCTGGATAGCCGCGCTATTTATAGAGGAATAGGTGAAAAATCGTACTCTTGGCAGCATTTTTATCGTTGCTGGCACCACCATTGGAGCAGGAATGTTGGCGATGCCGCTGGCAACTGCGGGTGTTGGGTTTGGTACTACATTGATGATATTGATCGGTCTGTGGGCACTGATGTGTTACAGCGCCCTGTTGCTGGTTGAAGTGTATCAGCATCAGCCGTCGCACACCGGGCTGGGCACGCTGGCAAAAATCTACCTCGGTCGCTGGGGACAGTGGATTACCGGCTTTAGTATGTTATTTCTGATGTATGCGCTCACCGCGGCCTATATCAGCGGCGCAGGCGAACTACTCGCCAGCAGTATCAGCCAGTGGAGTGGCTACTCACTTCCGCTGTCCGCAGGCATTCTGCTCTTCACGCTGGTTGCTGGCGGCGTCGTCTGTATCGGAACATCCTCAGTCGATTTGTTTAACCGCATCCTGTTTAGCGGCAAAGTGCTGATGTTCGTCATCATGCTGGCCGTCATGGTGCCGCATATTCAGCGCGTCAACCTCCTAACGCTGCCGCTGCAACAGGGTCTGACGCTCTCGGCATTACCGGTCATTCTGACGTCGTTCGGCTTTCACGGCAGTATCCCCAGTATCGTGCACTACATGGGTGGCGACAGCCGTAAGCTGCGCCGAATATTCCTTATCGGTAGCGTGATACCGCTGATTGCCTATATCTTCTGGCAGCTCGTGATGTTGGGTAGCCTCAGTTCTTCAACATTCAACGCTATTTTGGCCGATCAGGCGGGGTTGAATGGGTTGATGCAGGCTATTCGCACGCTGGTTGCCTCACCGCACGTTGAACTGGCCGTCCACCTGTTTGCCGATCTGGCGCTGGCGACCTCTTTCCTCGGCGTGGCGCTTGGATTATTCGATTATTTAGCCGATCTGTTTAAACGTAAAAATAGCATCATCGGGCGCGCGCAAACGGGCTTGCTGACCTTTATTCCCCCGCTGGTGTTTGCCCTCTTTTATCCGCAAGGGTTCGTGATGGCACTTGGCTATGCGGCAATTGCGCTGGCCGTGCTGGCATTGCTTATTCCGGTCTTGCTGAGCTGGCAGGTGCGCAAACAACGTCCTGAAATACGCGCGACGCGCGGTGGCGCAGCGCTCTTGGCACTGGTCTTCGCCAGCGGCATCGCCATCATCTTGATCCAACTGGCGATGGTGGCAGGCTGGCTACCGTCAATCAGTTAACCTTCTCATCGGTTAATCCAAGACATAAAAAAACGCTGGGAGCGTTTTTCAACGTCGCTTGCGACGGCCCGAAGGGGGACGGACAAGGATGTCCGTCATAAAAAAAGAGCGTGAACTCAACATTCACGCTCTTTTTTCTTTCGAACCACTATACCCTTGTATCTTGAAGTTTAGGTATTATTGACAATGTAGGTTTGGCACGGTTCATGTAGCCTGGTTTACCCTGGGGTTTCTAAGCCCGTTATTTAGCTCATTGCGCATGAACCGCGTCACTCATCTGAAACCCGTACAGTTGTTTGACCTCATTTCGTATTTGCAAGGAGGGGTAAAAATGAGTCTGCCAAATTTACTTCACATCGGCATTGATGTTTCCAAAGCCTCCCTCGATGTCGCTATCGGTTCCGCATTGCCGCCCTTTTCCGCCAGGAATGACCTCGATGGCTTTGACGCTATTCTGGCTGAACTGGCAAAACATCCTGTTTCCCTTATCCTCATGGAGGCTACTGGTGGCCTCGAAGCCCCACTCGCTTGTTCGTTACAAGCCGCTGGGTTTGAGGTCGTGGTTATCAACCCACGTCAGGCCAGAGACTTCGCGCGGGCCATGGGATACCTCGCCAAAACCGACACGATTGATGCCAAAGCCTTGGCTATGATGGCCGAGGTCATCGACCGTCATCCTGAGCGCGAACGTTTTATTCAACCGCTGCCAGACCCTCAACGTCAGGCTCTGGCGGCTCTCGTCACTCGCCGACGCCAACTCGTGACCATGCTTGTCGCTGAACGTAACCGCCTTACTCAGGCTCATCCTCAGGCTCGTAAGAGCATAAAAACGATTATTGATGCGCTGAAACACGAGCTGGCTCGCATAGACCACGACATGAACAGGCATGTTCAGATTCACTTCAGCGCCTTGTCCGGTTTACTCAATAGCGTCAAAGGCGTCGGAACCACGACCACCGCTACGTTGCTGGCAGAGATACCCGAACTGGGAAAACTCTCGCGCCGCGAGATTAGTGCGCTGGCAGGCGTCGCGCCCCTCAATCGGGACTCTGGCAAAATGCGGGGCAAGCGGACAATATTTGGTGGTAGGGCCCACGTCCGTAGCGTGTTGTATATGGCAACGTTGGTCGCGACTCGGTTTAATCCGGTGATTCACGCGTTTTATACGCGTCTCGTGACGGCGGGCAAACCGAAAAAAGTCGCGCTGGTTGCCTGCATGCGCAAACTTCTGACTATTCTGAACGCTATGCTCAAAACGGGTAAGGAATGGGATGCGTCTTTTCACCTGATTACCTCATGAAAAATAGTGTTCAAGACAGTTGCTAAATAATTCGAGTTGCAGGTAGGCGGCGACACAGCGAACCCCAGGAGCTTACATCAGTAAGTGACTGGGGTTCGCGAGGACAAATTGGCTTAGCCAATTTGAACGCCGCTGGCGGCAGCCCCTCAGGGCGAGGCTCAGAGATGGGCCGAGTATTGCCAACACACCTGCGGCTTGAAGTATGACGGGTATATCAGAAGTTCAGACCAACGCCAATATAGGCAGAATCCGCTAGTCTGTTATCCGGGCCGTTCTCACGCGCCATATTGATGTAGCGGTAGCCGACATCGACGTTCAGCGGTCCAAATACCTGCCAGCGAACGCCCGCTTTCCCTTCAACATAGTGGTCGACATGGCTGGAGAAGGAATCTGGTGAATAGTAACCTTCACCATACAGCGAGAACTGACGGCTCAGCGGCCACTGCACGCCACCGCCCAGTGCGACGCCATAACCATCATTGCCGTGATCCTGATTCAGGTACAGCGCTTTGCCACCCAGAGTCAGCTTGAGTGGGCCAACAGGAATGGTATATCCCAGGCCAAAACCGTATACATCATTGCTGTTGTCGCCGTGGGCATAGCTCACATTCCCCGCAAGCCCAGGAATGCCCAGACCGAAGCCTGCATTGGCACCCGCGTAATCGCGACCTGCTTCCCCGGAAAGGCTAATGGCATGTACAGAAGCACTTGCAAGTAACAGGCTTCCCGCACAGGCAATCACAAACTTTTTCATTTTCAATATCCTTAAAAACCGTCGTTAAACGCGCGTGTAAAGATGCTATCGTTGCCGATTCTACCCGAAACGTCCTCTCACTCCAGCATGAAATTGCCCTGAACAGCGATTTATTCTTTTAGTCATCGTGAACATTTTTATCAAGAAAAGTTAGCACGATTTGAACACGAAACCAGTACGAGCATGGAGAATGCATTGCGTATGGTTGGGGAGTTCTACCTTTTTACCGGTGATAAATTGTATTGACCCAGTTTTCCACCTGCTGGCGAGATAGCTTAATCCCGCCATTTTTCAGTTCAGCAGGCAGCGCATAATACGCGACCGGACGCTGAAATCCGGCAAGCTGTGGCTGTAGCCAATCGCGTATTGCATCAAGCGTCGTGGATTGCGCTACCTCCAATACCGCAACAGGACGGTGGCCAAACTCCGCATCATCAACGGGCACAATGCAGGCTTGTTGAACATCGGGGTGTGTCAACAGCACGGCTTCGATATTCTCGGGCTGAATCCCTTCCCCACCGCTGAAGAATTGATTATCCAGACGCCCCAGAATGTGCCATTCGCCCTCGGTAAATCGCCCGCGATCCCGCGTGTGGAACCAGCCATCATCATCGACGAGTGGAATCAGTTTTCCGTCACGCCAATAACCGGCGGCCAGCGTGCTGCCACGCAGCAGAATTTCATCCTCAGCCAGCCGGATCTTTCGCTCATGAAGCGGCAGGCCGACGCCCGAACGTCCGTCAGCACGTTTCGCGCAAACCGTGGACGCCAGTTCCGTCAGACCATAGCCACACCAGCAACTGACGCCTCGCGCTTCAGCCTGTTGCGTCAGCGCCTGCGGAATCATCGCGCCACCTAGCAATACGGCCTTTAATGCCGTGGGGAATGTCCCCTCTGACAGCAGTCGCCACAGTTGCGTCGGCACCAAAGAAGCATGGGTGCAATCGCGCAATGCGCTATCCAGAGGCTGATGTGCGCGGACAACGATCGTTGCCCCAGTCGCAAGCCAGCGCCAGACGATGCCCTGCCCAGAAACGTGAAAGAGCGGAAGTGACAACAGCCAGCTGTCGCTGGAGGAAAATGCCATCATCTGCACCACACCTTCCGCACTGGAGAGATGGGCAGCAAATGAATGTACCGCCGCCTTCGGCATCCCGCTGGAGCCGGATGTCAGCGTCAGCGTCGCCAGCCGATCGGCCTGCCAGCGTAATCTATCAGTACGGCGGCTTTCCTCGGCATCACACAGGGGTAAAGAATCAGACGGCAAAGAAAGCGTGCGTACAGCCTCCGGCCACGATTTATCATTCAGGCACAGGCCATACGTTACATTCAGCGCAGGCAGTAGCGCCTCGGTTAATGCATCAGGTAACTGTGGATTCAGCGGCAGTACGCGCACGCCGCACTGTAACAGCGCCAGATAGCTGAACAGCATCTGGACGCTATTTTTCCCGCGTAGCGCGACCGTACAGTCGGGCATAACGCCCTGCTGGGTAAAACGCTCTGCCAGCTGATCTACCCGCTGGGCAAGCGACTGCCAGCTCCAGCGGGTTTCATCTTCAATCAATGCGACAGACTCATTCACCGAAACAAACTCATTCAACGAAACAGACTGGGGCGTCTGGCTAGCCCAGTGTCGCCACGGCCAGTCAGTCAGGATTGCCATACCACGTCCAACTGCTCAGCAGCCAACAGCGGCAACGCGCTATCCGGCCAGCGTTGAACCACCTGCGCCTGCATCAGATCCAACGTGTCCAGCCCTGGAACCGTATCCGGCGTCAGCCAGTGCGCCAGACGTGCCAGCTGCGTTAAGCCCAGACTGGATTCGATGCTGGAGCTGATCACCGCCGTTAATCCAGCCTGATGCGTTTCCTGCACCAGTTGCTGGCAACGTGCGAGACTACCGACCAGCGTAGGCTTGATCACAATCGCGCTCACGCCCGGCTCGGCTTCTACCCGAAAATCCGCCTCGCGCACGCTTTCGTCCCAGGCAATGTTGATGCCCGTTTCCCGCGCAAACTCGCGAGATTCTTCACGGGTTTTGCAAGGCTCTTCAAGAAAGGCAATGCGCGAACGCAATGACGGCGCGACATAACGAGCGAAGCCGTCGGCTTTGGCTCGCGTCCAACTGCGGTTGGCATCCAGACGGAGTTTCAGATCCGGCAAGGCTTCCAGCAGCACGTTAACGATCATGCCGTCACGCACCGCTTCGTACAGGCCGACTTTGATCTTTGCCACTTTCTCGCCCGGCATCGCCTGTAGCATCTCAAACAGCTCGTCAGGATCGCCGCTGCACAATGGCGCTTTGCGATAATCCGCCGCCTGTGGCAGATGTTGATCCAGTTCGGCCTGCGCACAGCTCAAGCCAAAGGCAACCGACGGCAGAAGATCGTCAGAAAATGCCTGTCCTGCTGCCCACGATTGCAGCTGTTCAAGCGCGGCTGATTCCGCCTCTGCCAACGTTTCCACGCTGAATTCTGGCAACGGCGCAATCTCACCCCAGCCCAACCGCTCGCCGTCTTGCAGGCGAACGATAAGCCCATCGCGGGTTTTCAGACGCTGATTGCGCAGCACCACTCCAGCTTCCATCGGCACGCTGTAACGATAGAGAGTGACCTGACGCATTACGGATTCCGTTTGAATTTGCTGAAGTCAGGCTGGCGTTTTTCATTGAACGCGTTGCGGCCTTCCTGCCCTTCGTCTGTCATGTAGAACAGCATGGTGGCGTTACCCGCCAGCTCCTGCAAGCCCGCCTGACCGTCGCAGTCTGCGTTCAGCGCCGCTTTCAGACAGCGCAGCGCCATTGGGCTGTTTTGCAGCATTTCACGGCACCAGCGCACGGTTTCTTTTTCCAGATCCGCCAACGGTACTACCGTGTTAACCAATCCCATATCCAGCGCTTGCGCAGCGTCGTACTGGCGGCACAGGAACCAGATTTCACGCGCTTTCTTCTGACCCACGATGCGCGCCATGTAAGACGCGCCCCAGCCGCCGTCAAAGGAACCGACACGCGGACCCGTTTGACCGAAGATGGCGTTCTCTGCCGCAATCGTCAGATCGCACATCATGTGCAGAACGTGTCCGCCACCGATGGAATAGCCTGCGACCATCGCGACAACCGGCTTCGGACAGGTACGAATCTGACGCTGGAAATCCAGCACGTTCAGGTGATGCACGCCGCTGTCGTCCTGATAACCGCCGTAGTCGCCACGAACTTTCTGATCGCCGCCGGAGCAGAATGCTTTATCGCCCGCGCCGGTCAGGATAATCGTCCCGATGCCGTCGTCGTGACGCGCATTATCAAGCGCCTGAATCATCTCTTTTACCGTTTGCGGACGGAACGCATTGCGAACCTGAGGACGGTTAATGGTGATTTTGGCAATGCCATCGATGGATTTATGGTAGAGGATATCGGCGAAGTCGCCGCTGCAATCGTGCCATTCAATCGGTGCGTAAAGCAGATCTTCACTCGGATAAAGCATAGTTATCAATCCTTAACGTGATGCAAAAGAAAAGAGCGAACCCGCTCGGCATAGGCCGTTGGATTCGCCTGATGAGCATTGTGACCCGCCTGAGCCACGCTCAGTAACGGCAGGCCGTATTGCGCCGCCAGCGTTTGAAACTTCACGTCGCTGGCACCGCATAAGTAAACAAAAGGTATCGACAGGTGCTGGAGGCGTTCCGCTAAAAAGGGCTGTCGTCCCAGCGAGGTAGCTTCCAGCATTGCCGCAACAGACGCACCGTGATTCGTGCTGCGGCGCGCGATCAGCTGTTCACGCTGCGCTGAATCCAGATCGGTAAACACCGCCTGCTGATACCAGTCCTGCAAGACCGCTGGCAGCGGCTCCTGACGAAAGCGCTGCGCCCAGCGTGCATCATGCTGGATACGCTCCGTACGCAGTTCCAGCGCTGCCAAGCCGGGATGACCACCTTCAACCATCAGCCCCAGCATGCCGTCATGCTGCCCGTTGCAGGCGTGATACATCGCGATACGCCCACCGAGCGAATAGCCTAGCAGCCAGTAATTCTCAATGCCTTGATCCAACAGCGTCTCGCTTAACTGGCGGCTGACATCGGCAAAATCTATTGTGGAAATCGTTCGCGACACGCCGTGTCCGGGTAAATCCACCAGCAACACGGGCCAGTCACGACAGAACGGCAGGATGGGCTGCCAATCCTCACCACTGCCTAATAAACCATGCAGACACACCAGCCACGGCTGCCTCGGAGCCACCGCGCCATGCGTCACTTTCTGGCAGCTTAGCTCTTGAAAACTTGGTCTCTGAAAAACCAGCCTCTGGGAATCTAGTGCGCCCATGTCGCCACCTGCGCGACCAGTTCATTGAGCGTTTTCGCGCCGTCTTTCGGTTCAACCACCACTTCCAGCAGCGTGACGCCGCCCTGAGTCCAGCAATTCGCTGCCGTATTCGCCAGCTGTTCCCAGCTCTCGGCACGTACGTAATTCAGGCCAAACATCGCAGCAGCGTGCCCGAACTCCACATTTTGCGGCATGCAGTAAAACGCTTCACGCTGTGCAACTGGCGTCGGCAGCAGGGAAAATATCTGGCCGCCGTTATTGTTCACCACGATTAATACCAGCGGTGCGGGAGACTGACGCAGCAGCGCCAGCGCATTCAAATCGTATAACGCGGAAAGATCGCCGACGATGCCCAGCGTGGCTTTTGACGTGGCACGCTGTACACCGGCCAGCGTGGAAATCAGGCCATCAATGCCGCTGGCACCACGATTACCGTACACCGGATACCCTTGCGGGAGCTGCGCCAGCGCGTCGATCAGGCGCACAACGAGACTGTTGCCGACAAACAGCTGCCCGTCCGGCGGCAACAGCGCCGGTATGCGCTGCGCCAGCTGTGCCTCACCAAAGCGGGAAGCCAGATGTGCGTCGACCTGCCGCTGCGTTCTGTCGGCAATATCCGCCAGCAAATCCGCCCACGGCGCTTGCTTATGTGCAGGATGCGCAGACAGCCATTCACCCACGTCCGCCACCAGACGACGCCCACGATGGTGAGCCGGATCCAACCGTCCCGGTAGGTCATCGATTAACCAGAATTCTTGCGGCTGGCACTGTTCCTGCCATTGCAGCAGGCGCTTACCCGTCAGGCTACCGCCGAACTGCAAGACAATGTCCGCCTGCCGTAAGCGCTCCGCTGCGTCAGGATGCGCCAGCCAAATATCCGCACAGGGTAACGGCTGCCCGCTTTGCGACAGGACATCACCAATCAACGGCCAGCCCAGTTCGTTCGCCCACGCGGCAAGTCGTGCACCTTGTTCAGGCGTCACGCGGCCGGCGAGGACAACGCCCCGTTTCTCTCGCCACTGCGGCCAGTCCGGCTGCACCGCCAGCGTGCTCTGGCGCATTTCACGCAGCCAGGGTTCACGGCTGTTCCACCAGTCGCCCAGTGTCATCAACCAGTCCTGATACGCCGTGCCGTCATCGGCACCGTACAGCGGTTCGGCAAAGGGGCAGTTAATGTGCAACGCGCCGTGCGTCAGTCGCGCCATGGCGCTATCCACAGAGGAAACCAGCCAGCTAGCCGGAATGTCGGGCGTAGGGCGCGGTAAATCGAGCGCCAGCGTGGGGTGTGAAGCATACAGTGCATGTTGGCGAATCGCCTGATTCGCACCGCAATCAATCAGCTCCGGCGGGCGGTCGGCTGTCAGCACCACCAACCGTTCGCCGGTCAACCCCGCTTCGATGATGGCGGGATAAAGGTTCGCCGCGGCGGTGCCTGACGTCACGATAATCGCAACCGGCTCACGTGAGGCTTTTGCCAGCCCCAGCGCCAGATGCCCAAGCCCCCGCTCATCGAAATGCGTGTGGCAAATCAGTGCGTGATTATCCGCCGCAGACAGCGTCAACGGGGTGGAGCGAGAACCAGGCGCGATGCAGACATGCCGGACACCGTGGCGGGTCAGCGATTCCAGCAGTAATGTAGCCCAGCGGCGATTAAATACACTTGTTGACATGTTGTACTCAACAACTCAGGTTGCAGGTTATAAACAAATAATAATGATCAAACTGTTGGCGGCCTGGTGCACGTCAGCAAACATCGAGATCAGCCTTATTATATTTTTTTTTATCACGCTGACTTTGATATAAACCAGTACCTCGCACAACAACCCTAAAACAAAACTATGACATATCACCGTCTAACAGGGATCTTAGCCCTGCTGCTTTGTTTTCTAACTCCAGCCATTCTTGTTCTGGATCAGAACCCGCCACAATTCCGGCACCGGCATAGAGCGTTAAAACATGATCTCGCACTTCGGCCGAACGTAGCGCCACGCTGAATTCAGACTGCTGACGCGAAAGGTAACCTGCGGAACCCGCGTACCAACCACGTTCAAACGGTTCATGTTCGGCAATAAAACGGCGAGCCTCTTGTCTCGGCAGGCCCGCGACGGCTGCCGTGGGTTGTAACGCATTCAGGCACGCGCTATCGGATGCGGTGCGCAGCGTGGCGTGAATAGTACGGCGCAGATGCTGTACTTTACGCAGGCGCACAATTTCCGGCGGCATCACATCCAGCGACAGCGCGGACTGCTGTAGCCGCTGACAAATATCATCCACCACCAGCATGTTCTCGCACTGATTTTTGGTGTCATTCATCAGCCAGTCGGCCAGCTCAGCGGCTTTGTGCGCATCGCGGTCGCTTGCCACCGTCCCCGCCAGCGCTTCCGTTTCCAGTTCGCTACCCCGACGGCGATAAAGCCGCTCTGGGCTGGAGCCAAGAAACGCATGGCGCGCATCGTGCGCCAGCATGAAATGGAAACAGTGGTGATTTGCCGCCCGGCTGGCGGCCATAAAGGTGGTGGCCTGTAGCGGTTGCGTCAACGTTAGCGTGGTCGCTCGCGCCAGAACCACCTTTTCCATCAGCTCGGTATTGATGTCATGCAGCGCCCGCTGGAGCAAATCGATCCACCCCTGACGCTCCGGCTGATGCCCGACGGATTGCACTTTCGCATGCAAAAGAGGCTGCGACGCGGGTGGCAGAAGCAGGTTAATAAACGCCGAGGCTTCAACGGCATCCTGCTGCAATGAGGTGTCACTGAACAGGTTAATACTCAGGCTGAGCGTATCATCCTGACGCCGCAGTTCTGCACGCGGCAAAAACAGGTAACCAGTTGAAGAAACAGCATCCTCTTTCGTTTGATTAAACGCGTTCAGTCCCCAGATGCGCACATCGGGATCGCACTGCTGCTGAACGAGGAATGCCTCAGCATCCTGAATGTGGCGAAATCCGCACACGTTGCCGCACACGGCAGCTTCCTCACGATCCTGACGGTGTTGCCAATAGAACTGGGGGTACACTGGCTGGGTCGCCAACCACGGCAATAGCTCAGACGTTTCGCTAAGACGTAATGAACGCGTTATTTGTCTGAAACCTGCGCATTCAGGCTGTGGCTCGCGCAAAGCCTGCTGCAGATGCCGCAGCAAGTCGGAAAGTTGTTTCACCGTTACCCCGGAGACCTAACACAAAGTGGGGGATTATACGGGAAAAAAACACGCCGTGGGTGAGAGGTTACGCAAGACCATAACGGTGAGCACGGACTGAAATCGCACCAAACGGCAAAACGGGTCGCGCGCATCGCTTTAAAATCCCACTCCATCATCATTATTGCTTCAATTGACCGATTCTTTTGCCGATTATCTAATCGGCATTTTTTTTGTCCGCCTCACTGCCCACGCTTCTCTTCTTCCCTTGCGCCAACACCGCACACCAGGATTCTTTTCATTCAGACCACTAATTATGGTAAACATAGGCCCTTGTTATATCGACCGGATAGCCGCGTTCAGGATGAGTACAACACTGAATACCACCCCGTTATGCATTAATCAGAATCTGTCAGGCAAGAAAGCACAGGCAGCCACGCGCCTCGTTTTCTTTGTTGCGGGCTTTGCTATGGCTTCCTGGGCGCCGCTGGTGCCCTTTGTCAAAACGCGGCTGGCTATCAGCGATGCCTCTCTGGGGATGTTGCTGCTTTCTCTTGGCATTGGCTCGCTCTTAGCCATGCCGCTGACCGGTTTCCTCACCAGCAAGCTGGGCTGCCGCAGCGTTATTTTGCTGGCAAGCGTGCTGCTTTGTCTGGTATTGCCCGCGCTGACGCAGGCGGAAACGCTACCTCTCATGGCGATAACGCTGCTCTTTTTCGGCGCATCCATGGGTATGATAGATGTCGCGATGAATATTCAGGCTGTCATCGTGGAACGGGCAAGCGGCCGAGCGATGATGTCCGGTTTTCATGGTTTCTTTAGCGTCGGGGGAATTGTCGGCGCAGGGGGAGTTAGCGCTCTGCTGTGGCTTGGCCTGTCTCCGCTTATGGCAATTCTGGCGATTGTCGCACTCATGCTGATAGTGATGGCAACCGCGCACAAACACCTGCTGCGCACCACAAATCAAGATGACGACGGCCCGCTGTTTGTCATCCCGCGCGGTTGGGTGATGTTCATTGGCTCACTGTGCTTCATCATGTTTTTAGCCGAAGGGTCCATACTGGACTGGAGCGCCCTCTTTTTAACGGTTGAACGCCACCTGAGCGGCGCGCAGGCGGGCATGGGCTATGCGGCATTCTCCGTCGCGATGACGCTAGGAAGGCTGAACGGCGATCGTATTGTTAATGCACTCGGCCGCTACGCGATTCTGACCGGTGGCAGCCTCTGCGCCGCACTCGGTCTGGTGTTAACGATCAGCATTGATAATGCAATCACCGCCATTCTTGGCTTTGTGATGGTGGGCATCGGCGCATCGAATGTGGTGCCGATCCTGTTCAGCGCAGCGGGGAATCAAAAGATCATGCCGCCGAATCTGGCCATCGCCGCCATTACCACGGTGGGCTATGCAGGTATTCTGATCGGCCCGACTATTCTTGGCTTTATTGCACAGTTCAGCAATTTGGCTACCGCATTCGGGTTTGTCGCACTGCTATTGCTGGGCGTTAGCGCCAGCGCGCGTGCCGTTATCCGCTAATCAGGAGCGTTAATTGATGCCAGCCATGATTCTGCGTTATTTTTCACTCCTTGCGGTGCTCTCGCTCCTGATTACCGGAACGTTCGGCTATAGCCACATCACCGATTTGCTGGCGGACAAAAAACATTCGCTCACGACCATCGCCCTGGGCATACAAAAACGCGTCGATACCTATCGTTTTTTCACCTATCAAATATATGGCAGCCTGAACAGCGAACCGGCCGTGAGCGACACCAACATTACCGCGATTAATTTAATGCCGAATATTTTCTACGTAGAAAAAAACGGTCAGAAAACGGATGCATTGATTTTTGGGCAACACGATACAGGGACGCTCACCTCGGTTCGCCGGATATCACGTTATCTTGATATTCTTTGGGGTGCGGAGAATAGCGTCTATTCCATGTATTACCTGAATGGCATCGACAACAGCCTGACGATGATTTCCACACAGACGCTGAAAGATATCTCCTCGCAGTTCCGCGGGAATTATATTACGGTCATCGCCGAAGCCCGTCGGACAGAAATGCTGCAACAGGCGAATGTATTAGACGAACGCGAAAGTTTTTCCCCGCTGCGTAAATTACGTTTCTATAACGACTACTATTTTACGCTGCGCACCACATTCAATCAGCCGGGCCATCTGGCGACGATTCTGGCGTTCGATTTACCGATTAACGATTTAATCCCAGACACCATTCCACGTGAGCATCTTATGCTGAAGCCGGATACGCCAGCGGCCAGCAATACGGATAACAATAATGGCGAAGGCACGGCTGACGTGCAGCTTCATGGCTCGAATCTTGAAATTTCCGCCACGCTCGTGAATGCACCGATCAAAATCGTTTTTCAGGTGCCAATAAAAGTCCTGATTATTGATTCATTACGTAATAACGTCTGGTTTCTGCTGCTGAATCTGCTTCTGCTGTGTTTGTCCATCGTCGGCTTTTATCTTTTCCGTCGACAGTATGCGCATCCCAGCGAAGATGTCTCGCATCAGTTGGAAAAGACGCTGGATATTTACCGCGAAACAACGGGCAGAATCCCGATGGGCGTGCTGGTTTATGATTTCAATAACAATAAAGTCGTCATACAGAATGAGCGCGCAGAGCAGTTGCTTCCGCACCTGAGCCTGCAAAAAATCACCAATATGGCGGACGAGCATCAGGGCGTCATTCAGGTCACAATTAATAATGAGATGTATGAAATACGCCAAATCCGCAGCCAATATTCACCTGACTATTGCCTCTTCCTGCTGCGTGAACAGGATAAAGAGATTCTGGTACAGCGCAAACTGCTGCTCGCCCAGCGTGAATACGAAAAGAATATTCATGCCAGAAAACGGTTATTTCAAAATCTGCTCAGCGAATTCAAACAGCCGCTGATTTCACTGCGACAACATATTCAGGCGCTACGCCACAGCGAGACAGCAACCGTACCAACACCTACGCTGGATCAGCTAACGGCGGATACCCGCTGTGCGATTGAACTGCTGGAAAATATCGCCTTGCACGAAAAGCTGGAAGCGCAGGAATGGAACGTGGTCAACGAGAGTTTTTCACTGCTGACGGTTATCGACCAAGTTCTCCTTGAGCTGCTGCCACGATTGAATCAAAAAGGTCTGACCCTATTCCATCATTACAATCTGGATATGAATCAAACCTACGTGGGCGATGCCGAGCTGTTGAAAAAGACGCTGGCGCTGTTGCTGAATTATTCGGTGACCAATACGGATTACGGCAAGATTACGGTGTCGATTGATAGAAAAAATAATGAGTCGGATACGCTGATTATTCAGATCAGCGATACGGGAACGAATGTTTCAGGCAAAGAGCAGGAAAATATTCGGCACCCTTTCCTCCATCCTGCGACGTCCGATCGTTTCGGACAAAATTCAGGATTGACCTTATTTTTGTGCAATCAACTCTGTAATAAACTGGGCGGCGCGTTAACTATCAACAGTAAGGCCGGATTAGGTACACACTATATTCTGACGCTAAAACTGGAGCCAGAAGCGATTCCCGTTGAGGAAGAAAAACTGCTGGATGGTATTACCGTTCTGCTGGATGTGACGTCTGATGAAGTACAGCATATTGTCGGTAATATGCTGACGGGCTGGGGTGCCAATTATCTGGTTAGCGATGAACGCCAGATTAATCAGAAAGCAGATATCTGCATGACTGACGATCCAGAGAAAAAAGCAGATTATACGCTGCTGTTGAGTCATGACGATGACACAGTAACGCCTTTGGGCCCGCGCCGTTTGCGGGTGAATTATAATATCAGCCACCTCATGCAGGAGGCATTACTTAAGCTGATTGAGCTACAACTGGAAACATCACCCGATGCGCTACAGGAAGGGGAACCGGATAATGTCGAATTTTACGCCGCACAATTAGCAGCAAGCGACTATTATTCGCTGTTCGTGGAGACAGTACCGGATGATTTAAAGAGGCTGTATACTGAAGTGGAAGCAGGCGATTTTCCGTCGCTTTCGCAGACGGCACACCGGCTGAAAGGCGTGTTTGCCATGCTTAATCTGCATCCTGGCAAGCAGTTGTGTGAACAGCTTGAACAGCATATTACCGTGCATGATAGTGAACAGATCGAGGCTAACCTTCATGAAATTGAGAGGTTTGTCAGTGCATTACTATCCCCAGTAGAACCTAAAGGGCAGCAAGGTAGCCAACAAGATGAGTAACCAAAACGATGAGTAACTTAAACGTAATTATTGCCGACGACCATCCTATTGTCCTTTTTGGCATCAAAAAATCGCTTGAGCAGATTGAATGGGTCAATGTGGTTGGCGAATTTGAAGACTCAACAGCGCTGATCAATAACCTACCTAAGCTGGATGCTAATGTTTTAATCACCGATTTATCCATGCCAGGCGATAAATACGGCGATGGTATTACCCTCATTAAATACATTAAGCGCCATTTTCCCCATCTCTCTATTATTGTTCTTACCATGAACAATAATCCGGCGATTCTGAGCGCGGTACTGGATTTGGATATCGAAGGCATCGTATTGAAACAGGGTGCGCCAACCGATTTACCCAAAGCGCTGTCTGCCCTGCAAAAAGGGAAGAAATTCACGCCGGATAGCGTATCCAAAGTGCTGGAAAAAATCAGCGCCAGCGGCTACGGCGACAAACGCCTGTCCCCGAAAGAAAGTGAAGTGCTGCGTTTGTTTGCAGAAGGCTTTTTGGTTACCGAAATCGCCAAAAAACTGAATCGCAGTATCAAAACGATCAGTAGCCAGAAGAAGTCAGCCATGACCAAGCTGGGCGTCGAGAACGATATCGCCCTGCTGAATTACCTGTCCTCCGTTAACGGCGGTGCGACGCAGGTAGACTAAGGATTTCCTCTCCTGCACTGGCAGCCGCTGGTGCAGGTTATTTCACAGAGGTTCTCGCCTGACGCGCCACGTTACTGTAATGCGCCAACGCCTGCTGTAACGTATCCAGCGTAACCGGTTTTGACAAACAGTGATCCATACCAGCCCCGAGGCAACGCTCTCTTTCTTCTGCCAACGCATTTGCCGTCACGCCGATAACCGGGAAACGTAACCCCAGCTTGCGCATACGTCGAGTGAACAAATAACCATCCATATTCGGCATGTTGACATCCGTTAGCACGATATCAATATGATTTTTACTCAACACGCTCAGCCCATCTACGCCATCATTCGCCGTCATCGCCTGATAGCCCAGAGAACCGAGCTGATCCGCCAGCAGTCGACGGTTGATAGGGTGATCGTCAACCACCAGAATCATAATGTCACCATTCTCAACCCGTACGTAGTTGGTCAGCGGCGGGGAAATCTCGGAGCGAGCCCTATCCTCGCTTTCTGAGCGATAGATTCTCTCTAGCAAATCAGGCAGATGTTGAGGTGTGGACGTCCCTTGCACCCAGTGCCCGTCGCTCACTTCCTGTGCTAACCCGGTATGTGCGCCACTCATCACGATATGCGCCCGAACGTTAACGGCCTCTTCTGACACGTAATCGCTAATCATCACATCCTCAGGCGACACGGCTTGATTCTGATAACGCACCACCTGCAACCCCTGTTCCTGCAACAGTGTCAGCAGATAAGCCTCCAGCCGAGCATTGCGTATCCTCAACCAGCACATTTTTCCTTGCAGGCTGGCGTTGAGCGCCACGGGAGCATAGTGCGCTTTATACAGCGGAATTCTGACGCCAAACAGGCTGCCGAGCCCAGGTTCCGACTCAATGGTAATATCGCCATCCATCAGATTGACCAGTTTTTCACAAATCGCCAGCCCTAAGCCCGTTCCTTGAAAATGACGCTGAACACCGCTCCCAGCCTGGAAGAACGGGTCAAACAGCTTCACCGCCTCGCGCGGCTGAATGCCCACGCCGGTATCACGCACCACAAATTCCAGATAACCATCGCGGCAGCCGACTTCGAAAATGATGCAACCCGTGTCCGTAAACTTGATGGCATTACTCAATAGGTTAGATAACACCTGCTGTAAACGTACGGGATCGCCAAACAGGCTGACTGGTACGTTGGGATCGATAAAGCAGTACAGCGTCAGGCGTTTTTTGACCACCAGCGGAAGATAGTTGCTGGTGATGTGGCTGATGACTTCATGCGGCGCAAACTCACACGGTTCGATCTTCAACTGCTCCGACTCAATTTTGGAAAAATCGAGGATATCGCTGATGATTTTCAGCAGCAGTGAGGAAGAGTTGTTCATCGCGGCAACCAGACGATTGGCATCCTGCGGCAGCGATTTGGTTTGCAGTAAATCCAGGTTACCGATAATCCCGTACAGCGGCGTACGTAATTCATGACTGACGGTAGCCAGAAACATCGATTTAGACTGGTTTGCCTGCTCGGCGGCATTCGCCATCTCCTGTAGCGACTCTTCCATTTTGACGCGCGCACTGACGTCCAGCAGCACACAAATCGCCACATTTTCATTACGATAGCGTGAATGGACAAAGCTGATTTGCAGGTGATGATTACGGCTGGTCATGACATCCACAAACTTGGACTGCTGCTCACAAATGATGCGGGTAATTCTCAGCCTATCCTCATGGGTAAGCAGATTAAGATAATTGTGCGCCAGTTCGTTACTGAGGATATTCGTGCCGTCATTAATACGCAGGATACAAATCCCTACCGGTGCTGACGCCACGATTTTGCGGTTGAATTGCTCATTCTCTTCCAGTTGGAATGCATTCACCTCCGCAGGCAACAGCATTTTCCGCTCGAACACTAGCGCCAGTACAAACAGCAAAATAGCCGAAAGTGTATTCAGCACGATCATGTTGATCATCAGTGCGCTGATATGGGAAAGCAGCACCTTAAACGGCAGCGAATACACGATGCTGAAGGACGTCGGCGGCAGCGGCTTCTTCAGAATAAGTTCATCATAGCCATTCACATAGCCAAAATAGTTATGATCGGAGGGATAGCTGTCTACCGAAGAAACGTAGCGCTCTTTGTCATCGGAAAACTGTAAAACTACCTGATTATATTGATCCAGCAGCCTGGCATTGATCGGAAATTTACCCATGGTGACGAAGTTATCTAGGCGGATCGTCTGTTCAATCCCCATGATGACTTCCAGCTTATTATCTACATAAATCGGCGTCAGGGCATATAAATAGCCAACATCGGGGATAGACGCGGGCGTGATCCAATAAAGCGTTTCATCACGTCCAGTTTGGGTTCGATTCTTTTTCTGTTCCTGAAACCGATCCTGCACGTTTTTAAGCAAATTATCGCGATCGATCGACGGTTTACGAATGCCAAAATCAATCATACAGCGCCGATCGCCGCCGACAAAAAAAACCCGGTTAAGATCGTAGACAGCAGAGAAATTATCCTGCCAGCCGTTGAAAAAATGACTCAACGAGAGCAGTGCCGCATTCCCGCCATATTGCCTGGAACAGGTTGCGCCAGGAGCAAACGCGTAGGCAGAAACACTGGGACCGTCTTCCGTTGTCGGTTCTGCTTTTTCTCTTGCCAGCACTAGGCGATTTGCCGCCAGATACTGGAGTTCACGCACAATATCCGATGCGTGTCGGATGTAACCCTGCGACTGATCAAAGCTTAGATTATACGCCTGCCGCAGCTCTGACTCTTTTTCATTCAATATTTTAGTGACATAAAAAATGGATATCAACGCGCCCAATACCCACAGCATGACCGCCAGAACCCGAAATAAATAGCGGGAAATTTTTAATGTGGTGTGGAATGAGGCGAGATATTTCAAGTGGATACCGTTGAATTATGGGAAAACCCGTTGGCTGATACACTACCGAGAGTCGATAAAAAAAGCCAGCGCATCGCGCTGGCTTACTCTACTCGTTCCGGCTTAAGAAAAAGACTTATTCGTCATCTTCAGCAATATCATCATCGCCATCAATGTCGTCGATAGCATCATCGTCTTCGGCGATTTCGCCTTCAACGGTTACTACACCATCTAACTCTTCATCTTCTACCGGTTCGGCAACGCGTTGTAGGCCGACAACATGCTCGTCTTCCGCCGTACGAATCAGCGTGACACCCTGTGTGTTACGGCCAACAATGCTGACTTCAGACACGCGAGTCCGCACCAGCGTTCCGGCATCGGTGATCATCATGATCTGGTCTGCGGTATCAACCTGGACCGCGCCAACCACTTTACCGTTACGTTCGCTGACCTTGATAGAGATAACCCCTTTCGTCGCACGCGACTTGGTGGGGTACTCATTGACGGCAGTTCGCTTACCAAAGCCATTCTGCGTGACGGTCAGGATATCGCCCTCGCCGCGAGGAATGATCAGAGAAACGACGCGATCTTCGCCTTGCAGATTGATACCACGGACGCCCGTTGCCGTACGGCCCATCGAACGCACCGCCTGCTCGGAGAAGCGAACCACTTTGCCTTCCGCAGAGAACAGCATCGCTTCATCGCTACCGTCGGTCAGGTCGACGCCAATCAGCTCGTCACCCTCGTTCAGGTTAACCGCGATGATCCCCGCGCTACGCGGACGGCTGAATTCCGTCAGCGCCGTTTTCTTCACAGTACCGCTCGCGGTTGCCATGAAGATATGGCGGCCTTCTTCGTATTCACGTACCGGCAGAATCGCCGTAATACGCTCATTCGGTTCAAGCGGCAGCAGGTTGACGATCGGACGACCGCGCGCACCACGGCTGGCTTCCGGCAGTTGGTACACCTTCATCCAGTACAAACGACCACGGCTGGAGAAGCACAGAATCGTGTCGTGGGTGTTGGCCACCAGCAGACGATCGATAAAGTCTTCTTCTTTAATACGAGCAGCAGACTTGCCACGACCACCGCGACGCTGGGCTTCATAGTCGCTCAGTGGCTGATACTTCACGTAACCCTGATGAGACAGCGTGACGACAACATCTTCTTGGTTGATCAGATCTTCGATGTTGATGTCAGCGGTGTTCGCCGTGATTTCCGTACGACGCTCGTCGCTGTATTGCGTTTTGATCGCTTCCAGCTCTTCGCGGATGACTTCCATCAGGCGCTCAGGGCTATTGAGGATATAAAGCAGCTCGGCGATCTCCGCCAGCAGCGCTTTATATTCATCCAGCAGCTTCTCGTGCTCCATGCCGGTCAGTTTCTGCAAACGTAGATCCAGAATCGCCTGCGCCTGCGGTTCCGTCAGGTAGTAGTAACCGTCACGGATACCGAACTCTGGCTCCAGCCACTCTGGACGCGCAGCATCATCGCCGGCACGTTCCAGCATGGTAGCCACGCTGCCCAATTCCCAGGCTTGTGCGATCAGCGAGACTTTCGCTTCAGCAGGTGACGCCGCGCGGCGAATCAATTCGATAATCGGATCGATGTTCGCCAGTGCAATCGCCAGACCTTCCAGAATGTGGGCACGGTCACGGGCTTTACGCAGTTCAAAAATGGTACGACGCGTCACCACTTCACGACGGTGGCGCACAAACGCGGCCAGAATGTCTTTGAGCGGCATTATCTTCGGCTGGCCCTGATGCAGAGCGACCATGTTGATGCCGAATGACGTCTGAAGCTGCGTCTGAGAGTACAGATTATTCAGTACCACTTCGCCCACAGCGTCACGCTTAATCTCGATGACGATACGCATACCGTCTTTATCGGATTCGTCACGCAGCGCGCTAATGCCCTCGATACGCTTATCTTTGACCAGTTCGGCAATTTTCTCGATCAGGCGCGCTTTGTTCACCTGATACGGAATTTCATGCACGATGATGGTTTCACGTCCAGTTTTCGCGTCCGCTTCTACTTCAGCACGCGCACGGATGTAAATTTTACCGCGCCCGGTACGATAGGCTTCTTCAATGCCGCGTCGGCCGTTGATGATCGCCGCCGTCGGGAAATCCGGGCCTTTGATGTGTTCCATCAACCCTTCAAGGGTGATGTTTTCATCGTCGATATACGCCAGACAGCCGTTCACAACTTCAGTCAGGTTGTGCGGTGGAATGTTCGTTGCCATCCCGACAGCGATACCGGAAGAACCGTTAACCAGCAGGTTGGGAATACGCGTTGGCATGACGTCAGGAATCTGCTCGGTGCCGTCATAGTTGGGCACAAAATCGACCGTCTCTTTTTCGAGGTCGGCCAGCAGTTCATGAGCAATTTTCGACATGCGAATTTCGGTATAACGCATCGCCGCAGCGGAGTCGCCATCAATCGAACCGAAGTTGCCCTGACCATCGACCAGCATGTAACGCAGTGAGAAAGGCTGCGCCATACGTACGATGGTTTCATAAACGGCAGAGTCGCCGTGCGGGTGGTATTTACCGATGACATCCCCGACGACACGGGCGGATTTTTTATACGGTTTGTTCCAGTCGTTACCCAGTACGCTCATCGCATACAGTACGCGGCGGTGTACCGGTTTCAGTCCATCTCGAACATCTGGTAATGCACGCCCGACAATAACGGACATCGCATAATCCAGATACGAGCTTTTCAGCTCTTCTTCAATGTTGACCGGTGTGATTTCTCTGGCAAGGTCGCTCATGGAGCCGCTATCCCTCTATTTAGGCATCTACCCGTGTTCAGAAACGTGAACCGTTCAGATAAGGTGAACTGTTCAAAAGGTGAAAAATTATATCACAAACCGCCGTTTCGGGGGAAACTCCCTTCCGCGCTGAACAGACTGTTTTCCCAATGGACTTTATTCCTCAGATATCCTTTAGAGAAAACGGACACGGCTGCATGTTGCCGCGCGAAGGGAGTATACTCGCGGCAGGATAAAGATGACGAAAGGCAGTGATGACACATGAATGCAGAAAATCAAACTCCGAACGTTGACCATCAGGAGATTGCCAAATTTGAGGCTATCGCTTCACGCTGGTGGGATTTAGAAGGTGAATTCAAACCCTTGCACCGCATTAACCCGCTGCGTTTGGGCTATATTTCTCAGCACGCGGAAGGCCTGTTCGGCAAGAAAGTGCTGGATGTCGGCTGCGGCGGCGGCATTTTAGCCGAAAGCATGGCGCGTGAAGGCGCGGACGTCACCGGGCTGGATATGGGCACAGAGCCGTTGCAGGTCGCGCGTTTGCATGCGCTGGAAAGCGGTGTCGCCGTCGATTACGTGCAGGAAACGGTAGAAGCGCATGCACACGCTCATCCGGGCCTCTACGATGTCGTCACCTGTATGGAAATGCTGGAGCACGTTCCCGACCCACAATCCGTGGTGCAGGCTTGTGCCAAGTTGGTCAAACCCAGCGGACACGTCTTTTTCTCGACCATCAACCGCAATGCGAAAGCGTGGATGATGGCCGTTATCGGTGCCGAGTACGTGCTCAAAATGGTACCGCGCGGCACGCACGACATTAAGAAGTTCATTCGACCAGCAGAACTGATGCACTGGGTCGACAGTACACCGCTGCGTGAAAAGCATATCACCGGGCTGCACTACAACCCGTTGACGGACCATTTTAAACTGGGTCCAAACGTGGACGTGAACTACATGCTGCACACTCGGCACGATAAATAGAACCGATTAAGAACACTCTTAAAAATTGCGTGGTTTTTCACCGCGCAATTTTCTAGGTTTTACCTGAAAAACCAACAAAACGACCACGACTTATTTTTTTTACAGAATATTGACATCCTCTTAGCCCTTACAAAATCAGGATTTCGAGAAACCAACGGTTCGGCAACCTGAAATTAACACCAAAATCAAGCCTTGTACTCAAACGAATCCAGACTAAAATACTCACCATGTAGTAGCCATTTATTAAAAAATATCTATATCTAGTATTTATCCACAGAGTTAGTCACAGAGGCACGTCTGTGAATAAACAGGGGATATTTTTTATTTTCACCAATAGGTAAATCCCAACATGAACCAGAGCTTGCTCGTTACCAAGCGCGATGGCAGTAAAGAAAAAATCAATTTGGATAAAATCCACCGCGTCATTACCTGGGCCGCAGAAGGTTTACACAATGTCTCCGTTTCTCAGGTCGAACTGCGTTCACACATTCAGTTTTATGACAGCATCAAAACCTCTGATATCCATGAAACCATCATTAAGGCCGCAGCCGATCTGATCTCCCGCGAAAGCCCAGATTATCAATATCTGGCTGCGCGTCTGGCTATCTTCCATCTGCGTAAGAAAGCCTACGGCCAGTTTGAGCCGCCTGCTCTGCTGACCCACGTCACCAAAATGGTCGATCTGGGCAAATACGACAAGCACCTGCTGGAAGATTATAGCCAAGAAGAATTCGCCCAGATGGACGCTTTCATCGATCACTGGCGTGACATGAATTTCTCCTATGCGGCGGTAAAACAGCTGGAAGGGAAATACCTGGTACAAAACCGCGTCACCGGTGATATCTACGAAAGCGCCCAGTTCCTGTACATTCTGGTCGCCGCCTGCCTGTTCTCCGGCTACCCACGCGAGACGCGTCTGGATTACGTTAAACGTTTTTATGACGCGATCTCTACGTTCAAAATTTCTCTGCCGACGCCAATCATGGCGGGCGTGCGTACGCCAACACGTCAGTTCAGTTCTTGCGTGCTGATTGAATGCGGCGACAGTCTGGATTCCATCAACGCGACCTCCAGCGCGATCGTAAAATACGTTTCCCAGCGTGCCGGTATCGGCATCAACGCGGGCCGCATCCGTGCGCTCGGCAGCCCGATTCGCGGCGGTGAAGCATTCCACACTGGCTGTATTCCTTTCTATAAACACTTCCAGACAGCAGTGAAATCCTGCTCTCAGGGCGGCGTACGCGGCGGGGCTGCCACGCTGTTCTATCCGCTGTGGCATCTGGAAGTGGAAAGCCTGCTGGTACTGAAAAACAACCGTGGCGTAGAAGGCAACCGCGTTCGTCACCTCGACTACGGCGTGCAGTTGAACAAACTGATGTATCAGCGTCTGGTAAAAGGTGAAGAGATCACGCTGTTCAGCCCGTCTGACGTGCCGGGACTGTACGATGCTTTCTTCGCCGATCAGGATGAATTCGAGCGCCTGTATGTGCAATATGAGCAGGATAGCAGCATCCGCAAACAACGTATCAAAGCAGTCGAACTGTTCTCCCTGATGATGCAGGAACGCGCGTCTACAGGCCGTATCTATATCCAGAACGTTGACCACTGCAACACGCACAGCCCGTTCGATCCGCAGATTGCCCCCGTTCGCCAGTCCAACTTGTGTCTGGAGATCGCATTACCGACCAAACCGTTGAATGACGTGAATGATGAAAACGGTGAAATCGCGCTGTGTACGCTGTCTGCTTTCAACCTCGGCGCCATCAATAGCTTAGACGATTTGGAAGATCTGGCGACGCTGGCCGTGCGTGCGCTGGATGCGCTGCTGGATTATCAGGATTACCCGATCAAGGCCGCAGAACGTGGTGCGATGGGTCGCCGTACGTTGGGTATTGGCGTCATCAACTTCGCCTACTATCTGGCGAAAAACGGTGTGCGCTACTCCGACGGCAGCGCCAACGGTCTGACACACAAGACATTTGAAGCTATTCAGTACTATCTGCTGAAGGCGTCGAATGTGCTGGCACGCGAACAAGGTGCTTGCCCGTGGTTCAATGAAACCACCTATTCGCAGGGTATTTTGCCTATCGATACCTATAAACGCGATCTGGATGCGATTTGCAACGAACCGCTGCATCTCGACTGGGAAGCGCTGCGTAACGACATCAAAGAGTACGGTCTGCGTAACTCCACGCTGTCCGCACTGATGCCGTCTGAGACCTCATCTCAGATCTCCAACGCCACCAACGGTATTGAACCACCGCGCGGCCACATCAGCGTCAAAGCGTCCAAAGACGGCATTCTGCGCCAAGTGGTGCCGGAATACGAAACGCTGAAGGATTCTTACGAACTGCTGTGGGATATGCCAAATAACGACGGCTATCTGCAACTGGTTGGTTTGATGCAGAAGTTTGTCGATCAGGCGATCTCTTCCAACACCAACTACGATCCATCACGTTTCGCATCAGGTCGAGTCCCGATGAAACAGCTGCTGAAGGATCTGGTCACGGCCTATAAACTCGGCGTTAAAACGCTGTATTACCAAAACACCCGTGACGGCGCGGAAGATGTACAAGACGACCTGCTGGCAGAACCGCAGGACGACGGCTGCGAAGGCGGCGCGTGTAAGATTTAAGCCAATAATGAAAGGCTGCCGATGCAGCCTTTCTCTTTTATCGCAAACGTCGCTGCCCGCCCTTTATGGGTGCTTCACTCGCGGCGTTAAAAAATGCTCTCGGCATTTTTTTTGGAGAGACTCATGGCCTATACCACTTTTTCACAGAATAAAAATGACCAGTTGTTAGAACCCATGTTCTTCGGTCAGTCGGTTAACGTTGCGCGTTTCGATCAGCAAAAATATGAAATTTTCGAAAAACTGATCGAAAAACAGCTGTCCTTCTTCTGGCGTCCAGAAGAAGTCGACGTGTCCCGCGATCGCATCGACTATCAGGCACTGCCCGATCATGAAAAGCATATCTTCATCAGCAACCTGAAATACCAAACGCTGCTGGATTCGATTCAGGGGCGTAGCCCAAACGTGGCGCTGCTGCCGCTGATTTCTATCCCTGAGCTGGAAACTTGGGTGGAAACCTGGGCTTTCTCGGAAACCATTCACTCACGTTCCTACACGCACATCATTCGTAATATCGTGAACGATCCATCGCTGGTGTTTGACGATATCGTAACCAACGAAGAAATTCTGAAGCGTGCCAAGGATATCTCCAGTTACTACGATTCGTTGATTGAGATGACCAGCTACTATCATCTGCTGGGTGAAGGGACACATCAGGTTAACGGCAAGACCGTGACCGTGAACCTGCATACGCTGAAAAAGCAGCTGTATATCTGTCTGATGAGCGTAAACGCGCTGGAAGCGATTCGCTTCTACGTTAGCTTCGCCTGCTCGTTTGCTTTTGCGGAACGCGAACTGATGGAAGGCAATGCCAAAATCATCAAGTTGATCGCCCGTGATGAAGCGCTGCACCTGACCGGCACGCAGCACATGCTGAACCTGATGCGTTCCGGCCATGACGACCCAGAAATGGCGCAAATTGCCGAAGAGTGTCAGCAAGAGTGTTATGACCTGTTCGTGCTCGCTGCTCAGCAAGAAAAAGAGTGGGCAGAATACCTATTCCGTGATGGTTCGATGATTGGCCTGAACAAAGATATTCTGTGCCAGTACGTGGAATACATCACCAACATCCGCATGCAGGCGGTTGGGCTGCCGCTGCCGTTCCAGACGCGCACGAACCCCATCCCGTGGATCAACGCCTGGCTGGTGTCCGATAACGTGCAGGTCGCACCACAGGAAGTCGAAGTCAGCTCCTATCTGGTCGGTCAGATCGATTCAGAAATCAGCGACGACGACCTAAGCGATTTCCAACTGTAATTTATGAGCAATCCAACGATCACGCTGCGCACATCCGGTGCGCAGTTTTCCTGTTCAGACGACGGCCCTTCCCTGCTGGATGTGCTGGAATCCAACCGAGTCAGCATTGAATATCAGTGCCGCTCCGGCTATTGCGGTTCCTGCCGTCTACGTCTGATAAAAGGCAGAGTGGCATATCGTCAAACCCCACTGGCCTGTATCCAACAGGATGAAATCCTCCCCTGCTGCTGTATGCCGCAGGGCGACATTGAACTCGATATCTAATTCCCGCCACTCCCCCTATGGCTCTCGCTGGCGGGCGCATTTCCTGCCCGCATTCATACTCAAGTGCGTTACACTATCTGCAGACATTGTCTTTCGACTGATATAAAACAGCTTGGAGGTTTTAAAACATGCTTACCGTCATTCCTATTTTGATCTTTGTTGCACTCATCATCGTCTGGTCAGGCATCAAAATCGTACCTCAGGGATACCAATGGACTGTGGAACGGTTTGGTCGCTATACCAAAACGCTGATGCCAGGGCTGAATCTGGTCGTGCCGTTTATGGATCGCGTTGGTCGTAAAATCAACATGATGGAACAAGTATTAGACATCCCCTCTCAGGAAATTATCTCACGCGATAACGCCAATGTGGCCATTGATGCCGTGTGTTTTATTCAGGTGATCGATCCCGCACGAGCCGCCTATGAAGTTAGCAATCTGGAACAGGCTATCGTGAACCTCACCATGACCAACTTCCGTACGGTGCTGGGTTCCATGGAGCTGGACGAAATGCTGTCTCAGCGCGATAGCATCAACACCCGCCTGCTGCACATTGTTGATGAAGCCACAAACCCGTGGGGCGTGAAAATCACCCGTATTGAAATCCGCGACGTACGTCCGCCCGCGGAACTGATCGCCGCCATGAATGCGCAGATGAAAGCAGAGCGTAACAAGCGTGCCGATATTCTGGAAGCCGAAGGGGTGCGTCAAGCCGCGATCCTGAAAGCTGAAGGGGAAAAACAGTCGCAGATTCTGAAGGCCGAAGGCCAGCGCCAATCCGCCTTCCTGGAAGCCGAAGCACGTGAGCGTGCAGCTGAAGCGGAAGCACAGGCGACTAAAATGGTGTCCGAGGCCATCGCAGCAGGCAACATTCAGGCGATTAACTACTTTGTTGCCCAGAAATATACCGACGCCTTGCAGCAGATCGGCTCCTCCAATAACAGCAAAGTGATCATGATGCCGCTGGAAGCCAGCAATCTGATGGGCGCCATTGGCGGGATTACGGAGCTGATTAAAGACAGCAAAGATAGCCGAGGTCACTAATGGGCATTGAACTGGTGATGGAAAATGCGCACTGGTTCTGGCTGTCGCTCGGCGGCCTGCTGTTGGCCGCCGAAATGCTGGGTGCCAGTGGCTATTTGCTGTGGAGTGGCTTATCTGCGGTATTGGTTGGACTGTTAACGTGGATCATGCCGTTGGGCTGGCCATTACAGGGAACGATTTTCGCCATCCTGACGATCGCTACGGCACTGCTTTGGTGGTATTGGCTGCGTAAACGAACGCTGTCACGCCCACAGTCGATGCTCAACCAGCGCGGGCAACAACTGGTTGGACTGCGCGCTACGCTAACCGACCCAGTGATCAACGGTTTCGGGCGAGTAAACATCGGCGACAGCAGTTGGCGCGTGAAATCAGAGCAAGATCTGCCCGTCGGCACGCAGGTTGAAGTGGTTGCCGTTGACGGTATCACGCTGCATGTACGCCCGACTGCGCACTAACATAACGCATTATTGGGGGGAGCCTGTCTCCCCTTTGTGACACTAGCCTTTTTGACACTATTCTTTTTGACGCTACCCTTTCTGACAACAGCCCGCCAGATTATTGATTATCGGACACTCCGAGCCACCATCTCCCGGGCACTGTTCGGCCAGCGCCAGCAAATGTTCACGCATCGTTTTCAGCTCTTCGATATGCATCTCGATTTCCTGCACTTTCTGCAAGGTTCGTGCTTTTACATCCGAACTTCGTCGCAGCGGATCGTTAAATAACGTCACCAGCTCTCGGCATTCATCCAGATTAAAACCAACCTGGCGCGCCTGACGCAGTAGCGTTAGTTCTTCGACGTGATGATCATCGTAGCTGCGGTAACCGTTTTCAGAACGCAGCGGCGTCGTCAGAAGTTCTTTCTCTTCATAGAAGCGAATAGTTTTACTGCTAAGACCGGTTTTTTTCGCAACATCACTGATATTCATGATTTCCCCCTTGACCCTCCCCTTGCTAGAAGGTTTACCTTACCCAATAACTAGTAGAAATCAGATGGCCGGTCAACGTCTTTCACCGCCGGCTGTGATCACGGGAGAAAATTATTATGTCTCAAACTATCGTATTGTCGTTGCAGGGACTGACCTGCGGACACTGTGTCCAACGCGTGAAAAAAGCGCTGGACGCGCTGCCTGCGATCGAGCAAACCAACGTCACCCAACAGTACGCCAGCGTCAGCGGCAACGTTGATTCACAGACGTTGATCGACACTATTGAGCAGGCTGGCTACGAAGCACAGCTCGCTACCACGCCGGATGTCTCTCTTCAGCTTTCCGGCCTGAGCTGCAATCACTGCGTCGCCGCTACGCGTAAAGTGCTGGAAGCCATTCCCGGTGTCGTAGCGACGGATGTCACCAAAGAGCAGGCAACCGTGTATGGCAACGTTGAGGCCACAACACTGATTAGCGCCATTGAAGAAGCCGGCTATCACGCCAGCGTGCAGGAGAACGTTCACCCAAAAACTGAGCCGCTGGCACAGGTAGCGACGACGCCGGAAGCGCTGCCAGCGGCCGAGAGTACTCTTCCGGCAACGACAACACATGCCACCCACGATGACGACAGCGTACAGCTCCTGCTTCAGGGGATGAGCTGCGCCAGTTGCGTGAATCGTGTGCAGACGGCGTTGCAAAACGTCAGCGGCGTCACGCAGGCACGCGTTAATCTGGCCGAACGCAGCGCATTGGTCAGCGGTCACGCAGAGCCAGAAGCGCTGATCGCCGCGGTTGAGCAAGCGGGCTATGGCGCGGAAATTATTCAGGACGAAGAAGCTCGCCGCGCACGCCAGCAGCAAACCTCTCAGCAGGCTATTCGCCGTTTCCAATGGCAGGCCGCGCTGGGATTACTGCTTGGCGTGCCATTGATGCTGTGGGGCGTACTGGGCGGCAGCATGAGCTTGACGCCGGAAAGCCAGACGCCGTGGCTGGTCATCGGTATTTTGACGCTGGCAGTGATGGTGTTCGCTGGCAGTCATTTTTACCGTAACGCCTGGCGCAGTCTGAAAAACGGCACCGCGACCATGGACACGCTGGTCGCGCTGGGAACAGGTGCAGCCTGGCTTTATTCTATTACCGTCAATCTATGGCCGGATCTTTTCCCAATGGCGGCGCGTCACCTTTATTATGAAGCCAGTGCGATGATCATCGGTTTAATCAACCTCGGTCATGCGCTGGAACAGCGTGCGCGTCAACGCTCTTCGCGGGCGCTGGAACGGTTACTGGATTTGACGCCCCCCACCGCTCGCGTCGTGACGCCGGAAGGTGAGAAATCCATGCCACTATCCGACGTTCAGTCCGGCATGACGCTGCGCCTGACAACTGGCGATCGTATTCCTGTCGACGGTGAAATTTTGCAAGGTGAAGTGTGGGTAGATGAAGCCATGCTGACCGGGGAACCGATCCCGCAAGCCAAAACGTCCGGCGATACGGTTCACGCAGGTACGCTGGTTTCCGACGGCAGCGTCCTCTTTCGTGCGGACGCGATCGGCAACCAAACCACCCTATCGCGAATCATCCGACTGGTCAGGCAGGCGCAAAGTAGCAAACCTGCTATCGGCCAGTTGGCGGATCGTATTTCTGCCGTGTTTGTTCCCGTCGTCGTGGCCATCGCACTTCTCAGCGGCGCAATCTGGTTCTTCGTGGGGCCACAACCGCAGATGGTCTACACGCTCATTATCGTCACGACCGTTCTGATCATTGCTTGCCCCTGTGCGCTTGGGCTGGCAACGCCGATGTCGATTATTTCCGGCGTCGGACGTGCCGCTGAGTTTGGCGTGCTGGTGCGTGATGCCGATGCCTTACAGCAGGCCAGTAAGCTGGATGTACTGGTGTTTGACAAAACCGGTACGCTAACCGAAGGACAGCCGCGCGTCGTGGCGATTCATACCTTCGCCGACGTGACGGAAACTCAGGCGCTGGCCTGGGCTGCGTCACTAGAACAAGGCTCTAATCACCCGCTGGCAAAAGCGATTCTTGAACGCGCAGAGAATCTGACATTCACGCAAGTCGAACAGTTCCGTACGCTGCGCGGCCTCGGCGTCAGCGGCAAGATCGGTGATGCAGACCTGCTGCTGGGGAATCCGGCGCTGCTCAAACAGCATCAGGTCGATATCACCGCAGGCGAAACGCTGATCGACGAACAGGCTCAGCGCGGTATCACACCGGTATTGCTGGCGGCGAATGGTCACATCATTGCGGTGTTCTCCATCCACGATCCGCTGCGAGCGGATAGCGTCAGCGCCTTGCAGCGTCTCCACCAGCAGGGCTATCAGCTCGTTATGCTCACCGGGGACAACCCGCTCACGGCGAAGAGCATCGCGAAAGAAGCGGGTATCGATCAGGTGATCGCTGGCGTACTGCCAGACGGCAAAGCGGAAGCCATCAAAAAGCTACAGGCTCAGGGCAAGCGCGTGGCCATGATTGGTGATGGCATCAACGATGCGCCGGCACTGGCACAGGCCGATGTCGGCATTGCGATGGGCGGCGGCAGCGATATCGCGATTGAAACCGCCGCCATCACGCTGATGCGCCACAGCCTGCACGGCGTCGCCGATGCGCTGGCGCTCTCCAATGCCACACTGCGCAACATGAAACAGAACCTGCTGGGCGCGTTTATCTATAACTCGCTGGGGATCCCCATTGCCGCAGGCGTACTCTACCCGCTGACTGGAACGCTACTC
The DNA here is from genome assembly GCF_003382565.3 of Pectobacterium aquaticum. Lineage (NCBI taxonomy): Bacteria > Pseudomonadati > Pseudomonadota > Gammaproteobacteria > Enterobacterales > Pectobacteriaceae > Pectobacterium > Pectobacterium aquaticum. The sequence goes on from NZ_CP086253.1 coordinate 3,193,811, forward strand.
AGCCCAGTGGTAGCCGGTGCCGCGATGGCACTCTCCTCCATCACGGTGGTCAGCAACGCCAACCGCCTGCTGCGTTTTAAACCTAAAAACCAGTAATGCAAACGCGGCGCGTTGTTGAGACGCGCCGCGTTTTTTCCTTTGCCGAAAAACATCGTGATTTTATCGCTGGCAACCAGACCTATTCGCCCACGCTTACTCCAACTTCGGTATACCTTGTATTGTTCCGCATCTAGCGTTTAGCATAGTTATTCCACATCAGGAGACGGAACCAATGGGGCAACTGCTGCGTAGAATCGCGACTTTTCTTGGCTTTATCTCACCGCTGGCTTACGCCTACCCAGCGATAGACGTTCAGCTTGCCAATGAGCGGCAGCTACATCTGGTCGGCAGTATTCATATGGGTAGCAAAGATATGGCGCCGCTGCCCGATACGCTGCTGAAACAGCTCCGGCAGGCGACGGCACTCATCGTCGAAGCCGATATATCCGATTCACATTCCCCCTTCGGACACAGTGACGCCGAGCCACCGCTCGTACAGCGCCTCAGCCCGGAAAACTACCGCCAGTTGCAAAAGATCTGCGAATCGCTCTCTTTCGATGAGAGCAATATCAGTACGCTTCCTGCCTGGCAGGCCGCACTGATGCTGCAAGCGAGACAGGCACAGTTGCTGGGCTTACGCCCCGACTACGGCATCGATTATCAGTTGATTAACGCTGCGAAATCTCACGGTATTCAGGTTATCGAGCTGGAAGGGCAGCAGACGCAGGTTGATTTATTACAACAACTGCCGCAGGGCGGCCTGCTGTTGCTGGAGGATACGATTAAACACTGGCGCACAAACGCCCATTTGCTACAAACGATGGTGGGCTGGTGGCTAGACAGCAGACCCGGCAAATATAAGCCGGATATCCCCGCGACGTTCAGCAATGAAATGACCGACCTGCTGATGGGCCAGCGTAACCGCCGCTGGCAGCAGCAGCTTCAGGAATTGCCACCCGGCAATTACGTTGTGGCCGTAGGCGCACTGCATCTGTATGGCGATGAGAATTTACCCACGCTGCTCAAAAACGGCCATACCGCAACTCCATGAAAAACACATTATGGCGCGTAACCGCGTCCGCAAGATAAAGCCCGCTACAGGGTTAAGGATAGTGAAATCATGACACCCGCAGTCAATCTGCTCGAAAAGAACAAGGTCGCCTTTACGCTACACAGCTACCACCACGACAGCGATGAAACCAACTTTGGAGAAGAAGCGGCCAGAAAGCTGGGACTGAATAAAGAACAGGTGTATAAAACGCTGCTCGTTTCTCTGAATGGTGACGCGAAAAATCTCGCCGTAGCCGTTACGCCAGTCGCCGGCATGCTGGATCTCAAGAAAGTCGCCCGTGCGCTGTCGGCTAAAAAAGCAGATATGGCCGATCCAGTCATCGCTCAGCGTGTCACAGGTTATCTGGTAGGAGGAATCAGCCCACTGGGGCAGAAGAAACTGCTGCCGACCGTGATTGATGAACCGGCACGCCAGTTCGGTACCATTTTCATTTCCGGCGGTAAACGTGGGTTGGATATTGAACTATCGGCAGACGATCTGGCACGCCTGCTGCGCGCCACTTTTGCCGATATCGCCAAGCATGATTAATACTCGTGATTAAATGAGCATAACCTGCCTGACGATGTAGTATCAAAACGAAGCAGATAGCAGAGGACTCCACGGCCAGTGTGTCCCCTGCTACCGCTTCATATACTCGTCATACTTCAAGTTTCATGTGCGTTGGCTGCACTCAGTCACCCGAATCACTTACTTGAGTAAGCTCATCGGGATTCCTTCCCTTGCCGCCTTCCCGAAACTCGAATTATTTAGGGTATAATCGATTACTGATCGACTTTCGCCCCTTTATCCAACTGCATCACCGGGCCTTCTTTCACATTCAGCGCCAGGCCTTTGGTCTGCAATTCCGCATTTCTTACGCGAATACCTTTATCCGCATCAATGCGCACATTATCAAAGTGGAAACCACTGAGTGGGGCTTCCGGTACGCCGATAATATACGCGGCGGCCTTGGTCTTACCGGTCGACTCCAGATTCTCGATCGTCACATTGCTGAAATGCGGCGTCTTGTACTGATCAAACGGCTGCTCTGGATCGGTATCCGGCGGATAAATTTGCTCACCCATCGTGAAGCCGCCTTCGGCCAGCATCTTGTCTACTTCAGCCTGCACAATCGGCGCAGCTTTGTAGTAAGCGGCAAAGACCAGCGGGATTTCAACATCCACCATTTTGGTATTACGGTAAGTGATGTTTTTCACTTCGCCGCCTTTACCACGCAGGGTTTTAATGCGGATACCGTACATGGAACCTTCGAACTGGTTATTTTCAACCAGCACGTTATTCACGCCACCGGAGGTTTCGCTGCCGATAGAGATGCCGCGCCCCTGCTTCAGGATATTGTTGGCGATATAGATGTTATCCACGACGCCATTCGGGAAGCGGCTATCCGGCTTCTCGGCTTTTATCGCGATGTGGTCGTCATTACAGTCGATATAGTTGTTGGTAATACGAATATTCTGGCTGTCGATCGGGTCGATAGCATCGGTATTTGGCGCATGCCACGGCGACAGAATCCGAGTACCATTCACATCCACATCATGCGAGTAACGCATCACAACGTGGAAACTCGGGGAATGCGTGAGCGTGACGCCATCCACCAGCACATTACTAGAGCTTTTGATATAAATCAGACGGGGGCGATCGGTTCCGCCTTTCTTTCCGGTTGCACGGATATTCTCACGCCAGCGCTCCCACCAGACGGCACCCTGCCCATCAATCGTGCCCTGACCTGTAATAGCCACGTTCTGCGCATCGGCAATACTGATAAAGGGAAGCCAACCATTTTCCGCTTCAGCGTACTTGGTTTGTTCCGTCGCGCGATACGCCGCGACTTCAGTCGATGCGACAATCGTCGCATCTTTTGCCAGATCCAGTCTGATGTTACTTTTCAGGAACAGCGGATCGACCAGATAGTTACCGCGCGGTACGTGCACCGTTCCGCCGCCGGCCGCAGCGCAATCATCAATCGCTTTCTGGAAGGCTTGGGTATTCAGTGCGATCTGTAGGCGGTGGCCCTCGGCCCCGTATTGCGTGACGTCACAGATTTTATCTGGGAATTTTACGGCACTGGCCGCTTGTGCCGAACCAGCCTGAATACCCAACGTGATGCAGGAAGCCATTAATGACAGAGCAAGACCACTACGCATACTTAACCCCACTAAATAATGAAATATCGTTTTAATAAAATACCACCAACATTCCATTAAAAAGTAAGAGACGATCACGTTTTAGATGTATTCGTAATAATTACAATAAGGTAGGATTTTTTTCGTGCAATTGCACGATTCCCATCTTGTGAATGTACCTATGGCAGAGGCCACCCTTGTCAGGCCGCACGTCGCGTAAGCAGATCAAGAGATAGGATCAGGGGAATGGTGCTGGCCTGAACGACCAGCACAGAGAAGATAAATAGTGTCATGCCGTCAGGCGAGCGAAAGCATCACGGATTTCCTGTTCAGGTAAATCCACACCGATAAACACCAGCACGCTCTTTCTTTCTTCATCAGCGTGCCATTCTCTGTCCCAGTCAGCGCTATACAAGCGCTGAACGCCCTGAAACAGCAGGCGGCGGTCATCACCGTTGATGGCCAGAATGCCTTTATAGCGCAGCAGATTATCGGAGAATTGCAGCAGCAGGTTTTCCATCACATCGGAAACAGACTGAAGCTCAACCGCCTTATCGAGATACACAACGATCGATTGCACGTTATTCTGCGCGGGGGCAACAAAGCGGAATACGGGCGTTTTCACGTCCAGCTTATCGCTAAGGACAAAGCCGTCGATGTTAAACAGCACGCTCAGATCGATATCGCCATGGACGACAGGGTAGATCGGTGCACGCGCATTAATGCGCTGAAGACGCGGTAGCAGCGTTTCGTCTTCGCTTGCCACATCGGTTTTGGTCAGCAGTATCCGGTCGGCATAGCCAATCTGCGACTGCGCGATGGTGAACTGATCGAGCTGCTGCTGCGCATGTACTGCATCCACCAGCGTGATAATCCCGTCCAGAACAAAGCGTTCACAGATAACGTCATGCGAGAAGAAGGTCTGCGCCACCGGCCCCGGATCGGCCATACCGGTGCATTCAATGATGACATGATCAAAATCCAACGTGCCGTTATCCACGCCATCAATCAGATCGAGCAGCGCATCGGCCAGTTCATTGGACTGCGTACAGCAGATGCAGCCGTTGCTCAGCGTCGTAATCTGGCTGGCCCGTTCACCGATTAACGTATTATCAATCGGGACTTCACCGAATTCGTTTTCAATTACGGCAATCTTGTAGCCGTGCTCAGCATTCAGAATATGCCGTAATAAGGTCGTTTTTCCTGCACCGAGAAACCCGGTCAGAATGGTGACATACACGGGTTTAGTCACATCAGAGGATAAAGGTTGAGTCATAACAGGTCCCAAGTCGTTAACAGCAGCGCATCCCGCCTTTGCCGTCTCCGCCGTAACGCGCCTGCTGGCGTTCACGGAAGAATTCTTCGTACGTCATCGCAGGTTTATCCGGGTGATTAGTCTGCATATGCTGCACATAGGTATCATAATCTGGCATACCGACCAGCATACGCGCCGCCTGGCCCAAATATTTTCCTGCTTTTCCCAGATTGCCAAACATCATTACCTCCAGACCATCGCCTGCAATAGCGGCTAGATAAAAAATACCCTGTATAACGTTATACATTATACAGGGTATCTGTACCCGTCATCTTTCACGTTCAGCCTTGCTAGCTGTCTCGCAAAATCTGACGGGCGCGAGTCACTTAGTGGCCGGAAGAAACTTTAACGCCACCTTCAGGAACCGGAACATACGGCGTTTCCTGATCGGTACGTTCAGCCACTTTACGTGCAGCCAGTGCCGCTTTAATACCGTACGCAATAATGCTGTACACCACGATCAGGAACAGAATGCTCAGACCGGCGTTGGTATAGTTGTTAGTCACGATATGGTTCATGTTCGCAATCTGCTGCGCGCTCAGCTCGGCACCGCCTTGCGCAATTTTGCCCTTGAACATGTTCGCCATGTAGAAGAAGCCTTCCAACTGCGGATTGTCGCTGAACAGTTTCAGCCCCAGCGCCCAGGTAGTACAGATCAGCAGCCAAATCGCCGGAAGCAGCGTGACCCAGATGTACTGCGTACGTTTCATCTTAATCAGGATAACCGTACCCAGAATCAGCGCCACGGCAGCCAGCATCTGGTTAGAGATACCAAACAATGGCCACAGGCTCTTCACGCCGCCCAGTGGATCAACCACGCCTTGATACAGCAGGTAGCCCCACAGACCAACGCAGCCCGCCGTACCGATCATACCGGCAACCAGGGAGTCGGTTTTCTTCAGGAACGGAACGAAGTTACCCAACAGGTCTTGCAGCATGAAACGGCCCGCACGCGTACCCGCATCCAGTGCCGTCAGAATGAACAGCGCTTCAAACAGAATACCGAAATGATACCAGAAGCCCATGTTGGCACCAGGAATGATCTGGTGGAACACGTGTGCGATCCCCACAGCCAGCGTTGGTGCACCGCCTGCACGGTTCAGAACGGAAGGTTCACCGATGTCTTTCGCCGTTTGCAGAATCTGCTCAGGAGAAATCACGAAACCCCAAGAGCTCACGGTCGCCGCCGCGTGTGCGGATACGTCCTGCAGTTGTGCCAGAATCATCGGCGCATCTGCTGTGCCCAGACGATGCAGATCCGGCATCGTAATACCCAACGCCGCCGGCGGAGTATTCATCGCGAAGTACAGACCCGGTTCGATGATAGACGCCGCAACCAGCGCCATTACTGCCACGAAAGACTCCATCAGCATGGCACCGTAACCGATGAAACGCGCATCGTTTTCGTTAGCCATCAATTTCGGCGTAGTACCGGAAGCAATCAACGCGTGGAAACCAGACACCGCGCCACAGGCAATCGTAATAAACAGGAATGGGAACAGCGTACCTTTCCAGACCGGACCGGTACCATCCACAAACTGCGTTACCGCTGGCATTTTCAGATCGGGATTCAGAATCACGATACCAATCGCCAGACCGACGATGACACCAATTTTCAGGAAGGTCGCCAGATAGTCACGCGGCGCCAGAATCAACCATACTGGCAGCAGTGCGGACACGAAGGCATAACCAATCAGGGTATAGGTGATGGTAGTATCTTTGAAGGTCAGCGCCGGGCCCCAGTACGGGTCGTGCGCCACTACGCCACCAAACCAGATTGCCAGCACCAGCAATACGATCCCGATCACCGAGATTTCACCGACTTTACCTGGACGGATAAAGCGCATGTAGACGCCCATAAACAGCGCGATCGGCACCGTAGAACACACGGTAAAGACGCCCCACGGACTTTCTGCCAACGCTTTCACCACGATCAGTGCCAGTACGGCAAGAATGATGATCATGATAAGGAAGCAGCCGAACAGCGCAATCGTACCCGGTACCGGGCCTAATTCCTTCTTAACGATTTCGCCTAACGACGCGCCATTACGACGGGTCGAAATAAACAGCACCATGAAGTCCTGCACGGCACCGGCCAACACCACGCCGCCCAGCAGCCATAAGGTGCCCGGCAAGTAGCCGACCTGCGCAGCCAGTACCGGCCCAACCAGCGGACCTGCCCCTGCGATAGCGGCAAAGTGGTGCCCGAACAGAACATTACGGTTCGTCGGTACATAGTTAAGGCCGTCGTTATTCACAACGGCAGGGGTTGCTCTGGTCGGATCTAACTGCATGACTTTTTGTGCGATATACAGGCTGTAGTATCGATAAGCCACGAGGTAAACAGCGACAGAAGCAACAATAATCCATAATGCACTAATATGCTCACCGCGACGTAGTGCGACTACGCCGAGGCAAGCAGCCCCGATGATTCCAAGAATCATCCAAGGGATGTGTTTAAGCATGGCGTTGCTCTTCATAAGACATCCTTCAATTAAAAATCATAATCGTTTGATTTTGTTAGCTGTAGAAAAATAAACCCTGGTAATGCGTCGTGCGATAACGCGGGTTATCGCACATTTCGATAAAGGAAAATTTCGATAAATGAAAATAGTGGCGGCACAATACGTCATCGCGTACGCGCGTGGGGCGGGTATTTGGGTAGGCGGCAGAATAGCGAGCTAAGCGGTTAGAATGACGCAGTGAGTGGCTGGGGATAAATTGGGCGGTATAAAACGAAAAGGCCGCGACGTTCGCGGCCAGTAGCGTGTTAATATGATGAATAATTACGGAACCTGATACGCCAGTTTATAATTACCCGCCGTCGCAGTGCGGAATGTCACACTGTCGGTGCGCCAGCGGATTTCCACTTCCGCAGGTGACTGCACTTTCCAGCTTGAGGCATCGTTGACGCTCAGCACCAGTCGGTCAATCGTCGCGACATCTGTCTCTGGATCGGTGATATCCAGTGCGTATGCAAACGCGAGTGAATCCGGCACACCATTATTGGATGAAAACAGCTGCGCCCACTGCGCCGCCGTAATACCGCCAAGCTCGGCTGGCGTCATACCGTCCGCAATCAGTTTCGTTGCACCTGCGATATCGGCTGACAGCGCCCCTACATCAACCCACGCCCCGCTCCGCAACACATGCCAGTTCACCAAGTCCCGCGTCACAGCGACACGCACCTTGCCATTACCCGTCTGCGTTGCTGTTAGCGTGGCAGCATTGATTTTTGCCCATACAGCTGCTGAGATTAGTGATTTTGAAATAGCAATCTGGCCGCTCGGTGTATAACGTGTTTTTACTTTAATAGGTAGGTCAGAAATAAGTTTTACTGGTTTTGAAAACACAGCGGTCGCAGTACTCAGTGTTCCAGTATCTGATGCTCCATATTGGTTAATTTTTTCAACAGTCAACTCTCCGCTAATTTCTGTAAGAGTGCCATTCGTTATGCCATAGTTTTTTCCATCTACATGGAGAATAAACTTACCGCGTGGTGCGAATAATTTAAACTCAGCGATAGTCAAAAACGGCTGTGTTCCATTTTTTGCGGTGATGAGTAATCGATATTTTTTATAATTAGCAACACTTCCAATATCAAAATCTCTAACTGCACCAGCAATATTATTTGTATCATTTACAATCTGGTGTAGATCAGTCCATGTAGTGCCATCATCACTCCCCTGTAATTTCCATGAGTTAGGACTCCCTAACTGGTTTTGAGAACGATTTGTAATCTGATATCGGTTGATCGTCGTTTTATTAGGCAATTCTATTTGTAGCCAATGGGGGTTAGAAGGGAGTGCTTGCCATGATTCATCGGTGCTCCAACAATCAGGTAATGAGCCTTTATTATTTGAACCATCAAATGCAACCCACGGCGCATATGTTGCATTCGATACAGCAAAATTTGATGCGCTAGCGATATAACCTAAAGAAGTTGCATTAGATGTCATTTTGGGGACAACGGAATCAGAATCCTCAGTCTGAGATATATTTATCGCCAGACCATCTGCTTTTATTTCGGCCGAATAAAACTCCCCATCAGGAATTAATTGATAACTTGAACCAGTATAAATACTGGCCATACCATCAAAAACAACCGCACTTGTCGCGTTATAATGTGACTCACTCGATGCATTAAAGTCATCAACAACGTAAGTCTGATTTGCCGCCCCTACTTCTTCTTTCAGCGCATACGCCGCGAGATTAAATTTATTTTGTGGGCTAATGCTAAACGCGTGATTTTGCCCCGCCGTTGCCCCCTGACGATCGGCGACGATATAGCCAGAGCCGCCGCTGCCGGAACCACCAACAGCACTGATAGTGGTTTTTTCACTCACCGGGTTATAGCTCAGCGTTACACCCGCCCCAGCTTCAAGAGAACTATTGATAAGCTGTTTCGTTTTTTGCGTGTAGTCGGTGATGTCCGCTGTGGTGTGAGTATGCCCCACCGCAGCGACACCCATTTGCGCTGGCGTCGGTGAAACATCACCGCTGCCCAGCAGCGATTGGCCAAAGAGCGTGCGGATAGTGGTGCCAGAAATTAATGCATCCTGCTTTGCATTCCAGATTGCTTTTTCATCTGGCGAGGCAAATTTTCTGGTGGCGGTTTCGGTAATCTGATCGGCGGTATAGTCGCCAACTTGTGCAGTTACGACACCGGTACGTCCAAAGACGGAGACAACGCCGGAAACACCGGGTTGCGGTTCGCATTCGTTATTTGAATGACAGCAGGAATGAGGATCAACCTGAATAGGAGGGTGAACGGTACACGTTGATTTTCCTGTACTGTCACAGACGTTGATTTCAATATTGACGCTTTGCATTATGTTGATAACTCCGTTGATAAAGGGCATGGGGAGTATCACTTAATATCCAGAGAGATTATTTTAAAGCACGTTACTAATCTGTTGCCTCTTTTTATATAAAATACAGAAGAAAAAATGGCCGCAAATACGCGGCCATTAGAATATGTCATTGGGTGAATAATTACGGAACCTGATACGCCAGTTTATAATTACCCGCCGTCGCAGTGCGGAATGTCACACTGTCGGTGCGCCAGCGGATTTCCACTTCCGCAGGTGACTGCACTTTCCAGCTTGAGGCATCGTTGACGCTCAGCACCAGACGATCAATCGTCGCAACGTCTGTCACCGGATCGGTAATATCAAGCGCAAACGCAAACGCGAGTGAATCCGGTACGCCGTTATTGGATGAAAACAGCTCCGTCCACTGTGCCGCCGTAATACCGCCAAGCTCGGCTGGCGTCATACCGTCCGCAATCAGTGCTTCTGCGCCTGCGGTATCGGCTGACAGCGCCCCCACATCAACCCACGCCCCGCTCCGCAAGACATGCCAGTTCACCAAGTCCCGCGTCACAGCGACACGCACTTTGCCCTTGCCCGTCTGCGTGGCGGTTAGCGTGGCGGCATTGATTTTTGCCCACGAACCCGCAGAGGCAGATAATAGGGATTTACTGATAACGATTTGTGAATTCGGGAGATACGTCAATTTAATATTGCGCTGATTCTCTGCGTGTACTGAGAACGGAGAAATAGCGGAAAAATCAGAGCCATTAATAGTTCCAGATGATGAAAATCCACGACTAAAGTCAGCCGTTGCAATATTCTCCAGCAATCCATTATTAACCGTATACCATGCATTATCATTGCCATTAATCAGCATGCGGCCATGAGGGAATAATTTAATGTTTTGTATAACAACATAGTTAGTATTTGGGTTTGATTCAGTGATAATAATTCGGTATGACGCATACGCTACTGATGAGGATATTCTGTACTCTCTGATAATCCCAGCGTTACTATTCGTATCATTATTAACAGAATGAAGGGATTCCCATGTAATCCCATCATGACTGCCCTCAAATCGCCATGATCGTGGACTACTGATAACAGATGATAATCGATTCTGGATTGAATAACCGCCGATAGCTTCTGGGTTCGGTAGATCTACCCGCAGCCACTGAGGTTCTTCAGCTGTTGGTCCAACTTCAGAATTCCAAAAACCAGGATTGGTCGACGAAAACGCCATCCACCCAGAATATGCTGGAGTGTATATCGATGATGAAGAAATCGTATATCCGCTCGGAGATACATTTGATTCCATTTCAGGGATAATGGACGTTGTTTCCGTATCATCGATTAATAACGCTTTAGCTCCAGGTTTTATATCTGCAAAATATTCTCCACCTGATTCAACCAATTCGATAACCCCACCCATGTATGGCTGTGCTTGCCCATCAAAAATAACCGCACTCGTCACGTGATAATTTGGCTCACTCGATGCATTAAAATCATCAACAACGTAAGTCTGATTCGCCGCCCCCGCTTCTTCTTTCAGCGCATAAGCCGCGAGATTAAACGTATTTTGTGGACTAATGCTGAACGCATGATTTTGCCCCGCCGTTGCGCCCTGACGATCGGCAACAATATAGCCCGAACCGCCGACGGAACCACCGCCTGCTGCACTGATAATGGTTTTCTCATTCACCGGATTATAACTCAGCGTAACACCCGCGCCGGCTTCCAGCGAGGAATGAATGAGCTGCTTTGTTTTTTGCGTGTAGTCGGTGATGTCCGCTGTGGTGTGAGTATGCCCCACCGCAGCGACACCCATTTGCGCTGGCGTCGGTGAAACATCACCGCTGCCCAGCAGCGATTGGCCAAAGAGCGTGCGGATAGTGGTGCCAGAAACTAGTGCATCCTGCTTTGCATTCCAGATTGCTTTTTCATCCGGCGAGGCAAATTTTCTGGTGGTAGTTTCGGTGATCTGATCGGCGGTATAATCACCCGCTTGTGCCGTTACAACACCGGTACGCCCGAATACGGAGGCAACGCCGGAAACACTGGGTTGCGGTTCGCATTCGTTATTTGAATGACAGCAGGAATGAGGATCAACCTGAATAGGAGGGTGAACGGTACACGTTGATTTTCCTGTACTGTCACAGACGTTGATTTCAATATTGACGCTTTGCATTATGTTGATAACTCCGTTGATAAAAGGCATCAGGAGTATCGATCGTTTGGCAGGGATATTATTTTAATGCACTTTAGTAAAGAAAATTTTTTCAACAAATAAAATCAGCTAATTATATTATTTTACCTCTAATAATTACGTGCTTAATGCAGCAGTATTCCTCAGAAAGGCCTCAGAAAAATGGCGGTTTATGTCACCAGCAAAGAAACAAAAACCGCTTTTATTATTAACTACTTATAAACGATTTCGCCTTTCGTCGCGTAGGCTTCCGCATCCAGCGGAGAATGCTTCTCGATATACTGCTTCAGCACTTCAGCATCGACAAAGCCAGTGTTCACATAGCTCGGCAGATTATCAAGGCGCGGATAACCATCGCCACCCATCGCATTAAAGTTCAGCGTTGCCATACGGTAAACTTTATCTGCCTGCAACGGCTCGCCTTTGATTTTCACGTTCTGTACGCCCTGCCCGTCGGCTGTCAGGCTGACGTTAAGAAATTGCGCATAGGCACCAGAATCCACCTTTTTATTGGCGGCTACGGCCAGATACTTTTCGACGTCGCTGCCTTTCATATCCACATAGACCAACGTGTTGGCAAACGGCTGAACCTTCAGCACATCTTTATAAGTGATATCACCTGATTCAATCGAATCGCGTACGCCACCGCCGCTCATGATGGCAAAATCAGCCCCAGCACGTTCAAGCTGTGCAGACAGCAGCACGTGCGCCAGATTGGTCTGACGGAAACGTACCTGATTGCGATCGCCTTCCAGCTTGCCTTTCACGCTACCGATCTTGATGCCCAACTGCGCCTGCCCTTTTTCCTGGAACGGCGTCAGCATTTTCATAACATCAGAATTCTGCGTGATTTCATGCGTATAGAAAACACGTTCGGTTTTGCCGTCTTTCTCTACCTTTTTCTTCAAGTTGATCGGAATCAACTGATAATGCTCAAGCTTCAACTCACCATTGCGGAATGTGAAATCAGCACGACCGACATATTTACCCCACTCGTGTGCCTGAACAATCCAAGTGCCGTTCTGACGATCGGGTGCACAAGGCGTACCCGGCACATAATCCACCTGCTTTTTATTTTCCTGCGCCATACAGACCGGATCCTGCGAGTGGCCGCCGACAATCATGTCCAGATATCCAGCATGCAAGCTACGTGCCATTTCCACATCACCCAGCGCATTAGAACCATGATTACCGTCGTCATAGTGCCCCATGTGCGTCGCAGCAATAATCACATCCGGCTTTTCGCTCTTACGCAATTGCTCAACAACCTGCTTCGCTTCTGTCGAAGGATTACGGAATTCGATATCGGTAAAATACTCAGGATTGCCTAATTTGGCCGTATCGTCCGTTGTCAGGCCGATAACCGCGATTTTCACACCTTGCTTGTCGAACAGGGCATAGGGCTTAAATAAGCGCTGACTGGTGCTTTTTTGGTAGATATTGGCCGATAACAGCGGGAATTTCGCCCATTTTTCCTGCTGACGCAGGACAGACAGCGGATTATCGAATTCATGGTTGCCGAGTGCCATTGCATCATAGCCGACCATGTTCATACCGCGGAAATCTGGTTCGGCATCCTGCAAATCGGACTCAGGCACACCGGTATTAATATCACCACCGGAAAGCAACAGTACGCTGCCACCTTTACTCGCCACTTCCTGACGAATCTGATCGACCAGCGTTTTTTGCGCGGCCAATCCATATTCACCGTGGTCGTTATGCCAGAAGTGGCCGTGATGGTCATTGGTATGCAAGATAGTGATAGTGTATGTTTTGTCTTTTTCCCAAGCCATTGACATTACAGGTGTTAGCGCGAGCGATACCGCCATCGCACATCCCAGAGCTTTTACTGAAAAGCGCATGATAAATCTCCGTTTATTTTAAAGACCCAGTGGAACCACTAAGAAATTCACCACACAAATTAGCACAGCAAGATGAACAATGCGCGAAGCGCATTCACGCCACCCGTCATCAATGCGCGATAGCCGACAAAATCAGATTAGGTATCGCAGTCAGAGTAATATCACGCTGGCTTGGTGCCGTTGTCATGCTGTCACGAATTCTTGCTAATATGGATACTTCATCGGAATAATCCAACAAAATACTGTTTATCCCCTATTTTCCGAGGTTTTACGCAGGTGGATAAAACCATTCCACTGAATACATGAGAAAGTCGCGGGAAATTACAGCCTATAACATCAGGAAAAAATAATAATTATGCATGTTTATCAATACCCATCGTGAGAAATCATCATTAAATCTATGCTAGACTAAATTTTACTGGATAAAACTGATTTTTTTATAAAATACCACTTTTATCCAAGCAACATTTCGCTATATGCAATAGATTTTATCTATACTCGGAATCATTGGCGTTGCAGTCAAACAGCAAACGAACGAATCCCCATACACTTTTCGGTACATAATAAAAGTCATAAGGGTACGTAAGTGCTGCTAACCACGCAGTAACGTCAAAGCAAGAAGGGTAAATCCGCTCAATGACGTTTCACCTATGGCACAAGGAGTTGGGATGCATGCTGCAACACCGCTAATTTCTACTATCGCTGGGGGGCTGGTTCTTGCCTTCATCCTTGGTATTCTGGCACACCGCCTGCGTATCTCCCCCCTTGTTGGGTACCTTGCAGCAGGCGTTCTTGTCGGTCCTTTTACACCCGGCTTCGTTGCCGATGCTTCATTGGCATCAGAACTCGCTGAACTTGGCGTAATCCTGCTGATGTTTGGCGTTGGCCTGCACTTCTCGCTGAAAGATCTCATGGCGGTAAAGTCCATCGCCATTCCCGGTGCGATAGCCCAGATTGCCGTGGCAACGCTACTTGGAATGGGGTTATCCACCATGCTGGGTTGGAGCTTGGCGAGCGGCCTAGTTTTTGGCCTCAGCCTGTCCACCGCCAGTACCGTGGTTCTGCTACGCGCGTTGGAAGAAAGACAGTTGATTGATAGTCAGCGTGGTCAAATTGCCATCGGTTGGCTGATTGTGGAAGATCTGGCAATGGTCCTTACGCTGGTTCTGCTACCGGCCTTCGGCGACATGATCGGCGCTGAGCATGCCGACACCAGAAAACTGCTGACCGATTTGGCCTGGACCATCGGTAAAGTGATTGCGTTTATTACCCTGATGATTGTCGTCGGTCGCCGTCTGGTGCCGTGGGTATTGGCAAAAAGTGCCAGCACTGGCTCACGTGAGCTTTTCACGCTGGCAGTGTTAGCCATGGCACTGGGTATCGCCTTTGGCGCGGTGAAGCTGTTTGATGTCTCCTTTGCACTGGGCGCCTTCTTCGCTGGTGTGGTATTGAACGAATCTGAACTCAGCCAGCGTGCGGCGCACGACACGCTGCCGCTGCGTGATGCCTTCGCCGTACTGTTCTTCGTTTCCGTCGGTATGCTGTTTGATCCGATGATCCTGCTGAACGACCCCATTTCCGTGCTGATCACGCTGGCCATTATCGTGTTCGGTAAGTCAGCCGCCGCTTTCGTGCTGGTTCGACTCTTTGGTCACTCCAAGCGGACAGCACTAACGATTTCCGCCAGTCTGGCGCAGATCGGTGAATTTGCCTTTATTTTGGCCGGACTCGGTATTGTGCTGGGGCTGCTGTCCGAAGAAGGACGGAATCTGGTACTGGCCGGTGCCATTCTCTCCATCATGATAAACCCGCTGCTGTTTACGCTGCTTGAGCGCTATCTGGCGAAGCATGAAACCATCGAAGAGCAGATCGTGGAAGAAGCGATTGAGGAAGAGAAACAGATTCCTGTCGATATGTGCAACCACGCATTGCTGGTCGGCTATGGTCGCGTTGGTAGCCTGATTGGCGCCAAGCTGCATCAGGCCGGAATACCTATCGTCGTCATTGAGAATTCGCGTACACGGGTTGATGCACTGCGCGAGCAGGGAATTAAAGCCGTATTGGGCAACGCCACCAAGCCTGAAATCATGGATATTGCGCGTCTGGACTGCGCCCGTTGGTTATTACTGACGATTCCGAACGGCTATGAAGCGGGAGAAGTCGTCGCGGCAGCTCGTGAGAAGCGTGCAGACCTAGAAATTATTGCCCGCGCGCACTATGACGATGAAGTCAGCTACATTATCGAGCACGGTGCCAACGAGGTGGTGATGGGGGAACGGGAAATCGCCAATAGCATGATCACTATGTTGAAGCTGGATGACATTCCACCCGCACCTCAGGCGTGCCCTATCTAAATGGCTACACGTTAGAGACAAAAATGGCGAGCCTATTTGGCCCGCCATTTTTTTACGCTGTGCGATATCGATATGCCTGCAAACGTCGCCAGACAAAAAACCGTCTTTCCCTACTCTGCTTTACTCACTAGCTGTTCCAGCAGATCGATGTGCAGCGGATCGTCATTGAGCGCAGGAATATAGTGAAATGCCTCTCCGCCTGCGTGCAGGAAAATTTCACGGTTCTGTTCCTGAATCTCCTCCAACGTTTCCAGACAGTCAGCGGAAAAACCGGGGCACATAATCTGAATGTGCTTGATTCCCTGCGCGGGTAGCCCCTGCATGGTTTCATCCGTATATGGCGTCAGCCAAGGTTCACGGCCAAAACGTGACTGGAAGGTCATCATTATTTTGCCTTCCGGCAGCCCCAGCGCAGCAATCAGCGCCTCTGTGGTCGCCCGACAACGTTGTGGATAGTCATCCCCTTCGTTGGCATAACGTACTGGGATGCCATGATAGGAGATCACTAATCTGTCCGGTTCACCGTGTTCAGCAAAAGACTGCTCGACACGGTGCTTCAACGCCGCAATATAAGCAGGATGTTCGGCGTAATCACGGATAAAACGAATCGCAGGCAGTTGACGATTATCACGCAACTGCGCCGCTAACCCATCCCACACGGCTGCGGTTGTTGAACAGGAATATTGCGGATACATCGGCAAGACCACCAGTTGCGTGACACCCTGCACCAGTAACTTATCCAGCGCCGAACGTAGGCTGGGTGAACCATAGCTCATCCCCAGTTCCACAGGCGTTTCCGGCATGCGCGCGGCCAGTGCCTGCTGCTGTCGGCGGCTAATCACCAACAGCGGCGATCCCTCTTCCATCCAGACCGACTGATAGAGCTTCGCCACTCGCGGTGAGCGGATTGGCAGGATGATACCGCGCAGCAGTGGCCACCATAGCAGGCGCGGCGTATCGACTACGCGTCGGTCGCTTAGAAACTCCGCCAGATAGCGCCTCACCGCCTGCGGCGTCGGGGCATCGGGTGTCCCTAAGTTCACCATCAGCACGCCGTATTTCTCTTGTTTCATCGCCGTCTTCCTTTTATGGAGAAGCAGGCTTTCTCTCAGCCCGCCCGTGCGTAACATCAAATGCCTATTGTAGCGAAAAAAAGCTAAACAAATACGGATAGATAGCAGGGGTAACGCCGATGCTATCAATAGAGGAAACAAAGTAAATGAGGATCTCAGATCGAAAAAATGCCAGATGGTCGTCTGGCATTCAGATAGCGGAGTATGATTCGCTTAGTTAGAAAAATTAGCCCAGAATGGTTTCCAGTTCTGCGCGAACTTCTTCCACTTTACGCGTGCCTTCCACTTTGAAATAGCGCGTGTTACCCGCGTCAGCTTCTTTCTGATAGTAAGAAACCAGTGGTGCCGTTTGCTGATGGTACTCAACCAGACGCTTACGCACGGTATCTTCCTGATCGTCCTTACGAATGCTCAGCTCTTCGCCCGTCACGTCGTCTTTGCCTTCAACTTTAGGCGGATTGAATTTTACATGATAGACACGACCGGACGCCGCATGAACGCGACGGCCAATGATACGATCGATGATCAGTTCGTCAGGAACGGCAAATTCGATAACGTAATCCACATTGATGCCTGCATCTTTCATCGCATCAGCTTGTGGAATGGTGCGTGGGAAGCCATCCAGCAGAAAACCGTTACGGCAATCCTCCTGGGCGATGCGCTCTTTAACCAGAGCAATGACCAGTTCATCAGTGACCAGTTTACCTGCGTCCATGATTTCTTTAGCCTGCTTGCCCAATTCAGTACCCGCTTTTACCGCTGCACGCAGCATGTCACCCGTGGAAATCTGCGGAATACCGTATTTCTCCATGATGAATTGAGCCTGAGTACCTTTGCCTGCGCCCGGAGCGCCCAGCAGAATAATACGCATCGCGTAAATCCCCTTGCTATGTAATATTTATAAAATAAATTTGAAAAACGCTAAACCATACCATTCCAGACGCTTATGCTCAAGGAACGGGCTCGCTTCAGCAACGCGCAGGCAGATGAAAAAAGCAAGATACCTAAAAATACGGTTTGCCGTCTGCCCAATGTTGCCATTCAGTGTAGACGAAGAAACGCCCAATAACGGAAGGAAACGTAAAATCGGGGGGAAGACCCCAGTTAACACCGGGGTCTGGAGGATATCACTATCAGGCACTTAACAGCTGATTCATACGGCGGATGAACAGGTTCGGATCGTCCAGCGTACCGCGTTCGGCCAGCAGAGCCTGATCCAGCAGCAGCTCGACCCACTCGCCAAACTCCGCTTCATCAGAAACGTCAGCCGCACGTTTAATAAGCGCATGCTCCGGATTCAGTTCAAAAATGTACTTCACTTCCGGTGCTTGCTGGCCCGCTGCGGCGAACAGTTTCGCCATCTGCGTGCTCATCTCGTCCGCATCCGTTACGACAATCGCAGGCGTATCGGTCAAACGGTAGGTGAAACGCACATCTTTAACGCGCTCGCCCAGCAGGGTTTTCACACGCTCAACAAACGGCTCCAGCGCTTTTTGTGCTTCTTTCTGCGCATCGTTTTCTTCATCAGCCAGTTTATCCAGCGTATCATCCGCTTTGCTGACTGACTGGAAGGATTTACCGTCGAACTCGGTCAGGTAGCTCATCATCCACTCGTCAATACGCTCGGACAACAGCAATACCTCAATACCTTTCTTACGGAACAGCTCCAGGTGCGGGCTGCTCTTCGCCGCCGCATAGCTGTCTGCGGTGATGTAATAGATCTTGTCCTGACCTTCCACCATCCGGCTAACGTAATCTTCCAGCGATACCGTCTGTGCGGAGCTGTCGGATTGCGTGGTAGCAAAGCGCAGCAGTTTCGCGATCGCTTCGCGGTTGCTACCGTCTTCCGCTGGGCCTTCTTTCAGCACCAGACCAAACTGTTGCCAGAACGTCTGGTATTTTTCCGCGTCGTCTTTCGCCAGTTTATCCAGCATTTGCAGCACACGTTTAGTCAGAGCATTACGCAAATTCTGCGTCACGCGGCTGTCCTGCAAAATCTCACGGGAAACGTTCAACGGCAGATCGTTGGAATCAATCAGGCCACGAACAAAACGCAGGTAGTTCGGCATGAACTGCTCAGCGTCATCCATAATAAAGACGCGCTGAACGTACAGTTTCAAGCCGTGTTTATGATCGCGGTTCCACATATCCCACGGTGCACGCGCAGGGATGTAAAGCAGGCTGGTATATTCCTGCTTACCTTCCACACGGTTGTGGCTCCAGCTCAGCGGATCGGTAAAGTCGTGGGAGATATGTTTATAAAACTCATTGTACTCTTCATCGCTGACTTCTGATTTGCTGCGCGTCCACAGGGCCTGTGCCTTGTTAATTTTTTCCCAGCTAACGGTGGACTCACCGCCTTCTTCTTCGCTTTCCGTCTGGGCTTCAATTTCTACTGGCAACGCGATATGGTCGGAATATTTGCTGATGACGGAACGCACACGCCAGTCATCCAGGAACTCGTCTTCACCTTCGCGCAGATGCAGAGTAATTTCCGTACCGCGATCGTCTTTGGTGATGTCAGCGATGGTGTAGTCACCTTCGCCGGCAGATTCCCAGTACACGCCCTGATCGGCATTCGCACCCGCGGCACGGGTACGCACAGTCACTTTATCCGCCACGATGAAGGCGGAGTAGAAACCCACGCCGAACTGGCCAATCAGTTGGCTATCTTTAACCTGATCGGAACCCATAGATTCCAGAAAAGCCTTGGTGCCGGATTTCGCAATCGTACCCAGATTATCAATGACTTCGTCACGGCTCATGCCGATACCGTTGTCAGAAATCGTCAGCGTACGTTTTTCTTTATCCGTAGACACCCGCACGCGCAGGTCGCCATCGCCCGCATACAGTTCTGGTGCGGACAGCGCACGAAAACGTAATTTGTCTGCCGCATCGGAGGCGTTGGAGATCAATTCACGCAGAAAAATTTCTTTGTTGGAATAGAGCGAATGGATCATCAAATGCAGGAGTTGCTTAACTTCGGACTGGAACCCGCGAGTTTCTTGGCCTTTCATACTCATTGTTGCTTACCTCAATCCTAATATTATTCAGGCTGATTAAACTGACGATAAGTAGCAAATGGGGATAAACCAAGCTGATTTCAAGGGGTAAATTTCAGCGAAAAAAGAAAACGGTGAGAGGAAAGAGGAAAACAAGACTGCGGCTGCCAGATAATCCTACTGGCAGCCGACAGATTAAAACCGGAAGGGCTGACGACCTGCAAGCGAATGGGAAAGAGTGGTGCCATCGACCATTTCCAGCTCACCGCCAACGGGAACACCGTGTGCAATGCGGCTGGCCATCACGCCGTGCTGTGCGCACAGTTCAGCGATATAGTTTGCCGTCGCATCGCCTTCTACCGTCGGGTTAGTCGCCAGAATCACTTCGCTTATCGATTCCACCTGCAGGCGCTCTTCCAACCGCCCCAAACCGATATCGTCCGGGCCAATGCCATCCAGCGGCGACAAATGCCCCATCAGTACAAAGTACCGACCAGCAAACTGCCCCGTCTGTTCAATGGCATGAATATCAGCCGGGCTTTCTACCACGCAAATCTGCCCATTTTGCTGACGGCGCGGGTTCGAGCAAATCGCACAAACGTCCTGCTCGGTGAATGTCCGACAATCGCTACAGTGACCGATTTCGGACATCGCCCGCGTCAACGCCTGCGCCAGACGCATACCGCCACTGCGGTTACGTTGCAGCAGTTGAAACGCCATGCGCTGCGCCGACTTGGGCCCAACGCCTGGCAGACAACGCAGCGCTTCCACCAGTGATTCAAGAAGCGGACTGGTCTGCATCAGAACGGCATCTTGAAGCCCGGCGGCAGTTGCATACCGCTGGAAACCGACGCCATTTTCTCTTTTTGCGTTTCAGCAATACGACGAGCGGCATCGTTGAACGCCGCAGCGATCAGGTCTTCCAGCATCTCTTTGTCGTCTTCCATTAGGCTTGGATCGATCTCAACACGGCGGCAGTTATGCGCACCGTTGATCGTGATTTTCACCAGACCTGCACCCGATTCGCCCGTGACTTCCAGATTCGCCACTTCTTCCTGCATCTGCTGCATTTTTTCCTGCATCTGCTGGGCTTGCTTCATCAGGTTGCCAATTCCACCTTTACCAAACATAGTTTTCTCTCTATCACGTCGGGCTGCACACTCGCAGCGGTTAAACAGGGCGGATACTTTCTTCGTCCAGTTCCGCATCAAAGAAACGCCGCAGCGTTTGAATCGTTGTATCGGCCAAAATTGACTGACGCGCCTGCGCCAGCTTTTCTTCATAGATAGCCTGACGCCACTCTAGCGGCGTCCGCACCGCCGGATTGTCGTCTTCAGTAATCAGTAATTCTACAGGATGCCCGTAGTGAGCCGTCAATGCGTCCAACAGCGTCTTTTGCGCCGCAGGCGAATTAAGATGCCGCTGGGATGAACGCAGATGCAGATGGATCTTACCTGCTTCTTCGCTCTCTTTAAACGCATTAAGTGCCAGCTGTTGTACCAGCTTTGGCAACGTCAGACGATGGATTTCCGCCGCCCATGCATCCCGCTCCAGTGACTCTTCCGCTAGCCGTGCCGCAAGTTCAGGTGTTTTTTCGTGCTCTAATGCTGAACGCAACGCTTTTGGCGTCGCTACATCGGCCTTCTCTTCTTCGACTTTATTCTGCGCCCGCCAACGATACGCTTCCGGCTTTTTGGGCTCGGAGGGAGACGTTTTCGCATTTTGCCGTTGAATGCTACGCTCAGTCACCGAAGCCAATCGCTCTAGCGCTGAGGTTGCCGGCCGCGTGTTGTCAGACGCTGCCGGATCAGCCTTTTTTGGTGGCGTACTCCCCTGTTTTCGCAGGAGCTGGCTGCGAGCCTGTAATAGCTGAGACGTTGCATCAGGCAGTTCGCTATCACCATATTGATCCGCAGAACCCGTTGAAGCGGGCATTTCCCCTAACGGCGGCGCATACGCAGAGGCATCCATCGGCGGTTCGGAAGAATAAGATGGCGGCTGCACGTTTTCATGCGGCTCACTGCTTGGCTGAATTGGCGCACGAACCGTCGCCGATGTCGTGGCAACAGGCTGCTGTGCAGGAGTCTGGAGAGAAGGCTGAATAATAGAAGGCGCACGCGCAGCCTGAGCAGGTGCGACGCTTACGGGTGCCACAGGTTCAGCAATAATCTGACTGGGGTGAAACGCCAATGCTCTCAGTAGCGTCATTTCAACGCCCATCCGACGATCGGGCGCAAAAGGCAACTCTTTGCGACCAATGAGCATCGTCTGGTAATAAAGCTGCACGTCCGTAGGCGGCAGCGCACGCGCTAACTCTCGCATACGCGCTTCAACTGCGGCGTAATCATCGCCCAGCGCCGCAGGCAGCAGTTGGACCATCGCAATGCGGTGCAACAGCGTCTGGGTTTCTACTAGCAGCGATTCCCAATCCACACCTCGTGCCGCGACCTGATCTAACAGCGACATGACCTGTGCCCCATCGCCTTTCGCCAGCGCCTCAATGAGTGCCAACGGCTGCTCATCGTCCAGCGTTCCCAGCATTTGGCTGACGGAAGCGGTCGTGACCTGCCCCTGTCCCATGGCAATGGCCTGATCGGTCAGACTCAGCGCATCACGCAAGCTCCCATCGGCAGCACGTGCTAGAAGCTGTAGCGCACGCGGCTCACTGACGAGATTTTCTGCCTGTAATACCTGCTCCAGATGCGCACGAATCTGTTCGACATCCAGCGCTTTGAGATGAAATTGCAGACAGCGCGACAGAATAGTCACCGGCAGTTTTTGCGGATCGGTAGTCGCCAGCAGAAATTTAACGTGCGGAGGCGGCTCTTCCAGCGTTTTCAGCAGCGCATTAAAGCTGTGGCGCGATAGCATGTGAACTTCGTCAATCAGGTACACCTTGAATCGCCCCCGCGCAGGAGCGTACTGCACATTATCCAGCAGATCGCGCGTGTCCTCGACTTTAGTGCGAGACGCGGCATCGATTTCGATCAAATCGACAAAACGGCCCTGCTCGATTTCACGGCAGTTGTCACACTGACCACAGGGCGTTGCCGTCACGCCCTGTTCGCAATTCAGCCCTTTTGCCAACAAACGGGCAATCGACGTCTTCCCGACACCGCGGGTGCCGGAAAACAAATAAGCGTGATGGATTCTGCCTAGGGAAAGGCCGTTAGCCAACGCGGTCAGGACATGCTCCTGACCGACAACATGGGAAAAGGTTTGGGGACGCCACTTACGGGCAAGAACCTGATAGCTCATCAATACCGCAACAGTCGAGTTATTGAGGCGATCATGCTAACACAGCCACGCCGCTATCGGCGAGACTGTTATGATTAATGTCCGGGGAAGTCGACCAGGCTATAGCAGGTGATACCCATCTCGGTCAGGCGCTGCTCGCCACCCAGATCGAACAAATTGATGATAAACGCAGCATCATTGACCGAACCACCCAGACGACGGATCAATTTCACCGTGGCCTCAAGCGTACCGCCAGTTGCCAACAGATCGTCGATCACCAGCACATTGTCGCCAGCGGAGATCGCATCTGCATGAATTTCCAGCGTATCTGAACCGTATTCCAGTTCATAGCTTTCACCGATAGTCGGACGTGGTAGCTTGCCAGGTTTACGCACGGGAACAAAACCTACGCCCAGCGCCAACGCAACAGGTGCGCCAAACAGGAAACCACGCGCTTCAGTACCGACAACCTTCGTCACACCGGTGTTACGGTAATGGTTTGCCAGCATCTCAATACTGGCTGCATAGGCCACAGGATCTTCCAGCAGGCTAGTGACATCACGGAACAGTATGCCCGGCTTCGGATAATCGGGGATGCTTTTGATACTGTTTTTAATTAACTCTGCCTGCTTCGCTGTTACGGTCATCATAGTTGTGCCTGATAAAACGTTCTGAACATACCAATGCCGGTCACCACAAGGCTTTCATCATCGCATGAGGTGATGAAGAGGCATTATGACAAAGAGGAAAATGGCGACCCGCGCACGAAAACGGTCAAATTTAGTCAAAGTGACGGGTAAATGCAACTATCCGCACTCTGGGTGCGTATTTTTTGTATTCCCGTCACAGAGGCCGCCGCTTACGCTATCTTTTCGGATCTGCGCCCTGCGTTTGTTGTTCTGGATCAACCACGGGTAAACGAAGCATGAAGGTCAGCAAAATAACCAAAATGACCAACAACAAAATCCTGACCCATACCAACTTAACCAGCCAGAGCGACAATGCGAACGTTAATAGAATCATGGTTACAGCCTTCCATTTTGCCCCAGGCGGCAGCGCCCGATGTTGCTGCCAATGACGCAGATAGCTGCCAAACCAGGAACGGTACAGTAGCCAGTCATGGAAACGCGGGGACGAGCGGGCAAAGCACCAGGCGGCCAGTAGCAAGAAAGGCGTTGTTGGTAATAAAGGTAACACGACGCCCAACGTTGCCAGCACAACGGAAACCCACCCCAATATCATCAGCAACACGCGATACATATTCACCTTTATACTTTGTTCACTACTACTATGTGTTATCTACTCAATATGCTTTGTCTACGACAATATCCATCACACTTTATCACCACCTTGCCCGATGAATTAGTTAAGATATCCTCATGCAGTGTATTCAGGCGACACAGACTCACTGTGCCGATCTACCACGCGCCGACTCGCTGAATCATCAGCCTGACCGTAAGGGAAAAAAGTGAACACGCACCGATTGCTGCAAGCACTTGAACAACAAATTAACACGCTAGCGAAAGCACTTGAGCCGCTGGCGGATAAAGCTGTGCCGCAATCACGCTTTGATCGTCAGCTTTTTAGCAGCTATGGCACTCGGCTACGTGATTATCGCGCCGAAGTTGAACAAAACCTGCACGTAATAAAGCAATTAGTCGCAGAGCAACGCACCGAACGTGTAGCGTTTCTGGCTGAAAAATTGGTCAGCCAGATAGCCGCATTGCAGCGTGAGCTGGCAACGCAACCATTGCGCAGGCAAGAGCAACGTGCAGCACCAGAGCAGGAAGATATGTATCACAAGCTGGCGGAACATCAGGATTATGAACGCCGTCTGCTTTCTATGATTCAGGATAGAGAAAGCCTGCTCATCACTCAGACGCTCTTCAGCGAGCAACAGCGGCTGCAAAAAGAGCTGGCAGCGCTGGAAGGACGGCTGTCACGCTGCCGTCAGGCGCTATCGCGACTGGAGCGGAAGATAGAACGCCGAGAGCAAGAACCATAGCACGGCGGATTCACCAAGAAAAAAGAGGAACGGGTTCATGTCACTTGAAAATGCCCCACCCGAGGTCAAGCTGGCGGTCGATTTGATTATGTTGCTAGAAGAAAACCAGATCGAACCGCGTATCGCGCTTGCCGCCTTGGAGATTGTACGGACCGATTTTGAAAAGAAGCGTTCACAAGAAGACGGTGACGCTAAATACTCTGCCTAAGGCAAAAATAACTCAGCACGTAAAGGCAACTTGTGTTAGCACCGTCGATCAACAGCTTATTCAGCGGGTTTACGTAGCGCCGGACTAAAATGCAACATATCGATAAAGGCATCCACCAGCGCAGGGGCTTCCTGATCGAGATCGAAACTTTCCGGCATAAATAGCCAGTTTTCCATCACGCCAGAAAAATAAGCACGCAACGCAATCGCCGCACGACGGGGATAAATGTCCGTCGGCAACATCCCCACTCGAATGCACTTAATCAGGTTTTCTTCAATATCAACATAACAGGAGAGATAGAGCTCTTTGCGCGCATTGTACGATTGCAACATTTCACCGACAAACTCACATTTGTGAAAAACGATTTCCATAATGGAGCGCCAATGTGTATCACTAACGGTTAAACGCAGCATATAAATCAATAATTCACGCATCACGCGGAGTGGATTATCAGGGAATTTTGTCTGATACTCTATTTCAAACTCGCTGATTTTTGACTCTGACAACGCCCAAATCTCATCAAAGATTTCGGCTTTGTTCTTAAAATGCCAATAAATAGCACCCCGAGTCACACCAGCAGCAGTCGCAATGTCAGACAATGAAGTTGCGGACACTCCATGTTCAGAGAAGACTCTTAACGCAGTATCCAGTATATGTTGTCGAGTTTCCTGGGCCTGTTTTTTGGTTTTTCGTGCCATGATAATTTGGATTTTCGTGCCATATCGCTGTATTTGAAGGAAAGCGTGATTTACATACATTCGAGAATGTATGTAACATAGCATGAACATAAGACTATAGCAGCAATGGGTTTTTAAGCTTGTGATCCATTGGTCAATTTCAAATCGGACACTTGAGGTTTATCTATGAACAAAAACAGAGGGCTAACGCCTCTGGCGGCAGTTCTGATGCTTTCTGGCGGCTTAATACTCGCAGGATGTAATGACAGCAACAATCAGCAGGGCGGCGCACAGCGGCAGATGCCTGAAGTGGGTATTGTGACGTTGAAAACGGAAGCGCTGAATGTCATGACCGAGCTGCCGGGCCGCACAAGTGCTTACCGCATTGCTGAGGTTCGCCCACAGGTTGGCGGGATTATCCTCAAACGCAATTTTGTTGAAGGGTCTGACGTCAAAGCTGGCGCATCGCTGTATCAGATCGATCCTGCGACATATCAGGCAAACTACAACAGCGCCAAGGGTTCACTCGCTCAGACTCAGGCTCAGGCAGAAATTGCCCGTCTGACCGTTAATCGCTATAAACCGCTGCTAGGCACCAACTACGTCAGCAAGCAGGATTACGATCAGGCTGTTGCCACCTCTCGTCAAGCTGATGCTGCGGTTCAGGCAGCTAAAGCGGCGGTTGACACCGCGCAAATCAATCTGGCTTACACCAAAGTCAATTCGCCAATCGAAGGCCGTGTAGGTAAATCAACGGTAACGGAAGGCGCATTAGTGGCAACCGGGCAAGCAACGGCATTAACGACCGTCCAACAGCTTGATCCGATCTATGTTGACGTCACGCAGTCCAGCAATGATTTTCTACAACTGAAGAAAGAGCTGGAAAACGGCACGCTGAAACAAAGTGAAGGCAAAGCAAATGTCCGCCTGCTTTTGGAAAACGGTACTGAATATACTGAGGCAGGTACATTAGAATTCTCTGATGTTACGGTAGACGAAACCACCGGTTCCATCACACTGCGCGCTATTTTCCCGAACCCACAGCACAACCTCCTTCCCGGAATGTTTGTACGAGCGCGTCTCGATTCCGGCGTGAACCCAACAGCCTTGTTAGTTCCTCAGCAAGGTGTTACCCGCGATCCACGTGGTCAAGCCACGGCGATGGTGGTTGGTGAAGGCGATAAAGTCGAGCCTCGCACGCTTAAAACCAGTAAGGCAGTTGGTGACAAATGGTTGGTTACCGAAGGCTTGAAAGCGGGCGATCGCGTTATCGTCACCGGACTGCAAAGAATTAGGCCCGGTGCGCAGGTGAAAACGAAAGAAGTCGCTCCAGAAAATCAGCAGGCGCCGCAAGCGTCAGCAGAACCCGCGAAGTCTTAAGACGTTCTAACAGGAGCCGGTATAATTCATGGCTAAGTTTTTTATAGATCGACCCATTTTTGCATGGGTGCTCGCCATCATGGTGATGCTGACGGGATTGCTGGCAATAGTTAAATTACCTATTGCTCAGTATCCAACGATCGCTCCACCTGCGATTGAAATAACAGCAAATTATCCAGGGGCCGATGCATCAACGCTGCAAGATTCCGTGACGCAGGTTATCGAACAGAATATGAACGGTATCGATAACCTGATGTACATGTCATCAAGCAGTGACTCTTCTGGTACGGTACAGATTACGCTGACCTTTGACGCAGGTACCAATCCGGATATCGCACAGGTCCAGGTGCAGAACAAACTGCAACTGGCTATGCCACTGCTGCCGCAGGAAGTACAGCAGCAAGGGGTTAACGTTCAGAAATCAAGCAGCAGCTTCCTCATGGTCGCCGCCTTCATCAGTGAAGACGGTAAAATGTCACAGGAAGATATCGCTGACTACGTGGCTGCTAACGTTAAAGATCCCATCAGCCGTACGTCTGGCGTCGGTGACGCACAGCTGTTTGGTGCACAGTACGCCATGCGTATCTGGCTCGATCCGAACAAACTGAACAACTATCAGTTAACCTCAGGTGATGTCACTGCAGCGATCAGAGTCCAAAACAACCAGATCGCGGCAGGACAACTGGGGGGATCGCCACCTGTTCCCGGCCAGCAGTTGAACGCGTCGATCATTGCTCAAACCCGACTGAATTCAGCAGAAGAATTCTCTAAAATCCTGCTGAAGGTTAACGCTGACGGCTCTCAGGTTCGTCTTAAAGATGTTGCCCGCGTTGAGTTGGGCGCAGAAAGCTATGACACGATTGCACGTTACAATGGTCAGCCCGCTGCTGGTATCGGTATTAAGCTGGCGACAGGCGCGAATGCGCTGGATACCGCAACTGCCGTAAAAAATTCACTAACAAAACTGGAAGAGTACTTCCCTTCTGGCATGAAAGTGGTTTACCCGTATGATACAACGCCCTTCGTTAAGATCTCGATCAACGAAGTCGTGAAAACGCTGGTGGAAGCCATCGTACTGGTATTCCTGGTTATGTATCTGTTCTTGCAGAACTTCCGTGCCACGCTGATCCCAACCATCGCGGTACCCGTCGTCTTGCTGGGGACGTTTGCTATCCTCTCCGCGTTTGGTTATTCCATTAACACTTTGACGATGTTCGCTATGGTCCTCGCCATCGGGCTTCTGGTGGATGACGCCATCGTCGTCGTGGAAAACGTTGAACGTGTCATGGCGGAAGAAGGTCTGCCGCCTAAAGAAGCGACAAAACGTTCCATGGAGCAGATCCAAGGTGCGTTAGTCGGTATTGCGCTGGTACTGTCCGCAGTATTCGTCCCGATGGCGTTTACTGGTGGCTCCACAGGGGCAATCTATCGCCAGTTCTCCATCACTATCGTTTCTGCGATGGTGCTGTCGGTTCTGGTCGCATTAATTTTGACACCTGCTCTCTGCGCAACGCTGCTAAAACCGATTGCCAAAGGCGATCACGGTGAGAAGAAAGGCTTCTTCGGCTGGTTCAACAGACTGTTCGAGAAAAGCACCAATCACTACACCGATAGCGTGGCAAATATCCTGCGCAGCACGGGTCGCTACCTGGTCATCTATCTGCTGATTGTTGTAGGTCTGGCACTGTTGTTCTTACGTTTGCCGACGTCTTTCCTGCCAGACGAAGATCAGGGGGTTCTCCTGAACATCGTTCAACTGCCTTCAGGTGCGACGCAAGAAAACACACAGCAAATTATGGACAGAATGACGAACTACTATCTCGATAATGAGAAAAGTAACGTCAAGTCTGTGTTTACCGTGACGGGCTTCGGATTCTCTGGCCGTGGGCAGAACGTCGGTCTGGCTTTCGCTAGTCTAAATGACTGGAGTGAACGAAGCGGTACAGAAAATAAAGTTCTGGCGATTGCAGCAAGGGCAAACGCGGCCTTTAGCCAGTATAAAGAAGCGATGGTTTTCGCAGTCAACCTTCCTGCGATTATCGA
The DNA here is from genome assembly GCF_003382565.3 of Pectobacterium aquaticum. NCBI lineage: Bacteria > Pseudomonadati > Pseudomonadota > Gammaproteobacteria > Enterobacterales > Pectobacteriaceae > Pectobacterium > Pectobacterium aquaticum. The sequence goes on from NZ_CP086253.1 coordinate 3,223,221, forward strand.
ACTGGGTACCGCAACAGGTTTCGACTTCCAGTTGATTGACCAAGCTAACCTTGGGCATGCAAAACTGACAGAAGCACGTAACCAACTGCTAGGCATGGCAGCACAACACCCTGACACACTGGTACAAGTTCGTCCTAACGGGATGGAAGATACGCCACAGTTCCGTCTTGATATCGATCAGGAAAAAGCTCAGGCACTTGGCGTGTCACTATCAGATATCAGCTCAACGTTGGCAACCACGTTAGGTGGTTCTTATGTGAATGACTTTATCGATCGTGGTCGTGTGAAAAAAGTGTATGTCCAGGCCGATGCACCTTTCCGTATGCTGCCAGATGACATTAAAAGCTGGTACATCCGGGGTAACAACGGACAAATGGTGCCATTCTCCGCATTCACCCAGAGCCACTGGGAACACGGATCACCGCGTCTGGAACGTTATAACGGTCAACCATCCATGCAGATACAGGGCGAAGCGGCTCCAGGTAAGAGTACCGGTGAAGCCATGGCGTTAATGGAAGATTTCGTTACTAAATTACCGCAGGGTATCGGATACGAATGGACGGGTATGTCCTATCAAGAGCGGTTATCAGGCAACCAGGCACCGGCAATCTATGCCATTTCATTGATTGTCGTGTTCTTATGTCTGGCGGCACTTTATGAAAGCTGGTCAATTCCGTTCTCCGTTATGCTGGTGGTTCCATTGGGGATTATCGGTGCGTTGATTGCAGCAAATATGACAGGTCTTGAAAACGACGTTTACTTTAAGGTAGGCCTGCTAACAACCATTGGGCTATCCGCGAAGAACGCCATATTGATTGTCGAATTTGCTAAAGATCTGATGGAAAAAGAAGGGAAAGGACTGATTGAAGCAACACTCGATGCCGTTCGTATGCGTTTGCGTCCAATCCTGATGACATCACTAGCCTTTATCCTCGGTGTCATGCCGTTGGTTATCAGTAGTGGTGCAGGTTCAGGTGCACAGAACGCCGTTGGTACTGGCGTAATGGGCGGGATGGTTACCGCAACCGTGCTGGCTATCTTCTTCGTTCCTGTATTCTTTGTTGTTGTCCGCCGTCGCTTCGGCAAGAAAGTGGACGACACAATAGCGCACTAAGATTGGATCTCTTCCGATATACTCGAAAAGGCCGCCTCCTAGCGGCCTTTTTTACATCCCTGCACCTTCCACGACTAATCCGAGCTAAGCAGCACTATGCGCTGTTTAGCTCGGATTAGTCGTATCTATAGCGGCTTAGAGAATGTTGACGTCTGCCGCAACATAATGGTTGATCCTGATGTCAAAAAAGCGCAACATAACAGATATGTTATAACATAACAAATTGGAGTAACTATGAAAGCAGGTATTCATCCTGACTATCGCATGGTGGTGTTTCATGACACCAGCGCGGATGTCTATTACAGGACGGGGTCAACCATTAAAACCGAGCGAACCATTGAGCTTGAGGGTACTCATTACCCTTACGTCCCCATTGACGTTTCTTCGGCATCGCATCCCTATTACACTGGGAAGCAAAAAGAATATGCCAAAGAAGGCAGCACAGCGCGCTTCCAGCAGCGCTTTGGCAACTTCTTCAAGTAATCAGAGAGGGCTATTAGATGCAGGTGCTTAGTTCGCTACGTTCAGCAAAAAATCGTCATAAAGATTGTATTGTGGTCCGCCGTCGCGGGCGAGTTTACGTTATATGCAAATCCAACCCGCGCTTTAAAGCCGTGCAAGGCGGGAAAAAGAAAAAAGGTTAATCTTCCTCACTCCCATCCCGATACAGTCAGTGTTATGCCGCTAACAAGACTGTACGGGATGATTCGCATGAAAAAACCACAGAAACAATAAGATAACGGAGTATCAATCCCCCTATCCGTTGAGTAATCTCTTCGTATTCCGTCTGCCATTTCTCATATTTTCAGATAGAAATAATTAAATAATCAGCAGCCGAGTTTATTCTATGCTCATTGTTACAACAAAAATAATGAGGATTAATCAAAATAAAGGGCAGTGAAAACCTTACCTATCATCCGCGAAGTTTACGAACACCTTTGCTATAATCATATATAGAATGACGTAACCGGAACCAGCATGGTATAGCTATACTTAAGGTTAATTCATGAGATGTTGGTATTTACGCCAGTGCGATTTCGCGACATAGTAGATACTATGAGGTGAGATAAGCACTGTTTTCTCATTCATTACAGAACCAATCACAATGGTTCAACGCCCTGTCTGTAACAACATGAATACGAAGCAACGTTAACGTTTTATCTTGTAAGCTTCATCAGTCTACCTGTTTACCAGGTGTTAACCGCAGTAACACTGAATAACGGCTTAACGGAGGGATTGATATGGATGAGTACACACCAAAATATTATGATATTGCCCAACTCAGATTCTTATGTGAAAATCTGTGTGACGAAAGCATAGCAACGTTAGGCGATAGCAGTCACGGCTGGGTCAATGATCCAACATCTGCGATCAATATCCAATTAAATGAACTTATTGAGCATATCGCTACGTTTATTCTCACATTTAAAATAAAATACCCTAACGAAAGTGAGCTTTCAGAGCAGGTTGAAAAGTATTTGGATGATACTTACGTCTTGTTTAGCAACTATGGAATTAATGATGCTGAACTGCGACGTTGGCAGAAGTCCAAAGCAAAATTATTCGGAATGTTCTCAGGGGAGAACATCTGTATGCCTGCTAAAACTTAAGCAATAATTTATTTAAATTTTTTAACCACCAGGTACTGCTTGCATAGGCCATTATGAAAAAAATCGACTATTTGATGCGTTTGCGCAAATGCACAACTATTGACACTCTCGAACGTGTTATTGAAAAAAACAAGTATGAACTCTCCAATGATGAACTGGAGATGTTCTTTTCCGCAGCCGATCATCGTCTGGCAGAACTGACGATGAACAAACTCTACGACAAAGTCCCTACAGCAGTATGGCGATACGTTCGTTAATTACTAACGAAACGCATACAAAAACTGACATTAAACACACTGCGCCGATAATATTATCGGCCTTTGTTTTTATTATCTTTTTAACGTATTAATTGCGTAAAACTTGTAACAAATTGTATTCTTTATATTAAGTAAAAATGAATTATTCCTCACATCCCATACTTATTTCCTCAGCACTCATCGCTTATAACAATCGCATCAATCGTATCCACGCATAGTATATCCCGTGATGAAAATAGAGGATGTAATAATTACCGCAATGATTACTCGCTAAGTAAAGATGCACAGTAATGCTCTCTAAGAAGCAGCGATCGGAAAATGACACCGATCGAGCAAAGAATGGCGGTTCAGCATTTATGTATGCCAGCAACCGGGCTTATGGCAGAGAATGTCGTTTATGTGCAGGAGATGAAGACCAGTCTGGCGATGAAGCGGCTAACGAGGGCACAAATTGGTGGAGGCCCTGCCAGCTACATCCCGGCACACACGTCTCCTGCTGCGGCTGCTTCCTTCCGGACCTGACCGAATCCACAGGTTAGTGTTGCGGGAGAACCGACAGGGCCTCCATTGACGACTTTATAACAGCTTGCATATGATAACCGCAACGTGTCACAAAGCGGTTGGCATTATCGGCGATGAGATAGGCAATTGCAAGCTAACCCACGCTAACCGTTGTTTTCTTACCCACCTCACTATGCCACTATGATGCTCAATCGGTTTAGGAACAGCAGGAACATCCGCTGATGTCAGAAGAAAACGATAATTTCCGCCAGCGCGTTTTTCAAATCGTCGCGGCAATCCCTTACGGAAAAATAGCGACCTATGGCGACATCGCGCAGCTTGCTGACTCGCCCAGAGCATCGAGGCAAGTTGGCGGGGTATTAAAACGCCTGCCGAAAGACAGCAAACTCCCCTGGCATCGGGTAATCAATCGTAAAGGGGAAATATCGCTGGTCGGTGGAGACTATGTACGCCAGAAGTCAGCGCTACAGGCGGAAGGCATTATTTTCAATCGTCAGGGAAAAGTTGATCTTGCGAAATATCGCTGGCAATACGCGCCATAACGGCGCGTATCCAGATGAATTACCAGACTGGCTGCGGAGCCACAGATGACGAAGCAGGTTGCCCCTGAAGCATATGAGGAGTCTGATTCGCCGGATTAGACATCATTGATCCCTGATTTTTCGCCGGTAAGGGAACAGAGGCGACAGGGACCAGCACCAAATCGGCGTTATTCACCCCGTTGCTAATAACCGGCAAGACGTTTTCCGTCACCATCACGATGCGATTATCGATCGCAACCGCTGCGCTGAGTAAAATACGTGCATTGGGCTGGATATCAGTTGGGTTATACGGTAGCTCGAATTGGAAAGGTGCCTGCTTTCCTTCTGTACGCGTCACACGCTGGGTAATCACTTTTGAAGGCGCATCCGCCAGCGATGCATCAGACACGGTAACGGTCAAAACGGCGTTGTGAGGTAGCGCAATGCGCTGACGAATATTCACCGTACCCGTTACCACAGGCATTGCGACAGCCGGACGCTGTGAGGAAACACTGGTGACAGGTGCGCCTGTCTGAGGAGAAACGCCATAATCACTCCTCTGTGCACATGCAGCCAGAGTCATCGATAACGTGATACCACCTAAGATATGCCATAATTTCATTCGGTCAGTCTCCTTTATTATTGTCAGACTACCGGTATCGAAAACCGGCATTCATAAATAGTATGATTCAACCAACACAATAATGATGGTGCAATATTCTGATATTTCCCTGAAATCCACATATTTATTGCAGTAAAATCTACAAAATTAGATTTTATATATTAAAAACAAACAAGTAACTAGCCATTCGCATCCATTGGGGCCGATACCATGAGTCAATCACTACAACATCTTCTCGACCTCCTGCATTTAGAGAAGCTCGAGGAAGGGCTATTTCGCGGACAAAGCGATGATTTGGGGCTGCGTCAGGTCTTTGGCGGGCAGGTTGTCGGCCAGGCCATGTCGGCCGCCAAACAGACTGTCCCTGTCGAGCGCAACATTCATTCATTCCACAGCTACTTTTTGCTACCCGGCGATAGCCAGAAACCGATTATTTATGACGTTGAAAACCTACGCGACGGCAACAGCTTCAGCGCCAGACGCGTTAGAGCTATCCAGAATGGTCGCCCTATTTTTTATATGACCGCCTCATTCCAAAGTCATGAAGAAGGGTTTGAGCACCAAAATGTGATGCCAAACGTCGCACCGCCTGAGGATCTGAAATCTGAGCAGGAAATCGCACAAGGCATGCAGCACCTTCTGCCGCCCCGCTTTCGCGATAAATTTATTCAGGCCAGCCCGATTGAGATGCGCCCAGTTAAATTCCATAACCCACTAAAAGGCGAAGTGGACGAGCCAGTGCGACACGTCTGGTGCCGTGCCAGCAGCCCGCTACCGGACGATAAACGTATTCACCAATATCTGCTCGGCTATACGTCTGACTGCAATTTCCTACTCACCGCCTTGCAGCCTCACGGCGTTGGCTTTTTGGAACCGGGTATGCAAGTCGCCACAATCGATCACTCTATGTGGTTCCATCGTGATTTCCGGCTGGATGACTGGCTGTTATATACCGTAGAAAGCACGTCTGCATCCGGTGCCCGTGGTTTCGTTCGTGGGCAATTCTATACCCGGGAAGGCGTGCTGGTTGCATCCAGCGTGCAGGAAGGCGTCATACGTCGCCGCCAGCCGTAAAACCTGCGGCAGCCTCGTAACGTAAAAGACTACCGCCGAAAGAGGTGGTTTAAAGCTGACAATAGTTTAAAGCTGACAATAGTTTAAAGCTGACAATAGTTTAAAGCTGATAATAAAACAGGCGTGGAGTTTCCCCACGCCTGCTTACTGTACTCACACGATTTTACTGATTAATTTACGCGATCTTATTGGTTGTAAGCACTCTCGCCGTGGCTGTTGACGTCCAGACCTTCGCGCTCTTGATCTTCAGGTACACGCAGACCAACAACCATATCCGCGATCTTGAAGGCGACAAATGCCACCACGCCAGACCACACCAGACAAATAATCACGCTGAAAAGTTGTACCCAAACTTGGTGTGCCATCGTCACGCCTTCCGCATAGCCAGTACCACCCAGTGATGCTGAGGTAAATACGCCAGTCAGGATACAGCCAACGATACCGCACACGCCGTGAACACCGAACACATCGCACGGGTCATCCACACGCAGCCATCTTTTCAGTACCGTCACGCCCCACAGACCTGCAACGCCACCGGCCAGACCGATGATCAGTGCACCGCCGACGCCAACCGTACCCGCTGCAGGCGTGATTGCCACCAGACCAGCGATACAACCAGAGCATGCGCCCAGAAGAGAAGGTTTACCACGTACCATCCACTCACCGCCAACCCATGCTAGAATTGCAGCAGCAGTCGCGACAACGGTGTTCAGGAAAGCCAGAGCGGCGATACCGTTCGCAGCACCGGCAGAACCGGCATTGAAACCAAACCAGCCGATGTACAGAATCGCCGTACCGATAAATACCATTGGCAGGTTATGCGGTTTGAAGGCTTCTTTGCCAAAACCAGCACGTTTACCCAGCAGGTAAGCCCCCACCAACCCAGCAACCGCGGCGTTGATGTGAACCACCGTACCACCAGCGAAGTCCAGCGCACCATCCGCAGCCAGATAGCCACCGCCCCATACCATGTGCGTCATCGGCAAATAGGAGAACGTCAGCCACAGCGCAACGAAGATCAGCACCGCAGAGAAACGAATACGCTCAGCAATCGCCCCGACAATCAGCGCGACGGTGATGCAGGCAAAGGAAGCCTGATAGGCCACATGTACAAATTGATAATAGGTGCCGCTGATGGACTCAATCCCGATGCCTTTCAGCATAAAGGTGCTGAAACCACCGAAGAAAGCATTCCCTTCACTGAACGCCAGGCTATATCCGTAAACCACCCACAGGATACAAACCATCGCGAACGTTACGCTCACCTGTGTCATCATGGACAGAACGTTCTTAGAACGAATCAGGCCGCCGTAAAACAGTGCAATGCCGGGTATAGTCATAAAGAGTACCAGCGCGGTACAAATCATAATAAAAGCGTTATCCGCTTTATCAATCGTCGGTGTCGCAGCCATTGCCCAAGACGGGAGTAATGCCGCCACACCGAGACCTAATGAAGAGAGTCGTTTTTTCATTTTCATGCATCCCTATTTACGTATCTACGCTAGGTTTTGTTAAAGTGCAGCTTCGTCAGTTTCACCCGTACGAATACGGATAACTCTTTGCAACTCGGCGACAAAAATTTTGCCGTCACCAATTTTCCCGGTATACGCGGCTTTGCTGATGACATCGATCACTTCATCCAGTTGATCGTCTGCAATTGCGATATCAATTTTTACCTTGGGTAAAAAGTTAACGCTGTACTCCGCGCCGCGATATAGCTCCGCGTGCCCTTTCTGACGACCAAATCCTTTCACCTCAGTGACGGTGAGTCCCTGGATGCCAACAGAAGATAACGCTTCACGTACATCTTCCAGCTTGAATGGTTTTATCACCACAGTAACCAGTTTCATTTATCTTCCCCCTAGCCATTACGTTCAGGCTTTCGCCCGTCACTTGTTCGATTACATGCTCTATGAAGTCGGTCTACGTCATGACTAAAGCAAAGAGTGTGCCATAAATGATTTATCTGACATAAATCAGGAAAGAGAACGCGATTAACGATAAGAAAGGGCAAAAAGAAAACAGTATGGGAAAGAAATGCAGGAAGATTTGGGCAAAAATTGCACCAATACAGTGCGTAAAGAGTGTTTTTAGTGCAACTCGGGGGAAAACCAGAATCACGATGCTTATTGATGGTGCGAAGCCACGAATAGACTGTCGGTCTGCACCACACAAGGCGGTGCAGACCGAGATACTATCCCAGATCAGTCTCAGTGCGCAGAACAAGCCTCAGTGCTGGTGGCTGCAAGATCCTCTCCGGCGAGCTGCAATTGATACATTTGATAATAACGCCCCTGCTGTTGCAGCAGTTGCTCATGCGTTCCCCGCTCAACGGTTTGCCCATGATGGAGCACCATAATCGTGTCAGCCTCAACGATAGTGGAAAGCCGATGGGCGATAATAATCAAGGTTGTCTGTTCCCTGATAATGCGCAGCGCCTTTTGCACCGCCTGCTCCGTACCTGAGTCAATATTAGCCGTCGCTTCATCGAGAATCAGGATTTTAGGCGTTTGCACCAGTACCCGCGCAATCGCCAACAGCTGCTTTTGTCCGGTAGACAGGTTATTCCCCTGCTCGCCAATGCGCGTATGCAATCCTTCAGGAAAAGCCCGAACCAGTTCAGCAAGCTGAACTACTTCCAGCACGCGCCAGACGGCCTCTTCGCTGATATCACGCCCCAGCGTTACATTCACAAACATGGATTCCGCCAGCACAACTGGATCCTGTTGCACCATTGCCACATTTTGGCGCAACACCGCATGGGAGAGCGTCGACAGCGGGCGGCCATCCAGCCGAATCTCACCCTCATCCGGCGCGTAATACCCCATAAGCAAACTGGCTAGCGTACTTTTCCCACTACCGGTATGTCCGACCAGCGCGACGAATCCGCGCTCTGGTATCGTCAGAGAAATATTCTGTAGCACGCGTTTTTCTGTGCCATATGAGAAAGAAACCTCGTCAATATCGACGCGCCCAGTCGCCAGAGGACGCTCATCATCACCGTAGCTCTGCTTTTTGCCATCCATCAATTCAAAGATGCGTTCACCAGCGACGACTGCCTGCTGCAACATGGACTGCTGGGTCGTCAGTTCAATCAGCGGTTCATTCAGACGGCCCAAATAGTTGATAAACGCGTACAAGACTCCAACGCCCACCGACCCAATTGAGCTGAAACCAAATTGGATTAACAAACCACACAGCACCATCGCAGCAAACAGGCTCAGCAGCGGCCGCAACAGGAAACCTTCCAGACGCAAGGCCTTCATCCGCGCTTCATAATGTTCATAACTGGCTGCGCCCAGTTTCTTGCCAAAGCGAGCCTGCTGACGAAACTGCTGAATAACGCCCATGCCATTAATTACTTCATTGAAACCATCATTAATGTCGGCCAGATAGCTCCGCACCTTGCGCACAATCGGCGTACTAAAACGATGGTACAGCACCATGACCGTCGCAACCGCAGGGAAAATCATCAACGCAACCAGCGCCATCTGCCAGTTCAGACTGAACATCGCCACCAGCATGGCACCCACCAGCGCCGCACTGCGTAATACCGTTGACACCACCATGACGTACAGATCTTTAACCACCTCAGTATCATTGGTGACGCGTGAAATCAGTTGCCCAACAGGTTGTGTATCAAATGTACTCAGTGGCTGGCGCAACGCCGCGTCCATCACATCAATACGCAGTTGCTGAACAACACCGACCGCGACTCGGTTAAACAGCAGCGTCTGAAAATAGTGCAGCGAGGCCGCCAGAATTTGCAGCAGGATATAGGCCATTGCCAAGCCAGCCGCAATCGCCAGCGGAAACTGGCCTTTTGCCACCAGATCGTCAATAAAATAGCTTACCAACACGGGGCCTGAGACTTCAGCGATTGCGGCAATCCACAGCATCAGGACCCCCTGTAACAGCGGTTTCCGCCAGGGTGAACCATAGGCTAGCAGACGTTTCAGGGTTGGCCAAAACTGTTGAGGTCTATTCATTTTTCGATCCTTCCAACTGCGGCACATCATCCAGCGCCGCCTCCAACTGTTGATAACGGTACATATCCCGATACCAGCCAGGTTGTGCCGCCAGCGTTCGGTGTGTGCCACGCTGCACCGTTTGTCCTTGCTGCAACACCACGATTTCATTCGCTTCGGTTAGGGCTGACAGGCGATGTGCGCTGATGATCAGCGTCCGTTTTTCGCCCCACGTTTTGAGATTCTGCAAAATCTGGTGCTCCGTTCGCCCATCAACCGCAGACAGCGCATCGTCCAGCACCAGAATTTCAGCATCCAGCAGTAAAGCTCGGGCAATCGCGATCCGCTGTTTTTGACCGCCTGATAACATTACGCCGCGCTCTCCAACTTCAGTCTGGTAACGCTGAGGCAAACGCAGAATGTCGTCATGAACGCTGGCAAGCCGCGCCGCCTGTTCAATCTGTTGTTGGGTAGCATCAGGCCGACCCAGTGCGATGTTTCGTGCCACCGTATCGGAAAACAAAAAGGGCATTTGCCCCACAACGGCAAAACGGCTCCGAAGTTCATCCAACCGAATCGCGCTCAATGAACGATCGTGATAACGAATCTCTCCCGACTGAGCATCGAAATGACGCAATATCAACGCCAGCAGCGTACTTTTACCCGATCCTGTCGGCCCACATAGCCCCAGCATATTGCCCGGCGCCAGCGTAAACTGAATATGTTGTAAAGCATCACGAGTAGTATCTGGGTAGCGAAACGCGGAGATATTCACGTCCAGCACGCCCCGCTCGGCAGGCAAGGATTCCTCACCGTCTTTCACCACGAGATCTTCCGCGAGCAGCTGTCGAATACGGCTATATGCCGCGCTACCACGCTCAACAATATTAAACATCCAGGCCAGCGCCAACATCGGCCAGATCATTAACCCCAGATACATGACGAAGCTGGTCAACAAGCCTAACGTCAGCGAACCGTTAATCACCATCCAACTGCCGCCGCCAATCGCCAGCAAATTCGACAGCCCAACGGCAATATAAATGGTGGGATCGAAGCGGGCATCAACGCGAGCGACGTGCATGTTTTTAGCCCCCGCATCCGCCGCAACCTGTGCAAAACGCGCGGACTGATAGTTTTCCAATCCGAAGGCTTTAATCATCCGAATGCTGGTCAAACCTTCCTGCGCCTGATCGTTAAGTGAGGAAAACGCCGCCTGTGCGGATTTAAAGCGGTTATGCAGTTGGGTGCCGTAGCGTTTGATGAAAATCGCCATGATCGGCATCGGAAGCAGCGCTAGCAGGGTCAGTTCCCAACTAATTTGAGTACACATGACAACCAGCACGGCGCAACCCATCACCATTGAATCGACCAGCGTCAACACACCTTCTCCGGCGGCAAAGACCACGCGATCGACATCGTTAGTCGCTCGCGCCATCAGATCGCCGGTTCGGTGACGTTGGTAAAATGCCGGATGCTGGCGACTCAGTTGGCGGTAAAAATCCTCTCGTAGCTCAACCGCCAACTGGTATGACGCACCAAACAGGAACACGCGCCACACATAGCGCAGCAGATAGACCATGACGGCAGTCAGCAGCATCACGCCAATCCACTTCATCATTTCGGTCATCGACATGCCGTGCTGCGTCACACCATCGACAATTACGCCGACCAGTTTAGGGGGCAGCAATTGCAGAATAGCAATTGCAATCAATAGCGTAATAGCACCCAGATAACGCCGCCATTCGCGGCGAAAATACCAACTCAGTTGAGCAAACAGTCTCACGCGGTTTTCATTCCAATAGCCAGACGGGTCATGACAGACTCAGAAAGGTGATTATACAAAAGACGGATGGATGATGAATCACAGGGATAAGGGCAATGCCGTGGTATGTTTGATTCGTTCCATAGCAAAGCTAGATGTTACATCGACCAGTCCGGGAATACCATTCACCAGCCGCTTATAGAAATCATCATAGCTTTTCATATCAGCAACCTGAACCTGCATCAGGTAGTCGTACTCACCAGCCATGCGATAGAAAGCTAGCACCTCCGGCATGTCAGACACTACGCGGGTGAAAGTCTGATACCAGTCGCGGTTGTGCTGTTGCGTCTTCAATAAGACAAACGCCGTCAGCCCTAACCCTAGGCGTTCATTATCCAACAGCGCCACCCGAGCCCGGATGATCCCTTCCTCTTCCAGACGCTTTAGTCGTTTCCAGCATGGTGTAGATGTCAGATTAACCGCCTCGGCCAGCGTCTGTAGTGAAAGCGTGCAATCCTGTTGCAACATATTCAGCAATGTGCGATCAATTTTATCTAACATAGTTTTACCCAATATAGCGCTGCCGATAGAAAAATTTCCCCACTCTCTCCCATTCAGAGAGAAAAGTAATGTTCTTCCCGTTAAAAATTGCGGTGATCGCATTATTGGCACCATCGGCATAGCGATAACCTTACCAACCTTCGTTGCACAAGCCTCGCCGTTGCCATAATTTTCAAGATAGTGACTTGCCATTCACCTTGGTAGAAAAATAATCCACATATGAATAATAAAAGGGTAAATAATTCCCTTAAATTAGCCAAAAGGAGATAAAAAGATAACCTTTTTATCCTAAAAACTCGTTACTCTATTCACATCACTGTCTAACCGAGTTTTTATCATGACCAATACCTGGGTTAAAAATGCCATCAGCGCTATCGAAGCAGATTTTCAGCGTTCGGCTGATACGCATCTCATCCGACTGACCCTCCCAGATTATCCGGGTATCTATTTTTACCTCAAAGATGAAAGCACACATCCCAGCGGCAGTCTGAAGCATCGTCTGGCACGTTCTTTGTTTCTCTACGGACTGTGCAACGGTTGGATTAAAGAAGGCACGCCGATTATTGAAGCGTCATCCGGCAGCACGGCCGTGTCAGAAGCCTATTTTGCACGTTTGCTTGGCCTGCCGTTTATCGCCGTCATGCCTTCCTGCACCGCAAAAAGAAAAATCGAGCAAATCGCTTTCTATGGCGGGCGCTGCCATTTTGTCGAACAGGCGGGACAAATCTATGCTACATCCGAGCAGCTCGCACAAGAGATGAACGGCCATTATATGGATCAGTTCACCTACGCTGAACGCGCCACCGACTGGCGTGGCAACAACAATATTGCCGATAGTATTTACCGCCAAATGGCACGTGAACCGCATACCGTGCCGGATTACATCGTGATGAGTGCAGGAACTGGCGGTACGTCAGCCACACTCGGACGCTACATTCGCTATCAGGGGCTGGATACGCAACTGGTCGTCGTCGATCCAGAAAACTCCGTCTTCTACGACTGTTACCAACATCGGGATCGCTCTATCACTGGCCCATGCGGTAGTCGGATAGAAGGTATTGGTCGCCCGCGTGCCGAACCTTCTTTTATTCCTGACGTCATTGATAGCATGATCAAAGTACCGGATGCCGCCAGCATAGCAACGCTGTACTGGCTGGAAAGCGTGTTAGGCCGCAAAGCAGGCGCGTCTACCGGCACCAACGTCTGGGGAATGCTGCAACTGGCCAAAGAGATGGTGAACCGAGGCCAAAAAGGTGCGCTCGTGACTCTGCTCTGCGACAGCGGCGAACGCTATCTGGACACCTACTACAACAGCAGTTGGGTAGAAAAACATATCGGCGATATAATTCCTTATCTCAATGAGCTAAACAATCCAGAGATATATCAGCTTTCGCCAGAATCCAGCTTGACGTGACGACAGCCAAGCTATTTTTCAGGTAACTGGTTTTTTCAAATAACGTGTTTTTCAGATAGCGTGTTTTTTCAGATAACATAGCTTTTCAGGTAAAATAGTGACTTTACACCGCCGTGCGTTGCAGACGTATTGCGGTTAACGTCGCGTTAAGGTGAATGAAGAATGAAGCGTGCTGTTGTCGTTTTTAGCGGTGGACAAGATTCCACGACCTGCCTGATTCAGGCCCTGCAAGATTATGATGACGTCCACTGCATCACCTTCGATTATGGGCAACGCCACCGCGCGGAAATCGATGTCGCTCGGGAACTCAGCCAGAAACTGGGGGCAACGGCGCATAAGGTTCTGGACGCCGGTTTGCTCAACGAACTCGCCACCAGCAGTCTGACGCGCGACAGTATCCCTGTTCCCGATTACGACGCCAATGCACAAGGCATCCCCAACACCTTTGTTCCAGGAAGAAACATTCTTTTCCTGACGCTCGCCGCAATCTACGCCTATCAGGTTGGTGCAGAAGCCGTCATTACCGGCGTATGTGAGACCGATTTTTCCGGTTACCCAGATTGTCGCGATGAATTCGTCAAGGCACTGAATCAGGCTATTGTTTTAGGTATTGCCCGCGATATCCGTTTTGAAACTCCGCTGATGTGGCTTAATAAGGCAGAAACCTGGGCGCTGGCGGATTATTACCAGCAACTCGATACCGTTCGTTACCACACGCTAACCTGCTATAACGGCATCAAGGGTGATGGGTGTGGTCAGTGTGCCGCCTGCCATTTACGAGCAAACGGGCTTGCGCAGTATCAACATGATTCCGTGGCTGTCATGGCATCGCTGAAGCAGAAAGCAGGATTACGCTGATATTTCACGCCACCATTCAGAAACCGACACGCAGAAACATCACACAATCTAAAAATAGCAGGCCACGCCTTACAGGTAGTGGCCTGTTGCTTCATATTAACGGCGAATCTCGTTTAGGTGTTCCAGCAACTCTCCCTCCAGCGGCAGTGATTTTTGCGTCGATAAATCGATGCAGACAAACGTCAGCGTGGCATCCGCCACATCGCTTTCATCAGACACTCGGGTTATCTTCTGACTGATCACGCCACTTTTCGTATTCATCTGTAGTAGCTCGCTATCAATACGCAGCACGTCACCGAGAACGGCAGGCTTGCGATAGTTGATATTGATGTTCACCACGACAAAAGCGATATTGTTGCTATGCATCCAGCCAAAAGCAGGTAACGTTTCAAGCCACTGCCAACGCGCCTCTTCCAGAAACTCCAGATAGCGCGCGTTATTCACGTGCTGATAAACATCAATGTGATAGCCACGAACGGTAATGAAAGTCTGCATAGCAGTGATACTCCTGTGACAACACCAATAACTGGTATGACCTGATAATTAGCCTAGCAGAGGTTCGCAGCCCAGAGGAAGTGCACGACTGGGCTGCGACTGATATCACAGTTTCAAACGAGAGAGATTTCGTTCAACCAACGCAGCCCCAATTCCCGGGACCTCAGTTAATTGATCGATCTGGGTAAAAGGACCATTTTGCTCACGATAGTTAACGATCGCTTCCGCCTTTTTAAGGCCGACACCGTTCATTATTTCCGCCAAATCAGCAGCGGTTGCTGCATTAATGCTTACCTTGTCCTCGTCACCATCAGGAAGCGTTGCTTTTTCCGCTTTCTGATCTGCTGGCGCAGGCTTCACCACTGTCGCCGTACTGTCGGCGGCTTTAGGTGCCGCCTGACCCAACAATGGCAACCCAGACAAACTCATCCCAATGATTAAGCACAGTGCTTTTATTCCTGATTTTTTCATGCTGTTTCCTCCTTGTGTGTGACAGCACGGCTACCTTGCCGCAGACCCATCAACACCGCAAACAGCAGAATTTAAATGTGGAAAAGGCCGCGAAAGCGGCCTTTTGTTGTTGCAACGATTTGCAAATTTTTGCGGAGCTTATTGCTGTTCTTGCGCCGCATTGCCCATCTTGATTTTCGCTTCACTACGCAAGCTGAACAGCAGAGAATCAAACAGCGCGCCCAGAGAACCTTGCTGAACCTGGCTGGCAAACTGTGTTTTCTGCTCATCGTTTAGCTGATGTGGTGTCACACTATCCAGCGCAACCAGCACGACATTACCGGCCTGATCCTGAGTAATCGCATAAGATGGCTTATCCTTTTCTGGATGCGGCATAGCAAAAATTGCTTCGGCCGTTGCATCACCCTGAGAGATAGAAGACATCGTTTTTGCTTCACCAAAGCTCAGACCTGCCGCTTTAAGCGCATCATCTTTACCTTGCTTCAGCTCAGCCAGCATTTTTTCAGCGTCTACTCGAGTCTGCTGTTCAGCCTTCTGACGTTTCAGCGTCTCTACGATCTCAGTACGAACCTGATCCAGAGGGCGAGTACTTTCAGGCTTGTGCTCAGTGATACGCAGAACGAAAGCACGATCGCCGTCGACGTTAATCACATCGGAGTTGTTGCCCGCAGCACCGTTTTCGCCCAACAGCGCGCCGCTAAAGATAGCCTGCGTTACTGGCTGGAAGTTCAGCGCAGCAGGAACTTTCTCACGCGTAAACCAGTCGGTCTGCGTGGCTTTCACGCCAGCCGCTTCTTCTGCTGAAGCCAGAGATTCGTTGTCATTGCTGGCCGCTTCGCTGACTTTTTGTTGCAGCGCATAGTAACCATCCTGCGCTTTCTCGTGCTTCACTTTCTCAGCGATCGCGGCACGCACTTCGCTCAGCGGTTTGACCTGCTGCGGCTGAACATCATCCAGACGCACAATCAGATAGCCAACAGAAGATTTAATCGCTTCGGAAACCTGACCTTTCTCCGTCAGTTTTGCCTGCTTCAGCTCATCAATCATGCTGTTTTCGTCCATCCATCCCAGATCGCCACCGTTGCGGCGCGAGATAACGTCCGTTGATTTTTCTTTCGCCAGCGTAGCGAAATCACCACCTTGCTTCAGCGCATCCAGAACAGACGCTGCATCGGCCTCATTCTTCACCTGAATAACGCTGAATCTTTTGCGCTCAGGTTGGGAATAGTCGCTCTTGTTCTGTTCGTAGAAATCGTTGATGGCAGCATCGTCTACTTTCACGCCGTCCATGATGCTTGCCGCATCCAGCGTGATATAGCTGACTTTGAATTCTTCTGGTGCGATGAAATTCCCTTTGTTTTGATCGTAATAACTCTGGACTTCATCGTCAGCAACCGTCTGGGCTTTCGCCTTGGCAGCAATATCAATGGTTGCGACACGGACAACGCGATCTTGTGCAGCCAGTTTCACCAGGTTATCGATCTCCTGCGGCAGCAGGAATGCTGTATTGCCAAAGCCGCGAATCAACTGCTGTGAAGTCAGTTGTTTACGCAGCATCTGAGCATACATATCCGGTGTGACGCCAAGGCGACGAACCTGATCCAGATACTTTTCATTATCAAAACGGTTGTTGGTCTGAAACGCGGGAACGTCAAAGATCGCCTGTTTGATTTGCTCATCACTGATGTTCAGTCCCAGCTTGTTGGCATACTGGTCCAGCAAGGTTTCATCAATGAGTTGGGAGAGTGCCTGCCTACGTAATTGCTGCATGTAACCGTCATTACTCGCCAGAAGAGAGAAATTCTCCCCCAAGGCTTCCTGTTGACGACTGCGTTCGTTCTGTACCGCCTGCTCAAGCTGTGCGCGGGTAATATCCTGCCCGTTCACCTTTGCAGCGTAATCTCCTGAACCACCAATAAGATAATCACCAACGCCAGTTAGAACGAATGATGCGATGATCAAAGCAAGAATAATTTTGAGCACGACGTTATTCGCGGCCGTACGTAAATTGTCCATCATAATGTGACAACACTCCGCTGTAGAATGGATAAAACTCCCTGCGCTGGCCGGAGCCATGCATCCTTGCGATTGCTATAGCCCAATACAAGGCTAGGGCGCACTTAAGCTTATTGCCCGCCACGTTCTGCCATGTGTCGGGTATGTAAAATCCTATATAAATAAAAGGCACATCATAAAATGATGCGCCTCGTATCTTACCCTACCAATATCATTGCGTCAGGTATTGTTTGGCACCCAAAGTGGTTATCCGCCAAACCTGTGACGTAATAATCAGTTAACGGCGTCTTTCAGCGTTTTACCAGCACGGAATCCTGGTACTTTCGCCGCAGGGATACTGATTTCCTTACCCGTTTGCGGGTTACGGCCGGTACGAGCAGCACGTTCACGCACTGAGAAAGTACCAAAACCGACCAAAGCAACATCATCCCCTTCTTTCAGGGATTCGGTAACGGAACCAATAATTGCATCCAACACACGCCCTGCTGCCGCTTTGGAAATATCAGCATCTGCGGCAATTTTGTCGATCAATTGTGACTTGTTCACTCTGTCATCCCCTCTGGAATTCTCTTATCGCGCTTCAATATCCCAAGACGCGACACGTGACTTATTATCAATACTGTCATGCCTAGCCAGTTATGGCTAAAACTAACAGTGCACTAACTTAGCGGTACAAAAAAAAGCTGGCAAGCACGATTTCACTCACCAGCCCTGATTTTCTCAAGGGTTTTTGCGACAGGTCACTCTTTTACCTTGGCTTTGGGCTTGGCTTTAGGCGTCGAGACCACCTGCATGCCAGAAGGCGCATTCAGCAATGCGAGTGCCAAGACTTCCTCGATACGTTTCACTGGATGGATTTCCAGATCGGCAATCACGTTCTGTGGGATATCTTCCAGATCGCGCTTGTTGTCGTCAGGAATCAAGACCGTCTTGATGCCACCACGGTGTGCAGCCAGCAGTTTCTCTTTCAGACCGCCAATCGGCAGCACCAGACCACGCAGGGTAATCTCGCCCGTCATCGCTACATCTGCACGCACCGGGTTCCCAGTCAAACAAGAAACCAACGCGGTACACATCGCGATACCCGCACTCGGACCATCTTTCGGCGTCGCACCTTCTGGAACGTGAACGTGGATATCACGTTTCTCGTAAAAATCAGCATTGATGCCTAATTTTTCTGCACGAGCACGAACCACAGTAAGCGCAGCCTGGATCGACTCCTGCATAACTTCACCCAATGAACCGGTATAAGTCAGCTTACCTTTGCCCGGTACGCAAGCAGTCTCAATCGTCAGCAGATCCCCGCCAACTTCCGTCCAGGCCAGTCCGGTCACCTGACCTACGCGATTTTCATCATCCGCACGGCCATAGTCAAAACGCTGTACCCCAAGGAAATCCTTAAGGTTATCGCCCGAAATCTGGATATGCTTAGTGGATTTATCCATCAACAGCGTTTTTACTGCTTTACGGCACAGCTTGGAGATTTCACGCTCCAGGCTACGCACGCCAGCTTCACGCGTGTAATAACGGATAATGCCAACAATCGCGCTGTCTTCTACCGACAGCTCGCCATTTTTCAGCGCATTACGTTCGATCTGTTTTGGCAGCAGATGCTGTTTGGCGATATTCAGTTTTTCGTCTTCGGTATAACCAGAAAGACGAATGACTTCCATACGGTCAAGCAACGGTGCCGGGATGTTCATCGAGTTAGACGTCGCAACAAACATCACATCGGACAGATCGTAGTCAACTTCCAGATAGTGATCGTTAAACGCCACGTTCTGCTCAGGATCGAGCACTTCCAGTAGGGCAGAAGCGGGATCGCCACGCATGTCAGAAGACATCTTGTCGATCTCATCCAGCAGGAATAGCGGGTTTTTCACACCAACTTTTGCCATCTTCTGGATCAGCTTGCCGGGCATTGAACCGATATAAGTACGACGGTGCCCGCGGATTTCTGCTTCGTCACGCACACCTCCCAGCGCCATGCGCACATACTGACGTCCAGTCGCTTTGGCGATAGACTGGCCGAGCGAGGTTTTACCCACGCCAGGCGGCCCCACCAGACACAGGATCGGCCCCCTGATCTTGCTGACACGGCTCTGTACTGCAAGATATTCGAGGATGCGTTCTTTTACGCGATCCAGACCATAATGATCGGTATCCAGCATTTCCTGCGCTTTCAGCAAGTCTTTCTTCACTTTGCTGCGTGCATTCCACGGTACCTGCACCATCCAGTCGATATAGCTGCGCACCACTGTCGCTTCCGCTGACATCGGTGACATCATTTTCAGCTTTTGTAATTCTGCTTCGGCTTTCTCACGCGCGTCTTTCGGCATTTTCGCCGCTTCAATCTTGCGTTTTAACGCTTCAAGTTCATCCGGTGCGTCATCCATCTCACCCAGCTCTTTCTGAATAGCTTTCATTTGCTCATTCAGATAGTACTCACGCTGGCTTTTTTCCATTTGCTTCTTAACGCGGCCACGAATCCGTTTTTCTACCTGCAACAGGTCGATTTCGGATTCCATCATCGCCATCAGGTACTCCAAACGTTCAGTAATATCGAACATTTCAAGTACAGACTGCTTATCAGCCAATTTCAGCGGCATGTGCGCAGCAATGGTGTCGGCCAAACGCGCAGCATCATCAATGCTGTTCAGAGATGTCAGCACTTCCGGCGGGATCTTCTTGTTCAGCTTGATATATCCCTCAAACTGATTGACCGCCGTGCGCATAAGCACTTCTTGCTCACGCTCATCAATCGCTGGGGAATCAAGATATTCTGCGTGTGCAGCGAAATGTTCACCGCTGTCAGAAAGCGTCGTAATACGCGCACGCTGTAACCCTTCGACCAGCACTTTTACCGTGCCGTCCGGCAGTTTCAGCATTTGAAGAATTGAGGCTACCGTCCCTACCGAGAAAAGATCGTTAATACTTGGCTCATCCGTTGAGGCTTCTTTCTGTGCCACCAGCATGATCTTCTTATCATGATCCATTGCGGCTTCAAGGCACCGAATCGATTTCTCCCGACCAACAAACAACGGAATGACCATGTGCGGATAAACCACCACATCGCGCAATGGCAATACGGGGATTTCTATGCGTTCGGAACGCTCAGGGTTCATAGAGCTCTCTCTTAGTTTCGTTTCCGCCAGGTTATGGGAATCTCGTGAAACGCGGTTTTCACGGGTTTCATCAAATAGGTATTTGAGTATATGGGGATAAATGTCTCACATTCAACGACCAGCATGCGTGTAAAAAGAAATGGGGGATAAAATCCCCCATTTTTATTTTTTGATACGGCCAAATTGATTAATTATTCGCCGGACGCCTGCTGTGTCTCAGGTTTGCCATAGATCAGCAATGGTTCGGACTGGCCCGCAATAACAGATTCATCAATGACGACCTTATCTACACTTTCCAGTGATGGCAGGTCATACATGGTATCTAGCAGAGCAGCTTCAACGATAGAACGCAGACCACGTGCACCGGTTTTACGCGCCATCGCTTTCTTAGCAATCGCCGTCAGCGCTTCATCGCGGAATTCCAGCTCAACACCTTCCAGATTGAACAGCGCCTGATACTGTTTGGTCAACGCATTCTTCGGCTCACGCAAAATCTGAATCAGCGCATCTTCACTCAGTTCTCTTAGCGTAGCAACGACTGGCAGACGACCGATAAACTCAGGAATCAAACCGAATTTAATCAAATCACCTGGCTCAACCTTACCTAACAGTTCGCCTTCTGTCGCTTTATCTGCAGTACCTTTAACCGTTGCGTTAAAGCCAATGCCGCGTCCCGTGTCAGTACGCTGCTCGATCACCTTGTCCAGACCCGCGAACGCACCGCCACAGATAAAGAGGATCTTAGAGGTATCAACCTGCAAGAACTCCTGCTGCGGATGCTTACGGCCACCCTGCGGTGGAACCGCTGCGATAGTCCCTTCGATCAGTTTCAGCAGAGCCTGTTGAACGCCTTCACCAGATACATCGCGGGTGATCGATGGGTTGTCTGACTTACGAGAAATTTTGTCGATTTCATCAATGTAGACAATGCCACGCTGCGCTTTCTGCACATCGTAATCGCACTTCTGCAACAGCTTCTGAATGATATTCTCAACGTCTTCACCGACGTAGCCCGCTTCAGTCAGCGTAGTCGCATCCGCCATAGTGAACGGAACGTCCAAGAAGCGCGCCAGCGTTTCAGCCAGCAGCGTTTTACCACTCCCCGTAGGACCGATCAGCAGAATGTTACTTTTACCCAGTTCGATCCCATTGCTGCTGTCACCATTACGCAAGCGTTTATAGTGGTTATACACCGCAACAGCCAACACCTTCTTGGCCTGTTCTTGACCAATGACATAATCGTCAAGGTGGCGGCGAATTTCGTGTGGCGTCGGCAACGCACTGCGCTCACGGTGTGGCGCTACTTCCTTAATTTCTTCGCGAATAATGTCGTTACACAAGTCAACACATTCATCGCAGATATACACCGACGGCCCGGCAATCAGCTTACGCACTTCATGCTGGCTTTTGCCGCAAAAAGAGCAGTACAGTAACTTTCCTGAACCGTCTTTGCGCTTATCTGTCATGAGTTAAACCTCTTCTTCGTCTTTTGCCCGCAGGCCAACCACAGCGATATTGCTACAACGAACGCCGATACTTATAGCCAATACGCGTAAAATAACCCCGCACAACAGACTATCGGTCGAACACTGATTTTTAGCTACACCAGACCGCTAATATGGCGGAGTGTTATCCACGGTTAGTGAATACGGAGTCTACCAAACCGTATTCTACTGCCTCACTGGCAGAGAGGAAACGATCGCGCTCGGTGTCTCTCTCTATCGCTTCAAGAGGTTGCCCCGTGTGTTGCGCCATCAGCTCATTCATTTTGGCTTTCACTTTCAGTATTTCTTTGGCATGGATTTCAATATCCGTTGCCTGCCCCTGGAACCCCCCCAACGGCTGGTGAATCATAACGCGCGAATTAGGCAAACAAATACGTTTGCCTTTGGCACCCGCCGTCAACAGGAACGCGCCCATTGAACAAGCCTGTCCCATACAGATCGTGCTGACATCCGGCTTGATAAACTGCATGGTGTCGTAAATGGACATACCCGCAGTAATCACGCCACCTGGAGAGTTAATGTACAGATAAATGTCTTTCTCTGGATTTTCAGCTTCCAGAAACAGCATCTGTGCCACAACCAGATTCGCCATATGATCTTCCACCTGACCAGTCAGGAAGATTATCCGTTCTTTTAGCAGACGGGAATAGATATCGTAAGAACGTTCCCCACGCGAGGTCTGTTCAACCACCATCGGCACTAACGCCATATGAGGTGCTTGTCTTTCTTGTTCGCCACTGTATGACATTCACGTCTCCTAGATAAAATGCGTCCGGCACTCTTAGCGTTGTTCAATCATTGCGCGGTTCAATCATAGTATTACTCAATTCTACTAGAGATAGAGAGGGATGACTATGGAACCCTGCCCCGCCCCAGTTGAACAACTCATACGGCCGAGAATCCTTACCTGCTGTGCCCACTTTTCCTCTTCAGTGAGTGGGGGCACACGCATTGTATTTCAAGCTTACACTATCAATCGTTCTCTATTAAAGAGCCAATTATTTTATTCTTAACACCTTATCGGCACAGCAACGCTGCAGTTTAACTCGTTGCCTGACCTAACAAATTCCCTGCCTGAGTTAATTACCTAGCTTAATAGTAGTGCAATTTCAGGCGGTCATTCTCGTGTGTCCCCTGACAGGAACACCGGATACGACGTAGCCCCAAACGATCATCGGTATTGTACAAAGCACCAAGCAAAAAGCCCGCACCATAAGGCGCGGGCTTTTGATAGGGAAGCATCCCGGTTACATAATAAACAATGTTGATATCAACAAGGTTTATGCTGTAGTCGTTTGATTCATCAGTTCGTTGAAGCTGACAGACTTCTCAACGACTTTCGCTTTAGCAAGCACGGTTTCTACCGCTTGCTCTTCCAGAGCAACGTTACGCATGTTGTTCAGCAGCTCTTTGTTTTTGCTGTAGAACTCGATAACTTCCTGCGGATCTTCGTAAGCAGAAGCCATCTCTTCGATCAGCGCATTAACGCGTGCTTCATCAGCTTTCAGCTCATTGGTGCTGATAACTTCGCCCAGCAGCAGACCGATAACCACGCGACGTTTAGCTTGCTCTTCGAACAGCTCACGCGGTAATTCCTGCGCTTGCTTCTCGTTGCCGCCAAAACGCTGTGCAGCCTGACGACGCAGAACGTCGATTTCGCCATCGATCAGTGCAACTGGCACGTCGATTTCGTTGGCGTTGATCAGTCCGTCCAGCACCTGAGTTTTCACACGGTTACGCACCGCGCCTTTCAGCTCACGTTCCATATTTTTACGCACTTCTGCACGCAGACCTTCCTGGGAACCATCAGCCACGCCGAAACGTTTGATGAATTCTTCAGTCAGTTCAGGCAGTTCACGTTCTTCAACTTTCTTCAGGACGATAGCAAACTGAGCGGCTTTTCCTTTCAGGTTTTCAGCGTGGTAATCTTCTGGGAAATTCACGTCGATAGTGAATTCTTCACCCGCTTTGTGCCCAACGATGCCATCTTCAAAACCTGGGATCATGCGATTCTGACCCATTGCCAGAACGAAGTCAGACGCTTTTCCGCCTTCAAAGACTTCACCGTCGATAGAACCCGTGAAATCGATCGTTGCACGATCTTCCGCTACCGCAGCGCGGTCAGTTTCTTTCCAGGTTGCCTGTTGCTTGCGCAGCGTGTCCAGCATGGTATCAACGTCAGCATCAGTGACTTCAACAACTGGTTTTTCAACTTCGATTGCATCCAGACCTTTCAGTTCGATTTCTGGGTATACGTCAAACTCAACAGAGTAAGTGAAATCGCCACCTACGGCATATTCGCCAGGGATGTAGTTAGGCGCGCCAACCGGATTAATTTTTTCTTTGATGATCGCGTCAACAAAGTTGCGCTGCATCAGGTCACCCAATACGTCCTGACGCACAGAGGCACCATAACGCTGAGCAACAACATTCATCGGCACTTTGCCTTTACGAAAACCGTCAATACGTACTTTTTTGGCCGCGTTGACCAGCTCGCTCTTCACCGCACTCTCAATGATGTCAGCAGCAACGGTAATCGTTACGCGACGTCCCAGACCTTGAGTGGTTTCAACTGAAACTTGCATCTTGTTACCTCAAAAAATCACAGTGATCGGTCAACCCCAAAACTATTCTCGCGACGAAAACTCTCACGACAGCAAGGCTGATTCAGAACTGGCACCAAGGCACACAGGCTTAAATACACCTCGCAGAACCGAGAAATTGCCAACCCCGTCCCTGTAGTCAGAAGCGTCCCGAATACATTCAGGAAAAATAGACGCAGCATTATAGCGATATAGAGGGGATGAGTCGAGAACGGCGGGAAGACTATTACAGCAACGGATTCACACTTTTGTCAGTAACCCGCCCTGAATATGTCAGGAACGGGCCATATTAACGACTTAAGAAAGGATGCCACCGCCACCGCAAGGCGGTGAGGAGGGGACAGAATTTTGCAAACTGATCCACTCTTTTGTCGTATATGTATGTAACGCTAACGCATGCACCGACGCCGCCAGCTCTGCTGCCAGTACAGCATAGACTGCACGATGCCGGCCAATCACGCGTTCGCCCGCGAATTTATCGCTGACCAGTACAACTTTAAAATGACTTTCTGCGCCCGCAGGCACGTTGTGACGATAGCTCTCATCAGTCACGTCTAAATGAGCGGGTTCAAAACCTACACGCAGCTTTTCTTCTATCGTTTCACGCATCATACGGCTACCCTTTCAGCTTGGGGAAAATTTGATATCAACGCGACATTGCTGCCATTCACCGATGCCCGAATCACTTACTTGACGAGATTCCCTATCTTTCCACTTTCATACAACTCGAATGATTTAGGGTATAACCTTAACGTTTTTCAACCTGTTATGCGTAAAGGTGGCATAACAAAGAAGAAAAGGGGTCGCGAAGGGTGGATATATCATCGGCGGTCTTGATGTGATAAAAACGGTTTTTCCAGGTCAACAGCATGAAAAAGATGAATTTCAGGACAATTTACCTGCTATCGGCTCTTTTTCCTGCCTGTGGCGATGATATGATATCAACAATATTTGTCAGCTCACCACACTAATCATTACAGAGAAAATACGAATGTTAAAAAAATTATTTTTCCCTCTTCTGGCCATCATTCTGCTTGCAGGATGTGCAGCAAAAAGCAACACCTTGAACATCACCCCAAAAATTAGCGTGCCTTCTCAGGATCCGACGCTCATGGGCGTAACGATTAGCATCAATGGTGCAGACCAGCGCGCCGATCAAGCTCTGGCGAAAGTGAATCGCGATGGCCAACTGATTACGCTGACACCTTCTCGCGATCTGCGTTTCCTGTTGCAAGAAGCGTTGGAAAAACAAATGACTGCACGCGGTTACATGATCGGAACCGGTGGCCCAGTCGCCTTGCAGATCGTAGTGAACCACCTGTACGCTGATGTCTCCGAAGGCAACCTGCGCTACAACATCACCACTAAAGCGGATATTTCCATCATTTCTCAGGCGGCGAATGGCAACAAGCAGGTGAAGAACTACCGCTCAACCTATAACGTTCAGGGCGCGTTTACTGCCAATAATGAAAACATTACCAATGCCGTTAACACGGTGTTAGGCGATGTCATTAACGACATGGCACAAGACACCAGCGTAAGCAGCTTTATCAAAGAAAACGCACGTTAATTTCTGCACGCCGCTTCCCTTGCTCCTGAACACTCACGGAGCAAGGGAAAGGACTCTCCATGTTTAGTCGCATCATTACTTTGTTCAGCCAACGTAATTCGCTTTTTATGCTATTACTTGGCTTCGCTTCCGGTTTACCACTGGCATTGACATCCGGCACACTGCAAGCATGGATGACTGTCGAGAATGTCGATCTGAAAACCATTGGCTTTTTTTCTCTGGTCGGCCAAGCCTACGTATTCAAGTTTCTGTGGTCCCCCCTGATGGACCGCTATACCCCGCCATTCCTTGGCAGACGCCGTGGCTGGCTAATTTTCAGTCAACTTCTGCTCATTGCAGCCATTATTGGTATGGGATTTATGAACCCAGCACGCGATCTCTGGTGGTTGGCAATACTGGCGATTCTGGTCGCGTTCTGCTCCGCGTCTCAAGATATTGTTTTTGATGCCTATAAGACGGATTTACTTCCCCCTGAAGAACGCGGGACAGGGGCCGCCACTTCGGTATTAGGTTATCGTCTGGCCATGCTGGTTTCAGGCGGACTGGCGCTGTGGATGGCCGATCGCTATTTCGGCTGGCAGGCCACCTATTGGTTAATGGCAGGATTAATGCTGATTGGTGTATTCGCCGCCCTGTTAGCACCGGAACCACTGAATAGCCAGCCTGCACCGCGCACCATGGAGCAAGCCATTGTTGCCCCCTTGCGTGACTTCTTCGCACGCAACAACGCTTGGCTCATTCTTCTGCTTATCGTGTTATACAAACTCGGCGACGCCTTTGCGATCAGCTTGACGACAACCTTCCTGATACGTGGCGTTGGCTTCAATGCTGGTGATGTCGGGATTGTTAACAAAACGCTTGGACTCTTCGCCACCATCGTGGGAGCCATTTACGGCGGATTATTGATGCAGCGGCTCTCGTTGTTCAGAGCGCTGATGCTGTTTGGAATACTTCAGGCCGTGTCCAACGCGGGATACTGGCTGCTGGCTATCACGGATAAAAGCCTGTTCACCATGGCCAGCGCGGTTTTTCTGGAAAATCTCTGCGGTGGCATGGGAACGGCAGCGTTTGTCGCGCTATTGATGACGCTGTGTAATAAATCATTCTCGGCCACACAGTTTGCCCTGCTTTCTGCCCTTGCGGCCGTCGGACGGGTTTACGTTGGCCCTATCGCTGGCTGGTTTGTCGAATCCTATGGCTGGGCATGGTTCTATCTGTTCTCGATTTTTGCCGCATTACCGGGATTGGCAATCCTGATGATTTGCCGTGATACGCTGGAATTTACCCAGAAAACCAATACGTTTCAGTTACGCACAGATTTCCAGAATTATTACAACAAGGCCACACATGTGCTGGGATTAAGTGTGATCGTGCTGGTAATGTGGCTCATACTGCTGATCAGCAATGCGCTGGAATGGTCCTCATTGCCTCTGTTGGCAGAATGCCTGCTTGCCGCAGGCGGCACACTCGCTCTGCTGGGCATTTTCTTCGGTAGCTTGCTGGACTATCTGTCACTCCGGCGCGCGTCCAAACAGTCCACGCACTAACGATATTCGCTCAGGCAGCGTTTATCCGCTGCCTGAACCTATTACACGGTTACTTTATTTAAAAAATTCTCATAATTATCTTGCTAGAGGGCATTTTATTTCCTCGTAAAACCCGTCAAAACTAATTTCACTCGTTATCAAAAACATAGATTGAGCAAAATTTTCACCAAACTAAAAATAGAAAATAAGCGTTATGATACGTTGTAATTTCTTATTATCCATCCATACTCTCATATGGGTAGCCACTTAATTTGCTGTTTTTCAATACCATTTTTATTTTGGCTATCTTTGTGACATTAAGGGCAAAAAACAGCAACAATCGGCTGACATAACCTTAATCATGTTTACAGTACAGTAACCTTCCCGTAAAATGACCGCTCGCTTAAAATGACAATAGAGCCCTTGTTATTGAGGTCGCTAGATGAGACTCAAGAAATACAATACAATTTTTGGGATGCTGTCTTTATTTGCAGCCACTGCTCTGCTGAGCGGTTGCGATATGGCGCTGATGAACCCCAAAGGAGAGATCGGGTTAGAGCAAAGATCGTTAATACTGACTGCCATCGGGCTGATGTTGATCGTTGTGATTCCCGTTATCGTTATGACGATAGCTTTTGCCTGGAAGTTCCGCGCTTCCAATCAAAAGGCAAAATATACCCCGAACTGGTCACACTCCAATAAGATAGAAGCAGTAGTTTGGACTGTACCCATTATCATCATCGTCATTCTTGGCACGATTACCTGGAAGACGACGCACTCGCTTGATCCCTATAAGCCACTGGTGTCAGACGTCAAACCTATCAATGTCGACGTTGTTTCGCTTGACTGGAAATGGCTGTTTGTTTACCCAGACTTGGGTATCGCGACAGTTAACGAACTGGCTTTCCCTGCCAACGTACCTGTTGCGTTCAAGATTACATCCGACTCCGTGATGAACTCCTTCTTCATCCCTCGTCTTGGCGGACAGATTTACGCTATGGCTGGAATGCAGACGAAGCTACACTTAATCGCTAATGAACCGGGCAAATATGACGGTATCTCTGGCGGCTATAGTGGTAAAGGCTTCTCTGGTATGAAGTTCACCGCGATTGCTACACCAACTCAACAAGAGTTCGATCAGTGGGTTGCGAACGTTCGGTCGTCCCCTAAGACACTGAATACCATGGATGAATTCAACGCTTTGGCTAAACCAAGTGAATTCCATCCTGTCGAGTACTTCTCCAGTGTCCAGCCGGATTTGTTTAATAATCTTATTCGCAAATTCACAGGCAACGACATGAACATGCACCATCATGGTGAAGGCATGAAGCAGGACGAAAACATGCAACACGGTGAGGGTATGAACATGGGCGAGCATAGCTCGCACAAAGGAGCCGAGGGATAATACGATGTTCGGAAAACTTACACTCGATGCGGTTCCATATCACGAACCCATTATTATGGTCACCGTGGCGGCGATCATCGTTGGCGGCCTTGCGCTGCTGGCGGCAATAACCTATTTAGGTAAGTGGAAATGGCTGTGGGCCGAGTGGTTCACATCCGTAGACCACAAGAAAATCGGTATCATGTACATCATCGTCGGCCTGGTGATGATGATACGTGGTTTTGCCGATGCCATCATGATGCGTGGCCAGCAGGTGCTAGCCTCTGCCGGGCAAGAAGGCTTCCTAAACGCTCACCACTACGATCAGATCTTCACCGCACACGGTGTCATCATGATCTTCTTCGTGGCAACCCCGTTCGTTGTTGGCTTGATGAACCTTGCGGTTCCCTTGCAGATCGGTGCGCGTGACGTTGCTTTCCCCTTCCTGAACTCCCTCAGCTTCTGGCTGTTTGTGGCTGGCGTTATCTTGATCAACCTCTCTCTCGGGGTGGGTGAGTTTGCGCAAACCGGCTGGGTGGCGTATCCGCCGCTTTCAGGAAAGGAGTACAGTCCCGGCGTCGGGGTCGATTACTGGATATGGAGTCTACAGATATCCGGTATAGGTACCACGCTGACAGGTGTTAACTTCTTCGCCACCATTCTGAAGATGCGCGCACCGGGCATGACGCTGATGAAAATGCCAGTATTTACCTGGACGGCACTGTGTACCAACGTGCTGATCATTGCCGCATTCCCGATATTGACCGTGACCATTGCGCTGCTGACGCTTGACCGTTACCTCGGCACCCATTTCTTTACCAATGATATGGGTGGCAACATGATGATGTACATCAACCTGATTTGGGCATGGGGTCATCCTGAGGTTTACATTCTGGTACTGCCAGTCTTCGGTATTTACTCCGAAGTGGTTGCGACCTTCTGTAAAAAACGGCTGTTTGGCTACACCTCACTGGTGTGGGCAACGATTGCGATTACGGTTCTGTCGTTCATCGTTTGGTTGCACCACTTCTTTACCATGGGGTCCGGCGCGAACGTCAACGCCTTCTTTGGTATAGCCACCATGATTATTTCAATCCCGACTGGGGTTAAAATCTTCAACTGGCTGTTCACCATGTATCAAGGCCGTATCGAATCCAACTCCGCGATGCTTTGGACCACTGGCTTCATCATCACCTTCACCATCGGTGGGATGACCGGGGTACTGCTGGCTGTACCAGGCGCGAACTTTGTCCTGCACAACAGTCTGTTCCTGATTGCTCACTTCCATAACGTGATCATCGGCGGCGTGGTGTTCGGTTGCTTCGCAGGTATTACTTACTGGTTCCCGAAAGCGTTTGGCTTCACCCTGAACGAAACCTGGGGTAAGCGCGCATTCTGGTTCTGGATTATCGGCTTCTTCGTTGCCTTCATGCCGCTGTATGTCCTCGGCTTCATGGGAATGACGCGCCGTCTGAGCCAGCAAATCAACCCTGAGTTCCACGCTTTACTTGTTGTGGCTTCCATCGGTGCAGCATTAATCGGTATGGGTGTACTGTGTCAGGTTATGCAGTTCTACGTCAGTATCCGTGACCGTAACCAGAACCGCGATCTGACGGGCGACCCGTGGGGTGGACGTACGCTGGAGTGGGCAACCTCTTCTCCTGCACCGTTCTATAACTTCGCTATCGTGCCACACATCAACGATCGTGATGCGTTCTGGGAAGCGAAAGAGAAAGGTGAAGCTTACAAGCGCCCTGCCAGCTATGAAGAGATTCACATGCCGAAAAATACCGGCGCTGGTGTGATTATCTCCGCATTCAGCCTGGTATTCGGTTTTGCCATGATCTGGCATATCTGGTGGCTTGCTATCGCCGGCTTCGCTGGCATGATTGTGACCTGGATTGTGCATAGCTTTAATCAAGACGTGGATTACTACGTGCCGGTTAAAGAAATTGAGCAAATTGAGAATCAGAATTTTGATCAACTCAGTAAGGCAGGCGTGAAACATGTCAACTGAAACTCTGACTAACCACAATACTGCCCATGCCGAGCATGGGCACCACGACGCAGGAGCCAACAAAGTATTCGGCTTCTGGGTCTACCTGATGAGCGACCTGATCATTTTCGGGTCACTGTTCGCAACCTATGCGGTACTGGTTAACGGTACTGCGGGTGGCCCAAGCGGGAAGGACCTTTTCCAACTGCCTTTCGTGCTGGTGGAAACGTTCGCGCTGTTGTTCAGTAGTATTACCTACGGCATGGCGATGATCGCCATGAATAAGGGCAACAAATCTCAGGTTAATACCTGGTTAGGCGTGACCTTCCTGTTCGGTCTGGTGTTTATCGGGATGGAAATCTATGAATTCCATCACCTGATCGCTGAAGGTTATGGCCCAGATCGCAGCGCGTTCCTGTCTGCCTTCTTCGCACTGGTCGGCACCCACGGGCTGCACGTAACGGGCGGTCTGATCTGGTTGGTCATCATGATGATTCAGGTGTCCAAGCGTGGCCTGACTGCAACCAATAAAACGCGTCTGATGTGCCTGAGTCTGTTCTGGCACTTCCTCGACGTGGTATGGATCTGTGTCTTCACCGTTGTTTATCTGCTGGGGGCAATGTAATGAGTCATTCAACAACCGATCATGCAGGTGCCAGCCACGGCAGCGTGAAGTCATATGTGATAGGTTTTGTTCTGTCGGTGATTTTGACAGTGATTCCTTTCAGTATGGTCATGAGCGGCACAGCCTCACATAGCGCCATTCTTTTCACGGTGGTGGGATGTGCCGTTGTTCAGATTCTGGTACATCTGGTGTACTTCCTGCACCTGAATACGTCCTCAGAAGAGCGCTGGAACGTGGTGGCTCTTGTGTTTGCCGTCCTGATTATCGCTATTGTCGTCGTGGGCTCCATCTGGATTATGATGAGCGCACACCACAATATGATGATCCAGTAACAGAGCCGTAAAAGATGATTAAGCAATACCTGCAAGTTACTAAACCAGGAATTATTTTCGGAAATCTGATTTCCGTTATCGGTGGATTTCTCCTTGCGGCCCAAGGCCGCATTGATTATCCCCTGTTTTTCGCCACCCTCGTGGGTGTGTCGTTAGTCGTTGCATCTGGTTGCGTGTTTAACAACGTCATTGACCGCGACATCGACAAGAAAATGGAGAGAACCAAAAATCGGGTTCTGGTAAAGGGACTGATTTCGCTGAAGGTAACACTGGTTTACGCATCGCTGTTAGGTATTGCGGGCTTTGCTCTGCTCTACATCGCGGCTAACCCGCTGGCCATGTGGCTGGCGGTGATGGGCTTCGTCGTGTATGTCGGTGTATATAGCCTGTACATGAAGCGGCATTCTGTTTATGGCACGCTGATTGGCAGCCTGTCCGGCGCGGCACCACCGGTTATCGGTTATTGTGCCGTCAGCAACCAGTTCGACGCAGGCGCGTTGATTCTGCTGCTGATCTTTAGCCTGTGGCAGATGCCGCATTCCTACGCGATTGCGATTTTCCGCTTCAAGGATTATCAGGCCGCCAACATCCCAGTCCTGCCCGTTGTGAAAGGCATCTCCGTTGCGAAGCACCACATCACGCTGTACATCGTGGCGTTTGCGGTAGCGACTCTGATGCTGTCTCTCGGCGGCTATGCTGGCTATAAATATCTGATCGTTGCGGCAGCAGTGAGCGTCTGGTGGTTGGGTATGGCGCTGTCAGGCTATAAAAATGCAATTGATGACCGCGTGTGGGCAAGAAAACTGTTTGTTTTCTCCATTGTCGCGATTACGTCACTGAGCGTCATGATGTCCGTGGATTCAATGGCACCCGCGCATGAAATCATGCTGACCTACCTGCGTTAATCACAAGCAGCGTTACCTGCATTAATAAAAACAGGTGGCTAGTCCGCCTGTTTTTTATGACCGCCTTCCTGGACACCGCCCTTCGTATTGTCGCAAGGACGTTGAAAAACGCTCCCTGCGTTTTTTTCTTTTCCCCTCTCCTTACTTCCTCCTCTGCCAAATCACGTCACAAACCTATCGTTTACTGTTTGGTCAATAACACACTAAAATAGCGCCAATTGTTTTTCGAGGTACACATGAACGATAATAAAATGACCCCTGGCGAATTACGCGCCACATGGGGCTTGGGAGCCGTTTTTTCACTACGCATGCTTGGCATGTTCATGGTGTTACCTGTCCTGACGACTTACGGCATGGCCTTACAGGGGGCCAGTGAAGCGCTGATCGGTATTGCCATTGGCATTTATGGCCTGATGCAGGCTATTTTCCAGATTCCCTTTGGTTTGGTCTCCGATCGTATCGGCAGAAAACCGCTGATCGTCGGGGGGCTGCTGATATTTGCACTCGGCAGCGTCATCGCCGCACTAAGCGACTCCATCTGGGGCATCATCCTTGGTCGGGCATTGCAGGGCGCTGGCGCGATTTCTGCCGCCGTCATGGCGCTGCTTTCCGACCTGACGCGTGAGCAGAACCGAACCAAAGCCATGGCGTTTATCGGCGTCAGCTTCGGCGTCACCTTTGCTATCGCAATGGTCCTGGGGCCAATCATTACTCATACCTTCGGTTTACAGGCGCTCTTCTGGGGCATCGCCCTTCTGTCACTCGCAGGTATTGTCATTACTCTGACTCTGATTCCTTCCGCGCCTGAGCACGTTCTGAATCGAGAATCGGCGATGGTACGCGGCAGTTTCCGCAAAGTGCTCAGCAATAGCCGATTGCTGAAACTGAACATCGGCATTATGTGTCTACATATTTTATTGATGTCGAGCTTCGTGGCCCTGCCGCGCGTAATGGAATCTGCGGGCTTGATACCGCAGGACCATTGGAAAGTCTATCTGGTCACGATGCTGATCTCTTTTGTCGGCGTCGTGCCTTTTATCATTTATGCTGAAGTGAAAAGACGAATGAAGCAGGTCTTCATCGGCTGTATCGTGGTGCTGATCGCCGCAGAGGTTGTCTTACGGGCGGCGGGTAACCATCTTTGGCAAATTATCATCGGCGTACAGCTGTTCTTCCTGGCATTCAACGTCATGGAAGCCCTACTGCCATCACTGATTAGCAAGGAATCACCTGCGGGATATAAAGGCACGGCGATGGGCGTTTACTCCACCACGCAGTTTATCGGCGTGGCAATTGGCGGTAGCCTCGGCGGCGGGCTGTTTGAGCTTTATGGTGCTTCTGCCGTGTTTATGGCTGGTGCAGCCATTTCGGCTATCTGGCTACTCGTCAGCTTCACCATGCAAGAGCCGCCTTATCTCAGCAGCCTGAGAATTACACTGCCTGATTTAGCCTTGCAGGATAGTGAACTGGAACAGAAAATTCGTACCCAACCCGGCGTTGCAGAAGTTGTGGTCGTACCGGATGAGCAGAGTGCCTATGTGAAGATCGACAACAAGAAGACCAATCGGCAGGAGTTAGAACAATTAGTAGGTCGATCCTAACGCATCATGCAAAAGGCCAGCTTTCGCTGGCCTTGCTGCTCATCGACGGATGACTAAAGGTATCAATCGCGGAAGTTGGTAAACTGGAACGGCTGCCCCAGATTTCCGCCACGAATCAACGCCATCACGCCCTGCAAATCATCACGTGATTTACCGGTGACGCGAACCTGTTCACCCTGAATCTGCGCCTGCACTTTCAGCTTACTGTCTTTAATCAGCTTGATGATTTGCTTCGCCAGCGTCGTTTCAATACCTTGCTTCAGCTTCGCTTCCACGCTGTACGTTTTTCCGCTGTGTTCCATTTCTTCTGGGATTTCCAGAGAACCGCCTTCAATACCACGTTTAACCAGCTTTTCACGCAGAATATCAACCAGCTGTTGTACCTGAAAATCAGACTCGCTGGCCACTTTGATACTCTGTGATTTCTCATTCAGTTCAAAGCTGGCCGGAACATTACGAAAATCCCAACGGGTGCTCAGATCGCGCGTCGCATTTTCCACCGCGTTACGGACTTCCTGCATATCAATTTCCGAAACAATATCGAAAGATGGCATAATTCGCTCTCCTGACAAATTTGGCTGGCGAGCATAATAACCGCTCTTCTGCGATAAGCAAGATGTCAGACACAATCCCGATTTTTACTCGGCATCCGGCAAACAGGCCGAATAACACAAGCTCGTGACATGAATGATAGCCTATCATGGCAGAACGACAGCGCCCGCATCAAATAGGGGAGACGTACATGAAAATCACCGTTCTTGGCTGTGGCGCGCTGGGTCAACTTTGGCTCGCTGCGTTACATCAGCAAGGGCATGATGTCCAAGGATGGCTGCGCATTCCGCAACCGTATTGTCCAGTCAATGTCACTATGCTGGACGGCCAGCACTGTAATCACAACCTGACAGCGAACGACCCCGATCATCTTGCCCAAAGCGAACTTCTGCTGGTGACGCTAAAAGCCTGGCAGGTTTCCGATGCCGTTACCGTGCTGTTGCCGAAGCTCAACCCACAGTGCACGATTCTACTTTTACACAATGGGATGGGCACTCGGGAAGAATTACCGCCGCTACAACAGCCGCTAGTACTTGGTATCACCACCCACGCCGCCCGACGCGACATCAATAACGTCGTACACGTTGCGGCAGGCACAACGCATATTGGCACGTTTAATGGCGACAGTAGCCAAAGCCATTTAGCTGAAGTGCTGCATCAGGCCTTGCCGGATGTGGCTTGGCACACCAACATTAGCGCCACCTGCTGGCTGAAGTTGGCAGCTAACTGCGTCATCAACCCGCTCACGGTGAAATATCACTGCACCAATGGCGAGCTTTCTGCCTACCCAGAACTGATTGCATCGCTTTGTCAGGAAGTGACCAGCGTCATGGAACGGGAAGGCTTCCATACATCGCGAGACAGCCTGCTGCTCTACGTGAATCAAATTATTCAGAACACTGCGGCAAACACCTCATCGATGTTGCAGGACATCATTGCCCAGCGGCATACCGAAATTGATTATATTACCGGGTATTTACTGCACCGCGCGCGCCTCCACGGCCTGACGCTCCCCGAAAATGCCCGTCTGTTTGACTACATTAAGCAAAAGGAAAATGATTATGACCGCATCGGCACTGGTGTGTCTGGCACCTGGTAGTGAAGAAACTGAAGCCGTCACGACCATCGATTTGCTTGTCCGGGCAGGCATTCAGGTCACGCTTGCCAGTGTAGCCAGCGATGGCAATCTGGAAATCGTCTGCTCACGCGGGGTAAGGCTGCTGGCGGATGCGCCACTGGCTACCGTTGCCGATCGGCCTTTCGATGTGTTGGTGTTACCGGGCGGCCTACAAGGTGCGGAGTGCTTCCGCGATAGCCCAATACTGGTGGAATGCATTCGACAAGCACATCTGGAAGGGAAAATTGTCGCTGCGATGTGTGCAACGCCTGCGCTGGTACTGGAGTATCACCAATTGTTCCCCGTAGGAAATATGACGGGTTATCCGGCGTTTAAGGATAAGATTGCGCCAGAAAAATGGATGGAAAAGCGCGTCGTCTACGATCCGCGTGTGAATCTGTTAACCACGCAGGGACCGGGCACCAGCATGGATTTCGCTTTGAAGATCATTGATTTGCTGCTGGGAAAAGAAAAAGCCGCCGAAGTCGCCGCACAGCTCATCCTGCCACCGGGAATTCATAACTATCGCGATTAAGACTGACAAAAAAGGCGCTTGCGCGCCTTATTTCTATTACGGACGGTATACCTTCACATTGCTGAAACCTTGCTCACGCAGGTACAGCGCCTGCAAGCGGCTCATCACGCCACGCTCGCAGTAAAGCAGATAGGTTTTGCTCTGATCCAAATCGCCAAACTGCGTACCCAGCTTGTAGAACGGTAAAGATTTTATTTCGACCTGATCCAGCTCAAGCGGCTTATCGTCCTGTTCATCCGGCGCACGGATATCCAGCAGCACGTCGGTTGGCGCAAACGACGCGACCGTTTCGACTTCAACCACGTCTTGTTTGGTCTGCTCGGCGATCTCACGGATATCAATATTCCGGGCTTCACTCACCACGCGATCCAGGATAGCAAAATCAAAGTGGCCTTCTTCGGCCTCGATCTTCGCTTTTACCGCCTTCACCGTCGGGCTTTTGGAGATCACACCACAGTATTCCGGCATCGTTTTGGCGAAATCTTCCGTCCCCAGTTCACGAGCCTGTTTGATAATATGTTCTTTATCGTGAGAAATCAGCGGACGCAGAATCAGCGTGTCAGAGGCGTTATCGATCAAACGCAGGTTGGTCAGCGTCTGGCTGGACACCTGCCCTAACGCTTCACCAGTCACCAACGCCTGAACACCGTAACGCTCAGCAACTTTGGAGGCCGCGCGCACCATCATGCGCTTCAGCACGACGCCCATCTGGCCATCGTCGACCTTCTCGAGAATTTCACCCACAACAGGATCGAAGTCGATAGCAATAAAACGCACCCGATGTGAGCTACCAAAGCGGTTCCACAGATAGTGTGCGACCTGTTTCACCCCAATCTCATGGGCTGCACCACCGAGGTTGAAGAAGCAGTAGTGCACACGGCATCCGCGACGCATCAACATATAGCTGGAGACGCCGGAATCAAAACCACCGGAAATCAATGACAGCACATCTTCCTGAGTACCAATCGGGAAACCGCCGATACCTTCATAGCGCCCTTTAATCAGCAGTAGACGATCCTGCTCGATTTCCAGATGCACGGTGACCTGCGGTGTCGTGAGGTTAACTCGCGCCGTATCAATGTGCTGGTTCAAACCGCCGCCGACGTAGCGTTCTACGTCCTGTGAGCTGAATTCATGCTTACCACGGCGTTTCACTCGCACACAAAACGTCTTGCCTTCCAACCGCTCACGGTACAACGCCAGCGCTTGTTCAAAGATATTGTGCACGTCGGTATAGGCGTGATCTTCAACTTCTAGAATATGGTGAATACCCGGAATTCTTGTCAGCGCATCACGAATTGCCTCACGCTGGCTTTCGTCTTTGGCCCGAACTTCGATATGATCCCAGTGACGGACAACCGCCAGCGTTTCATCATAGTGTTTTAATACGTTGCGAATGTTTCCGGTGAGAATCTTGATAAAGCGCAACCGCACAGATTGGCTCTTGATGGTGATTTCCGGGAACAATTTAATGATAAACTTCATGGTGGCTGTCGTTACTTGGTCAGAAAGGCGTAAATAAATTTACCCTGAGCACTAAAATCACGTTATCGGTAAAATCAGCCAGAACAGAGATGATTTTACCGATAGCATCCAGGGCGCGGAGTATATCATTATATGAAGATATACTGTGCGCTTTAACCGTATAATTGTTGCGCATCCACGGATGACCACACGCAACACCACGCTCTGCCGCCACAAGCCAACGGCGTATAACACCAGGATTCTGAAACCACTATGCCTAAGAAGACCGAGCAGCCAGTCAGCTTTGAAAGCTCGCTGAACGAACTGGAAAAAATCGTTACCCGCCTTGAATCAGGCGAACTGCCGCTGGACGATGCACTAAATGAGTTTGAGCACGGCATCCAGCTCGCTCGCCAAGGTCAGCAAAAACTGCAACAAGCGGAACAGCGCGTACAAATCCTGCTAAGCGACGATCCAGATGCGTCGCTGTCACCGTTTACACCGGATAACGACTCGCTATGACCGATTTCAGCACGCAATTGAATGCGCATTACCAACGCACTAACCGTATGTTGGGGCATTTCATCGCCAGTCTCCCCTTTCAGAGTAGTCCACTGGTCAATGCGATGGAGTATGGCTCACTCTTAGGAGGCAAACGCCTGCGTCCGTTTCTGGTTTATACTACTGGTGAACTGTTTGGCATGTCGTTAGAGAGTCTGGATGCCCCTGCTGCGGCAGTCGAATGTATCCATGCTTATTCATTGATTCATGACGATCTGCCGGCAATGGACGACGACGATTTACGCCGTGGACAGCCAACCTGCCACATCAAGTTTGGTGAAGCTAATGCCATTCTGGCGGGGGATGCACTGCAAACGCTGGCATTCTCCATTCTGGCCGACGCGCCAATGCCGCAGGTCTCTGACCGCGATCGACTGGCGATGATCTCAGAATTGGCTCACGCCAGTGGCGTAGCAGGCATGTGCGGTGGTCAGGCTTTCGATCTGGAAGCCGAGGGCCATCAGGTTGATCTGGCCGCGTTAGAGCGGATTCATCGACACAAAACCGGTGCATTGATTCGTGCCGCTGTCCGACTAGGCGCACTGGCAGCCGGCGAAACAGGCCGCGCCGCGTTGCCCCATCTGGATCGCTACGCTAACGCAATTGGGCTCGCTTTTCAGGTTCAAGACGATATTCTCGATGTTGTTGGCGACAGCGCGACAACAGGCAAACGTCAGGGTGCAGACCAGCAGTTAGGTAAAAGTACCTATCCCAGCTTACTGGGGCTAGATAACGCACGAAAAAAAGCACAGGAGCTCTATCAGGAATCACTGGCATCACTGGACGATCTCGTCGCATCCAGCCCGATTCCCCTGAATATTGCCCCACTACAAGCGCTGGCGAATTTCATCGTTGAACGCGATAAGTAATTACCTAATGAGTCTCTATGAGTTTTGATACCGCGAAGTACCCTACATTGGCGTTAGTGGAAACACCGGATGAACTTCGGCTGTTGCCGAAAGAGAGCCTGCCAAAGCTGTGCGATGAGCTGCGCCAATATCTGCTGGATAGCGTCAGCCGTTCAAGCGGCCATTTTGCTTCAGGGTTAGGGACGGTTGAATTAACGGTTGCACTGCATTACGTCTATAACACCCCTTTCGATCATCTGGTGTGGGATGTCGGCCATCAGGCTTATCCGCACAAGATCATTACCGGCCGTCGCGAACGTATTTCAACGATCCGTCAAAAAGGCGGTTTGCACCCTTTCCCATGGCGTGATGAAAGCGAATATGACGTATTAAGCGTCGGGCATTCATCCACCTCAATCAGTGCCGGACTGGGCATGGCCGTTGCGGCCGAGCGTGAAGGCAAAGGCCGTCGTACCGTTTGTGTGATCGGCGACGGCGCGATTACCGCAGGCATGGCCTTTGAGGCGATGAACCACGCAGGCGACATCAAATCCGATCTGCTGGTGGTGCTGAACGACAATGAAATGTCGATTTCAGAAAACGTCGGCGCACTGAACAACCATCTAGCGCAGTTGCTATCCGGCAAGCTCTACGCCAGCCTGCGCGAAGGCGGTAAAAAAGTCTTATCCGGCCTGCCCCCCATCAAAGAGCTGGTGAAACGCACCGAAGAACACCTTAAAGGCATGGTCGTGCCGGGCACGCTATTTGAGGAACTGGGTTTTAACTATATCGGCCCAGTTGACGGTCATGACGTTCAGGCGCTGGCGCATACGCTGAAGAACATGCGTAATCTGAAAGGCCCGCAGCTTCTGCACATCATGACGAAAAAAGGCAAAGGTTACGCCCCTGCCGAGCAGGATCCGATCAGTTGGCATGCGGTGCCGAAATTCGATCCGGCCAGTGGCACGCTGCCGAAAAGCAAAGAAGGCGCGCAACCTACCTATTCAAAAATCTTCGGTCAATGGCTACAGGAAACGGCCGCCAAAGACAGCAAGCTCATGGCGATCACGCCTGCCATGCGCGAAGGATCTGGCATGGTGCAATTCTCCCGCGACTACCCACAGCAATATTTTGACGTAGCGATTGCCGAACAGCATGCCGTCACGTTTGCTGCCGGTCTGGCCGTCGGTGGCTATCATCCTGTCGTCGCCATTTACTCGACGTTCCTGCAACGTGCCTACGATCAGGTCATCCACGATGTGGCGATCCAGAATCTACCGGTTCTGTTTGCTATCGATCGGGGCGGTATTGTCGGGGCGGATGGACAAACGCATCAGGGCGCGTTCGATCTCTCTTTCTTACGCTGTATCCCGAACATGATCATCATGACACCCAGCGATGAAAATGAGTGTCGCCAGATGCTGCACACGGGCTATCACTATCAGAAAGGCCCTACGGCAGTACGCTATCCGCGTGGAAACGGTACGGGTACGGCACTGACGCCACTATCAGAGCTGCCAATCGGTAAAGGTGTGGTGCGTCGTCAAGGCGAAACGATCGCGATTCTGAACTTCGGTACACTATTGCCGGAAGCTCAGGCTGCGGCAGAGAAGTTAAACGCCACCCTCGTCGACATGCGTTTTGTTAAACCGCTGGATGAAGCGTTACTTGAAGAGCTGGCGCAGTCTCACAGTACGTTTGTGACGTTGGAAGAGAATGCGGTCATGGGCGGCGCAGGGAGCGGCGTGAATGAGTTCCTGATGGCGAAACGCCTTGCTGTCTCGGTGCTGAACATTGGGCTACCGGACGTCTTTATCCCACAAGGTTCTCAGGAAGAAATCCGTGCCGATCTGGGTCTGGATGCCGCTGGCATCGAGCGCAGAATCACGCAGTGGATGGAATAAGCCGCTAACGATAACCGGGGCACATGGCCCCGGTTCAATAATGTCAGTCGCTCAATAACACAATAGCGTCAGAATATTGGCCAGTGATAGCCGATGAAATAGATAATTCCCGCAGAGATCACCCCCGCGACGATATCGTCGATCATGATGCCCATACCGCCATGCACGTTGCGATCGAACCAGCGAATCGGCCAGGGTTTCCAGATATCCAGACAGCGGAAGACGACAAAACCAGCCGCCACCCATTGCCAGTTATCCACCGGGAGCGCCATTAGGGTAATCCATATACCGACAAATTCGTCCCAGACGATGCTGCCGTGATCGTGAACGCCCATATCTTTCGCGGTCTGATGACACAGGTAAACACCGATACAAATGCTCAGCATGACCAACAGCGAATACAATTCAAGCGGCAGGAACGACATGACGTACCACAGTGGAATCGCCGCCAATGACCCCACCGTACCCGGCATCCAAGGAGACAGACCGCTGCCAAACCCGGTTGCCAGCAAGTGCCACGGGTTACTCAGCCGTAAGCGGCGTTTTGCCACTTCAGCACCTTTCGCCTTGTTCGCAGAGTCAGTTTTGCTCGCTAAAATGGTCATACCCCTTCCAGTTCAGCTCGGTCGCTTTATTATCTCTGAAAAAGCGTAACCCTTCAGAGGAAGGCCCGATTTGCCCAATGCAGGTGTAGTCAGCGCCGAGATGCCCCAAGGCCAGTTCCAGCGCCCCACGGTTAATTTCCGGCACGGTGAAGCACAGCTCATAGTCTTCGCCGCCAGATAGCGCCCAACGCAACGCCTGTTCTTCATCGACGCAGCCCCGTAGCCAATCAGATTGTGGGATCGATTCCAGATTGATACGCGCACCGCACTCGCTGGCTTTAAGTATATGCTGCAGATCGGAGATGAGGCCGTCGGAAAGATCGATGGCCGAGCTGGCCAGATCGCGCAACGCCTGCCCTTGCAGGATTCTCGGCTGAGGACGGAGGTGACGTTGGAGCAGTCTCTGACGCGTCTCTTCATCATCAACGTACAGTGTATTCTGGAGGATAGCCAGACCCGCCGCGCTGTCGCCTAATGAACCAGTAACATAAATCCAGTCACCAATTCTGGCTCCGCGACGCGTCAGCGCCCGACCTGCTGGCACCAAACCGTGGATAGTCAGCGTCAAGCTCAGCGGGCCGCGCGTCGTATCACCCCCCACCAGTTGCATACCATAATAATCAAGCAGCTCAAACAAGCTGTCGCTGTACGCGGATAGCCACTGGCTATTGTTTTTAGGTAGGGTAATGGCCAGAGAAAGCCAGGCAGGATCGGCCCCCATTGCCGCCAGATCGCTTAAATTGACCGCCAGAGATTTGTAACCCAGATCGGCGGGATCGATATCAGGTAGGAAATGAACACCAGATACCAGCGTATCGGTACTCACCGCCAGCATCTGCTTATCTGCCACCGTCAGTAACGCGCAGTCATCACCGATGCCCAACTCGACATCGCGACGTGAACTTCGGACCCGATTAAAATAGCGGGCAATAAGGTCAAACTCGCCTTCAACCATAACCTTTCCAGCCAGCCTATCATTCAAAAGCGATCAGGGCCGGATATCCGGCCCTGATTCGATTCGTTTTACTTCTTGCCTTTCCGTACACTCGGAGCAGCTTTATCTAGCACGCCATTCACAAACTTATGGCTATCTTCGGCACCGAAGATTTTAGCCAGTTCGATGGCCTCGTTAATCGCCACCTTGTAAGGAACGTCTTCGCGCTTGCTCAGCTCAAACATCGCCAAACGCAGAATCGCTTTTTCAACCTGTCCCAATTCCTCAATTTGACGAGACAGGAAAGGTGCCATCAGTTGATCAAGCTTCTCAGCCTGAGTGGCAACACCCGCCAGCAATTCACGGAAATAGGTAATGTCGACATCTTTGACATCCTGCTCGCTCAGGAATTGGTGTTCAACATCGGCAATATCATTTTTAGATAACTGCCAGGAGTAAAGCGCTTGAACCGCACATTCACGAGCGCGGCGACGAGCAGCAGGTTTCACGGAATTCCCCTTACTTAATCAGGCTGACTTAATCGCCTTCAATACATTAATCATTTCTAGCGCGGTCAAAGCAGCTTCAGCACCTTTGTTCCCCGCTTTCGTACCGGCACGCTCAATCGCCTGCTCAATGCTTTCCGTCGTTAGAACGCCGAAAGCGACAGGGATTTCACTGTCCATCGCAACAGAGGACAGGCCTGAGCTACATTCACCAGCAACAAATTCAAAATGCGCTGTTCCACCACGGATGACCGTTCCCAGAGCAATAACGGCATCATATCCGCCATTTTTCCCACTTTTGGTCAGCGCACGAACCGTCAATGGCAGTTCGTAAGCCCCCGGCACCCAGACAACGGTGATGTTTTCGTCTTTAACCTGACCGATGCGTTTCAATGCATCAATCGCACCGTCCAGCAGGCTGTCGTTAATAAAATGGTTAAAACGCGCAATCGCAATCGCTACACGGGCATCAGGAGTAGCAACAACACCTTCAATAACGTTCATAGCTTTCCTTGTATCTGGTCTTTATGGCCCGCTAGGGGGGCGGATTCTATCATAATTTTTGCTGGCACGTATCCGGTTTTGTCGGACCTGCACCAGCTATTTACATACACATCAGAATTTAGGTTTCAGGCACAATCGCAAATCTGGGCCAATCTGGCGAACGTCTACGATATCAAACTCTGGTGCCTGAGACAGCTGATCCAGTCCAGGTAAGAGGCACAGCGAACGGGCATTTTCACCCAACAATTTGGGGGCAAGATAAACGATAAGTTCATCAACAACGCCAGCATTAAGTAGCGCACCAGCCAGACTGGCTCCGGCTTCGACCCAAACAGAGTTAATCTGCCGTCTCCCCAGCACCATCATCAGCGCAACCAGATCAACGCCACCATTGTGCTGCGGTAGCATCACTTGTTCAACGCCCTGCGGCCACACTTGTTCGTCCGCCTGCACGCGTGCCAGCCAGGTCTCACCCAGTTGGTTAACAATCCGATGCTGTGGCGTGACGCGCTGCTGGCTGTCCACAATCACCCGCACGGGCTGCCTGAGATCCGCTTCTGAATAGTGTTTCTGCACATCGCCCCCCAGCTCTGACCAGCGGACGGTAAGAGAAGGATCGTCAGCTAGCACTGTCGCACTGCTGCTCAGAATCGCTGCGCTCTGCGCACGAAAACGCTGCACATCCTGCCGCGCCAGCGGTGAGGTGATCCACTGGCTTTCTCCCGACGCCATTGCTGTTCGCCCATCCAAAGATGCCGCCATTTTGAGCTGCACGTAAGGAAAGCCTGTCCGCATACGTTTCAGGAAGCCTACATTCACTTTCTCTGCTTCAGCCATCATCAAGCCATGACTAACGGCAATTCCCGCTTGCTGTAAGCGATGCAAACCACGACCCGCCACCTGTGGATTCGGATCTTGCATCGCAGCAACCACGCGGGAAACACCAGCAGTAATCAATGCATCGGCGCAAGGCGGCGTTCGCCCATGATGGCTACAGGGTTCCAACG
Source organism: Pectobacterium aquaticum (assembly GCF_003382565.3). Taxonomy (NCBI): domain Bacteria; kingdom Pseudomonadati; phylum Pseudomonadota; class Gammaproteobacteria; order Enterobacterales; family Pectobacteriaceae; genus Pectobacterium; species Pectobacterium aquaticum. The sequence continues at coordinate 3,268,195 of NZ_CP086253.1, forward strand.
TGACATAAGCCGTCGCACCACGCGCACGTCCCCCCGCCATTCTCAGCGCATGCACCTCTGCGTGGGGTTCGCCAGCACGAAAATGATAGCCTTCACCTACAATTTCGCCATCACGAACAATCACACAGCCAACATTGGGGTTGGGTGCTGTCGTGAAACAACCACGGCGCGCCAACTCTAACGCGCGCGCCATATATAATTCATCCTGCGGCAAGTGGCCGTTTTCCTGAAAAACGCTCATTTCCGAACCTCTTATCCCCGTCGCGTTGACGCGACTTAATCCTGCAAACGCGCAATCTCTTCGCCAAATTCGCGGATATCTTCAAAGCTGCGATACACCGATGCAAAGCGGATATAAGCCACTTTATCCAGCTTTCTCAACGCTTCCATCACCAGATTCCCCACCATCTTGGTGGTAACCTCACGTTCTCCGGTAGCACGAAGATGAGATTTAATGTGATTAATCGCCATTTCGACGTCATCAGAACTGACTGGCCTTTTTTCCAGCGCTTTCAGCATGCCGCTGCGCAATTTATCCTCATTAAAAGGCTCGCGCACTTCATTGCTTTTGATGACTCGCGGCATCACCAGTTCAGCCACTTCAAACGTGGTGAAGCGTTCATGACAAACCAGACACTGCCGACGACGACGGACTTGCGAACCTTCGCCGACCAGACGGGAATCAATGACTTTGGTATCAACAGCGGAACAAAACGGGCAATGCATGATGTGTCCTGACCAGTAATCCTTAACGTAGCGACAGTTTACCCTGAATTAACGGACTAACCAAAACTCCTGATCCGCGTTGCGAAGGGTTTCGCATCTCTTCCCGTAATAGGATGAAAAAAGCTGTCTCACCTATGACTTAGGCTTAATCGCAGCTAAACTCAGCAACAGGGATCAACGGATCAATAAATAAAAACATCGAAAGGGGAACCACAGATATGAGAACCCGATATCGCGTACTGACCTTCCTGCCAGCGCTACTTTTGCTCGCGGGATGTTCTGAACAGCGCCAGATGCCCAAATTGCAGAACCAGATAGGCCAACTCAATCAGCAATTGCAAACGCTGACCGATCAGGCCACAGCATTAGAGCGACAAAATGCGTTGAATTCCCTGTCCACCTCCGGCATTTATTTACTGCCTGCGGCGCAAACTAGCACCGTGCTAGAAAGCCGTATTGGTAGACTCAATGTGTCGTTGCGCAATATCGAGACTGAAGCGAACGGAACAAGCGCGTTGTTGCACATTCGCACGCTTGATGCAAAGGGGCTACCAGCCTTTGGCGCACAGCTTGATTGGGGGAGGCTCGACCCCGTGAGCGGGAAACCTTTAACGGGCGACACGCAAACACAGTCGTTTGTCGTCTCTCCCACACTATTACCAAAAGCCGAGGCGATTATTGAATTGCGCCTGAGCGGCCTGTCGCCGGAAGAACTCGGCTTTGTTCGTTTGCATCAGGTTCAGGAAATACAGAGCCCACCGCCCGTTGCCGCAACCGAGTCCCCTTAATTAACGCATTTCCTAACGCACAAATGCAAAAAACCCCGCGGCGACGCGGGGTTTTTCATATTTACAGTCAGCAGATTAAGGCAGGATAGACGGTTGGTCCGCCCCTTCTTTTTCCACTTTCTGAACGATCAGGTTTTCACGCTTCATACCCAGTTTCAACGCCAGAGCGGAAGAAACATAGATAGAAGAAATCGTACCGATGATCACACCGATAAACATCGTCAACGAGAAGCCATGCAACAAGGCTCCACCGAAAACCATGAGGATCACAATCATCGCCAGCGTGGTCGCTGATGTGATGATGGTACGATGCAACGTCTGCGTCAGAGAGATGTTGGTAATTTCGTAAGGTGTGCCACGACGAACCTTGCGGAAATTCTCACGAATACGGTCAGACACCACGATCTTATCGTTAAGCGAATAACCAATTACCGACATCAGCGACGCAATGATCGTTAGGTCTATCTCAATAGAGAACAGAGACAACAGACCCATCGTGATGATCACATCGTGCCCCAAAGCCAGTACAGCCCCCAAAGCAAGACGCCATTCAAAACGGAAACCGATATAAATGAGGATAGCAATCAGCGCAGACATCAGCGCCAATGCGCCCGCCTGTGCCAAATCACTCCCCACACTCGGCCCGACGAATTCAATACGTTTCACCGTCGCATGCTGCTGGAAGGTGTCATTCACTACCTTCAGCACTTTGTTACCGAGCGCTTCGTTCTCGCTGCCAGAAACGGGTGGCATACGGACCATCACATCACGGCTGCTACCGAAATTCTGCACCTGCGGCTCTGAAAACCCAGAGGTCTCTAATGAACTACGCAGGACATCGAGATCGATCGGTTTCTCAAGGTTAATCTCAATGACCGTACCACCGGTAAAATCGAGTCCCCAGTTGAAACCACGTACACCCATAATCGCGATAGAAGCGATGATCAGCAAAGCGGAAATGGCAAATGCCAATGTGTCCCAGCGCATGAAATCATGGACTTTACGCCCATGATTGAGTTGTTCAATGTTGTATTCCTGTTCCTGTGCCACAACGCACTCCTAGATAGACAGCTTGTTGATACGTTTACCGCCGTAAAGCAGGTTAACGATGGCACGAGTACCGACGATCGCCGTAAACATTGAGGTCGCAATCCCAATCGCAGTCGTGATAGCAAACCCTTTGATAGAACCGGTACCAACCGCATACAGGATGATGACTTTAATCAACGTCGTGATGTTCGCATCAACAATCGAACTGAATGCACCTTTGTAGCCCTCATGAATGGCCTGTTGCACGGAGCGACCATTACTGAGTTCTTCTTTGATACGTTCGTTAATGAGTACGTTAGCATCGACTGCAACCGCCAGCGTAAGCACGATACCTGCGATACCCGGCATGGTCAGCGTCGCCCCTGGCAGCAGCGACATCACGCCGACAATCAACACCAGGTTAGCAACCAGAGCACTGGTTGCGATAACACCAAACTTCTTGTAGAAGAAGACCATAAAGAGGATCGATGCGATCAAGCCCCACAAACAGGCTTCCAGCCCCTGAGTGATGTTTTGCATCCCCAGCGTTGGCCCAATAGTACGTTCTTCAACGATCTGGATCGGTGCAATCAGCGCACCCGCACGCAACAACAGAGAAAGCTGACGCGCTTCGTTCGGGTTATCAATGCCGGTAATACGGAAGCTGTTACCTAGTCGCGACTGAATCGTCGCTACGTTGATCACTTCTTCGTGTTTTTCCAATATCGAACGGCCAGTCGCATCTTTCTTGCCGCTGTCTTTGTATTCCACAAAGAGCGTCGCCATCAGCTTACCGATACTGTCTTTGGTGAAGTTAGACATGGTGTTGCCACCCGCGCTGTCCAGAGAAATATTCACCTGAGGCTGGTTGTATTCATCCGTACTCGATGTCGAATCGGTAATATGGTCGCCCGTCAGAATCACACGCTTGAACAACACCACAGGTGAGCCGTCACGCATGTTCTTCACTTCAGAGTCGCCCGGCACGCGGCCGTTCGCCGCTGCGGTTGCATCAGCATTACTGTTTACCAGACGGAATTCCAGCGTAGCGGTTGCACCAAGAATTTCTTTCGCGCGCGCCGTGTCCTGAATACCCGGTAACTCAACGACGATACGGTCAGCACCCTGACGCTGTACCAGAGGCTCAGCAACACCCAGTTGGTTCACACGGTTACGCAGGATATTGATGTTCTGCTGTACGGCGTATTCACGTGCTTCACGCAGACGTTCGTCAGACATCACTGCGCGTAGCAGGTTGCTGTCGCTGCTGCTGAGAACCAAATTACGGTGACGAATCGTAAGATAATTGAGGCCGTCATCACGCGTTTGAGCATCACGGAAACGAATTTCGACACCGTAATTATCAATTTTACGCACGGAGGCATAAGGAATGTTCTTCTCACGCAGATCGCTGCGCAAAGAGTCCATGGTTTGTTCTTGTAGTTTACCCAGCGCCGTATCCATATCCACTTCCATCAGGAAGTGAACGCCGCCGCGCAGGTCAAGCCCCAATTTCATCGGTTCAGCGCCCAACAACCGCAGCCAGGTTGGCGTAGCAGGTGCAAGGTTAAGTGCAACGACGAACTTTTCCCCCAGCTCATTAACGAGCGCTTCACGCGCGCGGAGCTGAACATCAGGGTTAGAGAAGCGAGCCAGAATTGCACCATTTTCCAATGCAATCGACTTACTGGTAATGTTCTGTTCTTTTAAAACATTCTGGACTTGGATCAGCGTCGTTTCGCTGGCGGCGGTTCCCCGCGCGCCAGTAACTTGTACCGCCGGATCCTCACCATATAGGTTAGGAAGTGCGTAGAGCAGGCCGACGAACAACACCACGACCAGCATCAGGTACTTCCACAAAGGATAACGATTTAACACGGCAGTTCCCTTCGGAAAAATCGGAAATTACAGGGCCTTAATCGTGCCCTTCGGCAGCACGGCAGCCACGAAATCACGTTTGATAACCACTTCATTGGTCTCGTTCAACGCAATCGCAATATAGCCAGTTTCGGACACTTTGGTTACGCGACCAACCAGACCACCGGTCGTTAATACTTCATCGCCCTTGCCGATAGAATCCATTAACTTTTTGTGTTCCTTGGCGCGTTTTTGCTGAGGACGCAGGATCATAAAGTAGAAAATCAGACCAAAAACGGCCAGCATAATAACCAGAGAGTACGGGCTTCCCTGAGCCGGAGCGCCAGTTGCAGCTACAGCATCGGAGATGAAAAGACTCATTTAAATATCCTCTTTTTTGTCAAAAGATAAGCTATCAAAAAGATAAGTTATCAACCTTACAATCGTGAAAACGCTTCACAGCAAAATGCAATTCATAGCAAACGGGCTGTCAGTTGCTTGTGGCAACGTCTTTTTCAGCAAGCGGCGGAATGGGTTTGCCTATCCGTTGGTAAAAATCCACCACAAAGTGCTCTAATTTACCCTCTTCAATGGCCTGACGTAAACCCGCCATTAAACGCTGATAATAGCGCAAGTTATGAATGGTATTGAGTCGTGCGCCGAGTATTTCGTTGCAACGGTCAAGATGATGCAAGTAGGCGCGGCTATAATTGCGACACGTGTAGCAATCACAGTGTTCATCCAGCGAGCTAACGTCATCTTTATGCTTCGCATTACGGATTTTCACTACGCCATCAGTCACGAAGAGATGCCCGTTACGTGCGTTGCGCGTTGGCATCACGCAGTCAAACATATCGACACCACGGCGGACACCTTCAACCAAGTCTTCTGGTTTGCCAACGCCCATCAAATAGCGTGGTTTATCTTCTGGAATCTGCGGGCAAACGTGCTCCAGAATACGGTGCATATCTTCTTTCGGCTCACCTACCGCCAAACCGCCCACAGCGTACCCATCAAAGCCAATGTCTACCAGCCCTTTTACGGATACATCACGTAAATCTTCGTAAACACTTCCCTGAATAATACCGAACAGCGCATTTTTATTCTCCAGCTCATCAAAACGCTGACGGCTGCGTTTCGCCCAGCGCAGTGACATCTCCATCGAGCGCTTGGCGTAATCCCAATCAGCAGGGTACGGCGTACACTCATCAAAGATCATGACGATGTCGGAACCGAGATCGTGCTGAATCTCCATCGATTTTTCCGGGCTCAGGAAAATCGAATCCCCGTTGATCGGGTTACGGAAATGCACGCCCTGTTCGGTAATCTTGCGAATATCGCCGAGGCTGAACACCTGAAAACCGCCGGAGTCCGTCAGAATCGGGCCGTGCCAGTTCATGAAGTCGTGCAGATCGCCGTGCAGCTTCATGATTTCCTGACCGGGACGCAGCCACAGATGGAACGTATTGCCGAGCAAAATCTGTGCGCCAGTTTCTTTCACTTCTTCCGGCGTCATGCCTTTCACCGTGCCGTACGTCCCCACGGGCATAAAAGCCGGGGTTTCCACTACGCCACGTTCAAAAATTAATCTGCCGCGTCGCGCACGGCCGTCCGTTGTTTGTAATTCGTACTTCACTTAGCCTCCGGCATCAGAAAAACAGTCTGATGGTAATGATGTATTAACGCCTGACAGAGCGTGGTCTGTGACGTTCCTATTATGTGGAAAGCGGGTTTATCCCACTTTTTCCTGTTCGGCCATCGGGTTGTGCGTAATGAACATCGCATCACCGTAGCTGAAAAAACGATATTGCTCTGCCACCGCCTGACGGTAGGCAGACATCGTGTTCTGGTAACCGGCAAAGGCCGACACCAGCATGATTAACGTCGATTCGGGTAAATGGAAATTGGTCACTAGCGCATCAATAATGCGGTAGTGATAGCCCGGATAGATGAAAATTTTGGTATCGCCGAAGAACGGTTCGATCGCCGCATTCTGGCTGGCCTGCGCGGCACTTTCCAGTGAACGTACCGAAGTGGTGCCAACGGCGATCACGCGGTTTCCCCGCGCTTTGCACGCCAGAACAGCATCAACGACGTCCTGCGGCACTTCGGCATATTCGGCGTGCATGATGTGATCTTCAATCGTGTCGACGCGTACAGGCTGGAAAGTCCCCGCCCCGACGTGCAGCGTAACGAACGCCATATCGATGCCCTTATCGCGCAGCGCGGCCAACATCGGCTCATCAAAATGCAAGCCTGCCGTCGGTGCCGCTACGGCACCCGGACGCTGGCTATACACCGTCTGATAAAGCTCGCGGTCGGCGTCTTCATCAGGCCTGTCGATATAAGGCGGCAACGGCATGTGGCCGATATCATTCAGAATCGACAGGACATCGCGAGCATCATCGAAATGCAGCTCAAATAGCGCATCGTGGCGAGCGGCCATCATGGCCTTGACGCTTTCGTCATCGCCGAGCAGCAGTTCTGCGCCCGGCTTCGGCGCTTTTGACGCCCGAACGTGCGCCAGCACCCGATGATCATCCAACACGCGCTCAACCAGCACTTCCAGCTTGCCGCCGCTGGCTTTACGACCAAACAAACGAGCGGGAATCACACGCGTATTGTTGAACACCAGAAGATCGCCGGGATTCAGTTTATCCAGCAAATCGGTAAACACACCGTGCGTCAGATTTCCCGTCGGCCCGTCCAGCGATAGCAGGCGGCAACCACTGCGTTCCGCTTGTGGATAATGGGCAATCAATGATTCAGGAAGTTCAAACGAAAAATCGGTAACACGCATGGCAATTCACTTAGCTGTAATACATTAAAAATGGGCGGCCTAGTCTAGAGCCGCAAGCGCATGGCTGCAAGAAATAAGCACACGGCAGGCGTAATGCATCACAGTCAAAGTCGGCGGTTTCCCACTTTGCCATGTAAGAGGGCGTGCACAATAAAAGAAGAAACGGATATACTATTCCAATGAATTTTCTCGCTCATCTCCATCTGGCCACGCTGGCCGACAGCTCCCTATTAGGTAATCTGATGGCGGATTTCGTGCGCGGTAACCCGCAGGACAGCTACGCTGACGAGATCGTCGCGGGTATTCGTCTGCATCGTCGTGTTGATTCACTGACCGACAGCCTGCCGGAAGTCAAACAGGCACGTCAGTATTTCAGCGATGAATTCCGCCGCGTGTCGCCGATTACGCTAGATGTGCTGTGGGATCACTATCTTGCGCGTCACTGGCTACAACTGGTGCCGGACACGCCCTTACAAGCCTTTATCGACAGCGCGCAATCACAAATCGAGCCGCATCTGGCACTGACGCCTGAACGCTTTCAGAACCTGAATCGCTATCTGTGGCCGGAACGCTGGATGACGCGTTACGCAGAGCTGCCGTTTATCGCCGATGTGCTGCACAGAATGTCGGTACGCCGCCCGAAACTGGCCGCGCTGTCCGGCTCTTTTCAGGATATCGAGCAGCACTATCACCAATTTGAAACACTTTTCTGGCAGTTTTATCCACGGATGATGCAATTAGCGAAAGCGCAGCAGTTATAAGATCGCGATTTTTCCGTTTTTCTACGCGGTGTATACCCTTGTATCTTGAAGTTTAGGTATTATTGACAATGTAGGTTTGGCACGGTTCATGTAGCCTGGTTTACCCTGGGGTTTCTAAGCCCGTTATTTAGCTCATTGCGCATGAACCGCGTCACTCATCTGAAACCCGTACAGTTGTTTGACCTCATTTCGTATTTGCAAGGAGGGGTAAAAATGAGTCTGCCAAATTTACTTCACATCGGCATTGATGTTTCCAAAGCCTCCCTCGATGTCGCTATCGGTTCCGCATTGCCGCCCTTTTCCGCCAGGAATGACCTCGATGGCTTTGACGCTATTCTGGCTGAACTGGCAAAACATCCTGTTTCCCTTATCCTCATGGAGGCTACTGGTGGCCTCGAAGCCCCACTCGCTTGTTCGTTACAAGCCGCTGGGTTTGAGGTCGTGGTTATCAACCCACGTCAGGCCAGAGACTTCGCGCGGGCCATGGGATACCTCGCCAAAACCGACACGATTGATGCCAAAGCCTTGGCTATGATGGCCGAGGTCATCGACCGTCATCCTGAGCGCGAACGTTTTATTCAACCGCTGCCAGACCCTCAACGTCAGGCTCTGGCGGCTCTCGTCACTCGCCGACGCCAACTCGTGACCATGCTTGTCGCTGAACGTAACCGCCTTACTCAGGCTCATCCTCAGGCTCGTAAGAGCATAAAAACGATTATTGATGCGCTGAAACACGAGCTGGCTCGCATAGACCACGACATGAACAGGCATGTTCAGATTCACTTCAGCGCCTTGTCCGGTTTACTCAATAGCGTCAAAGGCGTCGGAACCACGACCACCGCTACGTTGCTGGCAGAGATACCCGAACTGGGAAAACTCTCGCGCCGCGAGATTAGTGCGCTGGCAGGCGTCGCGCCCCTCAATCGGGACTCTGGCAAAATGCGGGGCAAGCGGACAATATTTGGTGGTAGGGCCCACGTCCGTAGCGTGTTGTATATGGCAACGTTGGTCGCGACTCGGTTTAATCCGGTGATTCACGCGTTTTATACGCGTCTCGTGACGGCGGGCAAACCGAAAAAAGTCGCGCTGGTTGCCTGCATGCGCAAACTTCTGACTATTCTGAACGCTATGCTCAAAACGGGTAAGGAATGGGATGCGTCTTTTCACCTGATTACCTCATGAAAAATAGTGTTCAAGACAGTTGCTAAATAATTCGAGTTACGTGACAAAACGTGAGCGTTTTGAACAACGCTCTGCGTTGGTCCTTTAGGACAAGGCCGCATGGCCTTGTAACGCGGCAAGCGTACGAATCCCCAGGAGCTTACTCAAGTAAGTGACTGGGGTGAGTAAGAGTAGCCAACGCACAAGCAGCTTGAAGTATGACGGGTATTGTCCTTTCCATCAAAAGGGCTAATGTAGCCTCTTGAAAGGAAATAGCGATGAGTTCAATAGACAGAAGCTATCTCATTGATTGGTCTCTTTGCCTGTATTCACTCAGGCAGAATCCCTATACTAATCGCTGTTTTTTTATATCATCCGATCATTAACCGCTATCTACAGGAGTAATTATGGTCCTGGTAACTCGTCAAGCCCCAGACTTCACCGCAGCTGCCGTTTTAGGCAGTGGCGAAATCGTCGAAAATTTCAACCTGAAGAAGCACATCAACGGTAAAGCTGCCGTGATCTTCTTCTGGCCGATGGACTTCACCTTCGTTTGTCCGTCAGAGCTGATTGCTTTCGATCATCGCTATGCCGAGTTCAAGAAACGCGGTGTAGAAGTGGTTGGCGTGTCCTTCGACTCCGAGTTTGTTCACAACGCATGGCGTAAAACCCCTGTGGACAAAGGCGGCATCGGCGAAGTGCAATACGCGATGGTTGCTGATATCAAACGCGAAATCCAGAAGGCCTACGGCATTGAGCACCCAGAAGCCGGTGTTGCACTGCGTGGTTCTTTCCTGATCGACAAAAATGGCGTGGTTCGTCACCAGGTGGTGAACGATCTGCCGCTGGGTCGTAACATCGATGAAATGCTGCGTACCGTTGACGCCCTGCAATTCCACGAAGAGCACGGCGAAGTGTGCCCGGCACAGTGGGAAAAAGGTAAATCCGGTATGGGCGCGTCACCAGACGGCGTAGCGAAATACCTGTCTGAGAACGCAGACAAGCTGTAATTCCTCATCCTGCCGACATGGCAATATGATGACCAAGCCAGTTGCTATGCAGCTGGCTTTTTCTTTACCTGTAATTTATCCCTCTGTTCTTCTTCACATCTCACTACATCTTCCCAGCGATATCTTAAATAATACAAAAGGTTGACTAGGGGTGCTAAATCCTTAGCCTTAAAGCCACATCGTGTTAATGCACGACAGATTCATTGGAATAAAAGGAGAACGCATGCAACAAAATCTCGCGCTGTGGCTGAGAGAAGCTGGAATAGAACACGCTAGCATCATTGCGTTACTGATTGTTCTTGGGTTGATATTGCTCATTTCTGCCGTCATCCACCTGATTTTTCATCAGGTGGTGCTGAAAAGAATGGTACTGCGTTCACTCAATAAGCCCGGAAAAACCGAGGGGCACGGGTGGAAACAGGCGCTGACGCAACACAACTTGTTTAACCGGCTGGCCTTCTTGCTACAAGGGGTGATCCTGAATATTCAGGTCTTTGTGTGGCTTCCCTCGCAGAGTGAAACCCGTGAAGCACTCATCATCTGTTCCCAAGTGTGGATCATGGTTTTTGCGCTGCTGTCCCTATTCTCGCTCCTCGATGTTCTGCTCAACGTTTCCGCCCGAACCAAAGTCGCGGCCCAATTACCGCTGCGCGGTATCTTCCAGAGTCTGAAACTGATCGCCACCATTGTTATCAGCATTATGGTGGTGTCACTGCTCATCGGGAAATCGCCGCTGATTCTGATTAGTGGGTTAGGCGCAATGGCCGCCGTCCTGATGTTAGTGTTCAAAGATCCGATTATGGGATTGGTCGCGGGCATCCAACTCTCCGCCAACGACATGTTAACGCTGGGAGACTGGCTCGAAATGCCCAAGTACGGCGCTGACGGGGCCGTTATCGATATCGGGCTGACAACGGTAAAAGTGAGAAACTGGGATAATACCGTCACCACCATTCCCACCTACGCGTTAGTATCGGATTCTTTTAAGAACTGGCGTTCGATGTCGGAATCAGGGGGCAGACGCATCAAGCGCAGTATCAATATCGATACCACCAGCGTGCATTTTATGACGGAAGACGAGCAGGCGCGATTGCTGCGCAGCAAGCTGCTGTCGCCTTATATTCAGAACAAGAAGAGTGAACTGGAGCAACATAATGCACAGTCCGACTCCGACCTGACATCACCGCTGAACGGCCGTCGTCTGACGAATTTAGGCACGTTCCGCGCCTACCTTCAGGTATATCTGCGCACCCATCCGGGTATTCATAAAGGGATGACGCTGATGGTGCGGCAGCTTGCGCCAACGTCAGAAGGGGTACCGCTGGAAATTTATGCGTTCACCAACACGACCGCCTGGGTCGATTATGAAAGCATTCAGTCTGACATTTTCGACCATATCTTTGCGATCTTACCGGAGTTCGATCTCCGTATTCATCAAATCCCAACCGGCCACGATATGCGGGTCATGACCCAGCAAATGACGGCCCCGAAAGCGTAATATCTCATGCAAAAGAACGAAAGCGGCTGACAAACCTATTTACCGAATGAAAACGGGTGTGACGGTATAGAAGAGTAAAGCGTTTGCGCCAGGGATGGCGCAAGCCGAGCGTACATGGACGTATTCACAGCGTCTTTACGATCTATCCGTTACTCCCGCTCTGCGGACTTTGTCAGCAACCTCGCTTATTCTGATAGCAAGCGACTAGCTTAATTCTGTGCCGCTACCGCGTTCTGACGCTTCTTCTTCCAGACATAGCCCACTAAAAGCAGCAATATCCAGATGATGCCGACATACAGCGACACGCGCGTGTCTGGGAAGTAGCCAATCAAACCAATGATGAAGAACAGGAAGACAATGCCGAAAACGGAGGTCACGATGCCGCCGCGCAGTGGGAACGCCAGCGCCTTCACTTCATCCGGGCTCAGACGACGGCGGAATGCGATCTGAGAAAACAGAATCATGATCCACACCCACACCGTCGCAAACGTTGCCAGTGAAGCAATCACTAGGAAAACTTTGCCAGGCATAATGTAGTTCAGGTACACCGCCACCAGCAGCGCCATCATCATCACCACCACCGTGACCCACGGAATACCGTGTTTGGAAATACGGCTAAACACCTTCGGCGCATGCCCCTGCTCCGCCATCCCGTGCAGCATACGGCCTACGCCGAAGACATCACTGTTAATCGCCGACAGCGACGCAGTAATCACGACAAAGTTCAGGATGCCTGCCGCCGCCGTAATGCCCATATGTTGGAATGTCAGCACAAACGGACTGCCGTTAGTACCAACCTGATTCCACGGGTAAATCGACATAATCACGAACAGTGTACCGACATAGAACACCAGAATACGCCACGGCACAGAGTTAATCGCGCGAGGGATAGACTTCTGCGGATCTTTGGCCTCACCTGCGGTAATCCCGATGATCTCCACGCCACCGTACGCAAACATCACCAGTTGCAGCGAGAGAATCATCCCCATCACACCGTTACTGAAGAACCCGCCATTGCTCCAGAGGTTGTGGATACCGGTGGGTTCGCCCCCGTTGCCAATACCCCAGATGATGATGCCGATCCCAGCTGCGATCATGATGATAATGGTGGCGACTTTGAAGAAAGAGAGCCAAAACTCCAGTTCACCAAAGGCTTTCACATTCATCAGGTTAATGGCACCGATGATAAGCACTACGCTCAGAACCCACACCCAGTGCGGCACGGCAGGGAACCAGACGCCCATGTAGATGCCAAACGCGGTCACATCGGCAATGGCGACAATCAGCATCTCAAAGCAGTAGGTCCAGCCGGTGATATACCCCGCTAATGGCCCGAGATAATCCTGCGCATAGCGGGAAAACGAGCTGGACTGCGGGTTGTGCACCGACATTTCGCCCAGTGCGCGCATGATGATATACGCGACGACCCCACCGATCAGATAAGCCAGTAACACACTGGGGCCAGCCATTTGGATCGCACTCGCGGAACCATAAAACAGACCGGTTCCGATCGCCGAGCCAAGGGCGATAAAGCGGATATGCCGCGTGCTTAACCCACGCTTGAGCTTGGAGGATGGTTGTTCCATTGATAAGCAACCCTGTCTTATATAAAGAAAAACATTACAAAAAGAAAAACCACAGGCAAAGACCTGTGGTGCAGAAACCCAACGTTGTGCTGGAGCAGTACGCTATCCCTACCGCCCCAGTGCAATCAGGCATGAACGATATTATTGGTGTACCGTAACTTCCTGACGACCACAAAGTCTGTCGTAAATCACCGCAACCAATAAAATCAGCAGTGACGGTGGCAACCAGGCCAACCCTTGCTCGCTCAGCGGCAAGTTGAGGCTCCACTCTGGCAACAGCGTTTTGAAGGCCGACGATTTTATACCATCAATCATGCCAAATAACAGACTGACTAACATGACGGGGGCCACAATACGTGAAGCGCTATTCCACCAACGCAGCGTAAAGCTCAATAAAACTAGAATGATACACGGTGGATAAATCGCCGTCAGCACGGGAATGGAAAGTTGAATCAGATGGCTCAGGCCCAGATTAGACACCACCATCGAGAACGATCCCAGCACAAACACCAGCGTGCGGTAAGACAACGGCAGGTATTGTGCAAAGAATTCAGCACAGGCACAGGTCAGCCCCACCGCCGTCACCAAACACGCGATGAAGATTAACAACGCCAGAAAGCTGCTTCCCATATTGCCAAACGAATGTTGCACATAGGCATGGAGAATTTCAGCACCGTTCTGCGCCTGCGGTACCAGTTCACCGCTGACGGAACCGAGCTGGAACAGGCTCAAATAGACTAATGTCAGGCCAACACCAGCAATTAATCCCGCCCACATGGTGTAGCGCGTCAGCAGTACGGCGCTGGTCACCCCACGCGAGCGAGCCGCATTCACGATCACGATGCCAAAGACCATTGCGCCGAGCGTATCCATCGTCAGATAGCCGTTAACAAAACCATTAGAGAACGGCAGTTGCTCATACGTTTCTGTCGCGGGAATAGGCGAACCGGCAGGCCACAGCACCGCCGCAATACCCAGTACTGCCAGAGCAATGATCTTCAACGGTGCCAGCACATGGCCGACCGTATCCAGCAGTTTGCCGGGATACAGGGAAATCGCGATCACAATAGCAAAATAAATCAGGCTATAAATCAGCAGCGGAGAGGCTCCGTTGCCGACTAAAGGCGCCAGACCGACTTCAAACGAGACGGTTGCCGTGCGCGGCGTTGCGAACAGTGGCCCAACAGCCAGATAGCACACGGTCGCCAGAACCACACCGGCCTTTTTACCAATCGGCGAACTCAGCGCGTCAACGCCACCGCCAACCCGGGCAAGGGCGATCACGGTCAACACCGGTAGGCCAACTGCTGTCAGCAGAAAGCCGAGCGCTGCAGTCCAAACGTGCTCTCCGGCCTGCAATCCCACCATCGGCGGGAAAATAATATTTCCTGCCCCCACGAACAAAGCAAAGGTCATAAAACCTAATGCCACGATATCTTTGGAAGTTAAACGATGACTCATAGTTATGTTGTGTTGCCTGTATCAAATCGATAAAAGAAAACGGTGTCGTTTATCGCCGCCAGAAAACATTCGCAAACGGGTAACCCGAAGAATGAGCCAACGCTCTGACGACGCGAAAGATGGCGAGCATAGAGGAGTTATTTTTTGCACAGCCATATTGGGTGCTAAGTAAAACGTTTATAGCGTAAAAAGACAAGCAGAGATCCAAAAACCAGAGCATCAAGCCTAACTATGCCAAAAAATAAGAATATAAATTGGTTTATCCTGATTTGAATAACACATGATTTGCGCATTTATCGATATTTCATTGCAATAAAACTGACAAAAACCGGCATAAAATGCGCTGTTCGATCATAAAAAAACATATTTCACAAAATCGTCGCGAACGGAAAGCTGGATAACGGCCACAAAAAAGGCCGGATCGTATGATCCAGCCTCTGTATATCTGTTGCAGAGATAGCGCTATCTCATCGGTATCACCACACGCGATTGGCGATATCCACAACAAGTTTAAGCTTATTCCACTGCTGCTCTTCCGTCAGGCTGTTGCCCTCTTCCGTTGAAGCAAAGCCACACTGCGGGCTCAGGCAAATTTGGTTGAGATTGACATATTTTGCCGCTTCCGCGATACGCGCCTGCACGACTTCAGCCTCTTCCAGTTCACCGTTCTTCGTGGTGATCAGCCCCAGCACCACCTGCTGATGGCCTGGCTTCACAAAACGCAGCGGCTCAAACCCACCCGCTCTCTCGGTATCATACTCCAGGAAGAATGCATCAACATTCACTTCACCGAACAGAATTTCTGCCACGGGCTCGTACCCGCCTTCAGAAATCCAGGTCGAACGGAAATTACCGCGACAAACGTGTAAACCGATCACCAGATCCGCAGGCTTATCAGCCAGCGCTTTGTTAAGCACATCAGCATAGGTTCGTGCCAGCTGTGCCGGATCTTCACCACGTTCACGAATCTGGCGTTTTTGATCGTCAGAGCACAGGTAGGCCCACACGGTGTCATCCAGTTGCAGGAAGCGGCAACCTGCATCATAAAATGCGTGGATCGCATCGCGCCAGGTTTGCGCTAGATCGTCGAAATAGTCAGCCAGATCGGGATAAACCGTCGCATCAATCGCTTTTCGTCCACCACGGAAATGCATCACGCTAGGACTTGGAATCGTCATTTTCGCGACGGCATCGCCAGAAATGCTGTTCAGGTAACGGAAATGATCGAGCATCGGATGCTGGGGATTGAAACTCACTTTATCCACAACGCGAATCGCATGGGATTTGGTCTGAATCCCGTTAAATTGAATACCGTGATCGGCTTCGTAGCGCTCCACGCCGTGCAAATCGGCAAAGAAGTCGAAATGCCACCAGGCACGACGTAGTTCACCATCCGTCACAACCTGCAAGCCCGCTTCACGCTGCTTTTCTACTACTCGCAGAATCTCACGATCTTCAATGCTACGCAGCGCAGCATCATCAATCTCGCCTGCCTGATGCTGAAGACGTGCTTCCTTAATCGCTGCCGGACGCAAGAAACTGCCGACGGTATCGGCACGGAAAGGGGATAAGGTATTCGCCATATGTCGCTCCTGACATGTTGCCAGCACCGCTCTTCGGGAAAGAAGTGTACTGACAGATAGTTTCAGTATGAAATATTTGCCCAGAGGGATAGTTACATTTAATCTTATTTAGCCATCTGGACGTCTAACTTTAAAGCTATCCTGTCACGTAGCGAATCACAGGGCAATAGAAGAATTTTCACGTCACATGAAGAAAGTTCATATGACGTGAAAACATCACAAATTCGTCGTGGAAAGAGGAATTATTGCGGCAGGCCAATCTGCTGACGCGCCTGACGACGCGTTTCTTCCGGCAGCGGTAAATAACCATCCTGATTCACCAGCGACTGCCCCGTTTCGGACAGCACACGATCTAAAAATGCCGCCGTCAGCGCTTCCAGCGGTTGGCTGGGCGCTTTGTTTACATAGATATAGAGATAGCGGGTGTAGGGATACAAACCGCTGCGGATATTTTCAGTCGAGGGGTAGATGTAGTCGGTGCCCTGTGCGGCTAACGGCAGCATTCTCACACCGCTGGTACGAAACCCCACGCTGGCATAGCCGATGGCATCGGTTGACGCCGCAACGGCCTGCACAACGGACGCCGAACCCGGCAATTCATTAACCTGAGGAAGGAAATCGCCACGGCATAGCGCCTTTTGCTTAAAGAACCCATAGGTTCCCGACGCAGAGTTTCGCCCATAGCGCAGTAGCGTGCGTTTTTCCCAACTGCCATGCAGGCCAAGATCGCCCCACTGTTTTATCGGCTGGTGGTTACCGCAGCGCTGCGTAATCGAAAAGATGGCGTCCAACTGCGACAAGTTCAGCCCAGGCAGTGGGTTATCCTGATTGACCAGCACGACCAGCGCATCCAGTGCCACCGGCACCGCCAGCGGCGGGTAACCATAATGCTGGACGAACGCCTCAATTTCGCTGGCCTTCATCGCTCTGCTCATCGGCCCAAGCTGCGCGGCTCCCGATGCCAGAGACGTCGGCGCAGAGGACGAGCCGGCGGCCTGAATCTGTAAATTCACGTTCGGGTAATGCTGGCTGAAATCCGCCGCCCAAAAGGCCATCAGGTTAGCCAGCGTATCCGACCCCGCGCTGGAGAGATTGCCCGCCAGCATCTGACGAGGCTGTGCGGAGCACAACGCACTGAGCAGTAGTAAAAAAGCGCTCGCAATACGAGTGGCGGAGATCATGGATAGCGTTTTCCGTCAGGCTGAAGGTTTCACCGTATTTTCAGCCAGAGAGGCAGGGACAATCAACCGATTCGGCAACGTAAAGACGAAACGTGAGCCCAGCCCATCCTCACTCATGATCTCCAGACGAGAATCATGATGGCTGAGCGCATGCTTAACAATCGCCAGCCCCAGCCCGCTGCCGCCCGTTTGTCGTGAGCGCGCCTTATCCACCCGATAAAAGCGTTCCGTCAGACGCGGCAAGTGCTCGGCCGCAATGCCCGGCCCGTTATCGCTGACCTGAAATTGCGCGCCCTGTGGGATCTTCTGCCAGCAAACTTCGATACGCGTTCCCGCTGGGGTATGGTTGACTGCGTTATACACCAGATTGGATACCGCGCTGCGCAGCTGTTCTTCATTACCAAACACGCGGAGGCTTTCATTCACACGAAAGACGATCTCATGACGCCCCTGACTCAGCGTCTGCGCTTCACGCTGCAATACGCGCAGCATCAACGGGATATCAACCTTTTCATTCAAATCGATTGCCGTCGCCGCCTCAATACGGGACAGGGTCAGCAGCTGTTTGACCAGCCCGTCCATGCGTCGGGTCTGCTCCTGCATGGTATTCAACGCTTTTCCGCGTAACGCCGCATCCAGCGTTTCTTCCTGCATCATTTCCAGATAGCCCTGCAACACCGTCAGCGGCGTACGCAGTTCATGGCTCACGTTGGCAAAAAAGTTACGTCTGGCGCCTTCAAGCTGGTGCATTTGCGTAATATCACGCGCCACCATCAATAGCTGGCCTTCGGAATAGGGCATCACGCGGAATTCAACATGGTGGGAATTATTCAACTGCAGCGTGAGAGGACGGCTAAAATCCTGTCCTTTCATGTAATTCGTGAATTCGGGATAGCGCAATAAGTTGAGGATATTCTGACCGTTATCTTCCGGCCAGCGAAAACTCAGCAGGTGCTGCGCCAGATGATTACACCAGAAGATCGTTCCTTCTTCGGTGGTGATCACCACGGCATCAGGTAAGGATTCGGCACCGCTGCGAAACCGTTTGATCAGGAGCGCCAGCTCACGGCGTCGGCGTCGATTACGCAACTGCATCTGATAGAGCCCGTAAAACAGCGGTTCCCAACTCCAGCGGCCGGGCGGCGGCGTCATGCTGCGGTCAACCCACAGCCAATACGAGAGTTTTAGCTGGTTATAAAAATTCCAGCACAGTAAGCCTAATACGGCGACCAGCAGAAACCAGGGCAGATAGCCAAAAATCAGCCCCAGCAGTAAAGCGGGCAAACAAAAAAAAGCCAGCTCCAATGCCAGCCTTTTCCAGGATAAACGTTCTAGCACGTTAATATTTCTCCGGTTACGATCACCTCAGTAACGCGTTGAAAAACGGTAGCCCGTTCCCCGAACGGTTTGCACCATTTTGTCATGTCCACTGGTTTCCAGCGCTTTACGCAAGCGACGAATATGGACGTCGACAGTACGATCCTCAACATAAACGTTAGTGCCCCAAACGTGATTCAGCAACTGTTCCCGGCTATAAACACGTTCAGGATGCGTCATAAAGAAATGCAGCAGTTTAAATTCCGTCGGCCCCATGTCCAACGCATGCTCCTCGGTCGTCACGCGATGTGAGGAAGGATCGAGGTTCAGGCCACGCATTTCAATCACTTCTTCCACCGCCATCGGTGAAATTCGGCGCATGACGGCTTTGATACGCGCCACTAATTCTTTGGGTGAGAACGGTTTGGTAATGTAATCATCCGCCCCCACTTCAAGCCCACGCACGCGGTCTTCTTCTTCGCCACGCGCGGTCAACATCATCACCGGGATATCACGCGTCAGCGCCTCGCGCTTCATATGCTTGATGAATTGCAGGCCCGACCCGCCTGGCAGCATCCAGTCCAATAACACCAGTTCCGGGAATGGCTCCGACAGTTGCGTCACCGCGCTGTCATAGTCTTCAGCTTCAACGGGTTGATAACCATTTTGTTCCAGTACAAAGCAGACCATTTCACGAATTGGTGCTTCATCTTCCACGACTAATATGCGTTTTGCCATTGTTAATCCTGTCGTTAATCATCGTCGCTGTTAGCAAGCGGAGGCATTATGCGTCAGTTTTATGACAGATTTATGAAAAGCACACGGACCGCTCTGCACGATTGTTACAACGCGTACATCCGATTTTTCGAGTCACTTTCCAAAAGCCTGATTCCACCGCGACAGCCGCCATCCCTGCTATATATAATCATGGCATTACGATGACAAAGCACCATGGCGACGACACACCCTTTCACATAATAAATAATGACAACGTTATCCACCGCAACGCGGCATGAATATCGAGAGAGCACGATGCGCATTATCCATACTGCCGATTGGCATTTAGGGCAATATTTTTATACCAAAAGCCGCGCTGCTGAGCATCAGGCTTTTCTAAACTGGCTTATCGTTCAGGTGGAACACCATCAAGTCGATGCCATTATCGTTGCTGGCGATATTTTTGATAACGGTTCGCCCCCCAGCTATGCGCGGCAAATGTATTATAGCTTCGTAGTCGCGCTACAGCGCACAGGCTGCCAGCTCATCGTTCTCGGCGGCAACCACGATTCTGTCGCGATGCTAAACGAATCGCGCGAGCTGCTAGCCTGCCTGAACACGCAAGTGATTGCCTGCGCCAGCGACGATCCGGCCCAACAGGTGCTCCTGCTAGAAAACCGTCAAAGACAGCCCAGAGCCCTGCTCTGCGCGATTCCTTTTTTACGTCCGCGTGATGTGTTGACCAGCAAAGCCGGGCAATCCGGGGATGAAAAACAGCTGGCGTTACAGGAAGCGATTACCGCGCACTACTTGCAGTGTTATCAACTGGCTTGCCAAAAGCGCGACGAGCTTGGCCTGCCGCTGCCGATTATCGCAACCGGACACCTGACGACGATTGGCGCAACCGCCTCAGAATCCGTACGCGATATCTATATTGGTACGCTCGATGCCTTTCCTGCACAGGCTTTTCCGCCTGCGGATTATATCGCGCTCGGCCATATTCACCGCCCGCAGCGCGTGACCCAAAGCGAACATATTCGCTACAGCGGCTCGCCCATCCCGTTGAGTTTTGATGAACTCAACAGCGAGAAATCCGTCTGTCTGGTGAGCTTTGCACCTGACGCGTTACCGCAAACGCCTCCGCAGATAGACATCCTGCCGATTCCCATGACTCAGCCGATGCAGTTGATTAAAGGTAGCTTGAGCGACATTGAACAACAGCTGGCCACCTTCAAGAACTATCAGGGCGACAAGCCCGTGTGGCTGGATATCGAGCTCAACACGCAGGATTATCTGAGCGACATGCAAAAACGCATTCAGACGATGACCGAGAACCTGCCCGTAGAAGTGCTGCTGCTGCGCCGCACGCGCGAACAGCGCCTGCAGGCGATTACCCGGCAGGACAAGGAAACGCTAAACGAATTAAGCGTACATGACGTTTTTGACCGTCGTCTGGTAACGGAGACAGACATGGAAGACAGCCGCCAACAGCGTGTTCGCACGCTGTTTAATCAGGTTATTGATGAACTGGAAAATAGCGAGACGGCCCAATGAAAATCCTCAGTCTGCGCTTAAAGAATCTCAACGCGCTGAAAGGCGAATGGAAGATCGACTTCACGCAGGAGCCGTTTTCCAGCAATGGCTTATTTGCCATTACCGGCCCGACCGGCGCGGGAAAAACCACGCTGCTGGATGCCATCTGTCTAGCGCTGTATCACGAAACGCCACGGCTTGGCCTGCTTTCCGCCAGCCAGAATGACCTGATGACGCGTAATACCGCTGAGTGCCTTGCCGAAGTCGAGTTTGAAGTTAAAGGCGTCGGATATCGCGCTTTCTGGAGCCAGCGTCGGGCAAGAAACGCCCCAGACGGCAATTTGCAGTCTCCCAAAGCCGAACTCGCGCTCATAGAAGACGGCAAAATTCTGTGTGAAAAGCTCAATGATAAGAAAGAGATGATCACACAGCTCACTGGTTTGGATTTTGGCCGCTTCACGCGATCCATGATGCTGTCACAGGGGCAGTTTGCCGCCTTCCTCAACGCCAAAGCAGACGACCGAGCGGAACTGCTGGAAGAGCTGACCGGCACGGACATTTACGGCCTGATTTCCGAACGCGTCTATGACAAGCACAAGCAGGCAAACGTCGCATTGAACACGCTACAGGCGCGCGCATCAGGGATTCAACTTTTAACCGATGAGCAGCGTCAGCAGGTGGAAGGACAGCTTGCCGAATTGCTCCAGCAGGAGCACCGGGGCAACGTCGAACGTGAGCAAGCGCTGACTACGCTGCGTTGGTTTGAGCAACTGACGCAGCAGCACACGCAGAAAACCAATACGCAGGCGCAACATGAAAGTGCCGAATCCGCCATTCAGCAGGCTAAACCGCAGCTCGACCGCTTAACTCACAGCGAACCGGCAGAAAAACTGAGGCCGCTACATCAGGAACGCGAGCGCTACCGACAGGAGTCCCTTGCGCTCGCTCAGAACCTAGAACAACTGACCGCGAAGCAGGCCGCCGAACAGGTGACGTTAACCGCGCTACGCCAGCAGGAAGAAAAAGCAGAGCAGGATGGTAGTGAGCACAAACGGGTACGACAGCAACAAGAGCAGGTGATCAACGAACAGGTTGTGCCACTTGACCATCGCATTACCATGCTGGAGCAGCAAAAAACGCAGCAACAGGACGAACTGGCAAAAACGCAGGCTCGTCTGCACGCCGATGAAAGTAAACAAACACAGACAGCGGCGGAACAGCAGCAGGCTACACAGCAGCTTGAACAGATCCAGTCTTACCGCCAGCAATACGCACATCATCAGCAGTGGGGAGAACAACTTCCTCTGTGGCGCACCCAGTTCCGACAGTTGCGCCAGCTTCAGTATGAGCAAGAGAAGCTGAAGCAAAAACAGGCGCAGCACACCGCACAGTCAGCAACATTACAGCAAGAGGCTGTGACGCTGGCGGCACAACAGCGTGAACAACAAGCAGTCGTTGATGCAGCCCGCCAACAATTCACGCAACACGATGAGACACGGCAACATCAGGAAGCCCACCAGTCGCTTTCCGCCCTGCAACAGCAGTTTAATCAACGCATTGACCAGCGCGCTGAACGCCAACGGCTCGCGACAATCAGCGACCAGTTCCAGCGTCTGCATGTCCGCAAGCAGCAGTACCTCACCAAACAGGGTGAGGTACAAGAGCATATCAGCCAATCGCAAATATTACTGAAACAGCAGCAGTCTGAACATGAGCAGCGCAGCCAGCATCTTGCCGATCTGGAAACGCTGCATCGGCAGGAAGAGCATATCGTTAAGCTGGAAGCCGAACGTCAACGGCTACAGGCTGGCGATCCTTGCCCGCTATGTGGTTCAACCGAGCATCCCGCTATCGAACGCTATCAGGCGCTGCAACCGTCTGAAACCCAAAGCCGCCTGACAGCGCTACAGCAGGAAGTGAACCAGTTAACGACAGCGCTGGCGAATACGACGGCACAGTTGGCCTCGCTAGAGCAACAGCGGGAACAGTTGCAACAGGACATCGCTCAGCTCGATAGCGAACATCACGCCTTGCTGCAACAGTGGCAAGATGTCAGTGAGCGCTTACAAGTTAACTACACGCTGGAACAACCGGATGAGATCGCAGCCTGGCTTACGCAAAATGAAGCCGAAGAACAGGCTATTCGACAGCAGATTACCACACGCGAGCAAGTGCAAAAACAGTGGCAGGAAAGTAAGGATTTACTGACTGCCACAGAGGCATTGCAGCGGGAACTCGACCAGAAAATCGCGCTCAACACCCAGCAACAAACTTCGCTAAACGTTACGCAGCAAGAGACCGAACAATCACTGCAAAACGTACACCAGCAAATCACGCAGCACATTCAGGAAATCACGCAGGCGCTGGCAAATGTGGGGCTTCTGCTGCCGGAAGCTGACGCACAGGATGACTGGCTAACTCAGCGTGAAAGCGAATGGCAAGACTGGAAAACCAAAGAGCAGGAGCAATCTCGCTTAGTTCCGCTGTTAGCCACACTGGAAAGCGATCTTCAGCATCTGAATCGCAGCGTGACCGAGGCAAAACAGCAGCTCCAAACGCAGCAACAGCAGTTGGAACAGCACCTCGCGTTGCTCAACGCGAGCCAACAAGAGCGACTGGCGCTGTTTGGGGATAAGCAGATCGTCGCCGTGCGCGAACAACTACAGCAAACCAGCCAACAGTATGACGATGCGCTCCGCCTAGCCCAGTCAGCTCGGCAGCAAACCGAAACGACGTTGAGCCGCCTGACAGGGGAGCTAGCGAGCACGCAACAGCAGTATGAGCAGAGCACCCGCAAGCATGAGAATGCGGCCGACCGCTTTAGTCAGGCCTTACAGCAAAGCACGTTCGCTGATGAAATGACGTTCCTCAATGCGCTGCTTGATGAGCAGGAACGTCAGACGTTGCAGGCATGGAAGGAAAAGCTGTACCAAAGCTTGCAGCAGGCGGCGGCACTTCACCAGCAGGCTGAGCGGGATCTGCTTGCCCATCAACAAAAGCGCCCCGCCTCATTGACGGAAGATGCCACAGAAGAAGCGGTACAGCAGCAGTTGGCAGCACTGGATGAAACGCTGAAAACCAACCTGCGGCAGCAGGGAGAGTTCCAGCACCAGTTAGCTGACGATAAACAACAGCGCCAGAACCAGCAGGATTTGCTCAATGAGATCGCCCAAAGTCAGCAAATGTACGACGACTGGAGCTGTCTTAATACGCTCATCGGCTCACAAAGCGGGCATAAATTCCGTAAGTTTGCTCAGGGGCTAACGCTGGATCATCTGGTTTATCTCGCTAATCTCCAGCTTTCCCGCCTGCATGGGCGCTATATGCTGAAACGGAAACCCGGCGACGAGCTGGAGCTGCTGGTGATGGATACCTGGCAAGCGGACGCCGAGCGTGATACGCGTACGCTGTCCGGTGGCGAGAGCTTTCTGGTGAGTTTGTCGCTGGCGTTGGCGCTATCCGACCTCGTCAGCCACAAAGCCAGCATCGACTCGCTGTTTCTGGATGAAGGCTTCGGCACGCTCGATGCCGAGACGCTGGATATCGCGCTGGACGCGCTCGATAACCTGAACGCCGCCGGTAAAACCATCGGCGTCATTAGCCATGTTGAAGCCATGAAAGAGCGTATTCCGGTACAGATCAAAGTGCAGAAGGTTAACGGCTTAGGCGTCAGTCGGCTGGCGCCGCAGTACGCCGTTTAGCCATTATTCCGTCTTCGGCCAGAGCCAGGCGGCTCCGCGTACCCCGCTGGAGTCGCCGTGTATAGCCTGCCGCTCAGGCGTTGGTAATCCACGGCAAACTCGGTGCCGGAGATAAACGTTTCAATATAATTTGAGTCGTGCTGCCAACGCACATGCAGCTTGAAGTATGACGGGGATAACTAGAGAAACCAATTAGTTGCCATTCAGAACGTGATGGTATTCCTCTGAATCTCGGTATTTTATTCCACATAACCGCCTCGAATTCGTTATCATGCGCGCAACATTACAAACCCGCGTGCAAACCTGCGCGCCCAGTCAGGGATAACACCATGTTGTGGTTTAAGAACTTAATGATTTACCGCCTAAGCCGGGACAGCGTACTGTCCAAAGATAACGTTTTGTCTGCGGACGAATTGGAAAAACGGCTCAGTGCTTTCGCGTTCACCCCGTGCGGCAGTCAAGATATGATGAAAACGGGCTGGGTATCACCGATGGGATCCCATAGCGATGCCTTAACGCACGTCGTAAATGGGCAAATCGTTATCTGTGTCCGCAAAGAAGAAAAAATCCTGCCGTCCCCGGTCATCAAGCAAACCCTTCAGGCCAAGATTGAACGCCTGGAAGCAGAACAGCACCGCAAGCTGAAAAAAACCGAAAAAGACTCGCTGAAAGACGAAGTGCTGCATAGCCTGCTACCGCGTGCGTTCAGCCGTTTCAGTCAGGTTTGGCTGTGGATCGATACGGTTAACGGCCTGATTATGGTCGATGCCGCCAGCGCAAAAAAAGCGGAAGATACGCTGGCGCTGCTGCGTAAAACGCTGGGCTCGCTACCTGTTGTGCCGCTGACGATGGAAAACCCCATCGAGCTGACGTTGACCGAGTGGGTTCGCTCTGGTGAACCGGCGACAGGTTTCGCACTACAGGATGAAGCAGAGCTGAAAGCCATTCTGGAAGACGGTGGCGTTATCCGCTGTAAAAAACAGGATTTGGTCTGCGATGAAATCGCCGTACACATTGAAGCAGGCAAACTGGTTACCAAGCTGGCGCTGGACTGGCAGGAACGGATTCAGTTGGTCTTGTCTGAGGACGGTTCGGTAAAACGCTTGAAGTTCTCCGATACGCTGCGGGAACAAAACGACGATATCGATCGGGAAGATTTTGCTCAGCGGTTTGATGCCGATTTTATTTTGATGACCAGCGAGCTGGCGGCATTGATTGCGAATCTGATTGAAGCATTGGGCGGAGAAGCCCAACGTTAATATTATCGTAGTATTAATACCATCGATTGTTAATATCATAGATGATTGCCCGCCACCGTTCTGGCAGCGGGCAATGCAACTCAGTGACGAATCCGTTAAACCCGGAATGCCCCAACCACAGCGTTCAGCTCTTCAGCCTGTGACTGCAACGCACCCGACGCAGCGGCAGATTCCTGCACCAGCGCGGCGTTTTGTTGCACCATCGAATCCAACTGTGCGACCGCTTTGTTAATTTCGTTGATGCCACGCATTTGCTCATCTGCCGCATGCGTGATTTCAGACATCACCGAACTCACCGTAGAGACGCCGCCGACAATTTCATTCATCGTGTCGCTGGCTTGACGAACCTGCACCGAGCCAGACGTCACGCTGGAGACTGTCGCTTCAATCAGCTCTTTAATTTCTTTTGCAGCCTGCGCACTGCGCTGTGCCAAACTACGAACTTCACCAGCAACCACGGCGAAACCACGCCCCTGCTCGCCCGCTCGCGCGGCTTCCACCGCAGCGTTAAGCGCCAGAATGTTAGTCTGGAATGCAATGCCATCGATCACGCCGATGATATCGCCGATTTTGCCAGACGCGACCACGATCTCTTCCATCGTGACAATCACATCGGATACCACCTTTCCGCCCGTACCGGCATCTTTCGACAGCAGTAACGCTTTAGCATTAACCTGCTGTGCAGAACCTGCCGACTGCGTGACCGCCGCAGAGATTTCTTCCAACGAAGCTGCGGTTTGCTGAATGCTCGATGCCGCAGATTCAGTACGCGCAGAGAGATCGTTGTTCCCCGCCGAAATTTCATCCGCCGCGACCTGAAGCGATGCGCTGATATCGCGAATCTGCATCATTACCTGACTGATTTTGTCGACAAAGATATTAAACGAGCGGGCAATTTGCGCCACTTCATCATGCCCTTCATCCGGCAGACGCTTCGTCAGATCGTTATTACCGTTGCTGATATCATCCATTGCATCACGGATTTGCAGCAAGCGCTTAAGCGTTGACGCAATAATGAAACCAATCACCAGCGTGCCCAACAGCGCGATAACGACCAGCGTGATGACAGAGGTAGACAGCAGAGAACGCATGCTCGCGGTGGCTTCGGCTTTATCCAACGCCACCAGCATGAACCAGTTCGTGCCAGCAATCGGTTTTGCCACCACAAGCTTTGTCGACCCAGAAAAATCGACATCACGGGCGCTATCTGCTGAAAGAATATCGTTCAGATCAATACCAGGGGCAATGTCGGTGATATTTTTCAGCGTCAGTTTTTCATCTGGGTGAGCAATGATCAGACCGCTGCGCTCGATGAGAACACCGAAGCTATCTTTAGCTGGGTTAATTGCTTTTACGTTTTCAATCACGCTTTTCATCGTGACATCGCTACCGACTACGCCTCTGACCGTTCCGCCTTGCACCACGGAAGCAACGAAAGAAACCACCAACGTATTCGTCACCGCATCAACGTAGGGGGCAGTGACCAGCGGTTTGCCCTCTTTCACCGCCTGCTGATACCAAGGCCGGACAGTTGGGTTGTAATCAGCAGGAATACCGCCAGAATCGGCAAACTTGGCCGTGCCATTAGCATAACCCATGTAGACATTCAGGAGGCCACCGGATGCCGCAATCTGTTTAAACAGCGGAATCGGATCCTCATCAGTGGTGACACGGTCATGCAACGCAGAGATCATCAGCGTTTTAGAAGAAACCCAGTCGCTAATAGCGATACTATGGCTTGTCGCTACCGCATTCAGCGTATTCTGGATCGATTCCTTATTGGCGTTATTGGCGATGGTGTAATTAAAAAAGGTATTGATAACAAGCGAAAGCACAACAATTGTCGAACAGGCCGCAAGAATGCGGGAACGCGTCGTTTTCAGCATAAAATACTCTTTGCATAGAATAGTTATACTATCCATAACGGCAGAGCAAAATAAAACTTGAATGCGATCACATTCCACAATCACCATTTATCTTAAAACTCAGAAAAAAAATTAATATGTTCAACCAAATCCTTATAAAAAAAAAGACATCAAATGGATTTTAAACCAACAAAACAGAGCATTAAACCAATTTAACAAAAATAAAAGGAATAAAATACTTATTAACCTACCATAATATAAAATTATCGGTCAATGCTGTAATCCGCCGCATTTTAACAATCATGGGATTATTCCTAATAGCTACAACATTCTTTTACGCTATTAATTAATAAACACCATTAAATAAAATAACTCATATATGGAATTAATGATGGGCGTGACAAAGATTAGATGACGCTTTTGTGACAGATAAACATGCTAGAAATAACCAAATATACTTTATTTTCTGTGGCAAAATCGCGATTGCCATTTTCAGTAGAGAGGTCACAATCCCAGCAGTATTGTGACCTCTACGCAGGCCGACCAGGATCAGAAAAGAATGGAACACGCGCATACTCGATTAATAGAACAACTTACTCAACGCGTTGTGACAACAGATAATATCCCACGCGACCTAAAGAGTGCCGAAAGGGTAAAAAAATGCCGCGTTATGTCGTACATAACGCGGCGAGCATGACCTAACCTACAGCGATAGAATAGAAATTACAGGTACTTACACAGATAAGAGGTCGGTTCGACCACCTGCAAATTGAACTCACTTTTTCCCGGAACGAAAAACGTTTCTCCCGGTGTGAAAACCTGCCAATCCGGTGCGCCTGGCAGCAGTACTTTCAATGCTCCGGTGATCACCGTCATTTCTTCCGGCTGTCCGGTTCCAAAGGTGTATTCACCCGCATCCATGACGCCGACACTGGCCCGGCCAATGCTGTCGCCTTCAAAACCGATTGATTTGACCTTCCCTGCAAAATACTCATTTACATTCAGCATAGCGCGGCACCCTATCATCGAAAAAATTCATGAAATTCATCTTAAAAGGAGAGTCGAGCCACTGTCACGATCTATTCATTGAAAGTTGGTGTTCGGTAACACTGACTGGTGATTATTTTGCCAGTGTCCAGCCCACCGGCCTATGCAGCCGACGAGCGCAGCACTTTCAACACGCTTGCCACAATCGCTTCCGGCGTTTGAGCTGCATCAATAACGTGATGCGCGACACCGCGATAAAGCGCCTCGCGCGCGGCCAGTACATCGGCCATTTCCTCTGCGATAGGGCGACCGGTCAACGTCGGCCGCTGGTTATCCTGCGGGTTTTCTTCCAGCCGCTGAGCCAGCAGCTCCGCATCCGCATGGAGGTAAATAACAGCGCCTTTCTCATGCATAAAGCGTCGATTGGCTTCCGCCAACACCATACCTCCGCCTGTTGCGACGATGCAGCGGTTGGACGTCACCTGCTGAAGCGCCAGACTTTCACGCTGGCGGAACCCATGCCATCCTTCCTGCGCAACCACATCAGCCACCGTCATATTGGTGGTCTGCTGCATAAACAGGTCGGTATCGACAAAGTCATATCCTAACGCCTGTGCCAGTTGATGCCCAACGGTGGTCTTCCCACAGCCTCTGGCACCAACCATAAAAATGGGGTGTGTCATGTAGTGACGTATCCTTCTTCTTTATCCCCCTCCACCATACTTCAAGCTGGACGCGCGTAGGCAGTCCCACCACTCGAATTATTTCGGGTATCAAAGATAAATAGGGGTGATTACCTGCTTTGTCGTGGGCTGAATCATACCGATAAAATCAATAGAGAGGGAAGTGACTTCTCAGTGAAAACGAAAAGTTGAATAACCAAAAGTAAAAATAGGATGACAGGAAATATACCCTAAATAATTCGAGTTGCAGGAAGGCGGCGAGCGAGGGCATCCCGATGAGCTTACTCAAGTAAGTGATTCGGGTGACTGAACGACGCCAACGCACATGCAGCTTGAAGTATGACGGGTATAAAAAGCCCCGCGTTTAAAGGCGGGGCCATCACACGACAAACCGATCAGGCGATTAATACGCGTGGAAATAATCCTGAATCACCGCTGGGTTCGTCGTTTTTGTCAGCGCCAGCATCAGCAAAATGCGTGATTTAGCTGGGCTCAGAGAATCGGCAACCAGACCCGGTTGGCCCGCATCCGGTGGCACGATGCCGCTGCCGGTACGGCTGGAGCGCACAACAACGATACCTTTGCTTTCCGCTTTACGGATACCTGCATCGCCGCGCTTGGATACAGAGCCTGCGCCCATGCCCGCATAGACAATCCCTTTTACACCGTGTTTGATAGAGGCGTCATACATATATTCTGGATCGTCCTGATAGCCATAAATAATGTCGACAGCTGGCAGTTTATCTACGTTGGTCACGTCAAATACGGAACGCGTGGTGTGAACTTTATCCAGACGCGTCTGGTAATAAACTTTGTCACCGATAATCACGCCCAGATAACCTTCTTCTGGCGCTTTAAAGGTGTCCAGCGTAGAAGCGTTGGTTTTGCTGATGAAACGAGCAGAACCAATACGGTCGTTCAGCACAACTAAAACGCCGCGACCGCGAGAGTTTTTATCCGCTGCCACTTTTACTGCGCCGTACAGGTTCATTGGGCCGTCGGCACTGATTGCCGTTGCCGGACGCATCGCGGCGGCAAAAACCACCGGTTTGTCACTTTTCACCGTCAGGTTCAGGAAGTAAGGCGATTCGTCGAGCGTATCCGTACCGTGCGTAATGACCACGCCATCAACATCGCTGCGTGCCAGCAGCTCGTTCACGCGCTTGCTCAGCTTCAGCAGAACATCGCTGGTCATATTTTCACTGCCAATGCTGGCAACCTGCTCACCTGAAATATTGGCAAGCGTTTTCAGCTCTGGTACTGCTTGAATCAGCGTCTCTACGCCCAGCGCACCCGCTTTATACCCCGTGGTTTGCGTATTGGCCGCAGCAGAACCGGCGATTGTCCCGCCTGTTGCCAGAATGACAATGTTAGGTAGATTTTCTGCCGCATTTGCCAGAGACGAAAAACAAACAAAAACAACAACGAATAATGCGTTAAATATCCTTTTCATAACCTATACCAACTTATTGAGTTAAGTGGCAGATCAGATACGTCAGGTGCCTGATCTGTAAGCAAAAACGTCAACTCTGTTAGCAGCCTGCCAACATTGGCGCTTATTCTGCCCCAGAATTCAACGAATTAATATATGCCTGTCAGACTTCACGCTAACGGTGTGTGATACCTCACAGCACGGTGTTCAGTCGCACCGATTTACGTTACCGACTAATCTGCGCCACGGCATCCTGCGAGGCTTAATTACGAGCTTTCCTCGTCAGTTCTGACAGCGTTCCCTGATGCATTTCCAGAAGCAAACGCCGATGCGCTGCACTTGTTATCTGAATTCACGCCCCAATTTATCAATAAAAGCATTCAGTTTTACATGAGGTTAAATGATCACCACAAATTAAATAACACATCAACGAAACGTGGAAACACACTGAATCCCATCACGCACAGCAATAGGCGAGTGATAAGATCCCTATCTCTTCAGTCCATTAATTTCTTTTATCCTTTAATAAGAACTTTTCGCGTGTTTATTAATTTCCAAAAAAATAATTAATAAAAATATAATAAACAATTAATAAAGTTAAATGAAAAATAATAACATGCTAAATCAAATAACCTGATTAACCTCAACAATTTCGTCGAATTATTATTCATTTCATATTCCCTGCTATATAATCATTTTCGATGTGCAAGGACTCCCTCTTTATTTGGAATAAATAAAGAGAAAAAATATCCGTTTAATTTACAAGGAAAAACAAATGTTTAAGTATTTAACACCGATATTTTTATGTACTGCTGCTTTCTCTTTTCAGGCTCAGGCGAGTGACACCATGCTGATGCTTCTGAAAAAAGACAATGCCACTTATTTAAGCTGGTCTACCGATGCAGGCAACGTTGTTCGCCAGGATGTGTATCGCAGCACCAGTGATAATCAGGCAGGCAGCGAAAAAATCGCAGAGCTCAATTCCACCGATAGAACCTTTACGGATTTAACCGCCAATCCGAAGTCGGATTATTGGTATTGGGTAGATACCGTTAGCGGCAATAAGAGTGTCCTGAAATCTAATGCCGCATCAACGGCACCAGCACCATTGCGCGCCGCGCCGCTTAAGGCTGCAAGCTCTGAATGTAAGGCCGGCGCAGTCATCAAAAACAAATCTGTTGACTGCGATGGGATTACTCTGGGTCTGAGCTGTAGCGGTGACAGTGATAAGCAACCTCCTGTTATCACGCTGGAAAATGCCAGCATCAAAAATCTGCGCATTTCGGCAAAAGGCGGTTCTGACGGCATCCACTGCGCAAGCGGCGACTGCCGTATTGAAAACGTGATTTGGGAAGACATCTGTGAAGATGCAGCAACCAACAACGGCAAAACCATGACCATCGTCGGCGGTGTTGCCCATAACACCACCAATGGCCCTGGTGGAAAACCGGACAAAGTGCTGCAACAGAATGCCAAAAACAGCCACACTATCGTTCAAGGTAACTTCACCCTGACTGGGCAACACGGCAAACTGTGGCGCTCTTGCGGTGACTGCACCAACAATGGCGGCCCACGTAACCTCACCATCATCAGCGCAACTGTTGACGGCACCATCGGTAGCATTGCTGGTGTAAACCGTAACTTTGGCGATATTGCTGACATCCGCGATCTGCGTATTAAAAACTACAAAGAAGGTAAACCCCCTGTATGTGAAGAGTTTACCGGTGTAGAAAAAGGTCAGGGTGAATCGCCTAAACACGGCGAGAAATGGGATACCAAGAACTGCAAAGTCAGCCGTTCAAACGTTAAAGCCCTGTAATTCTGCTAGCAGAATTCACACGTAACTAACTTCCTCTGGGGTCCTGACGCATCAGTCATCTACAGACCGTGCTACTAAGCACGGTCTGTTTCATTTCATTACCCTTACTGCAATTCGGTAAACAGCGTGCGCTTCAACGCCAACTCGACGCCACGCAGTTCCGCCAGCCCTTTCAACCGCCCAATTGCCGAGTAGCCGGGGTTGGTTTTCTTTTTCAGATCGTCCAGCATCTGATGCCCGTGATCTGGCCGCATCGGGATCGGACGGCGATCGCCCGCCTTCTGACGCCGCAGCTCTTCCGCCAGAATAGCCTTGATGATCGCCACCATGTCCACATCCCCCTGCAAATGCGCGCCTTCATGGAACGAGTTGGGATTGTCTTCCCGACAGGTGGCACGCAGATGGGTGAAATGCACGCGATCGCCGAACGTTTCAAGCATCGTCAACAGATCGTTATCGGCCCTTACGCCATAGGATCCTGTGCAGAAGGTAAAGCCGTTATGAAGGCTATCGACCGTCTGTTTCAGCCAGCGCATGTCGTCAATCGTCGACATCACCCGCGGCAACCCCAGGATCGGACGCGGTGGATCGTCTGGATGAATGGCAAGGCGAAGGCCGACGGCTTCCGCAATGGGCACAATCTCACGGAGGAAATGTCCAAGGTGCTCGCGCAGTTTCGCATGGTCAATACCGTCATATTCCGCCAGACGGTCTCGGAATTGCTCTAGCGTATAGCCCTCTTCAGAGCCCGGCAGTCCGGCGATAATGTTGCCCGTCAGGCGCGCGATATCTTCTTGGCTCATCGCACGGAAGTAGTCGGCGGCCTGTGCCTGTTCATCCGTCGTATAATCTTTTTCAGCACCGTGACGTTTCAGGATGTGCAGCTCAAAAGCCGCAAAGGCAATATGATCGAAACGCAGCGCTTTTGCACCATCCGGCAGAACGTATTCCAGATCGGTTCGCGTCCAGTCCAGTACAGGCATGAAGTTATAACACACCGTATCGATCCCGCACTGCGCCAGGTTACGCAGCGATTGCTGGTAATTGGCAATATGCTGTTGATAATTCCCCGTCTGCGTTTTGATCTCTTCATGAACTGGCACGCTTTCTACTACCGACCACACCAGCCCTTTCGCCTTCAATTCGGCTTTGCGCTTTTCAATCTCTTCAATCGACCAGATTTCGCCATTCGGGATGTGGTGCAACGCCGTCACCACGCCGGTCGCACCTGCTTGCCGCACATCATCCAGTGAGACAGGATCGTTCGGGCCGTACCAACGCCAGGTTTGTTCCATACTGAGTTACCTTTTTTCGCCAAGTGAGGGAGTTGTTTTCGTCACTTTCTTTCATCAATAAATAAGGAAAAGCCTACCTCACCGACACAGGCTGTCAAACGAAACTCGCGAATTGATTGACCAATTACACAAAAAATTCGTATTTTGGACTAACATCATGCGTAATAAAGCTGAAATCGTGAGGAGAAAAGTCAGAAATGGATTATTTGGTCTGACATCTTTTCTCTTCGTACACCGATGCAATGCCGGAGAGAAAATTCACACAGGGACACATACCCTAAATAATTCGAGTTTCAGGAAGGCGGCAAGAGAAGACATCCCGATGAGCTTACTTAGGTAAGTGATTCGGGTGGGTGAACGCAGCCAACGCACATGCAACTTGAAGTATGACGGGTATACAGGGGAATCAGGATTCCAGACGTGAGGGAACAGACTCGAACAGGTAGCCGTCGAAGGCTGGGTCGTCCACGTTGGAGATTTCCAGCAGTTTAATTTTTACATTTTCCAGATGCTGCCACATTGCCTGACGCGCCATGTTCACATCACGGCGAGACACGGCACGCAAGATTTGTTCATGATCGTCCAGCCACTGGCGCTGATAGCTGAAATCATCGGTATGGGAGTGAATGCCCTGCCACATTGGGCTGCGTTTACGCGCCTGCCACACCTCATACACCATATTGGCTAAGACGCTGTTTTGGGTAGACTGCGCCAGCAGGCAATGGAATTGTTCATCGGCGCTTTCATCCACGCTGCCGTTCTCAAGCGACGCCCGTTCTTGTTCAATGGCCTGCCGCATTTTCACGATGTCACTTTTGGTCGCCTGCATCGCGGCAAACGCAGCAACTTCGCCTTCCAGTAGCTGACGCGCCTGCATCAGCTCGAAGGGGCCATAGCCGCTGTCTACCACGCCGTCTTTTCCCTGCGCGGTCGGCAGTTGCATGACATAAACGCCAGAACCTTTACGCACCTCAATCAGCTTTTCCAGCTCCAGCATGATCAGGGCTTCACGCACCACACTGCGGCTGACGTTGTAGGTTTCAGCAATATCACGCTCAGGAGGCAAGCGGTCGCCAATCTGATAGTTTCCCTTCAGAATTTCCGCGCGAAGATTGTCGCCAATCTGCTGATATAAACGCATACCGCCATCCCTTTATTCAACATCGGCCATCGTAATATTGGCCTGACCAAAAGACAGAAAAAACGCCCAATTTGTCGGAAGTATAACATGAAGCCTTATAGCGCAGCACGTTGAGCAATCTGCATGATAAATAATTTCAGATATAGTGTTGTCGAAACGCCATATCCCGTTAGCGATCAGACTGATGTTGCCAGCAGGCAAGGAGCATAAATGACAATAAACGTATTCCGGTTCGTTTCGTGGGTAGTCTGGAAGCGGGCGATGACAGGACTGTTCGCCCTCATCGGCGTACTTTTCATGGTGGGATGCAACAGCAGCTCGCGCGACATCGCGCCATTAGGGCAAACGTCATTCGAGCGTTACCAGCAAGACACCACGCGCTGGGTCGCTGAGCATCGTGCCTTTCAAACCACGGATAAACAGCTGGAATTACGTTGGAATACGCCCAGTGAAACCCGCCCCATCGGCCAACCACATAAAGCCATTTTGCTGGTGCATGGGCTGGGTGACTCACCCGGTTCATTCACTGACATCACCCCAAAATTGGTCGAACAAGGCTTTCTGGTCAGAACCGTGTTGCTACCGGGGCATGGCACCCGCCCCGCCGATCTGTTGCACGTTACCGTCGACGACTGGCGCAACGTGGTCGCCGAGCAGGCTGCCATCCTCAGCAAAGAGGTCGATGAGGTGTATCTGGGCGGCTTTTCCACCGGCGGCAATCTGGTACTGGAATACGCTTTGCAGCACCCTGAAATCAAAGGGCTGGTGCTGTTCTCCCCCGCGATTAAATCCAACGAAAAATATGCCTTCATGGCACCAGTGCTGTCCGTGTTTACCGACTGGCTGATGCCACCGCGCCCTGGCTATCCTCAGCAGCTGGCAACCCGCTATATGCGCGTGCCGACCAACGGCTTCGCCCAATATTATTATTCCAGCAGCGGTGTGCGTTCAGAGCTTGCCAAAAAGCCTTATGACAACCCAGTGTTAATCGTGCTGGCGGAACATGATTCCGTCGTCGATACGACTTACCTTGTCGACACGTTCGATAAGCAGTTTACCCACCCACGCAGCCGTCTGATCTGGTATGGCGATCGCCCTGCCGGTATCCATTCCTCACGCGTGTTGGTGCGGACAGGCTCGCTGCCCGACTGGCGCATCAGCCAGTTCTCGCACATGTCGCTCCTGTTTTCACCAGAAAATAAGGAGTACGGCAAAACCGGATCAATCGTCATCTGCGCCAACGGCCAACCCCTGAACGACCTAGAAACCTGTCAGGATCGCAGCACGCTGTGGTATTCCGACTGGGGATACGTGGAAAATGGCAAAACCCATGTGCGCCTGACCTTTAACCCGTATTTCGACTGGCAAAATCAGATCATGGCCAACGTCCTGCACACGCAATAGCACGAGCCCCCTAAATAATTCGAGTTGCAGGACAAAACGTTATCGTTTTGAACAACACGAAGTGTTGACCCTTTAGGGAGAGGCTCAGAGATGAGCCGAGTATTGCCAACGCACCTGCGGCTTGAAGTATGACGGGGGCTGTCATCATTTGGTCATCAAGGGCATGTATTTTGGCTTAAAGATCAATACGCCCAAAGATTAACCATGATCGCCATGCCTGTTCCTTGCGCCCGACCACTCCTGCGGGGTACACCCGTGGCGCGAGATCTTTGCATTCCTCTGCCGGACGTTTCTCCTAACACCGACAACGCCACCGTATTGCAGTTATTCAGTAAGAATAAAGAGTGGGTCAGTCTGCCTGTGGTGGAGGATGGACGCCCTTTCGGCTTAATCAACCGCCATATTTTTCTCTCGCAGATGTCCCGGCCTTTTTATCGCGAACTGTACGACAAAAAGAGCTGCATCGCGTTTATGGATAAAAATCCGCTGATTGTCGATGCGCTGGCGTCATTGAACGACGTCGCGGATCAAACGGTGATTACCGGTGATAAATCGCTGACGGATGGCTTTATGATCACCGAGAACGGGCGTTATATCGGTATCGGATTAGGCATCGATCTGATCAAGGCCGTCTCCGATATGCACCTACGCCAGCATCAGCAGATTATGCAGAGCATCGAATATGCCAGCGTGATTCAGACAGCGATGCTGGCGACATCAACACAGGCGATGTCCCGCACGCTGGCCGACTGGTGTTTAGCCTGGGAGCCGCGAGACTGTGTGGGCGGCGACTGTTATGCCTTTAAAACCTATCAGAACGGCTGGCTTGCCGCCGTCGCGGACTGTACCGGACACGGCGTACCCGGCGCATTCATGACCCTGATTTTCTCTTCTGCACTGGAACAGGCGCTGACACAGCACGGTCCGATGCTGCCGGCGCAGTTATTACAGGCAATCAACCGTCATATCAAAGATACGCTGGGGCAGCGTGACGAAATGCGTCAGCTTGCTACCTCTAACGACGGCTGCGACGCGATGCTGGTGTTCTGCGATATGACGCGAAACACGCTGACGTTTTCCAGTGCGCGAATGCCCGCGTTCATGTTGCAACGCCAGACAGGACAGTTGACACCACTCCAATGCGATCGTATGGGCGTCGGCTATACCGAAACGCCTTATGACTACCAGTGGTCAAGCTATGAATTACCGCTTCATGATAACGATATGTTTTTCACCACCACGGATGGATTGACGGATCAAATTGGCGGAGAACGCCGGATTATGTTTGGTAAACGTCGCCTACAGGAGTACCTCCGACACCATCAACACCAGCCGATGCGCGAACTGGCTAACCAGCTCCTGTCGACACACAAGATCTACCAGGGCGATCAGACCCGACGAGACGATTTAACATTTTGGGGCTTCCGACATTGTTCGACTTTTGTTTAATCAGGCAGACAGAATGATGCCAAACATCAAATACACCGAATTTTTTTCACCCTCACACCAGCATGACATTACGCTGTATTACGTGGGCTATTTTTCACAAAACATCATCAGTTCACTGGCCGAAACCATGCGGCTACAGTTGGAGAAAAAACAGCTTCCTGCCGGCATCCGTCGCCGACTGTTTTCTACGTTCGTCGAAATGGTGCAGAACATTACCCGCTATTCCGCTGCACCGTTAACCGCGCGCGATCATACCGTCGAAGTCCGTCATGGTTCTGTGTGTCTGGGTTACGAAAATGGGAAATACTTCCTGTTGTGCGCCAATCCGGTACACCCCGACGATGTCGAGACACTGCGAGGACGTCTTGAACCGCTGCGCAATATGACGCTTGATGAAATCCGACTCGCCTACAAAGTCTCTCTGCGTGATGAAACCCCGTCATCAAGCAAAGGCGCGGATATGGGGCTGTTGACCGTCGCGCGTGATGCCAGTGAGCCACTCCAGTTTACGTTTCGGGCCGATGCATCAACGGGGCTATCTACGTTTTATCTGAAGGCAATCATTTGACATGAAAAATATAACAACCCTAAGCAACCTCTATATTTCGGGGACATCCTGTACCCCGACGGTTGATTTTCACTTTGACACACACTGTCTTTATCTTTCCGGCGAATCTTATCCTGAGAACGCTGCGGCGTTTTATCGCCCGCTGCTCACCGAGATTCAAGCGTATTTACATGCGTTAACACGCTACGCAGAAAAGATGCCGCCGGATGAAGCGCTGCCGAGCATCGAAATACACGTCTCCCTGATTTATTTCAACAGTTCCAGCACCAAGATGCTGTTCAGTTTATTCAACCAGCTTAATCAGGCTGCGGAACAAGCACTCTCGATTACGCTGTATTGGTATTACGACAAAGACGACGATATTGCGGAAGAATTTGGTGAAGAGCTTCACATCGATTTCCCTGCCCTAACCTTTCACAGCACGATTTTGAGTGATAACCATGAGCACAATTGAATTGTTTACACCGGAATACGACATTCTGCTCGCCGCGCGCAACATCGCTAACCAGCAGGAAAGACCAGCAGAAGTCTATCGCGACACGCTGCTGGCATTAACCGACCACTATCAGCGGTTGGTACGCGAGTCGCACCGCCTGATTTCGCGCAGCGACCGAGCGGAGAAAGAACTAAACCGTCTGAACGCGCAGCTCAATCAGTTGGCAGTCGAACTGGAGTACAAAGCCAGCCACGATCCGCTGACCAGCGTGTATAACCGCGGTGCGATTATTGAACGCATCAACCATGCGCTGGAACGCAATCAGGCGGCGCTCATCGTGCTGGATATCGATCACTTCAAGCAGGTGAACGATGCCTATGGTCACCCTACCGGTGACGCCGTGATCTGCGATCTGGTCTCGCGCGTGCAGCACGTACTGAATACCTCGAACAGCATTGGTCGCGTCGGCGGTGAAGAGTTCACCATCCTGCTGGAAGGGCACTCGCTCATACAGGCCGTCTCGCTCGCCAACCGCCTGCATCAGGATCTCAACAGAATGCCGCTCAGCGTGCTGCCGCAACAACGCGTCACCGCCAGCTTCGGCGTCAGTTGGGCACCGCAGAAAACCCGTTTCGATGCCCTTTACGGTGCCGCAGATGCCGCGCTCTATCAGGCCAAGGAAAAAGGCAGAAATAGAGTGGAATTTCAGTGAGTCGCAGCCTGGGCGATTGCCGTCGTCTTAACTCACGACCATACATAATAGTGGGTATCGGCTCCTCCGAGACAGACTCCCGCTATGCGTATAGCCTATGAATAGCAGCGTTATGGCGCACGAAACTGTCTCTGCGTCTGTATTGAAAATATGACGAAGAGACAGCCTGTAAAGGGAAAACTTAATCGCTCGGGCCTTAGCGCGCGCGGCCTACGGCTTCGCCTAGCTGCCATACAGCCATCGCGTAGTGCGTGCTGTGATTGTAGCGAGTGATGGTGTAGAAGTTCGGCAAACCGTACCAGTATTGATACCCCGTACCGATGTCCAGTCGCAGCAGGCTGGCTTCATTGTATCCCGCCAGCGAATGCTGTGGCGTCAGACCCGCAGCCTGTAGTTCCGTGAGCGAGTAGCGGGTATTGAAACCGTTCGGGAGCAGCGGCGCCTGACCGTTTGCCTGCACCGCGACAGGGGCACCTTTCACCCACCCGTGCGCTTTGAAATAATTGGCTACGCTGCCAATCGCATCCACCGGATCCCACAGGTTGGTATGCCCGTTGCCGTCAAAATCCACCGCGTAGTTCTTGAAGGATGACGGCATAAACTGCCCATAGCCCATCGCGCCAGCGTACGAGCCGCGCAAACTGAGCGGATCGTTGCCTTCTTTACGCGCCATCAGCAGGAAGGTTTCCAGCTCGTCCGCAAAGTAATCGGCACGTCGCGGGTAATCAAACGCCAGCGTTGCCAACGCATCAATGATGCGCGTTTTCCCCATCACTCGGCCCCAAC
Source organism: Pectobacterium aquaticum (assembly GCF_003382565.3). Lineage (NCBI taxonomy): Bacteria > Pseudomonadati > Pseudomonadota > Gammaproteobacteria > Enterobacterales > Pectobacteriaceae > Pectobacterium > Pectobacterium aquaticum. Next base: position 3,308,740 of record NZ_CP086253.1, read on the forward strand.
GGGTTTCCACGCCAATAATGCCGACAATGATCTCAGGCGGGACGCCGTAAATGTTCTGAGCACGCTGTAGCGCATCCTGATATTGATTCCAGAACGCCACGCCGTTTTGCACGTTGTCTGGCGTAATAAACTGATTGCGATAACGGTTCCAAGATCCGTTAGGCCCTGAAGGCGGGCGCGATGCTGGAGCTTGCTTATCCATCAGACGGATCACCCAATCCAGACTTTTTGCCTGCACCAGCACATCATGCAGTTGCTGGCGATTAAAGCCATGCTCCAGCACCATTTTATCGACAAACCGTGCAGTAGCCGGGTTAGTCGCAAAATCACCGCCTAGCGGATGGACATTGTGTGCGGGTTCAAGCAGGAAACCACCTTTAAAAGGATTACCTGAAGGCGCTTCTGCGGGAGGAGGGGAAGGCTGACTGCTACAGGCCGAGAGCAAAATGAGCAGAGGGAGAAAACGAACCAAATGACGCATCAGATATCCGTATAGCCAGGTAAGAAATCAATACAGGCTATGGTAAAGGATTGTCTGATGTGAAAAAACCAGCCAGAGGTGAAAAAATGCAGCGCGCCGACCAGATGGAAGACCAGCGCGCCATCACACGCGAATCAGTTCTTCTTCACAAACTCGGATTTCAGCTTCATCGGGCCAAAACCGTCGATTTTACAGTCAATATTGTGATCGCCTTCCACCAGACGAATCCCCTTCACGCGGGTACCGATTTTCAGCGGCGTCGAACTGCCTTTGACTTTCAGGTCCTTAATGACTGTTACCGTATCGCCGTCCGCCAGCAGATTTCCGTTGGCATCTTTCACCACTAAACCGTCATCCTGCGCTGGTGCATCGCCTGCTGCCGACCACTCATTTCCGCATTCAGGGCAGTTAAGCATATCGCCTTCTTGCCAGGTATATTCAGAACTGCATTTTGGACAATGAGGTAACTGTTGCATGATAAACTCCTGAAAAATTCACAATAAAAAAGTAATAAATATCATTAGGTAACTTCCCTATTTTCGATATTTTACCTTTTTATGCATATTTTTGATAGTAAAGCCGCGTTTATCCTGACTTTACGGCTCATCTGACACCGTTTCGTCTCTTGCCGCCAGAAACGCAATCAATGCTTCTTTCGTTAGCGCTTTGGAATACAGCCAGCCCTGCGCATAAGCGACGCCAAGGCTTTTCAGATAGGCTTCCTGAGCCGGAGTTTCAATCCCTTCGGCAACAATATGCAGATTAAGGCAGTGTGCCATGCTGACAATATGAGACAGCACGATATCAGTCGGTGAATGGTCACTAATATTCCCCACGAAGGACTTGTCGATTTTAAGCTTATTGGCTTTTACCCGCTCAAGATACGACAGCCCAGAATAGCCGGTACCAAAATCATCAATGGCAACATCAATGCCTTTTTGTTGATACAACTCCACCATCGGTGCTGCTTTCTGAGGCTCAATCATGGATGATTCGGTTAATTCGACATTAACATTGGCACCATTAAGATCGTATACGGCAACCTGCTCCACGAGATAATTAAAAACAGACATATCCTCAAATTCAGCCGCCTCAAGATTAATAGAGACAAACATGTCAGGGTCACTTTCCTTCAGTACACGGGCCGTTTGTAGCGCCTGATTAATGACGAACAAGGTTAACTCTTTCATCAACCCAACCTGACGAATCATGGGAATAAAAGAGTCTGGCGTAATCAGATGACCGTCCGAATGACGCCAGCGAATCAGCGCTTCACACCCCACGACCTGCGCAGTATCCAATTTAATAATCGGCTGATAATGCAATTCAAACTCTTTTTGCCTCAGCGCCTGATTGAGAACATAGCGTGGACTTTGAATTACCAGAAATTTTCTGGAGATAACCTCTGATAGCAGCAGGGAAATTAGCATGAAAATGGGCAAGGAAGAGAAAAAAATCGTTAAGTAAAATAAAAAATCCGCAGATTTATCTGCCATAACCACCAAAGTAAAATCGCTATCCAGCAGTGGTTTCAGGACATAATATTTATCGTCAATATAAAATCTATCGGGGTTATTTCCCCCTGAAGTCAAACGTGAATAAATATGGCTACTCATCGAGTCCGATAGAATAACCCGACCATCCAGCTTATTTTTCGCCAGTAATGCATATTTGATATTATAGCTGTAGGAAGGAACATCCAGAAATGAACGTGGATTCAACACCACAAGATGACGCGTAGTACCAACATAAATCATCGGCTTATCTTTATTCAGCGGACTGTCGACTTTATACCAGATGTCATAGATGCCTTTATAACGGCAATCAGGCTCTGGAAGAAACATTGTATTAATGTCATTCAGCATTGAAGAACAGCGAAGCCGATTTCCATCGATATAGACCACATCCTGAATATAATCATTGTCGTAAGCAATTTTACGCAATAAATCCAGATGCGAATTATCACAATAAGGTGGATAGCTTTTTTCTAAAATATCGAGTGCAGATGTCGCCTGCAAGATTATTTTTTCAGCATGTTCAATGGTGACCTTAGAAAAATCATCCACTTCTCCTTCAAACTGTCTGAGCGAAAATGTCGAATAAACCGCAAGCACCAACGCAAAAAGCACAACCAACGTAAAAAACAGGCTGGAGGGTAATAAGAAAAAATTTTTCTTAAAATAGAGCGTTTGAAAATAGGCTAGCAGGCTTTTTTTCATAGGAGCGACGCATCATCATTATGAGAAATCCAACATAGCACACAACCCTTCCCGACAATGTAGCACTACCTCAAATAATTCTGATTTTAAGATGCCAGTAACCGTCGGATTCTGCGGCGCCTCTCAGCCAGAGGCTGACATCACTATTTGCTTTTCTATTTGCTTTTCTATTTGCTTTCTTATTTTCTTTCCTATTTACCTTAAAAAACAGACAGTTGCTATCCATCACTTTTTCTTATCACTATCGCATTGTGATTTAATTGTAATGAGAACCATTATCATATTAACATAACGCCCTATTATTGACTGTCGATACATTTTTTCTATCTCTGCCCATGATATCTGACCACGCCACTCCCTCTGCTGAACTGACGCTTGAATCACTCTATGGTTCGCATCACAGCTGGCTGAAGCATTGGCTAACGGGCAAGCTCCAATCCTCTTTTGACGCCGATGATATTGCTCAGGACACCTTCCTGCGCGTGATGAACGGCGGGTCGCTGACCGCAATCCGCGATCCTAAATCGTTTCTGTGTACCGTTGCCAAGCGCGTGATGGTCGATCTCTTCCGCCGCAATGCGCTGGAGAAAGCCTATCTGGACAGGTTGGCGCAGTTGCCAGAAGCGCTTGTCCCCTCACCAGAAACCCAGCAACAACAGCTTGAGACGCTCCAACAGTTGGATCTCATGCTCGATGGACTAGGCCACAAAGCACGGCAGGCGTTTCTGCTTTCCCAGCTTGATGGCATGGCCTACGGTGAGATCGCCACACGGCTGAATGTCTCCGTCAGCTCCGTCAAAAAATACGTTGCCAAAGCCACAGAGCATTGCGTGCTGTTCCGTCTGGAGCACGGGCTGTGAGCCTGACGCTGACCGATTCCCAGCGTCATGCTCTGCGCTCCGCCTCGCATTGGTATGCGGTGCTGAGCGACGAACACGTGAGCCCCCAGCAAATCGAGAAATGGCAGCAGTGGTATGAGCAAAGTCGGGATCACCAGTGGGCTTGGTCGCAGGTAGAAAACCTGCGTAGCCAGATGAACATCGTGCCTGGCAACGTCGCCCACCGCGCCCTTCAGGATACGCAACTTACCCGTCGCAGAGTGATGAAAGGTCTGTTACTGCTGTTAGGCGTGGGCGGCGGGTGGCAGCTTTGGCGTTCCGATATCGGAACAGGTCTACGGGCCGACTACACCACAGCGAAAGGCGCGATCCGTCAGCAGCGTCTGGAAGACGGAACATTGCTTTCGCTGAACACCGACAGCGCCGTCGATGTTCGCTTCGATCCACAGCAGCGGCGTATTCACCTCTGGTACGGCGAAATCGCGATTACCACCGGACAGGATACCAGCAGTCGCCCTTTCTACGTGCAGACACGACACGCGCAACTGACCGCACTCGGCACTGAATTTACGGTCCGCCAGGAAGCCGACAGCACGCTACTGAGCGTGCAACACCATGCGGTGAAAGTCGTACTGGCAGAAGATCCAACCCAAGAGCGCATCGTGCGGCAGGGTGAAAGCCTGCGCTTCAGCGCACGGGAGCTAGGCGAAACCCTATCCGCAGAGGAAGAAGAGAGCAACTGGGCACAGGGCATTCTCAGTTTCAGCAATAAGCCACTCAGCGAGGTGATGGCGACACTATCGCGCTACCGTCATGGCGTGCTGCGCTGTAGCCCTGAGGTCGCGACGCTGCGGTTAAGCGGCACCTTCCCGCTGAAAAATACCGATACGGTGTTACAGGTCATCGAGAAAACGCTTCCCGTTAAGATTCAGTATATTACCCGTTACTGGGTCAACATCCTTCCCGCAAACTAAACGATAACGAAAAAAATTATCATTCTTGATTGTCCTTTTTCTCCCTCTCGTTCGACTTAGGTGTATAGCATAAAAATGATGATGGAGACGTTATGACGCGCTTACGTGCCTTTCGTAAAGCAGCCCCTTTAGCCTTGGCGATACAGCTCAGCCTGCTGTCAACAGTTGGTCTCACGACAGGAATGGCCTACGCGGCGATTGCGCCCGCCACCGCACGCTACGATATTGCTGCTGGTGAGTTAGACAAAGTGCTCAACCACTATGCCGCCCGCAGCGGGATTACGCTATCGGTGGATGCTAACCTGACGCAGGGAAAACGCAGCAACGGCCTGCACGGCGACTACACCGTTGACGGAGGCCTGAAAGCTCTACTGGCGGGTAGCGGTCTGCAACTGAAAGCGCTGGGCGATAACGTCTGGACGCTGGAACCTATCCCAGTAGCAGCGGAAGAAACGCTGACGGTCGTTGGAGACTGGCTGGGTGAAGCGCGTGAAAATGACGTCTTTGAACATGCGGGCGCACGCGATGTGATCCGTCGTGAGGACTTCGCCAAGACCGGTGCCACCACGATGCGCGATGTCTTAAACCGTATGCCGGGCGTGTATGCGCCGGAAAATAACGGTACGGGCAGCCACGATCTGGCTATGAACTTTGGTATTCGCGGTCTCAGCCCGCGTCTTGCCAGCCGTTCCACCGTGCTGATGGACGGCATTCCAGTACCTTTTGCTCCCTATGGTCAGCCACAGCTTTCCCTCGCGCCCATTTCGCTTGGCAATATGGACGCCATTGACGTCGTGCGCGGCGGCGGTGCCGTGCGCTACGGACCACAGAGCGTCGGCGGCGTCGTGAATTTTGTCACCCGAGCGATCCCGAAAGAGTTTGGCATTAGCGCTGGCATAGAAGGCCAACACAGCCCGACGTCTTCACAGCACAATCCGAAAGAAACGCACAACCTGCTGGTTGGCGGCACGGCGGATAACGGTTTTGGCTCGGCGCTGCTCTATTCCGGCACGCGTGGCAGCGACTGGCGCGAACACAGCGCTACGCGCATTGACGACGTGATGCTGAAAAGCCGCTACGCGCCGAACGACGTACACACCTTTAACAGCCTGCTGCAATATTACGATGGCAGCGCCGATATGCCAGGCGGCCTGTCGCGTGCCGATTACAATGCTGACCGCTGGCAGTCAACGCGCCCATACGATCGTTTCTGGGGACGCCGTCAACTTGCCAGTCTGGGCTACCAATATCAGCCGGATCAGCAGCATAAATTCAACATTCAGGGCTTCTACACGCGCACGTTGCGCAGCGGCTATCTGGAACAGAACTCAATCATCACCCTGTCGCCACGCGAATATTGGGTACGCGGCATCGAACCCCGCTACAGCCAAAGTTTTACCCTCGGTTCTTCCGCTCATGAAGTGGGCGTTGGCTACCGCTATGTCAGCGAATCCACCCATGAGGTGCGCTACTTCACCAGCACCGCCAGCAAGACGTTGCCAAGCGCCAACAGCCCTATCGATCGCGAAACCCGCGCGGGTACAGAAGCGCACGCTTGGTACATCGACGACCGCGTTGATATTGGCAATTGGACGATTACACCGGGAATGCGCTTTGAGCACATCAAATCCCATCAGGACAACACGCTGAAAGGCACAGGCGAAGCGGTCAACTACAACGCACCGCTGCCCGCCTTGAACGTGCTCTACCACGTTAACGAGAGCTGGAATCTTTATGCAAACACCGAAGGATCATTCGGCACCGTACAGTACAGCCGAATTGGCAAGGCGGCTCAAAGCGGCAAAGTGGAGCCAGAAAAAGCGCGCACCTGGGAAATCGGTTCCCGCTACGACGACGGCGCGCTGACGGCAGAAATGGGCGTTTTTCTGGTTAACTTTAATAACCAGTATGACTCCAATCAGACCAACGATACCGTCACCACGCGGGGCAAAACCCGCCATTCTGGGCTGGAAACGCAGGCACGCTATCACCTCGCCGAGCTGTCACCTCGCTTAGACACAGTGTCGGTTTATGCGCGCTATTCGTATGTGAATGCGGAAATTCGCGAAGTGGGCAACACCTACGGCAATCAGGTGCCCTTCTCTTCAAAACACCGTGGCGGATTCGGCGTCGATTACCAACCGGGCAACTGGACGTTCAACCTGAACAGTGAGTTCCAGTCCAGCCAGTTTGCCAATAACGCCAACACCGTTGCCGAAAGCGCCGATGGCAGCGCCGGACGGATCCCAGGCTTTATGCTGTGGGGCGCACGCGCGGCCTACGACTTCGGCCCGCAGTTCTCTGACCTCAATCTGGCCTTGGGTGTGAAAAACCTGTTCGACCACGATTACTACACGCGCTCGAACAGCGATGACAACAACAAAGGCATTTATGCCGGCCAACCCCGCACCTTCTACATGCAGGGCTCGCTGAAATTCTGATTGTCACGTTATCACTCGCCGGGCATCTGCCCGGCCTGACTAACAATCATGACCTCTAACGGAGTTACACTATGTTTGCTCTACTTCGCGTCGCACTAATTACCACGCTTTGTCTGTTCGGACTAGGCCGCGCCAATGCCGTCACGGTGCAGGATGAACAGGGTTCCTTTACGCTCGACACGCCACCGCAGCGCATTGTGGTGCTGGAACTCTCTTTTGCCGATGCGCTGGCCGCGATAGACGTCAGCCCAGTCGGCATCGCCGATGACAACGATCCAGACCGGATCCTGTCAGAAATCCGTGAACACCTTAAATCCTGGCATTCCGTAGGCACGCGCGCGCAGCCGAGCCTGGAAGCCATCAGCGCATTGAAGCCGGATTTGATTATCGCCGACAGCAGCCGTCATAGCGGCATTTACACGGCACTGAAGGCCATCGCACCGGTGCTGTTACTGAAATCACGCAACGAAACCTATGAAGAGAATCTGCACTCAGCAGAGATCATCGGTAAGGTATTGGGGAAAGATAGCACGATGCAGACTCGTCTCGCCCAGCATCGCGAGACGATGAAAGGCTACGCTGCCCAGCTTCCCCAAGGCACGAATGTGGTTTTCGGCACCTCGCGCGAGCAGCAGTTTAACCTGTACTCCAGCGATGCCTACACTGGCAGCGTGCTGGCCGCACTTGGTCTGAGCGTCCCAAAACCGATCAACAATGCCCCGATGGCTTCCATCAATCTGGAACAGTTGCTGGCGATTAACCCACAGTGGCTGATTGTTACGCACTATCGAGAAGAAAGTATTGTGAAACGCTGGCAGCAGGATACGCTCTGGAATCTGCTGGAAGCACAGCAAAAACAGCAAATTGCCGCCGTTGACAGCAACGCCTGGGCGCGGATGCGCGGTATTTTTGCAGCGGAACGCATCGGCAGCGATACGGTGAAAATTTTTAAGCATCAGCCCGTTAGCGTCAGCAGCGAGCAATGAGGCTAGGTTTCCACCCGTTCTGGCGTTGGGGATTACCAATAGCGGCACTGCTGAGCGTGTTCTGGCTCAGCCTGTTCTGTTATTCCGCGATCCCCATTCCCGCCTTGAGTGCCGTCAAGGCACTGATTACGGGATCGCCCTCTTCACTACCGGAAGCGCTGGTGCTAAACCTGCGTCTGCCCCGCAGTCTGGTTGCCGTCCTGATCGGCGCCAGTCTGGCGCTGTCCGGCGCTTTGCTCCAGACCCTGACCCATAATCCGCTGGCATCGCCCTCTTTGCTCGGCATCAACAGCGGTGCGGCGCTGGCGATGGCACTGACCAGCGCATTCAGTTCTTCACTCTCCGGTTACCCCATCGCTTTTGTTGCTGCTATCGGCGGCGGCCTGTGCTGGCTGATGGTGATGGCGGCGGGCGGCGGCTGGCGACAAACGCTCGATCGTAATCGGCTGATTCTGGCGGGCGTCGCGCTTTCAGCCCTGTGCATGGCCTTAACCCGCATCACGTTGCTGCTGGCGGAAGATCACGCCTATGGCATTTTTTACTGGCTGGCGGGCGGCGTATCGCACGCACGCTGGGTGGAATTCTGGCAACTCTTCCCGTTTGTCATCACCGTCACTCCTGTTGTCCTGCTGCTGTCTAACCAGCTTAATCTGCTGAACATCAGTGACGTGAGCGCCCATACGCTGGGCGTCAACTTAGGCCGTCTGCGCCTAATCCTCAATCTGGCGGTGCTGATTCTGGTGGGTGCCTGCGTGAGCGTCGCCGGTCCGGTAGCGTTTATCGGCCTGTTAATTCCGCATCTGGCGCGTTTCTGGATCGGTTACGACCAGAGAAAGGTGCTCCCCATGAGCATGCTGATGGGCGCGGCGTTGATGTTACTGGCCGATCTGCTTGCCCGCGCACTCGCCTGGCCGGGCGAACTGCCTGCCGGTGCGGTGCTGGCCCTGATCGGCGCTCCCTGTTTCGTGTGGCTGGCAAGGAGGCGAGGATAATGCGCCCCGCAATTGTGTTTATCTCGATTACGCTACTGCTACTCGCCACCAGCATTCTGTCGCTGCGCATGGGCACGATTCCGCTGCCGTGGTCGGCGTTGATAAGCGGCTGGCACAGCACCAGCGAACATCATTATGTCCTGACGCAGTATCGCCTGACGCGCGTACTGCTGGCGCTGTTTGTCGGCGCAGCGCTGGCGATTTCCGGCGTGCTGGTGCAGGGGATTGTGCGTAACCCGCTGGCATCGCCGGATATTCTCGGCGTGAACCACGTGGCGAGTCTGGCGACCGTCGGCGCACTGATGCTGGTGCCTGCGCTGCCCGTGATCTGGCTACCGTTGCTCGCATTTATCGGAGGCATCGCCGGGCTGCTGCTCTTACGGCTCATCGCGGGAACATCATCCCCGATGCGGCTGGCACTCATCGGCGTCGCGCTATCCGCCACCTGGGCAAGCGTCACCGACTACCTGATTCTCTCCCGCCCACAGGATATCAACAACGCACTGCTGTGGCTGACGGGTAGCCTGTGGGGACGTGACTGGTCATTCGTGATGGTCGCGCTGCCTGTACTCTGCGTATTGATTCCACTCAGCCTGCGCTTTTGCCGCGATCTGGATTTGCTCGCGCTAGGCGACGACCGCGCCAGCACGCTGGGCGTCAATATCGGGCGCATTCAGTTCTGGGGATTGGCGCTCGCCGTGGCACTCGCCGCAACCAGCGTGGCGGTGTGCGGGCCTATCGGCTTTATCAGCCTTGTCGTACCGCATCTGATCCGTTATCTGGTAGGAGGCCGGCACCGCTGGCTCCTCCCAACTTCTGCCGTTACCGGTGCGTTGGTACTGCTGCTTGCCGATCTGCTAGCACGCACGCTGAACCCGCCGATGGAATTACCCGCAGGGGTGCTCACTGCCATTATCGGCGCACCCTGGTTTTTTTGGCTTCTCGTGAGAATGCGCTAAATGGAACTGACAACACAAAACCTGACGGCGGGCTATGGCGACAAGCGTATTCTTGACGGATTGTCGCTGTCGCTGCCCGCCGGAAAAATTACCGCCCTGCTTGGCCCCAATGGCTGCGGCAAATCAACGCTGCTGAAGTGTTTCGCCAAGCTGCTTACCCCGGAATCCGGCGCTATTCAGCTCGACGGCAAGCCGCTCTCTACGTTCTCTGCGCGCCAGCTCTCGCGCCATCTGGCGCTGTTACCGCAGCAGCATTTGACGCCAGAGGGGATCACCGTGCGTGACATGGTGGCCTACGGGCGCAGCCCTTGGCTGTCACTGTGGGGACGATTATCGCAGGACGATCGCCAGCACGTGCAGCGTGCGATGGAAAAAACGCACATCGTCGACCTCGCCGACAAACGGTTAACCGACTTATCCGGAGGACAACGTCAGCGGGCGTTTCTGGCGATGCTGCTGGCGCAGGATACCCCCGTCGTCCTGCTTGATGAACCGACAACCTATCTCGATATCAATCATCAGGTCGAGTTAATGAAGTTGCTGCGTGAACTGAATCAGGCGGGCAAAACGGTCGTCACCGTCCTGCACGATCTGAATCAGGCCAGCCGCTACTGCGATCATCTGGTGATGCTGGCAGGTGGACGTGTGATGGCGCAGGGCTCACCGCACGAGGTAATGAAACCGGCATTACTCCAGCAGGTGTTCAGCATTGATGCGGAGATCCACGCCGACCCTGTATCAGGCCAGCCGATGTGTGTGGTGCGGTGATAGCAGGTCATGTTTTTTATCCAGTATTCGTGGGCATAACTATCTCATAAAAATATTTATGCCCTCTCGAAAATAGCCTTGTTAGCCGTGAGCCAGCAGAACCGCTACTCTGCCTGTGTGACATGGGATCAATACGCGTAATGGAAACAACATCATGGCTATTAGCTCAAACCATCAGGACTTAAGGAAGCGCGATATGAGATTAAAATTGCATCATCTTAATGATTCACGGTCTGTTCGTATCCTCTGGCTGCTTGAGGAAGCGGGGATACCCTATGAACTCGTCAGATATCAGCGGGATGAAAAAACGCATTTAGCACCGGCCTCCTTGAGAACGATCCATCCTTTAGGTAAATCACCGTTGATTGAAGAAGATGGCAAGATCATTGCAGAATCCGGCGCTATCGTGGAATACCTGATCAATCGCCACGCAAAGCACCTAGCCCCGGATGCAAACGCTGCCGAATACATTGACTATCTGCAATGGATACACTTTGCAGAAAGCTCCGCCATGCTCCCAGTTTTATTGAAGATCTTCGGCGAGTTTGAAAAGAACACTGGCACTACACTGAATTTTCTCGAAAATTACGCTGACAACGAATTCGAGAAAGTCTTTTCATTCTTAGACGATTCGCTATCTTCACGGGAATTTATTGTGGGCGATAAACTGAGCGGCGCAGATATTATGCTGGGCTTTGTTATTAACACCGTCGTGGAGAGACTCGTTCCCAGCGAGCGCTTCCCGAATATTCAGCGCTACTCACAGCGCCTGAAAAATCTGCCGAGCTGGCAAAAAATTCAGGCCATTGAATCACGCGCAGAATAAGGGATCAGCGCGAGGCATCACGACATACTTTGGAAAAATTGCCAACGGCCTCGCGCGCCCAGCTTCCCCTCTTCTAATTAATATTAGTTAAATTAAAAATAATTATCATATTAATCAATTCAAAAAAAAGCATTTCAAGTTATATACATCGCCCGATAACCACTATTGACTCGTTGACTAAAAAATGCAGAAATTACCCTCCCATAAGGAAAAAGGATTTATGGGGGCTGGATTATGGACAACATTAAGGAATAAATAATGGCAAATTTGATCTATCTAAAACTCACCGGCATCAAACAAGGTCTAATCTCTGCGGGCTGTTCAAGTGCAGACTCGATTGGTAACAAGTATCAGATCGCTCATGAAGATGAGATTTTTGTTTATGAGTTAATGAATAGAATAACTCGACAGGATAATGTTGCTCTCAATCCCGTAGAAATAAGAAAGCCGATAGATAAAGCCACCCCACTTATTGCTCAGGCATTAGGCGATAACGAAAAACTAACCTGTGAATTTCTGTTTTACAGGACATCACAATCCGGTGGCAACGAACTCTATTTTAAAATGGTGCTGAGAGATGCGGTTATCAATGACATTCAGTTTTTTTATCCTAACTCATTGACACATAATGAAACCCAGCCACAGGAAAGTATTTCGTTCAAATTTGCATCAATCGAATGGGAGCATGTGGTAGCAAGAACCAGTTCTTTCCTCTTATGGACTGATTCGACTTACTAATACATAATTGATGGGCGATAGTGTTAAAATGTCTCTACGCCCTATCAAACACAATAAAATCGGGATAAAAAATGAATGATCAGGAAATGGAAAAAGAACTCTTAGAGAATGGCTTCACTCAGGATGATGTTAACTTCATGAGAAAAATAATCTCTCGTGGTGAGGATAGTGAAGAGACATTATTGATGTTAACGCACACGCTAAAAAACAGATTTCACACCGGATGCTTTTTATGCGTTGTTCTAATTACTATATTTATAGCAATCCTGACTATAAGAGATGACATTATTGTAATTTCGGTATATTTTTTATTTACACTTATTTTTGTTTTTATAGTCTATTATCTTACTCCAATGAAATTAGCATATAAGTCATATAAAATAATAAAAGAGAAAAAACATGAATGACCAAGAGATAGAAAAAGAGCTCTTAGAAAATGGGTTCACACAAAACGATATTGCAAAAATGAGAAATTTAATATCTCGTGGAGGGAATAGTGAGGAAACCTTATCGAGGTTAACACACTCACTGAAAAAGGCATTTTTAAATGGATTTTTCATATTAGCAATTCTTATCTCTTCATTTATTATCAATGCCATATTTAATATCTCCAATGATGGAGTGGAAGTATTGGTTCATTTTATCCTTACAGTATTTTTTATTTTACCTATATATTACCTTACCCCAATGAACTTAGCATATAAATCATATTCTTATCTAAAGAGAAAAAGTAAGATGGGCTGACTCAGCCCATTAGATTAAAGAGAATCATCTTTGTATATATCAGACATTATCCGTATCTTATTTCCAGCCCCAACCATCTTCAACATCAGCGATGCTCTGCTCATCGTGTTTATTTTTCTATAATAATCACTGGGAATATATCGAAAAAGCCGCCAAGCATCAGGTTTTAGTGTTAATTTGACGATACCATAGAATGAAGTGACAAGATCGACTGAGTGATAAGCCAACAGGCCTGATTTTTTATCAAACCCCAGAAATTCTGCCGTACGTATATAGCCAGACTTCATAAATCCAATTTCATTATCATCCCCAATAAGATGGAAAAAACTCTCTATGGATGAACTTGCACCAGTGAAGGCAATGTGAGCACCAATAAATCTCCCAATATATGTTGTTGCACCAGCAAGAATACCAAATCCAGAAACAAACTGAGCACCACCAACCATCACACCAATTGCATTTATTGTATAACCAATTTCCTTCTCTCTTTTCTCCATGTTGATGGTAATAAATACCTTGGCTTTTTCAAGAGAAAGCATTGTTCCCTGTTTTTCAATATTGGCACACTCTTCCTTGATGTTATTAATCGCAACCTGACATTCCGATGAGCTACTGGCATTTCTAACAATGTCCAGATTGCCATTAGAAAAACGTCGAATTTCATCCTCAAATTTTGCTTTAAGAAAGAGATCGTTAATATGACGAGAGGAAACAATTCTGGCCGTTTTTATTAGATCAAACGCGGCGGCCTGAGCCATGGACAAAAAATATTGATTATTAACGCTGTTTCTATTTAGGTAATTGTCCATATTTCGCATCCTTGACGTTAAAGAACATTGATAACCATTAATACCATTCCCTTGGTTATCTGTTCTGCTAATCAGCTAACTTTCAGCCCTTCGGCTCAATCCGTTGCTTTCTCAATTCCTGACGAGCCAGTTGTTTGAACCCATTGCGGAGACTGACACCTTATTTTACTACTGTAATCTTACCCTATGATTGACTTCGGCATTAGGCAAAAATGCCACCCATTATAAGCTCAATAACATTGATTGTTCCCCGATTTGACTTAATCCTCACCTTATTGACCTTATACCTTTTCCGGACAAACTTGCGAGCCGCCTCGCGCGCCTGAGCGATAGAGGAAAAATCGCATACGCATCCCGGTCCCAGTCTGGTAACGTCGTCTGACGCCAAATAACGGCCACCAGTGGTAAGATAGCGCATTCGCGGGTGATGTTTTTCATCCATCAGTCAGTATACTTCTGGCATTCCATTTCAATGCTCAGGTGATGCGCCATCAGCAAGGTTGACCATCAAACCCAGCGCCATCACCTGAACGAACAAAAGCGTTAAAACTGAGTAAAATCAATATGAATGAAGCCACAGAGAAGGACTTCACTGCCCACACACCAATGATGCATTGGTGTGTTAGTACTGATAAATAGAGATTATTTAGATAAAGTCAGTAAAACCTACGCTTTAACCTACACTTACGTAACCAGTTGATTTATCTGTTATTACTACCATGCTGTACTTTAGCTGATTAGTACGTGCGGTTTATTAAAAATCGCATAGTAACACTAAAGGTGAATGTACAGATAAAATGCTAAACTACCTTATCCACTCAGCGAGAACCGTCTCAAGCTTCGCCAACGCCTGAATATGCTTATCTTTTGGTATGCGCACAATATTTTGCAACTTCCACTTAACCGCGGGCAGATGCTGAATCTGATCTTCAGGCGCTAGACTCCAGTCCGGTTGACCACTTTTGAAAGACATCAAAAAGTCATAATCCTGCTGCGTGAATTGTGCTTTGAGGGCGGTGACCATCAAGTTGGGTATCGCATTGAGTTCTTCCAGAGAGACCGTATCGAATGTCATTCCGTTAAATTCATTTGCGTATGGCAAAGAAATATCTTTCCAATGAGGATCTAAGATTTCTGATAACGGGCGCTTATGTCCCAGTAGATAGGTGATGAAACCATTAAAAATGTGGCGATCAATACCTTGCGTTTCGAGTAGCATTTTGACGTCATAAAAATCACGGGGATGTTGCCTATCCAATGCAGCGCAAAGCTTTCCACCATAGAGATCGGCAAGCGATACAACCGGAATAGTAGCAAAACCGAATTCGTCTTCTACCGCTTCAACAACGTCACGTTCTTCTGGAGGATACAGTGTGCCTCGTGCAACAGGCGAAACTTCTATCTTTATCTGCGCCTCCGGAGAAGAAACCACAATGCGCATTTCATCAGGATTATTCGTTTGTAGTACCGCCGAAATACCAACCTGTTGTTGCAGTATTTCAGCAATCCGCGTCAAAGCAGCCCGAACATTTGGCAATGCCACATCTCTGCTTTCCAGCGGAATGTAAGCCAAATCGATATCAACCGACAAACGTGGAAAATCACGGACAAACAAGTTTATTGCCGTTCCTCCTTTTAGTGCAAAGCATCGCTCTGATGCCACTACAGGTAATGCGCTGAGCAGCAACGCAACTTGCCGATAATAAGGTGATTGCTTATCCATGTGAGATCCCTTTGCTAACAAAACGCTCTGGAACGGTGATCTGATATTTTTGATCCAGTTTGCCACCCGATACGATCTGCCGTTTTCCGGCCCCTAACTCAACGTTGGCTTTATCTATTCGCTTACCCCATGCATGAGCATAGTGATCGGCTAGAAACAGATAAAGGCGGTTAGTTTGCACTGCTCGACTAGATTGCAATAATACTTCAACTTTACGCGGACTCAGGTTTACCAGCCCCTGAAACAACTCCGCAGCGTGCTCAAATGAAAGCGAACCAGGGACTGCATTAGCAATCTCGTAAGCCGCTAGTTCCGGCACACTCGCTTTCAACAGCTCCCCTTTAATTTCGATCTCTGTCAGATACTTTTCATCATTCATATTGAGCTTCTGATTAGAAAGTAAAAGCCACTCGACATTGGGGAATTCTTTGAACCACTTTGGCAGAGAAGCTTTATCTTCTACACAGAGCCAAATGGCCTGATGCTTTAAGTGAAGATAATGAGATCGCCCCTGATAAGTCAGGCTAGTAAGCCCCGCCAGATGTACAGAAATCCCAAGCTGATTTTGCAAGCATAGAACGGCATCACTCCACTGCGCTTCACGCCCACTCCGCACGTATACCCCAGCACGTAGCTTTTGCAGCCAGTCGCTGTGCATATACTTATTGGCTAAAGAAGGGCTAATACCGTTTTTTGTCAGCCAAGACTGTAATACCAAAGAGCCCGGTGCAGTGTTCTGCAAAAGCCAGTTTAGTTTTGATGACATACATTCACTTTTGGTTTAATAAAAACATAAATAGTAAACTCTCGAGTTGAAAATATGTCAATAGTGATGGAGAGCAGCCCAACTACACTATGGGGTATGACTGAATAGCAACGGCTTTCGTAGCCATCCTTCATTGTAGGCATAAATATATTAACGTCCGCTGCTCACTCATGTCGGACAAATAGTCCACACGGGAGCCTGACCGCTAACTTTGATCCCATGACGCTTAAACAAAGCATCATGTTCATCCCCAGTTTTTTTGATATTCAACCCAGCGCAGGCCTAGTTTTTCTTTGTCCAGGTTATAAATCAGAGGTGTGATCGTCCTTCCTTCTAATTCAGGAAGTTCGGCTTCAACTCTGAAATGAACTGTCAGTGATTCAGGGTTAACGCCAATCAGGTGACGATCAAACAGCCTGTGCAGGGTTGGTGACAGCAGGATGCCATTAACTGCTCAACCGAAAGTGTGTTTTTGTCTCTGCACCGCTTTGCCATTGCTGCCTCCTTTGCCTGACAGACTTTCTCAGAATGCTCCTGAGCTTTAGTTAATTTACCCGATACCTAACACCGACATTTCGTAAATTACGCCGCCAGTTACGGACACATTTTGTCAAAGATTTAGTAAAGGACAGACTTCCGTTTTCACCCATTGCAGGTCATACGGTTCTTCAACCTGACCGCTTAGTGCCAGGAGCGGAAGTAACGTACGTTAGGATGATTTTTAACCTACAGAATAAGTAATTGATTGATTTAATGTAATCAGTTATCGCTTTTAAGTTATTGCGTAAGGTGATCTCATTACCTCAAAAGCCAGCCAAACACCGTATAGCGCAGGAGCAGCTCCTACTGCAACAACGTAACCTATTAAAAAATAGGCTTTTCGTACCGTATTTCCCGATTCACTCCGTATAGTGTGATTACAAGTCTGACACTACACCCACATAATCGAGTCTTTGCAGGGATGCTTAAACCTCAATTAGGCTTGGGTAAGAATATCAATCACCGTTCCGTTACCCTTGACACTTCTGGTCGGCACGTATATAGCTGAAATAGCAAACTGTATACGGCCTAAATTAATCAGAGAGATACGGTCATTTAATCGCTACTGATATTTTTCCCGTGTTGAGGTTGATGATTTTTCGACTTGTGCAAAATTTTACCCGCATCGGGTATCTGTTCGATCACTTCAGCAAAAAGATTACGTTCACCGTTAGGGGAACATTTTCTCTTCAGGAAAGTGTAATCCCCAAAAAAGATTAAGTTCTCCTTCGCCCGGGAGCATGCGACGTTTAAACGTTTCCAATCAAGAATAAAGCGCAGATTGCCATGGGTTCGCACCACAGAGTACAACACAATTTCGGCTTCGCTTCCCTGGAAGCTATCCACGGTATTGATTCGAATATGATAAGGACCTAACTGGTACTCACCGTTGCTTTCCTCACACACCTGTCCGAGTAGCGTACGCAACAACCTTTTTTGTGCGCCATATGGCGTGATCACCGCAACATTTTTATGTTCAGTACTCTTCTGCATTGCTAAATTGACCAAGAACGTTTTAATCGCCTTCGCTTCTTGATAATTTTTTTTGCTCGTCCCCTCCTGCTCTTCTTTACCCCGGATATCTCTCCATATCAGTGACTCAGGATAAATAAAGCCCGACGTATCTTTAATATGCCCATTGTGCAGTAAACGCTCCCCACCAGGGCTATAGAATAGCCGCGCAACAAGATCACCAATTGGCTTTGGCATACGAAATTGCTCGCTCAGGAAGCGGGTGGATGACTCAGGTAGTCGCGTATAAAGCGTTTCGAAAAAACTGGTTTCCAGGAAACACTTCTGTAAAAACGGCATTTTTTCGGCGGCATCATCCGTCTGTAACAGTGGCGCGACACTGGGAGGTAACTGAAAATGATCGCCGATCAGCACCACTTTTTTCCCCCTGAGCATTGGGATCATCAATTCAGGCACCGTTGAACGCCCAGCCTCGTCAATAATGACAATATCAAAACGTAGCTGATCGATACTCTGCTTACGAGAAGCAAGTCCGACACACGTCGCCCCTACAAGGTTGTTATTGCTCAGCAGCATCCAGATAAGCTCCTGATCGAGGCTGTTCTGGCCGTCTTCTTCGTCGTCAGGCCCTAATACGTCATAAAGCCATCTACAGGCCAAGGCTGCCTGCGCTTCTCCTGCTGCCGTCACTGCTTTTGTAGCAGCAGCCCGACTTTTTTGCACAAATTTATGCTGGCGCTGCTGAATGGTAAACTGACGTAATTTGCCCTCGACCTTATTTTCCGGACCAATACGCAGCAAACGAATCTCTTTGGTTTCTAGCTGTTGGCTATGTGACTCTATAAAGCGATCCAGAGCGTTATCCACCGCAGCATGCTGTTGAGACACCAGCAGAACTCGCGTTTCTGGGCGATAGGCATAAATCTGATGTAACAGTTCAACGATACAGGTGGTTTTCGCGGTACCCGGCGGCCCTTGGATCAGAGCGAGGTATTTTTCGCACAATACGGTTTCAATAACCTGTTTCTGAGCCGTTGTCAGTTGCTGGTTTTGCCATATAAATCCCTCACGCTGCCGTGCTTGCCAGAAACTATCTTGTTCAGCACTGTAGGATGCCGGGGCCAGCAGGATATCTTTTATCCGTGGCTCTACCAGTAAATCATTTCGAAAGGCGTCCAGAGCATCCCGCTGACGCTCTAAGGAAGCGTCCACCAGATACAAACTCAAACGTAACAGACATCGTTGTGGATCGGCATCGTATGCTGCCAGCATCGTTTTCGCCTTGGCCGCAGGCAGACAAAATGTAAATTGGCCGCCCTGCTCAGAGACACTCAACTGCCGTCTTTCATATGATGCCAGGGATTCCAGCCAGTTAAATTGTTCAGGAACCCCCTCTCCCCAGTAAGCAAGTCGACACTGAGGAGTGAATTTTGATTTCAAGACATCTCTGAAAGACTTCAGAAACGCATTAACTGCTGTCGACTGATCTGCCGCGGATCGGAAAACAATGATGACATTATATCCCTCCTGACTGACATCATCGATCGTCCCCAGCAGATGAAACTCATTCTGTTGTTGCTGGTAGTCCAGGACCTCTCCCCACTGAGCAAGCAATCGGGTTTGGGCCAGACGGGCTGTATTATCCTGGCGATGACTAGTGACGTTATTAATAAATCCGATTAATGCTTCCAGAGCGTCAGGGCTGCGTAACAATTGAGTTTCCAGACGTACATCTGCCGGGATCAAGGTAAAGGGTAATTCGTAACCTTCAGCATTAAGCTGGAAATCAGAGAAATGGGTCACCCGCAGGCAGGCCCCTTCAATATCTATCTGACATTCACAACAGACCTGGTTACGGGCAATGGTGATACCACTCTCGCTACTGGACAGAAGAAGCCAGGGTGTGGGATCATCCGCGTACAGCGAGGTTTGCCACTGTTCACGCAATTCCTTAGATTCCAGATAGAGATAGAGCTGCGAATTTTCAACGGTGCCAGGTTCAATATTACCCAACATGCAGATTTGAATTCGACGATTCTTCTCATCCCCCCCTGGAATATCATCCAGTTTCAGAGTGTACAAGTCAGGCCAGGCTTCGATAGTCTGCCCCGGGATTAAATCAATTAAGGGGTTACTCGTCAGTTGACGGGGTAAAAATGCTTTGATCGCCTTACCTTCCGTATTGGCCAGGTAACCCTTGTGCAATTTCTTTTCTATTTCAAACGTCAGGGGCTTTCCGGCGAGGATGTGATCAACATAGGCGATGCCCCGGGCAATACAGCCATAAAAAATCCGACGACCATTTTTGCCTGTTTTTTCGCTCAGGACCTGTATTGGAATGGCATCTCTTTGCTGATAGTTGAGCAACTGACTTTGTTGAAAATCATTGCTCCAGCCCTGCAGCCCCGTATTGTTGGATAAGTGCAGACGGCTGTTGAAAGGTAAATCCGCATCGATTTCGTCGTGCTCAATCAGCAACACTTTACCCGGATACAGCCATTCCGTAGGCAGTGTTGGTGAAGGCGGCTGCAGATTATTCAGGAGAGCCTCAAGCTGTTGTACATTGGGCTCACTCTCCAATGTGGCTCTATGCTTTTGAAGATCGTTTTTATACCAATCAATATAGGCTTTGTAGGCCTGTAACCTCGACAAAGCATCTTCAATTTTACAAAAGGTTTGCTGAAGAGCTCTACGGCGATAGGGGCTGAGCGTCTCTTGTCGAAGTTCAGCCTCGATATTACGCGGTAGGTGGCATAACTCGTCTTCAATTGGCTTGATTTTCGCGAACAACTCCTGTCGATGTGTTTCCAGCTTTGCCAGCGTCTGAGCAGTACTCCGTTTCAGTTGCTCCAGCTTATGTGTCTCACGTTCACGTTCGGCATCACGTAGTTGCTGGTTGCGGTGTTTTATATCATCACGCAGTTCATTATGTCTGCGTTCTTCCTGCTCTGTGGCGGAGTCCAGTACCCAGGCCACTGCTCCTGCAACAAGAGTGATACCGACGGCAATCAAGGGAAACACTTAAATGACCCCGCATTCACTGATCAGAGGAAGGTGTATGGAGACGCTCCAGCATTTCAAGATCTGCTGCTGTCGCGACCCCTTGTCGAATTCTTTCACGTAATAACTCGATAGTTTTCTCTCTCATCTCGTAGTCGTGCATCCATTCCTCATGTTTTTTGTCCGCTTTCTGACGGGAATTTTCCAGCGCCATACGCTCGGTAATTAACTCATCGTGGCGGATGGCTTGTTGCCGAAGGGCTATTTCTACTTCGTTATTTGACAGATGCATATCACGCAAGCTCTGCGCTTTTACCTGCTCGGTGCGCTCTTTTTCACTTGCGAGGCCCATGGCAGCACTAGCAATCTGATTCAAGGAGTTAAACATTTGAGAGACATCAATATCTGGCCTGGTAGAACTGTTAGCGCCGCCAGTTTTTGTCATTTTTGGAGGCTTACTTTTTTGCGGAACCTTTGCGGGCATTTTCATCATCGTATTCTCTTATGAATTTGGCTCATCAAAGGCTGCCACCAGACAGCTTAGCTGGGCCTGCATTAACTTATCGACACTGTTGACAAGTGCGAGGAGTTCGGGAGTCCGGGCATGAGGTTTATGGCGTATCTTTGTTAATTCAACAAACAGAAGGTCCATCGAATTACGATAGCCGCTAATCATGCGTAGAAGTTGCACCGATGACTGTCGGTCACGACGTAAAATAGCATCCAGCGCTTCCAGCCTGTTTTGTTGTTCCTCCTGCCAAACTTGCTGTTCTACCTGCAGTATCTTTCGGCAATTCTCGATTTGTTTGTCGAGGGCCTCTTTTTGAGACTCCAGTTGTGCGGTTATCTCTTTTGCTTGCTGGTAGCGTAAATAGGCACCAATACAATCCATCACCGAGCTAGCGGCATCCATCCATATTGCGGCGGCGTTCAAAGACTTTGCGCCTTTTGTTACCAGCTGAAACAGCGTTTTCCCAGCCCGTAGGTTGCGGGACTGTCGTTCAGTGAAAACATCGCCGAGTAAATTGACATCAAAAAGGGGGACCGTTTTCATTGTTCAGTTTCCGATAGCAACGCCACATTTTTGGCCAGTTCTTCGGCAATCGTCCCGAAACTTAGCGCGAGTTTTCGCGTCGCTGGCGCCAATGAAACCTCCTGGCCGATCAGCGGATCAACTGCGGGTGAAAACGCACGAATTTTTGCCAGTAACTCCGCTCGCGCCAGCATCGCCTCCAGTGGCCATGAACTGGTGGCATCACTCGGCCCGGCAGCATCGAGACTCTCTCCAGTCAGTAGACAAAATGCCTGACTCTGAGGAGCGGGTAGCGAAATGTCAGTCCCTAACCAGGGCGACAAACTGTAATTCAGACGGTAATTCACTATCGGTGCATATAACGATAATGATTTTGATTTTATCTCACCGAGAGGCAACCCTTTTGGCAATGTCAGTTCCAGGTAGCTACAAGATTTAACACTCCGGTCAATTTCCAGTCTGAAATCCCAGGCTTTATCCTGCTGATCGATGACATCATGAAAAGCGACATCGCATAACTGTTTCAACAACGGCAATAGCTCACCCTGGCTATTCTTTCCTGCACTGAGTCGCCGCGTGAGCCGCTGTTGCTGTAAGACACTGAGAATATTCCAGTCACTCTCAAATTCAGGTAAAACTGTTTTTGCCGATACAGCCTCTTTCGGCAGCAGGGCTTCATCACCGAGTACAAACTGAGAAGAGGAATAAGGATCGTAGCCATCAATCCAGAGGGAAAATTTTTGCCCTGCGAGGGTTGCAGCCTGTGCCATGATTTTTCCCTTAGGCGTAAGGGTTCTACTGGCAGGCTCATACCAATCAAGGCCAGCAAGGCGTTCAAGAATCGGCGATAGATGTTCGTTTGACAGTCCGGTAATACGCAGAACATCGTCAATACCGAATCCGTCTGTAGCTAACGATTGAAGAACAAACTGCGAAACTTTACCGAGATTAGAGAGGATCTGGTGGCGCAGGATTAAGGTATATTTGCGAAATGGAATAAATACTGCCAGCTCGGCAGGTAATTGAGAAGCAGCCCGCTCTATATGGGGTTCTGTATCATAACGGACTGGGTTATCCGAACCATGCCCTGGTTTTTTCACCACCACCTCAACCACAACTTTTGGTCTTGCCGATGCAGCGGACACATGAAGAGTCGTTTTTTTTGTGTTTTGTGATGAATGAGTGGGCTGTTGTTGAGTTTGCCCTATTGCAGCCAGAAAAGCACTCATATTAGCAAAAAAACCACTGGACATACTCTTTCTCGCAATCGTTAAGTTACATACAAACATACTGCAGGCAAAAATTAACGTTTGCGTCAGTACTGTAGATATAACTACATGTAACCAAAAATTTTATTCATAAAATGAATAATATAATTTTTTTGAGTCAATACAATTTTTATTCATATCCCTCAGTGTCAGGATAGTTATCATCCTCGCTGAAAATGTAATGATGCAATGGATATCCCTCCCTCAGCGCAAGTCCTGTGTAAGCATTCCTGTTAAACGGACCATTCTCTTTTAGAGTGTGGATTTACCCTTAAAGCAAACTTCCGCTCCTCGCTCAAAGCCGACATGGATCACCTGCTGGCTATGCACATCATGAAAGAGCTTTTCAAATATCTTGTCAAGTTTATCAACCGGGATAAACTTTAGCTAACTGAGTGGCTCCCTTTAATGCTTTTTCTCAATCAAAAGATATGGATGAGACCAGTCCGTAACCTTCTGGTGTGTAACAAACCCATCATGCTCCAGTGCGCACACACCCTTATGGCTGGCAACGTAATCGTATACGGCCTTGCTTTCCAACCCCTGTAACATGTGCGACAACAGCTTCCGGCGCATCACATCTGATTTCCAGCGTTTACGAGTTGCCACATCTTTAAAGGTAATGTTGAATGGTTGCCCCACCGCATTGGTAACGCATTTGCCATAACGGTTGGTTTTAGCTGTGCCTTCGTAATGATCCAACAGCACGGCCAGATCTCGCCTTAAGGGTTTCAGAAGGCGCTTCCAGTGTTCCAGTACTTGCTTTGCTTTTGTCTTACCTAACTCACGGTTCAACAACCGTCTGGTACTGGATTTTAGCGATAGCGTAACGAACCCGGCGTTGAATACGCTGGAGAACCTAAATTGCTTTACCAGCTCCTCCGCGACACGTAACACCCGGCAGATATAGCTCGTTTCCAATACTTTCAACGACTTTGCCGAAATACCAATACTCAGCAGTTCATGGCGAAGGATCTCAAGCTGACATCCCTTGATGTCATAATTATGCCCCCGTGCCAGACACGCCCACTTCATTTTAGACGGTAGACTCTGGAAGCCAGTGCCAACCTCAAAGGATCTCCCGCCAATGCTGGCCGTTTTATACGATTGCCTGTAAGAAACCGTTAACGGTGATTCCTTTACCAAATCTACACCTGTTTCAGCCAGTTGCGACAGGAAGTTAAAAATGAATATTTTGTTCTTATCTGTGGGATGTTTGCGATGATAAGCAAGTAGTGCATCCAGATTGATTTCAAGCGGCTCAAGGTTGTTCCATACACTCACCACGAGTTCCCTGAAGGCAGCGTTAGGGATATCGCGCTTAGACTGCTTATGTTTAGCATCCTGCCCACGGTCAATCGCAGCTCCAATCAGATCATCAAAGGAGTAACTTTTACGCTTGGTGAAAATGTCCGTCAGATAATGGTAGCGATCCTTACGGCTAAGGTATGCCTCCCTGTCATTTCCAAACAACTTATTCAGAAAACGTTTAGAAACAGCATATTCCCGGCACGAATGCTGAGCATTGGAATAACCGGTTAGTTTGATGATTCCAGCCTTTTCAAGTACTTCCATTGCACGCTCATGGGTCGGCCCACTTTTCTTGAATACTCCGGGAAGTTTCTCCCGACCCAACTCAAACGGTACTGGCACAGAATAAGACCATTTCTTACCCACCTGAATCTTTGCTTTTTTCCTGTTCTTACGACTACAGGTAGCGACACAAATAACGTGCTGGAGAAATACTGAAATATTACGATAAAAAGGACGCCGTAAACTTGGCACGCCATTATAAGGAATACTGAAAATAATCTTCTTGAAATAATCCAGCGTTGAATCTGTCACAAGAATATTGTTATGCGTAATGTATGACTTCATAATTCACCTGTATATAGAAACCAGAGCACCATGCCCTGACCCCATTTATTTACAACTGAATTACGCAAAATCACGCGTGAACCCAACAAGGTTCAGATGGTTATTAGATGATAATAATATTGGAGGCTGGAGCCTCATGATAGCTGATACAGGATAATGGCTATAGTATGGATAAACCATATATACAATATATAGAGATACAGTACCTATAGAGCTTAATAGATACAGTAATATACCTGGTAGACTGAAGGAGCGATTAATTCCCAGCTTAGCCAGAATGGGAGTAGCGGTCACCCCCAACGTTACCCGTTATTAGGCGGTATAATAACGGTCAGGGGCTAATAGATTGCGGTGGTAGACGCACGTTATTTCCTGGATTTCACTCAAAACCGCCGATCCTTGCCATCTTCAGGATCCGCAAAACCCATCGCCAGTTTACCCCTACCATTGTACGAGGTGCCAATCTGACGCCCAGCAACACCGGTAGTTAGCTGGTCAACCATAGCAAAACCTGGCAACGTTGGGCGGTTTAAAGCGGAGCTATTTCACAAATGATATATTTCTGCTCTGCCTCTAGCCGAGCAAGCGGTGAGGTGACCGACCTGTAAATCTGCCGAGTGATTCAGTGTGCTACAGGTAGATGATGAACCCCAGGACCAGGCATCAGTTCGTCGACTTATGACCTGATTATTGATGAAAATCGGTACACAGGCTCTGTAACTTCCAGCAGAGTTTAACAACCAGAAACCAAACGTGCCCATAGAATCGCAATCACTAAATCACTTTTTTTCAAAGCGCCAAATATTTTCGTCATCATTAGCCTGTCAGTGCTGAGTAGTGTTGATCGCCCATTTTCAGCAACTATGCGAGTTAACGCATCTACATACCCTCCCGATACCCTCTTTGAACGATTTCAGCGAAAAGCTCATCAACAAACCTTGTTGCGATTATGGGTATTCAGCGACAGAATGGTCACCATGTTGAACCCGTATTTCAACAGATTGCGATCACTTACAACGTAAGGTTAAGAGGCTTATGAATACCGATTTGATGCCCAATTTCTGGAAGCTGTCACATGGCTGGAAGGAGTTCTCATTCCTGGATATGGTCGAATGCATTGATGAAAAACTCGTCTACATCCATCGTACAACCGCTGGTAAGGGACAGTCGTCTGTCAGCCAAGCAGAGGAGTTTGCAAATGCTCCGATTGGTGATTATTTCTACCTAACTCACGGAAACCAAGGGGTGTACCTGCTTGGTCAATTCACAGGTCCTGTTAACTACTTCACAAAACATAGTGGCGGTTGGATGGACAGGCCGTTTCGTCTGATACTCAAGGCCAAAAATCAGGAAAGATACACAGGAGAGCAAAAATGGTGGACGCCAAACGATAACTCTACATTCACGAAAGTGCCACGTCATGAATATGAATTATTTGAAAAGCTGATTTTGACTCCCTATTTTGATGTTGATATGAAGAAATTTCGTAAAGCATAAGACGCTGATATGAAACCACTCTAAATAGGGATCGCAATTATAGATTAATATAGCCACCCCGAAATACATAGCAAAAAAGCCCTCAAAAAGGGGGCCTATGATTTGACACTTATTAATCAACAATAAGTTTATTTATTTCGCTGAGTACAAAACAGTAGCGCCGCTCATAACTTCCGTCAACATGCTTGATCTGGATGGTGCTGAAAGGCTTTTGAGAATCGGATAACATCAGCCCGCCACTGGTCATTTTGGGGAATATGTTTTTCCGAGCCTGCAAGCTAATTAAATTATGAACGAAATTCTTCTTAACAGCGATAACCTGAGTTTTTTTGATAAAATGAATAATAGCCATTTCATTCCTGGCATCCTCTGCGCTAGATTTCGAAAGGTCCAACAATTCATCAGAGGCCATAACTTTCATCAGTGCGTTAGGCAGCATTTCGGTTATCTTCAAGAGTGGATTACATTGATTAGCCACAGAATCAAGATAGCACTTTGATATAGCTTCGAGGATGACCCTAGGTCTGAACGGAAAGACTTTATATTTTGATGCAATAAAACCCGCCGCATAAGCCAGTGCGAACCGACTGGCAATACGCATGTCTATACCGGAGTTCATATCAACGCCATGCTTCTCAATAAAATAGTCCATCTCACTTTCTATTAACGCCTTAAGTTCCTCTGGATCACTTTGCAAATCGGCAACCAGTTTAGCCAGGAATCTGGGTTTTGCCGAACCATAATAACAGCGGGTGACACGCTTTATATCATTCGCCAGTTCGTTACCTGAATTACTCCCTGCTGGCAAACGCTCAAAAATCCCCAACCCACATCCCGCATCAGCGGGAACATCAATGACACGCACATTCTCACCGTTCAGACGTTCAATATTCCCTGCTTCTGCATGCTGTGCAAGACTCAGCTCTCCGGTACTAAATACCCCTACACGCCATTCAGGGACGTTATTTTCATACAGCGCAGACCTTAGCTTTCCTTTCCCTCCGGATAACGTATAAACCCGGTTTTGCATTATCCTGGCCGCAGATACAGGATCCTTGTCGAGTAACTTACTTTCATCAAGGATCAGAGTACTGTCGTTATGCGCAACCGCAATCTCTTCCAGCCCCTTATCTGTATTGCTCCACAATGTCACAATATCCGAAGGCCTGCCTGCTATAGAAGCCATCATCTCAGCTGATGAGCTCTTACCCATGCTACTGGTTCCCCAGAGATGAAAACCTCCACCTTCCATGTTAACTATTTTGAGTAATGGCCCTGTAAAGCCACAGCAAACCGCCAGCATCAGACGAGAGCTGTAGCCAGCCAGACTAGCCACCTGCTCCTTCCACTCTTTCAAAGTGCGCTGCTTCACTTCCTTTGGAAAATGATTTTTGGCAAACGGATTAAGAACCGGCTTATCTCCTTTTATTTCACCAACAATCCTGTCATCTGCACGCAGGTAGACCCCACAATTAAAACCAGGGCTGTTACACAGCATAAAATAGACTGAAACCGATTTAATTACCTCTTCGTAGATAAGCTCTTTATTGTTAGCCAGTAACGACGGTGGATATCCTGCTTTCAGTACAATTTTCATCACCTCATTTTTATTAGCTAGTGCTACATTTGGGATCACTGACTCAATGCATCCATTTGTATTTTCGCTATAAATGCTGACCAAGCGACAGGCGCTGTTGTTTTTCTCATTCATTCGGGAAATGGCAATAAGCTTAACGCCAATACCCTGAAAATCTTTTGTTTTTTTCACTTTCATATACCCACCATTTATTAATCAATTTTTCATTTTTTGACATGCGTAAACTTACTCACACAGAATAATGTGAGTAGTGTTGTATCAACGTTTCAACGGGTTTCTGCATTCCTTTGCGACTGCACTAACCTTTAATCGCTCTTGAAGGGATATTGCTCTCTTAGCTCATCAACAAATGATCACCATAACGTCTCACCTTATACATAAAGGTTAATGTCTGTATTCCCTGCTTATCCATCATCACTAATGAATGAGCATGCTGCCTGGGACGTAATCTGCGTTTTATAGTCCGGCGCTTAGGTTTAATACTCTTATCGTTGATAAATGTAAGCGTGTTTTCTTTATACGATTCAACACGCCACCATATCGTCTTAAATAAATAGCTTATTTGTTTCTCCGGATCATCTATTCCAGTGTCAAACATTGGTCTAGAAATGACGTTCTTTCTTACCGACATATTGCGTTTATTTTTCATCCTATTCCTAAGTTTATTTAATGCCTCCTCTTCATTGAAAGTGATTAAGTGAAAATGAGGTAGCCACAATCCGGTGTCTGTGTGGTAATCCATTTCGAAACCACCTATCACCATATACCTGAATCCACATTCTTTTAACCACCGCTGGAGACGTGCAATCAGAGCATCTGGCGACCATGCGGGTGCTTCTACATCTGTGAACGCATCCTGGTAGAAAACCAATGTCACATTGCGCCACTTGTGTGTCTTGCTGCATAAACGTAGAACTTCACGGGTCATCTTCAACCGATATCGCCTGCGGCATTCCGGGCATGCTGCGCTGTTACACGGGTATTTCGGGTGGCATTCTGTTAATTTTGCACAGAGCGTTTTGTAACGTGCTCCGGTATATGTGGATAAACTGGCTATCCTGAACGCCCTTTCCTTTCTTGCCTGCTCTGGCGTTTCAAAACCCGGTATTGACAACGCCAGCATCTCAAGTTCCTGAGACAGCCAGGCCAACGGGATTCGCCTATTCAATATCAACATTATTCCTCTTTTTTTGATGGCCTCTCATTAATCCATTTATAAATGTCTGCCTCATACCATGCGACAGCACGGCCCCCTGTTACTAATACCTGAAGGGGGAAATTTTTGCTGGCGAGCATCCTGTATAATGTCGCACGGGATATTGCACATAATCTTGTCACTTCATCTATTTTAATTAAACGGCCTTTATTCATAAGTCCTCCTACGTTTCGTTGAGAACATAATAGCGGCCTGAACGATACATACAATAGGCCTTCCTGGTCCATAAATTAGTGTGCCTCTCACATTTTAATAAGGTAAAGAGCAAAGATTGCTTTAATCCGTAAGATGGATTATTTATGTGATAAGCACACGAATGCTTTTTGCTCACCTGCCAAAATAAGATAATATTTTAATCTACCAAAATCAGGAACAACGGAGTTTAAAATGGAAAATATTAAATCAGAAAACACAAACAACAAGTTAGTCGAAAAAATAGTTAAACATTCGGAAGATCCGACTGAAGGAACTCATGCCAGGAAGACAAGAAGGTCCCGAAACGCCCGTTACAAGAGTGAAACGGAGTCAATCCATGAGAAATCGGGCTTCACAACGTTAAAGCTGCGTGTCGGGCAGGGTGTCATGCAAAAGCTGGAGGAAATCTACCGGGATCATCGGGGCTATGACCTGAATGAGACCCGTAAAGATCTGGATGCCCTCAGCAAAGTCGTCAGCTACTGCGTGAGTAAGTTCTATAAAGAAATGTATTTGCAGAAAAGTAAAGGTGCATTGCCTGACATTCTTCCGGCAAAGACACCGCGCGCACAGGAACTGTACGATCTGCATCAGGCTGTTGCCTACAGGGCCTTGTCTGGTTTGCCCCATCAGTTAATTGCCATTGAGATGCAAAACGACAGATACCAGTCTCCCGCGAATATCATTGCCAGTCGACGGGGTTCACGCAAAACGCCATTACCCTGGGATGTTTCTCAGGTTGATGATCTGCTGAGCATTCAGTGGGTAAACGATGAAATCAAGAAGCTTAATGAGAAAGGGATTCAATATCCCCCTATCCAGCCTGCTGCCGTGGATAATCTGAGTGATTCTGGAAAGTGATTTTGTGAAAAAGTGATTGGTGGTGGATTGCCTCAGAACGTGTAATGTTACTGCAACAGCGACTACAGGGGAAATAAACGATGACATTTGATATCGACCATGACGCACTTCGGGCCTCAGTATTCAAACAGCACTATGTTCCTGCTGTTGAATCTATCGGAAAAATTGGGCGTTACTGGTTTGGCGGAACGCGGCAATTAGCCTCAATGGTAGCAACATTACTTGAAGAAAGTGGGATGCCGATCATCTTATATAATGTACCCCCCCGCTGGGAATTCGTGGTTTACCTGGCTGAAAGTGGCGTTAATAGCGATGAATTAAATAAAATTGCTCATCGTCGGCATGAGCTGATTGAACAAGGTGTTGCAGAGCGGGACTTACCTCTTTAGCCGTCACCAGCATCTAACCCGCTTGCTGGCACTGATTTTCATAGCCTCACCACGACAGTCATAGCGCGTCGTCGTAGATATGTCGCTGTGGCCTGCCAGCTGGCGCACGGTATTGATATCCACGCCCTGCTCCAGCAACCGGGTGATGAAGGTGCGCCGCATATCATGCGGGGTAAACCGAGCAATGCCTGACCTGTGCTGTAACTCTGCCAGGATACCCGTTAACCCGGTTGTAGTCAGAGGCTGCCTGGAGGTCTTGCCGTTGCGCTGAATACGGTTAAACAACGCATCCCCGGCCTCTTTCACACCAACAATTTTCAGCCATGCGCGGATAGCCTTATTCACTGCATCCGCTACGTGAATTTCACGGTATTTTCGCCCCTTCCCTTGCCTCACTGTCAGGATACCGTTGTCATAGTCCCGGCGCTCAAGTTTAACCAGTTCCCCGGCCCGCAGACCCGTTCCACAAAGTGTCAGCACAATGGCGATATCACGACAGCGCCGTACCGATTGCGGATGCTGTTTAGCGGCCTGAATCAGTGCCCGGATTTCATGTCTGTCTAACGCCCTTCCCTTACGCTGGATATCGCCGCTCACGCGCTTAACTGACCGGATACGTGCCAACGTTTCGGCATCAAGGCAATTGAGGTTAAAGGCCGTCTGCGCCACGCCCCGGAGTGCTGACAGCGCCATGTTCACCGACGACACGGCGTAACCGTCATCCAGCAATGCCGCACGCACTTTAGCGACGGCGGCGTAGTTAAGTTGCTCCCACGGGTAACCTGCTGCATCTGCACCGCGTTTAAGTATGCTGGCGCTGCGGTTTAACAGGCTGGTGATACCCCGCCACCCCGATGGTGCCAGACCGTTGATATACGCATCGAACACGGTGGTTTGCACCACTGGCGCGGCCTGGCTCAACGCAGCCCTGCTCATGCGTCTAACCCGCAATAACGTACATTAAACCAAGTAACTTTCTGCATCACACCAGCCCTCGTTCAGCCATCGACACCGTTTCAGTCCCGGCCACGATAAAGTGGTCAAGCAACCGTACATCCAGCATTTCCAGCAACTCCTGTAGCTTTTTGGTCAACTGGATATCGCAACGGCTGGGCTCTGGTTGGCCGCTGGGGTGATTGTGAACAAGGATCGCGGCGGCGGCGTTATGTTTCAGCACACGCTTGATAACTTCGCGGGGGTGAACGCTGACCGAGTTTAACGTACCTCTGAACAGGATTTCGCGGTGCAGCAGTTGATTCTGATTATCGAGCAGGATGATGCCAAACTCTTCATGTTCAAGCGGCGCCAGCTCAACCATCACACATTGTCGAACATCATCAGGGGAACAGAGCTGAACGCCACGCTGGTAGTACCGGCTAATAATGTCACGCGCCTGATCGAGGATACGGGTTTCACGCAGGGTAAACATGGTCATATCAGAACTCCCGTTCAATGAAATAAATAGCATCAGGAAACAGCTGACGGCGGGTCACACCAGCACGTAGGGAGAAAGCTTTACGGGGCATTGTTGTACGTCCATTGCTGTCGAAGAAACAGAGCGTTTCCTCATCCATTTTGACCAGAAGAGACCAGTGAAATTGGTCGCTGAGCATAATCAGACGGGAGTGGTCAGAGACATCAAGAAACCGCTGCATTTCCCTGAAAAGTCGTCCGTCGGTTAAGCCACGCTTCGCGGCAAAGGGTTTAGTGATTTCAACCGGGAACTGGCGGCTGTAATACCCTTTCTGCAACACCTGAGCCATCAGCAAGTCGAGCCGATCCTCCCCAATCCCTTCAGTCAGCCATTCATGCAAAGGCCAGTGCTGCTGATAAGCCTGAACAAGCCGGTTCATTAACGGGCGTCGTTTCACCCTGCCGTCATACAGCCAGCTCAGCATGTTAACCACACAATAAGCACCGCAAAGACAGTCCAGCTCACCTTGTTGAGACGCACGTATCCCTCTGTCAGTCGTCACAGATAATTCTCCATAAAGTATTGATGATTAGTGTGGCGGGATTAGGGTGTGTCCCGTAACTATTTTTTGTACAATCAGGGACATGATTTCACCACAAAAAGTCCTTTAATTTGGCTCGTTACGATTTTCCCGATGACGCCTGGGCGTTGATTTCTCCCATGCTGCCACCTGAAAGAGGCTCTTCCCGAGGCGGGCGTCCTTATTTTGCGCACAGACATGTCATGAATGGCATATTTTGGGTGCTTTGCTCTGGCGCACCCTGGCGGGATTTACCTGAGCGTTATGGTCAATGGAAAACCATTTACAACCGCTTCAATCGGTGGTCTAAAGCCGGAATAATGAACAGCATTTTCAATAAATTACTCCAGATTCTGGATGAAAAAGCGCTGATTGACTGGGATGTTATCGCGCTGGATGGCAGTAACGTTCGCGCCCTGAAAGCGGCCGCGGGTGCGAAAAAAAACATCCCGATGAATGCGAGGACCATGGGCTGGGTCGCTCTCGCGGCGGCTTTGGCACCAAAATCCATCTGGCGACAGATGGCACAGGATTACCACTGAGTTTTTGCCTGAGCGGTGGACAGGCCCACGAAAGCCGATACGCGGAAAGGTTGCTCAACCGGGTCGGGATTATCCGAAAAAGCGGGCACCTGAAATCACGTCCGAAAGCGGTGCTGGCGGATAAGGGTTATTCAGGTAAAAACCTTCGCATTCATTTGAAAATGAAAGGAATAAAAGCGGTTATTCCGTTTAAATCGAATGAGAAGGCCAGTCAGGACGGACGTCGCCCCCTCGACACGCGCCTGTACAAAAAACGCAATGTCGTGGAGCGCTGCTTTGCGATACTTAAAGAAAATCGCCGTATTGCCACCCGCTCGGAGAAAACAGCCAGAAACTACCTGAGTATGCTAAAACTGGGAGCGATCAGGTTATTTTTAAAACGGTTGTTAAGTTAAGGGACACGGCCTAGCTTTCCCAGAGGACAGTAATGGTGTAAGCGTTCATGGCGTGATACTGAATAAAGTTACTCTGCCACAGTTCAAATAACTCTTTTCCGGCGTTAATAGGCAGATCACCAACATGAGCAAGAAAAACATATTGCTGACTCCAGCTTATATCAATTTCCTTTTCCAGTTCGGGGTATACCGTCCCCATATAACTGAAGTCAGTGATGTAATCAAAATGCCATTCACCATTGCGTGAAATAAGCCGTATTTCAACAGGGTGGTAACCTCCACGTTCAGCACTGTAAGTCAGGTCTTTAAATAACAAACTAACAGCAGCTATTCTGGTTTTATGCGACGGGGGATTACCCATCTCTTTAAATAACAAATCAATCAGTGCTTGTTTGACCGGAAGGGAATAATCTTCCTGATGTATTTTATTCATTTTTATCTCATACATTATTTGATAGATAACCCATCAGTTTCATTCACTGGTTTTTAAATAAAGTAAGTTTAAACATAGCATCTATTTATAGATACAGTCAGACTGATATTCTTTAAATACAGTTAACCCTCCAATAAAGGATTAAAAAATCGAAAATTTAATTAAATAATAATTTGAATGACTAGCTGGCTGCTAACAATAACACTTTCCAGTAATGGCATTATATCAAACTGATATATTACGAGCAAATAGTTTCATAAAGAAACCATTATTAAGTAAATTAATAAAGAAGGAAATAATTCAGGGAAATAAGAGTGCCAGCGCAGACTATTGCTTCGAAATAATCTCCAGCAATTGTTTACGCTGCTCTTCCGAAAACGCCAGTAACTGGTGCGCCAGTGAAATCACTTCTGTTGGCAAAGTAGGCTGGGTCAGCGCAAGATCGTCAGCCACTTGTTCAAGCGCCTGCTTCAACAAACGGTCACGGGAATGGGGCTTCATCGTCTTGAATAGTTGAACCCAGAGATTAAGCTGTTCGTCAGTACCATAAGGAGAAGCGACAGAGTGGGTGGCTTGCTCTGCCCGCTCACTTTTCAACGACATTCCCGCAGCGCGAATATGGTACTCAAAGCCTTTATGCCCTGTTCTCTTTCTCCTGATTTCCGGGTGCATAGCGGCTAGCTTTTCCAGACGTAGGCGGCAGCCCTTTGCCGTACTCGGCATCCCCGGTTTACCTGCAAAATCCAGTGCTGTTAGCCACTGTTCATCATCATGAACGCTATCACTTGGGCTCTCTTGAAGAGACGGTACATTCAAAATATTTTTCATGAATTTAATCCAGAATATCAATACGTTAAAAGGAGTCCCAACAAAAACCACAAAGAGAACTTGATAAGTTCCTTTTATTCGCATTTAATATCCCTGTACTGATACAGAGGAGTTAACACTGTGAATAACCACGTAGCATCGCAAAAAAAGCGAACTAAAGGAAGGGCTAAGGATTGGCACAGGGCCGACATTGTGGCTGCGTTGCACAAACGTGGGTTGAGTCTGGCTCAGTTATCTCGCGATCAAGGATTAGGCTCTCGCACACTGAATAATGCCTTCAGTCAGCACTATCCGAAGGCTGAACGGTTGATAGCCGCGGCTCTAGGGATGATGCCCGAGCAGATATGGCCCAGCCGCTATTCCAATAAAATGCCTTCCAACCACACAGGCAAGGAATAGCTATGGCGACCACGATCACTTCGGTAATGGAAAGCTTTGAATACTTCTTTCATTCCCTTTATCGCCCTGAGTTTGTAAAAACACTGCGCTTAAATGAGTGCAGTGAAAGGGAACTACTTCCTCTGGTACGCTGCTACCTTTTAGGGTGTTTCTCCGATGATGTTTCACCGGAGGTGAAAGGGAAACTCCCTGGCTCTATTACGGGGAACGGCTATATCGATTTTGTGATAGATGATGTCGCCGTAGAGTTTGCAGTGCGTAAGCCCACCGCAGCCAAATCGACGGTATCTGCCACTGTTAACAGTACGGAAATGAAGAAGCTGATGACGTTCGACGGTAAGGCGTTGCTGGTACTGTTCGACTTCTCCACCACACCTTATTCAGAAGCCCAAATAGAGGCTTTCCGCGACTGGCCCTCGCTAGGGAAAGGTAATCATAAAAAGTCTGCATTTAACGTCGCCTATTTCTATGTTGAAAAACGCAGACCGCTAACACTCGGGAAAATCACTAAAAATATTCGTATTAACTGACAAGGAATCAACAATGAAACATGTTGTTTTAGCCACCCTGCTGTCGAGCACATCAGCACTGGCAACCGCCGCAGAGTACGTCAAACCAAACGGTGCCCTAACACTTGCAGAAGGCGGTAATGGTGTGGAATTCAGTATTAATGCTGCGAGTAAAGATGCTTCCGGTATCTGCAATATGGAAGGTTCAGCACAATCCATTAGTGCTGGAGAAAACCAGAAACATCGCTGGCTTTATAACGATACATCGAGTCAGTGTGTCGCTGTTATCAGCGAGCAGAAGAACGGTAAAGTAACAGTAATGACCAAAGGATGTGAAGGTTATTGCGGTATGACCGCCGCTGGAGCAATGGATGGGATTTATCGGAAGAAATAGCAATGAAATCAGGAGAGGATAAACAATGAACATAATAACAGGCGCAGCTATCGGTGCCATTGTTGTTTGCATCTGGCACGTCATGCAGCTTACCCGTCGTGTTGAAAAATTGGAGCTTTTAATAAAGCCAAATATCGATTCACAACTATCAGCCAGTAAAGAAAATGAGCGGAATAGTGAGTGAGGAATCCCGTAAAGCATTTAATCTGAAAATGAATATGAAATTTTATAAACAGCCTTTTAATTTTATTTCTTAGAAAAAAATAAAAAATCTGGATATTAAAACAATCCCGTCTCACTTCCGTATAGGCTACAACCGTGCAGCCAGGTTGTTGGGCGCATTCGCCTGAAACAAGGCATTGCTGGAAAAATCATCAATAAGGATTAACTCAATGAATATGCGATTAGCATTACTGTTTATATCTGCAAGTCTGTTAGTTGGCTGCGGAGACAATACACCTGAATGCAACAGTGATGATGCTAAAAATTTGGTTGCTGACATTGCTCATAAACAAATTAATAAGCAATTCGAGCAGCTAAGAAATTCTCAGATGTCAGGAATGGTGCCAGCTAATACTGACAGCCTTCTGCTGAAGGTTATCAACGTTCGAACATTAAGCCATAACTCATCAATAGATACTTATCAATGCGCCGCCAGTCTTCAAATGACCATGACAGATGAGCAATCTAAACTACCTAACACAACAGAGATACCGATAACCTATGATATTCAAAAGACAGATGATAATAATGGGAAATTCTATATAAACGTATCTGGTTTATAATCACCTTAGCTAACATCAGGGTTCCTTTTGGGTGAAGTAATTGATGCTTTATCCCAAAAGGATAATACCATGAAAAAGATCGTCACATTCGACCTTGCAAATAATTCTGTGTAATTGCCATCCGATTAAAGGTGGTCGCTCAGGCGGTCACCGAACTCGATAATAAAACCGCTCATCGTCAACCACCAGTTCTGGATTGGCATACTCCATTTTTTCGACGCCGACTGTATCGCCGGATAAACCACTTTCCGCACCAAGTCGTCCGTCGAGAACTGTAGTGGTTCACAAAACCAGACGCGCAGCAGTCATTGCTGATAACTTATCGGATACAAAAAACTGACGATGGTAAAGAACATTTCTGTATTAATGTTCCGGGGCTATAATTGCATTCATTAGTAACTACTAAAGGCCATATCAGCGCCTTTAGTAGTTAATGAAAAAGTGTAGCCCATTGAAAAATAAAACTTCAAGATGCAACTTTATCTGCCGTTATCAATTTACTGCTTAGTGTGATTAGGTTGTAATTAACACCTCTAGTAGACTCAGTGAAAACCTCCTCGCTTTCGTCAAACGAGGCTGCGACAATACTTTGCAAACCATGTTGACTAGCTAATGTTCTTAGTAATTTATTGAAGCCATTAGTACCCATAGAATGTTGGGCGGGCTCGTCAAATATTATAACCCCAGGGTGATTACCATTGTTCTTTTTAGAGGCTATAAAAACAGATATTAAGTAAGACCAAATCAACCTTACAAAATCACTAGCGGAAGAATCCGTTTTTAAATCAATTTTCTCTTTAGTTTTTATCTCACGCAGCTCCAAGCCCGATAGAAACGGAGATAAAGTATCATAATTAATCTCCACATCGGATACTGGAGCACTTCGATATCCAAAATCACTAGCCAGTATTTTAAAAGATGCATTAAGATCTTTCAATTTCTTGATGTCATTTACTGTATAGGTACTTTTTGGTAGTTTTGATAATTCACCAAGTTTATTTTTATATACCTGACTCACTAAAACCATTTGTTCTAATATTTTAGTAATAACTTCCTCATCATTTCTTAAGGTTTTTATTTTTTCTTCAGCTTGAATTTTAACCCTTATATCCTTTTCAGAGATTGAGTCGCTATTCTTAATGTCTACTTTTGATGATAAGATAATTCCCCGCACACGTACTATCTCATCTCTAATGTTTTTTAATTCACGATCTCGTTGCAATATAATGTGATTTGAACCATTAATATATTTATTTAGCATTTTTAACTGACTTTCGAGATATGCTATATTTTCGGTAATACTCATAGGCTCTAAAGCATCGTCCATTATTAATAAAGAATCTTTAATTGGAGAATGACAGGTAGGGCAAATGTCTTTTGCAACACTCAAATTGCTTTCCGCACCAAAATCTTTCAATTTTTTAGCAACTTTATTATTATTCAGATCTTCAATTATTTGAGTTTTACTACTCTCATATTGAGAAACATTACTCTTCTCATTCAAGATATCACGATATAATACATCCTGAACTGATAATAACCTCATCAATTCAGCCTGCTCAGTTTCAAGAGAATTAATAAGCAACTCTGTTATTGGTTTAACAGGCTTCCTCAAATCTTCAACTTGGCTATTTAGTTCTATTAATTTCTGATTTATATCAACAAGAGAATCATCATTGGAATATTTAATGCTCGCAAGATCTTTATTGAAATCTACAGGTACTTTATCATCTATACCACTAACAACTAATGAACTCCTCTCTGAGACCAACCTAATTTCAGTTTTAAGTTCAGACCATTCATGATGTAACTTTGATATTTCACTCTGTACTATATTTATTGCCTTCTCATTGGAGAATGTTTCGCAATCAAGTAAATATTCAACAACTCTTTTTCTTACATTCCTTATTGCATAATAAGGTATATTTGCGATGTAATCAGTCCATCCTCTCTTTTGCTCAACAAATAGGGCAGCAAAGATCGTTTGAAGATATAATTTACTCTCTCCGCCTTTATTATCCGGTACTAAAGGCAATTCTAATCCTAAAAAATCTTCCATGTATCTGAAAAAACCAGTTTTTATGTTTTGTGCCGAGCCTTTATCATGGAGATAAGTATATTCAACAGAGTAATTGTCATTCGGTATAGACAAATAAGCCCCATCTATGATTTTAACTAATTTTGTATCATAGTCAGTTGATCTTATAGCTCTGTTAATAGTAATAATCCGCTTACCGTTAGAAACCTCTAAATAAACGGATGAATTAATTATCGGGATCTTTCTGCTGCCTTTTGAATGATTATCAACTATATGATCCCTCAAAGCATAAGGCATAGTAGATGCCCCTTCTCCGCCGAGAAGCTCTTCCATACCAAAGGCATAGAATATAGCTTGAATTAAAGTACTTTTACCTGATGAATTATTACCTTTAATTATATTCAGGCCATCAGTAAATGCGCATTTAAAACCATAATCGCCGGAATCAGTATCTATAGATAGCAGGGCAAGATCATGAACGTTTTTTGCACAATTCGACGTCAACATTGACCTGACGAGTCGACTATGATCTTATGCTCCTCTTTTGAGGAGTGACCATGAATTTAGATACCATCAAAGCGCATTTCAGTATCATCCGCGATGAACGACAAAGCGCAAAAGTGGATTACCCACTGTTTGATATTTTGTTTGCTTCAATCTGCGCAGTGATAGCGGGAGGCCAGGGCTGGACTGACATTCGTGAGTACGTTCTCGGCCATCATGACTGGTTCCTTAAACAGGGCTTATTTGAAAAAGGTGTGCCCGTTGATGATACCTTTGCTCGCCTAATTTCAAATATTGAGCCCGCTGAATTCCGCGATTGTTTTCTCGCCTGGATGAAAGCCGTGCACAAGTTAACCTGTGGTGAAGTCGTCGCTATTGATGGCAAGACTTTGCGCGGCTCTTATGACAGAGACGACAGGCAAAGCACCATCCATATGGTAAGTGCCTATGCCAGCGCCAACCAACTCGTATTGGGCCAGCTTAAAACTGATGCTAAAAGCAATGAAATCACCGCGATACCCGCGCTGATTCAGATGTTGGACTTGCGAGGTGCCATCGTGACAATTGATGCGATGGCCTGTCAGACCAAGATTGCCAAGGCGATTACGAGCAAAGGTGGCGACTACTTATTGGCAGTTAAGGGCAATCAAGGCAAGTTAGCGGCAGCGATACAGGCCGCTTTTACCCCACATCGGCGCGCGCCAATTGACAGGGGCATATCTCAAGTTGAGAAGCAGAAAAGCCGAGTGGAGGCACGCACTTACCATGTACTGGATGCCAGTGATATGGTTGGGGATTTCTCTGCCTGGCTCGGGCTAACCAGCATAGTCATGGTCGAAAGTTACCGCGCAGCAAAAGGCAAAGCGCCAGAGTTGGAGTACCGCTACTACATCAGTTCAGCCAAACTAACCCCAGAGCAGGCCGGAGATGCGATACGGGCCCATTGGGGTATCGAGTCCATGCATTGGATTTTAGATGTCAGTATGCGAGAGGATGCTTGCCAGATTTACCGAGAAAACGCCGCAGAAAACTTGGCAGGGTTAAGGCACATGGCGCTGAACATGCTCAGAGCCGAGCCAACGAAGATTAGCGTACCGATGAAACAAAAACGCTGCATGATGAAACCCGTGTTCTTGGAGCAAGTTCTTATGGCTGGATTAACGTCAATGGTTAAATGTTGATCACTCATGCGGACGCCCTGCTATAGATAGTTTAAATTTATTAATTTTCATCTATTCTTTCCAAAGGTTGGTAGCAGCTTCAATCATTTTTTCTGTTATCTTTAAACCTATTTTCTTTAAAAAGATAGTCTCATCATAGAATAAGTCATATGAATTGCTATTATTTATAAAACACATACCTTTAGGCGCAAGCTTGAATGAAGTCCCAGATTTAATAATTAAACCTTCTGCAATCGCAAATTGCAACGCAAAATTTACAGAAGGATCTATCCCCCATACACTCGGTATCTCAATCTTCTTTTCAACAGCATTTAATAACATTTCCTTACGTTGTTCATCTTTCAATACCCATGCAAAAAGATGCAACCTTATTAAACTTGAGCATTTCCCTCTGGATGCCAGATCCAATACCAAGAGAATCTGGCCAATTTTAAATAAAGGGCGAAAACCTGCATATATGGGCATTGGTTTTCGTTTAAATGTCACTCGACTCATTAGTTTAACTCCAACGGACATAAAGCTATCCATTTTGCAACCAAGCTATCGACAAGGCTATGCCTTTCAGGATCACCAAGCATTGGAATAGATTCTTTTATTCTTAATGCCAAAACACCCTTAATTCTTTCAATCAATTGCTCAGGCAAAGCATCCCAAGTAATGCACAATTCCTCTATTTCATTCTCATACTGATTGATGACTCTTGCCAATTCAAAATAAATTAAAGCAGAGTCTTTTTCAATTCTCCTTAGCAACACATCGCCAGCAAGAAATTTCTTTTCTGTTAAAACATTAAGTTTCTTGTGCTTTTCAGAATTTAATGAACCATCAATAACGCATCGTTTTTCATTTTTTCTTTGGATATTAAGTTCCATTTCTTCAGTAGCTGAGTCGAAATAGTCCAATTGCTGAGGTGTGATATCAAAAGTTATTTTACTACCTTTTAAGGTCATGATCTCTTGAATTTCATGTATGTAAAAATCTATATCTTGAACATCTACTTCAAAATCATCAGAAAGAAAATCCAAAGATAACGCTCTAATTTCTTCTTGTTTTTTTACAATATGCGAAAGGATCTCATTACGGTTAATTTCTGGGCATAAAAAGATCCATTTTTTTATTTTACAGTCTCCAAGCCTCTTTTTTAGCTCATCTTTATATGTATTAAGCTTGGCAAGATCTCTAGTAATTTTGTCACGTTGTTTTTCATAAAGCTCCTCCTGCGTATACACCTTCTCAGGACAATAGCACTGAATAGCTATACCATAGTCTTTAACAAAACCCTCAATACCATAATCGCCTGGAGAAGCAGGCATTTCCTGATAACCAAACTGCCTATAGAGCTTTTTGAAAACTAGCTGGCAAATCTCTTCCCACAAGTTTCCGTCCATCGGACCAATTTTAGTAATGTAAGATGACATTCATTCCCCCCTAATACTCGACGACAATTACAGCCAGCACGAGAGTTCGCCGTCTAATTCGTTGCAGATTTGCTCATTAACAACAATGAACTGTGTTTTTATACAGTTTAATATCGAATGACCGCCTGTTGATTATCTAAGCAGATTATTAATAACCTAGTTATGCTTAAAAAGGAATAAGGCTGACTTGTTTTGCTAATATTTTTGACTCGTCGCCTTCATGCAATAATATGTCATTGCTTCAATATATACTTTCGAGATAATTTGCCCACACTTGCAACCACTTCTTGCACTCAGCATCATACTTATACAGGTTATAAATCCCCTCTACACCGCCGCGAGTATGCCCCAGCACAGCCTCCGCAACTTCATTTGGGCATTGCAAACGGGATAGCCCTGTCCGCACTGTACGACGCAGGTCGTGTGGCGTCCAGTGAGGTATATCAAGCATTTGACCGTTTTCACGTAAACGCCATGAATTTTCAGTCAGGTATTTCTGCTGAATGGGGAGTTTAGTCGCTTGTGAAGGAAATAAATATTTATCGGAGGTGAGGCGCAGAATTTTAAGGAAGTCGATAGCCTGAGTCGATAGCTGAACGTACCGCTCTACTCCAGTCTTGGTTTCTCGCAGATGTATCGTGCCCTTTTCGAGATCCACATCATCCCAAGCCATATTGCAGACTTCACCTGTTCGGCACCCAGTCCAGAGCGTCAGTCGCAGCACATTTTTGATTGTTGGCGTAAATGAAGAACCAGGAAGCCAATGAAGGAATTTAGCTAACTCTTTCTCACTCAGAATTCGAGTTCCACGTTCACAGGTCAGTTTGATATTAGTCTGGCGTAGACTCGACTTTGCCAATAGCGCAGGGTTAGCAAAGCTGTCATCGAAGCGCCCTAAGCCAATTGCAAATTCATAGGCAGAGGATAGTTCACGTAACAAATTACCTGCCTGAACTTTGGCACCGCGTTCAATCACACCGTTGACCAGTTCGACGATATCTTTACGGGTGATGTCCGCTGCAACACGCGCCCCTAGCTTAGCAACCGCATCATTTTCCAGAGTTCGACGGACTTCCTTTTGCCCTTTCTTTTTACGCGCTCCTGGAATGATTTTTCCATCAGCATTTTTACGATCTTCTATCCGTTCAGTCAGATACAGCTCAACCAAGCCTTCAACCGTCAGCACTGCCGCTATCGGTTTTTGACTCTCCTCCAATAACCGTTGCTTCTCATCTTTCAGCTCAGACGCCGGGCAGCGCCCTTCGTTTCTGATTAATTTGAGCTCTTGCAACTTCATACGAGCCATTGCAAGCGAGGTTTGCGGGAAGCTTCCAATTTTTACCTGTGACAGCTTATTGGTCACTGGGCTAGTATAACGGTAGAAAAAGGTCTTGATACCCGAAGCGCCGCAAGTCACACGTAAGCCTCGGTTTTCACCTGTATCAGCCTTATTTTTGTCCGTAGGCTTCATCATTTCGATAGCTTTGGATGACAAAGGTTTGCCTGCTGGTTTATCTGTCATATAAGATCCATTTTATGGCTAACCACTTGATTTACTAAAGCTAAAAACCAGCTTTTCTTTCCAAGTGTAGGTTGTGCATTTATTTAGTGTAATTATACCATAACCTACATAACAACCTACACTTTGACCTACACTAACAAGTGGGTTTTAGTGATTTTTTATGAGACAACGTGATACTTAATGAGAACAATTAAAATCACAATTCACTTTAAATTCAATGGAATAAATAAACCATGTCTATGATTGACAATAAAAATCTAGATTCACACACACCAATGATGCAGCAGTACTTTAGGTTAAAGGCTGAACATCCGGAAATCCTGCTGTTTTACCGCATGGGCGATTTTTATGAGCTGTTCTATGACGATGCCAAGCGGGCTTCTCAACTGCTGGATATCTCGCTGACGAAGCGCGGTGCCTCCGCAGGGGAACCGATACCGATGGCGGGCGTTCCTCATCATGCCGTTGAAAACTACCTTGCCAGACTGGTGCAAATGGGCGAATCCGTCGCTATCTGCGAACAGGTTGGCGATCCCGCCACCAGCAAAGGTCCGGTAGAACGCAAAGTTGTACGTATCGTCACGCCAGGAACCATCAGCGACGAAGCACTATTGCAGGAAAAGCAGGATAACCTGCTGGCCGCAATCTGGCAGGACGGTCGGGGGTTCGGTTATGCCACCCTGGATATCAGCTCAGGACGTTTCCGCGTGAGCGAACCAGACGATCGGGAAACCATGGCGGCTGAGTTACAGCGCACCAATCCGGCGGAATTACTCTATCCTGAATCTTTCGAGTCCATGGATTTGATCGAAAATCGCCATGGGCTTCGCCGTCGTCCACTGTGGGAATTTGAACCGGATACTGCACGCCAGCAGCTTAACCTGCAATTTGGCACCCGCGATCTGACCGGTTTCGGCGTAGAACAGGCCAAGCTCGCATTACGGGCCGCTGGCTG
The DNA here is from genome assembly GCF_003382565.3 of Pectobacterium aquaticum. Classification (NCBI taxonomy): domain Bacteria; kingdom Pseudomonadati; phylum Pseudomonadota; class Gammaproteobacteria; order Enterobacterales; family Pectobacteriaceae; genus Pectobacterium; species Pectobacterium aquaticum. The sequence continues at coordinate 3,353,348 of NZ_CP086253.1, forward strand.
CCTGCTACAATATGCGAAAGACACCCAGCGCACCTCGCTGCCGCATATCCGCGGGATTACCATGGAGCGCCAACAGGACGGCATCATCATGGACGCGGCCACCCGCCGTAACCTTGAACTGACGCAGAATCTGTCCGGCGGCGTGGAAAATACGCTGGCCGCGGTGCTGGACTGCACAGTGACGGCAATGGGCAGCCGGATGCTGAAGCGCTGGATTCATATGCCCAGCCGCGATATTGAGGCGCTCAAACAGCGTCAGCAGGCTATCAGCGCGTTACAGGACATTACGCCCGATCTACAACCCTCTCTGCGGCAGGTCGGCGATCTGGAGCGTATTCTGGCGCGACTCGCGTTGCGCACAGCACGCCCGCGCGATCTGGCTCGTATGCGCCACGCTTTCCAGCAGTTCCCCGCTATTCGTGAGCAGCTTGCGCCACTGGATACCGATTCCGTTCGTCGTCTGGTCAGCCTGATTGGGCAATTTGATGAGTTACGTGATTTATTGGAACGCGCGGTTGTCGAAGCACCGCCCGTGCTGGTACGTGACGGCGGCGTTATCGCGCCGGGCTACCATACAGAGCTGGATGAGTGGCGCGCACTGGCTGACGGTGCCAGCGATTATCTGGACCGTCTGGAAATTCGTGAACGTGAAAAGCTGGGGCTTGATACGCTGAAAGTCGGCTTCAACGGCGTGCACGGTTATTACATTCAGGTCAGCCGTGGTCAAAGCCATCTGGTGCCGATTCATTATGTACGCCGCCAGACGCTGAAAAATGCCGAACGCTATATCATTCCCGAGCTAAAAGAGTACGAAGACAAAGTTCTGACCTCGAAGGGCAAAGCATTGGCGCTGGAAAAAGCGCTCTACGATGAGCTCTTCGATCTGCTGTTGCCCCATCTGGCTGAACTTCAGCAAAGCGCCGCCGCGTTGGCAGAATTGGACGTTCTGGCGAATTTGGCCGAACGTGCCGATACGCTGAATTACGTCTGCCCGACGCTGAGCGATAAGCCCGGCATCAAAATCACGGGCGGTCGTCACCCTGTCGTCGAACAGGTGCTTCGTGAACCGTTCATCTCTAACCCTCTGTCGCTGGCACCACAGCGTCGCATGCTGATTATCACCGGCCCCAACATGGGCGGTAAAAGTACTTATATGCGTCAGGCCGCACTGATTGTGCTGATGGCGCACATCGGCTGCTTTGTGCCTGCGGATCAGGCGGTGATTGGCCCCGTCGATCGTATTTTCACTCGTGTGGGAGCCGCGGACGATCTGGCCTCTGGCCGCTCCACCTTCATGGTGGAAATGACAGAAACGGCGAATATTCTGCACAATGCCACGGAAAACAGTCTGGTATTGATGGACGAAATCGGTCGCGGAACCTCCACCTATGACGGCCTGTCGCTGGCCTGGGCCTGTGCCGAAAATCTGGCGAACCGCATCAAAGCGATGACGCTGTTTGCAACGCACTACTTTGAACTGACCACTCTGCCGGAAAAAATGGAAGGCGTAGTGAATGTGCATTTAGATGCGCGCGAACACGGCGATACCATCGCCTTTATGCACAGCGTACAAGATGGCGCAGCCAGTAAAAGTTATGGCCTTGCCGTCGCCGCACTGGCTGGTGTCCCGAAAGAAGTGATTAAGCGCGCACGCCAGAAACTGAAAGAGCTGGAAACGTTATCGAATAATGCGTCATCCAGTCATATTGACGGCGCGCAGCTGGCGCTGCTAAGCAATGATGAGCCGTCTCCGGCGATTGAAGCGCTGGAAGCCATCGATCCTGATGCGCTCACGCCACGTCAGGCGCTGGACTGGCTGTATCAGCTAAAGAAAATGCTCTAACGTGTAATGATGGATGTAAAAAAGGCACTGAAATCAGTGCCTTTTCTTTTTAACGCTGTATCAATCTATCTGCGTATCGCAGTTTGCTTGGGCGTTCATACGTGCGTTATCGCTGCTGTTAGGGACCACCGCTTTCACCCTCTGCCCTTCTTCCATTGATGGAATCACGGCAAAATGTGCGGTAAAGGAAACCAGTACCGGTTCACCTGCCGACGCCGTAGTACGAAGATACAGTCTTTCAAGCACGGCATTACTCGCTACCACAAACGTTTTCCCTGTCACGCAGTCAGAGAAGGTCGCAGCATCTGCCAGATAGCGGTACATACCCTTCATCGACATCGGCGTATCCGGCAATGCCTGCTCGGTTGCCGTCAGTTGGCGAGGAAGCGAAGAATTGATGGGCAACCCTTGCTGATCCAGCATTTCAAGAGAGTTATCAACCGGGCGGAAGTAGCGTTTTTCACCCGAACTCTCCGTCAACACCAGCTTGTCGGCAGTGCGCCGCCATTGCCCATAGGAAGCAAACGTGTTGTTGCCCTCTCGAGTCGTTTGATACTGTTCACGCAGAACAAAAGTCCCGTCTTTTTCCAAAAACAGCGACGTATCAATCCCTCCGCAGTCCGCACAGGCTAAAACGCCACGATAACTTTGCGCCATTGGTTTAAGGGTTTCTTCCTGAGCTTGTGAGCGGGTATGACACCCGATCAATCCAGAAATCCCTGCAATCAACAGCACACCGATAGCCAGTTTTTTCATCATTATTTTCCTGCCGTCTCTGCCCTGTTTTTATCGTTCTTACTCAACGTTCTGGAATATATCCAATCGGTTATCATCCCTGAGTCTGAGGAATTTTCCACTCAGAAAATGCTATTTCCAGACTATTCTTGTCGTCAGATAACCAGATCGTGCCTTCCTGTATCGTTGCCTGCAATGCCATGGTGCGTTGAACCAGTCCGGCAAGCTGAGTCAGCTGATTATCATCCAAAAAGCGGATAGCCAGATTCTTGTACCCAGAGACCTTACCCGATATTGCGCTCCACCAAACCTGTGCCGCACGCTCGCTATAAGCGTACAACATCACGGAACGCGACTGGTTGCAGGCTTTCTTGAGCCGTTTTTCATCCGGCAGACCTAGCTCAATCCACAGTTCCAGTTCCATCGTATCATTACGTCGCCAGATTTCCGGTTCATCATCTGCGCTGAGCCCTTTGGTAAAACGCAGGTTTTCATCAGCATGGCAAATCCACGCTAAAAGCCGCAGCATCATACGCTGCTCAGTTTCAGACGGATGCTGCGCTATCGTCAGGTTCACGTCGTGAAAAAAATTCCGATCCATATCGGCAATATTGATTGCTGCTTTGTAAACCGTTGCTTTTAATGCCATCAGTGACCTCTTATTTATTCCCTCCTAGTTTACTTGAGTTAGCGCCATCCTCACAGTAAAGGTGATATCTGCCACGTAACCGATAGATTAGGCCTCTAAGGACTACTGATATCCTGTTAGTGCCTATGCTATAGTCGGTTTGATAAATAGAGTTTATCTTCGTAGGCTTACAACATCGCGCACCACAGCAAGTGATGATGCATGAATATCTACCGAGCTAAGCTTTCAAGGGAGGATATAGTGCAAGAATACTGTGAATTAGTACGTCGCTTATACGCAGAGATCGCCAGTGGCGATCTGGGCTATATACCCGATTCGCTGGGTTGTGTTTTAAAAACCCTGGATGGCATTGCTGCGAATGATGCGTTGCCATCCTCCGTCAGGGAACAGGCCGCTTTTGCCGCCGCTAACTTATTGGTGAGTGATTATGTCAATGAGTAATGAATATCAACCCATCAACTGTGATGATTACGACAGCCTGGAAGCCACCTGTCAGCAGAATTTGACGCTGACGCTGGAACTACGCAATGGTGAAGTTGTGACCGGTAAAGCCAGTGATATGATCTCACGTAAGCAGGTCGAATATCTGGTGATTGAAGCCTCAGGCACAACGCGCGAGCTGCGTCTCGACCACATCGTCAGTTTCAGTCATCCTGAAATCGGGAAGGTCGTCGTCAGCGAATCCTGACAGACTTCTCCTTTCATTCAGCGGCAAACGCTGAACCCATGCTTCCCAAACGGACAACGCAGGTTGTCCGTTTTTATTTCAGTACTAGCCTCAGCGTCAGGCTTTTCCCTCAGCTTTTTTCCCCTGGCTTATTTTCCCCTGGCTTATTTTTCCCAAACTTACTTTTCCCAAACTTACTTTTCCCAAACAATGCGCCATACAGGCTGGTTTTCTCTCGCCTGCCCTTCTCGCGTGACAAATCGCCCCACTGCCGCAATCAGTTGCTCGTTGTAGAACACCAGCGGCGTACGGTCACGCCACCAGGGCGGAACGCCCAATTCCTGCCAGAGTTTCTTGATTTGTCGCCCATGTGCTCTGCCAACAATATGCACGGTTCCGCTGATCGAAAAGCGAATGCTCACCGCCTCACTGTTTTCCGGCGCGCGAATCGCCACTCCGCTATCGGCCAGCGACAGCGTGCCCAGATTATCGGGTAGCGACAACGGGCATGACGGCGATTGCCACGAGATAATGCAGTCTTTGAGTGACGTCATCAGCGGCAGCAGGTAGAGATACTGCCGAAAACGGCGAACCTGCATCTGATTCAGTTGCAATACCGGTTCTGCATCCTGACGGCTTGTCGCAACCTCATCCCAGAGCCGTTGTAATTGTTCACGTGCTGGCATCGTCGCCCCTCGCTGCGCCAACCAGCGCCGCAAGAGTGCAAAACGACGCACCGGACTTAGCGGCAGAAGCCCGTCAATGCTCAGCGCACCATCCGCCTGGCATAGCGCCTGCAATGACTCCTCCAGCAGCTCATCTAGCAGCTGTTCCTGTTCGGCACAAAGCTCGGCGCTACGCGCTACGGCGGAGGAGAAATGCGGCCAGCGCTGCGTCAATCGCGGTAAGATTTGGCGACGTAGGAAATTACGGTCGAAACGTTCATCCTGATTGCTGTCGTCTTCAATCCAGTCAAGCTGATGCCGCTGCGCATAGGCTTCCAACTGCAAGCGAGAAATGCTTAACAGCGGACGCACAAGACGATGCTGACCGAGCGTTGTACTGTTACCGAGAAGAGTACTAGCCGCCATCGCAGATAATCCGGCAGGCCCACTGCCGCGTTTCAGCGCCAGTAAAAAAGTTTCGCTTTGATCATCAAGATGCTGCGCCGTCAACAAGATTTCCCCGTCTTGCAGATGCGCTTGCAAAGCCTGATAACGTGCCGTTCTGGCCGCGGCTTCTATACCGCCGTTCTGCGCTTCAACCTTCACCGGCAGCGAGGCAAAGGGCACCTGCCAGCGTTCACACTGCTGGCGACAATGTTCAGCCCAGCTATCGGCCAGCGGATTTAAACCATGATGGATATAAGCCGCACGAATAGGCAGCCCGGAACGCTGACGCACAGCCACCAGCAGATGCAATAGCACGCTAGAGTCCAGACCACCGCTGTAGGCCAACAGGATCGACTCGCATCCGGCCGTTTGCGTCACAATCGTCTGGAGTAATCCATCATCAGGTTCGGTGCGGTTCACGGTATCAGATCTCATACAGTTCTAAAGGCAAGCCGTCAGGATCGGAGAAAAAGGTGAAGCGCTGCTGCGTTTCAGGATCGATCCGGACAGGTTCACAGATAACGTCAGCCTGCTCCAGCGAGGCGACAGCCTGTTCTACGTTAGCCACAGCAAAAGCCAGGTGGCGCAGGCCGCAGGCTTCCGGACAACTCACCCGCGCGGGCGGATGAGGGAAAGAAAATAGCTCAATGGTATAGCATCCATTCAGCGAGAGATCCCCTTTCCACGACTGCTGTGCTTCACGGTAGACCTCGTTGTTCAACGTAAACCCTAGCACATCACAGTAAAATGCCTTGCTGCGTTCATAGTCAGAGGCAATCACCGCAATGTGATGGACATCGAGCAGCTTCAGCATGCTTCAAACCCTCATAGCAAAAAATCCGCTGTCATTTCTGACAACGGATTTTAAAAGTAACACCAGAATCACCTGATTGATAACACATCAATCAGACAATCGCCTTATCAGCAGTAACCACTGTACTTAACAGTAACCATAGTTCATCAAACGCTGATAACGGCGGTTCAACAGTTCTTCTTCTGTCAGGCCGTCGAGATCGAGCAGGTCGGCCAGCAGTTGTGCTTTCAGCGACGCTGCCATCACTGGGACATTACGGTGCGCCGACCCCAGCGGCTCAGGGATCACGGTATCGATCAGTTTCAGCTCTTTCAGACGCGGCGCAATAATGCCCATGGCTTCCGCCGCCAACGGCGCTTTATCCGCACTCTTCCACAGGATAGACGCACAGCCTTCCGGTGAAATCACCGAGTAGGTGCTGTACTGCAACATGTTGACCTTGTCACCCACGCCGATAGCCAGTGCACCACCAGAACCACCTTCACCGATAACGGTACAGATGATTGGCACACGCAGCGTCGACATTTCACGCAGGTTGCGCGCGATAGCTTCAGACTGACCGCGTTCTTCTGCGCCAACGCCCGGATAAGCGCCCGGCGTGTCGATGAAGGTGATGATCGGCATCTTGAAGCGATCGGCCATTTCCATCAGGCGCAGCGCTTTGCGATAGCCTTCCGGTGCAGGCATGCCGAAATTACGGCGAATCTTTTCTTTGGTCTCACGCCCTTTTTGATGACCAATGATCATCACCGGACGCCCATCCAAACGGGCAATCCCGCCGACAATGGCTTTATCATCGGCATAGGCACGATCGCCAGCCAATTCATCAAAGTCGGTAAAGATATGCTTAATATAATCAAGCGTATAAGGACGTTGCGGATGGCGCGCTAATTGCGCAACCTGCCAGGCACCCAAATCGGCGAAGATTTTGCGCGTCAGTTCAACGCTCTTCTCACGCAGGCGCTGGACTTCTTCGTCCAGATTAATATCTAATTTTTCGTCTTGACGGCTGACTGCGGTCAGCGAGTCAATTTTCGCTTCCAACTCTGCAATCGGCTGCTCAAAATCAAGAAAATTCAGACTCATAGTATTCCTATATTAGTCAAATTCCAGTTCCACCTGCTCATTACCCACTAATGTGCGCAGCTCGTTCAGTAGCGCATCGGCAGGCGTTACACGCCATGCTGCGCCGAAACGTAGTCGGGCACGCGCATCTTCACGCTGGTAATAGAGATGCACTGGGATCGTCCCCGATCGATGGGGTTCCAACGATTGGCGGAGACGGTTTAATAGCTGGTCATCAATTTGCCTGTCAGTCAGCGAGATAGCAAGCCCGCGCGCGTATTTTTCCCGCGCTTCACTGATATCCATTAACTCTCGGACGGTCATTTTAAGCCCGCCGCTGAAGTCATCAAAGCTGACCTGTCCACTGGCGATAAGGATACGGTCTTTCTCAAGTAAATGCTGATATTTTTCCAATGCATCGGTAAACAGCATGATCTCAAGCCGACCGGAACGATCGTCCAATGTACAGACACCAATACGGTTACCCCGCTTGGTTACCATGACGCGAGCCGCCAACACCAGCCCAACAGCAGTGGTCATTTTACCCCGATCCGTCGGGTGCATATCTTTCAAACGCACGCCACCGGCATAGCGTTCAATTTCCTTAATATATTGCGTGATCGGGTGGCCGGTCAGATACAGCCCCAACGTTTCCCGTTCACCATCCAGCACCACCTGCTCCGGCCACGGCGGCACCGAACTGTAGGATTGCTCAACCTGTTCAGGCGCGTCGGCCAGCACACCGAACATATCCACCTGACCAATGGCTTCCGCTTTCGCATGCTGATCGGCGGCCTTCAGCGCATCAGGCAATGAATTCATCAGCGCGGCGCGATGTGGCCCCAGACGGTCGAATGCCCCAGACATAATCAACTTTTCCAGCACGCGGCGGTTCAGCTTTTTAATGTCGGTACGCGCGCAGAGATCAAACAGCTCTCTAAAATAGCCGCCCTGATTACGCGCCTCGATAATCGCCTCAATCGGGCCTTCCCCCACGCCTTTAATCGCGCCGATGCCGTAAACAATCTCGCCATCGTCATTAACGTGGAAGTGATACAGCCCGCTGTTGATGTCCGGAGGCAGGATTTTTAACCCCATCCGCCAGCATTCATCAACCAGGCCGACCACTTTATCCGTGTTGTCCATATCGGCCGTCATTACGGCCGCCATGAATTCTGCCGGATAGTGCGCCTTCAGCCATAGCGTTTGGTAAGACACCAGCGCATAGGCCGCGGAGTGAGATTTATTAAAGCCATAACCGGCGAATTTTTCCACCAGGTCAAAAATCTTAACCGCCAATTCGCCGTTCACGCCGCGAGATTTGGCACCATCTTCGAAGCCACCACGCTGCTTCGCCATTTCGACCGGGTTCTTTTTCCCCATCGCACGACGCAGCATATCCGCGCCGCCCAGCGTATAGCCTGCCAGAACCTGCGCAATCTGCATGACCTGTTCCTGATACAGGATAATGCCGTAGGTCGGCTCCAGCACAGGCTTAAGTGACTCGTGCTGCCATTCGATATCAGGATACGAGATCGCTTCACGACCGTGCTTACGGTCGATGAAGTTATCTACCATGCCGGATTGCAATGGGCCAGGGCGGAACAGCGCCACCAGTGCGATCATATCTTCGAAACAGTCGGGCTTAAGGCGTTTGATTAGGTCTTTCATGCCGCGCGATTCAAGCTGGAATACCGCCGTGGTTTCCGAGCGTTGCAGCATGTCGAAGCTTTTCTTATCGTCGAGCGGGATCGCCGCAATATCAATCGGCTCCTGCCCTTGCTTCGCGCGACGGGCGTTAATCATCCTCAGCGCCCAGTCGATGATGGTCAGCGTACGCAGGCCAAGGAAGTCGAACTTCACCAGCCCAGCATATTCGACGTCGTTCTTATCAAACTGGGTAACCGGATGGTTTCCTTCGGAATCACAGTACAGCGGTGCAAAATCGGTAATCTTGGTGGGGGATATCACCACCCCACCCGCATGTTTACCCGCGTTACGCGTTACCCCTTCGAGCTTGCGCGCCATATCGATGAGGGCCCTAACTTCTTCATCGGCCTCATAAATTTCTGGCAGCTGCGGTTCAGCAGCAAACGCTTTTTCCAGCGTCATACCCGGATCGGGCGGCACCAGCTTTGAAATGCGATCGACAAACCCATAAGGGTGTCCAAGCACGCGCCCGACGTCACGAATCACCGCTTTCGCCGCCATCGTACCGAAGGTGATAATCTGCGATACCGCATCACGTCCGTACATTTCCGCGACGTGATCGATGACCTTATCGCGTTTTTCCATACAGAAATCGACGTCGAAGTCAGGCATGGAGACACGTTCAGGGTTGAGGAAACGTTCGAACAGTAGATCGAATTCAAGCGGATCCAGATCGGTGATTTTCAGCGCGTAGGCGACTAACGACCCCGCACCGGAACCACGTCCCGGCCCAACAGGCACATCGTTATCCTTCGACCACTGAATAAACTCCATGACGATCAGGAAGTAGCCGGGAAATCCCATCTGGTTGATGACGCCCAGTTCAATATCCAGACGCTCATCATATTCAGGCCGACGCTCAGCACGCACTTCCGGATCGGGGAACAGGAATTCGAGACGTTCCTCCAGCCCCTTTTTCGAGCACTGAACCAGAAAATCTTCCGTGCTCATGTCGCCCGTCGGGAACTGCGGCAGGAAATACTCACCCAGACGAATTGTTACGTTACAACGCTTGGCAATTTCAACGCTGTTCGCCAGCGCTTCGGGGATATCCGCAAACAGCTCGCACATTTCCTCTTCGGAGCGCATGTACTGCTGCGGGCTGTAATGACGTGGACGTTTGGGATCGTCAAGCGTGTAACCGTCGTGAATCGCTACGCGAATTTCGTGAGCGTCAAAATCATCGGTGCTGATAAAGCACACTTCATTGGTCGCCACCACGGGCACCCCGTGCTTCGTCGCCAGCTCGACGGCTGCGTGCAAATAGCTTTCTTCATCGGGGCGGGACGTGCGGATCAGTTCCAGATAGTAACGCTGGGGGAAGTGTTCCTGATAGAAGGCCAGACACTGTTCGGCCTGCGTCTGGTTACCGCGCAGCAAAAATCGGCCAACATCACCTCGGCGGCCGCCAGACAGTAAAATCAGCCCTTCCTGATGCTCAATCAGCCAATCTCGGTCAATCGTCGGCCCAGCAGCGCCATAGCCTCGTTGATAAGCATGGGAAATCAGCAGCGTAAGATTCTGGTAGCCAGCATTATTCATCGCCAGAACGGTAAGATGCGCGAGCTCATCACCCAATTCGTCGCTTTCGACACAGAAATCTGCGCCGATAATGGGCTTGATTCCCGCACCATGCGCGCCGCCATAGAATTTAACCAGCCCACACAGGTTGGTAAAATCGGTAATCGCCAGCGCTGGCATGCCGAGTGCTGCCGCTTTTTTTACCAGCGGACCGACTTTGGCCAGCCCATCGATCATGGAATAGTCACTATGAACACGCAGGTGAACAAAACGTGGTTCGGCCATCTCCAGATCCCAGAATTTATCGATTAGTCAGCATGGCAACGACACGCTTACGCACGCACGCCACACCGAGAGTGAATGATGATGTTTACGCCAGACCTAGTGCACGTTTGACTGGCGCGAAGCTCCGACGGTGAAACTCAGTGGCACCCAGTGCGGCCAGTTTCTCCAGATGAAAAGCCGTTGGATAACCTTTGTGTTGGGCAAAACCATAAGCGGGGAAGCGTTGATCTAACTCGACCATCTCACGATCGCGAGTGACTTTCGCCATAATCGAGGCCGCGCTGATTTCTGCCACGCGGCTATCCCCTTTTACGACCGCCTGAGCGGGCATCGGCAGCGCCGGGCAACGGTTGCCGTCAATGAGAACAAAATCAGGCACGACAGCCAATCCAGCCACCGCACGCTGCATTGCCAGCATGGTAGCATGCAGGATATTCAGTTGATCAATCTCTTCCGGCTCTGCCCGACCAAGGCTCCACGCCAACGCCTTCTCTTTGATTTCATCATAGAGCGCCAGCCGACGTTTTTCACTCAGCTGTTTAGAGTCCGCCAGCCCAACAATTGGCCTAGTCGGATCAAGAATCACCGCAGCCGTTACGACCGCGCCAACCAGAGGGCCACGGCCCACTTCATCAACGCCAGCGATACAGGTCGCCTGCGGATAGATAAATATTTCACTCATGATTTTATTGGATGGTTTTACTAACATGGCTTTACTAATTCCAGTACCGCCTGAGCCGCCTGCTCATCGGCGTTACAGCGAATCTGCTGATGCAAATCCACAAACGTTGCGCGTAGCTCAGCCATTTCTTCCGTATCGGAAAACAGCGGCAGCAGCGCAGCAGCCAACTTATCCGGCGTACAATCGGTCTGTAGCAATTCCGTCACCAGCTCCCGCCCAGCCAGCAAATTCGGCAGCGACACCCACGGCGTTTTGACCAAGCGCTGTGCTAGCCAGAAGGTAAAAGGCTTCATGCGATAACCGACAACCATCGGGCATTTAGCCAGCATGCATTCCAGTGCCGCCGTACCGGATGCCAATAGTGCCGCATCACTGGCAATCATGGCTTCTCGCGCCTGCCCATCCAGCAGATGCACGCGTAGATCGGGCGCCACGCTACTTTTTATCCGCTCAAACTGTTCACGCCGCTTGCTGTTGACCAGCGGAACCACGATTTCCAGATCGGGAAAATGCTGGCGCAGTAGCACAGCCGTATTGAGAAAATCTGCGCTAAGCATTTCAACTTCTGCACCGCGACTGCCCGGCAACAGCGCCAGACAATGCACATCGGGCGCAATACCCAACGTCGCGCGTGCTGCCAGTTTATCGGGATGCAGCGGCATCGCATCGGCCATCGTATGACCGATAAAGCGACAGGGCACATTGAAACGATCGTAAAACGCTTTTTCAAAAGGCAAGAAGGCCAGCACCAGATTGGTCGCTTTACCTATTTTGAAAACGCGTTTTTGCCGCCATGCCCACACGGAAGGGCTGACGTAGTGAATGGTATTGATACCGCGCTGCTTGAGGTTGCCTTCTAGCGTGATATTGAAATCAGGGGCATCAATGCCGACAAAAACATCAGGTTGAAGTTCGCTAAAGCGCTGGGTTAAATCCCGCCGAATTTTCAGCAGGCGAGGAAGGCGTTCAAGCACCTCAACAATGCCCATGACAGCCAGCTCTTCCATCTCGTACCAGGCTTCACAGCCTTCGGCCTGCATACGTGGCCCGGCAACGCCGACAAACCGCACATCCGGCACCTTTTCTTTTAGCGCCCGGATCAGGCCTGCGCCAAGGATGTCGCCGGAAGTTTCTCCGGCGACCAGCCCAATAGTCAAAGGACGTGACGACATGGATTAACGAATGATGCCGCGAGTAGAACGGGCAAAGAAATCGGTAAACGCCTGCACAGCTGGGTGTTCAGCAGCCAGCGCTTCAATTTCCGGTTTCACTTCGTCCAGCGTTCTACCGCTGCGGTAGAGCAGCTTGTACGCGTTACGAATCGCGTGCAGGGTGTCTTTCTCGAATCCACGACGCTTCAGGCCCTCAATGTTCAGGCCGAACGGCGTAGCGTGGTTACCCTGCGCGATCACATACGGCGGCACGTCTTGCGCCACACCGGAACATCCACCCACCATGACGTGAGCACCGATAATGCAGAACTGGTGCACGGCCGTCATCCCACCGATAATCGCAAAATCATCAACGGAAACGTGGCCACCCAGCGTCGCATTATTCGCCAGAATACAACGATTACCCACGACGCAGTCATGTGCGATATGCGTGTTGATCATCAACAGGTTATCGCTACCGACTTTAGTCAACCCACCGCCCTGTGTCGTGCCACGATGAATCGTGACGCTTTCACGGATGCGGTTACGATCGCCAATCTCAACGCGGGTCGGTTCCCCGGCATATTTGAGATCCTGATTCACTTCACCAATTGACGTGAACTGATAGATTTCGTTGTCGCGACCAATTTTAGTGACGCCATTGACGACGACATGTGATTTCAGCACCGTCCCCGCACCGATCTCAACCTGAGAACCGATATAGCAGAACGGGCCAATATGAACGCCAGCACCAATAATGGCACCGTCTTCAACAATCGAACTAGGGTGAATAAAGGCGGTTTGATCAATCACGTTATCAGGACTCCCGACGGCGAGCACACATCATTGACGCTTCACAGGCCACTTCGCCATCAACTTTGGCAACACCTTTAAAGCGCGCAACGCCGCGACGCTCTTTGATGAATTCAACTTCAAGGATCATTTGATCGCCTGGCTGTACCGGGCGCTTAAAGCGCGCTTCGTCAACAGCGGCGAAGTAATACAGCTCACCCGGCTCCAGTTTGCCTACGCTTTTAAACGCAAGAATACCAGTAGCCTGAGCCATGGCTTCCAGAATCAACACGCCGGGAAAAATCGGTTTACCCGGGAAATGCCCCTGAAAGAAGGGTTCGTTGAAAGAGACGTTTTTCACCGCCCGCAGAAACTTACCTTCTTCAAAATCCAGTACCCGATCAACCAGCAAAAACGGGAAACGGTGCGGTAATAATTCTAAAATCTCTTCAATATTCAGAGTATGAGTGTCAGTAGTCAAAATACTCTTCCTGTCCATAAAAACTGATGCCATCAACAACACGGCCTGCGCAGACCCTAAATTAGGTGTCTTCAGGCAGGCCGCAAATAAAACGCGAGTGATTAAACGTTATCGACTTTTCGTTCAACGGCTTTCAACCGTTTGCTTATCTCATCAATATTCATCACCAGCGCTGCAGTTTTGCGCCACACTTTGTTAGGTTGCAAAGGAATGCCCGAAGAGTATACCCCAGGTTCTGTGATGGGTCGCATGACCATCCCCATTCCCGTTACCGTCACTTTATCGCAGATCTCCATGTGCCCGTTAATCACGCTGGCACCACCGATCATACAATAACGACCAATTTTCAAGCTCCCCGCCATAATGACGCCACCCGCGACCGCGGTATTGTCGCCAATCACGACGTTGTGCGCAATCTGGCATTGGTTATCAATGATAACACCATTGCCAATGACCGTATCATCCAACGCACCACGATCGATGGTTGTGCTCGCGCCAATCTCAACTCGATCGCCAATTCTGACCGTTCCCAACTGCGGGATCTTAACCCAGTTGCCGCGATCGTTGGCATAGCCAAAGCCGTCAGAACCGATCACGGTTCCCGACTGGATCAGGCAATGCTCACCCAGCGTAACGCGGTGATAAATCGTGACATTTGCCCACAAACGGGTACCGGCACCAATGCGGGCATCTTTGCCGATGAAGCAGCCGGGGCCAATGACAACGCCATCACCCAAGTGTGCACCAGATTCGATGACGGCATGTGCACCAACGGACACGTTCTGGCCCAGCGTCGCATCTGGAGCAATAACCGCACTCGGCGCAATATCGGTTGCTGGCTGCGGCGTAGTGTCCAGGAGTTGTGCCATGCGCGCATAGGTGAGATAGGGATTCTTCACTACCAACGCAGCAACCTGACAGTAAGGTAAATCCGCTTCCGTCAGCACGACCGCTGACGCTTGCGTCCCGGCCAGTTGCTCACGGTAACGACTGTCGGAAAGAAACGTAATTTGCCCAGTTTTTGCCGAATGCATAGAAGCAACACCAGTGATGACGATATCGCCATCACCGTGTAATTGTGCATCCAACTGTTGAGCTAACGCGTCCAGTCGAATTGAATCCATGGTTTATTTAACCTGTTTCAGCACATCGGCAGTAATGTCTTTCGCATTGGCGACATACGCAACCGCGTTAGCGTCAATCACAACATCATAACCTTCTTTGGTTGCAACGGCTTTCACCGCATCCTGGATACGGCTCAGGATTTTGTTACGTTCTTCCATCTGACGACGGCGGTTGTCTTGGTCAAAAGCCTGCGCTTTGGTAGAGAACTGTTCGCGCTGCGCCATGACGTCTTTTTCCATTTTGCTGCGATCGCTCGCTTTCATGGTAGAGCCATCACGCTGCAGCTTCTGCATCTTGGTCTGTAAATCGTTTTCCATCGATTGCAGTTCAGAAGCACGGCCTTTGAATTCGTTTTCCAGCTGTTTGCCGACGGTTTCACGCTGCGGCAGCTGTTGGAAAATGCTGGAAACGTTAACAACGGCAATTTTGTCAGCAGCCTGAACGCTGGCTGAAGCAGCCAATGCTAAACCGAGGCCTGCGGCACATAACCACTTTTTCACTATAAACTCCTCAACCTAACCTAATTTGTGTCTTAACACTTTAATTATGAGCATCGCGTCATGGTATGAACGTCTTATGAGCAATCATTCCTATTCATGAACTATTCATATCAACGAACTATTTATATCAACGACATGCTCGTCTCAACGAATCACGATGCGACATTCCCTGCATACGATCTATTGACGTCACACTACCAGGTTTTACCAATGTTAAACTGGAATTGTTCCGACTTGTCTCCATCGTACTTTTTAACCGGCTGGGCATAGGAGAAGACCAATGGCCCAAGCGGAGACATCCATTGCAACGCGATACCACTGGAAACACGGAAGTTACTTGCTTTGCTGTAATCCGGTACGCCTGCGTCAATCGTTTCCTGTGTATTTTTCCAGTTGGTATCCCATACCGTACCGCCATCCACAAAGAAGGACGTACGTACGGAGCTCGCGTATTTATCACTGATGAACGGCGTCGGTACGATCAGTTCCGCACTCAGTACGGCCATCGCGTTACCACCCACGGCATCATCTATATTGCTTGAGTCAATCGGGCAAGCAGAATAAGAACCAAAGCCAGAACCTACAAGACTCGCTGGACACTTATAATACGCCGCTTTAGGCCCAATCGTATTCGACTGGAAGCCACGTACTGTACTGGAACCACCAGCATAGAAGTTATCGTAGAACGGCACTTCTTTACTTCCGATACCATCCGCAAAGCCTGCACGCGTACGGCCCATCACCACCCAGTTACCGCTATCGCTCAATGGGTAGTAGCTCGTCGAATCAAACGTCAGTTTGTAGTATTCGTTGTCCGAACCCGGCACAGCGATCTTGGCATTCGCTGACGCACGCGTTCCTTTCGTCGGGAAGTAACCGCGATCCAGATTGTTATACGACCATCCGGTATTCAGGAACAAATCGTTCGCTTTGAAATCTGCACTGGATTTAACATTCTCACCAACTACGGACGGATTAACCCCGACAGAATCCAGATAACGCCACATCGCCACCTGCGGTCTCATATCCGACAGATCGTTATGCACATAATCCAGACCAACACGCAGTGAGTTATTCTCGTTAATCGGGAAGCCCAAGGTGCTGCCAACGCCATAGCTCACGTTGGTGTAGTCGGACAGATCGGCGTCTGACGCCTCAAATTTGTTATAAAATATGCGGCCACCGAGGCTAACGCCATCAACGGTAAAGTACGGGTCGGTCAGTGACAGCTCAACATACGTCTGATAGTCATTTTTCGTCCCGCTGATACCAACGGAGTTACCCGTTCCCAGCCAGTTGTCCTGCTGAACCCCAGCCTGGAAGCTCACGCCACTTTCTGTACCGAAACCGACACCAAAGTTGAATGTGCCCGTATTACGCTCTTTGACTTTATACGTTACATCAACCTGATCGGCCACGCCGGGAACGCGCTGCGTTTCTACATCAACGCTTTCAAAGTATCCCAGTCGGTTCAGACGCTCTTTGCCCTGCTCAACCAGATCGTTGCCTAACCAGGCACCTTCCATCTGACGCATTTCACGGCGCAGAACGGAGTCTTTAGACGTGTCGTTACCGTCAAAGCGGATATGACGCACATAGAAACGGTTACCCGCATCGACGTTGATGTTTAATCTCACCGTCTTGTCTGCGTCATTAATTTCCGGCTGAGTGACCACGCGCGGATAGGCATAGCCATAACGGCCCAGCAGTTTCTTGATGTCCTCTTCCATCCGGGTCACTTTCGTCCCGTTGTAGAGCTCACCCGGTTCAATCTTCGTCAATCCTTCGATTTCCGCAGAGTGACCAGCCAGATTACCTTTCACCGTGACGCCAGACAGCTTGTACTGCTCGCCTTCTGTCATATTGATGGTGATGTAGATGCCTTTTTTATCTGGCGTCAGACTCACCTGTGTGGAATCGATGTTGAAACGTGCATAGCCGCGATCCAGATAGAAACTCCGTAACGTTTCCAGATCGCCAGACAATTTTTGTTTCTGGTATTTACGATCGCCGACCACGTTCCACCACGGCACTTCATCACGCAGTTGGAAACGAGAGATCAATTCATCAGAACTGAACGCTTTGTTACCGACAATATTAATCTGCTGGATCTTGGCGGAAACGCCTTCTGTGAAAACCAGTTTAAGGTCTACGCGGTTACGCGGAAGTGGCGTGACAACGGCTTTAACCGACGCACTGTACTTGCCCACGCTGTAGTAGAAATCTTCTAGTCCTTTTTCGATGCTAGTGAGCGCAGTGCGGTCTAACGCTTCACCGACGCGCACGCCAGAGGCCTCCAGGTTTTCTTTCAGCATGTCGTCTTTGACTGACTTATTGCCGGAAAACGTGACGCTGGCGATGGTTGGACGTTCTTTCACCTGCACAATCAGCGTTTCGCCATCACGCAGGACACGAACATCTTCAAAATTTCCGGTCGCAAACAAGGCACGGATGGTGTTACCGATATCATCGTCACCGATGGTATCACCAACGCGGACTGGCATACTGAGTAATGCCGCTCCGACGGCAACCCTTTGCAGGCCCTCGAAATGAATGTCCTTCACTACGAACCCGTCTGCACCGTATACGGTTGCGCTGCTAAACAGCAGCGACGCTATGAGCAACTTTTTGATCGCCATCGTTGTTATGCGTTTTTCCTAACCTAATCCCACGCCTAGAGACGAGAGAAATCATTGAAAAGTGCGAGTCCCATTAACAACATCAGCAACACTGTACCAATGCGATAGCTAACGTCCTGCACACGCTCAGAAACCGGCCTGCCCTTCAACTTTTCAACCGCAAGAAAGAGCAGGTGTCCACCATCCAATACCGGCAGAGGGAACAGATTGATGATCCCCAAATTGACGCTGATTAAGGCCAAAAACATCAGGTAATAAATCAATCCATAATCTGCTGACATTCCTGCGCCCTGAGCAATCGAAATGGGACCACTCAGGTTGTTCAGCTTAACATCCCCCATAACCAGTTTCCCTAACATACTGACGGTCAATTTCATCAGTTGCCAGGTTTTATCTGTTGCCTGGTAGATCGCACTGAACGGCCCATACTGGCGCACAGTCCTGTATTCTTCGGGCAGCGGCGTCACACTTGGCATAACGCCTGCCAGCCCTTCAACTCTGCCACTTCCCACAGATTTGCTGTCTGGCGTTAACGTCAGCGGGACGGTTGAGCCGTTGCGCTCCACTTCCAGAGCAATAGATTGTCCGGGGTTGTCACGCACGGCGATAACAAAATCACGCCATTGTGCTAGCGCTTGCCCGTCGACTTTAACGATCCTATCTCCGACTTGCAAACCTGCTTTTTCCGCCGCCGATCCGACCTGCACCTGATGCAGTACCGGCTCGATTTGCGGACCACGCGGGATAATCCCGAGCGAGGCAGCAGGATCTTGCTTATCAGGCTCAAACTGCCACTCGCGCAAATCCAGCGTTTTCAGGACGACACGGTCGGAGCCTAAAGGTGCAGTTCCGATCACGACATCGCTATCACCGATTTTACCGATCAGTGCCAGACGTGCGCTATCCCAATCAGGCGTTTCGATGCTATCAACGGATTTTAGTTCCATTCCCGCCGACATTTCCGCCTGCGCCGCGATGGAGTTGGGCAGTATTTCACCGACGACTGGACGCACGCCCGGTACGCCGATAATAAACACCAGCCAGTACGCCACAATCGCAAACAGAAAATTGGCAATCGGCCCAGCGCTGACAATAGCCGCACGTTGCCAGACCGTTTTACTGTTAAATGACTGGTGACGAAATTCTGGCGCAACGGTATCGACGCGCTCATCCAGCATCTTCACGTAGCCGCCAAGTGGGATCAGCGCAATCACGAATTCTGTACCGGTACGATCGCGACGACGCCATAGCGCACGTCCGAAACCGACGGAGAAGCGTTCGACCTTCACACCACAGCGGCGCGCTACCCAGAAATGCCCAAATTCATGGACAGTGACCAGCACACCCAGTGCGATGATAAACGCGGCAAGATTCCAGAGAAAACTCAGCATAAATAGCTCTACCGCTTTATTCTAAGCCACTTTAAACAGCAGCAGCATCAGGCAAGAGAACACAGGAACCGCAGCCGTCAGGCTGTCGATACGATCGAGCACACCACCGTGCCCCGGAATCAAATGGCTACTGTCTTTGATGCCCGCCTCGCGTTTGAACATACTTTCCGTCAAATCACCCAACACCGAGGCCAGCGCAGCGGCGATAGAACAAATCAATAACGTCGATGGCGCTACCGTTAATGGCGCATACAGGCTAAACAGCACAGAGATGAGCGCTGAGGTTGCCAGGCCACCGAGAAAGCCTTCCCAGGTTTTGCCCGGCGAAACTTTTGGCGCGAGTTTACGCTTACCAAACAGTTTACCGAACATGTAGGCACCGCTGTCCGCGCCCCACACCAGCAGCATGACGTACAGCAGCCACCAAGCACCCGCGAATGGGTTAATCGCGTAATGGTAATGACGAAGCGAGACCATCCCCCAGAAAAATGGCACGATCGTCATAATACCGAACACCAACCGAAATGTACGCGAATGACGCCAGAATGAGGCGGAGGCTGGATAGAACAGCACCAACAGCAGCGCGACACCCCACCACACCAGTGATGACCAGAGCGCGATGCTGATTTGCGGAATATGCACGGAATAATGGTAGGCCGGGAGTGATAACAGCATCAGTGCCAGCAAGAAACCACACAGGATCGCGAGCCATAAGCGTTGGCCATAAGAGGCAAACCCCGCCAGCTGACCCCATTCCCATGCCGCCAGCATACACACAGCCAGCGTAACAAGCGTGAATCCCAGAGGAGGCAGCAAGAAAAGTGCTGCAATAACAATCGGGATCAAAATAAAAGCAGTAATCAGGCGATACTTCAGCAAAAGTTCCCCCTAGGATGCATCAGCATCGTTAGGTGTTGTTCCCCCGAAGCGGCGCTCGCGTTGTGCAAAAGCATTCAGCGCACCTTCAAAGACTTGTTCATCGAAATCAGGCCAGAGGACATCAGTAAAGTAAAGTTCAGCATAAGCAATTTGCCACAGAAGAAAATTACTGATGCGGTGTTCTCCACCGGTTCTGATCACCAAATCAACCGGAGCCAGATCATGCAGACAGATGTACTGACATAATGACGCTTCATTAATGCTATCAGGGCGCAGAATGCCTTCCTGCACCTGCTCTGCAAGTTGCCGTACTCCCTGAATAATATCCCAACGGCCGCCATAATTCGCGGCAATATTCAGTGTGAGCCCCTGATTCTTTTCCGTCAGTACTTCTGAACGACGAATTCGCTCTTGTAAACGCGGACTGAAGCGGCCGATATCGCCAATCACTCGCAAGCGAACATTGTGCTTATGCAGGCTTTTCACTTCGCTGTCCAGCGCTCTAACAAACAGTTCCATGAGTGCGGAAACTTCCTGCGCCGGACGGTTCCAGTTTTCACTGCTAAATGCGTAAAGTGTCAGTGCATCCAGCCCTTGGCTCACTGCAAAACTGACCGACCGTCGCACAGCCTTTACACCAGCCTGATGGCCAAAAATCCGCATTTTCCCCCGGCTTTTCGCCCAGCGACCATTGCCATCCATGATAATGGCAACATGCCGCGGCCCGGCGGGTGGCAGATCGTTAGTATTTTTTTGATTATCGGACGGCATAACGCGTACTTATTTCCTCAAGCAAGAAATACAACAGTTCTTCCGTAACATCAGATCCCGTTAGCGCAAAAAAAGCCGTGAACGATCACGGCTTAGCTTCACGGTCGATTAAACAACTTTCGCATAATCAACCATTGAGTGGCGCAGACTATACCACCTCCACCGCACATGAACAAATTGTGCCACGGCGTTATCCAGCTATCGCGCGTAATGTGTCAGGGTCTGTGTTGCGACCTGTCTGGCCCAGCGGTCGATGAACAGAACATCATCAACGCTGGCGGGTTCTGGCAATGTAAGTTGTTCAATGACATGCCGATTTACCGCCGCGATATCCGTAAAACGAATCTGCGCCTGCAAGAATGCTGCCACTGCAACTTCATTCGCCGCATTCAGTGCCGTAGTGGCCGACTGACCATGATTACAAGCATCAATAGCGAGCTGTAAACAAGGATAGCGCGCATAGTCCGGTGCCAAAAATGTCAGCGCGCCAATCTGGCAAAAATCTAACGCTTTTACCCCCGATGTCACACGTTCAGGATAAGCCATTGCATGAGCAATCGGCGTACGCATGTCGGGCGATCCTAACTGCGCCAGAACGCTACCATCACGGTAACGCACCATCGAGTGAATCACTGACTGCGGATGAATAATGACTTCCATCTGTTCGGCAGAAGCATTAAACAACCAGCGCGCTTCGATATACTCCAGCCCTTTGTTCATCATCGTGGCAGAATCAACCGAAATTTTGCGCCCCATTGACCAGTTTGGATGCGCGCACGCCTGATCCGGCGTCATGTCCGCCAACGCCGACACCGGAGTTTCACGAAACGGTCCACCGGAACCGGTCAGAACAATACGTTCGACCCCATGCTGCGACAATGAAGCGTAGCCTAATTGGCGCTGAATTTGCTCAGGTAAACTCTGAAAAATCGCATTATGTTCGCTATCAATTGGTAAAAGCTGTGCACCACTTTGCGCCACGGCGTCCATGAAGAGACGTCCGCAGGTGACCAGCGATTCTTTGTTCGCCAACAAAACCTGTTTTCCAGCATGAATTGCCGCTAGCGTTGGCAATAGCCCTGCGGCCCCCACAATCGCGGCCATCACCTGATCGACACCATCCAATGCAGCAAGGTCACATGCTGCTTGTTCTCCAGCCAGCACTTCCGTCTTACAACCATATTCCGCCAACTGCTGGCGCAGGGAGGTTGCAGAGGCTTCATCAGCCATTGAGGCATAGGCGGGTTGGAAAGTGAGGCACTGCTCTAGCATCAACTTGACGTTGTACCCGGCGGATAACGCGCGTACGGCAAATTTATCGGGATTGGCTTTAATCACTGCCAGCGAACTGACGCCAATAGAGCCGGTGGAACCAAGAATTGTCAGTTGCTTCATTAAAAATGCTCTGAATAACCGGATTTGATGACAGGAAGGTACACGAGTCTGAGGCGATTACCATGATATATCTCTGCTATCGATCACAGTCACGATAACCGCAGGCATATACACAGCAAAAAATTGTTTACTACCCAGAGGGGCTAGCCTTCACCCATTCCTTGTATAACCATAAAACAAAGCGCCGCCGGAAAAAGAGGGCAAGCCCACAGATTCCCTGCGACGCACTATCCAACAGGCTGATTAGAACTCCATCAGCTCCGCTTCTTTTTCTGCCAGTGCGACGTCCACTTTCTTAATGAAGTTGTCAGTCAGTTTCTGCACGTCGTCCTGAGCGCGACGTTCTTCATCTTCACTGATCGCTTTGTCTTTCAACAGTGCTTTAAACTTGTCGTTAGCATCACGGCGCACGTTACGTACGGAGATACGCCCCTGTTCTGCTTCGCCACGCACCACTTTGATCAGATCTTTACGACGTTCTTCCGTCAGAGGTGGCAACGGAACACGGATTACAGTACCAGCAGAAGACGGGTTCAGGCCGAGGTCGGAAGCCATGATCGCTTTCTCAACCGCTGGGCCAAGCGAACGATCGAATACCGAAATCGCCAGCGTGCGGGAATCTTCTACGACAACGTTAGCAACCTGACGCAGTGGTGTCGCGCTGCCATAGTAATCAATATGAATACCATCGAGAATACTAGGCGATGCACGGCCGGTACGGATTCTGTTGATCTGGTTTTTAAACGCTTCAACACATTTGTCCATGCGCGTTTCAGCATCTTTTCTGATTTCATTAGTCACGTTGTGAACCCTTGAAAACTGGTTGCCTGGCAGGCCATGTCAGTACATGACCCGGTGAATAATTAATGCCAGCGTGCGGCTGGCGTATAGAGCAATACTGAGAATATATTACCCTATAATCGGGATTAGCCGTTATTACTGACTAATCAACGTCCCTTCTTTTTCACCCATGACAACGCGACGCAGTGCGCCAGGTTTGTTCATGTTGAAAACACGGATCGGCAAATTATGGTCGCGTGCCAGCGTAAACGCGGCAAGATCCATCACTTTCAGCTCACGTTCTAACACGTCTTGATAGGTTAGCGTTTCGTACATCGTCGCTGAAGGATCTTGTACCGGATCGGCAGAATAGACGCCATCGACTTTTGTCGCTTTCAATACGACATCCGCTTCAATCTCAATGCCGCGCAGGCAAGCCGCTGAATCCGTGGTGAAGAAAGGGTTGCCTGTTCCAGCGGAGAAAATCACTACGCGGTTATTACGCAGCAGGCTAATCGCTTCTGCCCAGCTGTAATTGTCACAGACGCCATTCAGGGGAATGGCAGACATCAGACGAGCGTTCACATAGGCACGGTGCAACGCATCACGCATTGCCAGACCATTCATGACGGTCGCCAGCATTCCCATGTGGTCGCCCACAACGCGGTTCATACCCGCTTTAGCCAGACCCGCGCCACGAAACAGGTTACCACCGCCGATAACTACACCGACCTGAATGCCTAACTCAACCAGTTCTTTCACTTCCTGAGCCATGCGATCCAGAATGCTCGCATCGATACCAAAACCTTCAGTTCCCTGTAAAGCTTCGCCACTGAGCTTCAGCAGGATTCGTTGATAGACGGGTTTTGCATTGGTTGCCATGGTGTTCTTATCCTACAGGCTGTCGTCGTATTGGGGGGTTGTAAAAATCAAAACTGTTCCACCCGGCCCCTATCTGAATACAGGAAACCAAGCGTACTAAAACTCTTTGGGCTGGATAAAAAGGAACCGCCAACTGGCGGCTCTTTTTTTGCTATTAAGACTGCTTGCTCATCGCTGCAACTTCAGCAGCAAAGTCAGTCTCAACTTTTTCAATACCTTCACCCACTTCGAAACGGATGAAGTTAGTCACGTCAGCGTTGTGCTCTTTCAGCAGTTGGCCAACAGACTTGGCTGGATCCATAACGAAAGGCTGGCCAGTCAGAGAAACTTCGCCGGTGAATTTCTTCATACGGCCTTCAACCATTTTCTCTGCGATTTCTTTCGGCTTACCAGACTGCATCGCGATTTCCAACTGAACTTGGTATTCTTTCTCTACCACTTCAGCAGACACGTCTTCTGGCTTAACGAATTCAGGCTTGCTTGCGGCAACGTGCATAGCCAGGTGTTTAACCAGCTCTTCGTCAGCGCCTTTAGCAGCAACCAGAACACCGATGCGCGCACCGTGTTGGTAGTTACCCAGAACTTCGCCTTCCAGAGCAGAAACGCGGCGAATATTGATGTTCTCACCAATTTTAGCAACCAGCGCAACACGCTCTTCTTCGAACTGTGCTTTCAGCACGTCAACATCAGTGATTTTGCCTGCAACAGCAGCATCCAGCACTTTGTCAGCAAACGCCTGGAAACCACCGTCTTTAGCAACGAAGTCAGTCTGGCAGTTAACTTCCAGGATCACAGCGTAGTTACCGTCGATCTTAGTCTTGATCACGCCATCAGCAGCAACATTACCTGCTTTTTTCGCCGCTTTAATCGCGCCGGATTTACGCATGTTTTCGATTGCTAGCTCGATGTCGCCATTAGCTTCAACCAGCGCCTTCTTACATTCCATCATGCCCGCAGCGGTACGCTCACGCAGCTCTTTTACCAGGGATGCGGTAATTTCAGCCATTCTAAAATCCTCGGAAGATTTTTTCTGCCTGGTCGTCACGACCAAACAGCTTTAAAAGTGAAAAAGGGGCCATAAAAAGGCCCCTAACCAAACTAGTACTACCTGGTTAATAAGGGCTCAACGAGCCAGACTTATTATTCAGCTTCTACTAAGCCTTCTTCTGCCTGCACAGCCAGATCTTGAGAACGGCCTTCGCGGACAGCAGTAGCAACAGCGCTCAGGTACAGGTTAACTGCACGAATTGCGTCATCGTTACCAGGGATGATGAAGTCAACGCCATCTGGATCGGAGTTGGTATCAACCACTGAGAATACCGGAATACCCAGGTTGTTAGCTTCTTTGATTGCGATGTGCTCGTGATCGGCGTCGATAACGAACAGCGCGTCTGGCAGACCGCCCATATCTTTGATACCGCCCAGGCTGTTTTCCAGCTTGTCCAGTTCACGAGTGCGCATCAGCGCCTCTTTTTTGGTCAGCTTGTCGAACGTGCCGTCTTGAGATTGGGTTTCCAGATCTTTCAAACGTTTGATGGACTGACGAACGGTTTTCCAGTTAGTCAGCATACCGCCCAACCAACGATGGTTCACGAAGAACTGATCGCAGTTGTTGGCCGCATCTTTTACCGCTTCGCTTGCTGCGCGCTTAGTACCAACGAACAGAATTTTGCCTTTGCGAGAAGCAATTTTGCTCAGCTCAGCCAGAGCGTCGTTGAACATTGGTACAGTTTTTTCAAGGTTGATGATGTGAACTTTGTTACGTGCACCGAAGATGAATGGCTTCATTTTCGGGTTCCAGTAACGGGTCTGGTGACCAAAGTGTACGCCAGCCTTGAGCATATCGCGCATGGAAACAGTTGCCATGATTACCTCTATTAATTAAGTATGGGGTTATGCCTCCACATGTCCCATTGCGCCGACCCCATCCGGTGAAACACCTCAGGAGCACCCCGGCGAACGTGCCGACATGTGTGTGTTATTTACACAAAGTGAGTTTAGTCGATGTCGTTGAATACCGTATAACCGATATCCAGCCGGATCATCGGCGCGCTTTATACCATAAATCCCCCAACGACACCAACATTTGTTATTCAATTGTCCACAAATCAGAATGATAGTTTGGCAAGCAAACGGCATGGCTGGTAACATAAGTTATTAGTTATCGCTCTTAATTTTTGTGCTTAACAGGCACCTGCGGACAATCATCAATGGCAATTTCAATTAAAACTCCTGAAGACATCGAAAAAATGCGCGTAGCTGGCCGTCTGGCTGCCGAAGTCCTGGAAATCATCGAACCCCACGTGGTACCGGGCGTAAGTACTGCCGAATTAGACAGAATCTGTCACGATCACATCACCAACAAGCAGCAGGCCATTTCAGCTTGTCTGGGCTACCACGGCTTCCCGAAATCCGTCTGCATCTCCATCAACGAAGTGGTGTGCCACGGCATTCCTAGCGAAGAACGCATTTTGAAAGATGGTGATATCGTCAACATCGACGTCACCGTAATCAAAGACGACTTCCACGGCGATACGTCAAAAATGTTTATCGTTGGCAAACCGACCATTCTGGGTGAGCGCCTCTGCCGCATCACGCAGGAAAGCCTCTATCTGGCGCTGAGAATGGTTAAGCCGGGCATTCGACTGCGCACGTTGGGTAAAGCGATCCAGCAGTTTGCGGAAGGGAATAACTTCTCCGTAGTGCGTGAGTATTGTGGTCACGGCATCGGCAAAGGCTTCCACGAAGAGCCACAGGTGCTGCACTACGATGCAGACGACGGTGGCGTCGTGCTGCAAGCGGGTATGGCATTCACGATCGAGCCTATGCTCAATGCCGGTGATTACCGTATTCGTACGATGAAAGACGGCTGGACGGTAAAAACCAAAGATCGCAGCTTGTCGGCACAGTACGAGCATACTATTGTGGTAACCGATAACGGCTGCGAAATAATGACGTTGCGAAAGGATGACACCATCCCCAACATCATCACGCATGAACAGTAAACACGAAGCCGGCAGACGCCGGCTTTTTTATGGTGTGCAGAAAGCACGCCCCCCTACGGGCCGTCGCAAGCGACGTTGAAAAACGCGCTCTGCGTTTTTTTATGGGCTGCGCTATGACAGATAACCGATTTTCGCCAGACAGTACACCACCTGACGCTGCCTCATCAAACAGCCCTACAGATCCTATTGCACCCGCGCAGTTGCCCGCATCACCGCTGACCTATGCAGATGACATGCTAGATTGTCAGACGTTAAAACAGCAGTTGGAACTGTTTCAGCTTTGGCTCGGTTCAGAATTCCGTTCCGGCGTCAGCGCAGAAAAGTTGATTGATGCCAGAACGTTGTTCATCGATCGCCTGTTGCAGCGGCTGTGGTACTTCTACGGTTTTGAAAATATCGCCCAAACATCGCTCGTGTCTGTTGGCGGATATGGCCGAGGAGAGCTGCACCCGCTTTCCGATATCGATGTGCTGGTATTAAGCCAGAAGGCGTTGAGTGAAGAACATTCCCAGCGCGTCGGCGAATTCATCACCCTACTGTGGGATTTGAAGCTGGAAGTCGGCCATAGCGTCAGAACGCTGGAAGAGTGCTTACAGGAAGGACGCGCAGACATTTCCGTCGCAACAAATCTGATCGAATCCCGCATGATATGCGGTGATGTCGCCCTGTTTCTTACGCTGCAAAAACACGTGTTCAGCGATGAATTTTGGCCGTCAGCCACGTTTTTCCCGGCAAAAATCGCCGAACAGCAGGAGCGTCATCAACGCTATCACAGCACCAGCTACAATCTGGAACCCGACATCAAAAGCAGCCCAGGCGGGCTACGCGACATTCACACGTTGCTGTGGGTGGCGAGACGCCACTTCGGCGCGACTTCACTCAATGAAATGGTGGGTTTCGGCTTTCTGACAGAAGCGGAGCGTAAAGAGCTGAACGAGTGTCAAAGCTTTTTGTGGCGCATCCGCTTCGCTTTGCATCTGATCCTGCCGCGTTACGACAACCGGTTGCTGTTCGACAGGCAGTTGAACGTCGCACAGCTACTGCAATATCAGGGCGAAGGCAACACGCCAGTCGAGCGCATGATGAAGGATTTCTATCGTATGACGCGTCGCGTCAGCGAGTTGAACCAGATGCTGTTGCAACTCTTTGACGAAGCGATTCTGGCGCTGGATGCAAGTGAAAAACCTCGCCCGATTGACGATGAATTTCAGCTACGCGGCAACCTGCTAGACCTGCGCGATGAAAACCTGTTTATCAAAAAACCGGAAGCCATCATGCGCATGTTCTACCTAATGGTACGCAACCGTGACATCAGCGGCATTTACTCCACCACGTTGCGCCAACTGCGCCATGCTCGTCGCCATCTCGCCAGCCCGCTTTGCACCATCCCAGAAGCGCGCCAGCTGTTCATGAATATTCTGCGCCATCCGCATGCGGTAAGCCGTGCGCTGCTGCCAATGCATCGCCACAGCGTGCTGTGGGCCTATATGCCGCTGTGGGGAAACATCGTCGGTCAGATGCAGTTCGATCTGTTTCACGCCTATACGGTGGATGAGCACACGATCCGCGTTTTGCTCAAACTGGAAAGCTTCGCCGGCGAGGATACGCGCCCCCAGCATCCGCTGTGTGTAGAGCTCTACCCTCGTCTGCCCCAGCCTGAGTTATTGCTGCTGGCCGCGCTGTTCCACGATATCGCGAAAGGCCGTGGGGGCGATCACTCTGAACTGGGCGCGCAGGATGTGCTGGAGTTTGCGGCGCTACACGGGCTGAATTCGCGTGAAGCGCAGTTGGTTTCCTGGCTGGTGCGCTGCCACCTGCTGATGTCCGTCACCGCACAGCGTCGCGACATTCAGGATCCCACTGTCATTCAGCAATTTGCCACCGAAGTGCAGAGCGAAACCCGCTTACGCTATCTGGTCAGCCTGACAGTTGCGGATATCTGCGCCACCAATGAAACGCTGTGGAACAGTTGGAAACAGAGCCTGTTGCGTGAGCTCTATTTCGCGACGGAAAAACAGCTGCGCCGCGGCATGCAAAATACCCCAGATTTACGCGAACGCGTCCGGCATCACCGCTTGCAGGCGCTGGCGCTGCTGCGCATGGACAACATTGACGAAGAAGCGCTGCACCACATCTGGAGCCGCTGTCGGGCCGATTATTTCCTGCGCCACTCGCCAAACCAGCTTGCCTGGCACGCGCGCCACTTGCTGGAGCATGACGTCAACAAACCGCTGGTGCTGATCAGCCATCAAGCTAGCCGTGGCGGTACAGAGATTTTTATCTGGAGCCCAGACAGGCCATATCTTTTCGCGGCGGTTGCCGGTGAGTTAGATCGACGCAACCTCAGCGTGCACGATGCGCAGATTTTTACCAGCCGCGACGGCATGGCGATGGATACGTTCATCGTGCTGGAACCCGACGGCAGCCCGCTGGCGCAGGATCGGCATGAAATGATACGTCACGCGCTGGAACAGGCGCTGACACATCGGCACTATCAACACCCGCGCGTACGCCGACCGTCGCCCAAGCTGCGTCATTTCAGCGTACCAACGGAAGTCAACTTCCTGCCGACGCACACGGACAGACGCAGCTACATGGAGCTCAGCGCACTCGATCAACCAGGGCTGCTGGCACGGATCGGTGAAATTTTTGCCGATCTCAACCTGTCGCTGCACGGCGCGCGAATTTCCACAATCGGCGAGCGGGTAGAGGATCTTTTCATTCTGGCCGACAGCGACAGACGGGCATTAAAGCCGGATTTACGCCTTAAATTGCAAGAACGGTTGACAGAAGCCCTTAACCCAAACGATAAAGTATCATTGAGTTAATTTTTACAATCAGGAAAGAGAAATCAGGATGCACCAACAATTACAGAACATCATTGAGACGGCTTTCGAGCGCCGCGCTGAAATCACTCCGGCAAACGCAGACACCGTCACGCGTGAAGCCGTCAATCAAGCTATCAACCTGCTGGACAGCGGCGCCCTGCGCGTTGCAGAGAAAATCGACGGCCAATGGGTTACCCATCAATGGCTGAAGAAAGCCGTGCTGCTCTCTTTCCGAATTAACGATAACCAACTTATCGAAGGCGGAGAAACACGCTTTTTCGACAAAGTACCCATGAAATTCGCTGACTATGATGAAGCGCGTTTCCAGCGTGAAGGCGTGCGCGTTGCACCGCCGGCCAGCGTGCGTCGCGGTGCCTATATCGCACGTAATACCGTGCTGATGCCGTCTTACGTCAACATCGGCGCTTACGTTGATGAAGGCACGATGGTGGATACGTGGGTAACCGTAGGTTCTTGTGCTCAGATCGGTAAAAACGTTCACCTGTCCGGCGGCGTCGGCATCGGTGGTGTTCTGGAGCCGTTACAAGCGAACCCAACCATCATCGAAGATAACTGCTTCATCGGTGCGCGTTCTGAAGTCGTGGAAGGCGTTGTCGTTGAGGAAGGTTCCGTCATCTCTATGGGCGTGTTCATCAGCCAAAGCACCCGTATTTACGATCGTGAAACCGGTGAAATTCACTATGGCCGCGTCCCAGCGGGCTCCGTTGTGGTTTCCGGCAACCTGCCGTCCAAAGATGGCAGCCACAGTCTGTACTGTGCAATCATTGTGAAGAAAGTGGATGCGAAAACCCGCGCGAAAGTGGGAATCAATGAGTTATTACGCTCCATCGACTAAACTAGAAACGGCGGGTTATTCACCCGCCGTTTTTTTATGCTCGAACGATAAGTTATTTATATGTTCCCTAAATAATTCGAGTTTCAGGCAGGCGGCAAGCGAAGGACAAATTCGTCTGGAACGAATTTGACCAGCCAGCGGCTGGCCTTCGGTGAGAGACAGGATGTCTCTCATTTCATCCCGATGAGCTTACTCGGGTAAGTGATTCGGGTGACTGAACGCAGCCAACGCACATGCAACTTGAAGTATGACGGGTATATCTAAAAACCGAGAAGGTGACGCTATGTACGACAATCTAAAAAGCCTGGGCATTACCAATCCCGATGATATCGATCGCTATAGCCTGCGTCAGGAAGCAAACAACGACATCCTAAAAATCTATTTTCGTAAAGATAAGGGCGAGTTTTTCGCTAAAAGCGTGAAGTTCAAGTATCCACGCCAGCGCAAGACCATCGTGGCAGACAATTCTGGACAGGGCTACAAAGAGATCAACGAGATCAGCCCAAACCTTCGCTATGTAATTGATGAATTGGACAAAATCTGCCAACAGGAACAGGTTGAAGTCGATCTGAAACGCAAAATCCTTGACGACCTGCGTCATCTGGAAAGCGTGGTTTCCAACAAAATTACCGAAATCGAAGCAGATTTAGAGAAACTAACCAAGAATCGCTAAGCACGATTATCTCAACAGGCCGCAACGAAAACGGGAGCGCGACAGGCTCCCGTTTGTCATTTCAGCACGGCATCACTGCGCATCAACCAAATCAGCCCATGCTTCAACCCACGGGCATGAAATCACTTCCGGCTCTGGATGCTCGACTGCATCAACGTCCAACACATCGCCCAGACGCTTAGCACCGATTTCCTGCAATAAGGCATCGAAAAGATGGCCACCCGCGCAGAAATTCGGGTAACTGCTGTCACCCAGCGCAATCACGCCATAGTGCAGCGCGGGCTGGTAACCGCCTTTATCACGCAGTGCGGCATAAAGCGGAACAATAGAATCAGGCAACTGGCCTTGTCCCGTCGTCGACGTGACAACTAAAACCGTCTGCTCGCGGTAGTCCAGCCAGGATTCCAGCGTCGCATCTTCAAAGACCTTAACCTCATGGCCACGATCCTTGAGGATATTTTCGGCTTCTTCGGCCACCAGCAATGCATTCCCGTAGACCGTACCAACAAAAATACCAATCTGCGCCATGCTTCTGACTCCCTGTTTAATTCGATATGTTGGATATAAAAGTAATACGGCAGTAATAAGACAGAGCTACTGCCCAGCGAAATGATCGCTATCCTGACCTGAGTCGGCAGGAAACTCAACCCCTTCAAACTCAGGGAGAATCCCCTGCCAGCCAAACTGTGTCATCACGCCCTGCCACGGCGCATCCCAACGCGCCTGCAACGTCAATGGCTGACCGCTCACCGGATGATTCAGTTGCAACTCGCTGGCATGCAGCATGAGCCTGCCGCAGGAGAAGTGCGATTCCATGCCGCGATTGTGTCGCAGGTCGCCGTGCGCGGTATCGCCAATAATCGGATGGTGGATATGTGACATATGGCGGCGGAGTTGGTGCTTGCGTCCGGTCTGTGGTTTCAGCTCCATCAGACTGTAGCGTGCCGTTGGGTAGCGGCCGATGGCGACCGGCATTTCGACCTGCGCCAAGGAACGGTAATGCGTGACAGCAGGCTGCGGCGCCTTATCAGGATTGGTAAACTTGTCGGCGATCTTGTCCAGCTCTTCAGTGAGCGCATAATCGATCACACCATCATCCAGCACATAGCCCCGCACAACGGCATGATACATTTTTTGCATCTGGTGTGATTCAAACTGCTGTGATAGCGCACGGGCCACCTCGCTGGACAACGCGAGCAGCAACACGCCGGATGTCGGCCTGTCGAGACGATGAACGGTATACACGTGCTGGCCGATCTGATCGCGCACGGTCTGCATCACCACGACTTTTTCTTTGCGATCCAGCCAGCTACGATGGACTAACCAGCCACTGGGTTTATTGACGGCAACCAGATGCTCATCCTGATAAATAATCTCAAGCATCGTGCACTGCGCCATCCTGTACATCGGGGGCGAATAGCTCATCGAGCAGTTTGATACGCAACAGAACCGCCGCTGTTTCTTCTGGCGACCCTTCCAGCGCGTCTTCGAAATAAGGCAGTAAAGCCAGTTCAGCGGGCAGCGCCAGATCGCTGTCCAATAACGCATGCATGCGCGGCAAAAAAACCCACTGCAACCACTCTTCGGGTTTCATGGTATCGAGGCTAAAGGGCTCCGTGCTGTTAAACGCCTGCTCTTCCGGTGGGACAACCTGCCAGAAAGCGCTTTCCCTCAGTGCGCGCTCAATATCTAATAATGACTGACGAATCTGGTTCTCTCTGCTCATGCGGTTTCTCCCCCTTGACGCCAACAGTAATGGCGGCAAAGCATAGCACTGATATCAGCCAGTGCCCAATCGTCGCATGTTGGCGATACGCTATCGATGATACCCCCTCCAGTCACAGGCAAAAAATTGGGGGTACTGATTGCTCAGTACCCCCGGTTCGTTTTATAGCTATCCCGCTACACATTTGCATCCCTGCTCATCCGTGAAAACTTTTCCTTTTTGGTCGTCCTAACCCACAATCCTTGCTGGCGTCCCACTTTCTTCCTGACGTTTCCATCCTGTATCTTCCGTGATTCAATCCCTTTAGGCTCCTGCCCCACCGATATTCCTAATCGGCTCTCGGTCTCCTTCCTGGAGGTGTCCCTGATTTCATCCTGAAATCATGTTTCTTCCTGAAAACTGTTTTTCTTCCTGAAAACAACGCTTCTTCCTGAAACGACTGTTTCTTCCTAAAACAGTGTTTATCCTTAAAACAGCGTTTCTTCCTGAAACAATGCCTCTTCCTGAAACAATATCTCTTCCTGAAACAATATCTCTTCCTGAAAACAACCCGAGTGCAGTAACGTTATTTTGTTACCTATAGTAACTGTTACACACACTGTAACCGGTTACTAACTTAAGTAATAAGATGTATTAATTGTCAGCTTTCAGCAAGGGGTAATTGACAGTGTTTCTCAACACCCCTTAAGTGACACTGCGAATTTTTATTGTAATTAACTAATTAATAATGAAAAAATTAAAATGAAACATATTTTCAACATTAAAGATAAGACATTTCTTACAGAGAATGTAAGAGATCTCTCACAAAGCAGAAAGTGAAATTCGATTAACCATTAGACCGCTAACGGCTTAAGGCCAGAAAGAAACACCGCCAGCGTTGGCGCTAAAGTCTGACGTTTTTTCGTGCCAAATTCTTCCAGGATAATTTCCCCAGAAACATTACACAGCGACACCATTGTCAGCTCCGAATCGGTTGTCGCTAAAAACAGCGTCGGAGTGAGCTTAAGGCGCTTCTGCGTTAATAAATGACCAATCAGATTCTCCTGCATCCGAGTGAAATCCTCTTCGCTCCACACCTGCAACAACTGGCACGATAGCGAATCAAACTGCGCCGCCATATCCCCAGCATACTGCGCGGTGTAAAAAGCATGAACATCAGGATGCAGGCTGATTTCCAGCGCACGTTCCACACCATCCAATGCGGCTGAAGGAACAAAAGGCTGCGGCAGCCAGTGAACGGTATCGTCATGATTTTCGACAATACACGGGGAAGGTATACCGTAAAGCGCTTCACTGGCAGGCAAATGCCCCTTTTCCTGCTGCCAACAGGCAACATAGCGCTGGGTAAACGCCGCCAGCGCTGAAACAACCTCATGCTCCATAATTTTTCTCATCACTCTTTTAGTCAGGTTACACTATTCGCCATCACGCTTATCACATCAAGGTAACAGCATGTCCGTCTATGACAAGCATCAGGCCCTGAGCGGGCTGACACTGGGCAAACCCACTCCCTATCATGACCGCTATGATGCCGCACTTCTGCAACCCGTGCCACGTAGCCTGAACCGCGATCCACTCGGCATTTATCCTGACAGCCTGCCGTTTCATGGTGCGGATATCTGGACGCTCTATGAGCTTTCCTGGCTGAACAATCGCGGCGTACCTCAGGTAGCCGTTGGTGAAATGCATCTCAATGCGGAAAGCCTGAATCTGATTGAATCAAAAAGTTTTAAGCTGTATCTGAACAGCTTTAATCAAACGGCATTCGACAGTTGGGAAAGCGTTCGCGCAACGTTAGCCAAGGATCTGGCGCATTGTGCACAAGGGGATGTCAGCATCACGCTTTTCAAACTCAACGAGCTTGAAGGCCAGCCACTAGCGGGATTCACAGGCGAGTGCATCGACGACCAAGACATCCAGATCGACAGCTACGACTTCAACGCCGACTATCTGGCGACCAACGAACAGGACGCGCCAGTCGTTGAAGAAACGCTGGTCAGCCACCTGCTGAAATCCAACTGTTTGATCACCCATCAACCCGACTGGGGCTCGGTACAGATTCACTATCGCGGCAAGCGTATCAACCGTGAAGCACTGCTGCGCTACATTGTCTCATTTCGTCATCATAACGAATTTCACGAACAGTGTGTGGAACGAATTTTTAACGACATCATGCACTATTACCAGCCGGAAAAGCTCAGCGTGTATGCCCGTTATACCCGCCGCGGCGGGCTGGACATCAACCCGTGGCGCAGTAACACCCCGTTTACTGCACCAAATGGCCGCCTGCCGCGCCAGTAACCGGCCGATAAATCTCAGGCTTGCACGGATATATGCGTAGCGTCACGCAAGTTAGGCAGCAAACTTCTGCCAACATTGGAAAAAATGATGGCAGCGCGTTAAGGTGGTGTGCCAGACAACAAAAGATCCATAACGTCTGAACGGTGCTCAAGTAGGTTTCATTTAGGCCGAGGTATTTAACGCATGCGCGTAGCGCCTTAAATGAATGACATTCGTGCCGTGCTGCTGAAACGTCGAGCGTGTAATAACGGAACGTGCTCTCGGCAGCCAGCATGGCATCGCGAATTATATTGCGTTTCAAGGAGCAAAATTGATTACACATATCAGCCCATTGGGATCGATGGATTTGTTATCGCAGTTGGAAGTGGACATGCTGAAAAGCACAGCCAGCAGCGATCTCTACCGTTTGTTTCGCAACTGTTCCCTCGCCGTACTGAATTCTGGTAGCCAGACAGATAACAGCAAAGAGCTACTGTCTCGTTATGAAGATTTTGATATCAACGTGCTGCGCCGCGAGCGCGGCGTCAAACTGGAATTGGTGAACCCGCCGGAAGACGCCTTCGTTGACGGCAACATCATTCGCGCCTTGCAGGCTAACCTGTTCGCCGTATTGCGCGACATTCTGTTCGTCAATGGCCAAATCGCCAGTGCAGGTCGCTATCAGAACCTGAATCTGGAAAATTCCGCCCATATCACCAATCTGGTGTTCTCTATCCTGCGTAATGCCAGAGCGCTCCACGTCGGGGAAGAACCGAACATGGTGGTCTGCTGGGGCGGCCACTCGATTAATGAAATCGAATACCAGTATGGCCGTAAAGTGGGCAGTCAGCTCGGCCTGCGTGAACTGAATATCTGCACGGGCTGCGGTCCGGGTGCGATGGAAGCGCCAATGAAAGGTGCTGCCGTCGGTCATGCGCAGCAGCGCTATAAAGAAGGACGCTTCATCGGCATGACTGAACCGTCCATCATTGCCGCTGAACCACCGAATCCGCTGGTCAATGAACTGATTATCATGCCAGATATCGAAAAGCGTCTGGAAGCGTTTGTCCGTATCGGACACGGCATCATTATTTTCCCCGGTGGGGTCGGAACGGCGGAAGAGTTCCTCTATCTGCTGGGCATTATGATGAACCCAGAAAACAGCGAGCAGGTGCTGCCGATTATCCTGACCGGG
The DNA here is from genome assembly GCF_003382565.3 of Pectobacterium aquaticum. Taxonomy (NCBI): domain Bacteria; kingdom Pseudomonadati; phylum Pseudomonadota; class Gammaproteobacteria; order Enterobacterales; family Pectobacteriaceae; genus Pectobacterium; species Pectobacterium aquaticum. Next base: position 3,389,780 of record NZ_CP086253.1, read on the forward strand.
CCAGAGGAAAGTGCCGACTATTTCCGCGTGCTGGACGAATTCATTGTTAGCACGCTGGGCCGTCAGGCGCGTCGTTACTACTCGATCATCATTAATGATGCAGCAGAAGTCGCCCGTCAGATGAAGAAAGCGATGCCACTGGTGAAAGAAAGCCGCCGCCACACGGGCGATGCCTACAGCTTTAACTGGTCACTGCGCATCGCACCCGATCTGCAACTGCCTTTTGAGCCGACACATGAAAATATGGCCGCCCTCAATCTGCATCCGAATCAGCCGGCTGAAGAGCTGGCTGCCGCGCTGCGCCGGGCGTTCTCCGGTATTGTGGCCGGCAACGTGAAGGAAGTCGGTATTCAGGCGATTGAGCAACGTGGGCCGTACAAAATTCACGGCGACCCGCAGATGATGAAAAGCATGGATACGCTGCTACAGGGCTTTGTCGCACAACAGCGCATGAAGCTGCCCGGCAGCGCCTATATCCCCTGCTACGAAATCTGCGCCTAACGGTTCACCGCTCGATCGTACCTCTGTGGGGAAGCCTAGCTTCCCCCTCTTATCACATCAGGAATTACGCGATGCCCGTCCATTTGCTGATTGTCGACGCGCTCAATCTGATACGTCGCATTCATGCGGTACAAGGTTCGCCTTGTATCACGGCATGCCAACATGCGCTGCATCAACTCATACAAAACAGTCAGCCTACGCACGCGGTGGCCGTCTTTGATGATGAAGATCGCGATACCAGTTGGCGTCACCAACTCTTGCCTGACTACAAGGCAGGACGCACGCCAATGCCGGAGAATCTGAAGCAGGAACTCCCGCAGATTAAAGCGGCCTTTGCCGCCGTTGGTGTAGCCAGTTGGCATAGCCCCGGCAATGAAGCCGACGATTTGGCGGCTACACTGGCCGCCAAGTTGTCATCCGCAGGTCATCAGGCAACGATCGTGTCGACTGACAAAGGGTATTGCCAGCTACTGGCTCCACACATTCAGATCCGGGATTACTTTCAGAAACGCTGGCTGGACCTGCCGTTTATCGAACAGGAGTTTGGTGTGTCACCGCAGCAGTTGACGGACTACTGGGGGCTAGCTGGCATTAGCAGCAGCAAGATTCCGGGCGTAGCAGGCATCGGCCCTAAAAGTGCCACACAGCTTTTGCAACAGGCAGGAAGTCTGGAGGCGCTGTATCAACAGTTGGATACCGTACCGGAGAAGTGGCGTAAGAAGCTGGAGCAGCATAAAGAAATGGCGCTGATCAGTCGTCAGGTCGCGACGCTACGTACCGATTTAACGCTTAATGGCAATCTACAACAACTGAGGCTGCCAGTGCAGAATAGCGCTCAGCCGCATTCTCACTAGCGGATGAATACGGATGCGTACCTGAGTAACCTCAGATACGCACCTGCTCGAAACTATCGCTCGTCGCGACGGCCGGGCACCGCGCTCCAGAAACGACGAACATGCACGGTGATTTCCTCACGGTCATGGTACAAATGCTTGGCATGCACTTCAGCATTAACGCCATTTTCGCTCAAGCGCTCACGCAGCATGGCCAGATTCTGTGAAACCTCTTCATAGCGCTTCTTCATCGGCAACTTCAGGTTGAATATCGCTTCACGACACCAGCCCTTGATCAGCCAATCACTCATCAGGCTGGTGACTTTCGCGGGCTTTTCCACCATATCGCACACCAGCCAATACACGTTATTACGCGGCACTTCAAAGCGGAAGCCATCCGCCTGATGGTGCATCACCTGTCCGGTATCCATCAGGCTCGGTGCCATTGGTCCGTTGTCTACCGCATAAACCATCATACTGCGTTTAACCAGTTGGTAAGTCCAGCCGCCGGGGCAGGCACCTAAATCCACCGCATACATGCCGCTGCCCAGACGCTCATCCCACTCGTCGGCAGGAATAAAGACGTGAAACGCTTCTTCCAGCTTAAGCGTCGAACGGCTTGGCGCATCAGAAGGGAACTTGAGGCGTGGGATCCCCATATAAAACGGTGAATTGTTATTGCTATAAGAATAACCGGCATAGCAGCAGCCGGGCGCAATAAACAGCACATGCAGCACCGGACGATCCGCTTTTTCATAACCCAGCAGAATTTTGTGCTCACGCAATGCCGCGCGCAGCGGTACGGTGAATTTGCGGCAGAACTTCATCAGCTCTTTGCTTTCATTGGTGTCGGGAACTTCGACGCGCAGCTCTCCCGCGCGTTCAATGGCTCCCGTCAGCATACCCACGATTGGCGTGATGCGGTCTTCTGACGGCAGATCGCGCAGCAGTTCACCGCTCAGGAACATCTGGCGGGCAAAAATCAGTTCATGAAACGGCAGCGTTTTGACCAGACGTTCAGCATCTTCATGCTGATAGCATTCAAACACAACGTAGCCACTGTTCTCTTTTACCCGCGCGAAGCCGAAAGCATTATGCTGCGTGGCTTTTTCCGTTATTTCCGCCGCACACTCTTTCTCAAACCCAGGGCGGCAATACAAAATGACTTTATTCATGGCGTTTAGCCTTTCTCTTCAGACGCAGTGCGCCAACCAATATTAATATCCACCCCACCAGAAAACAGGCTCCGCCAATCGGCGTCACATAAACCCACAGTTTCAGGTGAGAAAGCGCCAGACAGTACAAACTTCCGCAGAAGAGTACCGTTCCCAACGCCAGAAAAACGCTGCTCCAGTAAAACCACAGATTGGTTCGCTGTTGCATCGCAACCGCTAACGCCAGAATCGCCAGCGTATGAAATGCCTGATATTCAAGGCCGGTATGTAGCCAGCCCAGCTCCGTTGCGCCCAGCGTTTTGCTGAGAACGTGAGAGCCAAACGCGCCCAGCGCGACAAAAGTGAAGCCGCTGATAGCAGCAAACACCAGCATGAAACGACTATTCATCGTAGTTACCTATAATCGTTGTTATCTATCATCGTAGCGACCTGCATGGGTTATCTACGTGGGTTATTTGGTCAATCCCTCTTCGACAACCAGCGACACGGCTTCAGCGCGTGCCGTTGTCATAGCGGAAGCGAAATTTTTCCTGTTCGCTGGCTGCCCGCGCCAGAATCCAATGGCGAAAGGCGGCTATTTTACCCAGTTCTGCCTGACTGTCATGACATACCAGATAAAAAGCATTCCGGCTGACCAGCACATCGTTAAACGGACACACCAGTCGCCCGGCTTCGATTTCCGTCTGTGCCATCACATTATTCGCCAGCGCCACGCCCTGCCCGTGAATCGCCGCCTGCAACACCATCGCGCTGTGGCTGAAAATCGGCCCTTGCTGCACGTTAATCTGCACGCCAAGCTGGCGCGTATAGGACAGCCAGTCACGACGCGACGCATCATGCAGCAGCGTATGTGCCACCAAATCATCCGGCGTTTTTAACGGGTGATTCCCCGTCAGCAATACGGGCGAGCAAACCGGCAGCAGATATTCGGCATACAGCTTTTCAACCCGCAGCCCCGGCCAGTTTCCCCGACCATAGAAAATCGCGACATCCACATCATCCGCCAGACGATCTTCATCGCGATCCACCGCCTGAATACGCACATCAATCCCCGGATAGTCGGAGTTAAAACTCGAAAGACGCGGCACCAGCCAATGAATAGCAAAGCTGGGCAGCAAGCTGACCGTTAACGCGCCTTTGGCGCTGCGGGATTGCAACTTACGGGTTGCCTCATTCAAAGAGGAGAAGATCTCTTTGATATCAAGATAGTAACTTTGCCCCTCTTCCGTCAGTAGCAGGGAGCGATTACGACGGCGGAATAATTTAAGCCCCAGGAAATCTTCCAGTGACTTAATCTGGTGGCTGACGGCAGCCTGCGTGACAAACAGTTCTTCTGCTGCTTTGGTAAAACTTAAATGGCGAGCCGCCGCATCAAAAACGCGCAATGCGTTGAGCGGAGGGAGACGTTTTGACATGAATGAAATCTTTTGGTTTACGCTAAATCAGCGATTTATCAGGCACATTCGTACCCAATAACGCTTAAGATGCAGAAAGGCGACAATCGGAAATCGCCCCAGTCGCTCCGCTGTCTGCGCGTTCAAAGCCATCGACAGCGGCCAACCTCTCTACAACGAAAAGATGACGGGTACATATATTAGTTTTTGTAATCCGAGACATTATAATTTGTCCGTTGAGGATGTACCAGCAAATACCTATATTAGCGCAACTTCCTGGGCCGGAACGAAAAGTGCGGAGGGGTGACCTGAGGTGCTTTTGGCTTGTGGTTGTGATGTTGTGTTTGCTATTTGTTTGTCTGCCTTTTGCAGATGTGGTAGCGAGTCTACCCTGTTCACTTCCTGTACATTTACCCTGTCTGTCCAAAGTGATTTTTTATGTAGCACCGCGAATTGCGGTGCTTTTTTTTGCTTACGTTTCACACCTGAATGCTATGACACGCTGATCTAGCCTCTGGCATAACTTAACAGGCAACGTGTGATGATATACCCGTCATACTTCAAGTTGCATGTGCGTTGGCTGCGTTCACTCACCCGAATCACTTACCTGAGTAAGCTCATCGGGATTCCTTCTCTTGCCGCCTGCCTGAAACTCGAATTATTTAGGGTATGAGCAAGCGGCACTATTTCCCTTTCGCCATTTCTTTCACATTATCACGGTTAATTTGCTGCTGCTGACCGTAGGCATCGGTATAGCTGATCATACCCGTCTCATCATCAACCTTCGGTTTCCCCTCTGCGACGATGGTACGACCGTCATTAGTATGCATGACGTAATTACTGGAACAGGCTGCCAGAGAAAACGCCATCACGATAGCGGCAAAAATAGAAATTTTATTCTTCATAGTTAACCATCAATGAATTTAAATGTTTTCTAGTTAACCTTATTCATCAGGAAATCCTGAAAATTAACACTTTAAAGCGTAGCAATAGTTGCTTTTTTTTCCATAAAATCGCATTAGGCATAGTCCTAAACTTGTCTCTCTCGACAAAATGGGACAGGATCTGCCCTCCAAAAGAGGATGCTCATGACACCGTTTAACCCCGCCACCTTTCGCCAACAGTTTCCCGCTCTCCAGCATTCGACTGTCTATCTTGATAGTGCCGCGACCGCACTGAAGCCGCAGCCCGTCATTGATGCGGTGCAGGCGTTCTATGGTAGCGAGAGTGGTACGGTGCATCGCAGCCAGCATCGCGGCGCGCAGGCGTTAACCCAGCGTTTTGAAGGCGCTCGTGAGCAAGTCGCCACGTTACTCCACGCCGACGATCCGCGTTCCATTGTCTGGACCAGAGGCACGACGGAAGCGATCAATCTGGTCGCGCAGAGCTATGCGCGCCCTCGCCTTCAACCGGGCGACGAGATCGTCGTGAGCGAAGCGGAACACCACGCTAACCTTATTCCGTGGCTGATGGTGGCGCAGCAAACGGGCGCTAAGATCGTGAAGTTGCCGATAGGCGCGGACTTGTTACCGGATATCGAACAGTTAGCCACGCTGATCACGCCAAAAACCCGCCTGCTGGCGCTGGGACAGATGTCAAACGTGACAGGTGGCCAGCCCGATCTGGCGCGGGCGATTGCGCTGGCTCACCGCTATGGTGCGGTAGTAATGGTTGACGGTGCGCAGGGCATTGTTCACTGCCCGCCCGATGTACAGGCACTGGATATCGATTTCTATGCGTTTTCCGGGCACAAGCTTTATGCTCCAACCGGGATCGGCGTGCTGTACGGCAAAACTGCCTTACTGGAAAGCATGATGCCGTGGCAAGGCGGCGGGAAAATGATGACGCAGGTTTCCTTTGACGGCTTCAAACCGCAGGCGATTCCACAGCGTTTTGAAGCGGGAACCCCCCACATTGCTGGCGTGCTTGGCCTGTCTGCGGCACTAGACTGGCTGACCACGCTGGACTGGCACGCCGCAGAGCAGCACAGCCAGCAGTTAGCACAGCTTGCCGAAACGCATCTGGCGCAGTTCCCCGGCTTTCGCAGCTTCCGTAGCCCGCAGTCCAGCGTATTGTCCTTTGATATTGCCGATGTGCACCACAGCGATTTGGTTACGCTGTTAGCCGAAAGCGGCATCGCACTTCGTGCTGGGCATCACTGTGCGCAGCCATTAATGGACTCGCTCGGCGTCAGCGGCACGCTCCGTGCCTCGTTTGCCCCCTATAACAACCAACAGGATGTTGCTGCACTCATCGCCGCAGTGGGCAGCGCCCTTGAATTATTGATCGACTAAACCATGACCCAGACAACTGACACTATGCATCCTTTTGACTACATGCATCCTTTTGGTCACCACACCACCGTCGCCGACCTGCTGGCGCGATTCGATGCCTGCCGCGCGTGGGAAGATCGCTATCGGCAGCTCATTTTGCTGGCAAAGGCGTTACCAACGCTGCCCGACGTGCTGAAAACCGAGGAAGTTTCATTATCCGGCTGTGAAAATCGCGTCTGGCTGGGTTATCAGCGTCAGGAAGACGGCAGGCTGCATTTTTACGGCGACAGCGACGGGCGCATTGTGCGGGGATTACTGGCGGTATTGTTAACCGCCGTTGAAGGAAAAACGCCAGAAGCGCTATTGCAGCACGATCCGCTGGCGCTGTTCGATAGCCTGGGGCTACGCGCTCAGCTCAGCGCTTCACGTTCAAGCGGGCTGGCGGCGCTGGCCGCCAGAATCAAGGAAATTGCCGAACAAGAGGCTTCACTCAAATAGAACCATTCAGGCTATTTATTTCTGCAATTCAGACGCCCTTTCTCTTTTCGCTATCATCTTCTTCAGCGCATGAGATACCGCAACAAACCCAAAGGTTGCGGTAACCATTGTCGCGGCGCCAAAGCCTGACGCACAATCCATCCGCATCACCCCATCGGCCGTGCTGCGAGACGCACAGACGGAGCCGTCAGGCTGCGGATAAACCAGCGGTTCGCTGGAAAATACGCAGTCGATCCCCAGTTTCCCTTTGCTGTTCTTCACCACGTTAAAATCGTTCTTGAGCCGTTCACGCAGCTTGGCGGCCAGCGGATCCTGAATGGTTTTCGCCAGATCGACCACCTCAATGCGGGTCGGATCGATCTGTCCACCCGCACCGCCAGTTGTCACTACAGGGATCTTATAGCGGCGACAGTAGGAGAGCAGCGCCGCCTTCGGGCGCACGCTGTCGATGGCATCAATCACATAGCTGAAATTCTGGTCGAGCAGCTCGGCCACGTTTTCCGCGCTGATGAAATCATCCACGCAGGTGACGTGACATTCTGGGTTGATCGCCAGAATACGTTCAGCCATCACTTCCGTCTTCGACTGCCCAGTATGCTGACGCAGCGCGTGGATCTGCCGATTGGTGTTACTGACACACACATCATCCATATCGATCAGTGTGATCGCGCCGATGCCGGTACGAGCCAGCGCCTCAGCCGCCCAGGAGCCGACGCCACCAATGCCAATCACGCAAACGTGAGCCTGAGAAAACAGCGCCAGCGCCTGTTGACCATATAACCGCGCGGTGCCGCCGAAGCGTTGCAAATAGGCTTCGGATAATTGCGTACTCATTCAACCAACCTTACGAAAACAAAATCACAGGAAAATAAAACAGCGAGAAAAAGCGGCTCAGGATAGCGCTAAACCCGCACGACATCTACCAGACAGCTCATAGCATTCGGCCCCTGCGTCAGCGGCGAGGTGCCGATATCCAGCGTCAGTACATTTGCATTTCCTGATTGTTCAACCGGATGCCACGTTTTCTGGCCGAAGCCGGGTTCAAACCAGGCACCGGTGGACATAATCACCACGCCCGGCGTGACGCCGTCGGTAATCTGTACGCCCGCCAGAATACGGCCACGCGCGTTTCTGACTTCCACCTGAGAACGGTCGACGATATCCCGTTTGGCGGCATCCTGCGGGTGCATGTACAGCGTCTCTTTTCCTGCGGTTTTATTCGCAGCAACCTGCGGCGTAGCAGCCAACTGACTGTGCAACCGGTCAGATGGCTGAATGGAAATAAAGTGCAGCGGCCATTCTTCCGAGCTTTTGGCTCCCAGCCATTCAACGGGAGGCTGCCACTCAGGATGCGGCGCAAAATCGGCATAGCCATAGCTGGCGATGGCCGAGCTGAACAGTTCAATTTTACCGCTTGGCGTACTCAGCGCATGCTGCTGCGGATCGCGGCGGAAATCCTCAAAGAACACAAACGGCTTTTCATCCATTGGGATTTCTACATGTCCCTGCTGCCAGAATTCCTCAAATGACGGCCAGCTGTCAGCGGCATCCCGCTGCCTTGCTCGGCATTCGTCATACAGATGTTCCAGCCATTGCTGCTCGCTACGGTTTTGCGTGAATGCGTCGCCATAGCCCAGACGCTCCGCCAGTTCGCTGAAGATATCCACGTCATTACGCGCCTGATGCTGCGGCGCAATCGCCTGATGCATGGCAAAGATAAAGCGATCGCGGGACGACCCGCCGATGTCATTACGCTCCAGCGTGGTGGTGACGGGCAGCACGATGTCCGCCATCTGCGCCGCGGGCGTCCAGACGATATCCTGCACAATCACCGTATCCGGCTTACGCCAGCCGTCCACCAGACGGTTCAACTGCTGGTGATGATGGAATGGGTTACCGCCCGCCCAGTGAATCAGATGAATATCGGGATAAGTATGGGTTTCGCCCTGAAAGGTATAAGGCGTTCCCGGATGCAGTAGCATATCGGCAATACGTGCCACGGGGATCGCCTGCCCCGCGTTCGGGGTTGACGGAGACGCGGGCGCAGGCGTTGAAATACGCTCGTTGCCGACGCTGTTCATCGAACCGTGGCCGAAGGAGAATCCACCGCCCGGTAACCCCACCTGTCCCAGCATGGAAGACAGCGCAATCATCATCCAGTAAGGCTGTTCGCCACGGTGTGCGCGCTGCACGGAGTAAGAGCAGGTAATAAAGCTGCGTACGCCAATTAACTGCTGCGCCAGACGTCGGATGCACTCGGCAGGAATACCCGTGATGTCGCTGGCCCATTCGGGGGTTTTCACCACACCGTCGCCGCGACCGTGCAAATAGTCACTCAATTGCTCGTAGCCAACGCAGTAGCGTTGCAGGAAATCCTTATCGTCAGCGCCCAAACGTTGAATCTCATACCCCAGTGCCAGCATCAGGGCGACATCAGTATTCGGGCGGATTGGAATCCACTCGGCATTCACAAATTCAGGACAATCATCGCGCATCGGGCTGATGTTAATGACAGGAATGCCTTTCGCCACCAGCGCTTCCAGCGCAGGCTTAAGCGTATGGTGCCCAGCACCGCCGGAGGCCACCTGGGCGTTTTTCAGCGCCAGACCGCCAAACGCGAGGAAAATATCACAGTGCTCGGCGACGCTGCGCCATTCGGTTACTTTGCCCGTCAGCGGGTGGAAAGTGCCGATCACGTACGGCAGGAAGAACTGCGCCGCGCCCCAGCTGTAATTGCCCTGCTGATCGACCGCGCCACCGCCGGAAAAATAGAAGCGTCGTACCTGAGAACGCGCATGGTGATAGCGCCCGGCAGATGACCAGCCGTAGGAACCGGCGAACATGCCGTCCGCACCGTAGCGATCGCGAATACGACGATTTTCCTGCGCAACCAGATCGAGTGCGACGTCCCAATCCACCTCAACAAAGTCCTCCCGGCCGCGCAGCGTTCTGTCGCTGTTTTCGCGTTTCTGAAGCCAGGAACGACGCACCGAAGGCCGACGGATACGCCGGTCGGAATACACCAGCGGTACGATGGAATCGAGCATGGCGGACGGTGCTGGATCGTCAGCAAACGGCTCGCACCGAATCAGTCTGCCGTCTTCAACCACAGCGGTAAACGCGCCCCAGTGCGCAAGATGTGGATAACGTTTAATCGCCATGACAACCTCAGAGAAACATCAATTTTGTTGATAATTAACCAGCAGTGAAGATCCTGAACCGTTCGCAGTACTGCTTTGCGCGTTCTTCAACACCCAGACTCGGCCATAGTGGTTATAGAAGCCCGCCGAGTGACCGGCATCCGGCCCAATGCCCTGATACATATCGAAGTGCTGGCCTTTAATCGCCCCGCCGACATCCAGCGCAATCATCAGGCGCATTTCATACTTGCCGGTGAATTTGCCAACGTTATCCAGCAGCGGCACTTCCATTAACAGAGCCGTACCTGCCGGGATCAGCGAACGGTCAGAGGCAACAGAGGCTTTCGCCACCAGCGGCACGGCGCTAGCCCCTTTGACGGGCGCAGACATCATTGGCTTAAAGAACACAAAGGAAGGATTCTGCTCAAACAGTTCACGCACTTCATATTCAGAATGCTGCTCCGCCCATTTGCGGATCGCCTGCATCGACATATCTTCACGCGCAACTTCACCACGATCGATCAGCACCTTACCAATACTGCGGTAGGCATGGCCGTTTTTGCCAGCGTAACCAAAGAACGTCAGCGGACGTCCATCGCCAAAATCAATATAGGCGCTGCCCTGCACTTCCATCATGAAGTTATCGACCAGCGAGTTAGTCCAGGCGAGAACCAATCGTTCATCCAGCGCACCTGAATAAATACCGGCGCGATCTGGCAGTCGACCGTTCTTTTTGCCTTTTGACGGCATAGCATATAAAGGATGGCGGAATTCCCCCTGACGGGTATGGCGCGCCTGCAACACTGGCGTGTAGTACCCCGTGAACTGCACGTTACCAAAGTTATCAACGCCTTCCATCTGCCAGGCGTTCAGACCAAACTTGCTCAGCTCGCGGGTATCGGCACCGGACATCATCCAGTTTTCAATCGCCTGAAAGGTCGTATTATTGCGCGAGTACAGATTAGGTGACGCCGACCGAATTTCAGAAACCTGGGTCATGAAATCCCGTGCGTTGACCGGTTTTCCTTTAGCATTAGGCTCATTGACCAATTCCAGAGGCTGGTTGAGGTGACCATCTTTATATTGCTGCCCGCGATCGGTTGGCCTGGATTGGCACCCCGCCAGAATGGCAATGACCACTGCGGTCAGCACGTATTTTCCCCACCGTCCCTTCATCTTTGCGCTCGCTTTTTACATCAAAAAATTTACCGTCGAACGATAACAAACGGCTATCGAGAAAGGAATGGGAGAGCACATAAATCCACGGGTCAAACGAATGCCACTCGGCACACGGCATCGTAAAAAATCGATTTTTCTGTTAATCGTCGTATTCCGTTCACAAAACCATCCATTCGGTGACAAATCAATCCGATCGATGATAAATTAACCACCCAACAACCCAATGCCGCGTTTTTTACAGAAATAGGTTGCATCAATGTTCATGACGAGTATAGTGCGCATCCACGGACGCGGGGTGGAGCAGCCTGGTAGCTCGTCGGGCTCATAACCCGAAGGTCGTCGGTTCGAATCCGGCCCCCGCAACCAATTGATGTGAGTCGTCCATCAAGAGATGTGAAAGCAGTAAAAATAAGTCATTACGGACGCGGGGTGGAGCAGCCTGGTAGCTCGTCGGGCTCATAACCCGAAGGTCGTCGGTTCGAATCCGGCCCCCGCAACCAATTGATGTGAGTCGTCCATCAAGAGAAGTAAAGATAAGTCATACGGACGCGGGGTGGAGCAGCCTGGTAGCTCGTCGGGCTCATAACCCGAAGGTCGTCGGTTCGAATCCGGCCCCCGCAACCAACTAAGACTAAAACGATAAAGCACCTTAACGGGTGCTTTTTTGTTTTCTACGTCATCTATTTTCCATGCAGTTCCTATACCGCACCCCAGACCTATTTATTCCCTCTGAACCGCGCCAGCAAGACGCGGTCACCGCACGTGCTACATCGACAACATCAACTACCGTTCGGCCTGACTGGCAAAGTAGGCTTTAATTCCTGCAAAAATGGATTCCGCAATTTGCTGCTGGAAATGGCTAGTGCGCAGCTTACGCTCTTCTTCCAGATTACTGATAAAGGCCGTCTCAACCAGAACAGAGGGGATATCTGGGGCTTTCAGTACTGCAAACCCGGCCTGATCGACGCTGTTTTTGTGCAGACGATTCACCTTGCCCAGCCGGGTCAGGATATCTTTACCAAACTTCAGACTGTCGCTGATGGTCACGGTCTGCACCAGATCGAACATGGTGTGATCCAAATAGCGATCGCCGCTCATGTTCACCCCACCGATCAAATCCGATTCGTTCTGGGTCTCTGCCAGAAATCTGGCAGCGGTACTGGTTGCCCCTTTCTTCGACAGCGCAAAAACCGACGATCCTCTTGCCGATCGATTGGTAAACGCATCAGCATGAATCGAAATGAACAGATCGGCACGCTGCTTGCGCGCTTTCGCCACCCTTACGCGCAGCGGAATGAACACATCTTCATTACGCGTCATATAGGCTTTCATGTTGGATTCATTGTCGATCAGCTTGCGCAAGCGGCGAGCGATTTGCAGCACGATGTCTTTCTCGCGCGTTTTATTCTTGCCAATCGCACCGGGATCTTCACCACCGTGACCGGGGTCAAGCATGATAATCAGCGGACGATCCCACCCTGCTTTCCCAGCTTTCGGCGCTTCTGCCGGCAGCGTACGTTCCAGATCGCCTTTGTTGTAATCCTCCAGCAGCGCCAGCAGCGGATCGTCTTCGTTGTCGTAGCGCCCTGCCGCAGGATACAAATCCAGCACCAGCCGGTGCTTGAATTCAGCCACTGGCCCCAGCGTAAAGACCTTGGTCGTCGCCTGCTGCTTGAGTTCCAACACCAAGCGCACCGTGGTTTTATCAAACTGGCCGATACGCGCTTCTTTAATCAGGGCGTCGTTATCTGACGTAAACTGGCTGGCGATCTCCTTCAGCACGCTGTTCAGATGAACATTTTCGATATCCACCACGATGCGTTCAGGATGACTCAGACTAAACTGTTTATATTTCAGCGGGTGATTGGATTCCAGCGTGACGCGGGTATAGGCGGAGGACGGCCAGACGCGCACGGCAACGACCTGTGTCGTCGCCGCTATCCCTACACCACTTACGCTTAACAGCCAGGTTGCTGCTGCGGTTTGTAATAGACGCCGTCGAGTCAAATGATGATTCGAATGAGACATGCCACTCCGATCTGATTGCTGTGCGCTATCCTGTGCTGTTGTGTTGCCAGTGCACTGGATAGGTCATTAAAAAATGAATAAAGGTAAAAATTGTCAAAAACTTTAACGAATCTATCCCACTCTGTCATGCAAAAATCATGTGCAGGCCTTATAACAGGCGGATATCATAAATTTGAAGCATTAACCTCGCTTTTCTGGTTAATACTTCCTCTTGCCTTTTACGTCATAAAGAATAAAAATACAGAAATTACGAATAAAAATGCAAAGAGGGCTCGCAGTGAAGGAACGGAGTACAGAACTGGTTCAGGGCTTCCGCCATTCAGTTCCCTATATCAATGCCCACCGTGGCAAAACGTTTGTCATCATGTTAGGTGGCGAAGCCATTGAACATGCCAACTTCTCTAGCATCGTAAATGATATCGGGCTGCTACACAGTCTGGGGATCAAGCTGGTGGTGGTTTATGGCGCTCGTCCCCAGATCGACGCCAACCTGACAACGCATCACTACGAGCCTCACTACCATAAAAACACCCGCATCACCGACAGCGCCACGCTGGAGCTGGTCAAGCAGGCGGCGGGAATGCTGCAGCTGGACATCACCGCTCGGCTGTCGATGAGCCTGAACAACACACCGCTGCAAGGTGCCCACATTAATGTCGTCAGCGGTAACTTTATTATCGCGCAGCCGCTTGGCGTTGATGACGGTGTGGATTACTGCCACAGCGGCCGTATTCGTCGTATTGATGAAGAAGCGGTTCACCGCCAGTTGAATAGCGGCGCGATTGTGCTGCTCGGTCCGGTTGCCGTGTCAGTCACGGGTGAAAGTTTCAATTTAACCTCGGAAGAGGTCGCGACCCAGCTCGCCATTAAGCTGAAAGCGGAGAAGATGATCGGCTTCTGCTCCTCGCAGGGCGTGACCAATGAAGAAGGCAACATCATTTCCGAGCTGTTCCCTGATGATGCACAGCAGCGTATTGATGCACTGGAACAGGCTGGCGATTACCATTCGGGTACGGTCCGATTCCTGCGCGGCGCGGTCAAGGCCTGCCGTAGCGGCGTGCGCCGCAGCCACCTGATCAGCTATCAGGACGACGGTGCGCTGTTGCAGGAACTGTTCTCACGCGACGGCATCGGTACGCAGATCGTGATGGAAAGCGCCGAGCAGGTTCGCCGTGCGACCATCAATGACATTGGCGGTATTCTGGAGCTGATTCGCCCGCTGGAAGAGCAAGGCATTCTGGTCAGACGCTCGCGCGAGCAGTTGGAAATGGAAATCGACAAATTCACTGTCGTGGTACGCGATAACCTGACTATCGCCTGCGCCGCGCTTTATCCGTTCCCGGAAGAGAGCATTGGCGAAATGGCCTGCGTCGCAGTTCACCCGGATTACCGCAGCTCATCACGCGGCGATATGCTGTTACTGCGCGTTGCCGCTCAGGCACGTCAACAAGGTCTGCAAAAGCTGTTTGTACTGACGACGCACAGCATCCACTGGTTCCAGGAACGCGGCTTTTTACCCGCCGAAGTGGAAATGCTGCCGAAGAAAAAGCAGGCGCTGTACAACTACCAGCGTCGCTCGAAGATTCTGGTGCTGGATCTCTGAGTTATTCCACTCGATAACACTTCTCGTGGCCGACCGTAAAGTCGGCCACGATCTTTCATCCGCTTATGGCCGCTTGCCAAACTCACCGCTCACGTTGTTCATTTCAATAAGCCATCAGACAGGGATATCATGCCAATTTGTCAACGCAATTCACACCCGCAGCGTATCGTACTTCCCTAACTGAATGGCATCTTACTAGCAGAAGAGCGCACCATTAATGCGCTAATTCTCTCTTCCAAGCCGCTATAGCGCTGCGTTGGCGTTTTCACCGCTCGGCAGAGAATACGGACATCGGTATAAAGTGACAAACGCTGGCGTGCACGCGTGATGGCGGTATACACCAGTTCCCGCGTCAGCACCGGTAAATAGTGGTTCGGCAGCACCAGCGCCGTATGATCGAACTCCGATCCCTGCGATTTATGCACCGTCATCGCATAGGCCGTGTCATGCGGCGGCAGACGGCTTGGCGTAACGTCTTTGGTTTCGCCATTCGGCAAGGGGAAAAATACGCGCAGCTCCCCGCTTTCCCCTATCATGGCGATACCGATGTCACCATTGAACAGACCCAATGCGGCATCGTTACGTTCAATCATGACCGGTCGGCCGGGATACCAGCGGTTAAGCGGATTACGACTGCGTTGAATCAGCCCAGCCTGATGCAAAGCCTGCTCGATGCGCTGATTCAGCCCTGCAACGCCAAACGGCCCTTCACGCAACGCGCACAGCTGGCGATAGCGCTGGAAAGCAAGCAGAACAGCGTCCGGCGTGGCTCCCGCCGCCACAAGCTGTAGATAATCACGATACCCTTCGACACACTGTGCCAGCATGGCCTGATACTCTTCAGCCGCGGTTAACGGGCTACAGGTAATATCGGCAAACTCGCCGTTTAACACAGCACGCACACGAGCGTCATCACCGCCGTTCACCGCCAGCGCCAGTTGGCCAATACCGGAATGCGGATCGAAACGGTAGCTCCGGCGTAACAGACAGATACTGTCACCAACCGTCGTCTGTCCTTCAGGACCACGTTCATCCAGCTTACAACCCGTCAGCCGCTGCAATTGCTGCGCCCGCGCATGGCTATAGCCAGCTTCGGCAAAACGACAGATGTCACCTAACACCGCGCCCGCCTCGACGGACGCCAGTTGATCGCGGTCGCCCAGAAAGATAATTCTGGCGTGTGGTGGAAGCGCGGCGATCACATTCGCCATCATCGGCAGATCGACCATCGACGCCTCATCCACAATCAGCACATCCAAATGCAGCGGGTTGTCCTGATGGTGACGCAGACGATGGCTGTCCGTCACCGCCCCCAAAAGACGATGCAGCGTTGTCGCTTCCTGCGGAAACGCTTCCCGTAACCGAGGATCCACCGCCAGACGGTGCAGGGCCTGCCCCAGCGACTCCGTGAGCCGCGCAGCCGCTTTCCCAGTCGGCGCAGCCAGTTGAATACGTAACGTCTCTCCCGTATTCAGCTCAATCAACGCCGCTAACAACTTAGCCACCGTCGTGGTTTTCCCCGTTCCCGGCCCGCCGGAAATCACCGCAATGCGGCGCGTCAAGGCGACAGCCGCGGCCACCTTCTGCCAGTTAATCTCTTCGTCCGTGTCAGGAAACAGCCGATCCAAAACCGCCCGAATTGCAGGTTCATCGACGGGGATCGTATCGCGCTCGCTGGCGATAAACTGCGCCACGCGGCCTTCACTCTGCCAGCTGCGCTGTAAATACAGCTTTTCTCCTTGCAGCACCAGCGGCGTCGGCTTGCTGCCGTCGCTGACGGCATCGGACGCCAGTAAACGCTGCTGCCATGCGGCAACTGTGCTTAGTCCTGTCTCCGCAAGTAGATGTTGCGCCAGTTCAGGCTCGCGGCCGTCAAACAGCGTCTGCGCCTGCAAGTTCTCCAGCGGTAAACACACATGCCCCGCCCCCGAGTGCGCACTCAGGCAGGCGGCAGCCAACAGCAGATCGGGCTGCGTCTCATCCGCCAGCATTCTGGCGAACTGAACATCCAGCGGGCGCAGCAACCGCCGCGCCAGTGCCGTTTCAAGTAACGCAATCATGAGGGAATTCCTGTATCAGCATCGTCAAGCGTCTTTCCCTTGAAGAGCGCATCCAGCCCGAAAACAAATTCAGTAGAGGGACGACAAGCAAAAATGCCATTGCCGGGATGCGACGCTTCAACGCCGCGTAAAAACAGATAAAAAACCCCACCAAAATGGCGCTCATAGTCATAATCCGCAATGCGATGACGCAGATAGCGGTGCAAAGCCAACGTGTAGAGCTGATATTGCAAGTCGTAGCGGTGTTCAGCCATCGACTGCATCATGGCCGTTTGGGTGTACGCGCTGGCATCAGGGCCGAGCCAGTTGGACTTATAGTCCAGCAGGTAATAGCGCCCTTCCCAGCGGAACACCAGATCGATAAACCCTTTCAGCATGCCTTTCACCTGCTGAAAAGAGAGCGCTGGACACCGCGCGGATAGCGGATCGTGATGCTTTGCCAACCGATCGAGCTGCGCCGCCTGTATTGGCGCATCAATCGGTATATAGAACTGTAATTCGGCCTGCTTATCGGCGTTATCCAGCGCCGATAGCGCGATCCCTTGCTCATTAAGCGGCGTATGCAAAAGCGTATCCATCCACGCCTTTAACACTGGGTTCCAATGCGCTTCAAATCCCTGTAGCTGCAGTTGCTCAGCTAGCCAGTCATCCTCAACGGGCTGAGTAAAATCCAGCGTTTCAAACAGGCTATGCAAAAACGTTCCCGGACTCGCACCGCGCGGGAACGTATGCGGTGTCAGTTGGGTTTCATCCGCTTCTTGACGCTCACCTATCGCTTCGATATCCAGACGCGGCACCAGATCCTGTGCGCTTGCAGAACCCTGCTGCTGAAGCCCCGAATAGCTGGTTACTCGCCAGCCGTCGCGCAGTTGGCGTTCAATGTGACGAGCCCGCAACTCTGCCAATTCTGGTCTATCCGGCTGCCAGCGCTGTTCTTCCGTTGCCTGTAGCGGTGTTAATGCGACACCATCGCCAACCATGCCTTCCAGCTCGCTGACTAACGTGGCAGCCTCGGCTTCTTTACCCCGTTGGAGTAAATAGCCCAGCGCGCTCTGGTGCATATCGCTGCTGCCGTCTTTCTTACGCGACCGCTGAACCGGCGCGACGCCCACGCTACAGTGGTAGATAGAACGGGTCAGCGCGACATACAGCAAACGCAAATCTTCCGCCAGCCGCTCTTCTTCCGCTAGCGCCTGGCTTTCTTCATTATTTTGCAGATCCAACACGGCATGATAGTTCTCTCGATCGTGATAAATTCCCTGATCCTGCACGCGGAAGTTACTGATGAAAGGCAGCCACACCAGCGGATACTCGAGCCCTTTCGATTTGTGGATCGTCACGATCTGCACCAGGTGACGATCGCTTTCCAAACGTAGCTGCTGGTTCTCTGCCTGCGGATTAGGTTGGACGATCTGCTGTGATAGCCAGCGCACCAGCGCATGTTCGCTATCAAGCGTTGCGGAGGCATCCTGCAACAATTCACCGATGTGCAAAATATCGGTAATCCGGCGTTCGCCCTCAGCACTCGCCAGCAGGTTCTCCGCCAGTTGATGTTGACTCATCAACGCCCGCAACATCGGCAGCACGCCGCGCTGACGCCACAGAGCACGGTAGCCCGCAAATTCATCCACCAGCGCATCCCATGCGGCTTCGCTTTGCCCTAAGGCATCAACCTGTTCGGCATCCAACCCCATCAAGGCCGTCGCCATGGCGCTGCGTAACGTGCGCTCTTGCTCGGGTGCCAGCACCGCCTGCAACAGCCACAACATATCGCTGGCTTCTGGCGTACTGAATACGCTGTCTCGATTGGACAGATACACCGAGGGAATGGATAAACGGCTCAGCGCGTCACGAATCAGCGAGGCTTCACGTCGGCTACGCACCAGCACGCTCATGTCAGATGCCCTGACCAAACGGCGAGAATCGTCGGTGATCAGCCAAGCTTCGCTACGCTGGCTGGCCGCCAGCCAATCACGAATCTGCGCCGCACACTGGCGCGCCATCCGCTGCTGATAATCTCCTATGCCAATCGGTTCCGAACCCGTTAGCCAGAATTGCAGCGCAGGCTGCGGCTGTCCCGCAACCTCAAACACCAAACCGCGCTTAGATTCAGCCGGCTTGACTGGCAGAAAAGGGATATTTTGGAAAATAAAAGGATTCTCCAGACGTTCAAACAAGCGGTTAACGCCGCGTACCATCTGGTGCGACGAGCGCCAGTTCGTGCCCAGCGTATAGTGTGCGGCCACTTCTCCGCGTGCGTGCATATAGGTAAAAATATCCGCACCGCGAAACGCATAAATAGCCTGCTTAGGGTCACCGATCAGCAGCAGCCCACACTGCGACTGCCCGACGTACAGCGTTCGGAAAATACGGTACTGTTGGGGGTCGGTATCCTGAAACTCATCGATCATCGCCACCGGATAGCGTTCGCGAATGGCGCTGGCAAGCTGTTCCCCACCCGGCTGCTGCAACGCAACATCCAGACGGCTCAGCAGATCGTCAAATCCCAGTTCTGCACGCTGTCGTTTTTCCTCACGCACTGAATCCCGGATCGCCGACAGCGCACGGACAATGACTAAATCACGCAGCGACAGCGGCGCTTCAAGTAGCCGTTCGGTCTCCTCAAAGAGGGCATGAACAGGCGGCTCGCCTTTCTTCGTTTTCTCGATTAGCGTTTGCTGGGCAAATCTCACCAGATCTTTCGGCAGTTGATAATCCAGCGTCGGCTGCTCTGCCCACAGCATAACTTTCTGTAGCCAGTTGGGAAGATGCTTACTACTGTAGCTGCGTTTATCAACGCCAGAAGCCACGATCAGCGATTCCAGATCCACGGCTGACGCCAGCCAGCGTTGTTTGTATGCATCGATCGTCGCTACGATCTTCTCATGTCGACTCAGTAGCGTTTCATCTTCTTGTGGCGGCAAGCGAAACGCAGGGGGTTCACCGTGCAGATAAGGCGCCAGATCGGCCAGCAGGTTTTCCGGCCCTTTCCACTCCAGACCGATAATGCGTGCGACCTCGACTGGCAGCGGGTAGCAATAACGACGCCAGAAATCAGCGCAGGCCTGACGGCGCAGCGGCTGTTCATCTTCTATCAGCACCTGTTCGAAAAGCACGCCGGATTCAAACGCATTGGTACTGAGCATACGCTGGCAGAAGCCGTGGATCGTGTAGATCGCCGCTTCGTCCATTTGGCGTTCAGCCGCCAGCAATACGTCGGCCGCATCGCGGTGGTCCGAAATCTCCGCCAGCAGTTGCGCTAGCGAAGCATCCTTAGGCTTCTCTGCTTCTTCACCCTGCGCGCTTTTACGCAGGCAGGCGATGCGCAACGCGTGAATTCTGGCACGAATACGCTCCCGCAATTCTTCGGTCGCAGCCTCCGTAAAGGTCACAACCAGAATTTCCTCGACCAGTAGTGGACGTGGATACGCGGCTTGCTTCCCCAGCCCCAATAGCAGGCGCAGGTAAAGCGCAGCCAGCGTATAGGTTTTCCCCGTTCCGGCCGACGCCTCAATCAGCCGCTCTCCGAGGAGCGGCAACGTCATAACGTCTAATGATTGCGGCGCGGCATTTTTCATTCTGCTGGAACCTTACCGACCACTGTCGATGCTGCTGGCGCAGGGATCATCGTAGGTGCTTTCTCACGCGGTAACGTTTTCTGCAATGAAGACGCATCCGCGTAGGTGTGCCATCCTTTCGGTGCGGCATAGTCGGCTTTACCATGATGACTACCGGAAACCTGCGACAGAATAGCCAGGCCTTCAGGCTTCAGCGCCTTCTGGAAGAAATCTGCCAGTTGCGCCACCGTCAGCGGTTTGATTTGTTCGAGCAGTTTCTCGCGCGAATCAAAAGCAAAGTTTTCCTGATCCAGATCGCGACGCAGTCGGCTAGCCTCTTCACCTAAGGTTTGCGGACGCTGGTTAAGTTCATTCATCACGCCCTGCTTATACTGCGTGAACTCTTCTTCACTCATTTCACGCAGTCGTTTTTGCGCTTTCAGGTAAAAATCTTCATAGCGCTGATACAGATAAGCAGGCTGTTTGCTGTTGCTTTGCAGCAGGAAGGCAATGCCCATCTGTCGGCCGACCGTCGTCGGGAAGGCAAACACCGCATAACCCAGTTGCTCTTCCGTTCTCAGTTGGCTATAGAACCAAGGCTGAACGATCTGCCCCAGCACCGAGCTATACGCCATGCTTTCCGTTTCCGAATAACCCGTCGGTACATACACCGCCGCTAACGCAGAATCCGTGCTGCTGCCCGAGCGCTGTAGATTAGCAAGCTGCGGCTTACTGACTTTGACATCATCGCTGCGCGACAGATTGTCGCCACTGGCCTTCAGATGCGTTTTCAGCGTGTTCGCCAGCTCGGTGACTTTCTCTGGTGCCAGATTGCCGACAACCAGCATTTCCGGCGTGGCTTTTTGCAGCAGGTCTTTGCGGTAGTTAACCACATCCTGTAAACGGATATCCTTCAGCAGGTTACGACGTTCTGCGCGCTCAAAGTAAGGCAATTGCGATATCGCCTGAACCGGCTGTAACGCCTGTTCAAAGGCTTTTGATTTCTCTACCGCATCCAACTGCTGTATGTACCAGGATTTCGCCTGCTCCAACTGTGCTTCCGTCGAGGTAAAGGAGGCGTAGCCATCCGCCAACGTCAGCAGCAACTGTGGCAAATGCTGGGTATAGCCATTGGCGCTAATCACCAGACCATCATTGCTGCGAGTGGAGAAACTGATGCCACCGATCGAAGCCTGATAGCTGAGTTCATCCAGCGCCAGACCTGCCAGATAATCGTTTAACGCAAACAGCACCTGATTACGGGCGGTACTGCGCGCTTCCTGATTACGCAGGAACAGCGTGATTTCCGCTTTCGGTTCATCGGCAAAGTAGTGGCTTGGCATATACAGCACGCGCAGCCCTGGCTGATTCAGCAGGAGCGTCGGTTTGGTCATCGCCTTATCGGCTTTGATCAGGGAGAAATCATCCGGGATATAGGGATTGATCGTCGGCAACGACAGTGACATTTTCTGCCCCAGCGTTTTCCATTTTGCGAATGTTGCTGACGGGATTTTATTCATCTCGTACGGCGCATCGACAAAGTAGGCCACTTTATTATGCGGCTCATTCGGGCTGATGACCCAGACGCGCGCGTTCTGCGGCGTCATCTCGTCCAGTCGTGCAGCGATAGCCTTCGGATCGTAGCGATCGGCGACATACTGGGCATCAAGCGTATGTTCGACCGGCACGAGCAGCATGGTATCCACCAACCATTCGATGTAGTCCATATCACGGCTGATGGACGGATAGCGGAAATCCAGATCCAGGACATGCGCGATCTCATCAAAATAGCGCTGCTGAATCCCTTCTGTGCGGATTTGTTGCAGGTAACGGAATATTGCAGCGATCACTTCATCACGCTGTGCCAGACCTTTATCGGTCAGCGAGGCTGAAATAGCAAACATGCCGCCGTTACGGTCGATGATCGGCGAAGAACCTGCCCCGATAGACTCAACCAGCCCTTCCTTTTGCAACCAGTCAGAGAGCGTATTCTGGCTGCGGTTGCCGATCAGATAGCTAATATAGGTATCCGTCTTGCTGCGAAACGCCTGGCTAATATCGCTGACACGAAACTCAATGCGCAGCTGTTTTCTAGGCTGAGCAGGAACATAGTGAATCATTACGCCGCGCTGCTTTTCCGTCGCCACAGGAACGGTAACCGCAGGAACGCTGGCGTTGTGATTGGGAATGCGCCCGAATGTGTCGACCGCCAGTTTCGCCAGTTCAGGCAGAGGTTGATTGCTGTAAATCACCCCTTTCATCAGGTTGGCTGAGTAGTATTTCTGATAGAACTTCACCAGCTCATCATGCAGTTTACTGCCGGGTTTATCGCTCAGGGTTTCAAGATTGCCCCCCGAAAAACGCGCGCTCGGGTGCGCCGGGTTCAGCGTTTCCGCCCCCACCTGCGCCATGCGGTGACCGTCGCGCGAACGCGCCATCGTTAATTCCGCATTGACCGCATTACGCTCACGATCGGCATTCACCGGATCGAGCAGCGGCTCCGCAATTGCATCCGCCATCCGATCGACGGCGGGCCGCAGTGCATCATTTTCCACTTCCAGATAAAACGCTGTGCGGTAAGACGCCGTGCTGGCATTGTGGCTACCGCCATGCTTTTTCAAAAATTCAGACAGCGCCTCTGGCTCTGGATAACGTTTCGATCCCATCAGCACCATATGTTCGAGGTAATGCGCTAATCCCAGTTGATTATTGGGATCGTCCAGCGAGCCAATAGGCAGCGCCAGTGATGCCAGCGATTTGGGTGCCTGCGGATCGGAAACCAGCAGAACGGTCATTCCATTATCCAGTTTGATCGCCTGATAGTGCCGCGGATCTTTTTCGCTTTTTCGAATCGTCTGAGCCAGAGGCTGCCAGCCCGTCTCAGCCCAACTCGCCGGAAGCCAGAATGTGAATAAAAGAAACCACCCGGTAATCCAGACCCACTGTTTACGCATGCAATTCTCCAACCTCATATCCATCACTTTTCACGTTGCAGTGCGTTATCTTCTCGCACCTCGAAATCGACTCGGGCATTACCCAAAACAAACTCATCACGCCAGATTAGAGCGGAACGGTGGCAGTAGCCAGATTTGCGCCGCTTCAATCACCTCATTCATTCGCTTTTCATCCAACTCACGAATAATGCGTTGCAGGTAATAATCCTCACCTTCACCCCGCATTCCCATGTTGCCCTGCCAGGCTTGCAGTAACCGGGTGCGCGCTTTGTTCTGCGCGTCCTCATCCGCCCGCAGGCTATCACTTTCACGATCATAACATTCAGCCAGCCAGGCGCTCCCTGCTTTATTTAGCAATAACAGCGGCTTGCTCATTCCCTGACGATATCCATCCAGCATGACGGCCAAATGTTCTCTGGCCTGCGCTTCCGACAAGGCAGCAAAGCGCCACGCCGTGTCTTCCCGCCCATACAGCCGGCTTTCACCCTGTCCGCCCGTTGCGCAGTAGGCCAGATGTTCCAACCACAGCGTAATGCCATCCTTCATCGAAAGTGTGCCCGGACGCCAGCGCAGCAAACCATCCGGCTGAACCTGATTCAGCCAGCCCCTGACGCGCACGCCGTCGAGGAGGATATCCACTTCCCGACTCACCGACAGCGAAGGCGTTAATTCATCGCGTACACGCGCAGCCAACTGCGCCATCTCCTGCTGCTGTTCCTGCCAGTAAATTTCGCCGAACGCGCCATAGGGCAGTTCACCCGCCGCTCTGGCACGGCGATACAGTTTTTCCGTATCGCCTTCATTAATCAAGGTATTAAGCAACTCGCTATTCAACTGATAGCGGTTAAGGCTATCAACCACAAAGGGTTCTTCATCCAACAGCTCATCGCTGTGCAGCATAAAACTCACGCCAAGCCGCAGTTGAAAAAAGGCTCGCACAGGATGACGATAAAAACGCTTCAGATCGTCCAGACTAACATCCCTATCACTCGCTCTTTCGGACAAGGCTTCACGATCGAAATCAGGCTGCGCTTCCCCTTTTTGGTTCGCCGCAGCCAGCCACTCTGCCGCAAAGCTCAACGGCTGCGGTGAAGGCAGGAAGTTATTCGCATCAAAAGGCATCCGGCTATGTTCGCGGCAAAGGTGCTTCACCACGCGCTCCGCGCTGCTATCGATATCCAGCGCTTCATCACCCGGCAGGACGTAACTTTGTGCAATGTATTCCGTCAGTTCGCTGACCAATACGGAAGGATAGCGACGCGTATTATCCTGGATCGAGCGCCCGATATAGCTGATATAGAGTTTGTGCTGTGCCGACAGAAGCGCCTCAAGAAACAGATAGCGGTCATCATCACGTCGGCTACGATCGCCGCGCTTGATTTTCCGCCCCATCAGATCGAACCCGAGTGGCGGCAGCGTTCGAGGATAAACGCCGTCATTCATACCCAACAAACACACGACCTTGAACGGGATGGAACGCATGGGCATCAGCGTACAAAAGTTGATCGAACCGGCCAGGAAACGCTGGCTGAGCCGCTCCTGATCGAGACGCCGCGACAGTTCATCACGTAACCGGGAGATCGGCACCTGTTGCGGATAATGCGCCATCGTGCCCATACCAATCACGTACTGCCACTGTTTTTCTACCAATGCCAGCGCCGCTTCAGTCTCGCTGTCAGCATCAAAGAAGGTTTCGATCAGCTCTCGACACAGCGGTAACCAGTCAACAAGCACACGTGGCTGAGACAGACGCTGACGCCAGTGATGGATATGCATCAGCAGTTCGGCCAGTTGACCAGCCAGTTCGGCAATCAGGCCGCTGGATTCATCGTAAGGCAATACGCCCTGCCAGTCGCCGACCTGGCTGTCCATCGCATAGCCCAGCAGCATTCTCGTCAGGCCAAAACGCCATGTATGTTGCCCCGTTGGCGGTAGCATCAGATCGCGCACGTTGTCGTCATCCAATCCCCAGCGCACACCTGATTCCACTACCCACAGGCGCAGACGACGTAGCCCTTCTTCCTGAATACCGAAACGCGCAGCCAGCGCGGGCACTTCAAGCAATGCCAGAACCTGTTCTGCCGTAAAACGGCTCGTCGGTAAATCCAGCAGGCTGATTACCGCCTGCAATGCGGGATGCGCATGTCGCGCACGCTGATCGGAGATGGCAAAAGGCAGGTAACGGTTGTCCGGTGCGTTACCAAATACCGCCTGAATAAACGGCGTATAGCTGTCGATATCCGCCATCATCACAATGACGTCGCGCGGCATCAGCTCAGGATCGTCAGCCATCATAGCCAGCAGCCGATCG
The DNA here is from genome assembly GCF_003382565.3 of Pectobacterium aquaticum. Lineage (NCBI taxonomy): Bacteria > Pseudomonadati > Pseudomonadota > Gammaproteobacteria > Enterobacterales > Pectobacteriaceae > Pectobacterium > Pectobacterium aquaticum. The sequence goes on from NZ_CP086253.1 coordinate 3,415,286, forward strand.
TGAAGCACTTCAACCTCACGCTGCGGGCTATGGCAGGCGTGAAAATCGATCGAACGATCGTCGAGTGCCAGCAGGCGTTTTTGCATGCTGGTGTTCTGCGTTTCGTGGCTGACGGCAACCACCGCGTGGTCTTCCAGCTCAAGAATGTCGCGCTGCAAGGTTTGCAGCAGATTTTCACCATCCAACTCAACAAAGGCGTCGATTTCCTGCACGCTATCCAACTCAGCCAGCAGATAAAGGTTATCGCGCCCCAGCTTGCCCCACGATGCCAGCAAGGGGTTATTAATCGACTGTTTACCGTCGTCGTTGAACAACGTTTCTGCCTGTGAGGGATCGCGAAAGAGCGGGCGGGTTTCATCAGGCTGTTCACCATCAAAGCGGTGTAGGCGACGGTGGCGGGCTTTTAGCTTCGCCAGAAATTTATAGTCCTGAATGTCACTCCAGTAATGGCGGCAGGGATTGGTAAATAGCAGATGCACGTCAATATGCTGCGCCAGCGCGTTCAACGCCTGTAAATAAATAGGGGGTAACGCCGAAATACCGCAGATAAAAACGCGTGGCGGCAGGCCTTTCGGGCACGCTTTTGCCTGTTCTAGCGCAGTAATAAAGCGTTGATACAAAATCGCATGGTGCCATTCGGGCTGCGCCAGTTCGCGAGTGTAGTCAACCAACGCACGCCACAGCGCCGATTGCCACAGCTGGTTGCCACCGAGATCGTCAACCTGTTTCCCTTCTTGCCATGCCTTGATCCACTCAGGGCGATAAATCAGATATTGATCGAAAAGATCCGCTACGCGTCCGGCAAGCTGATGCAGCTTGCGCTGGTTATCGTCATCCTGCAAATAGTGGTTAAGGGCCGCAAAATCAGGCTGTGCCAACAAATCGGGCAGCAAATGCATGAGCTTCCACGTCATCGCATCCTTGCTGAAAGCGCTTTCTTTTGGAATATCCGGCAGCACATGGCGACACATATTCCACAAAAAAACACCGGGCAGCGGGAATTGAATATTGGCAGCAATGCCGAAGTGTCCAGCCAGTTCAATTTGCAGCCACTGCGCCATCCCCGGGCTTTGCACCAAAATCACTTCCTGCTGGAAGGGATCTGCAAGCGGCTGACGTTTTATCAGCTCAACCATCAGTCTTTTCAAGATATCCAACTGATTGGAGTGATAGATTCTAAACATTCTGGCTCCTGCTCGCCGCGGCTTACGATTGATCATTCATATACCCGTCATACTTCAAACTGCATGTGCGTTGGCTTCCCTTACTCACCCCAGTCACTTACTGGTGTAAGCTCCCGGGAATTCGTGCGGTTGCCGCCTGCCTGCAACTCGAATTATTTAGGGTATAGTTTACCCAAGTATGCCTACCCAACAGGCGATGACAGGCAAAACCAACGGTTTAGTGTAGCCTGATAGCGACGTGGCGTCATGACTCTTGCCGTTACCTGACGGCATTCTGGGCCCTGTAACTGCTCTGACACGCTAAACTGCCAGTTTTTGCTAAGAGATTCTTCATGACCAAGCGCGAACGGATCATACGACACACCCGCTTCATAGGCTTCCAGTTGCTGCATAGCGAACCGCCACGCCTGACGCTGCTGCAACTGGTGTTGAAATGATTGCTGCAAGATCTGGTGATATTGCAGTAACCCCATCAGCGACACGGCGAACAGCAGCGCCGCAACCAGCGTCTCCGGCAGGCTGAAACCAGATTGACGACTCCTGAGCCTGTTGTTCATTGCGCTACTCCGTTGCATCACAGCGTGCGACATCTTTATCCGGGCAAAAGTCTAACCAGCCGTTACCCAATGGTTGAATCGCAATCTGGCCCGACGACAGTGCCGAAAAGGACACGCGTTGGTACAACGTCAACGGCAGCGCTGAAGCAGGAAGAGTTCCTTCGCCACGCAGTAATCCTTGCTCCCCATCCGAGGCCGCACGCAGGCACACTACGAGCTGTTCTGCCGACAGCCGCTGGCACTGCCAGTTTTCCGTTAGCGCGCTCCAACGCTGCCCTCTTCCCCAATTCAGCGAGGACAATGCCTGATTGAACGCTTGCAGATAGTGCCGTTCATCGTTACCCACCTGAATGGCAGCATCAAGCTGGCGTTGCAAACCGGACATCAACAGCAGGCCGATAATGGCGATGAGCAGCACCATAGCCAGCGTTCCACTCCCCTCCTGATGTCCTTTTTTCATTGGTTACGACCAAGAATAAGGCGAGTGATATGCTGCCGAACGGCAGGACGTTTGGCCCAATAACCGGCCAGTTGTAATTCATACAACGCCGCATTGTTTTTCGCAGACAGACGCTGTAACCGGAACACCGTGAGTACCACCTCCTGCGGATCAAACAGCTTCTCCCACCTGTCGCCCTGACAGTTATGCGCTCCACTCTGAATTTCCAACGACCGACCGCGCAGACGATAGCCAAAAGATTCCGCATCCTGCTGCTCCCCACCATCCCAAGCCCCGTTTCGGTTAAGATCGTAGGAGACATTCAGACAGCTGTTTTCTGCCTCTCCTGGATAATTCCCCAGGCTGATCGCCTTTCCCTGACAGGTTCCCACACAAAAACCAGCCCGACGGATGTCTTTCTCAATTCCCATGGCGACCTGACTGAAGAGCTGCTCCAGACGGAAAAGCTGTGCGCTGTCCTGACTTTGACTACGCAGCAGAGGGTATAGCTGTGCCGCCGACAGCATAATCAGGCTACCTAAACTCAGTGCTAACAGGATTTCCGGCAGAGTGAAGCCCCGCTGCTTACACTTCGGCTTTGGTTGCCTCAATTTTGTTCGTGTCAACACGAGCGGTTTCAGCATAGGGGAATCGCCAAGACAACCTGCGCCTCGCTGCACAGACGCATGCGCCCTCTCACCGAGATGATGAGGCGTAACTGACCCGCAGAATTCGACAGCGAGATGTGCCCAGCCTGTGCCGCGTTACGCAAGCCAAAGAACGTAAAAACGTTGCTTGTGAACTTTGCCAACACCACATCCTGCGTGCGGCGAACGAACTGTCCCGGATGGTTCTCACGGCACGAATCCTCTGCCTGCTTTTCATTCTGCCCTGCCACCATGCACCATAATTCTCCCTGCGATATGAGCTTCGCTGTGCGGGTTTCGTTATGCCAGTAGGCATTCGCCTGAACCCGACTTAAAAAGTCCAGCAGTTGCTGCGCACTCTGCTCCAGACGGATTGCCTGCTGATACTGAATCCAGCCATGCAAACCGCCGCCCGCCATTAGCGCCACAATCGTCAGCACCACCAATAATTCAAGCAAGGTAAACCCTCGCCGTTGTCGATTACCTGTTTTCATGGCGTCAGGATAATGAGTCTTATCAGCAAAAACAGCGTGTTAACGACGTTATACGCGGCGGTTCGCAATGTTTTACTGCAACGATGTAACAACAGAAAAAGCGTGCGGGGAAGTAGGGAAGTACAATGAAAAAACGGCGCCAGCCTGTATGGAAGACACCGTCTGCTTGAGTAGGTCGTTAAATCAGTGATCGATACGCATCCAGTTCTTTTACCGTCATTGGTAGTCCCTGACGCTGGAGACAATCCAGATACTCGTCCACATCAAACGGAGGCTTTCTGAAGGCAGTGCGCGAAGTGCGAACCGCTTTAAGCACCAGAGCAGAATTGAGATCAAATAAATCGGCAATGAAGTCGTCTGGATGCATGGCTTCCACTCCAAATTCGAAAAGTGCCGTTGCTGGAAAGTCTTTCAGATTCGCAGTGACGATGACTTCTGCATTAGCGCGTATCGCCGCTGCCAATACATGTCGATCACCCACATCAGGTAAAACCAGAGCAGAGATAAGTTGCTCGTATCCAGTCACATTGGCATCAGGTAATGCCTTATTCATCAGATGCTCAATGTTCCTGAGCTTATCCATCGTTACGTCAGCGTTATTTAGCAACAAATTTCGCTGCCACTCTTCCTGAATTTTTACCGTCCACTTTGGCTGATATAGCCCTGTTAAACCAAGATGCATGAGCAAATCTCGTAGCAAGGATGGATAAATGACACACGCATCAAGTACCACGGGATAGGGGGAGTGATTCATTAGTAAAACCCGAGTTCCTGACTTCGGTCTGTCAGCTCCTGCATGGCTTGCATACTTTCATTTTCACGCTGTTCTTTGTATTGCATCAAATCAGCAAAAAGCACGCGGCGATGACGACCTGTTTTATGGAAAGGAAGATGGCCTTCTTCCAAAAGCTTCACCATATGTGGCCGTGAAACATTCAGAATATTTGCCGCTTCTTGTGTCGTTAACTCAGCCTGCACGGGGACAATCTGGACAGCATTACCCGCCGCCAGTTCGCCAAGGATACTCATCAAAAGCGTGAGTGCTGAGGTAGGCAACTCGATCCGATGGGCAATATCATGCGCATCCTGAATCGAAATTTCCTGTGTTTCCAGCTTCGTAGACAGGTAGGTTGCAAGCTGCCTTTGTCCACGGATAGCGGCCTCCATTTCTTTTGGAGCCGGAAGGCTCAAACTATTTAGAGGAGTATTTTTCATCAAGTATTCCAGCGTTCTTCAGTTTGTTAATTCGTTACAGAGTAGCGATATCAGCGCCAAGGGCTAACATCGTTAAAAGGAACATTAATCGAAATAAACGTAAATCGCAATATTCGAAACGATTAATTCTCACTCAGAGCCGATTCAGGAAGCGGTAGGCCCGTTGCACGAAGAGAAATAAAAAAAGGCCGCATTACGCGGCCCTGAAAAAGGTGGGGAAGTTTTAGATGGCAACGGGCGCTTTGATGGCGGGATGTGGATCGTATCCCTCGATTTCAAAGTCCTCGAAGCGGTAGTCGAACAGCGTATCAGGACGGCGCTTAATCACCAGTTTAGGCAGCGCACGCGGTTCACGGCTCAACTGTAGATTCGTCTGTTCCAGATGGTTGTTGTACAGATGCGTGTCGCCACCGGTCCAGACGAAATCACCGACATCCAGATCGCACTGCTGCGCCACCATATGCACCAACAGCGCATAGCTGGCGATGTTGAACGGCAGGCCGAGGAAGATATCGCACGAGCGCTGATAAAGCTGGCAAGAGAGTTTGCCATCCGCCACGTAGAACTGGAAAAACGCGTGGCACGGTGCCAGCGCCATTTTGTCCAGCTCACCCACATTCCAGGCTGACACGATAATACGGCGAGAATCTGGATCCTGTCTCAACTGGGTCAGGACATTCTTCAACTGGTCGATCTCACGACCGTCTGCAGCGCCCCACGAACGCCACTGTTTACCGTAAACCGGCCCCAAATCGCCGTTCTCATCCGCCCATTCATCCCAAATACTGACTTTATTTTCATGCAGATAAGCAACATTGGTATCGCCATTCAGGAACCAGAGCAGCTCATGAATAATCGAACGCAGGTGGCATTTTTTGGTGGTAACCAGCGGAAACCCGTCCTGCAAGTTGAAACGCATCTGATGGCCGAAAATAGAACGCGTGCCCGTGCCAGTACGGTCGGCTTTCGGCGTGCCCTCTTCAAGCACTTTTTTCATCAGATCCAGATACTGTTTCATACTACCTCACCACAAATATTAAAGAAGGACAGCGGATTATTGCTTTACAGGCTGACGGCGATAGGCCCAGACCATCATCAGAATACCGGCGATCACCATCGGCAACGACAGGATTTGCCCCATGCTGAACAGGCCGCCAAACAGCCCCAGTTGCGCATCCGGCTGGCGGAAGAATTCAGTAATGATTCGGAACATGCCATAACCGATCAGGAAAAGCCCTGAAACGCTGCCCATCGGCCGAGATTTACGGATAAAAAGATTCAGAATGATAAACAGCGCCACACCTTCCAACATCATTTGATACAACTGGGAAGGATGACGCGGCAGCATGCCGTACTGATTGAAAATCGCCTGCCATTGCGGGTTGCTGACGGCCAGCACCATATCTTCGCCGCGCGAGCCAGAAAACAGCATGGCCCACGGCGTATCCGTCGTCACGCGTCCCCACAGTTCGCCGTTGATAAAGTTGCCCAGCCGACCGGCACCAAGCCCGAAAGGAATCAGAGGGGCAATAAAATCAGCAACCTGGAAGAAATTGCGTTTGGTGCGATGAGCAAACCACAGCATAACGCAGATGACGCCCATTAAGCCGCCGTGGAACGACATGCCGCCATCCCAGACTTTGAAAAGATAGAGCGGGTTTTCAAGAAATGACGGGAAGGCATAAAACAGGACATAGCCCAGACGCCCGCCGACGAAGACGCCAAGGAACCCCATATATAGCAGGTTTTCGACTTCATCTTTGGTCCAACCGCTACCCAGTTTATTCGCCCGACGCACCGCCAGCCACATGGCAAATATAAAACCCACCAAATACATCAGCCCATACCAGTGCAGCGCCAGCGGGCCGATTGAGAAAATCACGGGATCAAACTGAGGAAACGCCAGATAGCTTGTCGTCATCATTCACCACATATTTTATTGTGTTATCCCTACTTTCGGGATTGTCATTGATAGGCAAAAGGCAGGAGAATGAATCTGTTCCTGCGAACCGCGGTGGCGAATCATAGCATATGCGCCCACGCTCGTTGATCGCGGAGGGGAAAAGTTCTGTAAAACATTGAGTCGTTGTTAAACATTTACTCGCAATTAAATCTTAATGTCTCCGTCGATATCGCACCGCGACGAATTAGCGCCCACCGCGAATCAAGCCGCCCAATCCGCGCTCTTCCATAAAGATCGCCGCCCACTGTCGGACTTCCGTCGCGCTCTGCGCACCGAGCAATTGCTTCACCAACGCCTGCGATTCCGCCAGCGTAATTTGGCGCAGCAGATATTTAATTCGCGCAACGCTACGTCCGTTCATACTGAGTGAGCGATAGCCCAGCCCCGTCAGCAGCAGTGCGCCGAGCGCTTCTCCCGCCATTTCACCGCACACGGAAAGCGGAATATTATGCCGCTCGCACTCGACGGCAATCATATTCAACGCCTGCAACATGGAAGGATGCAGACTGTCATAAAGCGATGCCACGTGAGCGTTGTTACGATCTACCGCCAGCAGATACTGTGTCAAATCGTTCGTACCAACCGAAACAAAATCGATGCGGGAAGCCAGATGAGGGAGCAGGAACAGCATCGACGGCACTTCGATCATGATCCCGATTCGCGGCTTGGGCTGCGGGAAGCCCAGCAATTCTTCTACTTCGCTCGCGGCCTGATCGATCAGGCGACGCGCTTCACTGATTTCATCCAGACTGCTGACCATCGGCAGCAGGATGTTGAGGTTGCCACTATGCGCGTTAGCACGCAGCATGGCGCGCACCTGAATCAGAAAGATTTCAGGCTGATCGAGCGTAATACGAATACCGCGCCAGCCAAGGCACGGGTTCTCTTCGCTAATAGGCAGATAAGGCAGCGGCTTATCCGCGCCGATATCCAGCGTGCGCAGCATCACGGGTCGCGTAGGGTAAAGCGCCAACATGCTTTGATATTGCGCCATCTGCTCATCTTCAGACGGAAATCCGCTTTGCAACATAAACGGGATTTCCGTGCGATACAGACCCACGCCATCAACCTGATTGATAAAGCGTTTTTCGTGTTCAACGCTGAGCCCCGCATTCAACATGACCTGAATGCGTTCGCCGCTTTTCAGTACGGCAGGCTGTTCCATTTCGCCTTCGGCTAGGCGAGTCAGCTCATTTTCTTCCGTCAACAGACGCTGGTATTCCTGTACCAGCACGGGTTCAGGATCGACCAGCAGCTCACCGCGATAGCCGTCGATAATCAGCTGTCGCTGATGCAGCAGTTCGGGCTGGATGTCTGCGCCCACCAGCGTCGGAATGCCCATGGCACGGACGAGAATCGCTGCATGCGAATTCGCGGCACCGTCATAGACAACAACCCCCGCCAGACGCTCAGGCGGCAACTCTGCCAGTAGCGTGGCCGTCAATTCATCCGCTACGAGGATAAAGCGCTCAGGCCACTGCCCCATGATTTGCGCGTTATCGTCGAGGTGAAACAGCAGCCGCTGCCCGAGCGCACGCAGATCGCCCGCACGCTCGCGTAAATAAGTATCCTGCAAATTGGCAAACTGCGCGGCAAAACGCTCGATCACCAGCTTCACGGCCCACTCGGCGGCATTGCCCGCATCGACTTCCTGAAAGAGTTCACGCTTGAGCCGTGCATCATTGAGCAAGTGCGAGTACAAATCGAAAATCGCAGCGCTCTCTTTCTGCGCGCTGGCGCTAAACCGCTTGCTGAAGCGGCGGAATTCCGCCGTAGCCTCTTCCAGCGCCTGCGTTAAACGGGAGCGCTCACGCTCGCTGTCCAGACTCGATGCGGGAAAAACCTGTTCCAGAGAAGGCTGAGTACAATCCTGCCAGCCGGGGGCAATCGCCACACCGGGTGCAGCCACCAGCGCCTTAACGCGCGTCTGACGGTATTGACCGAAGAGCGTTTTTATCTGTGAAAGGGAAAGAATAGCGGCCATCTGCGTGGCAAGCGTCACCATGAACGATTCTTCGTTTTTATCAAACTGACGATGTTCACGCTGCTGCACCACCAGTACGCCCAGCAGGTGGCGACGGTAGATAATGGGGACGCCAAGAAAAGAGCGAAAATGTTCCTCTTTCACGGCGGGAATATATTTGAAACTAGGGTGTGCACGCGCATCGGCCAGATTGATGGGCTCAGCACGTTGCCCGACCAGCCCGACAATACCTTGCCCGAACGCCAGCGTAACCGTGCGCCCGCGCGGCTTTTTCAACCCGCGCGTTGCCATCAGGTAATAACATTGACGATCGTGATCGGCCAGATAAATGGAACAGACTTCCGTGTCCATAGCCTGACAGGTCTCATTGACCAGAATGTCCAGCGCATCACTAAGGCGGGCCGTTGCCGCAACGTTTTCGACAATTTCTCGCAAGCGCGTGAGCATAATGTGCCTAAATTACCCTCTTTTTCGCCGAAGACCGGATGGCGTAATCACTCGAGCCGCAACACTCTCCTGAAGCAGTATCACCGGATTGATAAATTCCTTCATCACGCGACGATAGACATCTCGCTTAAAAGAGACGACCTGACGTACCGGATACCAGTAACTCACCCAGCGCCAGCCATCAAACTCCGGCGTGCCGCTGCTCTGCATATTGATATCCGATTCATTACACATCAATTGTAGCAAAAACCATTTCTGCTTTTGGCCGATACAGACCGGTTTTGTATCCCAACGCACCAAACGCTTTGGTAATTTATAGCGTAACCAGTTACGGGTAGATGCCAATACGCGCACATCCTTTTTTCTTAACCCGACTTCTTCAAACAGTTCGCGGTACATCGCCTGCTCAGCACTTTCACCGGGGTTAATTCCCCCCTGAGGAAACTGCCAAGAGTGCTGACCATAGCGCCGGGCCCACATCACCTGCCCCTGCCGATTACAAATTACAATACCAACGTTTGGGCGGTAGCCATCATCATCGATCACCGGACTACCTCGATAAACATCAATGCAAAGATGTCCTGATTGTTTCACACTCCCGTCAGGTGGTAAACCACTGCTTAGAAAGCATGTGATACGAATAAAAGTAAGATAACCCACAGATAAGATCAAAGTTATAAACATGTGAAGACAAGAATCGGCAATTTATTCACTTTTTCTGTGGACATCTTTGTGCAGAACCCATGAAGAAGTGAGTAAAACTCATTTTTAATGAAGAAAAAATATTAATGCGAATTAAAAATTAATGCTTTTTATTCATAAAATTACAAACCATTTTACTTGAAATGTCGCTCCCTTATTTTTTGTTCAAATGGCATACAATACAAGGTTGGCGAAAGATCGCACTATGCCGATTTTATCCACAGGCAATACCTCAAAGTCAGGCAATAAATAGGCAAAAACAGCAAAAAGGCCGAGCGTCAAGGCTGTAAATCGAACCAGTAATTCATGTTTATGTGGGTTATCCAAGAAATCTGTGGATAACCTAGTATAAGATCCTGTTTATTGTCGGTGGCTATACGTGCACAGTTTGCAAAACGGAGTTAAGTGATCGTCATCACACTAAAAAAAAGCACTACGAATCATGCTATTATTGTTTTTCTCCACAGTCTTGCAGGCTGTGTATGGGTATTTTCTATCTATTGTATTTTTTTTGAGCGGAAAAACATCGGGCTATACGCTATGAATTCACCCACGGTTCACACGACTGCACCACCAAGTGAGCACACGTTGCTGGAGCGCGCGCAATCCCTCGCGGGCTATAATCTCGCGGAATTAGCGGACATCTCTCGCCTGCGCCTTCCTGCCAACCTGAAACGTGATAAAGGCTGGATTGGTATCTTGCTGGAGCGTTTTCTCGGCGCAAGCGCAGGTAGCAAGCCCGAGCAGGATTTCCCCGACATCGGCGTTGAGCTAAAAACTATTCCTATTGATGAACAGGGCAAACCGCTGGAAACCACGTTCGTCTGCGTCGCTCCGTTAACAGGCAACAGCGGCGTGACGTGGGAAAGCAGCCATGTTCGGCATAAGCTCGCGCGGGTATTGTGGATTCCGGTGGAAGGTTCACGCCATATCCCGCTGGGAGAACGCCGCATTGGCACACCGCTGATCTGGAGCCCCAATGAAGAGGAAGAGGAACAGTTGCGCTGCGATTGGGAAGAGTTGATGGACCTGATCGTGCTTGGCCGGGTAGAAAGCATCACCGCCCGACATGGCGAAGTACTGCAACTACGCCCCAAAGCGGCAAATAGCCGAGCATTAACCGAGGCAATTGGCGAGTTTGGTCAACCGATTCTGACCTTACCGCGCGGGTTCTACCTGAAAAAAACCTTCACCGCGCCGCTACTCGCCCGCCACTTTATGCAGCTAAGCCGCTGAGTTTCATTCGTATCGTGTTTCATTAGCACGATGCTTCATCATCGCCCCGCTTCATCGTACACTAGCCTCATACGCCGCACGCTATTACGCAGCAATCGAGCGGCAAAGGAAACAACGGGGAAAGGCATGACGCCAACCCAGAGCAAAAGGGATGCCAGCACACGGCTGCAATGCGAAGTATGACGAGTATATTTCTACGACATCACACTTTCGCTTGCCTACGCCCCGAGCTGGCAGAGTATAATATCGTTTACGTTTCGTTTAAGGTGTATTGATATAATGTTTGATTGGATTGTTGATCCGAACGCATGGTTGGCATTGGGAACGCTGACTATTCTGGAAATCGTTCTTGGGATCGATAACATTATTTTCCTGTCTCTGGTTGTCGCCAAACTGCCTAAAGCCCAGCAAAACAAAGCTCGCCGTATCGGGTTGATGGGCGCGATGTTAATGCGTTTGGGACTGCTCGCTTCTATTGCCTGGGTCATACGTCTGACCGACCCGCTGTTTACCGTCGCAGGCAATGAAATTTCCACACGCGATCTGATCCTGTTCTTCGGGGGACTCTTCCTGATCTGGAAGTCGAGTATGGAAATTCACGAAACCGTCGAAGGCGGTTCAGAAGACCATACTTCCAAGGTGTACTCTTTCTTTGGCGCGATTGTGCAGATCATGATGCTGGATATTATCTTCAGCCTGGATTCGGTGATCACTGCTGTCGGCCTGTCTGACCATCTGTTTATTATGATGGCAGCGGTTGTTATTGCCGTTCTCGTGATGATGTTCTCTGCGCGCCCTATCGGCGAGTTTGTCGAACGCCATCCGTCAGTCAAAATGCTGGCCTTGTCATTCCTGATCCTGGTCGGGTTCACCCTGATTCTGGAAAGTTTCGACATTCACGTACCGAAAGGCTACATCTACTTCGCTATGTTCTTCTCAATGTCCGTCGAGGCGTTGAACCTGCTACGCAGTAAAAAAGAAAAAGCAGCACACTGATCGCTGCATAGCGAGCGCTCACGATAAAGACGTCATAATCAGGCGGCAACCTGCCGCCTGATTACACAATAATTAATTCCCTCCAAACACATTTTTTCCATTATTCCTACGTTATCCCCCGCAACCATTTGCTAGACTCGCCTTAGATTTGGGCATTTATGAACGGGTTAATAGGATGAAAGTACCGATGAAAATGGCAATCACACTGGCGTTATTATTCACTCTGGCAGGCTGTTCCAGTGACTACGTGATGGCGACAAAAGAGGGGCAAATGCTCCTGACGCAGGGAAAACCCGTGCTGGATAAAGATACCGGGTTGCTCAGCTATACCGATGAGCAAGGTAATCAGAAACAAATCAACCGCGATCAAATCTCCCAGATCGTGCAGCGCTAGCCTCAGCTTTAGCCCGATATTCCCACCATCGGGCGACGTCTTCCAGCAAAATCCTGCTAACGGCAATAGAAGAGACTTCCCCACTCGCCACGGCTTCGTTATAGTCGAATTCAGGTGTGTCTTCCCAAAATCATTGGAATCGCAGCAAATCATGCGGAGATGACGGGAAATGCGCCTGCTATTTTCAGACATAAGGAAGCTGGCAATGCAATATCACCGTATACCTCATAGTTCTTTAGAAGTGAGCGTGCTGGGCCTTGGTACGATGACCTTTGGCGAACAGAACAGCGAAGCAGACGCTCATGCCCAGTTAGATCACGCCATTGCCGCAGGTGTTAACCTGATTGACACAGCAGAAATGTATGCCGTTCCTCCTCGCCCAGAAACACAGGGGTTAACCGAGAGCTATATTGGCTCCTGGCTGAAATCCCGTGGCGGACGTGAAAAATTGATTGTGGCGAGTAAAGTCTCCGGCCCCGTGCGCGGAAGCGATCACAGCATCCGGCCACAGCAGGCGCTGGACAGAAAAAACATCCGTGCGGCGTTGGATGCCAGCCTGCAACGCCTGAACACCGACTATATCGATCTCTATCAGCTACATTGGCCACAGCGCCAGACCAACTGCTTTGGCAAGCTGAGCTATCAGTATACGGATGACAAACCGCAATATACTGACGACAAATCGGTCGTCACGCTGCTGGAAACGCTGGAAGCGCTGAATGAGCAAGTACGTGCAGGTAAGATCCGCTACATCGGCGTATCCAACGAAACCCCGTGGGGCGTGATGCGCTATCTGCATCTGGCGGAAAAGCACGACCTGGCACGTATCGTGTCGATTCAGAATCCCTACAGCCTGCTGAACCGCAGTTTTGAAGTCGGCCTAGCGGAAATCAGCCAGCATGAAGGTGTGGAACTTCTCGCCTATTCATCACTGGCATTCGGTACGCTGACGGGGAAATACCTGAACGGCGCAAAACCGGCCAATGCGCGCAACACGCTATTTAGCCGCTTCACCCGCTATACCGGCCCACAGGCCCAGGCAGCCGTTGCCGAATATGTGGCACTGGCGCAAAAGCACGGTCTGAATCCGGCGCAAATGGCATTGGCGTTTGTGCGTCAGCAGCCGTTCGTCGCCAGTACGCTGCTAGGCGCGACCACGCTGGAACAACTGCAAACCAACCTCGACAGCCAGAACCTGACGCTGGACGGCGAGATACTTGACGAACTGGAAGCGATCCATCGCCGCTTCACATTCCCAGCACCGTAAACGACAAAACCGAGCATTACTTGATGCTCGGTTTTCTTTCTTTATCTGTACTCGACTTGCACACTTACTTCAGCGTCTGCAACAGACTCTTGCGCTGGTTTTCCAGCGATGTGACGCGGCTACATACGTCATTACCGAAGCGCTGGAACTCCAGTTCCTGATTGTTCCACTCGGCCTGAATCGCTTTCTGCAAGCCACCGAGGTTGCCCATCATCGCCTGTAGCGGGTTGCCACCGCTGGACATCTGTTTCACGCCCATTTCGTTCAGGCTATCCTGCAAGACGCCGCCCATGCTTTGCTGCACAAGCTGCTTGCCATCTTGCTCAACTTGCTTAATCGCCTGATGGTGAAACGTCAGGCCATCGCTGCGGTGTTCGATAATTCGGTTCATCTGCTGCTTGAGCTGTTTATCCAGCGTAGTCAGACGATTGCGCACATTGCTGTCGCTGCCAAGCTCCTGCACGATCACGTTATCCAGCGCGACTCGCGCTTTTTCAAGATGCTGCTGCGCGCCCTGATCGATCCACGGCAGCTGCTGGCGTATATCCGCCTGATAGGTTTTGGCCTTCTGGCGCTGTTCGGCATTCAGGGTCAGTGGCGTACCGTTACGGACGATATCGCCCTGCGGGGAAAGCTGTAAATTGCCGCTGGCACCCACGACCTGTACGTGTTGCGGACTGATAATGATGTCGTCCTGCGGATTCACGTTGCACTGGTAGGCCGCCTGCGCTTGCCAGGACAGCAACATCAATAAACCCAGGGTTATTTTACGCGACATATTTTCTCCTGAAGAAAACAACGGCAGTGGCGGGAGAGCGGCAATCCGCCCTTTGATGAGGCGGATAACGCCTGAGCCAGAATCAGCTCAGGCATGCCTTGATAAGACCAAGGATTACAGCAGGTGTTCTGGCAGATCCCACCAGATATCGAACAGGTTGCTGACTTTCACGTCTGTCAGTTTCTGCTCTTCCAACCAGCGGCTCACCAGTTGGCGATGCTCTTCGGTACAGTGACCGATTTTTTGCAGACAGATCAGGCCTTCCCAGAGTAAATAACCGCTGCCTTCGAATGCCAGTCCTTGTGGTTCAATGACGTCATCAACGAACTTATCCATCAGCTTATCGATATCTTCAACGCTAGTGCCTTCTGGAAAGCGGAAGCTGACAGAAAAACCTAATTCCTGAAACTCATCAATGTGAAGTTTTTTACGTAAACGACGGCTACGAGCTTGTGCCATTTTATTTTATCCTCTCAAACATCAGATCCCACACGCCATGCCCCAAACGCTGGCCGCGTGCTTCAAATTTCGTCAGCGGACGGGACTCCGGCCGCTCAACGTACTCATTATTATTGGAAAGATTACGGTACTCGGTGACAGAGGTCATCACTTCGAGCATATGTTGCGCATAAGGTTCCCAGTCTGTTGCCATGTGGAACACGCCGCCGACTTTCAGCTTACGCTGTACCAGTTGGACGAAAGGCACCTGAACGATGCGGCGTTTATTATGGCGGGCTTTGTGCCACGGATCGGGGAAGAAGAGTTGAACCATAGACAGTGAGCCATCTGGGATCATATTCATCAGCACTTCGATCGCATCGTGACACATCACGCGCAGATTGCTGATTCCCGCCTCCTGTGCGGCAGCGAGACACGCGCCCACGCCCGGCAGGTGAACTTCGATACCGAGGAAATTCTGCTCGGGATGCTGTGCGGCCATCGTCACCAGCGATGCCCCCATCCCAAAACCGATCTCCAGCACCACAGGGGCGTCACGGCCAAATAGCGCGTTGAAATCTACCTGCTCGGTCTGATATTCCACGCCCATCACCGGCCAGTAGTTATCCAGCGCCAGTTGCTGCCCGTTGGTCAAGCGCCCCTGACGGCGGACAAAACTGCGGATACGACGCATCGGGCGCCCATTTTCATCAAATTCCGGTGAAATGACGTTGTTAATCATAAAGAGTGCTTACTTGCTGTCCGATTTCGTTAATGAAACGCGCATTATGCAAGGATACCGTGGTTTAGCAAGCCCACTGCCTCGGAAAGTTCCGGTTTACAGCACATTCACTCTGTGCTGGAATCGCTATCAAACTTTTTACCTGCCGGATAGTGACCCCATTTTATGATGCAAGCGCAACAGTTCGCCCATCAGGTGCTGGACTGGTACCAACGCTATGGCCGCAAAACCCTGCCGTGGCAGCTTGAGAAAACTCCCTATAAAGTATGGCTATCCGAAGTGATGTTGCAACAAACGCAGGTCACCACGGTTATTCCCTATTTCCAACGCTTTATGGAACGCTTTCCGAACGTCAGTGCACTGGCGGCAGCACCGCTGGATGAAGTGCTCCACTTGTGGACCGGGCTGGGCTACTACGCCCGTGCGCGTAATCTACACAAAGCGGCACAGACGATTGTGTCACGTCACGGCGGCGAATTCCCCACCACCTTTGATGAAGTCGCGGCGTTGCCGGGCGTCGGGCGTTCCACCGCTGGCGCGGTGCTGTCGCTCGCTCTCGGCCAGCATTACCCGATTCTCGACGGTAATGTGAAGCGCGTGCTGGCACGCTGCTACGCTGTTGAGGGCTGGCCGGGCAAGAAAGAGGTCGAAAAGAAACTGTGGGCGCGGAGTGAAGACGTCACGCCAGCCGAGGGCGTCAGCCAGTTTAATCAGGCGATGATGGATCTCGGTGCGATAGTCTGCACCCGCAGCCGCCCCAAGTGCGAGCTGTGCCCGCTGAGCACTGGCTGCATTGCCTACGCCAACCACAGCTGGGCGCAATACCCCGGCAAGAAACCGAAGCAGACGCTGCCAGAGAAAACTGGCTGGTTCCTGCTGATGCAACAGGGTTCTCAAGTCTGGCTGCAACAGCGCCCCGCCGTCGGCCTGTGGGGCGGGCTATTTTGCTTCCCGCAGTTCAGCGAACGTCAGGAATTGGAACTCTGGCTACAACAACGTGGTCTGAATCCTGATGGATTGCAACAGCTTGTCGCGTTCCGCCACACATTCAGCCATTTTCATCTGGATATCGTTCCGCTCTGGCTGGACGTATCGCAGACCGATCGCTCACAAAACAGGTCCTGCATGGATGACGGTGCAGGTCTCTGGTATAACTTAGCGCAGCCGCCGTCTGTCGGACTGGCCGCCCCGGTAGAACGCCTGCTGAGGGAGTTGGCTCACCCGCAGTCAACACGTTTGAATGCCTGCGCAATTGATGAGGAAGAAGCATGAGCAGAACGATTTTTTGTACTTTTTTACAACGCGACGCCGAAGGGCAGGATTTCCAGCTCTATCCCGGCGATCTGGGCAAGCGCATCTATAACGAAATCTCTAAAGAAGCCTGGGCGCAATGGCAAACCAAGCAAACCATGCTGATCAACGAGAAAAAGCTCAGCATGATGAATGTTGACGACCGTAAGCTGCTGGAACAGGAAATGATCAAGTTCCTGTTTGAAGGGAAGGACGTACACATCGAAGGCTATACGCCTCCGAGCCACTGAGATTGCGGGCTTTCGGGCCCGCTTACGTCACCATTCCGACACGGCTTGTTATATGAAGAAAATGTTAGCGCTGCTAGTGATTGCACCACTGCTGGTTTCCTGTTCGGGAAACAAAGGGAATGCCGACAACGAAGAGTTTCTCAAGGATACCAACGCCTTCGATATTTTGATGGGCCAGTTCGCCAACAACATCGAAAATATCTGGGGGATGAATGAAGTACTGATCGCTGGCCCGAAAGACTACGTCAAATACACCGATCAATATAAGACGCGTAGCCACATCAACTTTGATGCCGGTTCAATCACGATCGAAACCATTTCGGCAACCAATTCCGTTGCCAGCCTGCGCCAGGCGATTATCACGACCCTGCTGATGGGCGATGACGCCAGTAACACCGATCTGTATTCCGACGCTAACGATATTCAAATCAGCCGCGAACCGCTGCTGTACGGACAGGTGCTGGATAACACCGGACAGCCGATCCGTTGGGAAGGCCGTGCCGCCAGCTTTGCGGATTACCTGCTCCAGAACCGTCTGCAAAAACGCACCTCCGGCATGCACGTTATCTGGTCGGTCACGATGCAGCTTGTCCCTAACCATCTGGATAAACGTGCGCACAAATACCTGCCGCTGGTGCGTAAAGCCTCCGAGCGTTACGGTATTGAAGAGTCGCTGATTCTGGCGATTATGCAGACAGAATCGAGCTTCAACCCTTACGCCGTCAGCCGTTCCGATGCGCTGGGTCTAATGCAGGTGGTACAGCACAGCGCAGGACGCGACGTCTTCAAGATGAAAGGGAAATGGGGACAGCCAAGCCGCAGCTATCTGTTCGATCCAGAACAAAACATCGACACAGGTACCGCCTATCTGTCGATTCTGAAGAACAGCTATCTGGCCGGCATTGAGAACCCGACGTCGAAACGCTACGCCGTCATCACCGCATATAACGGTGGCGCAGGCAGCGTGTTGCGCGTCTTCTCCAGCGATCGCGATCGCGCCGTCGGCATTATCAACAGTATGTCACCGAGCGATGTCTACCAGACGCTGACAACGAAGCACCCGTCTGGCGAATCACGTCGCTATCTGTACAAAGTGAACACGGCACAGAAAAATTACCGCCGCTAATTCATGTGCACCACAGAACGCCGCGCTACCGGAATAAACTCGGTAGCGCGGTTTCATCAGACCAGATATCTACAATAACGTTGTTGATAAACACGATGACCGCGATTCCTTTACCGTTAATTACCGCACTTCTGCTGGTTATTTTGTTTTTTCGCATCCAGTTTCTGGCTATTCACAACCCTTCTCATAACAAGAACACCACAAAACGCAGTGCAACGGCAGACGCGGTACTCATCGGCGTAAGCTGTCTTGCCCTGACGCTGGTGGCGTTACGCTGGGGCAGTCATGTTGCCTTACCCGCGTTTATTCAACCCGCGATTGCCGCATTGATTCCACCGCTGTTATGGCTGTGCCTTTTCCCCCACGGCGACAAGACCTCTGAGGACGTAACCCGCAGACGTAGACGCTCTCTCTGGCATCTGTTACCGCCCTTACTCATCCTTGGTGCAAGCACTATCCAGATTAGAACAACCTTTCCACTCATCGATCTAATGCTGGTGAGTATTTACTTCGGTTATGGGGCAATACTGATTTACCGCGCTCGCCGTCTGCAAACGCCATCACCCAAGTGGAAAAGCGCGCCGTTTATCGCTGGGCTGTATGTGCTTATCTCCGGCGCTATCGATATCGTCATTGCACTGGATATCGCGTTCTACAGCGGCAATAGCGCGGCGACCATCATCACCGCATTCCACATCATCATGCTGGCGATATTGACCCTGCTTATCGTCACGCACTCTGCACAACACCCGCAGGCTGAGCTTAGCGTTACACATGACCAGAAGCCGGAAACACTACCCGCAACCGATGATGAACACCAACTGGCGAAAACGTTAGATGATTTCATTCGCACGCATGCGTTATACACCGACCCCAGCATGACGCTTCAGCGCCTGAGCAGGCGTATGGGCATACCGCTCAGACGCCTGTCCGAAACCATCAACCGCGTTCACGGTCGTAATTTCTCGCAGGTGATGAACGAATACCGCATCGAGGAGGCTAAGCGCCTCCTCAGCCAAACGGATGCACGAATCACAGATATCATGCTGGCCAGCGGGTTTCAGACTAAATCAAACTTCAACCGCGAATTTTTGCGGCTCACGGGGATGAGCCCCAGCGTCTGGCGTAGTCAGTATCCACTTCAGGAACAGACTACAGCTTCCGCCACGCCGCCTGAAGAAAATCACTGACATCCTTCCCAACTTCCTGATGGATCTGCTCACGCGAACGCTCACCGCCGTCGAGACAAATCATGCCATCCCCTGGGTTCTCGGCATTAATAATCTCAATGGCACCCGGTTTACAAAGCTGCATGAAGCTAAAATGCGTCGCATCGGCAATTTCCTTGTAGGTTGAATACGCTGGTGGCAGCTTCTGCGCCAGACCGTGAGATTCCAGCTCGGCAGGCAGTTCCTCATTGGGATACCCCGCCGCCATAATCAAGATAGGAATGTGTATTGCCGCCAGACTCTCTGCGGTAAACCCTCGCGCCAGCCCCATATCCAGAGAAATCACGGCGCTAATACGTGGATCTGCGAGTGATTTATCAAGCTGCGCACGCGATGCGGCATTTTTTGCGACCTGCATCTTTTCATACACCTTACAAGACGCCAGCCCAGCGTGCGTCAGGCAATCTTTCTCAAATTGCTCCGTACTAAAGCGCCCCCCAGCCAGCTCAAGCACCGTCCATCCCCCCAGCGAATGGCCAACAGCGGCAATACGCTTCGCATCAACACGCCCCGTTTTTTCTGGAGCAGCGAGTAAAGCGGTAATAACGCGGCTAATATCGTTGGGCCGTAGCCATAATTCCTGAGCCTTCTCAACCCGCATATCTTTAAAGGTGGTTCCGGGGTGGTTGGGCGCAGCGACAATATAGCCTTGTTTAACCAACACCTGCGCCAGCCAGAATTGATTAAACCAACTCCCGCCATAGCCGTGTGAAACCACAATCAGGGGATATTCACCGGATTCAGGCACGGCATTTTTACTTACGGCGATACCGGGAAAAACGGCATTGTCACCAATGGTCGTGGTCTGTGAGGATGACGAAGCCGGATAAAATACGGCGACGTCCAACGGCCTGTTAGTGGCTCCATCCGCTAACGTGATGTGTTGAAACCCAATGCCCGCGTTTGCCATAACGGCAAAGCTGAGTAGTAAATTCGTTATCAACCCTATCGTGATACGCCATGTCATACCTATTTCTCCGAAGTTTCTGCACTGTGAAAAATAGCATTTATAACAATGACTTTCTAACCAATGCGACCTAAAACGCTATTTAGTCCCTCTCTGTGGTACACAAAAAAACTGCGGCCAGCATGTGCTGGCCGCATTCCCTGATAGTGGCGCAAAATTTACCCGCCTTCTTTCCTGCTTTAGGAAGTCTGTTGGGTATAGAACCAAAAAAGTCTGTTAACGCTTAATTTTTTTGAATTGCTGTGTAGTCGCCGTTAACGCGGTTTCTGTCGGCAGCCGCTCCATAGAGCTGGCACCGTAAAAACCATCGCACTGTGGGCAGTGATCCATAATGAACTGTGCGTCCTGCGGTGTTGAAATCGGTCCGCCGTGGCACAGTACAATCACATCCTTACGGATGGATTTCGCTTCATCCGCCCAGTGATTAATCAACGGAACGCAATCTGCCAGATTAAGCGCGGTTTCCGCGCCAATGTTGCCGCCGGTGGTTAACCCCATGTGTGGCACAATAATATCCGCCCCCGCTTTCGTCATCGCGACGGCATCTGCCGCACTGAACACGTAAGGCGTGGTCAGCATGTCTTTTTCATGCGCCAGACGAATCATGTCCACTTCCAGTGCATATCCCATGCCGGTTTCTTCCAGATTGGCGCGGAAA
The DNA here is from genome assembly GCF_003382565.3 of Pectobacterium aquaticum. NCBI lineage: Bacteria > Pseudomonadati > Pseudomonadota > Gammaproteobacteria > Enterobacterales > Pectobacteriaceae > Pectobacterium > Pectobacterium aquaticum. The sequence goes on from NZ_CP086253.1 coordinate 3,436,290, forward strand.
TTACCGTCAATCAGCCCAACGGTTGGGAAGTTCTGCACGCCAGAAAAACCCAGCGCTTTCAGGTCATCCAGAAACTTATCAAACTGACAGAAAGGATCGGTCCCGTTTACGCCCGCCAGCACTGGCGTGTGCTTCACAACCGGCAGCACCTCTTTCGCCATATCCACGACAATCTCATTCGCGTTGCCGTAAGCCAACAGGCCAGCCAGCGAACCTCGTCCTGCCATGCGATAGCGCCCGGAGTTGTAGATCACAATCAGATCGATGCCGCCCGCTTCTTCACATTTTGCAGAAAGCCCCGTTCCCGCACCACCGCCAATAATCGGTTCGCGGCGCGCGATCATGTCGCGGAATTTTGCCAGCAGTTCCTGACGATTCATGCCTGACATTATGCTTCTCCCTTCTTATTTCACTAACGCCCGAAACGCATCGACTGCGGCCTGGGCAAATAAAGGATCGTTAATATGGAAAGGCAGACGAGTAATCTGTCGTTTTGCCGTTTGCTGAACGACGCTCTCCAGCGTGCTGATAAACGCGTCACGGGCTTCTGGGTGCCAGAATGCTTGATCCGGTGCATCCAGCGCGGAGAAGCCGCCTTCTGGAATCAGGAAGCGTACCTCGCCTTCACAGCGGTTCAGCTTCTCTCCAATCCAGCGCGCTATCGCGATATTCTCGTCTATCGTGGTCCGCATCAGCGTGACCTGCGCGTTGTGGTTGTAAAACAGGCGATGCGCGTATTTCTCCGGTATGCTAGCTGGTGCACCAAAATTCACCATGTCCAGCGCGCCACAGGACGCCACATAAGGCACCTGCGTCTTGGCTATCGCATCAAACCGTTCCGGCCCGCAGGCCAGCACGCCATCAAACAGTAAATCGCACACCTCTGTCGTGGTGAGATCGAGCACGCCAGTGAGCAAATGGCTGTCCACCAGCTTTTCCATCGCTTTCCCACCGCTGCCCGTCGCGTGAAAGACCAGACAGTCAAACTCCGCTTCCAGTAATTTACTGGCTTCCTGAATGCACGGCGTCGTGACACCAAACATGGTCAGGCCAATCGCGGGCTTATCGTCATGATGTTCCTGAATATGAAACTTCACGGCGCCGGCGATCTGGTGCGCAGCGTTGCCAAGAACCTGACGAGAAATGCGGTTCAGGCCCGCCACATCGGTAACGGAATGCATCATGCTGATATCGCTGGCACCGATATAACCGGAGATATCGCCGGAGGCCATCGTCGAGACCATCAGCTTCGGCATACCAATCGGTAACGCCTGCATCGCGGGCGTAATCAGCGCGGTTCCGCCGGAGCCGCCGAGACCCAGCACCCCAGCAATATCCTCGCGGGACAGCATGAAGTGCTCAAACGCAACGGCCATGGCGCTAATCGCCTGACCTCTGTCATGGCAAAACACCGCCGATGTGCCCTGCGGATGGTAAGAGGCCACCGTTGCGGCGCTGATATCTGTCGCCTCTGACACCCGTGTATCTGCTGACTGTGGTGCCGTTGACAGATCGACCGTGACCGTTTTCAATCCTGTAGTGGCAATTAAGTCGCGGACGTAAACCTGTTCTTTCCCTTTAGTATCCGCAGTACTTGCAATATAAATGTTGCCAATTTTACTTCCCACCTGGTATCCCTCCCATCGTTAGCGAAACAATTAATAGATTGATATAATTATCAATTAATAGAGCCCAAAAACAGAAAAGATTAATTTATCACCATATTGAGACTTAAGTATCATAAAAACAAATCATTAAATATACAAATGAGACAAAAGTCTCAAAATGTTATGTATGGCATTACATTAACAGTAATAAAGCTTGACGTAGCACAAGAATCACTCAATTTGCTATAGTTCAGGCGATAACGCCGTGCTGCCCGATAGCGTCCGGCCCGAAAATTCAATGAGGTCTATGTGATTGAACGGGATGAAAAACTGACATCGACACGGGCGAAAACCCGTCGTTTACTGATTGATACTGCCATGAATATGTTCGATCAAGGCATATTCCCTTCCATTACGGATGTTGCCGCTGCGGCTCAGCTTTCACGCGCGACGGCCTACCGCTATTTTCCGACGCAAAGTGCGTTAGTCTCCGCTGTTGTCGGCGAAAGCCTGGGGCCGATTCTGGCGTGGCACCCGGCACAACCGGACGCCAGTGAACGCGTGTCTGAACTGCTGCGTTTTGCTTACCCGAGAATGCTGGAGCATGAAGGTGCGCTGCGTGCCGCGCTGCATCTGTCACTGCAACAATGGGCCGATCGCCGCTCCAACCGCCTGCATACGGATACGCTGACGCGCGGCAATCGTAAACGCCTGCTCAAGATTGCCACTGAACCACTGGAAGGAAAAATCACGCCGGAAGCACAACAGCGGGTGATTTATGCCTTATCGCTTATTTATGGTTCGGAGGTTTTCCTGGTGCTGAAAGATATCTGGCATCTGGAAGAAGACGGCATTCAGGATGTCACGCAGTGGGTCGCCAAAGCCATTTTACGGCAGGCAGAAGAAGACGCTGCACAGGCAGCTTCACAGAAAACCTAACGAACACATCTATGCTGCGTCCCGCCCTGTCACCGGATACGCAGCAACGGAAGAACACACGTTGCCAAGGGAACACATGATGCTGAAAGGTAAACGCGCGATTGTCACCGGCGGTGGCCGCGATTTTGGACAAGCGGTATCCGTCTGGCTGGCTCGCGAAGGGGTGAAGGTCGATCTTTGCGCCCGCAAACTGGCCGATGCACAGGCCAGCGTCGACATCATTTATCAGGAAGGCGGCACAGCACGCGCGTATCAGTGCGATATTGCCAACCCTGGTGACGGGGTTTTATCCACCAGATTTTGAGGTTACCGGCCTTGATGACAATCCCGCTAGCGGGGAAAAAATGGGCGAGCATCTACTGAATGCCCGCTCGATATGGGAAGCCATGCGTTTCGTGCTCATCCAACCGCGCAGTTGCCATATCAACGCCATCCATTTTCAGGGGCCGACGCGCGCAGATATCGGCGTGTAACCCATCGCCTTTTGTTCTCCATCCCGCTCCGGTATTTATCATATAACTGGGGCGGTGAAGGGTTTTCCCCGACTAATGCCCCACGTTCCCCCACGCATCATGCTCTGACACACTTTCCTTCTCTCCATTTTTTGCCACAGAACACAGGAAAAGGTAGCATCGCTGCCGTTGTTTTCTGCCATGCGGCTTACCGCGCTCAGCGCACTATAAAAAAACTCCGGGAGCGTTTTTCAACGTTGCGTAGCAACGGCCCGAAGGATGGCGTACAGGGATGTACGACATAAAAAAACGCCACAGGCAAAAACATAACCAGTTGAATTAGAAATAATCATATCAAACGCATCATCACAAGATGCGTGACAGACAGGAAAACACGGACACCAATGACACAACATTCCTCCCCTCACGGCAAGCGTCATGCCGCTGAACAGCGTCTCCACGAAAAGGGTTACCACCAAAGTCTCGGCAATCGCCATGTGCAGATGATCGCCATTGGTGGTTCCATCGGCACCGGGCTGTTTCTTGGCGCGGGAGCCCGTCTACAAATGGCGGGGCCTGCATTGGCGCTGGTCTATCTGGTTTGCGGCATCTTCTCTTTTTTCATCCTGCGCGCGTTGGGCGAACTGATCGTGCATCGCCCCACCAGCGGTAGCTTCGTGTCGTACTCGCGTGAGTTTCTGGGGGAAAAGGCCTCCTACGTTGCAGGCTGGATGTACTTCCTGAACTGGGCGATGACTGGGATTGTCGACATCACCGCCGTCGCGCTCTACATGCACTACTGGGGCACGTTTGCCGACGTTCCACAGTGGCTGTTCGCGCTGAGTGCACTGTCCATCGTCACGCTGATGAACCTGATTGGCGTGAAGTGGTTTGCCGAAATGGAGTTCTGGTTCGCGCTGATTAAGGTTGCAGCTATCGCCATTTTTCTGGTGGTCGGCACGGTCTATCTCGGCACGGGCAGCCCGCTGGATGGCAACACGCCAGGCCTGCACCTGATTACCGATAACGGCGGCCTGTTCCCACACGGCATTCTGCCTGCGCTGGTGCTGGTTCAAGGGGTGATATTTGCCTTTGCCGGTATCGAGATCATCGGGACGACGGCAGGCGAATGTAAAAACCCAGAGCAGGTGCTGCCGAAAGCGGTCAACAGCGTCATCTGGCGTATCGGCCTGTTCTACGTCGGCTCGGTCGCGCTGTTGGTCTGCCTGCTGCCGTGGAATGCGTATCAGGCCGGACAAAGCCCGTTCGTGACCTTCTTCAGCAAGCTGGGCGTTCCTTATATCGGCACGATCATGAATATCGTGGTGCTGTCCGCCGCGTTGTCCAGCCTGAACTCCGGTCTGTACTCAACGGGGCGCATCCTGCGCTCGTTGTCGCTGGGTGGTTCGGCTCCCGCTTTCCTGTCGAAAATGAGCAACCAGTCCGTACCCTATACCGGTATTTTAGTCACGGTCGGCATCCACATTATCGGCGTGGTACTGAACTACGTGGTGCCATCGCAGGTGTTCGAGATCGTCCTGAATATCGCCTCGCTCGGCATTATCTGCTCCTGGGCATTCATCATTCTGTGCCAAATGCAGCTGCGCAAAGCGATTCGTCAGGGGAAAGCCAAGCCGGTGGCGTTCAAAATGCCTGGTGCGCCTGTGACATCATGGCTGACGCTGGCTTTTCTGGTGAGTGTGCTGGGATTGATGGCGTTTGATTACCCGAACGGCACCTGGACGGTTGCAACAATTCCGGTACTGGCGATCATGCTGATTATCGGCTGGCGTGGGCTGAAAAAGCAGCGAGAAGCCGTGAAGCTCACCGACCAGCAGGAATCCAGCCTGCGTTAAGGTTAAGACAGAAAAAACGCAGGCTCGTTTCCGAGCCTGCGTTTCTTAGCCTATCTACATCCGTAATTACTCTTCTACTACGTAACCATACAGACGCTTGCTGCCATCTTCTTCTGCGACGCTGTAAACGCCCTGCAATTCTGGGGAAAAGCCCGGCAGCAGGTTAATGCCCGCTTCCAGCGCCAGAAAATAGCGCTGTACCGCCCCGCCCCAAGTTTCACCCGGCACGACACACAGTACGCCCGGCGGATAAGGCAATGCCCCTTCTGCCGCGATACGCCCTTCTGCTGCGTCGATAGGAATCAGCTCGATATTCCCGCGCACAAATTCCCTGTTGGCATCCTGCGGCAACATCACCACGGACGGAAACTCGGTTTTGCGGAACATCGCTTTTTGCAGATCTTTCACGTTGTGTTGAGCATAAAAATCATGCATTTCCTGACACAGCCGACGCAGCCGGTAACCGCGATAACGCTCTTTATATTTCTGATACAGGCTAGGCAGCACTTCACTCAGCGGTGCATCGCGGGCGATCAGCGTTTCGAAATGCACCAGCGCATTCACCAGCTCCTGCATTTTTGCAGCGTCTTCTGCTGGCGTTAGCAGGAACAGGATCGAGTTCATGTCGCATTTTTCAGGGATGATGCCGTGCTCGCGCAGGTAGTTGGCCAGGATCGTCGCCGGAATACCAAATTCGGTATAATCGCCGCTAATCGCATCAATACCCGGCGTGGTCAGCAGTAACTTGCAAGGATCGATAAAATACTGATCCTCCGCGTACCCTTCGAACGCATGCCATTTCTCGCCCGGCTCAAAGTTGAAGAAGCGCACGTCCTGCGCGATCGTCTCCGTATCGTGATCCTGCCAGAGCGCGCCGCCCACCGTCACAGGCACGAACGGTTTGATGAGCGAACAACGCGTCAGCAGTTGCTTACGTGCTTCAATGCCCAGCTTCACGCAGTCCATCCACATCCGACGCCCACTTGCTCCTTCGTGCATTTTGGCATTGACGTCTAGCGCGGCGAACAGCGGATAAAACGGGCTGGTCGACGCATGCAGCATAAAGGCGTTATTCAGCTGTTTATGGTTGCAGAAACGGCGCTGACCTTTGATGTGCGTATCTTTCTTGTGGATCTGCGAGGTCTGGGAGAAGCCAGCCTGCTGCTTATGCACCGACTGCGTCACGAAAATCCCCGGATCGTTCTCATTCAGATCCAGCAACAACGGCGAACACTGCTCCATCATCGGGATAAACTGCTCATAACCGACCCAAGCGGAGTCAAACAGAATGTAGTCGCACAGGTGCCCGATGCTATCGACCACCTGACGCGCGTTATAAATCGTGCCGTCATAGGTGCCAAGCTGGATAACGGCCAGACGGAACGGGCGCGGCTCGTTGGCGCGTTCCGGCGCGACTTCCGCGATCAGCTTGCGCAGATAGTCTTCATCAAAACAGTGCGCATCTACGCCGCCGATAAAGCCGAACGGGTTGCGCACGGTTTCCAGATAAACCGGCGTCGCGCCCGCCTGAATCAGCGCACCGTGGTGGTTGGATTTATGGTTGTTGCGGTCAAACAGCACCAGATCGCCGCGCGCCAGCAGCGCGTTCGTCACCACTTTGTTCGCCGAGGAGGTGCCGTTCAACACAAAATAGGTTTTATCGGCATTAAACACGCGCGCAGCGTGCTTCTGCGCCTTCTTCGCCGCCCCTTCGTGGATCAGCAAATCGCCCAGTTTGACGTCCGCATTACAGATGTCCGAACGAAACACGTTCTCACCGTAAAACTCAAAAAACTGGCGCCCCGCTGGGTGCTTGCGGAAGAACTGGCCGCCCTGATGCCCCGGACAGGCAAAGGTCGTGTTTTTCATGTTGACGTATTTGGTCAGCGTATCGAAAAACGGTGGCAGCAGCGTATCCTGATAGGCTTTCGCCGCTCGCTCCAGCACGTTGGCGTGCTCGCCGTCGTCATCAAGAAACAGCCATTCGCTGCCCGCAGGCAGAACATCTAACTCTTTATCTTCATCGGGCTCTTCGACAAACGCCGGAATGCTAAAACCGGTGTGCTGCAATATCGACAGAATGCCGCTACGGGCTTCCTCAATAGAAACCACGACCGCCGCCACATCAGTGAAGTCAGTCTGACTCAACGCGACAATCTCGCGCGTTGTGATTAAACGGGTGGCAACCGCTGCATTCGCCGCAATTTTTAACTGTTTCATGTAACCAAACCCAAACGGTTAAGGGTAAGTGTACGTGCCTAAAAGACACCGTTCAGGGATAACAATCCCGACCAATCACAATGCCAATCAATAACGACAAGCGTATGATCCCTACAGGTAAACTGTAGGCTAAGAATGGAAAAACTGGAGCCAGCACCATCCGATAGACATCAGTAAAAGCAGAGTTGTACTCTATTTTTACTCATGCCTAACAGTGAGCGAACGAACGCCTCACCGCATGGTGAAGGAGGATAATCGACGGGGAGAAAAGTAAACCGCGCAGCGGTGATAAGAAGAAACGCGCAGTGGCATCATCAACGAACTGGCGCGAACATGCGACACCATGAGCAATGAATCTGACATATCGGCGATCCTCTTTTAGCTATACGCTAACTACGCTTAAAGGGGCGTTCAGGTGAACGAGACGTTAAAAACCGCGCAATAGTGGCATTATTCTTCATCAAATTCAACAATCCAGCCCACACTCAACACGGTAAAAAATGCAACAAAACATGCCACGCGAATCAGGAAGAAACGCTACCACGCTATACCCTTGTATCTTGAAGTTTAGGTATTATTGACAATGTAGGTTTGGCACGGTTCATGTAGCCTGGTTTACCCTGGGGTTTCTAAGCCCGTTATTTAGCTCATTGCGCATGAACCGCGTCACTCATCTGAAACCCGTACAGTTGTTTGACCTCATTTCGTATTTGCAAGGAGGGGTAAAAATGAGTCTGCCAAATTTACTTCACATCGGCATTGATGTTTCCAAAGCCTCCCTCGATGTCGCTATCGGTTCCGCATTGCCGCCCTTTTCCGCCAGGAATGACCTCGATGGCTTTGACGCTATTCTGGCTGAACTGGCAAAACATCCTGTTTCCCTTATCCTCATGGAGGCTACTGGTGGCCTCGAAGCCCCACTCGCTTGTTCGTTACAAGCCGCTGGGTTTGAGGTCGTGGTTATCAACCCACGTCAGGCCAGAGACTTCGCGCGGGCCATGGGATACCTCGCCAAAACCGACACGATTGATGCCAAAGCCTTGGCTATGATGGCCGAGGTCATCGACCGTCATCCTGAGCGCGAACGTTTTATTCAACCGCTGCCAGACCCTCAACGTCAGGCTCTGGCGGCTCTCGTCACTCGCCGACGCCAACTCGTGACCATGCTTGTCGCTGAACGTAACCGCCTTACTCAGGCTCATCCTCAGGCTCGTAAGAGCATAAAAACGATTATTGATGCGCTGAAACACGAGCTGGCTCGCATAGACCACGACATGAACAGGCATGTTCAGATTCACTTCAGCGCCTTGTCCGGTTTACTCAATAGCGTCAAAGGCGTCGGAACCACGACCACCGCTACGTTGCTGGCAGAGATACCCGAACTGGGAAAACTCTCGCGCCGCGAGATTAGTGCGCTGGCAGGCGTCGCGCCCCTCAATCGGGACTCTGGCAAAATGCGGGGCAAGCGGACAATATTTGGTGGTAGGGCCCACGTCCGTAGCGTGTTGTATATGGCAACGTTGGTCGCGACTCGGTTTAATCCGGTGATTCACGCGTTTTATACGCGTCTCGTGACGGCGGGCAAACCGAAAAAAGTCGCGCTGGTTGCCTGCATGCGCAAACTTCTGACTATTCTGAACGCTATGCTCAAAACGGGTAAGGAATGGGATGCGTCTTTTCACCTGATTACCTCATGAAAAATAGTGTTCAAGACAGTTGCTAAATAATTCGAGTTTCAGGAAGGCGGCAAGGAAAGGAGTCCCGATGAGCTTACTCAGGTAAGTGATTCGGGTGACTGAGCGAAGCCAACGCACATGCAACTTGAAGTATGACGGGTATAAGCGTGCTGAAAGGATCGCCAGGAATCGGCTAGCAAATAATACAATTGCCTGAAAATAGCGCAGGCGCTCCGCTTTGTGACAGAAACCCATTGACGCCATGCGGCCAATACGGTTTAATGCGCCCCGTTGCCCGGATAGCTCAGTCGGTAGAGCAGAGGATTGAAAATCCTCGTGTCCTTGGTTCGATTCCGAGTCCGGGCACCACTTATTTAAAGAAACCAGCCTAACGGCTGGTTTTTTGCTTTTGGGGGATTCGGGCTCTCCATCGAACACCGTTCGATTATTCGCCGCAAGCGGCTCACCCTTTCAGGGCCAGCGCGACAAGCGCGCTGTTCAACGCCTCCGGCGTTTGTCCGAGTCCGGGCACCACCTTTCCTTTTTTATGCCTCCTTATCAATCCCTATGTGTATGTAATTCAATAAGTTGGCGTGAAAATCTTTTCCGATACGTTTTGATTTATCCCTTCGTATCGGGGAATTTGTGGGTCAGATTGCGGGTCATTCAGTTCGATGAACGGGAGTGACCCTCACATGTTAACTGACAGCAAAGTCCGATCCGCGAAACCTCTCGCAAAATCTTACAAGCTCACTGACTCGCAAGGCTTATACCTGACGGTATCCACCAGCGGCACTAAGCTATGGTATTTTCGCTACCGTTTCGGCGGTAAAGAAAACCGTCTGGCTTTTGGCCCCTACCCGCAAACTACGCTGGCGGAAGCCCGTGAAAAGCGCGATGCAGCACGTAAGCTGCTGGCGTCCGGTATCAGTCCCTCTCAGCTTCGCAAAACGAACACCCCCGCCGTTGAGGAATCCCGCACCTTTCAGTATGTCGCTCTGGCATGGCACACCAGCAGCCTTAAACTCTGGTCGGAAGCCCACGCCGATAAAATTCTTACCTCCCTGAAACGCTACGTTTTCCCCGCCATTGGCGCAATGGATATCGCTCAGGTTGAAACACGACATCTGGCACAGTTGGTTAAGGCGATTGACGATAAAGGCGTGCATGACGTCGCCGGACGGGTGCGCCAGCATCTGACTAAAATCATGCGTCACGCCGTCCAGCAGGGCGTCATCAAATACAATCCGGCTTACGATTTGGACGGCGTCGTGACCCCAGTCGCGACCCAACATCATCCCGCCCTGCCACTAAAACGCCTGCCTGAGCTGCTGGCGAAGATTGACAGCTACAAAGGCCGGACGTTGACCCGTCTGGCGCTGGAGCTGAATCTGCATGTGTTTCTGCGCTCCAGTGAACTGCGTTTTGCCCGCTGGGATGAATTTAACCTGAAGGCGCATATCTGGAGCGTTCCCGCCCAGCGCGAAGCGGTAAACGGCGTGCGGTTCTCAGAGCGTGGCGCAAAGATGAAGGATGAACATCTGGTGCCGCTGTCACGGCAGGCTGTCACCCTGCTGAAACAGATTCAGGCGATTTCCGGCGAATCGGTCTTCGTTTTTCCCAGCGCACATACCCTGAACAAGCCGATGAGTGAAAACACCATCAACAAGGCGCTGCGCGTGATTGGCTATGACACCAAAAGCGAGGTGTGCGGCCACGGCTTCAGAACTATGGCCTGTAGCGCCCTGAACGAGTCCGGGCGCTGGTCAAAGGATGCCATCGAGCGACAGATGAGCTACAAAGAGCGCAACGGCGTACGGGCGGCTTACGTGCATAAAGCGGAGCATCTGGAAGCCAGAATCGAAATGATGCAATGGTGGTCGGATTATCTGGACGTCAACCGTGAGGGCTATGTCGCACCGTATATTTATGCGCGGAGTCATTCGGCTGGCTAACGCGCTGCGCTTGTTGGCTCCTGACGGGCTTTCTATGTGATAGAAAACCCGTCAGGAGCATTGTCATAAAATCATTCGAGCATCTTTTAGCACCTGAGCATTCTGCCAAAGCCTTCTTATGAATCGAAGCCGAGTTACCCAATTTTCTAGCAGAAAAGATCATGATATTATGAAAAAAATTCTATATATCACGATTAAAATACGAAGATATATTTTATTGGTTCGTTATTCCAAATGGGATATGTACTGAAGGAACTACGGAACTAGCAAGTTGCAGATGGCTAGACTGATCATCGAAAAAAATATGAGGTTTTAAAATACCAAGCACCTTTCTCTTCTCTATTCCTCCTAAGAAAAATGCATCATTCGTCATAACTCCCCATTTCTTAAGTGTATTCAAAGCTCTTTCGTGTGAAGGAGCATTCCTTGCAGTTACTATAGATATTCTGAGGCGATTCTCATACTCTGGATGAGATATTTTATATTTCTCTTCCACAGATTGAATTTTTGAAACTCTGACCAAAAACTCCTTAAGAGGGCCAGGAGTATGAGGCTCCATAACATTTTTCACTTCATTAGCATGGAATTCATCAAGCCCCGATGCCTGCATAACAGATTCGGAAGCGTCATCAGCAAGAACACCATCAAAGTCGAATGCGATTCGAAGAGAGTTATCAGCCTCATCATCAATGAATTTTGAGTCAAGAACTCTGCCTGCTGGGAATCCTGATTTAATTGCAATATCAACATCTTCTTTATTTCCCGATAGAAATAAAGAAATATTTAATGCTGGTATATATTCATAGGGAGACTTGCCTTGCATAAATATCGCACGGGTTATATTTAAACCATAATGCTCAATTGTTTTCATGACCCTAAGACCTGTATCTGGATCATTTTTTGAAAGTAATACAACTTCAACTAAAGTGTCATCACTTAAATCATTTAAAGCAAGTAATCTCTTTATAAAAGGGTATGCAATTCCTGTTGGCAAAGGATTATTCAAATTTGACTCTTGAAATTTCCGATACTCTTCCTCCCCTTTACTTTTGAATACCTCGTCTGATTCGGTCAAATCAAATACTGCGCTGGATGCTACACCGATGACTAAGCGACTTTCAAGATCGTATGCCATAAACTCATTATCCTTAAAATAAATATTTATAACACTAATGGTTTTTTCTATCAGATGAAAATGAAAAAAATCCAACCGTGATCAATTTCACTATTCTTCAGAGGGACTATCAATTAAAAATAGTAGACCTATATATTCGATTCCCCCGATATTGGGAACTTGTTAATATTTACGCAGCCTGCACGGAGAGTGTAAACGAAGTTTTCGTCTCCGATTAATCTACACCGTAAGCTTTTCACTCACAAGATTCATCGCATCCTTCCTTTTCAATATGTTACAATGCAGATTAAAGATACAGACTATTATTTAATAGGCTTATCGCCTTTTAGCGCTGCCAATTTTCTGTTACAAGCATCCAGAACCCAGGCTGAAAAATTAGCATCGGGATCTTCCGCTTTCTCCTGCGCAACGCTGGCATTGATTTCTTCGATAAGCTCATGTGGGAAGCGAATTCCCTTTGTGGTTGAACGCTTGTTTTTAGAACCTGTAGGCATGACGTTTTCCTTTCTCGCTGAACATACACTATACAAGGAAAAATATTTTTAAACACGTTGACGTGTATGTGCACCTAGCGTCATGGTGTATGAACACCAAGAGCGAATTCATGGTGAAAAACGAAACCCGGCAGTGCGCCAACACTAACCGGGCTTCTGACCACAACATTATGAGGACTAATGCTATGGCTGACACCGATAGTAACACGGGCGCGTCTTATCAATCACTGCCGGATTATGAGAACCATTACTCCGCCATGAGTGCCGCGCTGGCTCGTCTGGACTTTTCACGCATGGACAATGACGAACTCTCGCAGGTCACAGAATATTGCGCCGAAACGCAGGCAGGACTTTGCCATTGCCTGAATTTCATTGGCGATGCTCTGATTACCTTTGCCGATAATGATGTGTGCGAATCGACGCCAGAAAGCTTGTGCCAGTTGGGTCATGGGTTAACCGCAATCAGTTTACTCATCCCCGCCCTTACCACGATGCACAAACTCGCACATTCACTCACCGCCAGATAGCCATCTGAACATCACCAGCCTGATTAAAGCTCTGCCGTTAGGTCAGAGCTTTTTTGCGTCCGACGCTGAATAACAATAACTCTTCCCATCCGATATTGAGTTGTTTGCAGGCAATACCGCCCTTTCCCCGTAGCCTTCCCTACTGGCTGATTTCAGTGGGGAGAGAACATGCCAGCACGTTTTATTTTCGCAACGCTGACCGCACTCAACAGGCCATTCAGCCACGACGCAGGACGCGACGGGGTTAGGCGGGTGAAGGACTGCGTCTCGCGGGCATTCAACCGTGGCATGAGGCGAGTAAATGCCCTTTCGCAGAAAGGGCACATTTGCGTCGCCCGAACCCACCGGCGAGCGTTCCCCCCAAGGGGAACCGAGCAGGCCGGGGGGAGCCGAATAAATTTTGCCGCCCCAGCGAGCAAAAAGACGCGCCCATGCGTCGGTTTATTTGGGGGGCGTCAGCCCCGCACACCGTCGCGGCTAAGTCTCCGGCCACAAGCCGGTAGCGAGGCGCGACTACCCGCTTTGAAGGCGTTTTCCCATTTTTTCGCTGACCGGGACGGGCAAAAGAAAAAGTGGGCTAAAAACGGCGTCTCAAAGGGGGTAGTCGCGCGTAGCGTGCGACGGTGTGCCGCCGTTGACCTTGAGGGTTTTGGCGTGGCGTCCAGCCGCGACATTACCCCCATGTGCCAGGCAATAAGGGCGTCCAGCCCGCATGAACTGGCGCACGCCGTTTTGTGCCGGGAAATGTATTTTCCGGCGCATGGCTGCGAAGCGGCCACCTCTTTATCCCCACAAGATCGCCTCATGACGTCGACTCATGCCAGTACCCCAAGGTATGCGCCCATGTAATGAGGCGATAAAGCCGAAAGAGCGAACACCTCAGTAAAATGTGAAGGAGGATGCATGCTTATTTACGATTACAGTGAACGACGGGCGCGTAATCACGAAAAGATCCGGATCCTGCTCAATTTTCTGAAACAAGAAACCTACAGCGATTTTAAAACGCTGATGCTACTTTTTGATTATAAAAATCACAAACCGCTTTATCTGTTGCTGGCAAAGGCCATCGACATGGGATTCATTCAAAAGCAGACATTTTGCACAAGGATGGAGAAAATCTCACTGTGGGGGATCACCAACGACGGATTGGCCGCGGTAGTCACGCCAGATGATGACGGCTTTCCTGCACGCTTTGAGCCTGCCAAAATCACAGGCTGGACGCTGGAGCATCACCTTGATAACCAGCTCGCCCGGCTTATTCTGGAGAAGCAAGGCGCTTATGGGTGGCTTCACGGCAACCGCCCAACATTTCGCAGCCATTATCGAACCACACACCGCCCGGATGGGGTGGTAACGCTCCCGAACGGAACGGTCATCGCAGTAGAGACTGAGCGACGTCTGAAAACCAAAGCCCGCTACCAGTCGATTATCACCAATCATTTACTGGCTCGCACTCAAAAACACTGGATGTACGTTTTCTATATCGTGCCAGACTCACAGAAAAAGCTGGCTCTCGAACTGCTGTTCAATAGCATCAAACACGCCATCGTCAACCATCAGCACATCCCGCTGGAAGCGAAGCACCGTCATGTTTTTTGGGTTTATACGTTTGAGGAGCTTAAACGGTTGGAGTTGGATCGCTGTGCTTCCGCTCAGTAAGCCCACTTTTGACAGACTTCAAAATGGGTGGAACCAACATTAGCGTTCTTTTTGATATTTATTGCTCTAGCAAGCAACAAAAATTGACAATCAGCGTGTGATGATCCAATTTATCTCAAAATGAGATATTTTTGAGATAAATTTATGACCATCAAACATCCGCCAAAATTAGTCCCTTTCATGGAAATAGCTAAAGATGCTACCGAAGATAGAGCGGATCGGCTATCGAAGTTAATGGGTTATCATAGGGTAACAGATGACAAGGGACGCTATCAGCATTGGGATGATTTTCAATATCGAGTCGAAAAAGGTGTCGATGCTATCCATGCTTGGTCTGTACAAAAAATGGCACGTATGTCTCATATACACCATATGACCTATAAAGATAAAAATGGTGAACGCGCAAAGATAAATGTTCTACCATCCATGCATAAAGCCTGCTCGCTTATAGATCAGCAAACCTCAAAAGCTGCGTTTGAGGCAATGATTTCAAATATGGAAGGAGTTAAATATTTAATTCGTGAGCTAAGGGAAGAAGAGTCAATATCCTCAAGCCAATTAGAAGGAGCTGCGACCACAACCATAGTGGCAAAAGCTATGCTTACGGCTCAAAGAAAACCTAGAACAGAAGATGAAAGAATGATTCTCGGCAACTATCGTTTGATGGGTAGCGTCTGGGATAAACGAGGAGAAGATTTATCGTTGGCTCTTATAAAAGAGCTTCATTCGATTGGCACAAGAGATATTAACAACGAAAAATACAAGCCAGGAGAGTTTAGGCAGGCTGACGACATCGTTATTTGTGATTATGACGGTAATATTGTTCATTACCCCCCATCTCATGATGATTTAGATGACAGATTACAAACTATTTGCGAATGGGCCAACACAAGACATGAGGATTTACTTACGTCAAGATATTTACACCCTTTAATTAAAGCTTGTATTTTACACTTCATGATAGGTTATGAACATCCTTTTAATGATGGCAACGGAAGAACAGCAAGGGCTTTATTTTATTGGTATTTATTCAAATGCGGATATACAGCATTCAAATACATATCAATTAGTCGTCTATTAAAAGAAGCCTCAACAGCATATGGTAAATCCTATCTATTCACTGAAACTGATGATTTTGATTTAACTTATTTCGTAGATTATCAATGTCAGATTGTATGCCGTGCTACAATGAATTTCACGGATCACATAAAAAAAGTAGCCACCCAGCGTGCAGAAATTGATAGTTTGCTATGGAATGGTGGGCTAATTAATAAGTTAAATGACAGACAGAGAACAGTATTGTTAGTTGCCATTGAAAATGCTGGTCGGCATTTTACGGCAAAAGAAGTTAGCGAAAATCTTAATATTTCTGATAATACTGCACGTACTGACCTTAAAAATCTAGTGGAAATTGGGCTTTTTGATAAAATTGAGAATGGAAAGAAAACAATCTACGTTTCGCCAAAATCCTTAAAAGCAATGTTAGAAAAATTGAAAAGCATGAAGGAATAATATTTTTATGATTAACAGGTGAAAGTCGGTTTTTTAAGCTAAATTTAAGAATGCGAAAATCTAGCTTACCAATTTTTCATCAATTAAACTGAGTTTAAAATCAATCATAATAAAGCAAGAGAATGCTGTAAGTATCCGGGTAAACCGGATCATTCAATTTAGGGATCTTACGGCATACTGATTACTCTAAGAGAAGGTTGGCATATACAAAGATCGCTTTGCCACACGTCAGCTAACACCATTATGAAATCGGTCTAAATCGGATAATCTCATTAAGACTGATTTACATCACAGGGAATCGAACCGAAGGAACGAACCGGGCATTTCTTTATCGCATGTGCCCCATCATTCTGATTTATCTATGAAAACATGGTCAAATCATGGGTCTTGACAACAAGGTCGATTAAAATTTATGCTACATTTCAACTTAATAGAAAGCTGAATGATCCCAAATCCGGCACCACTAATTCTTAACCCTCGCCTTTGGCGGGGGTTTTTCGTTTCTGGCGTGTGGACTCTTCATCGAATACCGTTCGATTCTCTACAAGCGCGTTATCCCGCCTCCCCTTCCCCATGATTCGGTCTCATACTCTAATAGCGTGACGGCCAGATCTCCTCAGGCCGCTTTCCCAATGCGCAAGCAATTAACCTCTCGCCTTTGGGCCAATGTATTGTTAAGAAATTATCTATGGGGTTAAATCGATGGATTCTGTTTACTCTGAAGAATATCAAATCGTTATCAAGGCATTACGTGAAGCACGCATTGCCAAAGGGGTCACGCTGGGAAATCTGGCGCTCACGCTGGATGGGTAACCAGATATAAGCAAGATGGTGCGGGAAACTGATTCTTTCTGGCTCGTAGTAAAGTGGAGCCTTATCAGATCTTATGAGCTAATACGTAATCCACAAAAGCGCGCAGTTTTGGAAGAACAGTACTCCGGCTGGGGTAGTAGAGTGCTAATCCAGGAAACTTCTGCGAGAAATTGCTGAGAATAACTTCAAGCGTTCCTGCATGGATGTTGCGTGCGACGATAGAGCGTGGGAGCCTGAACAACCCTACCCCTTGCTCTGCAGCGTGGACACTGGCGGCAACGTCGTCAAGAATTAATGCTCCGCTGACGTGGATGCTACGTCGCTCTCCATCAACATTGAATACCCATTCGTCGAGCAAGATTCCTGCCTGTCGGAACGTGATACAGGGAACGTTTTGGATGT
The DNA here is from genome assembly GCF_003382565.3 of Pectobacterium aquaticum. Taxonomy (NCBI): domain Bacteria; kingdom Pseudomonadati; phylum Pseudomonadota; class Gammaproteobacteria; order Enterobacterales; family Pectobacteriaceae; genus Pectobacterium; species Pectobacterium aquaticum. The sequence goes on from NZ_CP086253.1 coordinate 3,453,537, forward strand.
CTTCCGGTCTTGCTGGACGCCCGTAGCGCGCCAGAAATGCAGGTGAACCAACCACCACTTGCGGCTCTTCACGAGTGAGCGGCACAGCTACCATGTCCGCATGCACAAATGACCGAGGCCGTACCCCAGCATCACACCCCTCAGCCACAATATCTACCAAGCGATCGTCTCCGACGAACTCCAGTTGCAGTTGGGGATGCTCAACAAGGAATCCCGCAACAAAACGCTCGGTTAGTAGCTGGACACTCGCTCTGGGAACGCTGATGCGCAATAGTCCAGTAACTGAGTGCCCCAGACTGCGAGCGGACTCTATTCCGTTGAGCAACTGCTGTGCTGCTGGCCGAACTTGCAGTAGCAACCTTTCCCCAGCTTCAGTCAGTCCGACGCTCCGCGTCGTACGTGCCAGCAAAGTCACTCCGATACGACCTTCAAAAGCGCGGATTGCCTGACTAACGGCGGATGGGGTAATCCCCAGACGTCTGGCAGCCGCGCGAAAGCCGCGCTCCTCAGCAACTGCCAGAAACACCACCACGCCATCCAGATCATTTCGACCAATTGTGTAGTTCATCTACACAGTATGAGCAGTTGGAGGTGGATTCTCAAGATCTGTTTGCTGATGAACAATAGAGACCTCAACTATCGAGGATATTTTCATGACGAAAAAAACTAAACAATCTCGCGCTTTTAGCATCAATGAAACCATCGGCATTTCTGGCCTATCCGTTCGTCCAGCGCCTATTCCCACGCCAGCGCCCGGCGAAGTTCTTGTGCACGTGCGGGCGTCTTCATTGAACTACCGGGACCTGATCATTCTGGAGGGCAATTACAATATCTCCATCCCAGCAGGCCGCATTCCGCTTTCAGATGGTGCTGGCGAGGTTGTAGCCGTCGGGCAGGGTGTCACCCGATTCAAAATAGGTGACCGGGTTACCAACTCATTCTTCCCAGAGTGGATCGATGGCCCCTTTACTGGAAAGTACTCACAATACTCTGGAGATGTAGACGGTTGGCTTGCGGACTATCGTACGGTGGCAGCTGATTCATTGATCTCGATTCCAGACAGCCTGGATTTCGACGCCGCCGCTACGCTGCCTTGTGCAGGCGTCACAGCATGGTCTGCCATTAAAGGTGTGAAAGCGGGCGACACAGTACTTACTCTGGGAACTGGTGGTGTGTCGCTGTTTGCCGTCCAACTGGCGAAAGCGATGGGGGCCAGAGTCATTGCCACCACGTCCAGCGACACAAAAGCCGAGCAACTCAAAGCCTTGGGCGCAGACGAAGCGATCAATTATAAAGAGCATCCAGAATGGTCTCAGCAGGTTCGAGAGTTGACTGATGGGTACGGAGTGAACCGCATCGTGGAAGTCGGCGGCCCAGGCACATTTGAACAGTCGATCAAGGCCATCGCAGTGGGAGGACAGGTATCAATAGTGGGTGTAGTGGCTGGCTTGCAAGGAACGATCGAATTCATGTCTATGTTCAGGAGCCACGCTCACTACCAGTGCATCGCGCTAGGCAGCCGCCAAGACCTCGAAGATCTGGTGCGATTCATTACCGAACATAATATCCACCCCATCATCGACAGCCGTTTCGCATTCGACGATGCAAAACTCGCGTTCGAGCGGCTGATGACACGCAACGTTTTTGGAAAAATAGTGGTCAATAACTGACAGTGAATCACCATAATGAAACCGGACGGCGAATTATTGCTGGTATCAGCAATGGTGATTGTTTTTGCGGGCGTGCGAGTTCGCGCACAATAACACGCTATGCCACACCTGAGAGTAGGTGTGGCATCTGTCACTTACCATCCTGTTTGCTCCGTTCGCATCGCCAGATCGACCCGATGATTCGAGAATCCTCGAGTTGCAGAAACACCTGAAATAACGGCTTGATATCGCAACACGCCAAATGATAAAAGCCCTGACTATATTAGCCAGGGCTTTTAGGGTACTGCAGATTTAAGATTTAACATTCATTGACTTAATAACATCTTACTACTATCGGTACAGCTTCAAATGTACACGTTTATAACAGATAATATTGGGCACTAAAATTAACTAAACCTCCCTATATTTACTGATTTAAACACTCTGCCAACCTTATCACCATTCAAAGATATGGCAGGTCAACAAGTACATCCCCCTGCGCGATATAGACTCTTTGATGCGTGGCCTTACTTCCGTTGCGATATTATTCACATCACTAAACCAACACGTAATCGCAACCAAAAATAACAAAATCATGGCCTTACATCATCGCGCTTTCACCCCATTTTTGCGATTGTCGATACTGACTACGTGGCCTTAAAACATCATCGATGTGAGAGTATGAATTCTTCTCAACATCGACTCCCCATACAAAAATATTTCGTGACCTGTATCGCAAAATATTTATTAAAGAACACATTCGATGTCTTTAACATCACAGCAAGCTGAAACTTTACTGCTGTAATTCCAATCTACGCATTTTAAAAACGGTGTCAATACTGTTTTTAATAACATGGCTTTAATAACAGTGTTCGTTAGTTCAGCATGAGGAAAAAGTAGAAAAAAAGAGCACCCACGGTATTCAACCCTACGCCGCCGCGTTTAATTTAATCTCAACGACCGTATGGCCAGTGGTTATTTTCTTTGTACCAACGATGATTAATCCACTTAACTTCAGAATATTTTCCATATCTTTCAACGTTCTGTATCGCGTGCCATCCTGGCAGATAACGGATTGAAAAAGCGCATTCATCAATAACCTTGGTGAGGATTCTTCATGATCCAGCAAAGGTTCGATGATTAATAGCGTCGAATGCCCAATTGATTGCGCGATGGCTTTTAATATTTTCAGGCAGAATGCGTCGTTCCAGTTATGCAATATATTTTTAAGCAAATAGACGTCATAACCAGAAGGAATTGCCTCAAAGAAACTGCCGGGAGTGAAGGCCATTCTTTCTTTCAATTCAGGATAGTGCTGTGCGACACGCTTTTCGCTTCGATTGCAGACGCCGGTCATGTCGAAAAGACAACCCGTTAAATGATGATACTGCTTTATCAGCTCAGTCAGAATAACACCGCTACCACCGCCAATATCAACAACGCTGCCAGCCGTTTTAAAAAGAGATGCATATTCTTTCGCCAGCACATATCCCACCGGGCGAGATAAATCCCGCATGGCAAGATCGTAAATGTCTGCTCGTGATGCGGAGTGCGCCAGATGATCATATAATGTCAGCCCAAAGACCTGCTTAAACCCCGACTCCCCTGTACGACTCGTATGCAATAGTCCATCAAACCCCTGATAGTATTCATTACCGAACAGCATACAGAAATGCTTCATTGAGCTGATGTTATCCGACATCAGCAGCGCAGAACGTGCATTATTTTTAATAACACTTCCATTTTTCACTTCAAAAAAGCCAAAGACCTCAAGCACCTTGATAATATCAAAAATGTTCTTTTCACTCGCCTGACAGTCCTTTGACAATTCAGCGATGGTTGTCCCCTGCTCCCCTATTTTATCTGCTATCCCTATTTCCGCTGCAACGCATAATGCTTTTGCGGCCAAAGGCATCATCATAATTTCTGAAATACTTCTAATATGCTCAGCGGAATTCATATATTTCCCTTTATTCTCTGATTTCATAGTGAGGATGCGTTTACGAGCTAGATCGTCATTTATGCCGATACGCAAAGTATGCTGAAATCAGGCTAAAAACATATCATCCGTTTGACCGAACGGTAATCAGCCATCTACCATCCGGTCAGAAGGAATAAGGAATTAAAACGTCATGATTTAATGATAACCATACGAATTATTATTGTTATTTCAACGCAAGGATTAATTCATTTAGAATATAATCAGATAGAAAAGAACCGATCACCATGTCGTTAACAAATCATTGTTACAAAAAGAACATCCGAGGAATTTACAGTAGGCCACTCAGCCCAAGGACTGCCAGCGGCAGCGCGACGCCCGCTACCAGTGTCTGAACCGCAATGATACCCGCCATCAACGGTGCATCACCACCTAACTGACGAGCCATGATGTAAGACGACGATGCCGTCGGCAGCGCCTGAAACAGCAGTGCAGCAATTGCTGCTGGGCCTGACAGACTAAAGAGGTGGCAGGCAACAATCGTCACCAGCGGCATAGCAACAAATTTCGCGCATGATGCCATCACGACAGGGCGCAGCCAGCTACGCGTGGCAGAGAAATCCAGCGCAGCGCCTACACACAACAACCCCAGCGGCAGCGACGCCTGTCCCAATGATTTCATTACCGGCTCAATCCCCGGCGGCAAACCTAACTCGGTAATCTGCAAAGTAATGCCAATCGCACAGGCCACTACCAGCGGGTTTAGCGCCAGCAACCGCACGGTATTCTTGAATGACAGCGTCCCAGCATTGCCGTAGCGGGCGAAGATCAAAACACAGAGAATATTGACCGTCGGCACAATTGCCGCGTTCGCGACGGCGGCAAGCGCCACACCGTGTGCACCAAATAGCCCAGCAGCGGCAGACACGCCAACGTAGTTATTAAAACGGACGCCGCCCTGAAATATCGAGGTAAACGCTGCATCATCAACGAGAAAAAAGCGACGCACCGCGACCAACCCGACAGCAACGGCCACCGTCGAACACACCAGCGTCAGGATCATCGCTGTTACCGGCACGCCATCCAGACGCGCCGTCGCCAGCCCATGCAGAAATAGTGCGGGAAGTAGAATGTAATAACCCAGCCTTTCAGCCTGTGGCCAAAACGCCGCCGTCAGAAAAGCACGTTGACGTAACCACGATCCCAGCACGATCAGTAGCGCGATAGGCAACAGCGCCAGCAGGAGCGAGACGATCATAAACTGACACGCCACGGCGCAGAAGGTGAAAGCGGGAAGGATTGCGGGTTGGACACCATGAGTCAGTACCTGAAAGTGACGAAACAGGCACTACCATAGCGGGACTTCTGATGAGAAAAAAACGAGATTAACTCGACATTAAGTCAATTATTTCTCATGAATCGCATCCTCATCCGCCTGCGTTCGAATGGCTTCAGCCAGTGCCGCAGCAAGACGTCCCGCAGGGCGATCTTCACGCTCCAGCAACACAACGCGGCGCTGCTGTTGAGGATCGGCGAACGGAAGGCATGTCAGATGAGTCAGGCGACTCGTTTCCCGCTCGGACAGCGGAATAATCGCCACGCCAAGCCCGCAGGTAACCATCTGCATAATCGCATCCTGACTGTCCAGCTCCATATCAGTTTTTACCCGCAGCCGCTGGCGACGGAGCTCACGATCGATAGTTCGTCCAGCCCAGGCGCGGCGATCAAAACGAATGAAAGGATGATCTTGCAGGAGCTGTCTGACATCCCGAGACGCCAGCGCCGGTGGTGCAATAATCCAGAATCCTTCCTGATAGAGCGGCGTACTCACCAGACCAGTTGGGTAAGGTTTTACCGGCTCAGTGGTCACGGCAGCGTCCAGTTCGCCAGCATCAATACGAATGGCCAGCTCTGCCGACATCCCCGAATTCACCAGAACACGCAGGCGTGGATGAGCGCGACGCAATGCGGCCAGCGCGGCGGGCAAAACGCCAGCCAGCGCAGTCTGGATCGCGCCAATTCGCAGGCGTCCGGCCAGTTCCCCACCCTCGCCTAACTCGGCGGCGATACCGTCATACTGCGCAAGGATATCCCGCGCCAGCTCCACTGCGCGATGTCCGGCTTCGGTGAGTACCGGAATGCGACGTGAGCGATCGAAAAGCGACACCTTGAAGTCTTCTTCCAGGCTGCGGACATGCAGACTGACGGCCGATTGCGTCAGACACACAGCTTCAGCCGCACGGGCAAACGATCCATACTGAGCAATCGCAACCAACGTGCGTAAGGCTTTTAACGACATTCGATCGACTCTCCGATAGAGAAAAACAGCGTAAGCAGTCACAATGTCGCCTTTTTGCATAGGTTGCAACATACGTAGGCGGAGGAGATGAACGGGAGAGATACGCCAGCGAAACAGTGATACGTTTCGCTGACATAAACTGGGCGAGGCTCTGCACCCTGACGGGACACAGAAGAATTAACGATATAAAAACGCTGAATAATCAGTGAGTAACGTGTAAATAATGTATTTTTTATTTTTTGATGTAAGACCAAATACCATCCCTTACAGGATTCGGTATTATTTCCCTGGTGCGGCGAATATTTGCTTAATTTTGTGACGCTATCGACATATAATTAGCGTAGAACGTCGTGGCTTTAAATTATAGCACAAGAATAGAAAACCATAAAAGGTGAAAAACACCCTTGCCTGAAAAAAATAATAATGATAAGCGAATATTTTGCAACTCAATAAATTAGCAAGATAATAATGATCAATAAAATATTAACCAAAGCGAATATCAACATTCATTTAATTAATACCCATCAAGGAGAGCTGTATGTCACCAGCAGCGGAAAACACGACTGACTACATTCATAATCTGATTACTATGATGGAGTGTTTAAGCGAGCCATGGGGTATTAAGGATTTATCATCGCGGCATATTTACATGAACAAGGCGGCCTATTTTTATACCAGTACACCAGAGAGATTTGATATCGAGGGCCGATTTGATGACGAATTCCCGGCCAGTTGGGCGGAACTCTCAGATGATTTAAAAGAACACGACAGATTGGCAGGAAATAGTGAACAACGGGTGACGGTAATCGAAACACATTACTGGTATGGCAAAAAAACTCTCACACCTTGCATTAGTGAAAAAATTCCTATTTTTGATAAAAACAAGATCTGTATTGGAACCATGTGGAGTGCCAGACAGTTAGATTCGCGTTCTCCCTTGATCTATATTAATCAGCAAAAACCCACCGTATTACAAACGGAACTCTCTACCGATGTTTTTACACCGGCAGAACTCGACATTATATTTCTGTTATTGCAGCGTTTTTCAAATAAGGAAATTGCCCGAAAAATGAACGTATCACCAAAAACAATAGAGAACAGAGTCTATAACATGTACCAAAAAACCGACACGCACTCTCTACCTCAATTTGAAGAATTTTGTCGGAATCTTGGTGTAGACGGTTATATTCCTAACTCTCTCATCGAGAAAGGCATTCAATTTATATAAGAGAACCTATTTACATGGAAAAAATAGATGACTACCCGGTCAGCCGCGTTCCGCTGAGTGTCCGGCTGCCTTTTTTAAATGTGGCATTAGTGCACATCGGCATGTTAACTGCGCTAGACCAGTTTATGTTAGGTGCGGTGCTCGGCCATTCAATGACGCTGGGCCAGGCATTCCTCGCCATCTTTATTGGCAGCGCCATTTTTGGCGTGGTGACCGTGGGGCTGGGCTACGCAGGAATGAAAGAAGGCATGTCGGGCAGCCTGCTCGCACGCTGGTGCGGCTTTGGCCGTATTGGTTCCGTCCTGATTGGGCTGGTGATCGCCGTTAGCCTCATCGGCTGGTTCGGCCTCCAGAACGCCGTATTCGCCAAGGCGCTCAACTTTGCGATGGCGGATAAGCTCGGTTTTGGCTGGTCTGCTGCCCTGTCCGGCATTGCGCTAACGCTGCTGGTTGCCTTTGGTTTCAGGGCGTTACGCTTTACGGCCAAAATCGCCGTGCCGATGTTTGTCATCGTCGTCGGCTATATCTCGATCATGACGCTCTCCGGCCACAATATTGCTGAACTGATCGCCTCCGCACCTAACGGTGAAGCCATTTCCATTAGCGCTGGCGCGACGATGGTCGTAGGCGGCTGTATCGTCGCGAGTTTGATTACTCCCGATATGACGCGCTATTCCCAAAAAGGAAAACACGTTTTCTGGATGACGATGCTGTCAATTATCGTCGGGGAATTTGTGGTAAATGGCCTCGCCATCATTATTGCCCGTGCGCTCAATACCGCAGACGTTGTGACGATCATGTCTCAGGCGGCGGGCGGCATCGGGCTGATTGCCGTGATATTTTCGACACTGAGGGTGAACGATATCAACCTTTATTCCTCCTCTTTGGGAATCGCCAATGCCATAGAGGGCGTCACGGGGAAGAAATTACGCTATGTCTCAATCACGCTAGTGATTGGGCTCATCGGCACACTGCTTTCAGTTGCCGGTATTCTGGACCGCTTTATCGATTTCCTGACGCTATTAGGCGTGCTGTTCCCACCGATTATCGGGGTGATGCTGGTTGATTATTATATTTTGCGCACCCACAAGACATTGCTCGAAACCAGCCGTGCCGAAGGCCAATTACCCGACAGCGCACAAACACCGTTGATTGGCTGGCCGGCTATTATTGCCAGCACTGTCGGTGCCATCGTCGGATTAGCCTTTGAGTGGGGCGTACCCGCGTTTAATTCGTTAATGGCCGCCAGTCTGCTTTATTGGGTAATACAGCATCACATCAATAATCACGTTTATTTTAGGAAACTAAAGCATAACCAAAATTTAAAATGAAATAGGTAACAAGATAAAATTAATCTATAATCCTATCGGCCTCTTCTTACAGAGGTCGATAGTTTTTTACTTAAGAAAAAATAGGCCATGATGGCCTTGGGATGGGGCCTTATCTATCTACGAGAAATTCTCTCTCGTGAAATAATAAGGCTGATTAGCAATAGTCATGCTAGGAAAAGGATTTATGCCAAAAATAAAAACACTTCTCACGCCACTAAACTGTCTACTCGTTTTAAGTGGCGCATTGATGGTCAATACGGCAAACGCCGCTGAGGCTTGTGTCGCGGGAAACTGGCAGGTGGATAATTCCATCACCGATATGCCTTCCGTGAAATACCAGACTGAGCACTTTGCCTTCCGCTGGAATAATAACGACGTTAACCGCAATGATGCGGTAGCCGCAGGGCAGAAACTGGAACAAATTTGGGATAAGTTTATTAAACAAATTGAGTTCCCCGAGCCTTATTGCAAACAGACCGTGAAATATAAAGCCAATATTCACATCGACCCGACCTTTGGGCTCAGCGGGGGAGTTGCGGGTGGTGGCAGCATGGGAATGTGGATTGGCCCTGCGTCACTCAAGGATAACTGGGGGCTGGCGCACGAATTTACCCATGCGCTGCAAGGGCAAACTGGCGGCTTCCAGAGTTCAGGCGATAACTACGTTGGCTGGATTTGGGAATCCCACGCGAACTGGATGACGCACCAGATGGATGAATTCCGCGGTACGTCGGCACACTGTTCGGAAATGCAGGTCAACTACTCGCATATTTATCTGGGTTCAACGCGTAACCGCTACTGCAACTGGCAGTTTATGGAATACCTGAAGAATCGCTTTGGCTATGGTGCCATCAACGATATGTGGGCAAAAGCGCCGAAATGGGGCGAAAGCGGCCAGTCAACTGCCGATCCATTGTCCGTTCTGCGTACCAACATGGGCTGGAGCCAGTCTGAATTCAACGACGTCTTCGGCGACTGGGCAATGCACAACGTCAACTGGGATTACATCGATCCCGACGGTTTCGACCGTGGCCGTTTTTACCGCTCAACATACGGCAGCTATGGCGCGGTGCAACCCAACCAGAATAACGCTGACCGTTTGCTGAGAACCACAGAGCTTGAACCGGTTGTCGGTGCCAGCGCCAGCCTTCGCCGCTTCTCCGTACCGTTCGATCAGGCTCCGCAGCAGTTAGGCTACAACATCGTCAAACTTATCCCAGAAAGCGGTGCGACGAAAATCACCGTTAAATTCCGTGGTATGGTGCAGAGTAAATCGGCCATCACCCGCTTCCCTGGGCTGAAAAACGATCCGGCCACCATGCCGCAGCCGAATTCCGACTGGCGTTGGGGGATTGTCGCTATCGGTTCGGACGGCGTTTCTCGCTACAGTGAATTGCAGCGCGGCGCGTCTGCCACGGTGAAAAATTTCACGATTCGTCAGGACGATCGCGGCATTTACATGGTGGTCATGGGCACACCGTCGCAAATGCAGAAGATCAAGTGGGATCAGGCTTACTATTCCCTTTACCGCTACCCGTGGATGGCTGATTTCACCGGCGTCTGGCCGGAAGGCAGCCAGCCTGGTGCACCGAATCCAACCGCTAACGGTTCCCGTCACGCCAACGGCGGCGGCTGGGTATCCAACGCAGCCAATGTTGCCCCTACCGCCTACGTCGGGCCTTACGCTCGCGTCATCGGCGGGACGGTGAGAGATAACGCCAGAATTGAAGATCGTGCAACGATTCTGAGCGGGACAGTGGAAGGACGCGCCGTTGTCAGCGGCCTGACGGTGATGCAGGGTAATACCATCGTGCGCGATAACGCGCGTCTGCATACCGTCTTCATGGGGCCGGGTGCGTTTGAGCGCGGCATTGTGCTGTCAGGCAATGCGCAAATGCGTGGCGATGCGGAAATTCGCGGTGCTTCCGCGTCGCAGGGCGTGTTCTATGGCTTTATTGATGAAAATGAAGTCAGAAGCAGCGAAGCCGGTGCTTACCTGACCGAAGCCGTTCCAGAAGTAACGGCCGTTCCGGTCTACAGCACGAAGTAATATCACCACAAAAAGGGAACCGACTCAGAACCACGTTACGTGGCTCTCAAAATAAGTCGGCCCCATAAATAAACAGGCCGCCCTATTGGCGGCCTGTTTCATACGATGCATAGCACAGACTCTTAGAACAGTGCGCCGGGCGGCACGTCTTTATAAGTATTCAGGTAAGCCGCCAGCATTTTTTTAAAGAAGTTACGCACTTTTTTCACCTTGGTTTTACTTAACTTATTGTTTAACTAAGCGATGGAATGACTGTTTAGCGATGACTTGTCTTAATGGCAGCGCCCCGCTTGATGGGGGGGAATTGTACACGCTTGTTGAGCAAAAGCACATTTTTTGTGATGCAAGTCACACAATAAAATTCACTGGTCCTCCCCCAATCCAACTTATACCCACGCTGATTTTCTTTTGTTGCGAATCATTATCCTCAGTGACCAATACGCCGCTAGCTATGCTATGCTCATGATGAAAGACGAAATTTTAGTCACTGTCCGTTATTAACTGAGCGCCATTCACTGTCGGTTAGCACACTTTTCACGCGCAGTCACCACGGTTTCGCCATTGGTTATTCGCTGACGAAGGCCCATTCCTACCCCCATGGAAACCTGGAAACTTAACCTCTTCTCTGCCTGGCTGGGATGCTTTTTCACCGGGCTGGCCATGAGCCAGATATTACCCTTCTTGCCGCTGTACATTGAGCAGCTTGGCGTTCACTCGCACGAGTCGCTGAGCCTGTGGTCCGGCTTGATCTTCAGCTCGTCTTTTCTCATCTCAGCCGCCGTTGCGCCACTGTGGGGAAGCCTCGCCGATCGTAAAGGCCGAAAGCTCATGCTGCTGCGCGCCGCACTCGGCATGGCTATCGTGATGTCATTGCAGGGGCTGGCGACCAACGTATGGCAACTGTTCATCCTGCGCTCGCTCATGGGGCTGACCTCTGGGTACATTCCCAACGCAATGGCGCTGATCGCCTCACAGGTTCCACGTGAAAAAAGCGGCTGGGCGCTGGGAATGCTATCGACTGGGCAGATCGCTGGCGTTATTCTCGGCCCCTTATTCGGCGGCTTTATGGCCGATTATATCGGGCTACGCATCGTCTTTTTCATCACCGGTGGCTTGTTGTTTATCAGCTTCCTGATTACGCTTTTCGCAATTAAAGAGAGCGTGGTTAAGGTCACCAAAGAGAATCGACTCAGCGGAAAAGCCGTCTTCGCTTCGCTGCCGTATCCGGCGCTCATCATCTGTCTGTTCATTACGACGATGATGATCCAGATGGCGAACGGCTCTATCAGCCCGATCCTGACCCTATTCATCCGCGATCTGGTTCCCGGCACCGACAATATTGCTTTTATCAGCGGCGTGATTGCGGCCATTCCCGGCGTGTCCGCCCTGTTATCCGCACCGCGGCTTGGCCGGTTAGGCGACCGGATCGGCGCACATCGCGTCCTGATCGCCGCACTGGCAATCAGCGTGCTGCTGTTCCTGGTCATGGCGATGGTACAAAGCCCTACACAGCTCGGCATCCTGCGCTTTCTGCTGGGCTTTGCCGATGGCGCACTGATGCCAACCGTGCAGGCACTGCTGGTCAAATACAGCAGTCAACAGGTGACGGGTCGCATCTTCGGCTATAACCAGTCATTCATGTATCTGGGCAACGTACTGGGGCCGCTGGTGGGTTCCGGCGTATCCGCCCTGATGGGATTCCGCTGGGTTTTCGTCATCACCGCCTTTCTGGTGCTGTGTAACACAATCCAACTCTTTTTCGCCTTCAGGAAACCGCGCGGAAAAGGATAACGCCCCGGTCAGCAATTGATATTCAATGAAAACCGCATGCTTCATGGCAAAATCAAGTGTGCGGTCACAAAACTGACATGATGATTATCTATGCTCCGACGATACTTCTGTCAAATCGCCCCACATCAAAGAGCTAATCCCATGAAACACACGTTGTTAGCACTGCTGGTTGCCGGATTTTTGCCGTTCAGCGTTCAGGCCGCAGGAGAAAAAGTGACACGCTACGTCGTTACCTTCCCAGCCAGCGATCATGTTGCGTATCAGGGCAAATTCGCCCAGAACTTCCCCAACGGTTTGCCTGTCGGCATTGGCTCCGGCCTCTATTTTACTGGCAAACAGGGTAACGACCTGATGTTCACCACCGTCACCGATCGCGGCCCGAATGCCGATGCACCGCTGGTCGGTGAGAAAGAAGCCAAGATCTTCGCCAGCCCTGACTATGCGCCGCTGATGATGAATATTCGGGTCAGCGCGAAAGCCGCCGAGGCGATCAACGCCCGCCCGCTGCACGATGCCGAGGGCAATATCACCGGCCTGCCGCTGCCCGCAGACATTATCGGCACCACCAATGAAGTCGCACTGAATGATGCGCTGCAACCGCTCAGCACCAGTCAGCGCGGGCTGGACACCGAAGGCGTTACGCCGGATGGCAAAGGCGGCTTCTGGCTGTGTGACGAATACGGTCCGTTCCTGATTCACGTTGATGCCAGCGGGAAGATCCTGCAAAAATTCGGGCCAACGCCTGCGGGCAACGAACACTCGGTTGCCAGCGGTTTACCGAATATCATCAAGTGGCGTCAGCCGAATCGGGGTTTTGAAGGGCTGACCCGCCTGCCGGACGGCACGATCGTCATGGCCGTGCAAAGCACGCTGGATATCGACGGAAAAAGCAAAAACAAAGCGCAGTTTACGCGTCTGGTGATGTTTAACCCGGAAACCAAAACCAGCCGTATGGTGGGCTACCCCATCAACATCGACAGCTATAAGAAAGCGAAGGATGCCAAGATCGGCGATATCGTGGCGCTGGATAATCAGCGCATTCTGCTGGTCGAGCAAGGCGCAGACAAAGACAAGCAGATGCAGAACCGCATCTATCTGGTCGATCTCAGCAAAGCGAGCGATCTGACGCCGTTCGATGCCGATGGCAAATCGCCAGAATTTGACGATCTCGCCCAGTTGGAAAAACGCGGCATTACGCTGGCGCACAAGCAGGAGCTGGTGGATCTGCGTAAGCTTGGCTGGCAGCAGGAGAAAGTGGAAGGTCTGGCACTGGTCGATAAGCAAACGCTGGCCGTCATTAACGACAACGATTTTGGCCTGCAATCTGTACTGCAATCCCCAGTGAAAGCAAAAGATAAAGCGGACGACTATCAGGTTACTGCCGATGGAAAACTGACGCGAGATGGCAAGGCGGTCGAGACGACGTTAGCCATCAAACCGTTGGAGAAGCCAGAAGCCGATAATGAACTGTGGGTGATTCATCTGGCACAGCCGCTGAAGTAGTCTTCTGTGAAATGGCTTCCACCGGAGACGGGGAAGCCACTGTTCAACGCACTCAGGTTAGCGCGCTCAGGCGTGCTCGAACCAGTCGCTATTCTGTTGCGCAATTGGCGTGATCGAATAGATCATTTCCTGCAAATGCTCACGAATGGCTTTTTCTGCGGCATCAGGATCGCGCGCTTTCAGGGCGCTAAAAATCAGGTAGTGCTGTTGGATCAGGCTGGTCGGCGGTGAAACCTGACTCAGGCTGAGAAAACGCACGCGGTCCATCGTCGCTTTAATCGACTCGATGGTTTCCCACGCCAGTGGACAGTTGGCAATCTGCGTCAGAAGCTGATGGAAGCTGTCGTCAAGGCTGAGAAACTCACGCACCTGCTCATTCTGCGCGGCCAGTTCCTGACGGCGTAAGTTGTGCTCCAGCGTCAACAGCTGTTCTTCCGTCACCATTTCTGCCGCCCGGCGCACAATCGCGCACTCCAGCGCTTGACGGATAAAGCGGGCATCCGCCACGCGCTGCTCGGAGATTTTCATCACAAACGTGCCGCGCTGCGGCATAATTTGCACCAGTCCGGCCTCTGCCAGCTTGATAAAAGCCTCTCTGACCGGCTGGCGGGACACATCAAAACGCACGGAAATTTCTTTTTCAGACAGCAGTTTACCCGGCGGAATATTGCACTCCACAATGTCTTTGCGCAGTACGCGATAAATTTGCTGATTGACTGGTTCGTTGTTGTTGATCTGAAAAGAGGTGTCCATGCCGCTGTGCTTACCCGAGAAATTTACCGCTTATGATACACGCTTAGCGCAGCGAGTGTCAGTGTTACAACGCCTGTCGTGGTGAGATCGGGAGACACAGGATAAGGCATTGTCGGCACTCGCCTCACCCTGTGTTGCTTTATGATTACGACTATCTAATGCAGTCACGCAACGGCCGTCGCCGTCGCGCTTTCATCCTACCAGTCGGTACCCTGCAATGTTCCCTTCACGCCCTTCGCTAACAGCGACAGGTAGTGCTGCGTCACCGCATCGACAAAGACAGGATTCTTCGGTAAGTCTTCACCAAAAATCGCCGTCAGCGTCAGCAATGCCGCGACTCGGCTTTCACCTTCCGAGCTGCATTGCACCGTTTCCGCGATCAAGTCTTTCAGCGGATCGCTAATTTCAATCGGTTGTCCTTGCTCATCCACACCGCCGACATAGCGCATCCACCCTGCCACGCCGAGCGCCAACGCATCAAAACGGCTGCCGCGAGCCAGATGCCAGCGGATCGAATCCAGCATCCGCTGTGGTAGTTTTTGCGAACCGTCCATCGCAATCTGCCAGGTACGGTGTTTTAACGCACGGTTGCGATAGCGATCCAACAGCGCATCCGCATAGGCGGCGAGATCGACCCCCTGCGTACGCAGCGTCGGTGCCTGCTCACGCAGCATCAGATGATGCGCCGCCGCGACCAGTTCGCTGTCCTGCATGCACTCACTGATATGCTGGTAGCCAGCAAGGTAGCCCAGATACGCCAGAAACGAGTGGCTGCCGTTCAGCATACGCAGCTTCATTTCCTCAAACGGCAGGACATCCTGTACCAGCTCCGCGCCCGCTTTTTCCCACGCAGGACGGCCGTTGACGAAGTTATCTTCAACCACCCACTGGAAGAACGGTTCACAGGCGATCCCCGCGGGATCGGCTACACCCAGCTGTCCCTGAATCGTCTCCAGCGTTTCTCCGGTGATAGCTGGAACAATCCTATCCACCATCGTGGACGGAAAGGTGACGTGCTGTTCAATCCAGCGCGCCAGTTCGACATCCTGCAACTCGGCCAGTTGCACGATCACGTTGCGCGTGACGTGCCCATTTTCCGGCATATTGTCGCAGGACATCACGCTGAATGCCGGTAGCTGGCGTTCCCGTCTGCGTTTGATGGCAGCCAGAATCACACCGGGCAGGGAGCGTGGTTCTGCGGGTAACTCCAGATCGTGGCAAATCAGCGGATGTTCACTATTCAGCTGCCCCGTCGCCGGATGGTGGCAATAGCCTTTCTCCGTGACGGTAATCGACACAATGGCGATATCCGGCGCGCTTAGCGCTTCCAGCACGGCGTCGATACCTTCGACTTCCGCATGCAGCGCGCAGGTTGCTACGCCAATGACCCGGCTATTCCAGCCGCTGTCCGCCATTTCGGACACCGACCACAGCAAATCCTGTTGGCGAATGGCTTCAATCTGCTGCTCGCCGCCAATCAGGTTGATTTCGCAATAGCCCCAGTCGCTACCGTGCTCCGCCGCCAGCTTATCGGCACAGACCGCCTGATGCGCCCGGTGGAATGCGCCAAAGCCAATATGCGCAATACGTGTTTTTAGCAGGCGTCGGTCGTAACGCGGCACCACAACCTGCGGTTTAAGAGTGGAAAATTCACTGATACTCATCGTTATCCCTGATAGGTGATTCAAAAAATACGTCAACTGCTGGAAACCTGAGAGGAACGGGGATAATGGGTAGATCGTAAAGACGCTGTGAATACATCCCTGTACGCTCGGATTGCGCGAATATGAATCTCATCCCTGAGATTCACCCTTTCAGGGCCGTCGCTAGCGACGTTCAAAAACGTTCCTGACGTTTTTGTCCATGGCGCAAACGCTTTACTCTTCTATCCCATTATCCCCGTTTTCGCTCCGCAAACGGGAGCGCTGTGGTGTTCTATTATACCGCGTCGTCTAATTCATCTAAGTCACGGTCTTTCACTTCCGGCATACAGATAGCCGCGACCAGACCGATCACAGAATAAACAATCATCATCACGACAATCGGCCACCAGGAACCGGTCATGTTGCAGAAAATACCCGCTAACACCGGACCAAAACCAACGGCAACCAGGCCACCTGTTTCTTTGGCAATCGCCATTTGCGTAAAGCGGCTGCGTCCACCGAATATTTCCGCCATGGTGATGTTTTCCAGCGCAAATAATCCCAGCACAGCAAAGTTATGAATAATGATAATACTGACGACAATCACGTTAACACTATTCTCTTTATCGACGATAAGAGAGAGCATCGGGTAGGCTAACAATATCGCCGAGATATTCAGAATAATATACGGTACGCGGCGACCAATTTTATCCGAGAGCCAGCCTAATAATGGAATAGTGATAAAACCAATAATAGAGCTGATCATCAATGCATCGGTAGGAATAGATTTATTGAACAAGAGCGTTTGGACTAAATATCCCGCGAGGAAAGTCTGAATTAACCCTGAATTTCCCGCCTGTCCGAAGCGTAATCCTGTTGCCAGCCAAAACGCCTTGCTTTTGAACATGGACAGTACTGATTTTTGCTCGCTTTGCTCAACCACCAGAGCAGGTGATGACTCCTCAGTACCAGAGACATCATTACTGACTTTTTCAAAGACCGGGCTTTCTTTCAGGTTCATACGCAGCCAGATCGCGAAGATCATCACGACTACGCTCGCCAGGAACGGTACACGCCAGCCCCACGCCAGTAACTCTTCTCTAGAGAGGGCAAAAAACATAACGGCCCAGATAGCCGTAGCACTGAGCGTGCCACAGTTGGTACCCATTGCCACCAGTGAGGAAATAATCCCGCGTTTCCCTTTCGGCGCGTATTCAGCCAGCATGGTACCGGCACCGGAAATCTCGGCTCCCGCTCCTAACCCCTGCACGATACGCAAGGTCACCAGCAAGATGGGCGCGAAAATACCAATCTGTGCGTAGGTCGGTAACACGCCAATTAACGTGGTACAGATCCCCATCATGGTAATGGTGATAAAGAGCACGCGCTTTCTGCCGATGGAGTCCCCCATTCGGCCGAAAATAAAGGCACCGACGATACGTGCGACATAGCCTGCGCCGTAGGTTCCCATTGCCAGAATCAGCGCCATTGCCGCCGATTGTTCAGGGAAGAATATTTCATGGAAAACCAATGCCGCACCGAGCGAATACAGTTGGAAATCCATGAATTCCAATGCGGTGCCCAACCAGCCGGACACCGCCGCTTTAACTAAGTCAGAGGTACTTCTTGCAGGTTTTTCTTGTCCAGATGCTATTTTCGTATTCATATATACTCTCGACGATTTGTAATTATGGTAGAGCACAGTAAGTAAAATTACCGTTCATCATGGTGTCGCAATCCACTCCAGACCCGTTATTAATGGTCTGGAGTGATTAAGAGAGAAATAATTACTTCAAAGGAATCATTATAGTTTTCTGTAATCGATAATGTGTTTCCCTTTTATATATCCCGGTTGCCAATAACGTGTCATGCATCATTAAATGTCAGCAGGACTTTGCAGCAGCGTTTTTGATCTTTTTCAAAAACTTCAATTGCCTGTACAACCTCCTGATAATCAAACCGGTGGGTAATCAGTTTAGCCGGATCGATACGTTTCTCTTTCAGCCACGCAATCACGATAGGGAATTTATTGGCATTCAAGCGCGATGAGAAAATGGAGATCTCTTTGCTGGTTATTCCCTGTTGGCTAACCTGACAAGGCTCGCTGGAAAAACCCATGATGGCGATACGTGCCGCAGGAGACGCAATCGTAATCGCTTCCTGCAAAATAGACGGATGGCAGGCAGCATCAACAATCAGCGTAGGCTTGATATTGAGCGCTTCCAGCTCGTCTTTTAATGACAGCGATGCGTTGTTGATAACCCTGTCCGCTCCGCTACGTAATGCCATATCCAGACGTTCAGGAATGCGATCGACGACAATGACTTCCTTCACGTTGAACACGCCTTTCAGCACCTGAACCGAGGTCAATCCCATCGGTCCCGCGCCATAAATCAGGGCGATATCCTGCTCCGTCGGTTTCACCTGTGCGGTCACGTTGGCTGAAATCGTGAAGGGCTCGATCATCACGGCGAACTCATCAGGGATCTCGTCTGGGATAGTGTGTGCATTCTTCGCCGGTACGGCAGCGTACTCGCTGAATCCGCCATCACGGTGCACACCCAGCACCACCAGCGAGGTACAGACGTTCGGCTTGCCGATGGAGCAAGGGTAGCAGTGGCCGCAGCTCACTACCGGGTCGACCGAGACGCGTTCGCCCAGACGGGATGCCTCCACGCCCTCACCCACCGCCTCAATCACGCCGAAGAATTCATGCCCGATCACACGCGGGTATTTAGCAAAAGGGTTATGCCCGCGATAGATGTGGCTGTCCGAGCCACAGATGCCCGCCAACTTTACCTTCACCCGAACGTCACCTGCCGCTAGCTGCGGAATAGGACGCTCTTCAATCACCAGTTCATTTGGCTGCTGTATCACAATGCTTTTCATATTTTGGTCTCTGATTACCTATTCCACTCTTACCAGTTCCACAACGTGCCATCTTCCAGACGGGCAACTGGGAGATAAGCGGGGTCATAGGGGTATTTGGCCGCCAGCTTTTCATCAAACTCAATGCCTAATCCCGGTTTTTCGCCTGGGTGCATGTAGCCGTTATCGAATGTCCAGTTATGCGGGAACACTTCCAGCATTTGCTCCGAGTACCCCATGTATTCCTGCACGCCGAAGTTTGGCACCCAGAGGTCAAAATGCAGCGCCGCCGCCATGCAGATAGGCGACAGGTCCGACGGCCCGTGTGAACCGGTGCGCACCTGATAGAGCGAAGCAAAGTCGGCGATGCGACGCATGCCAGTAATCCCGCCCGCGTGGGTAATCGTGGTACGGATGTAGTCGATGAGCTGTTCTTCGATCAGCTGTTTGCAATCCCAGATGCTGTTAAAGACCTCACCCACCGCAATCGGCGTAACCGTGTGCTGACGGATTAAACGGAAGCACTCCTGATTTTCCGCAGGCGTCGGGTCTTCCATCCAGAACAGACGATAGTCCTCAATGCTTTTACCAAAGCGCGCCGCTTCAATCGGCGTCAGACGGTGGTGCATGTCGTGCAGCATGTGCTCGTTGAAGCCAAATTTGTCGCGCACCGCTTCAAACAGCTTAGGCGTGAAATCGAGGTATTTTTCCGTCGACCACAGTTGCTCTTCCGGCAAGTTGCCTTTCGTCGCCGGCTCATACGCCAGCCCTTTGCCTTTCGCCATGCCGTAGGTGGTTTTCATACCCGGCACGCCGCACTGTACGCGAATCGCCTTGAAGCCCTCATCGCGGTGCTTGGCGTAATCATCCAGCACTTCATCAATCGAGTGACCCGTGGTGTGGCAATACACCATGACGCCCGTACGCGATGCGCCGCCCAGCAGTTGGTAGAGCGGCATGTTGGCGGCTTTGGCCTTGATATCCCACAGCGCGGTATCGACTGCCGAAATCGCGGACATGGTCACTGGGCCACGACGCCAGTACGCGCCTTTGTAGAAATACTGCCAAATGTCTTCGATCTGGTGCGCATCGCGGCCAATCAGCTGCGGACACACATGATCTTTGAGGTAAGAGGCGACCGGCAGCTCACGCCCGTTGAGCGTCGCATCGCCGAGGCCGGTTAATCCGCTATCTGTCGTAATTTTCAGGGTGACAAAGTTTCGCCCCGGGCAGGTGACAAACACTTCAGCGCTGACAATCTTCACGTTACTTATCCTTCTGTGCATGTAGCCATTCGTTTATGCTGACTACCATACAAGTATATTAATCAAGATAATTTGAATCGCCTCACATTTATTCACATCTGCAACATTTATCTAAAATTCATGAAAAGCGAGAGGAAGAACCGGAGTGCGCCGCGGGGATAAAACGTGGGCAGATAAAAAGGTTGGCGGCGGCTTGTGCGCTCAGCGCTGCTAGGGCTGGATACGCACAGAGCATGTTATCTGTTACAGTGCATGCCTTGGATATCGGCACCTTTTGAACAAGGAAAATCTCCTACTGGGCAGACTTGCTGTTGTAGTCTTGCAGGAAATCTAGAAACAGGCGCACCATAGGAATGTTCGTGCTGCGCTTCAGATAGCTAATGGCGAAAGTCCTTTTCAGTTGCTCTTCCAGCGGAATCACCGCGACGTCGTAAGCGGTCAGGCTTTTGGCGACAGACGAACAGAGGAAAACCACGCCGGATAGGTTGATCACCAGATCCATAATGATGTCCATATTGCTGCATTCACGAAAGTAGCTGGGGTTGATGCCCTGCCGAGTGAAGGATTCAGAAACAGCAGCATGCTCCCCTGTCCCTTTCTGCGGCACGATCAGTTTTTCTTTTACCAGTTGCGGCAAGCTTAGCGTCTTATTGCCCGCAAGCGGGTGCGACGTCGCCATCACCGCAACAACGTCATCGATCTGACAAATGGTGTGATGAAATAACGGATCGTTCAGGTATTCATCAAAAGGCGTCGAGAAAGACAGGTGAATCTCGCCATTACGCACCCTTTCCAGCAAATCGGTGCTCACGCCGTCAATGAAAGAGATATCGATATTGGGATAGGCTTTCTGAAACAGGTTAAACATATTGTAGTGTGCCAGACGGTTAAAAATCGGGATCACGCCAACCAGTAGCGCACCATCCGTGCTTTCCTCATAGCTGCTGACGAACTGTGCCAGTTCATAATGCTCCTTAATCATCCCCTGAATTTTGTCCGCAAAGATCTCCCCAAATGGTGTAAGAGAAAACTGCCGGGTGGTTCGGTTAATCAGCTTTCTTTCCGTTTCAATCTCCAGGCGGGCGATCTCCTGTGACAAAAAAGCCTGAGAGATATTCAGCGCCTTTGCCGCCTTAGTGAAACTCCCGACTCGGATGAGCTCCTGATAATAAATCACACGCTTTATGCTGAACATTGTTTTATATTACGCATCAACGATAACTTCTATAATCGGCCATGATAACAATTATAATGATTTGTAAATAATCAAATGTGATTAGATGCACATTTAATTCATGAGAAATAACGTTAATAGTAGAGATAGTCAACTTATTATCAACGAGGAAATAATTCATTCATTTAAGACGAAATACCAATAATATTAAAGATTTTTTAATATTACCTTTACAAATATGACATCACCTCTCTCAAACAAAAAAATTTACATACCACTAACAAAAGGACTTAAGATATGGATTATTCGAAAACGACAAAAATAGGGTTAGCGACCTTGGCAATGATGAGCGCGACAGCAATCAATGCAGCACAGAACCAGCATGAAATCACCGTCAAACAGGAAACGACATCCGTGAAGTTAATCTCTGACGTCGTTTACTCTCAGGTATCGGTGCGGGGCTACCCTAACGTCGCATTAAAAATGGATATCCTTCAGCCTGAAGCGAAAACCGCACTTCCCGTCGTATTATTCATTACCGGCGGCGGATTCGTTAATGCCAATAAAGATAATTACCTGCAACAGCGTCTTAACCTTGCCGAAGCCGGTTATGTCGTTGCCAGCATGGAATATCGTGTCGCCCCCACCGTGCTTTTTCCCTCTCCGCTGGAAGACGTCAAGTCCGCCATTCGTTATCTGCGTGCCAATGCGAAAAAATTCGGCATTGACGGACAACACGCTGCGGTTTTCGGTGCGTCTGCGGGAGGCTATCTGGCAGCATTTGCTGGGACGACAAATGGTTCAAAGGACTATGATAAAGGCGATAATCTCGATCAAAGCAGTGATGTTCAGGCCGTGATTGATTTCTATGGCTTATCCGACCTGACGCTTGTGGGTGAAGGTTTCCCTGACGATGTCGTTCAGAAACACGCATCATCTTCCGCGACAGAAGCAATTTGGGTCAATGGCACCTCGGTATTTAATGAAGGAGGCGCAATCACCCGCTACCCTGAAAAAGCTGCTGCCGCTAACCCTATTAACTTTATCAACAGCGCGACGCCCCCATTCCTGATTATGCACGGCACGAACGATACCGTAGTTTCTCCACGTCAGACCGAGAGGCTGCATCAGGCACTAACAGAGAAAAAGATCGCGTCAACCTACTATAGTGTGAAAGGCGCAGAGCACGGTGGACCGCATTGGCTGCAACCGGAAATCATGAAAATTACCATCCGCTTTCTTGATAAGCACTTAAAACCTTGATGCCTGCAGACAATTAAAATTTTATCCCCGAATAACTCATGTTGCATAAACGTTAGAGCCTAACAAGCACTAACGTTTTTTATTTGTTACCAAAAATGCCATTATCAATTCCTCTCTCATTTATTATCACATAAAAAAACGTATAATCTGATATACATCAATTATTCAAAATCACCGTACATAGAGAAAATAAAAAAAATCACCCTAGTGGAAGCCTTGATGACTAAAAACAGGAAGAACTAAGAATAAAGCGATAACACAATAAAACTTCATTTATAACAAATCTATATTTGTTATATACGGATCTACAAAAAAATAAACGTGACCAATCGCACACTTACCCGTTACTTCCCATGTTTCAATAAAACCACAATAACAACGTGGTCTGCTTATTATTTTCATCGTAATAACGGAGCGTTATTCCTATTAGCGCCACACTGAGAAATATTAATGCTATTGCTGGATGCATAATATCTAGCCGTCGCGCGGCTATCACCCCAATGTGAAGATTTATAATATGGAAGACTTATCTCGCCGTCGTTTTATTGCCTATATGGGAGGTACGATTGCCATGAGTGGGCATATCGGTCTCGCACAAGCGCAAAATGAACCCGAAAAAACGCAGGGTAAAGTAGCCGTTAAATATGGCTTATTGCATAACGAAATGCGCTGTATCGGCTGCAAAGCCTGTATCAAGGCCTGTAAAGAGACCAATAACGTGCCCGATGGCGTAACCCGGCTGGATATACTGCAAACCGTCGATATTCCTGCCGTCGAGAAGACACGCGCCATCAAGCAATTTTTCCGTAAATCCTGTCAGCACTGCGAGAATCCGCCCTGTGTTGCCGTCTGCCCAACGGGAGCCTCCTTCAAAGATGCGCTCACCGGCATTGTTGATGTGAACGATAAACGCTGCGTGGGCTGCCGCTACTGTATTGCCGCCTGTCCTTACCATGTGCGTTTTATCAATCCCGTCACGAAAACGGCAGACAAATGCAATTTTTGCCGAGAAACCAATCTGGCCGCTGGGAAACAGCCTGCCTGTGTCGAAATCTGCCCCACCAAAGCGTTGGTATTTGGCGATCTCAACGACCCTGAAAGCAACATTGCCAAAATGATCGAGAGCAACGCGACCTACCGCTCCAAGGTCTATTTGGGCACTGAACCCCAGCTCTACCGTATGCCGGGGAAACGAGGAGAAATCGACAATGCATAATGCCTTCACGTTCGACACGTTGGTATGGGATTGGCCCATCGCCGTTTATCTTCTTCTGGTCGGCATTTCAGCGGGAATGGTATCGCTCTCGATGCTCCTCAGGCACTACGTTCCCAGCGAATATCGCGGCAGTAATCTTGTCATCAAAACCACGGCTATCGTCGCACCGCTCGCCGTGATCCTCGGGCTGGGGATTCTGATTTTCCACCTGACCAAACCCTTTACCTTTTGGTATTTGATGGTCTTTTACAACCCGACCTCCATCATGTCGCTTGGCGTGATGCTCTTTCAGGTGTATTTCGTCGTGATGCTGTTATGGCTGATCACGCTTTATCATGATACATGGCTGACGCAGCTTGAAACCGTCTGGCACCGACCTGCGCTGGCGGCGCGAGCCCGTCAGTTAACAGCGGTAATCGTCAAACAAGCGGCGGTGATTGAGAACCTGCTGCTGGTGCTGGCAGTCTTGCTCGGCTGCTATACCGGCTTTCTGTTGTCCGCGCTGAAATCGTTCCCGCTGCTGAATAACCCTGTTCTGCCCGTCCTGTTTCTGGTATCCGGCACCACCTCCGGCATTGCCGTCATGCTGCTGGCCAGCGCATGGGGCCGTAATACATCGGAGCATTCACGCTCCCTGCATTTCATCCAC
This sequence comes from Pectobacterium aquaticum, assembly GCF_003382565.3. Lineage (NCBI taxonomy): Bacteria > Pseudomonadati > Pseudomonadota > Gammaproteobacteria > Enterobacterales > Pectobacteriaceae > Pectobacterium > Pectobacterium aquaticum. The sequence goes on from NZ_CP086253.1 coordinate 3,478,158, forward strand.
CGCGTGGAAACGCCAGTGGTGTATGCCGAATTGTTCCTGCTGTTTGCGTTCTTTATCGGGCTGCTGCTTGGCGGCGGGCAAAAGGTTGTCGCCGCACAAACCGCACTATCGGGTTTCTGGGGCGGCGTATTCTGGATCGGCATTATCGGCATCGGTATTGTGATTCCCGCTATTGCCAACCGGGTACGCAAGCCCTCTTCCCATTCCGGCAAAGGGCAAGTGATTACGTTAGCCGTCATGAGCCTGTTCGGCGTGTTCCTGCTACGACTGTTCGTGCTTTATGCCGGACAAATGACGGTGGCCTGAATGAATACGTCATGGGTCTTATTCTGGATTGCTTCTGCCACCTTTTTCATGCAATCGCTGGATACCACCATGGTGTATGTCGCCATCCCCGCCATCGCGCAGTCGTTACACCAGCCGGTGTTGCATATGGAGACGATCGTGATCGCCTACATTGTCACGGTCGTCGCGTTTACGCCGGCCAATAGCTGGCTGGCGGAACGGCTAGGGGAACGGAAAACCTACCAGATTGCGATTGCCATTTTCACGCTCGGCTCGCTGCTGTGCATGACAGCAACCACACTCGGCAGCTTAAGCATTTTCCGCTTTATTCAAGGCATCGGCGGTGCGCTCATGCTGCCCATCATCAGAACCGTGATATTACGCACCACACCGCAGAAGCTGAAATTACGCTTCCTGAATCGGGTGACCTTATTGGGATTACTTGGTACCCTGATCGGCCCCGTTTTCGGCAATATTCTGGTTAGTTTTCTCTCGTGGCAGGCTATTTTCCTCGTGAATATCCCGCTGGCTTTACTCTGCTTTTTTCTGGCAACCTACTATATTCCTACTGCAACGATAAAAGAGACATCACGCACGGGTGCCTATGAAGTCGCCTTTCCCATTTTAATGTTATTTCTCGTGGCCTTCATGTTGACCACCGCCACGAAGAATATATTGCCAACGTTCGTCATGCTATTCCTGTCTTGCAGCACGCTGGGCTTGGTATTTATTTACTATCGGCAGCATCTCATTGCAGAGACGACATTATTCCCTCGCGCCCTGTTTGGCATCAGAACCTTTTCTGTCGGCGTTATTGGCGGCGTCGCAACGCGCACATTACTGGCATCAACGCCCGTCGTGCTTTCGTTAATGCTGCAAACGACGCTGGCCTGTAAACCTGCGGAAACCAGCTTGGTTTTGCTGCTCTTTTCCAGCGGTGCGTTACTATCAAAAATGCTGTTCGAACCGCTGGTCACGCGTATTGGCTACCGTCGTTTGTTGATGCTGACAACCAGCGTCACGTCTCTGTGTATCCTCGCGTTGAGCGTCGCCGTGCAAGAGAAATTAATGCCGCTCATCGGCATCATCGCCATGATATTAGGCGTGCTGATTTCGACCTTATATTCAGCAGAAAGTACGCTGGCCTTTAGCAACCTGAATAACAGCACGTACCACAGCGGTAATAATCTTTTAACCATTAGCCAATTACTTTCCGTCATGCTCAGTATGACGCTGACATTTCCGATATTACGTTTTCTTTCTCAGTTTGAAATCCTCTTCAACCTTAATCACTTCAGTCTGTTGTTTTTATTACTCGGCATTGGCTTACCCCTTTGCTGCCTGATATTCAGGCCCCTCAATAACGACGATGGTTATCACTTTATTCATGGGAGATAGCGTTATTTATGGGAAATAGATTTGTGATTCACCGTATTCATTCAAAAACTACTGGAACTATTGATATGAAAATCTGCTCAGGAATCCTTCCACTCTGCCTGTTATTCGCAATGGGAACCGCGGTGGCGCAAGAAGGAAATTTTAAAGCGGGCACCTATTCCGCCGCGAGACAGGGTATCGGCGGGGACGTCACCGTTACGCTTGATATCGATGCGCAGGGGAAAGTCCTTAAATCGACGATTGATGCCCCAGAAGAAACGCCGGAAGTCGGCGGGGAAGCCGCCATAGAACTCGCGAAAACCATGACCGAAAAGCAGAGCATCCAGGTTGATGGGGTGTCCGGCGCCACGATGACCAGCGGTGCGGTGAAAGAAGCGGCGGAAGACGCGTACTCGCAGGCTAAGGCGAATTAATACCGTGTGGTAAGAATACTAATAATATTAAGGAAAACATCATGAAACGCTTCAGAAAAAGTGTACTCGCAACGCTCTGCCTCTCGATGATGAGCTGGTCTACCGCACAGGCGGCGGATGCGGCAACGCCGGAAATCCCGAAAAGCGCCGATATCGTGATTATCGGCGCGGGTGCGGCGGGCACCTCGGCAACCATGGCCTCCGCAGAGAAAGGAGCGAAAATCGTCTTACTGGAAAAACAACCGATTGTCGGCGGCACGGGTAACTTTGCCGAAGGCATCTTCGCCGCCAACAGCAGTATGCAGAAGCGTCAGGGGATTGTGGTCACGCCGGATATGGCCTTTAAAACCATCATGGAATACAGCCACTGGATGGCCAATCCCTTTGTGGTTCGTGCTTTCGTCAACCGTTCTGCAGACACGATTGAATGGGTGAAATCGAAAGGCATCAAGTTTGAATATATCGGCCCCGGCGGCCCTGGCGGTATGCTGACCTGGCATGTGATCGACGGCCCCGGCCACGGACGCCACTTGATCAAGACATTCCACGAGCAGTTTAAAACGATGGATGTCACCACGCTGGTGAAGACGGCGGGTAAAGATCTGATCGTGAAAGACGGCAAAGTCACGGGCGTCGTCGCACAGGATAGCGAAGGCAACACCTTCCAGATCGACGCCAAGGCCGTCATCATCGCGACCGGCGGCTATGCCAACAATAAAGAGATGCTGCAAAAATACGCCGCCTTCCCCGATACCATTATGGTCGGCAACGTCGGTAAAGACGGCGACGGGATTAATATGGCCTGGAAGGCCGGTGCCAAACCGGACGGCTTGGGTCTCCTGCAAGCCTATCGCCCAGGCCTGCCAGACTACGCGCCGAACTCTCACCTGTTGGCTGCCGCACGTCAGCCTTATCTGTGGGTTGACCAACACGGCCGCCGCTTTACCGATGAATCCAACGTCATTATCTGGCCACACTCCGGCAATGCGCTGTCCAAAGCGGGCGGCATCATGTACTCCATTTTCGACGAAACCTCCCGTAAGCATTACGTCGAAGACGGCATTGATGTGCCGATTGGTGAATGGGTAATCGCCAATACCAAGCTGACTAAATTTGATAGCGAATTTACCAAGGAAAGTCAGAAAAATCGCGGCTTCGTCTTCAAATCTGCCACCATTGACGGGCTGGCCAAAGAGATGGGCGTTGATGCCAGCGTGCTGAAGAATACGCTGGAAGAAAACAACAAATTTGCGACGCAAAAGCGGGATGAGGTGTTCAACAAAAACATGGATTACCTGCGTCCGGTAAAAACCGGCCCGTTCTATGCGGTGAGAATGCAGCCCGCCGCGCTGGGCACGTTAGGCGGCGTGAAGATTGACGAGAAAATGCAGGCGATAGATAAATCCGGCGAGGTCATTCCGGGTCTGTACGTCACGGGTAATGATGCTGCTGGCATGTATGGCGACACCTATGACCTGCTGTTAGGCGGTGGCACGTTTGGCTTTGCACTCAACTCCGGCCGTATTGCGGCAGAAAGCGCCCTCGATTATATGAAGTTCAGCAAGAAATAAGCGCCAGCGCTTAAGCCTGATGCCGATCGTTTGAGCATTGAGATACACGGGGCAACTACAGGGGTGAGGCCTCCCTACGGGAACCTCCCCCTGTGTTTCCCCTAACAGCGGGCTTAAATGACCAGCATGATTAAGACAGCTTGTAGTGCTCAATACAGGCTGGCACTCCTCTTATCCCGCTTCCGCACAGGATAACTGTGCCCGGCGCCAGCGTTTCCGTCCAGCGACGCGGCGCTTCATCGGCAAATAAATCAAAATTCACGATAACGACTCCCCTCGCGGATGCGCAGCTTATTCTTTCTCCAACTGCTCTTTCTCCAACAGGGCGCGTTTACGCACGATGCCCCAGCGCGAGTCAACATCCTGAAACAGCGTATCGTTAAGCATCGTATGCACCTCAACCTCATTCCAATCTCAGTATGGCTGCCCGTCTTGATACGACTAAAAGCCACGCCATGCGTTAACGCTAAACCTGCGCCACCTTACGCACACGTCCCACTCTTGCTTTTTCATTCGGATCGCCCCGATGTTGATATTTCCGTCGACATTATTGGTTACTTTTCAAACAAATATGTCATGCAAATAAATGGTACACAGTGAGACTCCGTTTTTTCTCTACAATCAGGGGGCAACATGAGCGGAAGTAAAGTTCACTGGAATGGCGGTTTGCATGATGATGCGGTGCAAATTATGTCACGCGGCGGGGGAATCATCGTTTCTCCAACCAAGGTGGGTTATATCATCATGGCTTCAGATAAAGCAGGGCTGGAGCGCAAATTTGACGCCAAACAGCGCAACCGAAACAAGCCGGGTGTAGTGCTGTGTGGCTCCATTGACCAGTTGAAAGTGCTGGCACAGTTGAATCCAGAAATCGAACAGTTATATCAGCGCCATTGGGACGCCGACGTGCTGCTGGGCTGCATCCTTCCCTGGCACGACAGTGCATTAGCGCGTATCCCCAAAGATGGCTCGAAAGCGCTGATGATGGACGATCGCAAAACCAGCTGTTTCGTGATTAAATTCGGTAAACCGAGCGAAATCCTCACGCAGGCGCTGTGGGAAGAGTATGGAAAATTAACCTTTGCCAGTTCAGCTAACCCGTCAGGTAAAGGCAACCGAGGCGAGGTGGAGGGGATCGGTGAACGTATTAGTGCCTTTGCCGATCTGATTATCGAAGCCGACGATTACGTGAAATCTATCCAGCCAAATAAGTCCCATGACACACGCTACGAGCAAGGCGTGATGGTGTCGATGGTGGATACAGAAGGTCAACTGGTGCCGGAACAAAAAGGGAGGCGGAACGTGTACCCGTGCCCGACGCTGATACGCAAGGGGCTGGATGTGGACAAGGTGATGTCGCTACTGTCTGATACCTTCACCACCTGGGACTATCGGCACGGCGATTATTATTAGCACGTAACAGCGGCATAGCCTGCCGCTGAAATAGCCCTTCCTACATGGCGCGCTATGCGGCAATCTCCTATGCTCGTTTTCTGTCCTTTGCGTTCTCATTACGGAAGCCGTTTATGCCATCCCATCTGCCAGCAGATTTCACGCAGCGCGCCAAAACTCATCTCAGCGCTATCAATACGCGCTGGGCCTACAATGTCAGCCTTATCGTACGGTGGCATCCTGGTATTTATGGCGAGCGCTTGAGCTACCGGCGTATCAGAGCGTTAAGCTGACACACCGGTAACGCAGAGTTAACACAGGCAAATTAACGTAGACGAATTAGCGCAGACGAGAACTGGCTGAGACCTGCTGAGCGTGATGGCGGCGGTTCACAATGCGTTCCCGCAGCGTATCGTAGGCCCAGTTATACACCACGGTGTACGGCAGGAAGAACAGGAAGAAGCCGATCTCCACCATCAGCGCCTGCCACAGCGTGACGTTCAGCATCCACGCCGCCAGCGGCAGACCAATCAGGATAAAGCCGCCTTCAAACCCCAGCGCGTGAGCAATACGAACCGGCAGCCGACGCTTAACGCGATCCACCGGCCATAGGCGATCGAATATCGAGTTGTAGATCATATTCCAGATCATCGCGACGCTGGAGAGCATAATTGCCAGTGCGCCCATATCGAAGAGCGGCTTATTCAGCAGCCAGGCACCCGCTGGCGCACAGATCGTCAACGCGATGAGCTCAAAGCCCATCGCATGGTACACACGCTCACGTAAGGTTTTACTGGTTTTGTTCTGCATAACACATTCACTTTATTTATTGCGAGTTACGGGTCAATTTTCGCCATGACCATGGATGGCATCGTATTACAGCCTTATTTTCATCGTATAAGGTGGTAGAGTACAGTTAGATTCCATCGATAAAAACGATAGAGACACAATGCGATATTCACCGGAATCCCTGCTGGCTTTTGTTACCACCGTTGATGCGGGCTCGTTTTCCGCCGCCGCACGACGCTTGCATAAAAGCCAGTCCACGATCAGCGCGGCCATCGCTAATCTGGAAGCCGATCTGGGGCTGACGCTGTTTGATCGCTCCAGTCACCAGCCGGTGCTCACGCTGGCGGGCAGAAAAGTGCTTTCCCACGTACAGGCGATCTTATCCGCCAGCGAAGAGCTGGATGAGTTGGCGATTCGCCTAGCCGACCATATCGAACCCCGCCTGACGTTTGTGTTGTCCGATATCTGGCAAGCAACCCACTACGAACCCGTGCTTCAGCGTTTCGCCCATCACTTTCCCGATATTGAATTTGAATGCCTGATTGCGGAAGGCGATGACGTGATCGATCTGCTGCAAACAAACCGTGCGCATGTCGGGTTACTACGCGCCCAAACGGATTACCCGCCCGATATTGCCGCCGCGCGTTTGCAGGTTAAGACCGAAATGGCCATCTTTGTGTCGGCAGCGCACCCGCTCGCAACGGAAAAAACCGTGACGCGCAGCCAGCTAGCGACAGTCCGCCAGCTCTATCTCAATACCTATAAACGCAGCGATCGGCTGCAACCGGAAGGGATCGTCTGGTCTGCGCCGTCTTATCTTATGCTGTTGGAAATGGCACAGCAGGGGCACGGTTGGAGCATTCTGCCACGCTGGCTGGTGGCGCAATATGACCAGCGGAAACTGGTGGAGCTGCCTGTCGCAGGCTGGCCGCAGTGGATCGACGTAGACGTTGTCTGGTCCAAACCCCATCCGCCCGGCCCTGCTGGGCTGTGGATGATCGACAATCTCCTTGCCCAACAAGAGACTACGCCGCCATAACTCCGTCACTGGATTGGCAACATTATATCAGTCATCACATCGACCACCGCACCGTGGCTTTTGTGATCGGTCTGTTTTTTCATGAAGCGATAAAAAGCCAATAACGGTTTCTTTATATCGCCAACGAATAACATTAAAGATTAAATGGTTATTGTTTTTAATTTCACCATTTACTTTACTTAATTAAGCCAATTGAAAGAGGAATATTTTCACGTTAAATCGCGTGCCGTTTCCCGTGGCGTCCGCACACAGGAAACCTATGCCATGTCGCCGTTCCACGTGTCTGCTACGGGGAAAAAATAACACGCACATCATTATTATTGTGATGTACCAAAGTAGTACTTCCCGACAAAAAACCATACTATTATGGTGATTACTACTTTTGTATTCGAGACATCCCTGTAGTGCTGCGGTAATACGCCTTAATAATAAGATGCTGAATCCTATAAGGTGAAAATTTACTAATTGATGCAATTGCAAGTGAGAAAAAAATGTCGAATAAACCCTTCTATTACCAAGATCCTTTTCCACTCAGTAAAGATGATACCGAATATCGCCTGTTGAGCAGCGACTTTGTCTCTGTCGCACAGTTTGAAGGTCAGGACATCCTGAAGATCGAGCCAGCCGCATTGACCCTTCTGGCACAGCAAGCCTTCCACGATGCTTCTTTCATGCTCCGCCCCGCTCACCAGCAACAAGTTGCCGATATTCTTCACGACCCCGAAGCCAGCGAAAACGATAAATACGTTGCCCTGCAATTCCTGCGCAACTCAGAAATTTCCGCCAAAGGCATCCTGCCGACCTGTCAGGATACCGGTACGGCGATCATCGTCGGTAAAAAAGGCCAGAACGTCTGGACTGGCGGTAACGATGCCGAAGCGCTGTCCAAAGGCGTGTACAACACGTTCATTGAAGACAACCTGCGCTATTCGCAAAACGCCGCGCTGGATATGTACCAAGAGGTCAACACTGGCACCAACCTGCCCGCGCAGATTGACCTCTACAGTACCGAAGGCGAAGACTATAAATTCCTGTTCGTCACCAAAGGCGGCGGTTCAGCCAACAAGACGTATCTGTATCAGGAAACCAAAGCGCTGCTGACGCCGGGTAAGCTGAAAAGCTTCCTGATCGAGAAAATGCGCTCGCTGGGCACCGCGGCCTGTCCGCCGTACCATATCGCGTTTGTGATTGGCGGCACCTCGGCAGAAACCACGCTGAAAACCGTTAAGCTGGCGTCGACCAAGTACTACGACGAACTGCCGACCGAAGGCAACGAGCACGGTCAGGCGTTCCGCGATGTCGCGCTGGAGCAAGAGATTCTGGAAGCCGCGCGCGATCTGGGTCTGGGCGCACAGTTTGGCGGGAAATACTTTGCACACGACGTGCGAATTATCCGCCTGCCGCGCCACGGCGCCTCTTGCCCCGTCGGTATGGGCGTGTCCTGTTCCGCTGACCGTAACATCAAAGGCAAGATCAACCGCAAGGGCGTCTGGCTGGAGCAGTTAGAGCAGAATCCGGGGAAATATATCCCTGAACACCTGCGTGAAACGGGCGAAGGCGATGCGATTAAAATCGACCTGAACCGTCCGATGGCCGAGATTCTGAAAACGCTGTCGCAGTATCCGGTATCCACCCGTCTTTCCCTGACAGGCACCATCATCGTGGGTCGTGACATTGCTCACGCCAAGTTGAAGGAACGTTTGGATAACGGAGAAGGCCTGCCGCAGTACATCAAAGATCACCCGATCTACTACGCAGGCCCGGCGAAAACGCCAGAAGGCTACCCGTCCGGCTCGTTAGGCCCAACCACCGCTGGCCGTATGGATTCCTACGTTGATTTATTGCAGGCCAACGGCGGCAGCATGATCATGCTGGCGAAAGGCAACCGCAGCCAGCAGGTGACCGACGCGTGCCATAAACACGGCGGCTTCTACCTCGGCAGCATCGGCGGCCCGGCAGCGATTCTGGCGCAGAACAGCATCAAGAGCCTGACCTGCGTGGAATACCCTGAACTGGGTATGGAAGCTATCTGGAAAATCGAAGTCGAAGATTTCCCAGCCTTTATTCTGGTCGATGATAAAGGCAACGATTTCTTCCAGGTGATTCAGAGCGCCAAGTGCGTGAAGTGCGGTTAAGGAAGCCCTACGGCGGTTAGAAGTTAGGCGATATTTCGTGTGCGATAACAATCGGTATTTTCATGCAGATTCTCTGCACGCACCCGACAAGGAGCAGCCAATCGCCGCTGCTCCTTGACCTCAGGCTTTTTGGCGGAACGGGGTCGCTACGCGATACCTTCACCGCCAGAGGCGAGCCTGTAAATAATTCTGTGTAACTGCCACCGTATTAAAGGTGATCGCTCAGGCGGTCACCGAACTCGATAATAAAGCGGCTCATCGCCAGCCGCCAGTTTTGGATCGGCATACTCCATTTTTTTGAGGCATCTTTAATCGCCAGATAAATCACTTTCCGCACTGCGTCGTCTGTCGGGAACACTTTACGCTTCTTTGTCGCCTGTCGGATCACGCTGTTCAGTGACTCAATGGCATTCGTGGCGTAGATGGCCTTGCGGATATCGGGCGGGTAACCGAAGAAGGTGTTGAGATTTTCCCAGTGCGCACGCCAGCTTTTGCTGATTTGCGGGTATTTATCGTCCCAGAGACCCGCGAACGTATCCAGTGCCATCAGTGCGGCTTCCTCTGTCGGAGCCTGATACACTGTTTTCAGTCCACCAGTAACGGCTTTGTAGTCCTTCCATGATACGTATTTCAGGCTGTTGCGCACCATATGGATGATGCACAGCTGGATGTGTGTCTGAGGGTAAACGCTGTTTATCGCATCAGGGAAGCCTTTTAATCCGTCCACACAGGCAATCAGGATATCTTGAAGTCCTCGGTTTTTAAGCTCTGTCAGCACACTTAGCCAGAACTTTGCGCCTTCATTTTCTGCCAGCCACATCCCCAGCAGCTCTTTCTGACCTTCGGTATTAATGCCCAGAGCGAGGAACACGGCTTTGTTAATCACACTGCCATCCTGACGAACTTTTACCACAATACAGTCAAGATAAACAATAGGATAGAGCGGATCCAATGACCGGTTTTGCCACTCAGTAACCTGCTCTTTAACCGCATCGGTGACTTTGGATATCAGTGTGGGTGAGACATCAGCATCGTACATTTCCTTGAACGTGGCGACGATTTCCCGTGTGGTCATGCCTTTGGCATACAGAGATAAAATCTGGCTGTCCATCTGCGTGATGCGCGTCTGGTTTTTCTTGATGAGCTGAGGTTCGAAGGTGGCGTCACGATCGCGCGGAGTACGCAGTTCGAGCGGGCCATCGCCAGTAATGACAGTTTTTGTGGAATAACCGTTGCGTGCGTTAAGACCCGCTTTGGGCTGGTTTTTCTCGTACCCGAGATGGTGGGACATTTCAGCATTAAGGGCGGCTTCAACACTGATTTTTTTCAGCAGGCGATCGAACTGGCTGAGATCATCAGGTGTTTTGAGATTTTTGGCCAGTTCGTTAGCCAGTGCCTGTAATTGTTTTTCGTCCATAAATTAACCTGCTTTTGATGTTGGATTGAACATATCAAAATCAGGCAATTACACAAATTTATGTACAGGCTCTTTTTGGACGGAAGATCCTACTCTCGCTGTCATCAATCCTCCTGTAGATACTGCTGGTTTCGGTGCTGCATTTCCCTATTTTGATATTATCAGCCAATGGGTTATTAATGTTTTCACTGGGAATTCAGAACTTCCGGAGAAAATTGTTATGCAGGACTGGTGCGCTGAACACATGGCTTCACTGCATGTTAAACGCTTTTATGACAGCTGGCTGGAAACCATCCGTATAGGGTTGCGGGCGGGCCTCATCCCAGATCCTTCTAGGGACTTTTCCTCTTACTGGAACATCATTACCAGTGTGGTTAAACCTGGCTATCTGGCTAGGCCGCCGGTAACTCCGGAGCCAGGTATGATAGATAATATGTTTGATTTCAGTACTGCAAAAATACAGATACTGTCAGGGCTGGGGAGAGAAGTTCTCAGTCATTTGCTTAGCAAAGGTGATATCACTGACGCTGAATACAGGGCGGCAGTTGGTAAAGAACCACAAGAATCCATTTCCGCATATCTACCATACTCGCAAATCTATCTCTGATAAAAAGGGCCGTAACAGGCCCTTTTACTTTTCATAATAGCCTGATTAATTTTGCTGGGTTTCCTGCATAAATCCCTTTTACCTCAATCTGTTTAACCACGACGGAACCTGCGCCGATGACGGAACCACTGCATATATATGGCGACAGAATGGTGGCTCCGCTTCCCACAATGACCGAATCTCCGAGGGAAATGGTGATCCAGTTATTCGGTGAAGGGTCCGGCACACCGGAATGAAACAGATCGTTTGCGAACGTCACGTTATGGCCGATGAAGCAGTTCATGCCTAATGTTACGTTTTCACAGATAAATGTGTGTGACTGAACCCGGCTACCACTACCAATTAGACACCCTTTCTGTATCTCAACAAAAGGGCCAATGAATACGTTATCCTTGAGTTCACATTCATAAATATTGGCAGGTCTGATGATGGTGACGTTATTTCCTGAAATCACGTCGCGAATTTCGCTTTCTAACAATTTCATAGAATTATCCAGAATAAGGTCTAATTAATAAGGTTCATCGCACTTTACTGGGGAACGCTGCTTTTATCTTCATAAAAAAGTAGTCGTTATCCCAGTATTCGTATGCCATCTGTTTTATCACTTTGATCCTGTTGTTCATTCCATCAAGTACGCTGGTATTCAGCAGGTGACCGACGCGTGCCATAAACACGGCGGCTTCTACCTTGGCAGCATCGGCGGCCCGGCAGCGATTCTAGCGCAGAACAGCATCAAGAGCCTGACCTGCGTCGAATACCCTGAACTGGGAATGGAGGCCATCTGGAAAATCGAAGTCGAAGATTTCCCAGCCTTTATTCTGGTCGATGATAAAGGCAACGATTTCTTCCAGGTGATTCAGAGCGCCAAGTGCGTGAAGTGCGGTTAAGGAAGCCCTACGGCGGTTAGAAGTTAGGCGATATTTCGTGTGCGATAACAATCGGTATTTTCATGCAGATTCTCTGCACGCACCCGACAAGGAGCAGCCAATCGCCGCTGCTCCTTGACCTCAGGCTTTTTGGCGGAACGGGGTCGCTACGCGATACCTTCACCGCCAGAGGCTTTTTAACGGACCACCAGTGACGCGATGACTCGTCTCATAAATGAGACTCGCCCTTCGGGCCAGCACATGTGCTGTTCAAAAACGTCTCTGACGTTTTTGTCCGACGCGGCACTGGTTTTCGCCGCATCCATGCGGCTCATCCTGAAAGCCTCTTTCGGTTCAGCCCCTTTTACGCCACTAAAAATCAGCGATCTTTTTTATCTAAAAGTGATAGCTGCCGAATTAAAAAACATCTTTTTTAATTTTTAGCCGCTTCGCCAGACGGTGCAGGTTGCCGCTGTCCATTTCCAGTTCTCTGGCGCAGGATGACCAGTTGCCCTCATGGCGTGCCAGCGTTTGTTGGATGATCCGGCGCTGATAGTCGTCCGTTGCCTCCCGCAGGCCGCCACTGATGAAATAGGCTGGCTCTATCTCGATAGCATTCGACGATCCCGTGGCGGAATGAGCAGGTTGAGCGGGAAGTTCAAGATTGAAATGCTCACGCCCCAACAGCACCTCGCCCGATTCCTGCCCTGCTCTCGCCAGCACAGTGGCACGATAAATGGCGTGTTCCAGCTCGCGCACATTCCCCGGCCAGTCGTATTGTTCCAGTAGCGCGCCCGCGTCTGCCGTCAACGCCAGCCGTGCCAGCCCCAGTTGCACACGGCTGCGTTCACAGAAGAACCCCGCCAGCAGCGCCACATCCTGACTGCGCTCACGCAGTGGTGGTACAGACAGCGGAAACACGCTCAGACGGTGGAACAAGTCAGCACGGAAAGCCCCATCCAGCACCGCTTGCCGCAGATCGCGGTTGGTCGCCGCCAGCACGCGCACGTTCACTTTCAGACTGCTGTCATCGCCCACGCGCTGGAGATCGCCATACTGCAATACGCGCAGCAGCTTCGCCTGTAGCGTCAGCGACAGTTCGCCAATTTCATCCAGAAACAGCGTACCGTTATCCGCCATTTCAAACTTGCCGGTTCGATGATGGATCGCTCCGGTAAACGCGCCCTTAACATGACCAAACAACTCACTCTCCGCTACCGACTCCGGCAGCGCGGCGCAGTTCAGGTACACCAGAGGATGACTTGCCCGGCTGGAACCGCGATGAATCGCCCGCGCCACCAGCTCTTTACCGACGCCGGTTTCTCCCATGATCAGCACGTTCAGGTCGGAACCCGCGACGATATCGACCTCTTTCTTCAGCCGCTGCATCGGTTCCGACAGCCCAACCATTTCATCCACGCTTTCCGCCGCCGGACTTTCGGCCCGCACCGGCGCGGGCAACTGCCGCTCAAGGCGTTCCATCAGCAGCGCATTACTCAGCGCCGCCGCCGCCATCGCCCCCACCAGCCGCAGTTCTTCATCGCTAAAATGGTCGAACTGACACGGATCCATACCGTCCACAGTCAGCGCGCCGATCAGATTCTGATTGGCAAACAGCGGCAAGCCAACGCAGGCATGTACCTTAAGATCTTCCTGACTGGGAATCAGACCGTCATACGGATCGGGAAGCTGGCTGTCCGCCGGAAAGCGCACCACGTCACCCGCGCGGGCAATCGCCTCCAAACGGGGATGATCGGACAGACGGAAGCGTCGCCCCAGCACGTCCGGCGCCAGACCGTCGATCGCCAACGGACGGAACAGCTGATTCTCGTAACGCAGCAGCGCAGAGGCATCGCAGCGCAGCAGCTGGCGCAGGCTGTTGATTAAGCGCTGGAAACGGTCCTGATTTGATAGCCCCATTTGCAGCTCGATAGCAATACGAGCAAGGGCGTTAATAGAGAGCGTCATGGTGTGTCCTAATGACAGAGCCTGTGTCATTAGGACAATAGAGCAACAATGTCATTTTGACAATGACGTTTTATTAAAACCATATAAATCAATAAATTAAAAACTGGCACACTTCCTGCAATCTCTACAGCATATCCCCGACTATGACTACTGAGGTTTCAGAACATGACAATTCACGTTAAGAACAATATCCACTGGGTTGGACAACGCGACTGGGAAGTCCGTGATTTTCACGGCACCGAATACAAGACGCTGCAAGGCAGCAGCTACAACAGCTACCTGATCCGCGAAGAAAAAACCGTGCTGATCGATACCGTCGATCACAAATTCAGCCGTGAATTTGTACAAAACCTGATGGCGGAAGTGGATCTGAACACGATTGATTATATCGTGATCAACCACGCCGAAGAGGATCACGCTGGCGCGCTGAGCGAGCTGATGTCGCGTATTCCCAACACGCCGATTTACTGCACCCACAATGCGATCGATTCCATTACCGGTCACCATCACCACCCTGAGTGGAATTTCCACACGGTCAAAACTGGCGACACACTGGATATCGGTAACGGCAAACAGTTGATCTTTATCGAAACCCCAATGCTGCACTGGCCGGACAGCATGATGACCTACATGACCGAGGATGCCGTATTGTTCAGTAACGATGCGTTCGGTCAGCACTACTGCGATGAGCACCTGTTCAATGACGAAGTGGATCAAACCGAACTGTTCGAACAGTGCCAGCGCTATTTCGCCAATATTCTGACGCCGTTCAGCCGCTTAGTCACCGCCAAGATCCACGAAGTGCTGGGCTTCAACCTGCCGTTGTCGATGGTGGCGACCTCGCACGGCGTGGTATGGCGTGACGATCCGGCCCAGATCATCCACCGGTATCTGAAGTGGGCGGACAGCTATCAGGAAGATCGTATCACGCTGTTTTACGACACCATGTCCAATAACACCCGCATGATGGCCGATGCCATTGCGCAAGGCATCAACGATGTCGATCCCGGCGTCGCGGTGAAAATCTATAACGTCGCTCGTCACGACAAGAACGAAATTCTGACACAGGTCTTCCGCTCGAAAGGCGTGCTAGTCGGTTCATCCACCATGAATAACGTGATGATGCCGAAGGTCGCGGCCATGTTGGAAGAGATCACCGGCCTGCGCTTCCAAAACAAGAAAGCCTCGGCATTTGGTAGCTACGGCTGGAACGGCGGCGCGGTAGACCGCGTTCAAACCCGACTGATGGACGCCGGTTTTGAAACCACGCTGGCGCTGAAAACCAAGTGGCGTCCTGACGGTTCCGCGCTGGAAATTTGTCGCGAACACGGCCGCGAAATTGCGCGTCAGTGGGCGCTGCATCCGCTGGATAACACACCAGCCCGACGCGTCATCTCGCCCGTAAAACAGACCGCTGCGGCACCGCAAACCACCACCGCCCCGCAGAATGTGAGCGCCCCAGCCGAGAGCGCCTGCGGATGCAATGAAGTCGCTGCGCCACAGTCAACCGCACAGCCAGCGGTACAGTCAGAAAACGGCTGTATGCAGTGCAGCGTCTGCCAGTGGATCTACGATCCGGCGCTCGGCGAACCGATGCAGGATGTCACCCCTGGCACCCTATGGTCGGACGTACCAGACAGCTTCCTCTGCCCAGAATGTGGGCTGGGTAAAGACGTTTTCAATCCGATTCGCTAGGGAGAGGATGATGAAAGATATCGTGATTATTGGCGCGGGCTTTGCCGCCCGCCAGCTCATCCGACAGTTGCGCAAGCAGGATGCTCACAGCCCTATCCGCCTGATTACCGCCGACAGCGGCGATGAATACAACAAGCCGGATTTAAGCCATGTGATGAGCCTGCAACAGCACGCCGACGATCTGACCAAACTGTCGGCAGCCGCGTTTGCCGAAGAAAACCGTATCACGCTGCTGGCCAATACGCGTGTCACCACCATCGACCGCCATGCACAACAGGTCATCTGCGGCACGGATCGTTACGATTACCACAAACTGGTGTTCGCAACCGGAGCCAGCGCGATGGTGCCGCCGATTCCGGGACGCGAGCATATGCTGACGCTCAATAGTCAGCAGGAATACCGCACCCACGAAAGTCGGCTCTGGCAGGCTGAACGCGTACTGGTGCTCGGTGCCGGACTCATCGGAACCGAGCTGGCAATGGATTTGGGCCGCGCAGGAAAACGGGTCACGCTGGTAGACTGCGCCAACAGCATTCTGCCCGCGTTGATGCCGCCCGAAGTCAGCGCGCGCCTGCAATTCACGCTGACGCAGCAGGGCGTTTCGCTGCTGCTGAACACGACCCTGCAACAGTTGGAGAAAACCGAAACCGGCGTACAGGCTACATTTACCGATGGCCGCGCTGTCGAAGTAGACGAAATACTCTCCGCTATCGGTTTGCAGGCCAACACACAATTGGCGAAAGCGGCGGGTTTGGCTGTGCAGAAAGGCATTCAGACCAATGCGCAGTTACAGACCACCGACCCACAGATTTATGCGCTGGGCGACTGTGCGGAGATTGGCGGTAAGCTCCTGCCCTTCCTGCAACCGATTCAGCTCAGCGCGATTACGCTGGCGAAAAACCTGCTGGGTGCCAGCGAGACGCTAACGCTGCCGCCGATGCTGGTTAAAATCAAAACGCCGCTGTTTCCTTTACAGATGGCTGGCGATACCACCAGCAGTGATTTGCACTGGCAGCAGGAATGGAACGCACAGGGGATGGTGGCGAAAGCGCTGGATGGTCAGCAAATGCTGCGCGCCTTTGTGGTCGGTGGCGAGCGGATGAAAGAGGCATTTCCGCTGCTGCGGCAGCTTTCCACCGTGAGTTCAACCACGGCCTGACACAGCAAAATAAATAATGCATTTAAAATACATATTTTCTGGTCAGCCTGCGTGCGGATTAATAGAATACGGCCATCGCTTTTGGAATTTACAGAGGTAAAAATGCAAGATCTCATTTGTTATAAGAAGATGCCGCAGTGGAACAGCCAGACGCTGCCTGCCGCGTTTCAGGAAAAGCACAACACGCAGGAAGGCACCTGGGCAAAATTGACCGTGCAGAAAGGGGAAATGGCCTTCTCCATGCTGACCGAAGACGGCGAGACGCTGGAGACGTTTCACTTCTCCGAACAGAACCAGCCGCCGTTTGTTGAGCCACAGGCGTGGCACCGCATCGTCTCGTTCTCTGACGATCTGGAATGTCAGCTCAGCTTTTTCTGCTCCGCGGAAGATTTTTACCATAAAAAATACGGTCTGACGCGTACCCATTCCGAAGTGATCAACGCCGTGCAGCACATCAAACCAGGCAAAACGCTGGATTTAGGCTGCGGTGGCGGGCGCAACGCGCTGTACCTGAACCTGCGCGGGTTTGATGTCACGGCCTGTGATAAGCACGAGCAAAGCATTGATTCGCTGAATAACATCATCAAGAGTGAAGCGCTGGAAAACATCCGGGCTGGCGTTTACAACATCAATCTGGCGGAAATCAAAGAACAGTACGACTTCATCCTGTCGACCGTCGTGCTGATGTTCCTGGAACGCGATCGTATTCCGCACATCATCAGCAATATGCAGAACAGCACCGTTAACGGCGGCTATAACCTGATTATCGCCGCGATGTCGACGGAAGATTGTCCGTGCCCAATGCCTTTCTCGTTCACCTTTAAAGAAAACGAGCTGAAGAACTATTACGCCGATTGGGAGATCCTCAAGTACAACGAGGATATGGGCGAACTGCACAAGACTGATGCGCAGGGTAACCGCATCAAACTGCGCTTCGCCACGCTGCTGGCAAGAAAGCCGTAAGCACCGATTAGCCGTTAAAAAACCTGACTCCATAAAATACAAAAGGGCCGATTACTCGGCCCTTCTTATTTCTATACACTGCGTGAATCAGCTGGCTTTGCGCGCTGCCGCAATACGGTAAGCCACCAGATCTTCAATCGTCAGTACCGGCATATCGTGCTGTTTGGCAAACGTGATCACTTCCGGCGCGTGCGCCATTGAACCATCATCGTTCGTCAGTTCACACAGAACACC
This sequence comes from Pectobacterium aquaticum, assembly GCF_003382565.3. NCBI lineage: Bacteria > Pseudomonadati > Pseudomonadota > Gammaproteobacteria > Enterobacterales > Pectobacteriaceae > Pectobacterium > Pectobacterium aquaticum. Next base: position 3,496,089 of record NZ_CP086253.1, read on the forward strand.
AGACGGCTTCAGGCCCGCCAGCGTCATCAGATCGACCGTCGCTTCAGTGTGCCCCCCGCGAGTTAACACGCCACCCGGCTGGGCACGCAGCGGGAATACGTGACCAGGACGATTCAGATCGCTCGGCTTGGCGTTATCCGCAATCGCGGCACGAATGGTGGTCAAGCGGTCGGCAGCGGAAACGCCCGTCGTCACGCCTTCGGCGGCTTCGATCGTCACGGTGAATGCCGTTTGGTAATGGCTGGAGTTCTTCTCCACCATCATCGGCAATTCCAGTTGCTGGCGACGCTCTTCCGTCAGGCACAGGCACACAATGCCACTGCCGTGACGAATCGTCAGCGCCATTTGTTCAACAGTCATATTTTCAGCGGAAAAGATCATGTCACCTTCGTTTTCACGATCTTCGTCATCCAACACCAGCACGCCGCGGCCATGACGCAATGCATCAAGTGCGCGTTCTACGCGTTCGGTAGGATTGCCAAATTCAGAAAGTAATGTCTGATTCATGGTAAAAAACCTCAATGTTATTATGGATTACCAGAATCAGGGCGAGCTTGAGGAGTAACCATTACTACTGGTTGCATAGTAATAGCTAACAAAAATAACGCGAGCGAGCATATAGCTCGACAGATACCGTTACTCTCTCCCATCCGGACTTTAACCGTCGGCTCCGGAATTACACCGGATCTGCTGACCCCACGTTGCGAAACCGATAATAAAAAACCGGAAAACACAGCGAGAGCGCTCGCGGGCTTCCAGTGCGCAGAGACTGCGTTCACTGGTTTACCGCCGGTGGGGAATTACACCCCGCCCTGAGAATAAGCGGGTTTACTATAACGCTAATACCTCGATAGGGCAATTGATCCACAACAGGAAATAGGGCAAAACGTCTGCTGGATTACAGTAAAACTATTCTGAATTACAGTAAAACCATGCTGAATATGTGCAAAGCCGATGTCAGATTTTATTTATACCCATTACACTTGCTATAGTAATAACTTACATAACCTAATCAGGAAAGCGACATGATTGACCCAAAGAAGATTGAGCAAATCGCCCGTCAAGTGCATGAATCTATGCCAAAAGGTATCCGGGAATTGGGTGATGATGTGGAGAAAAAAATTCGTCAGGTCTTGCAGGCACAGCTGACCCGGTTGGATTTGGTGAACCGTGAAGAGTTCGATATTCAGACGCAGGTTCTGCTCCGCACGCGCGAGAAGATTGCTCGCCTGGAACAGCGTATGACCGAGCTGGAAGCGAAACTGTCTACGGAAGAAAAGCCCGCCGCAGCGCCAGAAAACGACCAATCGTCATAACACTCGTTTCATCACAACAGCTCGTCATCATCGCGATACAACGCCCTAATCAGGGCGTTGCTCGATTCCCTACTCTGCGCCAGCGACAGTCACGGGACCCTGTACACGATTCTGTGTAAATGCCTTTCTCAGAAATGACCGTCTAGGCGGTACTAAACTCGACAATAAAGCGGCTCATCGGCAGCCGCCAGTTTTGTATCGGCATCGTCCATTTTTTTGATGCCGACTGGATCGCTAGCCACACCACTTTCCTCGCAGAGTCATCTGTTGGGTACACCTTTCGTTTCTTGATGGCATGCAGGATCACGCGGTTTAGCGACTCAATAGCATTCGTCGTGTAGATCGCTTTACGAATGTCCGGTGGGTAAGCGAATAACGTGGACAAATTATCCCAGTTCGCCTGCCAGTTCCTGCCTGCCATTCGACAACCTGTTCCATGACCACTACATGGCCTAATCTGTTGCTCTTACCCGCTTCGGTGTTGTTGGGCGTAATATTATCTTTGATCACCGGAGCATTTAATAAATACCTATAAATAACATGACGTAATTATTTTAATTTTTAATTATTTCGTTTAAATAAAAATTCATATAGTGATAACTATATAATTATTAACTATATTATATAGAATCAATGAGATATGTATGTTTTCCCCCCCCACAAAGCAAGTAATGTTTTTTTACAAAATAAATCATGATTTTTAACATTGCATACTGCAAATTAAGCCGTATTATCACGTTTTCAATTCGTACATTTCAATGGAATCTATGGTTACGGTTATCTAGCAACTGTAGGAAATACATGGAGAGTTTTATGAACGATTTGCTACGTTTCACTTCTCGTATAAATATTTCCGCCCCTACTATTTCAGATGTAAGTTATCTTTTTAAATTGCATTGTGCTCACATATATTCAATTCCATTTGAAAATATGAGCATGAAAGAAAATGCATCCAAGGGAATTAGTTATTTAACTATAGCCGAATCCATCTTAGGAAATAGAAGAGGAGGGATTTGTTTTGAATTTTCTGTTTTGCTTAAACCTTTTCTAGAACATGTTGGATTTATATATAGGTGCCGATTGGCCAGATTGTTAACACCGATATTTACCCCTGCAACCCACCAGATATTCGTTATTTCAATAGAGGAGAAAGATTGGATCTTCGACATTGGTTATGGGGCTAAAGGCCCAAGGGCCCCTTTACTTTTAGCTGATGGGTATGAGCACCAACATTCTTTTCTTTCTTCTCGTGTAAGTAAATGTCACAAGCATGGATGGATCGTCTCAGTGAAAGAAAATAGTAAACCGGATGCATTGTGGGAAGATATTTATGCTTTTCATGATATTGAAACAACGATTGAAGATGTTGATATGGCGTATTTCTATACTTTGTATTCACCAAATAGTCTCCTCAACATGAACAATGTGGCAAGTATGCCAACGAAAAATGGGCGTATAAGTATACGCAACAACATTTTCACTGAGGTCGATGGGTTGTCTTCTTCTTCAAACGAAATAGCAAACCGAGAAGAACTATCGTTACTTCTTTCATCTCGATTTGGGATCAATATCGAACCTGAAAAATTACCCCATATGTGAGGAATGAATGGAAACTACTTATCTGATTGTCCCTGGCTATACTAACTCTGGTCCTGAACATTGGCAGTCTTACATGGAAAGGAAGTATACGAATGTTATCCGTGTCATACAGGATGATTGGAATAATCCTTGTCGCCAGACATGGGTAGAGCGTCTGGATCAGGCAATAAAGAATACTACAGGTGACATCGTGCTAATCGGGCATAGTTGTGGCGCTGTTAGCGTAGCCCAATGGGCAGAATCTTACGCCAGTGAGAAGGTCATCTATGCAGTTATGGTTGCGCTTGCTGACGTTGACGCTCAGGATGCTCTGGAGGATATTCGTCAGCAAAGGCCGCTACCTACCAAGAACCTTTCTATAACTTCCCTTCTGATTTGTAGCGATAACGACGAGCATCTTTCATTGCAACGAGCTCATGAGCTGGCCTCCGCATGGGGAAGTGAAATAAAAGTAATTCCTGGTGCTGGACATATTCATACAGCTGCAGGATACGGTGAATGGCTGACTGGGGAAAAACTAATTGAGGAGTTTACAGGTAGGAAATTAATCAGAAAGGGAGAAAAAGAATAAAAATGTTAAAAGAAATAGAGAGGTTTAGTCCTGCGGTTAGGAATTTCCTGATTGCGACTTTTTTAATGGGGCTAAGTAATGGCATGTTTGATGCTGTTTATAATTTCTATCTGGAAATTCGTGGGATTGATAAATCAGATACAGGGCATATTTACGCCATTGCAATGATAATGATGGCCGCAGCAGTAGTGCCTTTGATTTATCTGAGTAAGAAAGTTTCTCAGAAAAGTCTTCTTATCTATTCTTCCTTCATTTATGCATTCCCTTTCATTTTACTCCCCTTCTTGACAACAATAACTGCGAGTGCACTAACGTTAGGGTTGATCTTATCTGGCATGATTGCGTTGCTATCGCTCGGAAATTCATTGGTAGGATCAAATGTTGAAGCAAGTAGCCGTACTGCGCTATTTAGCTGTTTCTTCATTTCCTATCTGGGGGCAGCTATGGTGGGATCAGTTATAGTTAGCCTAATAACTTATTATTCTCGTGCGGCTAATCTAGTAAACTATCAGTTTATTCTAGTGGCATCTTTTTTTTCTGCCATATTGATGATTTATTTCCGATTGAGATCTTTAGATGGAATTGTTGAACCAGACAAAGAGGGAATAAAAATTTCAAGGGGTAGGGAAACTGAATGGTTTAATTTTTTTGTGCTATTTGTTGCCTCTTCCTTGCTTGGCGGCTCTATTACTTTGATATTTCGATTCATTAATATTGTATTCAATCTTGCGTATTCAATGAATGTCAGTGAAATCTCTCTTATAATGGGGGGGGACAAAGTCATTAGTATTGTTGGAGCAATTTTTGCGCCTTTGTTGGTTAAACGATTTTCCCTTAAACCAACTGTCATTATCGCTGGAGTGCTAACATTCATATGCATCTATGCTCAGTCTCTCCATATGTCAGTTGCGGTTTTTATCGCTTTGTATTTTATCAGGCTTTTACTTAATTATTGTCTGATGCCACTTCTTGATACGCTTGCTATTACGGGGTTCGCGAAAGAGAGAACACTATTATCGACAAGTATACGCCAACTTTCTTTCTATCTCGGGAGTGCTTTATCGGCAGTCATTTATGGAAAAATTCTTGATAGTGGCCATTGGGAAAATGCTCTTGTAATTTCAGCTGTACTTGCACTCACTGGTTCCATTTTTATGACCATGATTCGAGTTAAAAATAGTAATTAACAGTTACATGAGCTGAGGCATAATTTATGAATACTAATGTAGTGATCCCTGATAGTGAGAACGTTGCTATAATGTTGAAAAAGCTTTCCTTATTATGGAAAAGTAGGGCAGCGGTCAATAACAGACATTCAGAATATTCAGACCTTGAGTTTGATGTATTAAAAAAAGACTTTAGTGAGTCACTTCTACCATTTCGTTTGCATGAAGCATGGAAGGAGCAGGGCAAGATCATGAACGTTTTTTGCACAATTCGACGTCAACATTGACCTGACGAGTCGACTATGATCTTATGCTCCTCTTTTGAGGAGTGACCATGAATTTAGATACCATCAAAGCGCATTTCAGTATCATCCGCGATGAACGACAAAGCGCAAAAGTGGATTACCCACTGTTTGATATTTTGTTTGCTTCAATCTGCGCAGTGATAGCGGGAGGCCAGGGCTGGACTGACATTCGTGAGTACGTTCTCGGCCATCATGACTGGTTCCTTAAACAGGGCTTATTTGAAAAAGGTGTGCCCGTTGATGATACCTTTGCTCGCCTAATTTCAAATATTGAGCCCGCTGAATTCCGCGATTGTTTTCTCGCCTGGATGAAAGCCGTGCACAAGTTAACCTGTGGTGAAGTCGTCGCTATTGATGGCAAGACTTTGCGCGGCTCTTATGACAGAGACGACAGGCAAAGCACCATCCATATGGTAAGTGCCTATGCCAGCGCCAACCAACTCGTATTGGGCCAGCTTAAAACTGATGCTAAAAGCAATGAAATCACCGCGATACCCGCGCTGATTCAGATGTTGGACTTGCGAGGTGCCATCGTGACAATTGATGCGATGGCCTGTCAGACCAAGATTGCCAAGGCGATTACGAGCAAAGGTGGCGACTACTTATTGGCAGTTAAGGGCAATCAAGGCAAGTTAGCGGCAGCGATACAGGCCGCTTTTACCCCACATCGGCGCGCGCCAATTGACAGGGGCATATCTCAAGTTGAGAAGCAGAAAAGCCGAGTGGAGGCACGCACTTACCATGTACTGGATGCCAGTGATATGGTTGGGGATTTCTCTGCCTGGCTCGGGCTAACCAGCATAGTCATGGTCGAAAGTTACCGCGCAGCAAAAGGCAAAGCGCCAGAGTTGGAGTACCGCTACTACATCAGTTCAGCCAAACTAACCCCAGAGCAGGCCGGAGATGCGATACGGGCCCATTGGGGTATCGAGTCCATGCATTGGATTTTAGATGTCAGTATGCGAGAGGATGCTTGCCAGATTTACCGAGAAAACGCCGCAGAAAACTTGGCAGGGTTAAGGCACATGGCGCTGAACATGCTCAGAGCCGAGCCAACGAAGATTAGCGTACCGATGAAACAAAAACGCTGCATGATGAAACCCGTGTTCTTGGAGCAAGTTCTTATGGCTGGATTAACGTCAATGGTTAAATGTTGATCACTCATGCGGACGCCCTGATAGTGAACTGCTCATAGAACAGAAAATCGAAGGGATCGAGTATGTTGTTGACGCAGTAAGCAATGAGGGGGAGCATTTCATCGTAAATATATTCAGATATATAAAAGAACAGGTAGATGGAGTGCCTATTTATCGGCAGATGATTACTGAACCGGTAACTGAACATTCGTCTCTCGTTAACTATGTCAAAAAGGTCCTGACCTCACTCGGGATTGTTAACGGTAGCTCCCACAATGAAGTCATCATGTCCTCAGATGGCCCCGTATTGGTTGAGTCAGGAGCAAGAATGCATGGTGGGCTTGGGCCCCGTCTCGTGAATGAATGTAATTCACATTCCCTCATTGATCTTGGTTTGATGGCTCGTATTTCTTCTTCTGATTTTAGAGAGAAAACCATGAATACTCCGACATTGAAGAAGTATGCAGTTGAATATTTTCTCAGTTCATCCGCTTCAGGAATGGTAAAGGATGTGCATATAGAGGAGATGTGTTCACCATTATCAAGTTACGGATTTACTGCATGTAAAGTTAAGTCTGGCGACCATATAGAGAAAACTACCGATCTTGTCACATCTTATGGCCGTGTTGTGTTGTTCAATACTGATTTGGCAATTCTTGAACAAGATGCAGCGGCTATAGTTGAAATGGAGAGAAATAGTAGACTAATCACCCTCGAAAGCTAAATAGCAGATTATGTGGGTACCCGATAGCCACATCCCAAGCGAAATAGGGAGGAAATATTCCTCCTTTTCTAACCAATGGTGTAGCGGCACACTAATTTTCATCACCTCATAAAGCCCCTGTACACGACTCAGTGGAAATGCTTACGCGGCAGGAACAGCCACAGCACAGCCAGCATGATTAACGCATACAGCGATTTCCAGCCGATCATCAGCAACAGCGCACAGCAGAGCAGGCCGCCGATTGCCGCCATCACTTTGGCGCGCCCTTTCAGCAAACGCCACCCCGCCAGCATACACAGCAGATAAATCAGAACGAAGATACCGTTCGCGTACACAATCAGCATGTCCAGCGGCAACCTAAGCCAGTAAATTAACAGGCAGCACACCAGACAGCAGGCCACCACAACCGACAGCGCATTCACCGGCGCTTGCCCTGAGGACAGCTTCGCCAGAGCACTTCCTTTCGATGCCTGCGACCAGACTAAACGTGCAAAGCCCTGCGTATAGATATTCACGCTGGCAAAGCAGGCCAGATACCCGACAAAGCAGGCAATCCACAGCGCGTGTTCGCCAAACAGCTGCACAACGATGCTCGGCAGTGAGGCCGTTGCGGCAATTCCCTCTCCGTAAGCCTTAAAATGCAGCACGGCTACCGTACATCCCCAATACACCGCGCCAGCGACCAGCATGCCGATGAGTAAAGCCCGTGGGAAATCCCGCTCCGGCACCCGAAACTCCGTCGACATGTGGGCAAAGGCTTCAAGGCCGACGAAGCACCAGAACATCACAGCCAGCGCACCGAAAGTGTTAGACCACGACAGTTCACTCACCGACGGCCAGGGAATGTGTGCAGGCGTGATATCGCCCTGCCACCAGATCGCGGCAACCAGCCCCACCACCAGCATCGCAATGACGATCTGAATATTGGCGCTGGATCCCGCACTGCGCAGGCCAAGCAGCCAGATACCACCCAGCGTCAGAAGCTGTACGCAGAGTAGCCCCAGATCGCTCCAGCCAAATGCCGCCTGCCAGAATCCGGCGGCAATCTGCAAAGCAGCAGGCAGCCCCAGAGGAATAACGGACAGGAATAGCCAGCCGGTTACACGCGCCATGCGCGGCCCAAAAGCGAGGTTAACAAAGTGCGCAGCCCCGCCCGCATTCGGGAAATGTTGACCTAGCGCGGCAAAGCCAATGGCGATAGGAAAAACAAGCAGGATCAAGATCGGCCACGCCCATAGGCTGTCTTGCTGTGCCAACTGTGCAACCAGTGCGGGCACTGCAAACACCCCAGTTCCCAGCAAAGAAGTAGACAGCAACCCCACGCCCTGAATCAGCCCAAGCTCTTGTTTTAATCCTTTTGCTTCACTCACTACGTTTCACCTTTTGTTGCTTTTTTACACCACACCGCTGCCGGATCTAAAAATAAAAAAAGCCTCCACTAACGGAGGCTTCTCTCACCCACAGAATTCACAAGCTTTATACTATCAGGCGTTAGCTTTCAGCACATCACGAATGCGTGCTTTGTAGGATTCAACCTTCTGCGGCGTCATCATACGACGCTCGTCATCCTGCACCACACCGCCAACATCGTCAGCAATACGCTGTGCAGACTGTAACATCAGTTTAAAATTTTGGCTGGCATCGCCATAAGACGGCACCATCATGAAAATGGACACGCCGGGCGTCGAGAATTCGGACATCGCATCGACATTAAACGAACCAGGCTTAACCATGTTCGCCAGACTGAACAACACTGGGCCTGCGCCAGCGGGGTTCACATGGCGATGAAAAATGTTCATTTCACCAAACTGGAAACCGGCCTGAAGCAGGCTTTGTAACAGCAGTTGACCACCGATCCCTCCCCCATGATGGGCCACCACATGCAGAACCAAAACCGCTTCTTTTGCCGCCGCAGGTTCAACTGGCTCAGCAGGTTGCTGAGGTTGTGCAAGCACCGGCTGAACTTTTTCATGCAGCGAATGTGCGGCAGGCTGCTGTGGCGCAGATGCTGACGCGTCATACGCAAACGGCTCACGCAGAGCACCAATGCTCGGTTCGGGAATAGCGGTTTCTCTAGGGGCGACAACCTGCGGGTTAGCATCACCACGTACCTGCGCACGCGGAGAACCCACTGGCATCGCTTCATCCAGTAGGGGATCGTAAGAAGAGGCGGGAGACAAATGCTCGAACGGCGATTTCGCCACTGAACGAGCGTCTTCACGTTCACTGTTGTTATTAAATGAAGGATTATCAAATGATGCGTTATCAAGTGAAGCGTTGCCAAATGAAGGCTCACTCTGCAGCGGACGAGCCCCCTTCACGCGAACGTCGCCAACACCTTCATCCACATCGTCAAGCGGTGTTTCATCACGCGCTTTCTTTACACGTTTAGCTGGGCGGTCACGAAAAAGGGACGAGCGTTCTTTACGGCTAGTCCACAAGCCGTGCAGTAAAAGCGCTATTATAGCGATCGCGCCAACAACGATTAATATCAGACGCAAGTCCTGCATCATTGCTATCCCAATTGTTCCAAAAAAACATTGCCACTACGGCAAATACCTATACTACTAACTCTATTTGCCTGAGTACACAAGTGCAAGCCTGCACGGTACTTTATGACAATAAAGATAGATACAACGCACTTTTTTGCTGTTTTTTCATCCAAATGCGGGCTGGTCAGCATAAGATCATCCCGATATGATGTCTCAACAAACAAATGACTGAGTCTATAGGCACTATGTCTTCAGAAAAACCATCGTCTTCAGAAAAACCATCATCTTCTGAAAAATCGTCTTACGGTAATACCACAGGCCAGGTTCGCGGCGGCATACACTATTTTCTAGCTGGATGGCGCCTGCTCTCACTGCCAGGCATCCGACGTTTCGTTATTCTGCCCTTACTGATGAACATCGCACTGATGGGTGGGGCTTTCTGGTGGCTTTTTACCCAGTTGAATGACTGGATTCCGCAGATCATGAGCCACATTCCGAGCTGGCTGCAATGGCTCAGCTACCTCATTTGGCCACTTGCCGTGCTCTCCATTTTGCTGATATTCAGCTACCTATTTAGCACAATCACCAGTTTTATCGCCGCACCGTTTAACGGCTTGTTAGCCGAGCAGTTAGAAGCAAAACTCACCGGCCAAACGTTGCCGGACAGCGGCATACTCGGCATTGCTAAAGACGTCCCACGCATCATGAAGCGTGAAGTCCAAAAGCTGGGGTATTACCTGCCACGCGCCATTGTGCTATTGCTTCTCTATTTCATTCCCGGCATTGGACAAACTGTCGCTCCGGTACTGTGGTTCCTGTTCAGCGCGTGGATGCTGGCGATTCAATATTGCGATTATCCTTTTGATAACCACAAAGTGGGATTTGCCACGATGCGTCAGGCATTACGTCGCCATAAAGTCGCCAATATGCAGTTTGGCGCGTTGGTCAGCCTGTTTACGCTAGTGCCTTTTTTGAATCTGGTCATCATGCCCGTCGCGGTATGTGGTGCAACGCAGCTGTGGGTGGATCGTTATCGCGATCTGTCAGCAACCCTGCCGAAAAAATCGCCATAACAAGACAGCAAGCTCTGGCTGATAACGGCCAGTGTTTTCTATTGTAATGAAAAGATATTTCTTAAGAACATAACGATATAGCAATTCTTTACTTCACTGAAAAGTGTGAACGGGTATTCTCTCTACGTTCGCAAAAATTTCATACAGTTATAAGGACAGGCTATGAGCAAGATCTACGAAGACAATTCTTTCACAATCGGCCATACGCCGCTGGTTCGCCTGAACCGTATCGGCAACGGACGCATTCTGGCTAAAGTGGAATCCCGCAACCCCAGCTTCAGCGTAAAATGCCGTATCGGCTCCAACCTGATTTGGGATGCAGAAAAGCGTGGCGTTCTCAAACCGGGCATCGAACTGGTTGAACCTACCAGCGGAAACACAGGGATTGCCCTGGCCTATGTCGCCGCCGCTCGCGGTTACAAACTCACGCTCACCATGCCGGAAACCATGAGCATCGAGCGCCGCAAGCTGCTGAAAGCGCTGGGGGCTAATCTGGTGCTGACCGAAGGCGCGAAAGGCATGAAAGGTGCCATCGCCAAAGCCGAAGAGATTGTAGCCAGCGATCCGCAGCGTTATCTGCTGCTACAGCAGTTCAGCAACCCCGCTAACCCAGAAATTCACGAGAAAACCACCGGCCCTGAAATTTGGGAAGATACCGATGGTCAGGTTGATGTCTTTATCTCTGGCGTTGGTACAGGCGGTACGCTGACGGGTGTCAGCCGCTACATCAAGAACACCAAAGGTAAAGCCATCATCAGTGTGGCGGTTGAACCTACCGACTCACCGGTGATCACTCAGGCGCTAGCAGGCGAAGAACTAAAGCCAGGCCCGCACAAGATTCAGGGCATCGGCGCGGGTTTCATTCCAGGTAACCTGGACCTGAAACTGATTGACCGTGTAGAGAAAGTGACGAACGAAGAAGCGATCGGCACCGCGCGCCGTTTGATGGAAGAAGAAGGCATTCTGGCGGGTATTTCTTCCGGTGCAGCCGTTGCTGCCGCGCTGAACTTGCTCAAAGAAAAAGAATTTGAAGATAAAACTATCGTCGTTATTCTTCCTTCTTCCGGCGAACGCTACCTCAGCACAGCACTCTTTGCCGACCTGTTTACCGAGCAGGAACTGCAACAATAGCCCCTCGGTCACACTCGAACAACAAGTGACCAATGTGTTAAAAAAGCACCTATTTAGGTGCTTTTTTGTGGCACAGTTCAAACTTTCCACCACATATGGATTGCTTTTCTACATCAGGTTTAGTATTTAACCGAACAATTATTTTGATGCGTGAAATTAATATCCGGCAAGTACCACGCCTCATCACATTATGTTTTTCCTGCGCATGACCGCTTTTTTCCTGCGCACGATAGCCCACATCGCCGTTTTGCGACTGAGGTTAAGATAATGGGTGACGGAATCTGCGGTATTTGATGGTATTTTATTCAGGAAATACGTTTGACGGTTTTCTTGTCGCATCGTGGCCTGCCCCTGTAACATAAATCAGGAGCTAACCAAACAGGCTAAAGTTCAGTGAATCAACTAAACTTTAGTTCCACAACATTAATCTAATCCATAAGTTGGGGAAAAAGCATGTTCCAGCAAGAAGTGACTATCACCGCACCGAATGGCCTGCACACCCGTCCTGCTGCTCAGTTCGTCAAAGAAGCCAAAGGCTTCACCTCTGAAATCACAGTGACGTCTAACGGCAAGAGCGCTAGCGCTAAGAGCCTGTTCAAATTACAAACACTCGGCTTAACACAAGGAACTGTGGTTACTATCGCTGCGGAAGGCGAAGACGAACAAAAAGCGGTTGAACACCTGGTTAAGCTGATGGCTGAGCTCGAGTAAACGACGAGTTTTTTAGTGAACACCAGAATCGAGTAAGGTAGGGTTATGATTTCAGGCATATTAGTATCACCGGGTATTGCTTTTGGTAAGGCACTGTTACTGAAAGAAGATGAAATTCTCATCAACCGGAAAAAAATCTCTGCAGATCAGGTGGAGCAGGAAATTGAACGTTTTCTGACTGGCCGTTCCAAAGCATCCGTACAGTTGGAAGCTATCAAGAAGAAAGCAGGCGAGACGCTGGGCGCAGAGAAAGAAGCCATCTTCGAAGGCCACATCATGTTGCTGGAAGATGAAGAGTTCGAGCAGGAAATCATAGCCCTGATTAAAGATGAGCATGCTTCCGCCGACGCAGCTGCATTTTCCGTCATCGAAAACCAGGCTAAAGCACTGGAAGAACTTGATGATGAATATCTGAAAGAACGCGCCGCAGACATGCGTGATATCGGGAAGCGTTTGCTACGCAACATTCTCAATATGACCATCGTCGATCTGGGCGATATTCAGGATGAAGTCATTCTGGTTGCCACGGACCTGACACCGTCAGAAACCGCGCAACTGAATCTGGACAAAGTGTTGGGCTTCATCACCGACCTCGGTGGCCGCACGTCTCACACGTCCATTATGGCCCGTTCGCTGGAACTGCCTGCGATCGTCGGCACAACAAATGTGACTCAGCAGGTTAAAAACGGCGACTATCTGATTCTGGATGCCGTGAACAACCAGATCTATCAGAATCCGACCGCGGATAAAATTGAAGAATTAAAAGCGGTTCAGCAGCAATACCACGCTGAAAAGCATGAGCTGGCCAAGCTGAAAGATCTGCCGGCCATCACGCTGGACGGTCATCAAGTTGAAGTCTGTGCCAACATCGGTACCGTGCGTGATGTCGCAGGTGCAGAGCGTAACGGTGCAGAAGGTGTCGGCTTGTATCGTACCGAATTCCTGTTTATGGATCGTGACTCACTGCCTACAGAAGAAGAACAGTTCCAGGCGTATAAGGCAGTTGCCGAAGCCGTTGGTGCTCAGGCGGTTATCGTTCGTACCATGGATATCGGTGGCGACAAAGACCTGCCATACATGAACCTGCCGAAGGAAGAGAACCCGTTCCTTGGCTGGCGTGCTATCCGTATCTGTCTGGATCGTAAAGAAATCCTGCATGCTCAACTGCGTGCCATTCTGCGCGCATCAAAATTTGGCAAGCTGCGTATCATGTTCCCGATGATTATTTCCGTGGAAGAAGTTCGTGAGCTGAAAGCCGAACTGGAGATGCTGAAAGCACAGCTGAGAGAAGAAGGTAAAGCCTTCGACGAGAGCATTGAAGTCGGCGTGATGGTTGAAACACCTGCCGCCGCCGCCATCGCGTCACATTTAGCCAAAGAAGTCGACTTCTTTAGTATTGGGACAAATGACTTAACCCAGTATACTCTGGCAGTTGATCGCGGTAATGAGCTGATTTCTCATCTCTATAATCCGATGTCCCCCGCAGTCCTGACCCTGATTAAACAGGTTATTGACGCGTCTCATGCCGAAGGCAAATGGACAGGGATGTGTGGTGAGCTCGCCGGTGACGAACGTGCTACACTACTGTTATTGGGAATGGGGCTGGACGAATTCAGCATGAGTGCGATCTCTATCCCGAGCATCAAGAAAATCATCCGTAATGCGAATTACGAAGATGCGAAGGCGCTGGCGGAGCAAGCACTCGCTCAACCGACAGCACAAGAGTTAAGCAATCTGGTGAGTCGCTTTATTAAAGAAAAAACGCTCTGCTGATTCTGCTTTACCTAATAGATTTCAAGGTGGCAATCAGCCCCCCGACAGGCGATGCATTCGCAGTCGGGGTAGCGAAGAACGCCAATGCCACATCGACTTGAAAGATTAGGGTATACGCTGGCCCAATATTAATGCTTAGGAGAGAATCATGGGTTTGTTCGATAAATTGAAATCTCTGGTTTCTGACGACAAAAAAGACACTGGCAGCATCGAAATTATTGCCCCGCTGTCCGGTGAAATCGTCAATATTGAAGATGTTCCTGATGTCGTATTTGCAGAGAAAATTGTCGGCGACGGCATTGCCATCAAACCAACGGGCAACAAGATTGTCGCTCCGGTAGACGGCACCATCGGTAAAATATTTGAAACCAACCATGCGTTTTCCATCGAGTCTGACAGCGGTATTGAGCTGTTTGTGCACTTTGGTATTGATACCGTTGAATTGAAAGGCGAAGGCTTCAAGCGCATCGCCGAAGAAGGCCAGCGCGTGAAAAAAGGCGATCTCATTATCGAGTTTGACCTGGCTCTGCTGGAAGAAAAAGCGAAGTCTACTCTGACGCCAGTGGTTATTTCCAACATGGATGAAATCAAGGAATTGACCAAACTGAGTGGTACGGTTGTTGTCGGTGAAACGCCGGTTATCCGTATCAAAAAGTAAGCCGCCTTCTACGGATGGTTTACTACGTTTGCACGAAACGGCACCCGGATGGTGCCGTTTTCGTTTCAGGCTTTCCAGCGCGGTACGCACAGACGAATCACTAAACCGCACTGTTCACCATTCTCCGCTTCAATATGTCCACCGTGCGCCAGCACAACTTTGCGGGCAATTGCCAGACCCAGCCCATAACCTTTACCAGATAGCGGTGAATCGACTCGAATGAAAGGATCGAAGATACTGGAGAGCTTACTCTTTTCCACGCCAGGCCCCTGATCGGCGACCTGAATCATCCACTCCTGCTCAGTGCCGATGAGCGATACGGAAACCTGCTGCGTGGGAGCAGAAAAACGTAGCGCGTTGCGCATCACATTATCGACCGCCCTGCGCATCAGCTCCGCATTGCCTTTGATCGTGTAATCTTCTTTTTCATCCGCCGTCAGCAGGATTTCAACGCCAGTGACCTGCGCTTCATAGCGCGTATCGTTTACCACGGCCGCCACCAGCCCCAGCAAATCGAAATAGGCTTCCTCAATGCCGGAATGCTCCGTGCGCGACAGCGTCAACAACTCGCCAATCATCTTATCCATCAGCAGCGCCTCGCGTTCAATACGCTGCAAGGAACTCTCTATATTGTCGGGGTTCTGTCTTATCAGTCCGATAGCGAGCTGCAAACGCGCCAGTGGTGAGCGCAGCTCATGCGAGACATCATGAAGCAACTGTTCACGCGCGCTGGCCAGGCTGTCCAGCCGTTCGACCATCGAATCGAAATCACGCGCGACATCGCTGATTTCATCATGACGCTTATGCATCACTGGTAGCAGTCGCACGTTCAGATCGCCCTGCGCAACCTGATCAAACCCCGCGCGGATCTGGCTTAGCGGGCGTGCCAGACTCCATGCCAATACCGAGCTGAACAACAGGCCACCAACCCCCGCAATGATCACAAACGGCACAGGCACGTTGAGAAATTCGATCGGACGAGGGGGACGAAACTCGCTACGTAGCCGCTCGGCGTCATAGCGTATCTGATACCACTTTCCGGTTGGGCCGCTGATCTGTTTGATAACGACAGTGGCACGCTGCGCGCCACGTTTCTCCGGTGCAAAAGCCTCGTCGAGCAACGCGTTCTGCGGAGCGGAAACTAATTCCTGTTCCGACAGCGGCAACGGCGATGCCGTAACGGAAATGTATTTCTGCTCTTTTTGCGGCAGCAGCGACATCACATCGTTGAGTTCCCCCAAACCACCGTGTTGCAGCGCCGCAGCGATCAATTCCGTTTGCATCGTCGCAATGCGCGACACCACGATTTCTTCCAGTGGCTTATGGCGCTCACCGTACAGGGAAAAAGACAGCCACAGCAGTTGAGACATGACGAGGAACGTTAGCCAGAACCCCAGTAATATTTTCCAAAAGAGCCTTCCACGCATCATCATCAGCGAATCCGGTATCCCACGCTGCGCACGGTTTCAATCGTCATGGTGTTGCCCGGCAAGACGCCGAGCTTCTGACGAATATTGCTGATGTGCACGTCCACGCTGCGGTCATAAGCCTCGCGGCGACGCCCCAGGCATTTTTCGGACAGCTCATCCTTTGACACCACCCGTTCAGGGGAACGCAACAGCAGCTCCAGCAAATTAAACTCAGACGCCGTTAGATCAAACGGCTTCCCACGCCATTCACTGATGCGCGTGGCAGGGTTCAACACCAAATCGCCACTGGCGGCCAGACTCTCATCCCGTTTTGTACTCGGCTGATCGTCATAGCGGCGTAGCACCGCTCGCAGTCTCGCCACCAGCTCACGCGGATAGCACGGTTTGGGCATATAGTCATCTGCACCCATTTCCAGACCGATGACTCTATCGATATTATCGCCTCTCGCGGTCAGCATAATGACGGGCAACTGCTGGGTTTTTCTGATCTGACGCAGCACGTCAATCCCGCTCATATCGGGCAGCATGACATCCAGAATCATCGCCGTGTAATCCCCCGATATCGCGCCATCAACGCCCTCTTTGCCCGTCAGCACCCGCGAGGTCGAAAACCCTTCCGCATTCAGATACTCACAGAGCATATCGCCCAGCTCTACGTCGTCATCGACCAGTAAAATATTCATATCCTGTCCTCATTAATCGGGTATACCCTACGTATTCGAGTTGCGGGAAGGAAACGCACATGCAGCTTGAAGTATGATAGGTATAGATGCTGTATTCTCAGGCCTCACGTGAATATTCGCAGCCAGATTTACTTAATCCTTACCATTTCTTTCAGCAAAGATTACCGCTACCTTTACGGACTCGGGGTAAATTACTCACCTGCGTTATTTATTCCCGTTCAGATGCATTCATTAAGGACGACTTCCCCTGATGCAATCACGATTTTTTACACGACGCCGTACGACGATCGCGCTTGGCCTTATCGCCGCTGCCGTGCTGCTTCATCTGTTTTTCAACAAGCCATCGCCTACGCCCAATGCGCTTACCACCGCCGCCGAGATTGCGGATCTCGAACAGACCGTGCTCGCTGACGGTAAAATTGAGGCACAGAAGCTGGTCAGCGTCGGTGCACAGGCCTCAGGGCAAATCAAAGCGCTGCACGTCGAACTCGGTGATAAGGTGAAAAAAGGGCAATTGATCGCCGAGATTGATGACCTCACCCAGCAGGACACGCTAAAAAACGGTGAAGCGGCGTTAAAAAATATTCAGGCGCAGCGAGCGGCCAAACTGGCGGAATTGCGTAATAACGAATTAAGCTGGCAGCGTCAGCAAATGTTGATGAAGCGTGGCGTTGGGGCACAAGCCGACTACGACAGCGCAAAAGCGACGCTGGATGCTACCCGAGCCAATATCGACGCGCTGGACGCCCAAATCATTCAGGCACAGATTACCGTCAACACCGCCAAGGTTAATCTGGGATACACCCAAATTCGTTCACCGATGGATGGCAGCGTGGTGGCCATTCCGGTTGAAGCTGGGCAAACGGTCAACGCGATTCAGACGACGCCGACCATCGCCAAAGTCGCCAATCTGGACACCATGACCATCAAGGTGAAAATCTCAGAGGCCGACGTCGTCAAGGTGAAAACCGGCATGCCCGTGTGGTTCAGTATTCTGGGCGAACCGAATAACCGTTACGACGCCACGCTGAGCTCGATTGAGCCTGCGCCAGACTCCATCAACACGGACTCGACCACAACATCATCCAGTTCAAGCAGCAGTTCCAGTTCATCATCCAGTACCGCAATCTATTACAACGGCCTGTTCGATGTGAAAAACCCTGATGGCGTATTGCGCATTTCCATGACGGCACAGGTGTATATTCTGTTGTCTTCGGTGAAAAATGCCATTGTCGTTCCAGCGACGGCGTTAACCTCGCGCGATGGCATGTGGTACGTGCAGGTCGTGAATGCGGACAAGAAGATCGAATCGCGTCTCGTCACGCTCGGCCTCAATGATAACGTCCGCACTCAGATCCGTTCGGGACTCAGCGTGGGGGAACAGGTGGTTGTCAGCCCATCGTCCGGTGATGTCGCGTCTACGCATCCCGGCCCGCCGATGGGGATGTAACACATGTCCACATCCTTACTTAAGTTAACCGGCATTACCCGCTGCTTTTCCAACGGCGAACAGGACGTCACCGTCCTCAAGGACATCAACCTGACCATCAATCAGGGAGAGATGGTGGCGATCGTCGGGGCGTCCGGGTCGGGAAAATCGACACTGATGAATATTCTCGGCTGTCTGGATAAACCGTCCGCTGGTGATTATCAGGTGGCAGGACGCGCCGTTGGCGAACTGGATAACGACCAGCTCGCGGAACTGCGCCGCGAGCATTTTGGCTTTATTTTCCAGCGCTATCACCTGCTCGGCGACCTCAGCGCGCTGGGGAATGTTGAAGTGCCGGCCATTTATGCAGGCAAACGTCGGCTCGAGCGCCGTCAGCGGGCGGCAGAGCTGCTTACTCGGCTAGGACTGGAAAATCGTCTCCACTATCGGCCTAGCCAGCTTTCCGGCGGCCAACAGCAGCGCGTGAGTATCGCGCGGGCGCTGATGAACGGCGGCGGCATCATTCTGGCGGATGAACCAACCGGTGCGTTGGACACCCACAGCGGCAACGAAGTTCTGAGCATACTTCGCGATCTGCACAGACAAGGCAATACCGTCGTGATCGTGACCCACGATATGACGATTGCCGAACACGCTCAGCGCATCATCGAACTGCGTGATGGCGAAGTGATTGCCGACCGGCAAACGCGCCCTGAAGAAGCTGTCGTGCCGTCAACGGAAGCCGCCAGTTCTCCGGCGACGTCCGCCCTGAATCAATTCAAAGATCGCTTTATTGATGCGTTTAAAATGGCGCTACTGGCGATGAACGCCCAGCGAATGCGTACCTTTCTGACCATGCTTGGCATCATCATCGGCATTGCGTCTGTCGTCTCGGTCGTCGCACTGGGAAAAGGCTCACAGGAGCAAGTGCTGGCCGACATCAACTCGATGGGCACCAGCACGCTGGAAATCTTCCCCGGCAAAGACTTCGGCGACATGGATGCCAGCGCCATACAAACGCTGCGAGCCAGCGATATTCAGCCGCTAACGCAGCAGCCCTACGTGCATAGCGTTACGCCGTCTATCTCAACCAGCGTAACGATGCGCTACGGCAACATTGCCGTTTCCGCCAGCATTTCCGGGGTTGGCGAGCAGTTCTTCACCGTACGTGGCTACACTCTACAACGCGGCGTACTTTTCCCTCGCAGCAGCGTCGATGAACTGAAGCAGGACGCAGTAATTGACAAAAACACGCGCGATAAGCTCTTTCCCCACGGCGAAGATCCGATTGGGCAAGTGATTCTGCTGGGCTCGCTGCCCGTAAGGATTATCGGCGTCGTCAGCAAGAATCAGGGCGGCTTCGGCAGCGATGAAAACCTGAACGTGTGGGTGCCGTACACCACGGTGATGAAGCGCATGGTCGGGCAGTCCTACCTGAAAAGCATCACCGTGCGGGTGAAAGACAATATTGATATGAACGTCGCCGAGAAAAGCATCACTGCACTGCTGACGCAGCGGCACGGTACGAAAGATTTCTTTATCATGAACACAGATAGCATTCGTCAGATGATCGAGAAAACCACCACCACGCTCACGCTGCTGGTGTCGATGATCGCACTGATTTCGCTGCTGGTCGGCGGTATTGGCGTGATGAACATCATGCTGGTCTCCGTCACCGAGCGAACCCGAGAGATCGGCGTTCGTATGGCGGTTGGCGCACGCACCAGCGATATCATGCAGCAGTTTCTTATCGAAGCGGTGCTGGTTTGCCTGTTCGGCGGCATCATCGGCGTGGCGCTGTCGCTGGCTATCGGCGTACTGTTTGCACAGTTCAGCAGCAATTTCGCGATGATGTATTCCAGCTCCTCGATTATTGCCGCGTTCCTGTGCTCCAGCCTGATCGGTATTATCTTCGGCTTTTTCCCCGCCCGCCGTGCCGCACGGATGGAACCGATTCACGCGCTGGAGCGGGAATAGCCAACGCACATGCAACTCGAAGTATGACGAGTAACGTTAATCAAATACCCCGGTGGACAGATAGCGATCACCGCGATCGCAGGCGATTGCCACAATCACGCTGCCGGGGTTTTCTGCCGCAATCCGCAACGCACCGGCAACCGCACCACCGGAACTGACACCACAGAAGATGCCTTCCTGACGCGCCAGCTGTCGCAGCGTATTCTCGGCGTCCACCTGCGTCATATCCAGAATGCGATCGACCAGATCGGCACGGAAAATCCCTGGCATATAGTCTGGCGTCCAGCGGCGAATACCGGGAATGTGGCTTCCTTCCGCAGGTTGTAATCCCACCGTACAAATTGCCGAGTTCTGCTGTTTCAGATAACGGCTGACGCCGGAAATGGTGCCAGTCGTTCCCATGCTGGAAATAAAATGAGTCAGCTTACCCGCCGTCTGCTGCCAGATTTCCGGGCCAGTCGTCAGAAAGTGCGCCAGCGAATTGTCTGGGTTATTGAACTGATCGAGTGTTTTCCCGTCTCCCGCCAGCACCATCTGTTTCGCCCGATCCCGCGCCCCTTCCATCCCCAGCTTGCGATTCACCAACACCAGTTCCGCACCATACGCGCGCATCGCGGTCTGGCGTTCATCGCTCATGTTGTCCGGCATCAGCAGACGCAGCCGGTAGCCTTTTACCGCCGCAATCATCGCCAACGCAATGCCGGTGTTCCCGCTGGTCGCCTCAATGAGCCGATCACCGGGGACGATGTCACCGCGATTCTCCGCCTGCTGAATCATGGAGAGCGCAGCCCGATCTTTTACCGATCCGGCTGGGTTATTCCCTTCCAGCTTCAGCCAGATTTCACTGTTCAACCCCTGTGTTATGCGCTGCAATTTCACCAGCGGGGTATTGCCAATACACTGCTCAAGCGTTGTCACTTATTAAATCCTAAAAAAACCCACGTCGGCGATCACAGCGACAACAGCTGATCCAGAGAAGGCGCAAAGAAGTAGCTGCCGCTGACGGCACGCGTAAAGCGCAGCATGTCGTCACGTTTACCGTCACGATCGCCGAACATGCTCAGCAACTGCTGCTCAATGTTATGCAAACGTGCGCAGTAAGCGACAAAGTAGAGTCCATTTTTCCCGCTCGCGGTGCCATAAGGCAGGCTCTGGCGCAGAATTTTCAGCCCCTTGCCGTCTTCCTTTAAATCTACGCGGCTAAGATGCGAGGTCACAGGGCGCTCATCGGAAGACAGTTCTTCGTTATCCTGCTTGGTACGCCCGATCATCTGTTCCTGCTGTTCCACGCTAAAACGCTGTAGCTGCTTCAGATTGTGTTCCCAACGCTGGGTAAACACGTAGCTGCCGCCCGCATCCGGCTGGCCCTCAGGGATAATCGCCACAGCGTGACGGGCATCGCCCTGCGGGTTTTCCGTGCCGTCGACAAAGCCGCTTAAATCGCGATCTTCCACCCAACGGAAACCGTGCGTCTCTTCTTCGATACGGATCGCGCTGCCAAACGCGGCCAGCGCCGCCTGTGCCAGCGTGAAATTAACATCATGACGGAGTGATTGGATGTGAATCAGTAGATCGCGCTGCGTGGCTGGAGCAAGCCCGTTACCCAGCGGTGTGAACGGTTTCAGCTCCGCTGCGCCGTGGTTGCAATCCAGATCGCGCCAAACGTCGTTGCCAAATGCCAGCACCGCGCCCAATCCCGCATCAGGATACTGCTGCTGTAACGCTTGCAACGTCTGACAGAATTTTTTGCATCCCTGCCGGATAGCATCAAACTCTCCCTGAATCATCGCTTCCATAAAAATGGCAAAACGGCGGTGTTCCAATAAAATACCGCTTTGAATTGGTGTCATTTCTGCTTCCTCAAGCGTCAGTTTTTTCTTTTGTTGTTATGGTTTACTACGGTAATTATGGCGAATATGGCTGCCGAAAAAGATATCAGGCGGCGCGGGTATCATACCGGAAGCCGCCTGACTTTAACCTTGCGTAAAAACAAATTAGCCCGTTACGAGACCCCCCTTTATAAAACGGATGAGTTTCGCGCCTGCGCGTGCCACACGATTTTGCTCACTTTCCAGGTTTTCAGGATATCATCGGGCGGCATCAAGCCTTCTGGGCCGCTCCACTCGCCGGAATAGACGTAGCTGATATGCGTACTCTGCGGCGCGGCACATTCCACGCTCTGCGCATCATCACCTTGCCCTAACTGGCAGGATTCAAACGCTTTACTGTAGGTAGTGCTAAAAACATCCCCTATTTTTACGCCACCTGCGCTGCCAATCGCCGGATCCATGACCTCAACTTTGCGCACGCTGCCCTTCGGCTGGCCGCTGACGATCATTTTCACCTCTTTGCCATCCAGCGCCTGATAAAACGCGACCAGTTGACCGTTGGACGTTCCCATTCCGCTACGCAGTTGATAACTGCCATCCAGCGCGTTCTGTAGCGCCCCTTCGGACAGTGGCGTACCGGCATTGATGCCACCGACACCCGCATCGGTAACGTCCAACGAGCTGCCGAACCAGTTAAACGGCGACAGGCTGGACCAGGAGAAATTGGAAAGTGTGCTGCATCCGGTCAGAAACAGCGGTAAACCCAGCACCAGCGATAACCCCAGCGGGCGAAAATTCATGGCATGTACTCCTCAAGATTGAACGGCTTTCGTCATCAGCCCCCTTAGTAAGATGGGGGTTGGAGTCTGCGAGCGACGAAAAGTGCCGTAAAGACGGGATAATCCTGCGAAGGATTATAGGTGGCATGTGAAAAGAAACCTACCAGAACCGCAGACCTCCCGAGAACCGGAAGGCCTGCGAACAACATCAACTGCGCTGTGAGGCAAAATCCGTTAAGTCATAACGGTGCGTGAACAAATCGTCCAGCTCCGTCTGGTGCGTAATCGCCACCACGGTACACGCGGGCAACACCAGCTTGACCAGCGCCAAAAGCTGTCTGGCGGCGTCATGATCCAGATTGCTGGTCGCTTCATCCAGATAGAGCGTATCGGGTTTAGCAATCAGCGCGCGGGCAAAGGCGACACGCTGCCGCTCCCCGCCGGAGAACACCCGATCCCAGTTCAGTTGCTCATCCAGACGATCGCGCCACGCGCCCAGCCCAACGCTATCGAGCGTCTGACGCAGCATCTCACTGTCGGCCAGCGGCGGATGCGGATAGCAGAGGATCTCTGCCAGCGTACCCTGCCCCAAATAGCTTTGCTGCGGTAACAGCAAGCTGCGACCTTCCAGCGATTGCCAGCGGCCATCGTAATACGGCCACAGACCATTTAGCGTACGCAGCAGCGTGGATTTCCCCAGCCCGCTGCGGCCAGAAAACTTACTCCAGCTACCCGCTTCACAGCGCAGATCCACCTTTTGCAGCAGCGGAGAGCCCTGCGGCGTGGTGAAAGAAAGCTGATCAATACGTAAATCCTGCCCTACCGGCGCATCGACCTGTTCAGACTGATGACGTTTGATTTCGTCCTTGAACTGGCTGAGACGCGCCATACTGGCAGAAAGAATCACGAATTCTTTGTACTTATGGATAAACCAGCTCAGCGCACCGTGCAACTGCGCAAACGCCCCGCGAATCTGCATCAGCCCGCCCAGCGTTACCGTTTTACTCAGGAAAGCAGGCAGAGCGGCAAAGACCGGCACAATCTGGCTTACACGCATATAGCCTGTGGTGAAGAAGCCCAGATTACGCTCGGCATTCATAAAACGCCCCCAGTTCGACACGATGGCGGAGAAATGCCGCTGAAGATGGCTTTTCTCCTGCGCTTCACCGCCGTACAGCGCGATTTGCTCGGCGTTATCATGCTTACGTAGCAGCGCCGCACGGAAATCGGCCTCTGCCTTTTGCTTCTCATAATTAATATTATGCAGACGCTTCCCGACCACATGCGTAATCAGGCTGCCGAGCAGCGTATACAGAATAGCGATCCACACCAGATAACCTTCGATTACCCACTCTTTGCCAAACAGCGTAAAGCGCTGAACGCCCGATAATCCCCACAGAATGACGACGAAAGAGAACAAACGCGCGGTCACGATCAAAAATTCGATGACCAGACTAACGGCTTTATCGACAAACAGGTTGATATCTTCGGCAATACGCTGGTCTGGGTTATCAATCTTGCCCGCAACCGACATGCGATAAAATGCCCGCTTCGCCAGCCAGCTATCTACCAGCTCGGCGGTTAACGCGGTACGCCAGCGGATAATTAGCAGTTTGGTAAACCACTCCTGATACACGATCGACCCGATATAGAGCAGGATGTAAACGCCGTATTCTTTCATCAGAGACAGCAACAAACTGCTGTCGAATGCGCCTAACGCATCATAAAACGTCTTACTCCACTCGTTTAACAACACATTGAGATAGACGATCATCCCGCCCATCGAAATGGCTACAAGCAGTAGGAGCCATGCCTGCCAGCTGCGTTTACCGCCCCAGAAGGGGCGGCAGAGATCGACAAATTGAGCGACAACCTTCCTCACTCTTTCACCTCTTGCGGCAAGGTGATGTAAAGCACGCGGTTATCCGGGTTATACAGCTTCGCCGACATCGCCCGTACGTCTTCCAGCGTGATGCTATCCGCCAGTTTGGCTACGCTAGTCAGATAACGTGGGTCGTTATAGTGGCGGTAGCTCAGGAGCAGGCGGCGCTCTATCGTCATGAGATCGCTCTGACGCCCTTTTTCCGCACGAATGAACTGTGCTTTCTGATCGTCTACATCCTGCTGAGTGATATTTTTCGGCAGTTCAGCAAAGGCTTTCTCAGCCAGTTTCCACAGTTCCTGCGCACGTTCAGGCGCGCTGGTAAAGCTCACTTCTGTCTCAATACGCTGTCTTTTATCTTCCAGTTCGCTGTCGACACGCATGCGATAAATGCCTAACGCATCATCACGCAGGCTGGTTTTGAGATATTTATTCGCCAGATTACGGGCAACGCTCACCTGCACCGCGGCCTGTGGTGTCCACGCATGCGGTGTGAAGCTCCAGGCGCGGATATCGGCACGCGGTTCAATACTGATAGCCGATGTTGCTTCACGCTTACCCGGCAGAGCCAGATGTGATTTCACGTCACCAGTAGACTGACGCGGGATCGTCGCTAAATAGCGTTCAACCTGCGGCAAAATCTGTGCAGCGGGCATATCTGCCACCAGATAGTAGGTAACGGGTGCAAACACCGCTTTATGCCACTGTGAAAGCAGCGCCGGCGCTGAAATTTGCTTCAGCTCTGCAATTTCAGGCTGCTGCCAGGCTGGCTCACCAAAACGCAGTTTGGTAATGTCACTCGCCTGTGTTCCTGAAACCGATTGATCGTCAATGGCTTTTTGACGCGCCAGCCCCATCATACTCTCTTTCATCACGTCAGGATCGATACCCGGAGCCACATTCAGCTCACGATATAACGCTAGCAGATTTGCCAACTGACCCGTTGGCGCATTCCCGCTTACCGTCAATTGATCCGCTTCCTGATTGATGCCCAGCGACAGCGTTTTTTCCTTTTTCCAGTTATTAAGCGCTTCACCGCTCCATGTTGCCGGCCCGCTTTGGTTGACTAATTGGCTTGCCAACAGTACCTGCCACGGATTGGTCGACGTCGATAAATATCCCGCGTCGCTCACGGCTGTGAAGTAGACTTTTTTACCCGCCTCTGGCGCACGCAGCCATACTACGCGGTCACCATTACTCAACTGCCACTGCTCGACCTTCTGCGCGGCGAAGGTCTTCACCGCCGTACGTTTCCCACTTTGCGTTACGGCAGGCAATTCAGGGATGACTTTCTCTTTTTCTACTTGCAGCGGTGCCAGCGTCGCTGCTGCCCACTGTGCCTGCAACTTACGAATCGCATCCGGTTTAGGCAAGGTGAAAGGCGTCGCGCCCGGCACGCTAAACTGAACCAACGTATCAGGTGACGCTAACCAACGTTGCCAATGGCGGTTCACATCTTCCGCCGTGATGGTATCCAGCGCTTCCAGTGCATCTTTACCGCGCTGCTGACTGCCGACATAAGGGCGATCCTGCTGCCAAACAATAGTCAACTGCTGAACCCAATCGGAGAACTCGCGTGTTTCAGGGGTAGTACTCATCCGCTGCGCGACTTCACGAATGTCGGATGTGATCTCCGTGATGTCCTGTTCGTTTAACGGATAACGTTTGAAACGCTCAATTTCTTTCAGTACAGCGGAAATAGCAGCGTCATGACCCCCTGGCATCACATTGGCGAAAAAGCCTAGTGCAGCCGTCGTTTTACCGATATCCGATTTACGCACCACCAGACTACTGGCGTCTTGCGGCAGTTCCGCTTGTTGTCGACGAACCTGACGTGTTACCGCAGACAGTGTGATTTGCGTCAGTAAACGATGACGGTAATCGGATTGGCCGAATGTATCTTTGTCATTGAAACGGTAGACAAATGACACCTGGCTGCTGCCACTCTGGCTATCCTGCAAACGCGCAACGTTGAGCCGCGGTTTCAGTAACGGTTCATAGTAATCACGAACTGGCACAGCAACATTCGGCAGCGATGCAAAATAACGTTGAATTTCGCGTTCTGCATCCGCAGGCGTGATATCACCAATGATCATCAAACGCATATTCGACGGGTGATACCAGCGTTGGTAGAAATCCTGTAGTACGCTGGCTGGCGTGTCGTTAATCGACGCTTCCGTGCCAATCGTTGGGCGGGAAGGATAACGAGAGTCATGGCGAATCGCCTGTACGCGCTGCTGGTTCATGCGTTCCGCTACGCCCAGCTTGCCACGCCACTCTTCCAGAATAATTTTGCGCTCATCATCGAGATCGTTTTGCAGCAGCTTGGCATGGCCCGTCATCTGGCTCAGCGCCTGCAAGGTCGTCCCCAGATCGCGATTCCCTTTCGGCGGGCTCATCATATACATGGTGCGCTCGTAGTTGGTCACCGCGTTATAGCTCTGCCCACGAACCCATCCCTGCTTGTGCAGTTCGGTACTGACGCCTTGAGGAAATGCCTCGCTGGCGCGGAACACCATATGCTCCACGATATGCGCCACACCAGATTCGTTGTCCTTCTCATCAATCGAACCGACATCCACAATCAGGCGAACATCTATCCGCGATTTTTGCCCTTCCAGCGGCACGAGGGTATAGCGAAGTCCATTCGCCAATGTCCCTTCTTTAATGACCGGCAATGGGCTTTTCACTTCTTCGGCCTGGCTCACCAGACTACCCGCTATCAGGCCGACAGCCGTTAGCGATAACCAACAACATTTCTTCCAGTTCATAACAACCTTTTCGTTTTTATTTTTGCCTGCAAGGCAATTTCTGAATGCATCAATGCAAAATGCCCCGCCATTCGTCAGCATGTGACGTATGGCGGGGCATAGGATTTACCAGGTGTAAGCGACACCAAGCCAGAACTGACGGCCGGGTTTGTAGGTGACAATGGCAGTATTGAAACTCGATTTCTGACTAGTTTCTACCACATTATCGAACACATTCAGCACATCCAATGTGATGTCCAACGTCTGCTTTTTGTACATCGGTTGCGAATAGGATAAACGCCAGTCGTAGGAGATAAAGTCGCTGTATTGAGTGGAAACATGTTCCGCAACACTCCCTGAGAAGCTAGGATCCGCGTCACAGGCAGGGCTACCGCCAGGACACACCGTCTGTGATGACGCAGTCAGATAGCCTTTGTAGCCGGAGGTATAGCCAACACGCTGTCCCCAGTTGACACGAATCGCCGGGAAGTAAGTATCCACGTTCAGGAAGGCAGTCCAGGGGGTATTGAAGTCCATGGCATCCATCTCGCCCCTGTACATCAGCTTACCGTCAACAATCACCCGCTGTTCGTCATTATTCAGATCATCGTAGTAAAAAATCGAATTAGCTTTATTTTTCGCAATACCGGCACCTAATGTCCAGTTCACTTCAGCAAAGCTAAAGCGATGCGGACTGATTGGCTGTACTTCCAGAGAAAATGTATTTCCCTCTGTCTGGCCGTCATTATTCATCACACGGTAACGCTGCCCAGCAACGGTCACTGATTCAGCACCAAACTGATCTTTACCCTGACGGTTGACCCATTTGGCCGTCCACACCGTATTCATCACACGCTGTGATAACCCCAGCGTTACTTCATCGCTATAAGGCGTTTTTAAATCAGAAACATCATAGTTGTTGCCCATTATTCTTGCTGGACTGGATGTCCACGGCGCAGTCGATGACGTGCGACTTTGCTGGACACTCGAACCAATACCCTGACGCAGCTTATAGGACAGTATATTCGCCGCATAATAGCGATTTGCCCCGCCGAACAAGCGCGTTGAGCGATCGCCGAAGACATCATAAGAAGCGGCGAAACGCGGGGCGAAATTCAGATTCTCCAGAAAATCATCATAAGTAACGCGCACCCCAGGAGTTACTTCCAGACGCCCGAAGCTCATACTGTCCTGTAGATAGGCAGCATAGCTGCTATAGCTAGTTTGCACGGAGCGAGCAGGAAAGAATGTACGGTTACCTGCAAATTGCTCACCGGGGATACACATTGAATCACCGGGTAGGCACACAACGCCGGGATTGATATAAGTCGCCCGCGGCGTAACACTGCTCGTATAGGCATCATGAAAACGACGATACTGTGCATTCGCAAAGTCAGCCTGCCAGCCAAAATCGACCTGATGGGTCATCCCCAGCAAGAAGGCAGGGTTGAGTTCGTAGTCCTGCTTGAATGTGGTGGTATTTTTTTCCGTAGCGAATGAACCATAACCGCCGATCGATGAATTTCTAATTGATGATTGCCAGTCAAGTGACGGGGAGACAAAACCTAACGAAGGCGCATTGTTGGTCCAAGTAATAAACTCGTTAGATTCATGTTCAATTTTGTTTTGTTCAAACTGGTACCCAGCCAGACTGGTCACTTTCCCCCAAGTGGCATTGTGATCCCACTCCATATTGAAGCGATAACCGCCACCTGTGTTAGTAAATGCTCCGTTCTTTATATTCTTTTTGTAGTATTTAGATTCATGTGGGGAATACATGCCCGTCATGCGAACAATATCGCCGCTGTCCGTCAGATAGGTACCTTTTAACAGGTAGGTTTCACTAATCCGCTCCTGATCTTTCCACGTCTGTAAATACTGCTGATAATAGGGAATATCTGACTGCTGGCGGTTATAAGCAAAAATAAAGCCCGCTTTATCGCTCAACGGCTGATTAAAGCTGGCTGAATAAAAATTCTTCTTAAACTTCGGCTGGTAGTAAAGATTAGTACCTGAATAGAACTCTTCGCTAATGCTAGAATCAACGTGATAACTGGTCCAGCTGTCGCGCGTGGTGCGATAAGAGATCTTGCCGGAGGCTTTATCCAGCTTGGGGTCCATGAGCTTGGAATCTACCACACCACCGGTAAAGTCACCGTACTTAGCAGACACGTTGCTATCAAACACTTCCAGCGATTCAATCAGCTCCGAGTTAATCCAGAACGATTGTGTGCCACCGGCGGGTAAATCTGTCGGGTTGTAACCATCAGGATCGCCATCTAGCACTCCCTTATTAGCACCAGGGTTGATATTGCTATTATTCGATAACCCATCGATCATAAAGTTATTGTTGTAAAACTTCTCGCCGTGGAACGAGACGTTCTCTGGAGCCAGCTCGCCCGGCGTATTGCTGCTATTCGCCGTGTTCGAGAATTGTACCGCTGGGTTATTCTTTAATAACTCCGTTACCGACCCGTTTCCGGTTGGCATCTTTTTAATCTGCTCGGCATTAAGAATCTGCGTCCCCATCGACTGGCTAGTCGGGGTTGAGCGGACTAAAATCGTATCTTCGCTATTCTCCGAAGAGGAATCACCCTGCTGTTCTTCTTCGGTTTCTGCCTTGTTTTTCTGCTGATTTTCATCGGCAGAGGTATCATTTTGCTGTGCGAGTGCAGGCCCTGATAATAATGACAATAGCATCATTAAATAGACGTTCTTATTCATTTATTCAAAATCCCCAATAAGCATAATCATTTGAAAAATAAAATATTATTGTAAATTCCACGTGTAATATTTATTGCTGGTCGTCAACCCGAATGTGTCCATTCAGTTTGAAAACGATGGAAACGATCTGATTATCCACCGGTGCCTCCGTGCGATAGCGCCAGCGCGCCATGTCTTTCACTACGTCATCGCCAAATACGCCGTCTGGCGTTTCAGACAGAATCTGTACGTTAGTGACCGTACCGCTACCGGTAATATCGAATTTGACGCGCACCTTTCCTTCCACACCCAGCGCTTTTGCCCGAGAGGGATAATTCACACGGCGATGCAGCGCTCTGAAATTTTGACTGTTGCTTTTCCCTGCACCGTGCGCAGCCTGACCGCTATCACTTTCTCCAGCCTTAGCGGTTGCGGCACTCCCCGGCATACCAGCAGAGGCTTGCATTGGTGAAGGCGCATCGCCGGTCTGGCTTGTCGCTACGGGAGACTCACTCTTTTTTTCTGTCTGCTGCTGCGTAACCTGCTGTTGTTCTTTTGGCTTGTTCTCAGGCTTCTTTTCAGGCTGCTTTCTCTCACGCACGGGCGGCTTCTTTTCCGCAACAGGCGTGACGGGCTTGCGCTCAATGACGGGTTGTTTAATAACCGGGTTGGGGTGTTCTGGTAACGGAGGCGAGATAGGTTGTTCTAAAGAAACGGTTTGCGTCGCCACAACGGGAGGATCGGAAGATTCTGCGGTAGGAGGGGATGAGTCAGCCTGCTGCGTCATTGCCGCAGCCATCATCGTGACCTGAATGCTTCCGCCTGCATTTCCCGCCATGTCTTCAATGCTCTCTTTCGGGGAAGAGTGCAATAGAAAGAAAAGCGCCAGCGCCGCATGCGCTACGCAGGACAAAACAAAGAATGCCAGCGAACGCCAGTTAGGCACATCGGCGGTCAGCGCTGCGGTTGGAGAGGAATGAGCAAAAGGATGAGAGCCCAGCAATACGCTGCGGCCAGTGCGGTTCGCACCCAGCAAAGCCTCCTGAAGATTTTCACGACTCACTATCCAACTCCATCTCTTAAACTTCAACTTCCTGGTGTCAGTCGTGCAATCACAATCTTCCAGGCGATAAAATGTAAGCAAGATCAGAACACAAAAAAACATGTCAAGACCAAACGGACTACATTAATAAATAATAATACAAATGAGAATCGTTTTACAAATGAAAACTGTTACCCACAAAGTCTAACAAACTGCATGCAATATCATTACAAATTACAGTAACGCATTGAGGTTAAATGAAAAAAGTGCGCTAACAGAGGCGCACTTTTTACTCAGAGGGGTAATTCGGGGGAGAAACAGTGCAGGAATAGCGGTTTAGCATCAGCGCAATAGCGATCAATATTCCCTGTCTTCAATCAGGCGTTTTCCCAGCGTGATGCTATCGACAATCTCATAATCGAGCTTTTCATACATGCCGATCACGGTATCGTTGTCTTCACGCACCATCAGGTGGATTTTCGGGCAGCCACGGGCAATGAGCTTTTTCTCCAGACGGTTAATCAACGCATTCGCAATGCCGCGGCCGCGAAAATCAGGGTGCACGCCCAGATAGTACGCAGACCCGCGGTGCCCATCATAACCGCCCATCACCGATCCCACGATTTCGCCGTTCACCTCTGCGACCAGAAACAGATCGGGATCGTGATTGAGCTTACGTTCGATGTCCATTTCAGGATCGTTCCACGGGCGCAGCAAATCGCAGCGCTCCCAGAGGATGATCACGGCTTCAAAGTCATCCTGCCTGAATATGCGGATTTCCATCACAGTCGCCATTTTGCAATAAGGTAAATCGTGATTATCGCGTGATTTTTATCAGACGCAATCTCAAATTGCGTGCCGCCATCAGGAATCACACAACGGGTAACCGGGGATCGATTTTATTGATGGTATACTGCCGCCTTTATTACTGTGCCACCAGCGCTATGGAAACGGGATGCCCACTATGTCTGACGTCAATGCGGTAAAACATTTTTTGCTTAGCTTACAGAAAGATATCTGTCAGCAGCTTGCGGCGATCGATGGCGGAGCCGATTTCGCTGAGGATGAATGGCAGCGTGCCGAAGGCGGTGGTGGATGCAGTCGCGTACTGTCCGGTGGGCGCATCTTTGAACGCGCAGGGGTCAATTTTTCCCACGTGACCGGCAAATCATTGCCACCTTCGGCCAGCACCCACCGCCCCGACCTGGCAGGCAGAAGCTTTCAGGCAATGGGCGTGTCGCTGGTGATTCATCCGCTAAGCCCTTACGTTCCCACCAGCCACGCTAACGTGCGCCTGTTCGTCGCCGAGAAACTGGGCGAAGAACCAGTATGGTGGTTTGGCGGCGGGTTCGATCTCACACCCTATTACGGTTTCAAAGAGGACGCCGTGCACTGGCATCAGACCGCTCACGACCTGTGCCAACCGTTCGGTGACGATGTCTACCCACGCTATAAAAAATGGTGCGACGATTACTTCTTCCTCAAGCACCGTAACGAAGCACGCGGTATCGGCGGACTCTTCTTCGACGATCTCAACGAGCCCGATTTTGCAACCAGCTTTGCCTTCATCCGTGCCGTTGGTAACGGATTCCTCGATGGCTATCTGCCCATCGTCGAACGGCGTAAAGATCTGCCGTGGGGAGAACGCGAGCGCGAATTCCAGCTCTATCGTCGTGGGCGCTATGTGGAATTCAACCTGATTTGGGATCGCGGTACGCTATTTGGCCTGCAAAGCGGTGGACGCACCGAGTCAATTTTGATGTCCATGCCACCGCTAGCACGCTGGGAATACCAGCATCAAACTGAACCGGGTAGCCCGGAAGCCCTGCTGTATCAAGATTTTTTACCGGCTAAAGACTGGCTGGCAGAAAGTCACACGCACAACAAGGAAGCATAAGTCATGCAGATTTGGGTCGATGCCGACGCCTGTCCTAACGTCATCAAAGAAGTGCTATTTCGCGCGGCGGATCGCACGCAAACACAGGTCACGCTGGTTGCCAACCAGACCATCAAAGTGCCGCCGTCGCGCTTTATTCGCACGCTGCGCGTCTCAGCGGGTTTTGACGTCGCCGACAATGAGATTGTGCAACGCGTTGAAGCAGGCGATTTGGTGATCACTGCGGATATTCCGCTGGCATCGGAAGTGATAGAAAAAGGCGGCATCGCGTTGAATCCGCGTGGAGAGCGCTATACACCGGATACCATTCGGGAACGGCTAAACATGCGGGATTTTATGGATACCATGCGCGCCAGCGGGATACAAACCGGTGGCCCGAGTGCATTAAACCAGCGGGACCGTCAGCAGTTCGCTAATGAGCTGGACAAGTGGTTGCAGCAGTCGAAAAAGCCGTAACGCTCTGCCTGATTACCCTTCCGTAGACTACCGATCGTTAAAAGATCGAGATACACGGAGCGATCGCGGGGCGAGGTATCCCTATGGGTACCTCATCCCCGCGCTTCTCCTAAAAACAGGCTCAAGCAGCCAACATTAACTATCTCGTCCCTTCTGTTTTAGCAAAGCAGGATGGCGATATTTGTTTAGCGATAAACCGGCAGCAGATCGAGACTCGAAAGCACATGTATCAGCGCGGTGCCGATACCAAATAGCAGCACCAGCGCAACCATCGCATTGCCGCCCCGCACGCGAAACAGCGGGCTACCAAAGCGGACGCGCGACGCACGAGCCAGCAACGCAGGCGTAATCACCGCCCATACTGTAGCGGCCAATCCGGCAAACCCAATCGCATAAATAAAGCCGTTCGGATATAGCAGGCCGCCGATGATTGGCGGAAAAAAGGTCACCAGCGCCGTCTTGGCTCTTCCCAGTCGGCTATCGTCAAACTTCAATAAATCCGCCAGATAATCAAACAGCCCCAGCGTTACCCCAAGAAATGAACAGGCGACGGCGAAGTTGGAAAAGACGGTGAGCAACACGTCCAGATAGGGGCTGTTGAGCACGCTACCCAGCGTCTGCACCAGCACGTCAATATTACCGCCCCGCTCCGCAATCCCGATAAAATCAGGACGGGCAATGTTTCCCATCGTACCAATCAACCAGATGGCATACATCACCAGCGCCAGAGCGCTGCCAATAAACAGGCAACGCTTGATGACCTGTGGCTTATGGCCGTAATGCTTCACCAAACTGGGAACGTTGCCATGAAAGCCAAAAGAGGCCAGGCAGAATGGCAGCGTCATCAACACATACGGAAGATAGCTGGGCGCTTCTTCCGCAACATTGAGTAAAACAACTGGCTTAACGTTCCACAGCAGGCTGCCGAACGTCATGAAAAAGGTCAGTACTTTTGCCGCCAGAAAAAAGGCGGTCATGCGGCTCACCGCCGCGGTACTCCACCAAACAGTCAACGCGACAAACAGCGCAAACAGGCAGCCGCCGACGCGGGCGGAGAAATCGATCGACATCTCAGCAAGCGTGTGATGGATAATTGAGCCACTCGCCGAGATATAGGCGTAGGTCAGAATATAGAGGACAAAGGCAATCGATATGCCGTTAATCACATTCCAAGTCTTACCTAACAGATCTTTGGTCAGCGTATCGAAGCTGGCACCCGTCGGATAATTCAGATTAGCTTCCAGTATCATTAACCCCGAGTGATACATGCAAAACCAGGTAAACACCAACACGGCCAATGACCAGAAAAACCAGGCACCCGACATCACCACCGGCAGGGAAAACATCCCAGCACCAATAATCGTTCCTGCAATAATCATCGACCCGCCAAACAGCGAAGGAAGACGCTTTTCTGTACCGCTTTTTTCTACTGTATTTTCGTTCACTGCGCGTGTTGCCATGGCCGATAGTCGCTCGTTGGTTTTTTTATCGAGTCTGGGGAAAGCCCCCATACAGACGATAATGCTGCTCACTTAAGTATGGATGTAGGGGGAAACACGGTGATGAGGTTCCCGCAGGGATACCTCGCACCGTGGTAGCCCCCGGTATCTCGATCTTTAAACGATCGGCATTACCCTATAAATGAGGCGGGATCATGGCATAAAACAAAAATTATTCCATTGATTCATATCGGCTAAGCGATTACTTGGTCGATAAACTACGATAAATAAAAAACCCAGCCAACAATCGGCTGGGTTCGTCTGTATGACGGGAAATAACTTACAGCGGCTGAGTTTGTGCTTCTACCACTGCCAGTGCGACCATGTTCACGATCCGGCGCACGGAGGCAATCGGCGTCAGGATGTGTACCGGTTTTGAAATACCCATCAGTACCGGCCCTACCGTCACGCCTTCTGAAGAGGAAACACGTAGCAGGTTATAGCTGATACGCGCAGATTCCATGTTCGGCATGATCAGAATGTTAGCCGAGCCTTTCAGCGGGCTGTCTGGCATTTGCTCGCGGCGGATCGCTTCCACCAGCGCGGCGTCGCCGTGCATCTCGCCGTCGATCTCGAGTTCCGGTGCCAGCTTGTTGACCAGCGCCAGCGTGGCACGCATTTTCTGCGCCGTCGGGGAATCCGAGGTGCCGAAGCTGGAATGCGACAACAGTGCAACCTTCGGTTCGATACCGAAACGACGTACGCTTTCTGCCGCCATCAGGGTAATTTCCGCCAGCTGTTCCGGCGTTGGATCTGCATTGACGTAGGTATCGGCGATAAAGGTGTTGCCGCTCGGCAGCATCAGCGCGTTCATCGCCCCCGCTGCATGGACGCCTTCGCGGTAGCCGAACACTTTCTCAACCACATCGAAATGCTCTTCATACGTGCCAATCGTGCCACAAATCAGCGCGTCCGCTTCGCCACGGTGAACCATGATCGAGCCAATCAGCGTTGGGTTGCCGATCACCGCACGCTGCGCTTTCTCCTGCGACACGCCGCGACGCTTCATCAGTTCGAAATACTCACTCCAGTATTCTTTGAAGCGCGGATCGGATTCGTTATTGACCACTTCGAAATCTTTACCGATGGTCAGTTGCAGCCCCAGCTTTTGCAGACGCATTTCGATGACGCTCGGACGACCAATCAGAATCGGGAACGCCAGCCCCAGCGTCACCAGTTCCTGCGTAGCGTGCAGCACGCGCGCATCTTCACCTTCGGCGAAGACGACACGTTTCGGCTGCTGACGCGCCTGCGCGAAGATCGGCTTCATGAACAGGTTGGTTTTGTAGACGAACTGGGTCAGTTTTTCGATGTAGGCATCGAAATCTTCGATCGGACGCGTCGCCACGCCGGAATCCATCGCCGCCTTCGCCACCGCCGGTGCGATCTTGATGATCAGACGCGGATCGAATGGTTTCGGGATCAGGTAATCTGGGCCAAATGACAGCTCTTGGTCGCCGTAGGCAGAGGCAACCACTTCACTCTGCTCCGCCAGCGCCAGATCGGCAATCGCATGCACGCAGGCCAGCTTCATCTCTTCGTTAATCGTAATCGCGCCGACATCCAACGCGCCACGGAAGATGAACGGGAAGCACAGCACGTTGTTCACCTGATTCGGGTAATCCGAACGGCCGGTACAGATAATGGCATCCGGGCGCACTTCTTTCGCCAGCGGTGGCAGAATTTCTGGTTCCGGGTTAGCCAGCGCCATGATCAGCGGACGTGGTGCCATGGTTTTCACCATCTCCGGCGTCAGTACGCCGGGGCCAGAGCAGCCGAGGAAGATATCCGCATCAGGGATCACGTCAGCCAGCTTGCGAGCACCGTTATCCTCAATGGCGTAAGCGGCCTTGGTTTCTTCCATATTTTCGTCACGGCCGTGGAAAATCACGCCGCGTGAATCGCACACCACAATGTTGTGCTTCTGAAGACCCAGCGCCACCAGCAGGTTAAGACAGGCGATAGACGCTGCACCCGCACCGGACACCACCAGACGCACATCGGAGATATTTTTTTCTACTACGCGCAGGCCGTTCAAAACGGCGGCGGTACAGATGATCGCGGTGCCGTGCTGATCGTCGTGGAAGACCGGAATCTTCATGCGCTCACGCAGTTTCTTCTCGATGTAGAAGCACTCAGGCGCCTTGATGTCTTCCAGATTGATACCGCCAAACGTCGGCTCCAGCGCGGCGATCACGTCGATCAGTTTGTCTGGATCCAGCTCGTCGACTTCGATATCGAAAACATCAATGCCGGAGAATTTTTTAAACAGGACGCCTTTGCCTTCCATCACTGGTTTACCGGCCAGTGCGCCGATATTACCGAGGCCCAGAACGGCCGTCCCGTTAGAGATAACGGCAACCAGATTGCCGCGCGCGGTGTATTTGTAGGCGGCCAGCGGATCTGCCGCAATTTCCAGACAGGGAGCCGCGACGCCAGGGGAATAGGCCAGCGCCAGATCGCGCTGTGTCGCCAGCGGTTTCGTCGGGGAAACCTGAATTTTTCCGGGAATCGGATACTGGTGGAAATCAAGGGCGCTTTGCTTTAGCTGTTCATCCATTTTATGTACCTTTTCGGTTTTGTTGTGTTGTGTCTGTAGGGTCAAGAGTACCCAGTATAGTGTTTGCGAATGACGAAACTACCGAGGATGGCAAAAACTGCGGGGGAATGCTGGTTAATATAGTTATTTTATTTGACGGTTTTTTGTTCAGTTTACCGTCAGCGTCAGGGACACCGAACAGGTCGTTCAGAAGCGATTCAGGGGAAATGGGGGACGAACGGGCAATAAGCGTCACGTGATGTAAAAACACCACGTAACGGAGAAAAGTGAGTTACTGCGTCATATTCAGAATAGTACGAATATTGCCTGCGCTGGTGGCGATAATATCGATGGCTCCCGTGCGCAGTGCACCGAGAATGGCTAACGCTTTGGTGTTTTCAGAAGCAATGGCAATCACACAGGGGATTTTATGTAACTCCTCAATACTCACGCCGATAACCCGTTCGTTCATCACCGTATCGACATGCTGGCCCTGAGCGTTAAAGAAGTCATACCCGGCGATATCGCCAATCACGCCCTGATTCAGGCTGGCATCAATAATTTCATGC
The DNA here is from genome assembly GCF_003382565.3 of Pectobacterium aquaticum. NCBI lineage: Bacteria > Pseudomonadati > Pseudomonadota > Gammaproteobacteria > Enterobacterales > Pectobacteriaceae > Pectobacterium > Pectobacterium aquaticum. The sequence continues at coordinate 3,534,208 of NZ_CP086253.1, forward strand.
GGAGTGAACCAGCCGAGTTTAACCATGTAGCTGTTTTCATTCATATCTCCGATGCCCACCAGCGCGATATCGGCCTTGCGCGCCCGATCCAGCGTTTCCTTAATGGTACCGTTTTGCATGAATGCTTCTTTCAGCGCCCGATTTTCGACATAAGCGGGTGAGTACAGTGTTTCACTGCTGCCGCCGAACTTCTTTGCCAGACGGCGGCTGATATGGTCGGCGTTAATCGCATCGCCGGGACGGTGTGTTCCGCCAATACCGCAGATAAAGCGGCAATTGCGTTCCGTCACATTGCTCACATGGTCTGCGACCGCCGCCACATTACGCCCTTGCCCCACCGCCACCACCGTATCGTCCTTCAACGACAGTGCCAGATAGTTAGAAACCAGCGCCGCAACCTGCCGCCGCTGTTCCTCTTCATCTTGATGATCTAACGCAATCAGAGCGCGCTTGATCGAAAAGCGCTCCAGCATCTGCTGTTCGAGACGCGTGCTGAATACCGGGTGATAGCGCACGGTAATTTCAACAATGCCCTCTTCCTTCGCCCGCTTCAGTAAACGTCCGACCTTGATGCGCGAAATACCAAATTTCTTGGCGATCTCTTCCTGAGTAATTTCGTCCTGATAATAAGCAACGGCGATTTCAGTCAGAAGTTCGCTTTCCTGAGATCCTGATTGTTTTTCCATCTGGTCACATTTTCCTTACGCAAGGGGATCGGTTTATACAGACGCTGTGTCTACAGATGAAAACAGTCGCGATGAATAATTGTTGCATGCCGGGAAGAGAGGCTCAAGCCCAGCGCGATGATCCCTGACGGTGACGCAAACGAACAAAGGCAGCCGTGCCGTAAGCCAGCCCAAAAGGCTGGCTCCGACAGCGGCAGGACATTACCGTTGAATCGCATCAATCTTCAGCATTTTGGCAATCACCAGATCAAGCTCTTTCTCGTCGAAAATCTTCTTCCAATCCGGTTTGATGATGTTCTCTTTACCGTATTCAATGGCGATCATACACGCATCTGAGAACGGGTTGGTGCTGCGGAAAGCCACCGCCAACGCAATCTGAATATGACCATACAGCATGGCTTTTGCCGCGGCTTCCGGCACGCCAATCGTGTTGATGGTTTCATCCAGCGCTTCTTTCATCAAAGTGCCAACCATACAGGCGACGGTTTCAACCAGCGTTGGTTCCAGATAGGCCAGCTGTTTTACCGTCACCCAGTGCACATCAAGCACCGGGCCATACATCACTTTCACCACGCGAGCCAGTTCCGCTTTCTGCTCATCGCTGCCCGTTTCATAAGATGCCGCAACGTGCTGTGGCGCAGCCACGCCACCAAATGCATCGGCATGCTCTTCCGGCGTGAAGCGATCCAGAAATACGGAGGGATGGCACGGGTGTGCGACGGCGTAATCAATATCATCACGTTTGGCGATAAGATTGGCATAGGCCGCAGCCGGGTCGAGCGTCAGCAGCACGGCGTTACTTTTCATCTGCGGAACAACCAGCCCGGAGACCACCTTCAGCGCAATATCTGGCACAGCCAAAATCACGACATCGCTTTCAGGAATAACCTGCTCGGCAACGGAGAGCTCCCTGCCTGCGGCCACAACTTGTTCCTGCGCGCGCGGCGAGTTCTCGCAGTAAAACACCTGATAGTCACTTTTCTGGAAATTGGCAGAGATGCGCATGCCCATTTTGCCGCCAGCGCCCAGTACGGTAATGGTTTTCAATTCAGCAGCCATGATTGTTACTCCTCAGATTTACAATAGTAAAAAGCGATTAAATAGAATGCGTTGTCGGTGATGAACGGCCTGCGTACGGGTTTCGGGTATACAGGTAGTTCAGGCTATGGCGCGTCCAGGCGTCTTCCAGACGGCAGGTTTCTTCCGCATTGGCTTGCCACGGCAGCCAATGCTCGACGATCTGGTTAATGTTTCGTTCGTTCGGACGGACTTTCTGGTGAAGCACGTCGTAATCCAGCAGGCCGGTTCCCAGCAGACATCCGGAATAGGTAAAGCCCACCCACCCTTCCTGACGGGCAAAGGCAAAATCTTTGATATGCAGGTTAACCACGCGTGGAGCCGTCAGCTCAATCACCTCGCGCGGATACTCCAGCGCAGCAACACAGTTGCCGGGATCGAGACAAATCCCCAGTGCTGGGCTGTCGATGGCGTCAACCACGGCCAGGACGTCGCGCGTTTTTACCTGTTCGTAAGTTTCCAGCCCCAGTTGGATGTCATGCCGCTCAAACTCAGGCAGCACCTGACGCAGTAACGTAAGCGCCTCGTCTTGCGTTGGCTTATGTGTTGCCGTGTTGAACATCGTACGGATAAAACGGACATCCAGCGCACGCGCCATGGTGAGATAGCGCATCAGGTGCGCCGTGTCTAACCCCCGCGTCCCCAACTCCAGTTGAATGCCTAAATCGGCGGCGTGCTGCCGCAGTTTTTCCAATTCGGCAGGTGAGAGTGTTTCGACCGCGGCGTAATCACAAATCTGGAAAACGCCCGCACCAGACTCCGCCGTTTGCTCCAGCATAGCTTGCAATCCCAGCGGCTTTGGCACACGAGAAGAGGCTCGCCAGAAGAATGCATAGGTACTTAATCCGATTGCCATGTTTATTTCCTCTCTTACGTCTGCGAGCCGAGCACGAAGGCTTCATCCATAATGGCGTTAAACGCCGCCGGATCGTGGGCAAAACGCCCCAGAAACAGGCCATCAGCCGAATCGCCAAGCTGACTAAGCAATCCCGGCCCCGCGCTACCGCCATAAATAATTCGTCCCTCGCGCACACCTGCCTGTGTTGGAACGTGCTGTTTTAATGCCTGACAAACTTCGCGGATGTAGGCCGTCGGGGCGGGTTCCGTGCTGCCAATCGCCCACTGTGGTTCGTAGGCCAGTACCAGCTCGCCCGTCAGCTGTTGCTTCTGGGCCAGATCCAGCGCCGCCGCCAGCTGAGCCTGACAGGTGTCGATTGCCTGCTGCGTCGAACCGCGTTTCTCTTCGCCAACGCACAGCACCGGAGTCAAGCCATTACGCCAGGCCGCCGCTGTTTTCAGCGCGAAATGCTCATCCGTTTCACCAAAATAGCGGCGACGCTCGGCGTGCCCGATTTCGACATAGCGACACCCCATTTCGTGCAGCATGGTGCCGCTCACTTCCCCAGTGAAAGCACCGTTATCCACCCAGTGCAGATCTTGTGCACCAACATGAACGGGTGACTCGGCAAACCGTTGCACAACGGGGGCTAAGGTCGGAAAAGCGGGCAGAACAAATAGCCTGACCGAAGGCAGTGACGATAATGGATGCTGTGCCACCATCGCCTGAATGTGCTGGCACCAGTCGAGCGTCTGCTGGTAGCCGAAATACATTTTCAGGCTGACGCCCAGCGTTAATTTGCGGGAACTCATCGCTCACTCTCCGCTTGCATCGCCGTCTGACGTGAAGGGCTAGCCGTCGTCTCGCTGTTCAATACCACCGAGATAGCGTCAAGAATCATGGCTAGCGATATCGCACCCGCATCAGGTGTTCCCAGGCTTTTTTCTGCCAGCGGGCGAGCGCGACCCATTTTGGGTAACAGCTGCGCCGTGTCGTCAGCCGCCTGCTGCGCGCACTGCGCGGCCTGCTGCCAGGCATCTGGCAAGCGCATTCCCGCGTCCACCCGCTGTGTGAGCGCGAGACTAAAGGGGATCAGAGCATCCACCAGCGTTTTATCCCCCGGTTTCGCTTTGCCGAAATGCATCACGCTTTCTTTGGCCTGACGCACGCCATCTGCCACACGGCGACCGTCAGGGCGTTGTTCATCACCCAATACGGTTCCCAGCGCATTCAACGCGACGCCCCAGATTGCGCCAGAGGTTCCTCCAGCCCGATCGGCCCAGGCATCTGCCGCACGTTGCAATAACGTACCGGCCCCCGCCTGCTGTTCCAGCATCTCCGCCGCTTTTTCCGCAGCGGCAATCACCCCGCGTTCCATGCCAATGCCGTGATCGCCATCTCCGGCAATCGCATCGATACGCCCTAATTCTGTGACGTTCGCCAGCACAACGTCACGCGCGGCATTCAGCGCCGCCGCAACACAGTGTGCCGCCGCTTTCGATGCCGCCGTCGCGGTGGGAATCACATCCAGTTCTGTGGTGAATGTCCGCTCAGCCAGCGGTTCGGCGGGAGACATGCTGCCTTTACGAAATGCTGGTGCATCCGCAGGTGCTCGCCAAAAACGCTCTAGTTCCTCATCCAGCCAGAACAGCGTGAGCGACAGACCCGCCATATCGAAGCTGGTCACAAGTTCCCCCACTTCCGGCTCGACCACCGTCAGCCCCTGCTCAACCAGCAGTTGCGAAACACGGCGATAAACCACAAACAGCTCTTCGTATTTCACGCCGCCGAGGCCGTTGAGCACTACGCTGATCCGCTGCCCAGAGATCGTCGCAATACCTTGCGGCACCTCTTCCAGCAGTGAACTGACCAAAAGCTCAGCCAGCTCATCGGCGGTTGAAATAGGCACATCGCGAATGCCCGGTTCACCGTGAATCCCCATGCCCACCGCCATCATTCCTTCGGGGACGGTGAACAGCGGGTGTTCCGCACCCGGCAACGTACAGCCTGAAAAGGCTACGCCGAGTGAACGGGTGCGCTGGTTGGCACGCTCGGCAACCTCAAGCACGGCGGCCAAATCGTAGCCCGCTTCCGCTGCCGCAGAGGCTGCTTTGAAGACCATCAGATCGCCCGCCACTCCACGACGTTTTTGCGATTCGTTCAGTGGCGCACTGGAAATGTCATCGGTAACCGCCAGCAGTTCACATGGAATGCCCTCCGCATTCAGACGCGCCTTGGCCTGTCCGAAATGAAGCACATCGCCTGCATAGTTACCAAACGTCAGCAGTACACCACCGCCATTGTGTGCCGCTCGAGCGACGGAGCAGATCTGCTGGGCGGATGGCGAAGCAAACAGGTTGCCCATCGCCGCACCGTGCGCCAGCCCTTGCCCGACCAGGCCAGCAAACGCCGGGTAGTGGCCGGAGCCCCCCCCGGCCACAATGGCGACCCCACCTTCACGACTGCGAGTGCTTCTGACCACGCCGCCAGGCACCTGACGCACTTTGTCAGCATGCGCCGCCACAAAGCCTTCGGTCAGTTCCCGAGCGAAAGCAGAAGGTTGGTTGAACAAATACGTCATATTAATGCTCCTGTGTTGCTGATGCGGATTTCGATAACCGGTCCGAACGGCTGAGCAGGACAATCAACACGGCGGAAAGCAGCATTAGCCCGCCGACAATCATCATAGGCAGCACGTAGGTTCCCGTCACACCCCGCACCGCACCGGTGATGTATCCCGCTGAAAATCCGGCAACATTGCCAATGGTATTGATGAGCGCGATGGCCGCTGCCGCTGACGCCCCCGTCAGGAACTGGGTCGGTAATGTCCAGAAGTTAGGTAGTGCGGCGAAGATGGAGCAGGCCGTTACGGTGATCACCGCAATGGTCGCCGTAGGCGATTCCATGAACAGCGCCAGCGGAATGCTGATCGCCCCCGTCAGCGCAGGGATGGCGATGTGCCATGAACGACAGCCGCGGCGCGTTGCATCACGCGACCAGAAATACATCACGATGGCCGCAGGCAAGTAAGGGATCGCGGTAATCAGCCCTTTATCCATGACGTTGAACGTCGTGCCGAACTGCTGTTGGAAACCCGCGATAATTGTGGGCAGGAAGAACGCCAGCGCGTAGAGGCCGTAAATAAAACCGAAGTAAATCAGGCACAGTACCCAGACGCGTTTGTTGAACATCACGGTCATCACGCCAGGGTGTTTGCTGTGATTTTTGGTGGCATGCTCGCTTTCCAGTTCACTGACCAGCCAGCGTTTTTCATCGGCATTCAGCCACTTGGCATCGGCCGGACGATCCACCAGATAGAACCAGGTAATGAGGCCAACAATAATGGCGGGAACAGAGACGCCGAGGAACATCACCCGCCAACCGGACAACCCGAACAGGCCATGCTGCTCAATCAACCAGGCGGCCAGCGGCGCGCCTAACACCACCGTCAGCGGCTGTGCCAGATAGAACAGTGACAGGATCCTGCTACGGTAGCGGGCAGGCACCCACATACTGAGGAACAAGATCGCGCCAGGGAAAAAGCCCGCCTCCGCAATCCCCAGCAGGAAACGTAGGATATACAACCCTTCAAGACTGCTTACCCAGGTAAACAGCAATGACACGATGCCCCACGACACCATAATGCGTGACAGCCATTTGCGCGCGCCGAAACGGTGCAGCGCCAGATTACTTGGGACTTCCAGCAGAATATAACCAATGAAGAAAATGCCAGAAGCCAGCCCGAACTGCGCCACGGTGAGCGCAAGATCGGTGTTCATGCCATTCGGTCCCGCGAACGAAATAGCCGTACGATCGAGGAAGTTAATGAAAAACATCAAGCCGACGAAAGGCACCAAACGCCAGGAGATCTTGCGAATGGCCGATTGTTCTACAGCAGATGGTGTGGTGGTGGACGGTTTTGTGGCAGATTGCCCCGCCGTTGCCGCAGCCGATACTTTACTCATACAGCCCCCTTACTACCGATAGCCAACCCCTTCCCTGTCATTGCCTCTACGCCAGGCTGTTCCTGCATTTCATCCTCTTTCGTCATTCGATACCCGGTGTGACCTTTGTTGTTCGTTGTCTTTTTTATGGTTTGCATGCAGGTCTGACACATTGTTATGCCCTCTAAATATTTGGATCATTAACACACACTGTGAACATATGAACGATATATTTGCCCCAGTCTTTTGCCTATCTCTCTGTTTAAAAATTGTGAGCATGATCTAAATATGTATCAAAAAGGTAAAATAGCGCCTTAAAAGCCGCAAAAGTGACCAAGATCACTCTTTGAATCATCGTTTCCTCTTCGAGAAAACAAAAAACAAATAATCACACATTGAACATTTGAAAGAAGCGGTATATGTTTAGCCATGAAAAGGCCGGAAATGTACGGAATCAGGCAGAGAGATTCTCGTTAGCGTCTGTTTATTCATGTTTTTATAAACAACTTAGCGAAAGCGACATATCAGGCTCACTTTGACCCTCAGCCAGGCAGGAGATAGATATGCTCTCGATTGCAATTGGTGCAGACAGCGCCGCGATTGATCTGAAAAACACGATTACTGATTATTTACAGCAGAAGGGGCTGACGGTGACCGACTACAGCTACGATCCCACTGGGGAAAACCCGATCTACCCCGATGTTGCCTACACGCTGGCACACGCGATCAAAGACGGTAAGCACCAGCGTGGGATCCTGCTGTGCGGCACCGGGATCGGCATGAGTATCGTGGCTAACAAGGTCAATGGCATTCGTGCCGCTCAGTGCCATGACACCTATTCCGCTCAGCGAGCCAGAAAGAGTAACGATGCGCAGGTAATCGCACTGGGCGCTCGGGTTATCGGCCCTGAACTGGCAAAAGAGATTGTCGGTGCCTGGCTGGATGCCGAGTTTGAAGGCGGCGGATCGGCACCGAAAGTCGAGAAAATCAGCTACTACGAACACCAAGAAAATCATCGGTAATCCTGTCTGACGGCCCGTGGCTATCCCCAGACTGGCTGGCCGTCAGTCTTACCGTCCGTTCAACCGACTTTCCGTGCAGCAAAATAGTGTTCAGTCGAGAGAGCCCAACCGCAGCAATCGGAAAAAGCGCATGTTATTCCACGTCCTCATGGTGCAGTGTGTTGGCTCTGTTTTGCGCAGGCCATTTCTCTTTTACATCAAGGAGCTCAATCATGAATCAATTAGAAGCCCTTAAGCAATTTACCGTGGTGGTCGCCGATAGCGGCGATATCGACTCTATTCGTCAATTTTCGCCACAAGATGCCACCACAAATCCGTCCCTGATTCTGAAAGCCGCCACCCTGCCCCAGTATCAACCACTGTTTGATGACGCGATCGCCTATGCAAACCAACAAGGCGGTAGTCCGGAAACGCGGCTCATCAACGCTAGCGATCGACTGGCCGTGAATATCGGTGCAGAAGTGCTGAAAAGCATCCCGGGCCGCATCTCCACCGAAGTGGATGCTCGCCTCTCGTTCGATCGCGGTATGTGCGTAGCGAAAGCGCGCAAGCTCATTGGGATGTATCAGGAAAAAGACATCCCGCGTTCACGCATTCTGATCAAGCTTGCCGCCACTTGGGAAGGGATTCGCGCGGCTGAAGAGCTGGAAAAAGAAGGGATCAACTGCAACCTGACGCTGCTGTTCTCGTTTGCTCAGGCGCGCGCCTGCGCCGAAGCGGGCGTCTTTCTGATCTCGCCGTTTGTTGGTCGGATTTATGACTGGCATCAGGAAAAGCAGCCCACCCGCGACTATCAGGCTGAGAGCGATCCTGGCGTGATCTCCGTGCGTCATATTTATGACTATTACAAACGCCACCGCTACCAAACCGTGATCATGGGCGCCAGCTTCCGCAAAGTGGAACAGATTCTGGCGCTGGCGGGATGCGATCGCCTGACGATTTCCCCCGCGCTGCTGGAGCAATTGAAAAACAGCCATGCTCCGGTCGAACGCCAACTGACGCCGTCGACCGAAGCGTTCAATCCCCCTTCGCCGCTGTCTGAAGCCGAGTTCCGCTGGGAACACTGTCAGGATGCGATGGCCGTCGATAAACTGGCGGAAGGCATTCGCCTGTTCGCTGCCGATCAACAAAAGCTGGAAGCACTGTTGGCGGCCAAGCTGTAACGTCTGGAGTCGAACTGGCTGTCGGCGCGTATGACAAACTGACTGCCGCAGGCCGCAAGGTGCGCGTAGTGTCCATGCCGTCTACGGATGCGTTCGATAACGTCGTCGAAAAAGCGCAGGCGTTGCTGAAGTAAAGCGGCGGTTCGGTAAACTGACGATGCAGTAAAACACCGATAGTAGACTGCGATATCGCGCGCAAAAGGATCGCAAACCGCGCTATGGTTTGTGATCCAGATCAATTAATTCACCTGAGTATATTGCATGACTCCAGCGCCGCATGCTGATATTGCGGCGCAACACCACAAGTTGCACCAGCCTATTTTTATCGCGGCGTGCTACTGCTTCGGCAGGCAAGACCAAAGTAAAAATGCATTTCCTCTTTTTTAGAGGTGCATTTTTATTTTGGTCTTTTTTTTTGGCCTAATTGGCGTCAATACAGGGTAACACTATGAATTATCAAAAAACGAATTATCAAAAAACGAATTATCAAAAACTTGGATTCGACATCCTCGCGTTAAGCGGCGGCAAGCAGAACGTCAGCAAACTGACCCACTGCGCCACTCGCTTACGTTTCGAGTTCAACGACAGCGATGCCGTACAGGCAGACGCGATTGCTAAACTTCCCGGCGTTATCAGCGTAGTCGATCGCGGCGGCCAGTTTCAGGTGGTGATCGGCAACGACGTTCAAGTCACCTACCGGGCGATTTTGAACGAGATTGGCGAGATGAACGGCCAGCGCACTGCCAGCAGTAAAGAACCGCAGAAAAAAGGCGGCATTTTCTCGCAAATCATCAGCGTGATTTCCACCACCTTCACGCCCGTTATCCCGGCGATTACCGGCGCAGGGATGATTAAAGCCCTGCTGGCGATCCTCAAGCTGACGGGGTTAATTTCCGCCGACAGCACGACCTATCGCCTGCTGGACACTATCTCCGATGCAGCCTTCTTCTTCCTGCCTGTGCTGCTGGCTTACGGTGCCGCCATCAAGTTCGCCTGTAACCCGATTCTGGCGATGACGATTGCTGGCGCATTGCTGCACCCGAATCTGGCTCAGCTGCTAGCCTCCGGCGGCCCCATCAGCTTTATCGGTATTCCAGTGCGGCTGGCGGACTATGCCGGATCGGTATTGCCGATCATTCTTACCGTATGGATCATGTCTTACATCGAGCAGTTTGCCGAAAAGATCTCGCCCTCGATGATCAAATTTTTCACCAAGCCGATGATCGTGCTGCTGGTTACCGCGCCGCTCGCGCTGGTGGTGATTGGGCCTTTCGGTATTTTCCTCAACGATCTGGTCGCCAACGGCGCGGCGATCATTGACGGCAAGGCAAGCTGGTTAATCCCGATGCTGATGGGCGGTCTGCAACCGTTTTTGGTGATCACCGGCACCGCCTGGGCGATGACGCCAATTGCCACCTCACAGCTGACTCGCAACGGCTTCGAGATGATCAACGGGCCCGGCATGCTGGCTTCCAACATTGCGCAGGGTGCCGCCACGCTGTGCGTCGCGTTTAAAACCAAGAACAAGAATCTGAAACAGCTGGCTTCTTCGGCGGGCTTCACCGCGCTGCTGGGTATCACCGAACCTTCCCTGTACGGGGTGACGCTGAAACTGAAGAAACCGCTGATTGCCGCCATGATTGGTGGGGGCTGTGCGGGTATCTATGCTGGTTTAGCTGGGCTGGTTCGCTACGCCTTCGTCTCACCGGGGCTGGCAGCGCTGCCTGCTTTCATTGGTGAAAACCCGATGAACATCGTCCATGCGCTGATCACCTGCGCCATTGCGATTGTCGTCACGTTTGCTCTCACCTGGATCATGGGATTCGACGATCCGGTGGATGAAACTGACAGTGTCCAAACCGACTCAGCTCAGGCAGACCAACGCCAAGCGTCACCGGCAGCCACTACCGCGCAAAAAACGCAGGCCGCAGAAAGCCGCGCAGAACCACAAACGATACTCAGCCCGCTGTCCGGCAAGCTGGTCGCGCTGAGTGACATCAACGATGACGTATTCTCACAGGGATTGCTGGGGCAAGGCGTGGCGATTATTCCTGACAACGGTGAAGTGGTCGCGCCCGTCAGTGGCGAAATCATCACGTTCCTTGAGTCTAAGCACGCCATCGGCATCCGGGCTGATAACGGTTTAGAATTGCTGATTCACGTCGGTCTGGACACGGTGAACCTCAACGGCAAGCACTTTACCGGCTATATCAAACCGGGCGACCGGGTTAGCGCAGGTGACAGGCTAATTAGCGTCGATCTGCATGAAATCATGCGTCTGGGCTACGACCCGGTTACGCCAGTCGTGATCATCAATAGCGATGAGTACGCCAGCGTCGTCTGTACCGCACCACAGCCGATCGCCCCGCTGGATACCATCATGAAAGTGAACGCCTGACGATCCATAAAAGCATTGGGCAAGGTGCCCAATGCTTTTCAGTCTCCCTGTATGTGAGAAAAATATGCACTATCAACAGCAAAAACACTTCCCAGCAGGTTTTCTGTGGGGAGCGTCGACGTCGGCTTATCAGGTAGAAGGTGGCTGGCAGGCCGATGGGAAAAGCCCGTCGATCATTGATCAATGCCAGCACCCAGAAAACACTGCCGACTTCACCGTCGCCAGCGATCACTACCATCGGTTTAAAGAAGATGTGCAGCTTTTCGCGGAGCTCGGCTTAAAGGCCTATCGCTTCTCTATCGCCTGGACACGTATTCTTCCCGATGGCACCGGTGCCATCAATCCGCTGGGTATCGCGTTTTACAACAATCTGATTGATGAGTTGAACGCGCACAATATCGAACCGGTCGTCACGCTCTACCATTTCGATTTGCCTTATTGTCTTGAGGCACAAGGCGGCTGGCAGAATCGCGCCACGATTGATGCCTTTGTTCACTACGCCCGCACGCTGTTTACGCATTTCGGCGACAAGGTAAAATATTGGCTGACAATCAATGAACAGAACACCATGATTCTGCATCCCGGCGCAATTGGCCTGCCGAAAGGTGGCGTGTTACCGTCTAAAAAAGCACTGTATCAGCAAAACCACCACATGATGTTGGCACAGGCGCAGGTCATGGCCTTGTGTCACGAACTCGCGCCCAATGGCCTGATTGGTCCGGCGATCAACACCACGTCTATGTATCAGGCCACCAGCAAACCGGAAGATGCTATCGCCGCACACAACTGGGAAACGCTGCGCTGCTGGAGTTTTTTGGATGTTGCCGTGCACGGCCGCTACAACGCGCTGGCCTGGCGTTATCTGGAAGATCGCGGTCTGGCACCGGAAACATTACCTGGCGATGACGATATCCTACAGTCAGGAAAGCCCGACTACGTGGCGATCAACTACTACTCCACCGCCACCATTGCCGCCAGCAAAGGCGATGCGTCGGATGTCAGCGCCCGCGCGGGCGATCAGCAAATCATGCTGGGCGAACCCGGTGTTTATCGTGCAGCGGAAAACCCGCACGTTGATAAAACGCCTTATGGCTGGGTGATCGATCCCGTTGGCTTGCGCTTAACGCTGCGGAAAACCTACGAGCGCTATCATCTGCCGATCCTGATTACGGAAAACGGCATGGGCGCGCCGGATAAGCTTGAGGCCGACGGTACGATCGACGATCAATATCGCATCGATTTTATTGCTCGCCATATTGAACAGATGCAGCTCGCCATCAGCGATGGCGTTGATCTTATTGGCTATTGCCCGTGGTCGGCGATCGATGTGGTCAGCACCCATCAGGGCTACGGTAAACGCTACGGGTTTATTTACGTGAACCGCGACGAATTTGATCTGAAAGACCTGCGCCGCATCAAAAAGAAAAGTTTTTACTGGTATCAAGGTGTCATAGAATCAAATGGAGCGCGCTTATTTCCCAGCGTCCCGTGATACCTATATCCAGTACACGTTGTTAAAACGGGGATGAGCACGACGCCCAGGGCGTCCGCATGAGTGATCAACATTTAACCATTGACGTTAATCCAGCCATAAGAACTTGCTCCAAGAACACGGGTTTCATCATGCAGCGTTTTTGTTTCATCGGTACGCTAATCTTCGTTGGCTCGGCTCTGAGCATGTTCAGCGCCATGTGCCTTAACCCTGCCAAGTTTTCTGCGGCGTTTTCTCGGTAAATCTGGCAAGCATCCTCTCGCATACTGACATCTAAAATCCAATGCATGGACTCGATACCCCAATGGGCCCGTATCGCATCTCCGGCCTGCTCTGGGGTTAGTTTGGCTGAACTGATGTAGTAGCGGTACTCCAACTCTGGCGCTTTGCCTTTTGCTGCGCGGTAACTTTCGACCATGACTATGCTGGTTAGCCCGAGCCAGGCAGAGAAATCCCCAACCATATCACTGGCATCCAGTACATGGTAAGTGCGTGCCTCCACTCGGCTTTTCTGCTTCTCAACTTGAGATATGCCCCTGTCAATTGGCGCGCGCCGATGTGGGGTAAAAGCGGCCTGTATCGCTGCCGCTAACTTGCCTTGATTGCCCTTAACTGCCAATAAGTAGTCGCCACCTTTGCTCGTAATCGCCTTGGCAATCTTGGTCTGACAGGCCATCGCATCAATTGTCACGATGGCACCTCGCAAGTCCAACATCTGAATCAGCGCGGGTATCGCGGTGATTTCATTGCTTTTAGCATCAGTTTTAAGCTGGCCCAATACGAGTTGGTTGGCGCTGGCATAGGCACTTACCATATGGATGGTGCTTTGCCTGTCGTCTCTGTCATAAGAGCCGCGCAAAGTCTTGCCATCAATAGCGACGACTTCACCACAGGTTAACTTGTGCACGGCTTTCATCCAGGCGAGAAAACAATCGCGGAATTCAGCGGGCTCAATATTTGAAATTAGGCGAGCAAAGGTATCATCAACGGGCACACCTTTTTCAAATAAGCCCTGTTTAAGGAACCAGTCATGATGGCCGAGAACGTACTCACGAATGTCAGTCCAGCCCTGGCCTCCCGCTATCACTGCGCAGATTGAAGCAAACAAAATATCAAACAGTGGGTAATCCACTTTTGCGCTTTGTCGTTCATCGCGGATGATACTGAAATGCGCTTTGATGGTATCTAAATTCATGGTCACTCCTCAAAAGAGGAGCATAAGATCATAGTCGACTCGTCAGGTCAATGTTGACGTCGAATTGTGCAAAAAACGTTCATGATCTTGCCCTGAGCACGACGCCGGATATGTCACGTTGCAGGAAGCCTATTTCCCACAACGTGACAAATTAGGGGACAGGCTTATCTCACTGATTTTCTCACTGAACCACTCAAGAAACGCATGATGGCTGAACCGATAAAAGCAATAAAAATACTGAACAATAGCCTGGTGTTATCTTCCGATGCAGATAACAACGAAATCATTGTTATGGGGAAAGGAATCGGCTTTAACAGCAAGACCGGCGATATTCTCGATCCGGCCAAAATTGAGAAGACCTTTATTCTCAAGGATGGTACATCGCCACGCGAATTTGCTCGTCTGATTGAGCACGTCGGGGAAGAATATGTTCATATCGTGAATAAGATTATTGATGATGCGAACCGGCAGCTTCATAGTCGCTTGAGCGAGCAGGTCTTTTTTACGCTGATCGACCATATCAGTTTTGCGATTGAGCGCTATCGCAAAGGCATCAGCATACAAAATCGTCTGCTTTATGAAGTAAAGCGATTTTACCCGCAGGAATTTGCGATTGCCTCGCGGGCGCTCAACGACATTAACCAACAGATGAAGCTGGAATTGCCTGAAGAGGAAGCGGGCAATATCGCGTTTCATTTAGTCAACGCCCAAACCGACGTCCAGAATATGGAGAACACGCTCCAGTCGGTCAAGATGCTGAAAGATATCTTTAATATCATCCAATACAACTTCCATATCGTGATTGATAAAGAGTCGATTAACTACTCCCGCTTCCTGACGCACATGCAATTCTTTATTCAGCGTCTGTTGGAAAATAGCCTGATTCATTCAAATGATGACTTTATTTTTGAGCAAGTCACCAAAGAATATCCTGATGCCTATAAATGCAGCCGACTGATCAAAGACTATATTCACAACCTGCTCAACATCGACATTTCTAACGATGAAATGCTGTACCTAATTATTCATATCGTCCGTATCACCCCAGAACAGGAAAGCGCGCCCAATCGGCGATAAATTGATCAGCGGTTTTCCTGCCGCTACTGCATCTCCTCGTTTTGATGACCTCACAAGTGCAACACGCACAAGAACCCATCCCTGATAGTCCATTTGGACAAGGAACAACCCATGCGGGTGACACGGCGATGACTGAAGATTTCATCGCATTTTTGGTTACTGGGCATGTTCAATCAATAAGGCATTAGCTACTATCATTTTCATAAGCAAATTATGGAAAATTTTTTGTGGCAACGATTACAGATATCGCTCAAAAAGCTGGGGTGGCAGCCTCAACCGTTTCTCGCGTACTTAATAACGATCCCAGCCTGTCAATAACCAAAGAAAAGCGCCAACTCATCAAGAAAATTGCCCATGAGTTGGCCTATTTATCGCCCACACAACGTAAGCAGCAGAAAAAAAGGTTAGAGAACGCGCTTGTTGTCCGTTCTCATTTCAAAATGGATAATGACAATCTATTAAATCTCGCCGTCGTCCACTTTCTTACGCCCTCAGAAGAACTCAACGATCCTTATTTCACCGCAATGCGTATTGGCATTGAAAACCGCTGCCACCATTTTAATATTTCGTTACGCAATCTATTCACCACCAATTTATCATCCAATAGCCAGACTTTATCTCAAGCGCAGGCGATCATTTGCGTAGGTCACTTTAGCGATAGCGATATCGCCTTAATCTCTTCATTAAATAAAAATCTGATTTTTATCGATTCGGCCCCTCTCGATAAACAATGTGACGCCGTGCTTTTTGATCGGGAAGCGGCCGCACGCGAAGTATTGTATTACATTGTGAATAGCGGCGCTCAGCGCCCCGCATTTATAGGGAACAATGAGAGTCGACTGCATGTATTTCAGGAGATAACGCAAAAACACGGTATCTACGACGAGTCGCGATGCAAAGTCAGTCAGTTATTCTGTATTGAGTCCGGCTATCAGGCGATGAATGAGTTGCTGCAACAAAAAGAGTGGCCTGATGTCGTGTTCGCGGCGACAGACATTATCGCTATTGGCGTGTACCGAGCGATTCAAGAGAAAGGTATTGCCATTCCTAAGCAAATAAAAGTGGTTGGGATGAATGACATCCCCACAGCACAGCATCTCAATCCCAGTTTGACCACAATGCGACTTTACCCCACTGAAATGGGCGAAGCCGCCGTCGATCTGTTTTTAGAGCTGGTGGCAGGACGCTATTATAAAAAACACGTACAGATTGGTTATGAGATGATGTGGCGCGAAAGCTTCACACTCAACGATGCCCTTTTATAATACGTCCCCTTATCTTTCCTATCCTTACGAATATACCGGCCACGTAAGCAAGCTACGCGGCCAGAGAGCGTCAATTAGCGGTTATTTTCCACAACTGATTCCATCCCCCGTTATCATGCCATTGAATACCGGATGCACCGTTCTCTGTTGAACGGCTGTTAACATCCAAAAGCTTCCCACTGTTCCTATTCATGATTTTATAATAGCCATCGCCGGCATCCAAAATCAGCCATTGCTGGCTAAAATGGCCGGTGTTATACATTTGGAGAATTTGCGCACCATCCTCATTGGCACTGAAATTAACATCAATGTACTTTCCGCTATTCACATTCACCAGATTGAAATAACCATTGCCAATCGCGTTAAAATAAAAACGCTGGCTGTCCCAGTTGCCGTCACTGTATTGTTCAACCCATGCGCCATCTTCACTCGAACCGCTCACGATATTCAGCGATTTACTACTGTGTCGATTAACGATTTTATAGCGGGTGCCGTTGACGAAATTGATTTGCGATTCGGCAAACGCGTCCAGTGCTCGGGTAAATTGCAATACATTGGTTGAAACTTGCGTCGTCGCGCCTAAAGCGTAGCCATCCGGTAGCACCTTTGCATTAGCCGCTGGTTCCCAATAAAAAACCCCAATCCCTTTATTTCCCGGCACGGCTTTAACAAGATTAATCGTATCCCTGATCGTCCAGTAACTGTCTGTCGGGTTGGTTTCCAAACCGCCGACTTCAACGACCATGACTTCCTTACCATACCGGCTCGCCATATCATTGAGATTGCTCGCCAGAGCGCCAGTGAGCTCCCAATAATTTTTCCCTTCCCAGTAGGGATAGAACGAAAAGCCAATCACATCGGTTTTCCCACCGTGCGTGGTGAGGAAATTATCAAAAAACCAGCGAGAGTTTGAATTATTATTCCCATGCGCCAGATGGCTGATCACCTTAGAGGAAGGGCTGACCGCTTTAACCGCATCATAGCCCGCATTCAGTAGCTGCGTTAGATTGGCAAACCGGCTTGTGCTACCTTCCGGGAGTAAAATGCCCGGGTTCATTTCGTTGCCGACCTGCACCCATTCCGGCGTCACGCCAGCGGATACCAACGCAGTCATCACTTCATGAGTGTGATTATAAACGGCCGTCGTTAATTGACTCAGATTGTAGTTCGCCCACGCCGCTGGCTTTATTTGATGACCCGGATCCGCGAAAACATCACTGTAGTGGAAATCCACCATGACGCGCATTCCCATCGCTTTGGCGCGCTGCGCGGCATCCACCACGCGGGTTTTATCCGTATAGCCAAGCATCGTCCAGGTCGTATTATCTTTATGCCATAGCGCACTGGGGTCGGGATTAACGAAAATGCGTAACCGTACAGCGTTTATACCGTGATCGCGCAATATCTGTAATACATCGCGCGGCGTTCCTGCATCATCACGCCAGCTTACCCCGCGATCTTCTAATTGCTTTACCCAGCCAATATCCGCGCCGTAAGCAAACGGCTGCGCCGCTTTCGCCAAATTGGCTGACATAAACCCTATAAACAGCATTAACAATATAGAGATGATTCCTGAATAATTATTCTTTTTCATTCATTTCTCCTTGAGGTAACACGCTTAAAGGGCATTTATTACATAAATACCCAGGTACAGATTAAAAATAGAGGGGGATACTGATAAAAATAAATTTCACAGAATAAACCAAGCAGCCATTAATGGCTGCTTAGCTATTTTCTAAATTTTTCACTTATTCAACATGACGTTTTCTATGGCGTTATCCTCGTCATGACAGACATTTTATTTTTAATTAATCCGCTTTCCATTTTCATCAAAAAAGTGCAGATGTTCACTACGGCACGTCAGCGGAATCGTTGAGTAAGGCACAATACTATTATCACCCGACAAATGAACCTTGAAATTATTAACGCCAGAATACGCACCAAAAATATAGGTCGCATTACCCAGCCTTTCCGTGACCTCACTCGTGATCGACAAGCTGACGTCCCCACCGTTCGGGTCAATACTCAGGTGTTCAGGGCGAATACCCACGGTAATTTTCTGATCGGCACACAATCCGTGGTTAGCAAGATTAACGGAAAGCGTATTGAGCTTATTGATCAAGATACTCACGTTGTTCCCTTCAACCTGTAGCACTTCGCCAGGTAGAAAGTTCATATTCGGCGAACCGATAAAACCTGCGACAAAAAGATTTTCTGGCTTATGGTAGAGCGCCATCGGTGTCCCAACCTGCTCAATATATCCCTTGTTTAACACCACAATTTTATCCGCCAGCGTCATCGCTTCGACTTGATCGTGCGTCACATAAACCATGGTGTTACGCATTTCCTGATGAAGCCGGGCAATCTGTAAACGCATTTCCACGCGTAATTCGGCATCGAGGTTCGACAAGGGCTCATCGAATAAGAACACTTTAGGATCGCGCACAATGGCACGCCCAATCGCAACACGCTGACGCTGACCGCCAGAAAGCTGTTTCGGTGTGCGGTCTAACAGTGCTTCTAGCTGGAGCGTCATCGCGGCCTTACGCACCATTTTTTCGACTTCAGCTTTGGGGTGCCCGTTCATTCTCAACCCAAACCCCATATTTTCAGCCACCGTCATATGCGGGTACAGCGCGTAAGACTGGAACACCATCGCAATCCCCCGCTCTGCGGGATCGAAATGGTTAACTAAACGGTTATCAATATGAATTTCGCCATCCGTGATATCTTCCAATCCTGCGATCATTCTCAGCAACGTCGATTTACCACACCCCGACGGACCGACGAAGACCACAAATTCGCCTGAATTAATCTCAAGATTAATACGATGGATGGTTTCAGTCTTATCGTAACGCTTCACTATATTTTTTAATAAAATATCAGCCATGTTGAACCTCAAACTTAATTTGCCATTGCGCGCGTATTACTTCACTGCGCCCGTCATGCTGGCGATAAATTGCTTTTGCATGGCGAAGAAGATAAGTAAGCTAGGAAGAGTAGAGATGACTGTTCCCACCATAATAAGCCCGAAGTCTGGAGAATAGGCAGAAGCAAAGCTGGATAACACCAGATTAATCGTCTTTAATTCATTAGACTGGAGGACAATAAGCGGCCAGAGAAAGGCATTCCATGACGTCATAAAAACAATGATAAACGCAGCGGAATAGCTGGCTCGCATAATCGGTACATAGACATACAAGAAAATTTTCCACTCCGCGACGCTTTCCACGCGCGCAGCATCGATCAACTCTCTCGGAAACGTTTTCGTACATTGCCTAAAGTAAAAAATAATAAACGCACCGGCCACCGTCGGCATGACAACGGCAAAATGCGTATCCAGTAAGCCAGCCTTACCAAACATGGTAAAAAGCGGGATCATTAATGCTGCAAACGGGATCATCATCGTCGTTAATAGTGCGACATAGACACGCTCACGATTCTTGCTGGAATAAATCTCAAAGGCATAACCTGCGATAGAGCACACCACCAGCGTTGACACCGTACTGATCAATGCAATCTTTGAGGTATTCCAAAACACTAATGCCAGATCCACCTGACTCGTCAGATTGGTAAAGTTGACCAGTAATTGATCGCCAAACGTGAATTTACCCATGTTGATTTGGCTGGTGCTATTCGTGCTCGATACCACCATCCAATAGAATGGGAAAAGCGAGAAAATGCTCATCAGCACAAGAAAAATATGCATCAGCATGCTGTTAATTTTACTTTTTCTCATATTATCCCTTCCGTGCTGCTTTAAACTGAATCAGCGCCAGTATTGCTGAGAAAACAACAATCACGTATGAAACCGTTGCCGCATAGCCAAAGTTCGGTACAAATTTGAATGACAAATTATAAATATAAAGCGATAACGTCAGCGTCGCATTTGCCGGACCACCATTCGTGATATTCATGACTTCATCAAACAACTGTAATGTGCCAATGGTTGATGTCACACTGGTAAAAAGAATAACCGGTTTCAATAAGGGTATGGTGATGAAGAAAAACTGCTTAATGGGGCTGACGCCATCAACCCTAGCCGCCTCATAAATTGACTTATCAATATTCTGCATAGCAGAAAGATAAAATATCATGTTATATCCCGTCCAGCGCCATGTAATGGCAATAATGATGGTCACTTTCGCCCAGAAAGGATCGGACAACCACGGAATCGGATCGTCAATAACATGAATAAACAGCAAGAATGAATTAATCACGCCATCCAGTTCAAACATACTCTTGAAAAGAATGGAGTAGGCCACCAGTGAGGTCACACAAGGTAAAAAGATCGCTATTCTAAACCACTGGCGATATTTAAGCTGAGACGAGTTCAAACAAGAAGAAATAGCCAGTGATAATAGAATCATAATGGGGACTTGGATTACCAGAAACGTTAACGTATTCCAAAGTGCCGTTTTGAACATAGGATCACTGAATAAACGAATGATATTTCCCAGGCCAACAAATTGTGTCACCACACCACGGCCAGACTGAAAAGAAAGCCACAGTGATTTGAAAATAGGGTATATCGTCATTAAGGCAATTAACCCAACAGCGGTAGCGACAAAAGCCCAGCCGTTGATGTTATAAAGCCTATTCATTTTAGGTTTATACATCATTATCACACCATCGATTTCTGGAGAGAAATACTTGAGGGCTTGCCGCCCTCAAGCTCACACTCGCTACTGCATAATCTGATTTTTTAATGTCGCTTCGGCGCGTTTTAAAACGTCATCAACAGAATCGCCTTTCAGTAATGCAGGTATTTCAGCAGCAATGGCGTTATCAACTTCCTGGGTATACATACCGTAGGAAACCTGTGGAATTTCAGTCACCCATTTAGAGAAATCAGCGAACACGGGTTGCCCGCCAAAGAACGGATCGTGTACCGCGTAAGCAGGGCCGGAAGTGGCGGGAAGGAAGGTGGCGAGCGCACCGCGATCAACCAAAAGGGTTTGATACATATTGCTATCTGCCGCAAAGGTTTTCTGCAAAAATTCAATCGCCTGTTTAGTATTTTTGCCACCTTTTAAGACATACCAGCTCGATCCCCCCTGATTGGAAGCATGTACCGCTTTGTCGAGGTTCAGCCGTGGGATCGGCGCGACACGCCATTTGCCTTTCTGATCTTCAGCACTTTTAATGGAGCCAATCACCCATACGCCAGAAACCACACTCGCCGATTTTCCGGCATTAAAGCTCCCGACAAAACTCGACCAGCCTGAGATAGGACGTGCAATTTTCGCGTCATTAATCGCTTTAATTGTTTTTAACGTTTCTTTCAGTGCATTATTTTTGGTGAGATTGAGTTGTCCTTGATTATCGAAGAACCATTCTCCACCGGACTGCATCATAATATGAGGGAGAACTACATCATTCATATCGTAGGTCAGCATATCAACACCGGTTTTCGCTTTTACCTGCTTACCGATTTCAATATATTTATCCCAGGTAATATTCACCATATCACTCTCTTTATATCCGGCAGCCTCCAGATAATCGAGTCGATAGAACATTCCCGCCACGCCGGAATCAAAAGGAACACCGTATACCTTATCCCCTACCGTCATCACCTTCGTTTTATAAGGTGCAAACTGGCTATAATCGATAGCATCCTGTAATGGGGTAAACGAGTCAGGATAAGCCTGAAGATACTTCTGAGCATTATAATCTTCAATAAGCACAATATCAGGAAGCGAGTTTTTAACCCCTGAAGCCAACATGGTATTTAATTTCTGCTCAATATCTTCTTTACCGGAGTCGATCACTTTCAGACTAAAACTTGGATCGGCTTTTTTATATATCGACGATGCCTCATGCATTGCCGCAACATTGAAGTTAGGATCCCAGGCCCACACGGTGACTTCAGCAGCCAAGCTGTGACTCGATAAGCCCAGCGTGAGGAATGAAACTGCAAATAGGGTAGATACTTTATTCTTGATCTTCATCAGAGCAGTCCTTCTTTACTTTTTGTAAAGAGAGAATATGAGTTACTGCATAATGAAGCAACGAGTTACACCGCTTACATTCTTCCATCCGGTGATACGGGTCACACAACAAGGAGAAAAATGACTAAATATTCGATCTAAATACAAAAAATTTAGGAAAAATTTCCTCCTATAAAGCCCATACCAGCCCATAAAAATGATTAAAATAAAAGCAAAACCCACCACATACCATTGAAAATAAAACAAAAAATGACAGTATAAAAAGGTTAATCAGCGCATATTAACCATAATCACCTCTTCATCGTGGAATTACGCAAAAATGAAAGCGTTACCACAGAAAATCCAGCGGCACATGGGATACCCGTGTGCCGCAAAACAGGCCTATGCCTTGGCAAACCAGCCGCGGATGATCGCATGCTGTAGCAGCATAATGGTCTTACCGTCTTTAATCCGGCCATCGTTCATCATCGCGACGGCTTCGCTGAACGGCAGTTCCAGCACCTCAATGTCTTCATCTTCCACACCACCGCCCAGATTATCCCTCTGCGACTCATCGTATTCAGCAGCGAAAAAGTACACACGCTCCGTCACGCTGCCCGGCGACATGTAGGCATAGAACAGCTTTTCCACGTTGCCGATCGCATAGCCCGTTTCTTCGATGGCCTCGTTACGGATACATTCTTCGGGCGAATGGTCGTCCAGCAAACCCGCGCAGGTTTCCAGCAGCATGCCGCTTTCGTTGCCGTTGACGTAGGTGGGAATACGGAATTGTCGTGTCAGAATCACCGTACCTTTCGCCCGGTTGTACAGCAGAATCGTCGCACCATCACCACGATCGTAAACTTCACGAACTTGGCGAACCAAGCCGCCATTATTTCTTTTTAAATCAAATGTATATTTATTCAGAATATACCAATTATCGGATAGCAGCTTCTTTTCGACGATATCAATGGGAGACGACATGCAAACACCTCGATGCTCGATGACTGAAGGGATGGTTCGTTTATATAAACAACGCGAATTCATCATATCCACTTTTAGCGGCGGCATAAACGGATAAGAAGGTATCCACAGCTACGGTAAAACAGCCCGGCTCCCGCGAGATCGACCCCGTGGAGTTGGGCTTGATATATGCGTTGTGTATCAGCGATGCTATGTAGCGCAGCAGCACTTTTTATCGCGGCAGGGCTCTGCTTCCCCTACCGTCGACCACTACCCTAATCCCGGAGAACCTATGCCATACGTCAACATCAAAATCACCAATGAAGGCGTCACCGCTGAACAAAAGCGTCAGTTGATTGAAGGCGTCACCCAGTTGCTGGTCGATGTGCTAAATAAGAACCCGAAAACCACCGTGGTCGTGATTGATGAAGTTGAAACGGACAACTGGGGGATCGGCGGCGTGCCGGTGACGGAGTTGAGGAAGGCCAGTCAGTAAGCCAGCTAGTGATAAAGAGTAGAAAGGTGCCACGCTATTCTGACGTAATAATCGGTGGCACCCGTTTTATATCCCCAACATCGTATCCATCAGCAGATACATATTGAGGGAAACTACCAGTACGACAATGAGTTGGCCGATGCGCTGTACCCATTTTCCGTTCACCATCGTCCCCATTAGTTCACGGTTGCCGGTGAAGGACAGCAAGGGAACCAGCGCCAGCGCGATCCCAAAGCTCAGCACCACCTGACTCAACACCAGCACCCGCGTCGGATCCATACCGGACAGAATCACGATAAACGACGGCAGCATTGTCACTGTGCGGCGTACCCAGAGTGGGATATGAAAGCGCACGAATCCTTGCATCACCACCTGCCCCGCCAGCGTACCGACAACGGTAGAAGACAGACCCGCCGCCACCAGACTCAGACCGAAAATGACCGCGGCGGCTTTACCCAGCAGCGGCTCCAGCGTGAGGTAGGCTTTATCCAGATCGGCAATATCCTGATTGCCGCTGAAATGGAACGCCGCCGCGGCCGTTGCCATCATCGCCAGATTGACGAATCCGGCGATGGTCATCGCAATCGCGACATCGACTTTCGTTGCCGAATAACGCTCGGCACGGGTGTGGTTGCCCTCATGCTGCGTCAGGGAAGAGTGCAGGTAAATCACATGCGGCATAATGGTCGCCCCCAACACACCGGCGGCCAGCAACACGGCATCGGAGGTCGGCAGACTCGGGATTGCCATGCCTTTGGCTAACGCGGACAGCTCAGGCTGAGAGAAGACCAATTCAACAATATACGCCGCCGCCACAAACAGCAGCAGGCCGCCAATGACCATCTCCAGCGGCTTCTGCCCGCGCTGTTGCAGCATAAGAATCAGGAAGGTGGCAATGGCAGTGAGGATCGCGCCTTCCAGCAGCGACACGCCCAATAGCAGCTTGAAACCAATCGCCGCACCGATAAATTCGGCCAGATCGGTCGCCATCGCAATAATTTCGGCCTGCACCCAATACGCCCAAACGGCTGGGCGCGGAAAACGATCGCGAATATGTTCCGCCAGGTTCTTACCCGTTGCGATCCCCAATTTGGCGGACAACAGCTGGATCAGCATCGCCATCAGGTTCGCCCACACCACCACCCACAGCAGCGTATAGCCATAGGCCGCGCCAGACTGGATGTTAGTGGCAAAGTTACCCGGATCGATATAACCAATCGCCGCAATAAACGCCGGGCCCATCAGAGAAAGTTTGACCTTCCTTGATGTGCGGCTTGTTGACTCAATAACACGGCTACCCGGCATAGTATGACCCTTCTAACACTGTTGTTTTATTACTCTCACAAAAACGATAATGATTATCAAGTGCATTTAGAGTGGTAATACCAATTCTTTTGATAGCTAATGATGATGAGTCATTCAAAACCTAAAAAACATCTTTTTTATCAAACAAATCTTAACAAAATGTACACTAAATAATTCAGTATGACGGGGCATATAAACAAAAAACCCCATGCGGTGGGCACGGGGTTCGGAATAAAGCTACGTTGTAAACAGGGTGCGTGTATCAGTCTTGCGCTTTTGATACCGCAACCATCGCTGGACGCAGCAAACGGCCGTTCAGCGTATAGCCTTTTTGCATGACCATCATGACATGATTCGGCTGGTGATCGGCCGAAGGTAACATCGTCATCGCCTGATGCACTTCTGGGTTAAATGGTACGCCCACATCACCCACAACCTCGATGCCAAATTTACGCACGGCATCCAGCAACGATTTCAGCGTCAGTTCAACACCTTCAATCATTGCAGCCAGTGATTCATTGGCCTTGTCCGCCGTATCCAGCGCACGTTCCAGATTGTCGATAACTGGCAGCATTTCGCTGGCAAATTTTTCTACCGCAAATTTATGCGCTTTCTCAACATCCATTTCCGCACGGCGGCGAATGTTATCGGCTTCAGCACGGACGCGAAGCATATTGTCACGTTCACGCTGTTGCAGTTCGCTCAACTGGGTTTCCAGTTCGGCGATGCGCGCATCACGCGGGTCAGCTACGTCTGCCGTCTCTGGCGTGGCATCCGCTTGCTGCCCTTTTGCTGCTTCCTTTTGATCCAGGACTTGCTCGTCAGGCGTTTTCTGTTCTTTACTACTCATGAAATTCTCCGCGGTTTAGCATTAATCTCGCTAGTTGCTTATTATGGGGATCAAAATCGGGGATTCAAGGGAACCAGTCACATATTGGTTCCAGCCGCTGCCGATACACTACGCTGAGGACAAAAACAGCAATGAACACACCGCTTACAATGAACAGGCCGTTTAATTGTATTGGCATTGTCGGCCATCCGCGCCACCCAACGGCGCTGGCAACGCATGAGATGCTTTATCACTGGCTCACCGACAAAGGCTACTCGGTTCTGATCGAGCAACAGATCGCTCGTGAGTTGAATCTAAAAGACGCACCGACCGGTAGCCTTGCTGACATCGGCCAGCAGGCGGATTTGGCAGTTGTCGTTGGCGGTGATGGCAATATGCTCGGCGCAGCACGCGTGCTGTCGCGCTATGACATCAAGGTGATCGGTGTGAACCGTGGCAACCTCGGTTTTCTGACCGATCTCGATCCTGATCAGGCGCAGCAGCAGCTTTCTGACGTTCTCGACGGCCATTATTTGAGCGAACAGCGTTTCATGCTGGAAGCGCACGTTTGCCGCGAAAACCAGCCCGACAGTATCAGTACCGCTATTAACGAAGTAGTGCTTCACCCAGGAAAAGTTGCACATATGATTGAATTTGAAGTCTATATTGACGACAAATTCGCCTTTTCACAGCGTTCAGACGGCCTGATTATCGCCACGCCTACAGGCTCCACTGCCTATTCCCTTTCCGCTGGCGGCCCAATCCTAACACCGTCGCTGGATGCCATTGCGCTGGTGCCCATGTTCCCGCACACGCTGTCAGCACGCCCGCTGGTCATCAACAGCAGCAGCACGATTCGGCTGAAATTTTCCTGCATTACCAACGATCTGGAGATCAGCTGTGACAGCCAGATTGCGTTACCGGTACAGGAAGGCGAAGAAGTCCTGATTCGCCGCAGCGAATATTATCTGAATCTGATCCACCCAAAAAACTACAGCTATTTCAATACACTAAGTTCAAAACTCGGTTGGTCAAAAAAATTATTCTAAAATTTCACCCAGCTACTTTACTGTATATAAAACCAGTTTATACTGTATGTAATCACATGTGATTACATACAGAGGTTTATCATGCTGGCGCAACTCACTATCAGTAACTTCGCCATCGTGCGCGAATTAGAAATCGATTTTCAGTCAGGAATGAGCGTTATAACTGGGGAAACCGGTGCGGGGAAATCAATTGCGATTGATGCCCTCGGTTTATGTCTGGGAAATCGTTCTGACGCCAGCATGGTTAGGCCGGGCACCGCCCGCGCCGACATTTGTGCCCGCTTTGCGCTGGCAGATACCCCAACGGCACGTCAGTGGCTGGAAGAAAACCAGTTGGATGACAGCAACGAGTGCCTGCTACGTCGCGTGATTAGCGCCGATGGCCGCTCACGCGGCTTTATTAACGGCACCGCCGTGCCGTTGTCTCAACTGCGCGAACTCGGTCAACACCTGATTCAGGTACATGGCCAGCATGCCCATCAGCTACTGTTGCGACCCGATCATCAAAAACACCTGCTGGATGCCTATGCCGATGAACCAAAACTGCTGATTGCTATGCAGCAGGTTTGGCATCAGTGGCACCAAAGCTGCCGCGCGCTGGCGCAGTTGCAACAGGCAGCCATTGAGCGCGAGGCTCGCCGGGAACTGCTGCAATACCAATTAAAAGAGCTGAATGAATTCTCCCCACAGCTCGGAGAATATGAGCAGATTGACGTTGAATATAAGCGTCTGGCGAATAGCGGTCAGCTACTGACGATGAGCCAACAGGCCATGCAACTGCTGAGCGAAGACGACGAGCAGAACATCATCAGTATGCTGCACAGCGTAAAACATCAGCTTGGCGAACTCATCAGTATGGATGACAAACTGTCCGGCGTGCTGTCCATGCTCGAAGAAGCCGGCATTCAGCTTAGCGAAGCCAGCGATGAGCTGCGCCACTACAGCGAACAGATGGATCTTGACCCGATTCGGCTGTATGAACTGGAACAACGCCTGTCGCGTCAGCTCGCGTTGGCACGCAAACACCACGTTGCTCCAGAGGCGCTCCCAGCGTTCCATCAACAGCTATTAGAAGAACAGCAACAGTTGGCGCAGCAGGAAAGCGACCATGACGCGCTTAGCGCTTCCGTCGGCGAATACCATCAGCAGGCGTTGCACCTTGCAGAACAGCTACACGTGCGCCGTCAGCACCACGCCAGCGAACTGGCACAGCTCATCACCACCAATATGCGTGAACTGGCAATGCCACACGGCCACTTCTCCATTGATGTGAAATTTACGCCAGACAACCTGACGGCCACCGGTGCCGACAGTATCGAATTCCGCGTGACCACGAACCCCGGCCAGCCGCATCAGACGCTGGCAAAAGTGGCTTCGGGCGGTGAGTTATCACGTATCGCACTGATTATTCAGGTGATTACCGCACAGAAAATGGACACGCCCGCGATGATCTTCGATGAGGTCGATGTGGGTATTAGCGGACCAACCGCCGCCATCGTCGGCAGAATGCTGCGCCAACTCGGCGAATCTACACAGGTGATGTGCGTGACGCACCTGCCGCAGGTCGCGGGCTGCGGTCATCAGCACTTCTTCGTGAGCAAACAAACGGACGGTGCAGAAACGGAAACGCTGATGCAGCCGTTGGATAAACGTGCTCGGCTACAAGAACTGGCACGACTCCTTGGCGGCAGCGCCGTCACCAAAAACACGCTGGCAAATGCCAAAGAATTGCTGGCAGCCTAAAATTCACCGTCGACAGGGCAAGAAAGGTGCATCAGCGATAAAAAAGCTCAACTTTTTTACCTTCCTGAGGTCATACAATCGCCTTGCAGGTTTCCAAGTCCTGCAAGGTCTATTATCATCGGCAACCTATGCCCTTAAGGAATGTAATCACTATGCGCTGTAAAACGCTGACTGTCGTCGCCGCGGTGGTTGTTATGCTGACTGCCGGTTGTTCCACACTGGAAAAGGTGGTCTATCGGCCGGACATCAATCAGGGAAACTATCTGGCACCGGCTGACGTTGCGAAAATTCACACCGGCATGACCAAACAACAGGTCGCTTATACGCTGGGTACTCCTATGATGCAGGATCCGTTTGGCAGCGATACCTGGTTTTACATCTTCCGCCAGCAGCCTGGTCATGAATCGGTAAAACAGCAGACGCTGACGCTGACCTTCAGCGGCAGTGGCGTGTTAACCAACATCAACAACAAGCCCGCGCTGGATTAATGCTTTCAATGCCGTTCGGCTGAATCGGGATGAACGATTCTGGCAGCCAGAAGTGGCAAGTTAAGACCAAACCCACAATGGGCGGAGTACGTGAAGGAAGCCAACGCACACGCGGCTTGATGTCTAGCGGGTATAACAGCAGGCAAATCTGAACACTTCAGGTTTGCCTGTGTTTTGTTGTAAGGGCATTAAGGTAAGGACGCTCAGGAAAACGTCATGTGCCGTTCAATGACATCGTTCAGGATTTACTCTTAGCACGTTCTGCGCGCTGACGACGTAGCTCTTTCGGATCGGCAATCAGCGGACGATAAATTTCCACGCGATCCCCCTCCTGCACCACATCAGTCAGCTTCGCCGCGCGGCTGTAAATACCGACTTTATTCACTTGTAAATCGATATCATGGCGCAGTTCCAGCAGGCCCGATGCCACAATCGCCTGCTCAACCGTGCTGCCCTCTTCCAGCTTCACGGTGCGTAGATACTGGCGTTCCGGCAACGCATAGACCACATCAACCTGCATTGCGGACACGGTAGACCTCTTTTGCTCGCTGCGTGAAAGCCTGCACCATATTTCCTGCCAGTTCCTTGAATACTTTGCCAAAAGCGAGTTCAATCAAGGCGTTGGTGAATTCAAATTCCAGATGCAGCTCGACTTTACAGGCATCGGCGCTTAACGGCGTAAAATGCCAGTCGCCCCCCAACTGACGGAAGGGGCCATCGACCAGTTGCATATTGATATTCTGGTTGTGCGTCAGCGTATTACGTGTAGTAAATGTCTTGCTGATACCGGCTTTGGAAACATCGACTGCGGCGATCATCTCTCCTTCTGAGGAAGAGAGCACACGGCTCCCCGTACAGCCCGGTAAAAACGCGGGGTAAGAAGCGACATCATTCACCAGCTTGTACATCTGTTCCGCACTGAATGGCACCAGTGCGGAACGACTTATCTTTGGCATACTCTTTTCCGTGATTCATAAAACGCGCAAAATAATATCACTGATAGCCCGACAGGCAAAAATTCTGCGAAGTTTATCGCACGATATCATTAACCACGACACGGACGCACGGCGGGGATTTCATTCCCAATGACATCCAGTATAATGACGGCACTATGACAAAGAAAAAAGCATACAAACCCGGTTCCGCCACCATTGCGCAGAACAAGCGCGCCCGTCACGAATACTTCATTGAGGAAGAATTTGAGGCTGGCCTTGCGCTGCAAGGATGGGAAGTCAAATCACTGCGCGCAGGCAAAGCAAACCTCAGCGACAGCTATGTCACCTTCATGAACGGTGAAGCTTACCTGTTTGGCGCAACGATCACGCCGCTGAACGTGGCTTCATCACACGTGGTGTGCGATCCAATACGCACGCGCAAACTCCTGCTCAACAAACGCGAGCTGGATTCACTGTTTGGCCGCGTCAGTCGTGAAGGCTACACGGTCGTCGCGCTATCCATGTATTGGAAAAATGCCTGGAGCAAAGTCAAAATCGGCGTGGCTAAAGGTAAAAAAGATCACGACAAGCGTGATGACATCAAAGAACGTGAATGGAAGTTAGACAAAGCCCGTATCATGAAGAACGCCAATCGTTAAGCCACTGGCTTAACAACGGTAAGTTCTGGTATACTGGCAACAGTTTCTTGGGGCTGATTCTGGATTCGACGGGATTTGCAAAGCCCAAGGTGCATGCCGAGGGGCGGTTTGCCTCGTAAAAAGCCGCAAAAAAATAGTCGCAAACGACGAAAACTACGCTTTAGCAGCTTAATAACCTGCTTTTAGCCCTCTCTCCCTAGCCTCCGCTCTTAGGACGGGGATCAAGAGAGGTCAAACCCAAAAGAGATCGTGTGGATGCCTTGCCTGGGGTTGAAGCACTAAATCTAATCAGGCTAGTTTGTTAGTGGCGTGTCTATTCGCAGCTGGCAAGCGAATGTAAAGATAGACTAAGCATGTAGTACCGACGGTAGAGTGGTTCCGGACGGGGGTTCAAATCCCCCCAGCTCCACCAATTTAGACATCGGGTATTACCAGATAAGTCCGATGAAGTACGAAAAGCCCGCATGGCGCAAGCCCTGCGGGCTTTTTTGTGTCCGTAATAGTCCAACGATATCCGGTGGTTATTGGCTACGTTTAGGTATACGCAAACTGAGCATACTGGTTAATCTTTGGCTGAAAGACGAATCAGACGCCGACTGGCTGCCCAAATGTGAGTCGGCGATGTAGACACCAGAAACGACAAAACCGGCTCCAGCCGGTTTTTACGTCCAAACACTTCAATAATTAGATGCCTCTAATCGTATAACCATTTCCCTGCTTTAGCTGACTCAATAATCATCCCGACAGTGAGCGGTTTTAACGCTTTCGATAGTGGTTTCTTTTGCCAGATTGGATACTCATATTCAAAATAATTTCTTCCATCAAAGTTTGAATGCTCAATATTAAAATGTCCGAATACATCAAGAAGGAAATCGTGAGCATCCTCTGGTAGAAACTGATAATCATCCTGTAACTTCCAGTCTTTAGTGACTTGTCTAATTCCGGATTTAAACCAATTTTTCCTAATCGGGTAACGTTCCATGAGATATTGAATAATCTCATTTTCGATATCTCTTTTGTTCATCAGAAATACGTCCATTCAATGCGGTCTTCTGGCCTAGCGATCAGGTTATACTGTCGACGGGTGTCCCTTGCTACCGATTGCATTATAGCAATCAATTGGACGTAGCCTATCCATGGAATATAACGACCAACAAAAGAGGCAATTTTATTCGTTGGAACCATCTTCAATGTCGCAAGATTTTTTCCCATAGGCGTAAGTGGCCTTAGCCCATAAGGGAAACATAAATCTCTGAGCAATGCTCGTGATACTTTGGAAGCAACACTCGTTCCGGGTGTTGCTGTGGCGGCAGATAGTTTTCCTGACACCTTTAGATAAGGTTGCCCTGAGAGGATCAGCGCCGCCGCTGTAATTTCTAAACCGGTACGAGAAGAAAAATTTTCAAGAAAGATCAGGTTAAATAACTCTCCGGCAGTTAAATTCCCATGACCGTGATAGTAATACGTGCTATTAAGTTCCTCGGTAGTCTCCATTAAACCTCCCTGTTTTTAATGTATTTTCAATATTATTTTATTTGGTGTCACATTTATACCGTGATGTTACTGCCTTTTTGGTTAAGCGCTAAATTCAGTATCAAATATCATACTTAAAAGGGGCTGATTATGTCCGTACAACCAATCCTTGCAAATGCAGCCGTGAGTATCAGCGACTTTAAAAAGTCCCCTAATGCCGCGCTTAAAGAAGCTAACGGCGAGCCTGTAGCCGTGCTAACCAATGGCCGTATCTCTGGCTACTATGTTTCTCCTGAAACATGGGAAGCGCTGGCCGACTATCAGGAAGATATCGAACTCGCCAACATTGCCCGTTCCCGGATGAAGGGGAAACATGTGAAGGTCGATCTGGATGAGTTATAAGCTGGAGTTTGAAGAGCACGCACTGAAAGAATTTAAGAAGCTGGGCGCGCCCGTGCGGGAGCAGTTCACCAAAAAACTGAAAGAGGTTTACAAAATCCCCACGTTCCCGCCAATCGTCTTCACGGAATGGCTGACTGCTACAAGAAGTTTATAAAGCAGCCAAAGACCGACTATAAGCGGGGACAGTTTTCAACTCGCGGCTATTTTGTTGTGCAACCTATCTATCAAGGTGATGAGTGGCTCATCATCTGTTCACCGACTCATCACCCAGCAATCTATTGATTAGTAGAAATAAAACTCTGTGATGAAGAGGGCGAACAGTTTCGTGAAAAATTTTTTATTGGAGAGGTCAGAGAATACTTTTCTCAAAAATATCGGCTAATGGTTGAGTATTGCCGTGGTATCCGGCCACGTTAGCCGCTAACCATTTCTGAACGCCGATATTTTCGAAAGAGACACCATAGCCACAATTGATAATCATATGCTCGAACAATAAACGCTGAGAACGTCCATTGCCTTCCCGAAACGGATGAACCACATTTAAATCTGAATAATATTCAGCTAACTGAGTGATTAGAGCCGGACGCTCAAGGCCTTGTAAAAAATCATCATTGGAGAGCTGCATAAAAATTTTATTGGCTTCAATTGCAATACGGGATACGTTGCAAAAACGTGTCTGACCTTTAGAAATATCGATACGCCGTATTTCTCCTGCCCAATCGAATAAATCCCCGAATATTTTCCCGTGCAAATCACACCAATAATGTAGATCGTAGGGAGGCTCTTCAAATTCAATATCGAGAACGGCCAGTTCGGATAGCTGACGCTCCGCATCATCGAATTGACTGTCATCGTTGATGCCGAGCTTATTTATCAGAACATCGCTATCGGGGTAGGTATAAGGATCTTGCCCTGAGCCGTATTTATCAGACATAGCCACCCGCTTTATACATAGCAATCAGATTTTTTCTCAGCGCATCCCTTTCCTGCTTGTCAGCGGGAAGCGGAGCATCCTCAACGCTAAACCCTTCAAGACGCATACTGTCCCGATAGTTTTTGAGTTTCACCTGGTTGTAGTAATCACGCTTTTCTTCCAACGTCACCATGCGCGAGGATCGCGTTTTGTTTGGCAACGCTTTTGTGGTGATTTTACGATGTTGTTTGAATATCAACAGATCGGTATTTTTCAGTTTCTCGATCAGCCGTTCCCCGTCGCCAAACACGCCCCATGACGCGATAGACAAGGCTTGCCGCTTGCCATTTTTTACTCGTGTAATGCTGATATCCATAGTTGACTGGAGCGTGTTTAACACGTCCTGTACTTTTCTTTCAGAGATACCCGTAGCGGTGACGATAGATTGCGTATTAGGAGAATCCTCTTGTACCAGAGCTGCGAGTACCGCCATTTCATAACGCATGTGCCTTCACCTTTAATCCGCATATATATGCGATAAAGAGTACCACAATTACGGCCTAGACGTATCTTACCTGCATGGGTGATGAGTGACTCGTCACCTGTTCACTTACTGTTAACCGCTTAACTCGCTAAAAATAAAGATAAAAAATGAAAGGTGAAGAGGGTGAACAGTTTTGTGCAAAATCTTTTTATTTTGGCTACTGACGATTACATGACGAACGGCGCTTTTCCGTCCTCTCCTTTTAACGCTTGCTGTAACGAGCCTAAGAGTGCTTTTAGTTCACCGTTCAAATACTGGCTGAATGCCTCCCGCCCTAACGTTCTATTAAATACCGCTTGTGGCAGGAATCGCCGCATTTCAGCGCTAAAGCGGCCATCCCCCACAACCTGATCAATGCTTTCTATGCGCTGTGCCAGTAGCTCATCATAATTCGGGATGCGGTAATCCTGTATTTTCTTATGAATCAGATCGATATCATAAGTCGCGTTTTGCTGGATCAGCCACGGTAAGTCCCAAACATCACGGTAGCGGATATATTTGGTGGTCGCGACGAGCGAAACCAGCTTGTCACACATCACTTCATTAAGCGTTTCACACATGACCAGCGTATCGGAATAACCATCGGGTAAAACCTCATAGTTACGTTTTAGCGTCATCGGCGCTCGGGTATAAGCCGGAATATTGGCGATCTCAATCTTGATCCGTTGTCTCGGCATATCACGTTTTTCCGGTGCCGTGGTCACGGATACCTGCCATTTGTCAATACGGACTTCCTCATAGCCGGGTTCATTCCGTAGCTCATTTGGCTCTTTCACGTTGACCTCAAGGCCGTACCGATTCCCCAGATAATCTTCAATACAGGCTTTCATGTTTTTTAGATCTGCGCCAGAAAACGCAACACCACCGGCAAAATCCAAATCCTCACTGAAGCGATTTGCGCCATGACATAGCCTTAATGAGGTTCCCCCCTGAAAAGTAAGCTGTTCTAACAAGCCCGCGCTATCAAGACAGTAGAGAATGTCGTAGTGCAAAAGCTCCTTTTCCACCACATTGCGTAAACCTTCAAGCTCGGCTGATTCCACCGCTTTGCTGACCAGTTCGGCAAAGTTAACTTTCTGATTCATGATATAGCTCCGATTCGTCAATCAGATGGGTATTACGTCCAACGCGGCGTAAATCTCTCACGGCGGTTTTCTTCGTCGCGTGCCGTAACGGGGAGTGACCAAAATAGGTATCCTGCAAAATCTGCTCTGGTGACCGCTTGGTATGGGTAAATTCAATCACCCCAAAAGGCGTTTGATGTTCTTCGGAACGTCCGGTGGTCATCACCGTGATCCGGTCAATCGGGATTTGAGAAATCACGCCATATTCAGACAAGGCGGATTCGAGGCTAAGATAGTTATATTCACCACGGCGTAGCGCTAACACGATGCGTTCAAGCGTATAGGCATCTTTGCTTTTGGCATGGTTATAAACGTACACGCCGCGAATAGCACGGGTCAGGATGCCATCTTTTACCAAACGATGTAGCCCGGCATTAAACGCTCTGGGCGTATCCTCATGGAAAATCTTGGCTAAATCGCGGGAGGTGAAGACATAACGCCCTTGCTTATCGAATGCGTTTAAACGTTCAATAGCAGTGATCCTGTTCATTTATAAGTCCACATGAAAACCACACAATTGTGTCATTCACGTATACTTGAATAAAAACCACTCGTCAAGTACACACGAATGACATCAATAAATGACATTCGTGTGTACTTACCAAAGAATAGTCATAGATTTAGGTGACAAAAAGGTGGGTTTCACAGGGTGAGAACGTTAGCAAAAAGCCCTATCACTTTTCAGTATTGGTATACATTTAGGTATACCAACAAAGTCTGAATTCACATTTAAAACATAAATATCATAACGTTACGTTTAATATTCAGATTCCCCCAGCGCGGGCTTTTTTGTGTCCTCAGTTTGTCCCGTGAAGTCCGAAGTCAACTAATTAAATCCGAACCTTTTAGGCCTATTCGTTGAAACCATCTTCAATGTCGCAAGATTTTTTCCCATAGGCGTAAGCGGCCTTAGCCCATAAGGGAAACGTAAATCTCTGAGCAATGCTCGTGATACT
Source organism: Pectobacterium aquaticum (assembly GCF_003382565.3). Lineage (NCBI taxonomy): Bacteria > Pseudomonadati > Pseudomonadota > Gammaproteobacteria > Enterobacterales > Pectobacteriaceae > Pectobacterium > Pectobacterium aquaticum. The sequence continues at coordinate 3,570,174 of NZ_CP086253.1, forward strand.
TTGGAAGCCACACTCGTTCCGGGCGTCGCAGTGGCGGCGGATAATTTCCCTGATACCTTTAGATAAGGTTGCCCTGAGAGGATCAGCGCCGCCGCTGTAAGAAGCTAACGGCGAACCTGTAGCCGTGTTAACCAACGGGCGTATCTCTGGCTATTATGTTTCCCCGGAAACATGGGAAGCGCTGGCCGACGATTATCAGGAAGATATCGAACTTGCCAACATTGCCCGTTCCCGGATGAAGGGGAAACGGGTCAAGGTCGATCTGGATGAGTTATAAGTTGGAGTTTGAAGAGCACGCACTGAAAGAATTTAAGAAACTGGGCGCACCTGTGCGGGAGCCGTTCACCAAAAAGTTGAAAGAGGTTTTCAAAATCCCCACGTTCCCGCCAACCGACTTCATGGAATGGTTGACTGCTACAAGAAGTTTATAAAGCAGCCAAAGACCGACTATAAACGCGGACAGTTTTCAACTCTCGGCTATTTTGTTGTGCAACCTATCTATCAAGTTGATGAGTCACTCGTCACCTGTTCACCCACTCATAACCCATTAATCTATTGATTATTAAAAATAAAATCACTAGTGAAGAGGGTTAACAGTTTTGTGCAAAATCTTTTTATTTTGAGGTAAGCACGCTCATCCTCAATGCAAATACTCAGACTATCTTTTGACATGTATCTTTTATATACTACTTGTACGGCAATTTGCCGGAATAATGTATATGAGGTGACTATGCCTACCACCGCAAGACTGGAAGCGCGCATCCCTTCGGAACTCCACGCATTGATCAAACATGCCGCCGAGTTACAGGGCCGTACAATGACGGATTTTATTATCACAGCAACGCAGGAAGCCGCTAAAAGAGCCGTAGAGGAAACCGCAATCCTGAGACTGGCAATGGAAGACCAAAAGCAATTTGCTGACTCGCTACTATCTGAATCGCCGGTTTCCCCTGCATTACTAGGCGCAATGAAAAGGCGTAAAGCGCTGGGAAGATAAAATGAGCTTATTGACCTACACGCTACTTGCCAAAAGCCATAACAAGAAAGACTTTAATTGTGGCGTTCCTGAATTAAATACCTACCTGCAAAAGTATGCAGGGCAGGACAGCCGGGAACGCTTTACTAAATGTTATGCTGCCGTTGATGAAAACAATAACGTGGCAGGCTTTTATACATTGTCTTCCAGTGCAATCGACATCAGCGGCCTTCCCGATACGATTACCAAGAAACTCCCGCGTTATCCTTCTGTACCTGCTGCGTTACTTGGCCGCCTTGCCGTCGATTCTCAATTTGCAGGAAAAGGCATAGGTGGTTCATTACTCGTTGATGCGATCCTCAATGTATCACGCTCGACGACAGGAATATGGGCTTTACATGTCGATGCCAAAGATCAGGCTGCGAAGAATTTTTATCTGAAGTATGGATTTGTTGCCTTTCAACGTAAGCCTAATTCGCTTTATCTTCCTATCACGCATACCCTGTTAAAAGAATTAGCTTCATTTGAACTGGCCTGAATAGCATCATGTTACGTTAGATTCCCCAAGCCCAGTACACCGCCAGTCTTGGTGCTGTATGCGTATCAGAGTGCTTTACTGCCGACAAAACGCCATTGCTCATCGAGTTCGCAGATAAGCACCACGTCAGCATGAGCGATCGGTGAGGATGTTATTCGCTTCGGCGCGAGTTTTTTAACGTGCGAATAACGGTGTTGATAACAATGTTCAGTGTCCTCGCGGTATCGCGTCTCCCGTGCCGTTGAAAGCCATTTCGGTGATCTGTTCTTTGACACCCACCTTGCGCGCTTCGTGGGTATAAGTGAGTAGAAACACGCGGTGGCGGTCACGGCAGCGAAATCTGTCACGACCTTTAGGATTATGACCATGGCGACAAACCTGAGCAGACTGACAGCGGGGACAAGGAACATTAACGCTGCCCATGAGAAAACCTGAAAAGCGAGCATGATATATCACATTCAACGAATTGGATGCGTTATCCAAAAAACAGCATTAATCAATGCGCACGAAACATTTATGGTACTGACAGAATGCTAAATCCAGGTTTTAGGAATCCCTAATTTTCAAAACGCTGACAGCATATCAATATGCGGAATGCCGTCTTCGTCGTACTCCTCACCGGTCGCCACAAAACCAAATGCGCCGTAGAACGCTTGCAGATGAGCCTGCGCGGACAGGAAAAGGTGCTTTTGCGGCCAGTGGCGTGCGCAGGCAATCAGCGTGTGTTCCATCAATTGGTGCCCAAGATGTTGCCCGCGGGCATGCGGCGCGACAATCACGCGCCCAATCGTCACCACATCGTTGTTCGGATGGGGCGCGAGCATCCGAGCGCACGCGGCCAGCTTGCCATCACGGTACGCCGTAATATGGCGATTGCCGTCCACCAGATCGCGGCCATCAATGTCCAGATAGGGGCAGGTTTGCTCGACCACGAATACCTGATTGCGCAGCGCCAATATGTCATGCAGTGAATACACGTTAAGGTCTGCCACATCCCAGTCATGCCATATAAGACTCATTGCTACTTCCTATTCGTTTATTCTTTACCTACGCCAACGGAACGATCGCGGCGCTTAGCCAGAATCAACCATGCCCACAGCAGCGCAATTGCCAGCGCAAACAAGGCGCCAAAGCCAATCCCGATGGTGATGACCGACACACCCAGTTTCACCACCAGAGAATAGAGCCCCAGCATTAACAGCATAGCGCCGTTCTCACCCAAATTCTGTACGGCGATCGCATTCCCCGCCCCGACGCTGGCCTTCCCCCGCACCTGCAACAGCGCATTCAGCGGAACAATGAAGAACCCTCCTAGCGCCCCTAGCAGAATCAGCAAGGAATAGGCGCTCATGAGGTTGTGCTGAAGCGTAAAAATCACCACCACTACGCCAATCAGGAATCCAGCAGGCAGGCAGCGCCGCACGCTATCGAGCGTTACCAGCTTCGCAGCCGCACCGGCTCCCGCCACGATACCCACGGCGACCATCGCATTAAGCAACGTTGGTGTGGCATTGTCGGTGATGCCGAGCGCATGCGGCACCCACAGCACCAGCAGAAAGCGCAGCGTCACGCCGGCGCCCCAGAACATACTGGTCCCAATCAGTGACAGCCTGGCATCACCATCGCGCCACAGCACCCGACAGGCGGAAAAGAAGCTGCTCGCCATCTGCACCGGATGCCACGGCTGCCCCGGTCGTGCCGCGTTGAGACGAGGAATCAGCATGTTCGCCCCCAGCGCTATGCCGTAAGCCACCGCACAAACCGACAGCGCCCCGTAAATGTTCCAGTCCGCCAGCACGCCGCCAGCGACGGAACCGGTCAGGATCGCCGCAATCGTCGAGGCTTCCATCAGACCATTCGCTTTGACCAACTGATCGCCGCGCGTGATCTCACCCAGAATGCCGTATTTCGCCGGTGAATAAGCGGCAGCACCAATGCCCACCAGCGTGTATCCCAGAAACGGATTTCCGCCCACGCAAATCAGCAGCGCACCCGCCAGCTTCAGGGTGTTGGCGAACATCATCACCTGCCCTTTGGAGAAGCTGTCCGCAATTTGCCCGACAAACGGTGCCAGAATGATGTACGCGGCGACAAACCCCATCTGCAAAAACGGCTGGCTCCAGTCGGGATACACCAACTGTTTGATCAGCGCTAGCGTGGCAAACAGCAGCGCGTTATCGCCAAACGCGGAGAAGAACTGCGCGATAATCACCGCGCTCATACTGCGCGACAGCAAAGGCGTCGCGGGTTCAGTCTGTTGACTCATGCATTGTGCTCCGACGCGTTGGTGACGGACTCTTCGGCCATCTGGCGCAGCGTGACAAAGTCAGGCTTGCCGCTGCCGAGTAACGGTAAGGCTTTCACATAGCGAATATCGCGCGGCACCGCAAGTTCCGGTACACCGCTGCTGCGTGCCTGCGCAAGCAATGCGTCACGGGTTATCTGGTTGTCCGTCGTAAACAGCACCAGCGCTTCGCCTTTGCTGCTGTCACTTTTCGCACTGGCGGCATGCTGCGCTTCCGGCGACACCTTCACCGCCAGCTGTTCCACGCTTTCCAGCGACACCATCTCCCCCGCCAGCTTGGCAAAGCGCTTCACGCGGCCGATGATGGTGCAGAAGCCTCTTTCATCCAGTTCGACAATATCACCGGTGTCATACCAGCCCTGCTGCAACTCGCCCTGTGCGTTTTCTGCCGCAGGCGCTTCGAGCACGCCGGGGTTTTCCACCCGCAGATAGCCTTTCATGATATTCGGCCCGCGCAGTTGCAGACGTCCACCGCGCGTGATGCCCGGCACCGTAATCAAGCGCGATTCGATTTCCGGCAACAGCTTGCCGACGGAATGGATTTTCGTCGCCATCGGTACGTTGATCGCCACCACTGGCGCGCACTCGGTCACACCGTATCCTTCCAAAATGCGGATACCAAATTTGTCCTGCCAAACCTGACGCGTGGTTTCAGACAGTTTTTCCGCCCCGGCAACCACATAGCGCAGACGAGCGAAATCATACGGATGGGCAAAGCGCGCGTAGTTGCCTAAGAACGTTGACGTCCCAAACAGCACAGTACAGTTCTGGTCATAAACCAGCTCCGGCACAATGCGATAGTGCAGCGGGCTGGGATAGAGGAACACGCGAGCGCCAGTCATTAGCGGCGTTAACAGCCCCACCGTCAGGCCAAACGCATGGAACAGCGGCAGCGCGGACATAAAGCGGTCGCGCGGCGTGAAATCCGCCACCGTGCGAATCTGCTCGACATTAGCCAACAGGCTGTCATGGGAATGCACGACACCTTTCGGATTTCCCTCGGAGCCGGAGGTAAACAGCACGATAGCCGCATCGTCAGGTTTCTGCGGCAGCATCGCGCGGGCAGGAAACAGCAAATGAAACAGGATCCACAGCTTATCCGTCAGCGTCACGGTGTCTTTCAAATCTTCCAGATAGACCCAGTTGGCCTCGTTAACCTGCTTCGGCAGATCGGTTAACTTGCCCTTTTCAAGAAACTGGCGAGACGTGACGATGGTTTTGATCCCCGTCGCTTTCATCGCACTTTGTAGCCCTTTCGCACCCGCGGTGTAGTTCAGCATGGCAGGAATACGGTTACGCAGCGATGCGCCCAGGATGGATGCGGCGGTAATGGTTGCGTTAGGCAACAGCATGCCGACATGTTCATCGGCGCGGGTGAAGCGCTGCAAAATGCGCGACACGCCCAACGATTTTTTCAATAAGCCCTGATAGCTGTCTTCATTGAATGAGATATCGGCAATGCTGGGAGAATGCCGCCCGTAACGGGTTCTCGCCGCCAGAAAGGCCTGATACAGCGTGTGCTGCGGGCGCGTATCCATCCGCGCCTGCATCATAATCTGGTGCAAGTGCTCACCGGCCAGCGCGCGGCGTTCTCTGGCACTGCTGGCTTCCGGCATCGGCAATGTGGTCGGCGGCAAATAGGTGATCGTAATCTGTGGGAGGCAGCGGCGTTTAAAGACGCCCGCCAGCCGACCAAAGGGCGTGAACTCTGCGCCATCAATGCGCACGGGGATGATCGTTGCCCCCGATTTCGCCGCGACAAACGCTGCGCCGCTGTAAATCTTCATCAGCGATCCGGTGACGCTGATACGCCCTTCAGGGAAAACCACGACGGGCTGGCCGCGTTCGATCACCTTGATCAGTCCTTTGATTGCCAGAGGCTTAGTGGGATCTAACGGCACGAAATCGATATACGGTTTTAGCCAGCGCATAAACCAGCGGTCGGAAATGGAGGAGTACACGGCAAAGACGGGTTTTATCGGTAAGAATAACGCCAGCAAAACGCCATCAAGGAAAGAGACGTGATTGGGGGTAATGAGCAATTTGGATTGCTGAAACTGACTGCTGTCGCCCTCGATCCGGATGCGGTACAGACGCTGGAACACCCAACGTAACAGGGTATGAATCATGCCTTCTCCCAATAGACAGATAAACGGCAGCTTGCTGAAACGCATAAACCACCAAGCGATACGTCAAAATACTACATACATATCATACTTCAAGTGATGGGTACGCGGCTGAACGTGAAGATTGCCAACAGCACAGCATTCACATCGCATGAAAATGGCTGGAGATAACGAAAGCGGGAAATTCAGGCAAAAAAAAACCTACGCATCCGCGTAGGTTGGTGTAATCAAATGGTTTCAATGTACAGAGCACATCGATATATCACCAATCAATACCTCTGGGACTTGTCACTCTAAGGATCGTCACCGCTCTTCACCAGCGATGAATCGAAAGAGTTATTCTATAAGTGCAACCAACTGTAAGATTCTGGTGAATCATGTAAGGCAGTGCCTTTTCGCGCATTTTTCTAGCGTGATAACGACTGGTGATACAGCCGCACGGCTTTGTCCGGGTAGTCCAGCCCATCACCGATATAACGCCAGCCGTGTTTTTCGTAATAGCCGCTAAACGTGGCGAACAGATAAAGATCGTCAAAGCCCTGACGGCGGCAGAAATCCAATACGTGTTGTTGCAACGCCAGACCTAACCCTTTGTCACGCTGGCTTTCTTCCACGTACAGCGATGCCAGCCAGGGCGTCAAATCCTGCCGGCTGATTAAATCGCAGCGCCAAAGCCCTACCGTCCCGACTAAACACTCGCCCTCCAGCGCGATAAACGTCAGCGGCAGCGCCGCCGGGTTCAGGCTATTACGCACCACGCTGGCAAAGAATTCACGGCTGTTCTGGCTACCAAATGCTTGCCATATCCAGTCAATCACCTGTTCCTGATGCTGAGGATGATCCGCCAGATAAACAATCTTTACGCTAGGAACATCCGCCATGATTACACCAGCTTCCCTTGAAAAATCGGTACAGAATCAAATAAATAGCCGTCAAACTCGGGCGCATCGGCGTCAGAGATTTCCATTAGCGTATTTTTGACATTTTCGAGGTGCTGCCACATGGCCTGATAAGAACCAGACACATCGCGACGCCGCAGTGCCGCCAGAATAGCCTGATGATCCGCCAGCCATTTCAGACGATAGCCCTGCGTCCCAACGTGCGTATAAAGCTGCTGCCAGAGCGCGTTATCGTCACGGCACGCCCAGATATTGCTGACCGTTTCCAGCAGCATCTGGTTTTGCGTCGCACCGGCAATTTGCAGATGGAACAGGCGATCGAAATCGCCACGGTAATCTTTTACGGCAATCGCGGCCTGCTCTTGTTCCAGCGTCTTACGCAGGTTTTCGATATCCGCACGCGTTGCCATACGTGCCGCAAACGCCGCAATGTTGCTTTCCAGCAGTTGACGAGCCTGTAGCATTTCAAAGGCGCCGATATGGTTTTTTCCACCCTCTGCCGCGTCGTCTTCATCGGGAATACGCAAGACATAAACCCCAGAGCCCTGACGAATATCGACCGTGCCTTCCAGTTCAAGCATCAGTAGCGCTTCGCGCACTATCGTCCGGCTAACGCCATAGGTTTCCGCAATATTTCGTTCAGGAGGAAGGCGCGATCCGACGGGGTAATCCCCTGACTGAATCTTCTGACGCAAATCACAGCCGATTTCCTGATATTGCTTCTTCTCTTGCAGAACTACATCCTTCGCCACGCTTTCACCCTACATGCACTGTCGCCCTAGATGCGGACGTCAGGCCCGCACCGAATATACCCAGCCACGTACTGACGTCGTAGCGGGGCATTAGTCTACCAAACTCAGCGCCTGATCCAGTACTTTTGCGCCATTTAATGTGCCGTAGGCGACAGGATCGATCACTGCGATAGGAATCTGGTAGCTGTCCGTCAGCTTTTTATTTTCGTTAAGCTTGAAGCGCACCTGCGGCCCCAGCAGAACCGCAATAATGTCGCCGCCGAACTCCTGTAGCTCATCCCGCAAGTTTTGCTCTGGGATCGCGTAGATTTTCAGTTCCATTCCCCGCGTTTCCGCTTCCTTTTCCATCTTGGTGACCACCAGTGAGGTCGACATTCCTGCTGAGCAGGCCAGTACGATTCTTTTCATATTCCGTTCCTCATTTTGGTTATCTGCACCTATTTCTCTTCATCATCCAGCGTCAATTCAAGCCGACGCGTGTCGTGTAGCTGACGAAACCAGGCGGCGGATTTTTTCGGCCGCCGTTGCCGATCCTGTTCCAGATCGATTTCAATTAGTCCGTAACGGTTTTTAAACGCGTTCATCGGCGAGACGTTGTCGGTAAATGCCCATAGCATGTAGCCGCGGCAGTTTGCGCCCTCTTCCTTCGCCTTCAGCGTCCAGTACAGGTGCTCGGCAATAAACGCGATGCGGTAATCGTCCTGAATCACGCCCGCGTCGTCTTTAAAGCGCGCCTCGTTCTCAATACCGATACCGTTTTCCGCCACAAACCACGGCGCATTGCCGTAGTCGCGCTCTATGCGTTTTGCCATGTCGTAAATGATTTTGGGATTGATCTCCCAGCCGCGCGAAGTGTTCATGCGACGCCCCGGTAGCTCAAAATGCTCGTAATAATAGGCCGGATGGAACGGTGTCTCTTTGTTCCACTCGCGGCTGGGCGCGTTGACCCGATGCGGGTAATACAGGTTGATCCCTACCTCATCGACCGTATTGTCCCGAATGATCGCCAGCTCTTCTTCCGTGTAATCCCACTTCACCTGATGCTGCGCCAGCAGCGCCACCAGCTCCGCCGGATATTCCCCTTTTAACGCCGGATCGAGGAAAACCCGGTTATAGAACAGATCGTAAAGGTGCGCCGCTTTTACATCGTGCGCCGCACGGGATCGCGGATACGTGACTTCGGGATTGAGGATCACGCCGATCGAACCGCCATCTCGGTGATAACCCTGCTGCCGAAACCGCTGCACCACTTTTGCCGTCGCCAGATTTTTATGGTGATTCCACTGCATCCAGGTATGCGTGTTTTGTTCATAAGGGTAGCGTAGCGCGTCCAGATAAACGCGCGTCTGCACCACAATCGGCTCATTGAAGGTAAACCAGCGCTTCACTTTCCCGGCATAGCGGGCGAAAACCGCGTCGGCGTACAGCACAAACCACTCCACCACCTGCTTGGATGACCAGCCCTGATACTTCTCCAGCAGGCAGGCGGGCAGCTCGTAATGTTCAAGGCAGATCATCGGCTCGATCCCCTGCCGGTGCATTTCATCCAGCAGGTTATCGATATAGGCCGCGTACTCCTCATCGACGATGCCTTTCTCATAGTCCAGCATAAAGCGTGACCAGTTGATCGACGTACGATAGTGCGTCAGCCCTGCCTGCTTCATCAACGCCACGTCTTCCCGATAGCGATTAAAGAAGTCCGTCGCTTTCGCTGGGCCGTAGCCGTTGTGCCAGACCTGACGATCCTGCTTGTACCAGAGATCCAGATAAGAATCCTGCCCAGCTTTCTTGCCACTCCATCCTTCCGTTTGCCATGCTGATGCCGCCGCGCCCAGAATAAAATCGGGTGGAATAGTCAGTGCAACCTTACTCATGCGTTACCTCTCTTCTCGTCCGTTTCAGGCTTTTTCCGCTGCGGCCTGCTTTTCTGCTTCCAACTGCGCCAGTTCAGCACGACGGGACGCCACTTTGACAAACGGCAGATAGATCAGCATCGCGACGATGATGCATACGATCTGTGTCGCAACCGCTCCCATCGATCCCGCCGTCGACAGCCAGGCGTTAATGATCGGCGGGGTCGTCCACGGCACCATCACCACGGCTTTGCCCGCAAACCCCATACTGGTGGCGAAATAGCCAATCGTGCCCGTCACTAACGGTGTGATAATGAAGGGAATAGCCAGAATCGGGTTGAGCATAATCGGCATACCAAAAATTACCGGCTCATTAATATTGAACACGCTGGGGCCGAAAGAAATTTTAGCGATCTCTTTCATCTCTTTGCGTTTAGAGGCAATCATCACCGCCAGCAGCAGGCCAATGGTGAGGCCGGAACCCCCGATGCTCATGTACACATCCCAGAACGGCATAGTGATAATGTTCGGTATCTCATGCCCCTGCTCGAACGCGGTCATATTGACGGCAATCGCCCCCAGCAGCAGCGGTTCACGAATCGGTTTAATCATCTGGTTGCCGTGAATCCCGATCACCCAGAACAGCTGAGCGACAAACATCAGCACCAGCAAACCGGGCAGGCTTTGCACTACGGATTCCAGCGGCTGCTGTACGACTTTATAAACGGCATCATACAGATACATGCCCGTCACGCGGTGAAACACAAACCCAAAGGTGGCAATCGCAACCACCGTGATAATGGAGGGAAACAGCGCGGAAAAAGAGGCGGCGACGTTGGGCGGCACGCTGTCCGGCATTTTAATCTGCAACCGATCAATATTTTGCAGCTTGGTATACATTTCGACAGACAGAATGGCGATGAACATCCCCAGAAACAGGCTTTTGGTATCGGAGAACTGTTTCGCCAGCACGTCTTTCACCACCATCATCTGCCCGTTGACGGCCATTTCGATCGTGGTTGGCGTGACGGCAATAAAGCAGATCACCGCCAGCAGGCCGGGAAACAGCCCGCGTGAACCGTTAATCTTCCCAAGCTCGATACCAATCAGGAAGACGGCACCGATAGTCAGAAAGCTGAGCGTGGCGTAGTTAATGCCGCTCATAATCGGTTTAAGTTCAGCCAGAAACGAAAACATAGAAAAACTGGCCAGACCATTTTTCGGGTCCATCACCATGTTGGAAATCAGAACGGAAAACGCCCCGACGATAATGACAGGCATCAGCGTAATAAAGGATGCCTTAATCGCCATAATGTAACGCAGACTGTTAAATTTATTGGCAAAGGAGCCCAATGAATCAATCAGTTGGTCCTTAAGTGACATAACACCACCTCTTTCATCATCATATTGTTATATCGCGTGTGACACGCGGGATGGCCGTTACGCGCAGGGTAAATGCAGGTACCGCGCTTTCGCGTTTGGCATACCAAAAATCAACCATAATGAATTATTTTTCTGTGACATGATTCTCACAAGACGATATTGGAATTCCAATATGATGAAAATGTGATTTTTGGCATACCATGCATTCTTGACTACATAAATTCTCAGCCACATAAGTTCTCAACCAACTTGGGCTGCTTTCCTGACTGCGATAAGGACACCTACGATGAAAGACACAGAAAACATCCCTGCATTCGATATGGAACAAACCGTGATGGAGCTGCTGATTAATGCGGGTGAAGCGCGCTCAAACGCCATGATGGCCATTCAGGCGGCGCGCCAACGGGAATGGCAACAGGCTGACGATCTGCTCGCGGCATCACAAGATGCGGCGCGTGCGGCTCACCGCGTTCAAACACGGCTGATCGGTCTGGACGAAGGGGAAGGCAAGGTGCCCGTCAACCTGATCATGGTACATGCACAGGATCATCTGATGACCGCCATGCTATGTCGGGATTTGGCGGAAGAGATTGTCTTGTTACGCCGTGAAATGGCTGCATCACAAAATTGACAAAAATCTAATTGAGAAACGAACATCAGGCGTTAAATCCAACAATATGCCTGTGGTAATATGTCATACGACGTTCGTAACAGGGATGGATAGGCGTTTAGCCCGTCATCATACTCAATTAAGGTGCAGCGATGAAAACCATGCTTGAGGTGGCAAGACGTGCAGGCGTGTCTAAAGCGACCGTCTCCAGAGTGCTAAACGGCACGGGTCAGGTCAAACAGACAACACGCGATGCGGTATTTCAGGCAATGGAGGAGCTAGGCTACCGTCCTAATTTTTTGGCGCGTTCGCTGGCTCGCCGTACCTCAAACAGCATTGGTCTTGTTATCTCCAATTTTAACGGCCCCTATTTTGGTCGCCTGCTGCGCCGTGCTACGGATATCGCAGAAAGCAACGGTAAACACCTGATCGTGACAGACGGGCACGATACGCCGGAAGATGAGCAGCGCGCGGTGCAACTACTGTCAGACAGGCAGTGTGACGCCATTATTCTCTATACCCGTTATATGTCCGAATCGGACCTCATGACGCTGCTCGACACGCTGACCATTCCGATGATCGTGATGAATCGCGATCTGCCACAGGCGCGAGAGCGCTGCATTTTCTTCCGCCAGCAGCAGGCCGCGTTTGACGTGGTGAATTACCTGATCGAACAAGGCCACCGCGAGATCGCCTTTATCACCGCCCCCATGCAAACACCGACGGCGCAGGCGCGGCTCGCGGGCTATCAGCAGGCATTAACCGCTCACCAGATCGCGCTTGAACCGCGCCGAGTGGCATATGGCACCAGTATGGTCGCCAGCGGTTATCAGGCTGCACGCCAGTTGCTGAATAGCGGCATCAGTTTTAGTGCGCTGTTTGTCAGCAACGATCACATGGCGATTGGCGCAATGAAAGCGCTGTACGAGGCGGGGAAAAAATTACCGCAGGATGTCTCCGTCTTCGGCTTTGACGACGAGCCCTGCGCCACTTACCTGCACCCTTCACTTTCCACCGTCTACATGCCGATTGAAGAGATGGCCGCTACCGCGATTACGCAAGTGCTGGATCTGATCGCGGGCAAAGACGTCAACCCGCTACAGCCCTTCACCGGCGAACTAAAAATCCGCGAGTCGGTACAGAAAGGGCCGTATTACGCTAAGTAAAACGCCCCTTTTTCTCAATCCCGATTAAAGCGCTTCCAGCGCCAGCAGCTCTTCCAACGTCTGGCGACGGCGAATCAAGCGCGGTTCACCGTTTTCGAACAGCACTTCCGGCAGCAGCGGACGACTGTTGTAGTTCGAGGACATGGATGCGCCGTACGCACCGGTATCATGGAAAACCAGATAATCGCCAACCTGTGCATCCGGCAGCGCGAACGTTTCTACGCCGCCGCCCGCCTGCTGGGTAAACACATCGCCGGATTCACACAGCGGCCCGGCAATCACGCTGTCGCGCAACGTGGACTGGCTGATATCGCGGCCATCACCCGGCAGCAGAGAAACATGGTGATAGCTGCCGTACATCGCCGGACGCATCAGGTCGTTAAATCCGGCATCGACCAGCACAAAGTGGCGACTCCCCATAGATTTTATCGCCCGCACTTCCGCCACCAGCACGCCGGATTCTGCGACCAGAAAACGTCCTGGCTCGATTTCCAGCGTCACTGGGTGACCAAGATGCGCGGCAATTTTCTCACGCGCCGCGTTCCACAGCCCGTAATAGTGTTCGGTATCAATCGCTTCTTCGCCGTGGCGATAGGGAATCGACAGCCCGCCGCCCGCTGAAATCGCCTCGATATCCTGACCGAGTTCAACAACCTGCTGCACCATCGCCTCGCACACCTGTTCCAGATGGCCATAATCAACGCCGGAACCAATGTGCATGTGGATCCCCACCAGCTTCAACTGATAGCGTTGAATATGCGCCAACGCCAGCGGCAAATCGCCGTACCAGATACCGTGCTTGCTGTTCTCGCCGCCTGTGTTGGTTTTCTGGCTGTGACCATGACCAAATCCTGGATTCACACGCAGCCACACCGGATGCCCCGGTGACTGCTGCCCGAGCTGTTCCAGCATACCGACCGAGCCGGCGTTCACCGGAATGTTCAGTTCGGAAACGCGTTGCAGCGTCGGACGATCCAGCAGATCGGCGGTAAACACGATCTCATGATCGTCAGTACCCGGAACAAACCCCGCAATCAGCGCACGCTCGATCTCCCCCAGCGATACCGAATCCACTTTCACACCCTGCTCACGCATCAGGCGCAAAATATGCGTGTTGGAACACGCCTTCTGTGCGAAGCGGATTGTGTCGAACTGGCGCAGTTGGGCGATGCGGCTAACGATGGTCTGCGCGTCATAGGCCCAAACCGGACAACCAAAGCGGGCGGGCAGTTCACGTAGGCTTTGCGCGTTCAGAGCATGGGTTACGTCATTCAGATCGTGTGGCATAAAAGTTACCGAGTTTCAGGATTAAAGGTGATAGGCAATCACTATAAAAATACCCCAACGGGCACACAAATATCGTTTTAGGCAGACTCTATTCATTTCTGATATGGTTTATCAAACTGATGGTTTATAAAAATAAATGAAGGAGGCGACATGGCGGCAGTATCCCTACGACATATCGAGATTTTCCATGCAGTCATGACCACTGGGAATCTGACAGAAGCGGCGGATCTGCTGAACACGTCGCAGCCGACCGTCAGCCGTGAGCTGGCCCGCTTCGAGAAACTGATTCAGATGACGCTGTTCGAGCGACTGCGCGGCCGGCTTTACCCCACCGCACAGGGGCTACAGCTGTTTGAAGAAGTCCAGCGCTCTTATTATGGGTTGGATCGGATCATCAACGCCGCCAGCGATATTCGCCGTTTTCAGCAGGCACAACTTTCTATTACCTGTCTGCCCGTGTTCTCACAGTCGCTGCTACCTGATGCCTGCAAACCGCTGCTGGCGCGTTATCCGCTGCTTAATCTGCACATCATTCCGCAAGAATCGCCGCTGCTGGAAGAATGGCTGTCAGCCCAGCGCCACGATTTGGGCCTAACGGAAAACAGCCTCACGCCAGCCGGTACCGAGCGGCAAACGCTGATGTTACTCAATGAAGTGTGCGTACTGCCTGCTGGGCATCCGCTGGCGCAAAAAGCGGTACTCACGCCGCAGGATTTTGCCGATGAACCCTTTATCAGCCTGTCGAGCGCCGACAGCTATCGCCAGTTGCTGGACAAGCTATTTCAGGAACAAGGTGTGTCGCGCCGGATGGTACTGGAAACGCACAGCGCGGCATCGGTGTGTGCGATGGTGCGGGCGGGCATCGGGCTGTCGATCGTTAACCCGCTCACCGCGTTGGATTATGCCGCTTCCGGCGTCGTCGTGCGGCCTTTCAGCATCGACGTGCCCTTTACGGTCAGCCTGATTCGTCCACTGCACCGCCCTGCTTCGGCGCTGGTCGATACCGTGATTGATCAACTCAAGCAGTACGCCGCCGGCGTGCCTTCACGTCTGGAGCTGGTCTTGCGGCAGTAATATTCCAGCCTTGGGTCGGCTCACTTCAGCAATTACAGCGCTAACACCCGCCAGCGGGGATCGTGAGCAAACCAGTCCACCAGAAAATCCAACAGGGTACGCAGCGCGGCGGGCATCTGGCGGCGCGAGGTGTAAATACCATAAATCCCCATCGCCTGCGGACGGTATTCCGGTAGCAGCGCCACCAGTTGTCCGTTAGCGAGATACGGCGCCACCGAATAGCGCGGTTGCAGCGCGATGCCCGCGCCTTCCAGCGCACCGGCCAGCAGCACCAGCGACTCATTGCCGCTCAGGTTACCGCTAACGGGAATCGTAAACTTTTCATCATCGCGGGAAAAATGCCACAGGCTTTTGCCGAAATAGGTGTAGGTCAGGCAGTTATGAATCGAGAGATCGGTCAGCTGTCGTGGAATACCATGCTCATTCAAATAAGAAGGCGATGCACACAGCACCGACTCACAGCGTGAAAGCGGTCGGGCAATCAGATTGGGATCCAGTTCGTTGGTGATGCGCAGTGCCAGATCGATACGTTCCTCGACCAGATTCACCGTTCGGTTATTCATTTGCAGATCGATAGCGACCCGAGGATGCCGCCGCAGGAAAGCGGTTATCGCCATACCGAGCGCGCCCTGCGCCAGCGATTGCGAACAGCTGACGCGCAGCAAACCGCTTAACGTGGCATCGTCGGTATCGGCCTCGACGCGCATATCCGCCGTCAGCGCCAGCATCTCCCGACAGCGCGCCAGCGTTTTTTCACCGGCATCCGTCAGGCTCAGCTTGCGCGTGGTGCGGTGCAATAATCGCGCCCCCGCCCACGTTTCCATCTCCGCCAGATAGCGCGTCACCATCGCCCGGGACATGTCCAGCGTGTCCGCCGCCGCGATCATGCTACCGCGGTCTATAATAGTCACAAACACTTCGGCTGCCGTTATACGATCCATAAATTAGTCCGTTTTATGCAACAAACAATTGCCCGTTTTGCGGTTTTTCGTACGATTAATGCAACATAACATGAACCCACTTTCTGTCCTACCTGTGGAGTATCACCATGTCTAAATCTATCGTTTTTACTGTTTCTTTACTCGCGGCATCAATGAGTCTGGCTTCTGCGGCTAACGCCGCCGAGTTAAACATCGACGTGTTTAATCCAGGTGAAGCCAGTATGTTCCCCGTTTCTTCTGAAATTATCAGCGGCGATAAAGAAGTCGCGCTGATCGATGCGCAATTCCAGCGTAACGATGCTCAAACGCTGGTTGATCGCATCAAAACCACCGGGAAAAAACTGACGACCGTCTATATCAGCCACTCCGATCCTGACTACTATTTCGGTCTGGACGTGATTAAAGCCGCGTTCCCAGACGCTAAAATCGTTGCGACCCAGGCGACCATCGATGCGATTAACGCCAGCAAAGACGGCAAAGTGGCACACTGGGGCCCAATTCTGAAAGAAAACGCGCCGAAAGAGATCGTGGTTCCTCAAGCACTGGCAGGCGATAGCTTTACCATTGATGGCAAAAAGCTGGAAGTGAAAGGTCTGAAAGGGCCAACGCCGGATCGCACGTACGTCTGGATCCCTTCGCTAAAAGCCGTGGTCGGCGGTGTTCCGGTATCTGCCAACATCCACGTCTGGCTTGCCGATACCCAAACGCCAGAATCTCGCGTGCACTGGCGTGACACGCTGAAATCCATTGAAGCGCTGAAGCCAACCACCGTCGTGCCGGGTCACTTTATCGCGCCAACGGATTACACCTTGAAAAACGTGACGTTTACGCTGCAATATCTGGATACGGTGGAAAAAGAGCTGGCAAAAGCGAAAGATTCTGCCGAACTGATCGCCGCAATGAAAAAACACTACCCGACCCTGAAAGAAGAATCGGGTCTTGAACTGAGCGCCAAAGTCCTGAAAGGTGAAATGAAGTGGCCACAGTAAGACTGCATTATATTTACGATCCATTGTGCGGCTGGTGCTACGGCGCCGCCCCACTCGCGCTGGCCGCGCAGGAGATTGACGGGTTGGATCTGATCCTCCACGGCGGCGGTATGATGACGGGCAGCAATAGCCGCACCATCACCCCCGAGTGGCATGATTACGTGATCCCCCACGATCGTCGCATTGCGCAAATGACCGGGCAGACCTTCGGGGAAGCCTATTACGAAGGGCTGCTGCGCGACACCAGCGTCGTGCTGGATTCCGCGCCGCCAACAGCTGCCGTACTCGCGGCAGAAGCGATGGCTGACAAAGGCATGGCGATGTTGCACCAGATCGAGCGGGCGCATTACGTTTCTGGGCTAAAAATCGCCGACGCCGCCGTGCTACGTCAATGTGCAGAAGCGATCGGTCTGGATGGTGATACGTTCAGCACCGAGTTCACCATTATTCAGGCAGAAACGCTGTCAAAACACATCAGCGCTAGCCGGGAATTACTGGCAAAAGTACGTGGACAAGGCTTCCCCACGTTTGCGCTGGAAGACGCTAACGGGAATTTCCAGCAAATCCCAGCGGCAAACTACCTCGGTCAGGTAGACGCATGGCGCAAGGTGCTGGCACAGAGGGTCAACCACGCGACCGCATAAGCATCCACATCAACCTTAATAAGGGAGCACGCCAACGGCCTGCTCCCTTTTTCGTTCCCGATGACGCCTGAATCTGATTTGATCTTTGAGATCTTCCCTCTGCTCAGTACCGACGTAAAGTCGCGTGTTCGAACACAGGACACAGCCGGATCCAACCCTCGTAATACGCAACTCACGTCGTGATTCATACTTCTTGATCTCAGGTTATCGTGTATGCAGGACGCGTTTTCACAGATGCAGAGTAAGATAGCGAGCAGTCACAGCCCGCTCCCTGTGCTATAGTCAGCGCCAGCAAAGATAACCTCAGACCACACCGCCAGACACACGAAACGATAACTGACAAACCATGACCGACGTAAAATCAGGTACACACCACACGGTATTCACCGACTCTCGCGCTTCTCGCCTTAACCGCTTCTCCATCGCGCCGATGCTGGACTGGACCGATCGCCATTGCCGGTATTTTCTTCGCAAGTTGAGCAGCCAGACGCTGCTGTATACCGAAATGGTAACGACAGGCGCGATTCTTCACGGTAAAGGCGACTATCTGGCCTACAGCGAAGAAGAACACCCGCTGGCGCTACAGCTCGGCGGTAGCGATCCGCAAGCGCTGGCGCAGTGTGCCAAACTGGCAGAGCAGCGTGGCTATGATGAAGTTAACCTGAACGTCGGTTGCCCGTCTGACCGTGTACAGAATGGTCGTTTCGGTGCCTGCCTGATGGGCGAAGCGGCACTGGTGGCGGACTGCATCAAGGCGATGAAAGACAGTACCTCAATCCCGATTACGGTGAAAACCCGCATCGGCATTGACGATCAAGACAGCTATGAATTCCTGTGCGACTTTATTCAAACCGTCGCCGAACGCGGCGAGTGCGATACCTTTATCGTCCACGCGCGCAAAGCCTGGCTATCGGGCCTGAGTCCGAAAGAGAATCGGGAGATTCCACCGCTGGACTATCCGCGCGTTTACCAGCTCAAGCGCGATTTTCCAGCGCTCACCCTCGCCATCAACGGCGGCGTCAAAACGCTGGAAGAAGCCAAAACGCATTTACAGCATCTGGACGGCGTGATGATGGGGCGTGAGGCTTACCAGAATCCCGGTATTCTGGCGCAGGTCGACCGTGAGCTATTTGGCATCGACACCGCCACGCCGGATCTGGCTGGTGTGGTAAGAGCCATGTACCCCTATATCGAGCGCGAACTCTCTGGCGGCGCGTCATTAGGCCACATCACGCGCCACATGCTCGGCATGTTTCAGGGCATCCCCGGTGCGCGTCAGTGGCGACGCTATCTGAGTGAAAACGCCCACAAACCCGGTGCTGACGCTGCGGTGGTAGAGCGTGCGCTGGCGCTGGTTAATCTGGTTTAAAAAATACTAACAGTTAGTGTTTTTCATCAACACTCTTTCATTTCTCTTCCTGACGCCGCTGGTAAATCAATCACTTACCAGCGGCACATCTTGGCACGATTCTTGTTATAGCTTATGTGGCACGCAGAACTTTTCTCTGCGGTTTAACCGCTACAGGAGCACACCATGTTGGAAATTTTCTTCGTTATTGGCTTTTTTATCATGCTGATGTTGACGGGCGTGTCACTGCTGGGCGTGATTGCTGCACTGTTTGTGGCGTCCCTTTTTATGTTGATCGGTGGGCTGTTTAGCATCGCGATAAAGGTACTGCCGTGGCTGATCTTGGCCGTCGCGGCGGTGTGGCTGTGGCGCAAATTTAGCGGACGACCTGTCTACAACTCGCACCGCTATACCTATCGCAAATACACCTATCGCCAGCGCAACGGAAATGAGTGGTAATGCCAGAAAAATCTGGGTTACACGAAAATGAGTTGCGCACAAAAATGACGGGCAACGCCGTGTTTAACATCAACTTGTTTTACTACGGCTTGTTTTAATACGGATTATTTTAATATGACCTGTTTTAGTACAAAAGTGTGCGCCAGCAGATATTTTTTCCCAGATGTGGCTGCTAGGATGGCGCTACTGTTTGATACCCCAATATTGTTTACACGGGTAAGCAAGCACTGTGGCAAAAAGCCACACGATTTCATCGTCGTCAGGGAAATAATAGCCGCACAGCGGCACTTTCGTGACGATCACCACGCTGTACCCTACATACAGTCTGATGAAATTGGCGAACGGCAAGGGCTTCCTAACAGGAAGCCCTTTGCTTTTCAGAAACAAATATTAGGGAATCAGCAGGCAGGAGCCCTGCGTACTGCGGCTTTCCAGCGCCCGATGAGCCGCTTGCGCATCCGCCAGCGCAAATTTTTGATGCTGCGGCACGTCTACCGTAATTGCTCCACTGGCGATCAGTGAAAAGAGTGCATTGCTGGCCTGTTCGAGTTCGGCGCGGTTCGTCACGTAACCAAACAGCGACGGACGCGTGACGTACAGCGAGCCTTTCTGGTTCAAAATCCCCAGATTGACGCCGGTCACTGGCCCCGACGCATTGCCGAAGCTGACCATCAGTCCGCGACGGCGCAGGCTATCGAGCGAGGCTTCCCAAGTATCTTTCCCAACCGAGTCATACACGACGTCCACCTTCTGCCCATCGGTCAGTTCCGCGACGCGCTGCGCAATATTCTCGGTACGGTAATTAATGGTCGCCCAGGCACCCGCCTGTTTTGCCCGCTCCGCCTTCTCATCGGAACCCACCGTCCCGATCAGCTTCGCCCCTAGCGCCTTCGCCCACTGACAGGCAATCAACCCAACGCCACCCGCCGCCGCATGGAACAGGAAGACTTCATTTGGCTTGATTTCATACGTCTGGCGCAGCAGATAGTAAACCGTCAGCCCTTTCAGGAAAGAGGCCGCTGCCTGCTCAAAGCTGATGGCATCCGGCAGCAGCGCAACTTTCTCCGCCACCACGTTATGCACTTCGCTATACGCCCCTAACCCGGACTGCGCATAAACGACGCGATCGCCGACTTTCAGCACGCTAACCCCTGCCCCAACTTTCGTCACGACGCCCGCCGCTTCGGTTCCCAGACCGGAAGGTAAGTCAGGCACCGGATACAGGCCGCTGCGAATATAGGTATCGATAAAATTAATGCCGATGGCGCGATTCTCAACCTGAACCTCTCCCGCAGCGGGGTCGGCAGGTGTGAAATCCACATATTGCAGAACCTCTGGGCCACCATAAGCTCGGAACTGAACGCGTTTTGCCATGTTATCTCCTTAATCGTGACAGGTTCGTTGTCTCTCTATAATACGTATACCCTTGTATCTTGAAGTTTAGGTATTATTGACAATGTAGGTTTGGCACGGTTCATGTAGCCTGGTTTACCCTGGGGTTTCTAAGCCCGTTATTTAGCTCATTGCGCATGAACCGCGTCACTCATCTGAAACCCGTACAGTTGTTTGACCTCATTTCGTATTTGCAAGGAGGGGTAAAAATGAGTCTGCCAAATTTACTTCACATCGGCATTGATGTTTCCAAAGCCTCCCTCGATGTCGCTATCGGTTCCGCATTGCCGCCCTTTTCCGCCAGGAATGACCTCGATGGCTTTGACGCTATTCTGGCTGAACTGGCAAAACATCCTGTTTCCCTTATCCTCATGGAGGCTACTGGTGGCCTCGAAGCCCCACTCGCTTGTTCGTTACAAGCCGCTGGGTTTGAGGTCGTGGTTATCAACCCACGTCAGGCCAGAGACTTCGCGCGGGCCATGGGATACCTCGCCAAAACCGACACGATTGATGCCAAAGCCTTGGCTATGATGGCCGAGGTCATCGACCGTCATCCTGAGCGCGAACGTTTTATTCAACCGCTGCCAGACCCTCAACGTCAGGCTCTGGCGGCTCTCGTCACTCGCCGACGCCAACTCGTGACCATGCTTGTCGCTGAACGTAACCGCCTTACTCAGGCTCATCCTCAGGCTCGTAAGAGCATAAAAACGATTATTGATGCGCTGAAACACGAGCTGGCTCGCATAGACCACGACATGAACAGGCATGTTCAGATTCACTTCAGCGCCTTGTCCGGTTTACTCAATAGCGTCAAAGGCGTCGGAACCACGACCACCGCTACGTTGCTGGCAGAGATACCCGAACTGGGAAAACTCTCGCGCCGCGAGATTAGTGCGCTGGCAGGCGTCGCGCCCCTCAATCGGGACTCTGGCAAAATGCGGGGCAAGCGGACAATATTTGGTGGTAGGGCCCACGTCCGTAGCGTGTTGTATATGGCAACGTTGGTCGCGACTCGGTTTAATCCGGTGATTCACGCGTTTTATACGCGTCTCGTGACGGCGGGCAAACCGAAAAAAGTCGCGCTGGTTGCCTGCATGCGCAAACTTCTGACTATTCTGAACGCTATGCTCAAAACGGGTAAGGAATGGGATGCGTCTTTTCACCTGATTACCTCATGAAAAATAGTGTTCAAGACAGTTGCTAAATAATTCGAGTTTCAGGCAGGCGGCAAGCGAAGGAGCCCGATGAGCTTACTTGAGTAAGTGATTCGGGCGACAAATCTGCCGGGAGCAGATTTGAACGCTGCTTGCAGCGGCCCTTCAGGGCGAGGCCCACGACGGGCCGAGTATTTAAGCGAAGCCAACGCACATGCAACTTGAAGTATGACGGGTATATTGTGTTATTTCGGACGTGTGGCATATACAATGCCCCCTAATCCAATGGCAAATCAACCGGTAAAGAACCCGTTTTATGGCAGAGAAAAGACCCACCAATAAATCGAATGCACCTCGCGACCGCCAGATGGAAGGTCTGAAACTTCCGCCACATTCGCTGGAAGCGGAGCAGTCGGTATTGGGTGGCCTGATGCTCGACAATGAACGCTGGGATAATGTCGCCGAGCGTGTTGTTGCTAACGATTTCTATAACCGTGCCCACCGTCTGATCTTCACCGAAATGCATCGGCTGCTGGAAATGAGCAAGCCGATCGACCTGATCACGCTGTCCGAATCGCTCGAACTGCAAGGCTCACTGGAATCCGCTGGTGGCTTCGCCTATCTGGCTGAATTGGCAAAGAACACGCCGAGCGCCGCTAACATCGGTGCCTACGCCGATATCGTGCGCGAGCGCGCCGTGGTGCGTGAGATGATCTCCGTCGCCAATGAGATCGCCGATGCCGGCTACGATCCGCAGGGGCGCAGCAGCGAAGATCTGCTCGATCTGGCGGAATCTCGTGTCTTCCAGATCGCCGAAAACCGCGCCAGCAAAGATGAAGGCCCAAAAAGTATCGACCGCATTCTGGAAGATACCGTTTCCCGTATCGAGCAGCTTTACCAGAAACCACATGATGGTGTGACGGGGGTGGACACGGGCTATCAGGACCTCAACAAAAAAACCGCTGGCTTGCAGAAATCCGACCTGATCATCGTGGCAGCCCGTCCATCAATGGGGAAAACCACCTTTGCGATGAACCTGTGCGAACATGCCGCGATGACACAGGAAAAGCCCGTCCTGATCTTCAGTCTGGAGATGCCCGGCGAGCAGATCATGATGCGTATGCTCGCGTCTCTGTCTCGCGTGGATCAGACGCGAATCCGTACCGGCCAGTTGGATGACGAGGACTGGGCGCGCATTTCCAGCACCATGGGGATCCTGCTGGAAAAACGCAACATGTACATCGATGACTCCTCTGGCCTGACGCCGACCGACGTGCGATCCCGCGCCCGCCGCGTGTTCCGTGAACATAATGGCCTGAGCCTGATCATGATCGACTACCTGCAATTAATGCGCGTGCCGTCATTGTCCGACAACCGTACGCTGGAAATTGCAGAAATTTCCCGCTCGCTCAAAGCGTTGGCAAAAGAATTGCAGGTTCCTGTTGTCGCCCTGTCGCAGCTTAACCGTAGTCTGGAACAGCGCGCCGATAAGCGCCCGGTTAACTCGGATCTGCGTGAGTCCGGCTCCATCGAGCAGGATGCCGACTTGATTATGTTTATCTATCGTGATGAGGTTTATCACGAAAACAGCGACCTGAAAGGCATCGCTGAAATCATTCTGGGGAAACAGCGTAACGGCCCGATTGGTTCCGTTCGTTTGACCTTTAACGGGCAGTGGTCGCGCTTTGATAACTATGCCGGCCCACAATATGACGATGAATAACGCAGCGCTCAGCAATGACAACACTGCACTAAGGAACAAGAATGAAAACGGCAACGGCCGTCATTAACCGGCGTGCTTTGCGCCACAACCTGCAACGTATCCGTCAGCTAGCGCCTGACAGTCAGGTCGTTGCCGTCGTGAAAGCCAATGCCTACGGCCACGGCATGATCGACGCTGCCCATACCTTTTCCGACGCTGACTGCTACGGCGTCGCGCGGCTCTCCGAAGCGCTGGCACTGCGCGCCGCGGGCATCACTAAGCCTATCGTCCTGCTGGAAGGCTTTTTCTCCGCCGACGACCTCCCGCTTCTGGTAGAGCACCAGTTAGAAACCGCCGTTCACAGCCCTGAACAGCTTGCCGCGCTGGAACAGGCCACGCTGCCACAGCCGATCCCCGTGTGGATGAAACTGGATAGCGGTATGCACCGTCTTGGCGTTCTGCCGGAACACGCCGACGCATTCTGGCAACGCCTGACCGAATGCCGCAACGTGGTACAGCCAGTCAATATCATGAGCCACTTTTGCCGCGCCGATGAACCCGAAGCGGGAACCACCGAACGCCAGCTAGCCTGCTTCGATGCCTTTACGCAGGGTAAGCCCAGCGCACAGTCCATTGCGGCCTCCGGCGGTATTCTGCTGTGGCCGCAGTCACACCGCGATCGCGTTCGTCCCGGCATCATTCTCTATGGCGTGTCACCGTTGGATAACGAAGACGCCGCGCATTTTGGCTTCCAGCCAGCCATGACCTTTACGTCTCACCTGATCGCGGTACGCGAACACAACGCGGGCGAAGCGGTCGGTTACGGCGGCACCTGGATCAGCCCGCGCAATACTCGTCTGGGTGTGGTCGCCGTCGGCTACGGTGATGGCTATCCGCGCTGCGCCCCAGCCGGGACGCCCGTGCTCGTCAACGGCCGCGAAGTACCGCTTTCTGGCCGCGTATCGATGGATATGATCACGGTGGATTTAGGGCCAGATGCGCAGGACAAGGTCGGCGATGAGGTCATCCTTTGGGGGCCAACGCTACCGGTTGAACGCATTGCTGCGCATACGGGCGCCAGCGCCTACGAGCTGATCACGCGCTTAACCCAGCGCACCGCGTTGGAATACGTCGACGGTGAGTAAAAACGGACTGACTAGTTTTTATCGGCAAGCTCATGGCTTGCCGACCTTAAAACGGGTTATCTACTATGCGGCAAGCTGGCTTGCCGTCTCCGCTATCCTGACGCTGTTTGCCCTCATTAATTTCTATACTCTGAAACCGACGGACGTCGGCGGCACGCTGTTTGGCGGCATGTTTAGCGCGATGTTCGACCTCATCTATTGGTCTTGCGCCGCGTCGGGATTCTGCTT
This sequence comes from Pectobacterium aquaticum, assembly GCF_003382565.3. Classification (NCBI taxonomy): domain Bacteria; kingdom Pseudomonadati; phylum Pseudomonadota; class Gammaproteobacteria; order Enterobacterales; family Pectobacteriaceae; genus Pectobacterium; species Pectobacterium aquaticum. Next base: position 3,595,145 of record NZ_CP086253.1, read on the forward strand.
TCTGGCGCTCTTTCGGCTTTCAGGATGGCGTGTTGCCTGGGTACTCGCGGGGCTGGTGCAAATCGGTATCGGCGCACTGTGGCGCATTCAATATTGGCAGGATTATGAAAGCGACGAGCTGATACTTTCCCCGATGCCCGGCGAACTGTATGTTTCCATGCTGGTGGGCGCAGGCATGGCCGCCATCGGCATCGTGAAATATCGACACGCGCGGCGCAACCCAGTCGCTCCACGTCCAAGCTATGCGAAAGCGGTCGCTGCATTGCTGCTGATCGCGCTTTATTTCGCGCTCCCGCTGCATTTCTACCTGCGTGAACCTCTCCCCTACTGCGCTTTTAGCCCCAGCGGTCAGCAGTTAACGGTATGTCTGGGAGACAATGACGAGCGGATTATTGTTGAGTGATGGATGTACCGCCGTACAGGCAGCTAAGAAAATTAAACGCGCCGAAAATCAACAATAAAAAACTCATAGGCAACGCGACCTAAAAAGCTGGTAGTCTGTTTGGCCGACTGCCTGATACTGTTTAGGAAACGCGATGTACCACATTGATGACTTCGATCTGAAAATCCTGACGCTGCTACAGACCAACGGCCGCCTGACCAATCAGGAACTGAGCGATCTGGTTGGGCTTTCCGCCTCGCAGTGTTCCCGCCGTCGCATCGCGCTAGAACAGGCACAGCTGATTCTCGGCTACCATGCCCGCCTGTCGCCGAACGCAGTCGGGTTGGAATGCCTAGGGTTAATTGAAGTGCGGTTGATCAACCATACCAGCGAATACGTTGAACGCTTTCACCAGATGCTGGGGGAAGTGGATGCCATCATCGATGCCTATAAAACCACGGGTGATGCCGATTATCTGTTAAAAGTCGCCGTGGCCGATCTGCCAGGACTCAGCACCCTGATTAGCCAGATTCTGTCGCAGAACAAGAGCGTCGCGCACCTGAAAACCTCAGTGGTATTGAACCGCCTCAAAGAGAACGGTTTGGTGATACCAGAACGGCTTGCGTTGCCCTGAATTGGGGCAACTGCCTCTATTTGGTGCATAAAATGAATGCCTCACGCAACGAAACCTATGTAAATGCACGATTCAGCCGAATAGATAATAAAAAACGCATGAATCACGCATTGTTTTCATTCATATAATTCAATACGTTGCTCTTATCGCAGGCGAGATTACGCAGACACCAGCCGCTAAACAGCACTATCTGGTGCGATTCTTGCTTTGGTAAGCACCTGTTTTACGACCATCTGTTGAGTGCTCACCATGGATAACGTTATTCCCACACAAAAACTATCACACACGCTGCTGGAAGATATTCTGGCGATATTGATCGGCACGCTGATGGTATCGTTTGGCGTTATCCTGCTGCGTCAGGCCGGTGCCCTCACCGGCGGCACCGCGGGCATCGCGTTCCTTACCCACTATCTGACCAACGTCTCCTTTGGCGTTGCGTTTTTCCTGCTGAATCTGCCCTTCTATTATCTGGCTGTGCGCCGCATGGGGTGGGAATTCACGGTGAAAACGTTCTGCGCCGTCGGGCTGGTTTCGTTGTTTTCCGACCTGCACCCGCTGTTCGTTCATTTCGATCAGCTCAACCCGTTTTACGCTACGCTGTTTGGCAATATCATCACCGGAATCGGCTTCGTAGTGCTGTTCCGCCATAAGGCCAGCCTCGGCGGCATGAACATTCTGGCGCTGTATCTTCAGGACAAATACGGCCTGCGAGCGGGAAAACTCCAGATGGGCGTTGACGTTGTGATTGTGCTGACTTCGCTGTTCGTGGTAAGCATACCCATGTTGATTGCTTCGATTCTGGGGGCAACCATTCTGAACCTGATTATCGCGATGAACCATCGCCCCGGCCGTTACGCGGCCTGATTGTTCCCATCATCGTCGGGGTTGCGGTACCCATAAAAATTGACACATTCAGGAGAGCTACACTGTGTTTCAAAACGTTGATACCTATGCCGGAGATCCTATTCTGTCTCTGATGGAAAAATTCAAACAGGATCCAAGAGCGGATAAGATCAATTTGAGTATCGGGCTCTACTACAACGAGCAGAATATTATCCCGCAGTTGCGCTCCGTCAGTGCGGCCGAAAGCAGCCTGAAACAGCCGGCGCAGAGCGCAAGCTCTTACCTGCCGATGGAAGGGTTACAGCCTTACCGTACCGCGATCCAACACCTGCTGTTTGGTGAAAATCACGCAGCGCTGAAAGCCGATCGCATCGCCACCATCCAGACGCTGGGCGGTTCCGGTGCACTGAAAGTCGGTGCAGATTTCCTGAAACGCTACTTCCCGAACTCAGAAGTGTGGGTCAGCGATCCAACATGGGAAAACCATATTGCGATCTTCGAGGGGGCGGGCTTTAACGTTCACACCTATCCGTATTTCGATGGCGAAAGCCTGGGCGTGAAATTTGACGCCATGCTCGCCACGCTGCAAACGTTGCCAGCGCGCAGCATCGTGCTGCTGCATCCATGCTGCCACAACCCGACCGGTTCTGACCTCACCACCGAACAGTGGGATCGCGTCATTGAGCTCATCATCCAACGTGAGCTGATTCCGTTTATGGACATCGCCTATCAGGGCTTTGGCCTCGGGATTGAGCAGGATGCCTATGCGATTCGCGCCGTTGCCAGCGCGGGCGTTCCGGCACTCATCGCCAACTCGTTCTCCAAGATTTTCTCACTGTATAGCGAGCGCGTCGGCGGCCTTTCCGTGGTGTGCGACGATGCCGACAGCGCACAGCGCGTGCTGGGTCAGTTAAAAGCGACCGTCCGCCGCAACTACTCTTCCCCACCGAATTTCGGCGCACAGGTCGTTTCTAAAGTCCTGAATGACGCGCAGTTGAACGCTGACTGGAAAGCGGAAGTCGAAGAGATGCGCACCCGTATTCTGAGCATGCGTCAGGAGCTGGTTTCAGCACTGAAAAACGCGCTGCCGAACCGTAACTTCGATTACCTGCTCACCCAGCGCGGCATGTTCAGCTACACCGGTTTCAGCTCAGAACAGGTTGATCGTCTGCGTGAAGAATTCGGCGTGTACCTGATCGCCAGCGGACGTATGTGTATGGCGGGGCTGAACCACAGCAACGTCCAGCGCGTCGCCGCTGCTTTCGCCGCGATCCAGTAAATTGTAAATGACAACGCCACTGGCTTAACCGACTCACATGAGTGAACTCGCTTAACCCGGTGGCCTGTGTTTTCGGTTAACTATCGCTGTCGTGCTATCTGTTCTCTACACTCAGACTGACGGCAACACATCGACAAATCCGCCATGCTTTATCCCAACGAATAAAATATGACCCAGTTACGCTACCTGAACGGCTATCCCCCAGCAATTATTGCCCAAGTACAAACGCTCCTTGATCAAGGCAAACTCGGCCCGTGGCTGGAAAAAAAATACCCTGATCGCCATCCGATCCAGAGTGACAAGTCGCTCTATCAGTTTGTCGCCGAACTGAAACAGCGCTATCTAAAAAATGCTCCAGCGATATCAAAGGTGCTTTACGACAATAAACAGAACCCGATCAAAGGGACGCTGGGAACCAATACCTTTGTGGCACGCGTGCAAGGCGGAAAATTAAAGTCCAATAATGAAATCAGAATAGCGACGCTATTCCGTGACGGGCCCGAAGATTTCCTGCGGATGATCGTGATACACGAACTCGCTCACCTCAAAGAAAAAGACCACAACAAGGCTTTCTATCAACTCTGCTGCCATATGGACCCTGATTATCACCAGTTGGAATTTGATATGCGAATCTGGCTGAACTGGCGGGAAATAAACGAGTCATGACGCAAATGCGTTGTAATGGTGTTTTTCAATATAAGTACCGATGACTTTTCATGTATTTCAAATGAGCGTGAAAAGCAGGTTGTTTTCCTCGCCAGACGTTTAATATGAATTCGTAAATGAAGGTTATGCCGCTCAATTCTCTGCGTGAATAGCTTACCTGTCAGGTGTTTTTCTGACTCGGTTTCTCGTGCGTAACGCCCCCAATCATCGGTGGTGAAAAACCATATTGTTGACAGTAGTATCGGGGAAATCCTGCCTTTCCTATACCATACTTACGGACGGGTTCTGTTTGCTGGCAATGTCGGCAGGCAACGTTGATCGTGGCTGGCATAAATGCGTGACCTCAAAAGAGAATACCTTATGAAAATAACGCTTTTAAGCCATTACCACTTTCTAAGCTGCCTGTACGGCAGCTTAGAAATGCGCCAGATTCTGATACGCGAGGCACAGCGCGTTCACTGCCGTACAGGCAGCTCGCTTTTTATCGGGATACGTCACTGGCGCGACGCATTTCGTGGCGTTATTCCCCATTGAGCGTGACAACCAGCGAGCGGCTGCCGCCGTGGTTGCGGTGTTCGCACAGGTAGATACCCTGCCAGGTGCCGATGTTCAGGCGTCCGTTGGTGATGGGGATCGTCAGGCTGTTGCCGAGCAGGCTGCCTTTCAGGTGCGCGGGCATGTCGTCGCTACCTTCATAGGTATGGCGGTAATACGGTTCATCCTCCGGCACTAAGCGATTAAAAAAGCTCTCGAAATCCTGCCGCACCGTAGGGTCGGCATTCTCGTTAATCGTTAGCGCCGCCGAGGTGTGCTTGATGAATACCTGCATCAACCCGACTTTTATCTGGCGCAATGCGACAACCTGCGCCAGTATTTCGTCGGTCACCAGATGGAAGCCTCTGGCTTTCGGCTTCAGGCGGATTTCATATTGCGTCCACATTGCCTTATTCCTGCTATCAGGCTTCACGCGCCAGAATCGGTCGCAGGAAACGCGCAGTGTGAGACGCTTCGCACTCTGCCACCGTTTCCGGCGTGCCGGAGACCAGAATTTC